>NZ_JOEH01000019.1 GCF_000719095.1 Streptacidiphilus jeojiense | reverse complement strand
CCCGCCGCCCCGGCTCCTCGTAGTTGGCCGCGAGCGGAGCGAGCCACCCCAGCCACCAACACACCAACGAGCCCCATGGAAGTGGTGGTGGATCACCGGGAGCGAACACACACCGATCACCCGGCCACAGGACGGGGGCTCGGCAGCAAAACAGACCCCGCCGTGAGCAGCCGCAGGCGTGTCGTTGTGCCCGCGACAGCCGCCAACAGCACGAGCGGGTCGTTGTCGAGGCCGAACCCGCTGTCCAGGAGGCGGTTTCCGACTGCGACATGGTCGAAGCCCAGCTCCTCCGCGCGGCGTGCGGCATGGAGCACGCCGGCTCCGTCGTCGATCGGCCAGCGCGGCTGAAGTGAGACGCCGAGGCGAAGCAGGGGCATGGGACGGCCTTCCGCGTTGGTTCGGTAGTGACTGGGCGTCAGCCCGGCCGTGCTGTCGCCACGCTCCAACTGCCCTACTGCGCCCGTTCATTCCTCCAACGACAGCGCTCAGCCCCCGTTCCGCGGTGCTCGGGCGACGAGCAGAGGTTGGAAGAAGCCGGTGTCTTCCGGGAGTCGCCAGGTGATGTCCCGGAAGCCGGCATCCGCAACCGCTGCGGCGACCTCGTCCCGGGTCAGCGCCCAGGAGGTGGTGCGGCGGGTACGCACCGTCCAGTCCTCGGCCCCCGGGCCGTTGGGGCCGGCTGCTGGGTGCAGTTGGATGTGCTCCAGGTCGTACCGCTCTCCGTCCTCGTGCCAGTGCCAGAGCTGGAAACTGATGATGCGTCCCCTGGCGGTGTGGGCGACCTGGGGCGGTGTCGCTGAAGGGTGGTCGGTGCGGATCTGGTCGTAGCCCCGCATGCTGAGGAGCAGCAGGCCGTCCTCGCGCAACGCGGTTCGCATGGTGCGCAGAGCGGCGGCGATGTCGTCTCGGCTGAGCAGGTGCGCCAGCGCGTTGTCCGCGCAGACGACGGCGTCGAATCCGCCCGGGGTCACCGGCAGGTGGCGCATGTCCGCGGCTGCGGTCGGCAGAGTGAGGCCGCGTGAGCGGGCTTCCGCGCCGGCCCGCGCGGCGGCGCTCGGGCTGAGGTCGGTGCCGACCACTTGATGTCCCTGCGTCGCCAGGCCGATCGCCTGGGTGCCGATTCCGCAGGCGCAGTCCCAGATCTGCCGCGGTTGGTCGCCCAGTTCGGCACGGAGTATCCGGTCCAGCGCGACGCCTTGGCGCTGCACACTCGCATCCCAGTCGCCGTACAGGAAGTGGTAGTCGTCGGCGAGTTCGTCGTAGAAGGTCCGCACGGTACGGAGATCGGTCATTGGACGACGCTACGCCGAGGGATCGGATGTCTGCAGCTGGGTTTCCACGGTGGGGATCTCCGGCGACATGATCGATCCTCTCGGTCGCGGCAGCCGGCCCGGACTAGGGTTTCCCGCAGGCTTTGATTCGGCCTCAGCAGGTTCGGCCGGCCGTTGGCCGTCGAGGAGCGGGAGTTTCCATGTCCAGGCGAGTGACCAGCGCGTTCACCATCGACAGCTGGGAGGGGCAGCCGGGGGACTGGCACGGGGCGCAGTTGCAGCGTACCCAGGCTGCGAAGACGTTCACCGGTGAGCTGTCCGGGAGCAGCGCGCTGGAGGCGGTGATGCTCGGTGTTGGGGAGGACGTCTCGGCGTACGTCGCGGTGGAGCGGCTGGAGGTCGGGTTCGACGGGTTGAAGGGAAGCTTCTGCCTGCTGCACTCGGCGATGGCCAACGGCGACGACAACACCATGCGGCTGACGATCCTGCCGGGTTCCGGGACCGGTGATCTGGTGGGCCTGTCCGGCACCGCCGAGATCCTGCCGGGCCACGGGTTCGCCCTGGTGTACGAGCTCGGCGGCGAGGACGCCGGCGAGGCTGCGTCGCGCGTCGTGTGAGAGTCGGCACGCCTGCCCGGAATGCCGTCTCTGTTCCCTCCGGGCTGCCTAGGCTGTGGACTATGAGTACACATTTTGACGTCGTGGTTCTCGGTGCCGGCCCCGGCGGCTACACCGCCGCTGTCCGCTCGGCCCAGCTGGGCAAGCGGGTGGCGGTCATCGAGGAGAAGTACTGGGGCGGCGTATGCCTCAACGTGGGCTGCATCCCCTCCAAGGCGCTGCTGCGGAACGCCGAGCTGGCGCACATCTTCACGCAGGAGGCCAAGACCTTCGGCATCAAGGTCGAGGGCACCGTCACCTTCGACTACCGCGAGGCGTACCTCCGCAGCCGCAAGGTCGCCGAGGGGCGGGTCGCCGGCGTGCACTACCTGATGAAGAAGAACGGCATCACCGAGTACGACGGCCGCGGCACCTTCACCGACGACCACACCCTGCAGGTGGCCCTGCGGGCGGGTGGCACCGAGACGGTGACCTTCGACCACTGCATCATCGCCGCGGGTGCGACCACGCGTCTGCTGCCGGGCACCTCGTTGAGCGACCGGGTCGTCACCTACGAGGAGCAGATCCTCACCGACGCCCTCCCCGAGAGCATCGTGATCGCGGGTGCCGGCGCCATCGGGGTCGAGTTCGCCTATGTGCTGCACAACTACGGCGTGAAGGTGACCATCGTCGAGTTCCTCGACCGGATGGTGCCGCTGGAGGACGCCGAGGTCTCGGCCGAGCTGGCCAAGCGCTACCGCCGTCTGGGCATCGACGTGCTGACCTCCACCCGGGTGGAGTCGATCGACGACAGCGACCCCGCTGCCAAGGTGCGGGTCACCGTCAGCAAGAACGGGCAGCAGCAGGTCCTGGAGGCGGACAAGGTCCTGCAGGCGATTGGCTTCGCGCCGCGGGTGACCGGATACGGCCTGGAGAGCACCGGTGTCGGGCTGACCGAGCGCGGTGCCATCGACGTGGACGGGCGTGGTCGCACCAACGTGCCGCACATCTACGCGATCGGTGATGTCACCGCCAAGCTGATGCTGGCGCACGCCGCCGAGACGATGGCCGTGATCGCGGCCGAGACGATCGCCGGTGCGGAGACCATGGAGATCGACTTCGTCATGGTGCCGCGGGCGACCTACTGCCAGCCGCAGATCGCCAGCTTCGGCTGGACCGAGGCGCAGGCGCGTGAGCAGGGGTACGACGTCAAGGTGGTGAAGTTCCCCTTCACGGCCAACGGCAAGGCGCACGGTCTCGGGGACCCGGTCGGCTTCGTCAAGGTGATCAGCGACGGGAAGTACGGCGAGCTGCTGGGCGCGCACCTGATCGGGCCCGAGGTGACCGAGCTGCTCCCGGAGCTGACGCTGGCGCAGCAGTGGGACCTGACGGTGCACGAGGTCGCACGCAATGTCCACGCCCACCCGACGCTGGGCGAGGCGGTCAAGGAGGCGATCCACGGTCTCGCCGGGCACATGATCAATATGTGACGGCTCGGCCCGTTCGCCTTGCCACCTGTTACTCGCGCGAGTAATTTTTGACTCGTGCGAGTAACGAGTGGCGGCTCCGGGCAGGATGCGCCACCGTCGCGGTCCCTGGCCGCGACGGCGCGCAGGGCGCAGATCGTGGCGGCGACGATCGAGGTCATCGCCGAGGAGGGCTACGCCCGGGCGACCTTCAGCCGGATCGCCCAGCAGGCCGGTCTCTCCAGCACCCGGTTGATCTCGTACCACTTCGGCAGCCGCGACGAGCTCATGGAGCAGGTCCTGGTCGAGGTGGGGACCGGGGCCCAGCGGGCGATCGGCGAACAGGTGGCGGCCGAGACGACCGCGACCGGCCGGCTGCACGCCCGGATCGAGGCCCAGCTCCGCTGGATCGCCGCCTACCCCGGTCAGGTACGGGCCCTCTACGAGATCTCGATGAACGCCCGGGACGACGAGGGCGGGCTGCGCTACGGACCCGAGGCCTCGGCCGAGGCCAACCTCACCGAACTCGAGCCGATTCTGACTGCTGGTCAGCAGAGCGGCGAGTTCCGCGAGTTCGACGTCCGGCTGATGGGGCTGACGATCAAGTCCGGGATCGACGCGGCGATCGCCCGGATGTTCCAGCCGGCGGGGCTGACCGTCGACGAGTGCGTGCGGGAGATCACCACCTGGGTCGGGCTGGCCACCAGGAGGTTGCCATGACGCCGTCCGCCGCCGCACCCGCCCGCCCCACCGGCCCCAGCGGACGGCGCACGGTCCTGGTCCTGCTGGCCGACGTGGCGCTCCCCATCGGTGCCTTCTACGGTCTGCGGGCCGCCGGGCTGAGCACCTACGCCGCGCTGATCGTCTCCACGCTGGTCCCGCTCCTCAGCGCCCTGCTCCAGTACCGTCGCGAACGCCGGCTGGACGGTATGGCCGCCTATGTCGCCGCCGTGATGCTGCTGGCCCTGGCGGCGTCGCTGGTCAGCGGCAGCACCCGGTTCATGCTGGCCAAGGACGGCTGGGTGACCGGCGTTGCCGGGCTGTGGTTCCTCTGGACGGTGCGGACGAGCCGCCCGCTGGCCTTCGTGGGGGCGCGGCCGCTGCTGGAGGGCAGGTTCCGCTCCGACGGCACCTCCTGGGACGTGCTCTGGCAGGACTCCGCACGGTTCCGGCGGATCTGGCGGGTCTCGACCGCGATCTGGGGCGTGGCCATGATCCTGGACGGCGCGGTGCGGGTGCTGATGGCCTACACGCTGCCGGTGGACGTCGTGCCCGGTCTCGGCGGGCTGCTGTGGCCGGTCACCCTGGTGCTGCTGCAGGTCGTCAACGGCGTGTACTACGAGGTGGCCGGCCTGTGGCGGATCACCCGTTCCAGTCCCAGTGCGTAGAAGGCCAGCCCGGCGACCAGACCCCAGAACGGGGATCCGATGCCGAGCGCGGAGACTCCGGACGCGGTGACCACGAAGGTGACCACGGCCGCCTCGCGTCCCTTCTCCTCGGCGACCGCCGCACCCAGGGCCGAGCCGAGGGTGCCCAGCAGGGCGAGCCCGGCGACCGTCTCGATCAGCAGCGGGGGAGCGGCGACCAGCAGCGCCGTGGACACGCCGGCGCTGAGGCCGAGCACGATGTAGAGCGCGCCGGCGGTCACCGAGGCGATCCAGCGGCGCGACCGGTCCGGATGGGCGTCGGGTCCGGCGGCCAGGGCCGCGGTGATGGCGGCGAGATTCACCATGTAGGCGCCGCCGACGGCTCCGGCTGCCGTCGCCAGCCCGCTGCCCAGCAGCGCGGTCCGGAACGGCGGCCGGTAGCCGAAGTGGGTCAGCACGGCCAGGCCGGGTACGTTCTGCGCGGCCATGGTGATCACGTACAGCGGCAGCGCGATCCCGGCCACGGCGCCGAGGTGGAAGGCCGGTGCGGTGAAGGTGAGTGACGGCAGCAGCCCCGCTCCTGCCATGGACAGACCGGCCGGGCGCAGCACCAGCACGACGACGGTGGCGACCAGCGCGCCCGGAGTGGCCCAGCGCCGGGCGAACCTGGTGAGCAGGGCCCAGACGGCGATGACCGGCAGGGCGAGGGCGGGGAGCTTGACGGCCGCATGGACCGGTGCCAGGCACAGCGGCAGCAGCACGCCGGCCAGCAGCGCGGTCGCCAGCGGCCCGGGTATCGCGGCGATCAGGCGCCCCAGCGGGGCCCACAGCCCGGTGAGGGCGATCAGCAGTCCGCTGATCAGGAACGCGCCTACGGCCGCGGGATAGCCGCCGGTCTGGAGCCCGGCGCTGATGAGCAGCGCGGCCCCGGGTGTGGACCAGGCGAAACTCAGCGGCTGCCGGTAGCGCAGCCCCAGCACGACGGCCAGGCCGCCCATCGCCACGCAGAGCAGCAGCAGCCCGGACTCGGCCTGGTCCCGATCGGCCCCGACGCTGCGCAGCCCGGTCAGGACCACCACGAACGAGCTGGCGAAGCCCACCACGGCGGTGACCAGGCCCGCGCTCAACGGCCTGCCCAGGTCCTCCACGCGCTTCATCGATCTCCCTCGTCCCCTGGCGTTCCGTTTATGGAACGATAGGCCATCCGGGATACTGGGCGCCATGGTCGAGCGGAGCGCTGCCGAGGAGCAGGACGCGCAGGGAAACCGGTGGACGGCGGAGGCCGCCGCCGGGACCGGGCTGCTCATCCGTCGGCTCAGGGGCGAACGCGGCCTGAGCCTCTCGGAGTTGGCCCGTCGGGCCGGTATCGGCAAGGCCACGCTCTCCGGTCTGGAGACCGGGACGCGCAACCCGACGGCCGAGACCCTCTACGCCATCGCCGGTCAGCTGGGCGTGCCGCTCGCCGCGCTGCTCTCCGCGCCGGAGGCGGCCCCCACGGTCGAGGGCGAGGCGGTGAGCGCGAAGCTGCTCGAGGTGTTCCGCGACGGCGCGGTCAGCACCGAGCTCTACCGGTTGACCATCCGGCCCGGCGCGGTCCAAGTCTCCCCGGCCCATGCGCCGGGTGTGGTCGAGTACCTCACCGTGTTCTCCGGGACGGCCAGGGTGGGGCCGGTCGCCGCGCCGCAGGTGGTGGCCACGGGAGAGCACGCGTCCTGGGTGTCCGACGGCCCGCACAGCTACGCCGCGATCGGCGACGTCCCGGTCGAGGCCAGCCTGCTGATCCGACACCCGCTCACCACCGGTTGAGCGAAGCGCCGGCCATGCCGGAGTGGCGTCCGGTCGACTCCCGGGTGACGTCCGGGCGACACCCCGGGGACGGCGGCAGCACCCCGCGCGGACCACCCCGACCTGCGAGCTGTCGGTGGCGGCGGCTACGGTGAGGCAGCAACGGGGAAAGGGCACCCACCATGCAGAACCTCACCCTGTCCTGGCAGTCCGCCGGGGCGGTCGGTGCCGCGGTGTACGCGGCGTCCGTGCTGACGCGCCGCTCGGGCCGGGTCGGCGCCGGGCTGGTGCTGCGTGAGGCCGCGACGGTGATCGGCCTGTTCGCGCTCTGGCAGTTCGCCGGCCAGCTCAGCGTCATGGGCACGCAGGACGCGGTGACGCGCGGCGAGTGGATCTGGAACACCGAGCGGACGATCGGTCTGCCCAGCGAGTACACCCTGCAGCACTGGGTGCTTCCGCACCCCTGGCTGGTCCAGGGGGCCAACTACTACTACGCGACCATGCACTTCGGCGCCATGGTCGCCCTGCTGGCCTGGGTGTTCCTGCGTCATCGGGAGTCCTACACCTGGGTGCGGACGACCCTGATCCTGGTCACCGCCGCCTCGCTGGCGGTGCAGCTGGTACCGGTGGCGCCGCCGCGGCTGCTGCCGGGCGGCGGGATGGTGGACACGGCCCTGGTCTACGGGCAGTCGGTGTACGGGACCACGGTCGCCGGGCTGCAGGCGGACTCCTACTCCGCCATGCCCTCGGTGCACGTCGCCTGGTGCGTCATGGTCGCGGTCGCCGTGGTGCGGATCAGCCCCAGCCGCTGGCGCTGGCTGATCGTCGCCCACCCGGTGATCACCGTGGCCGTGGTGGTGGTGACGGCCAACCACTTCTGGCTCGACGGAGTGGCCGCGGTGGTCCTGTTGCTGCTCTCCTACCTGGTGCAGTGGCTGGCGCGACGGCTGCTGGGCCGCCGGGACGGCGACGGCGAGGGCCGACCGCCCCGAAAGGTGGCCGACCCCCGTACCGTCAGCGAGCCGGTGGGCTGAGGCCGGCTGCTGCGCCCCCCGGTGCGCGCCGTGCGGTCAGCGGACCGGGAGGGACACCCGGCCCCAGGCTCCGCCGGCGAGTGCCGAGGTCGCGCTGTACCAGGCGAGCAGTCCGGCCGCGGCCGCCACCCAGCCGGCGGCCTTCCCCACCGTTTCGTTTCCGCCCAGCGTGCTGACGGCGAGCAGGACCAGGGCGACGGTGAACAGGGCGTAGACCCCGCGCACCAGGTCGCCGCCGGACCAGTGGGCGAGGGTCAGGGTCAGTGCCAGCAGGGCCCAGAGCAGCAGGAAGAGTCCGGTCGCGTCCTTTCCTGCCGGTGCGGCCTGGGCCCAGGTGACCCAGAAGGCACCGAGCGCGAGGAACGCGGTGCCGGTGGCCGCGCTGCCGCCGCGGAACTCCAGCAGGCCGGAGACGAAGAGGGTGACACCGCCGACGAACAGCGCCAGGCTGCCGGCGTCCTTGACGCCGGCGCCGTTGAGGACGCCGGTGCTGAGCAGGCCGAAGGCGAGGAGGGTGAGGCCGAGGGCGAGGTAGCCGAGCGGAGCGGCTGCCGATCCGAGGGAGGCGGGCGCGGGGGAGGCGGTGCGGTTCTGTGCCACCGCGGCTTCGTTGCTCACGGGGGCTCCTTTCGACTGGTACCAGGGTGGGTTGGAGGGCGTGCCTGCTGTGCGCGCTGCGTAGTCGGGCGCCGTTGCCCGCCTCGCTCGATACCGCGCTGACGAGGTCGATCGGAGTTTTCCTGACAGTCGATCAGTACCCGTATGTGACGGTCAATCAACCCAACGTAATCAAGCATTTATCGGAGAACGCCGGACAGCGCATCCGAGCGGCTGCTAGGGGGACCGGGAACCGCCGCGGTCGGGTCAACGCACCGTCAGTCCGTAGCTCCCCGCGGTCCGCCCGGTCACCCGCCAGCCACCGCTCGCCCTGGTGACCTCCACGCCGGTCACCCCGACGGGCTGCACGGCGGGCTTCGCGCTCCCCGGGAACCACACGTCGAGGGAGCCCCTGCCGCTGCCGGCCAGCAGCAGGCTGCCGCCGTCCACCCGGAGCTGCGTCAACTGCCCTGGTGCGGCGCGTGGATAGGGCCGGTCCAGGATCGCGGTGACCGACGCCGCCACCGGCAGGACCTTTCCGGTGGCGCAGTCGACCCGTACCACGTTCCCCGCGGTCGCCGCCGCGGGATCGCTCTGCGGATCACCGCAGGCCTGCTTCCAGACCCAGACGGCGTCGCCCAGCTGCTGGGCGTCGGCGGCCTGGACGAAACGTTCCTGCTTCGCGGTGTCGGTGGAGCCGTCCCCGAACCAGCCCCACTCGCCGATCCACAGCGGCATTCCGTAGGCGTCCGCCTGCTGCCCGGCCAGGGTGAAGCCCTGCTCGATCGAGACCAGGGTGATCCCGCTGCCCTGGTCCATGGTGATCGACTCGTTGTAGAGGTGCGGGGCGAAGACCAGGTACGGGTCGTCGGAGAAGCCCTGCGGCGGTGCGGCGTCGAAGCCCAGCCCCGACCAGAGCACGCTCGGCTCGATGAACACCAGGTGCGGGAAGCCGCCCGACTCCTGGGCGCGGATCTCCTTCACCGCCCGCTGGTAGTAGGCGCCCAGCAGCACCGACGAGGTCACCGGGGCGTCGTCGCCGAAGCCGGGCTCGTTGAGCAGGCCGTAGCCCGCCACCGCCGGATCGTCCTTGAAGGTCCGCGCCAGCAGGCTCCAGGTGCGCACCAACTCGCCCTGGATGCCGTCGACATCGTGGTAGAAGTTGGTGAAAGCCGCGGCCACCGCAGGCGCGATGTCGCGTCCGGTGAACTGGCACGGTGAAGCGCCGTCGGTCAGCGTGGCCCACTGCGGCGCGCCGTCGTAGCCGAGCAGCGGATCGGTGCCGGACGGGCAGACCGTCCCGGCCGGAGCGCCGATGTAGCGGCTCCAGGCGTCCTGGTGCATGTCGATGTCGGTGTACATCCCGTGTGCCGCGGCCATCGCCACGGCCTGCTGGATGCGTTTCAGGTAGCCGGTGTCCCAGTGGCCGCGCTGCGGTTCCAGCAGCGACCAGGAGACGCTCAGCCGGACCACGTCGAAGCCCATCGCCGCCATCGCGGCGAAGTCGGCGTCGGTGAGCGGCTGCACGGTCGGCCTGCCCGAGCTGCCGGGTGCGTAGTCGACGAGCTGGTTGACGTTGACGCCGCGCAGCAGGACCTGCCGACCTTCGGCGTCCACGATCCGGGCGGGCGTGGTCCCCTTCGCCTGACGTACGGTCAGGGCAGGCAGCGGCTGACCCGCGGTGGCCGCCGCGGCGGCGGTGAGGACCGGTGTGGTGGTCGCCTCGGCGGGGGTCACCACGGACAGGCTCCAGGACGCCAGCGCGAGCACCACCGCCGAGGTGAGGACCGTCACCACCCGCCTGCGGGCCATCACGTCCAGCGCCCGGCTGAGCAGCAGCAGCGTCGGCAGCACGCCCCAGCCGAACGCCAGGCCCAGCGAGAGCCCGGCGCCGACCCGCACCGCCAGTTGCGGTGCGACCAGCCAGCCGGTCGGCAGCGCCAGGGCGGTCTGCACCAGCCCGGCCGCCGCGCCGCCGCCCATCGCCGCCAGCCAGCCGCCGAGCAGCAGCCGGGTCGGCCGCGCATAGCCGAAGTGCCGGGACGAGCGCACCAGCAGCACGGCCGAGACCACGGCGGCGACCACCAGTTCCACCGCGAACCGGCCCGGGCCCAGCGGGAGCGACCGCAGTGTCAGCCGTTCCCCGTAGAACGCCCCGACCGGGGAGCCCTCCCAGAGCATCGTCCCCACCAGCGGTCCGATCAGGGCGAGCGGCAGTGCGGTGCCGGTCAGCGACCAGCGCCAGCCGAAGCCGGTGTTCCTGGCCCCGGCGCGGGCGAAGAGCAGTGCGGCCAGCCCCGGCAGCCAGCCCACCAGCAGGGCCTGCTCGGCCGTGAGTCCGGAGGTCCACAGCGCCACCCGGGCGCCCTCCCGGGTCGGTACCTCGACCAGCAGTTGCAGTCCCCGGGCCAGTCCGGCGGCCAGTGCGGTGGTGCCCCAGACGCGCAGCAGGGTCCGCCACCGCCCGGCGCCCTCGCCGACGGTGACGGCGGCCGTCCAGCCGGTGACGGCGGCAGCCACCGGCAGGAACACCACCAGCCCGGTGAGGGACCACGGACCGTGCACCGGGCCGATCTCCAGCTGGGCCCGGGGCACCAGGGCGAGCAGCCCGGTCGGGTCGAGCAGGGCTTCGGCCGCGCACGCTCCGAGCAGTACCAGGGCGGCGCAGACGCCGGCCGTGGCACGGCGGGACCGGGAGACGGCGGGGCGGTCGGATCGGGGCACCGCATGATCGTAGGGAAGCGCCCCCGCCCGCACCAGGGGTCACACAAACCCCACCCAACCTGCTGGTACGCGCCGTCGGCCGGCTGGTACGCGCTGTCAGGGAGTGGGTACCCGCAGTGCCAGGATGGCCATGTCGTCGGAGGCGGGCTCCGGGGCGAACCGTTCCACCGCCCGCAGCACCCGGGCCGCCACCGCGCCCGCCGTCAGACCGGTGCAGCCGGACAGCACCTCGGCCAGCCCGTCGTCGCCCAGCATCCGGGAGCCCTCGCGGCGCTCGGTGATGCCGTCGGTGACGCACAGCAGCACGTCGCCCGGGTCGAGGACGAAGGTTTCCTCGACCAGTTCCAGGTCCTCGATGACGCCGAGCAGCGGCTGCGGCTCGGCCGCGGCCGAGACCGTCCCGTCCTGCTTCAGCCGCAGCGGCAGCGGATGGCCGGCGCAGACCGACCTGAGCTCGACGGTGCCGTCCTGACGGGGCGTCATCTCCCCGTACAGCAGCGTCAGGAAGCGACTGCGGGCGCCCTCGTCCAGGATCGCCGCGTTCAGCCGCTTCAGCACCTCGGGTGCGGACAGCCCCTCCCGGGCCAGCAGCCGCAGCGAGTGCCGGGCCAGTCCGGTCACCGAGGCGGCCTCGGGTCCGGTGCCGCAGACGTCCCCGATGGCGAAGCCGTACGTGCCCTCGCGGATGGTGAAGACGTCGTAGAAGTCGCCGCCGACCTCGTTGCCCTCGCCCGCGGCGCGGTAGATGACCTCGACCTCGACCCCGGGGATCTTCGGCAGGTCCGGCGGCAGCAGGCTGCGCTGCAGCGCCCTGCTGATCGCGGTGCGCTCGGAGTACAGCCGGGCGTTGTCCAGCGCCAGCGCGGCCCTGCGGGAGAGGTCCTCGGCGAGTTCAAGGATCTCCCGGCGGAACTTCTCGTCGGCGGCCTTGCCCAGGGTCAGCATCCCGATCACCCGGTTCCGCGCCACCAGCGGCAGCACCACGGTCTCCCCGCCCACCGTCGCCGCCGTCGCCAGCGCCGTGGCCGGGCCGGAACCGGGGGTGGGCCGGGTGGTGCCGCCGCGGCCCAGGCTACGCAGCGAGACCCGCATCGCGGCGTCGTGGGCCTCCTCGGCGGGGGCGCGCCAGTCGCGGGCACCGGGCAGGTTCAGCGGTTCGGGCGGGGGGATCCGGGCCAGCAGCTCCCGCAGCCCGTCGATCTGGTCCTCGTCCTCGTGCAGCACGAACGCCAGCTCCGGCGAGGAGTGCTCGGAGATGGTGTAGACGGCGCACCAGGCGGCCAGCGTCGGCACGGTCATCTGGGCCATCAGCGCCAGCGTCTGGTCCCGTTCCAGCGTCCCCGCGAGCAGGTCCGACGCCTCCACCAGGAACGACAGCGAGCCCCTGCGCAGCCGTTCCAGCTCGGTCAGCCGGGCGCTCTCCACCGCCAGGGCGATCCGGTCGGCGGCGAACTGCAGCCGCAGCGCGTCCTCGTTGCGGTACTGCCCGGTGGCCTGGGCCGCGACGCCCAGCGAACCGGTGAGCCGGCCCTCGACCTTCAGCGGCACGGTCACCACCGAGCGCAGCCCGGTCCCGGTCAGCAGCGGGACCGCGCCCTGCTGGTCGGTGAGGTCGTCGTGGACGGCGGGCAGCCGGGCCGAGCCGTAGCGTCCCGCGCAGGCCTCGACCGGCACCCGGGCGAAACGCTGCCGTCCGGACGGCAGGCCGCAGCTGGCCCGTACCTCCAGCTCGGTCTCGTCGTCGGTGGCCAGCAGCAGGTAGGCGGCGTCGCCGTCCAGCATGTCCCTGGCCCGCTCGACGGTCCGCTGCAGCAGTCCGTCCAGGTCGTCGGGGGCGGGGGAGCCGATGAAGGCGTCGAAGGAGGTCGGACTGCCGGCGCTGTCGTGCTGGGCGCCGCCGGCGATGCCGTCCAGCGGCTGGCCGCGGAACGGGGACTGCAGCACGGCCCGCTCCAGGTCGCGGACCAGCAGGCAGACCGTGGAGGCCACGCCCTCGCTGTCGCGGACCCGCAGATGCGATCCGTACACCGGGATGGTCCGGCCGTCGCCGCAGCGCACCCCGTAGCTGCCCTCCCAGCGGGAGAGCCGCAGCGCCTCCTCCAGGCCGAGGCCGGTGCCGGGGGTCTGCGGCCAGGCCGCGAAACCGCTGAGCGGCTTGCCCAGCACCTCGGCCGCGGGCAGCGAGAACAGCTGCTCGGCGTCCTGGTTCCAGCCGGTCACCACGCCCTCGGAGTCCACCCGCACCACGGCGACCAGTACCGCGGAGTCGGCTGCGGGCAGCAGCCGGTCCGGCACCTGCGGTCCGGCGAAGCGGGTGCCGGCGGCCCGGGCCGGGAGGTCGAGCCGGAACCAGACCCGCTTGCGGGTCGGCGTGTAGTCAACCCCCCAGCGGGTCGCAAGGGCGGCGCACAGCAGCAGACCGCGCCCTCCCTCGCGCTCCAGTTCCGCCGGGCCGACCTCGAACGCCGGATCCTCGCCAGGGGCGCCCGCGCCGTTGGTGTAGGTGCCGTCGTAGAGCGGCACGGTGCGCTTGGGATAGCGGTCGGCGACCTCGATCCTGATGCCCGCCTCGTCCCGCAGACAGGTCACCTCGGCCGCCGTCCCTGCGTGCACCACGGCATTGGTCACCAGTTCGCTGACCAGCACCACCGCGTCGTCCACGACCTCGGAGAAGCCCCACCCCTGCAGGGTGTCGCGGACGAATCCGCGCGCGGACGCCACGGAGCGGCCTACCGGCTCGAACGTGGCGGCTGCCCGCGCGGTGACCACGAGGTGACTCCTCTGCTCTGTGCTGGGGACAACGGCCCTCAGGCCGCAAGGTTACTTTTTTTGACTGTCGCTCCGTGCCCGATCGGCAAGCCGATACCCCGCGCCACCCCTCACGCAACCCCCGATGGTCGCTAGATTGTGGGTACAGGACAGGCGTCTTCGCCCGCACCCGCCCCGGACAACGTACCGGGCCCGGCGGATGTGAGGTGTGGCACGGTGCCGGTCGGCAACTCTGGAGGGACCCCGGTGGAATCTGGCAGGGCGACAGCAACGGCAGCGGCCCGTGGCGGCAGGAGCCGCCGGAACCGGGGCGCCGACGCGGCGGACCTGCGCAAGCTGCTCGCCGCGCTGACGGCCATGCGCGACGGCAACTTCCGCAGAAGGATGACCGTTCCCGGCGACTCGGTGATGGCGGAGGTCGCCGCGGTCTTCAACGAGATCGCCGAGCGCAACCAGCACCTGACCGGCGAGCTCGCCCGGGTCCGCCGGGCGGTCGGACGCGAGGGCCGGCTCTCCGAACGGCTCGAAGTCGGCGCCGGCGAGGGCGCCTGGGGCGCGGCGGTGGACAACTGCAACGCCCTGATCGACGACCTGGCCCGGCCGATGGCCGAGGTCGGCCGGGTGCTCGGCTCCATCGCCGAGGGCGACCTGGACCAGCGGATGGAGCTGCGCGCCATCGGCCCCGACGGCGGCACCCATCCGCTGCGCGGCGAGTTCCTCAAGGTCGGCCGCACCGTCAACGGCCTGGTGGCCTCGCTGTCGGAGTTCACCGACGAGGTGACCCGGGTGGCCATCGAGGTCGGCACCGAGGGAAAGCTCGGCGGCCAGGCCCGGGTCCGCGGGGTGTCCGGCAGTTGGAAGGACCTCACCGACTCGGTGAACATGATGGCCAGTCGGCTGACCGCGCAGGTGCGCGACATCGCCCTGGTCACCACGGCGGTCGCCAAGGGCGACCTGTCCAACAAGGTCACCGTCCATGTCGCGGGCGAGATGCTGGAGTTGAAGAACACCGTCAACACGATGGTGGACCAGCTCTCCTCGTTCGCCTCCGAGGTCACCAGGGTGGCCCGCGAGGTCGGCACCGAGGGGCGGCTGGGCGGGCAGGCCACCGTCCCGGGCGTGGCCGGGACCTGGAAGGACCTGACCGACAACGTCAACCTGATGGCGACCAACCTGACCGTGCAGGTCCGCAACATCGCCCAGGTGACCACGGCGGTGGCCCGCGGCGACCTGTCGCAGACCATCGAGGTCGACGCCCGCGGCGAGATCATGGAGTTGAAGAACACCATCAACACCATGGTCGACCAGCTCTCCGGCTTCGCCGAGCAGGTGACCCGGGTGGCCCGCGAGGTGGGCACCGACGGCATCCTGGGCGGCCAGGCGATGGTCCCGGGCGCCGCCGGGGTCTGGCGGGACCTCACCGAGAACGTCAACTCCATGGCCGGGAACCTGACCGGCCAGGTCCGCAACATCGCCCAGGTGGCGACCGCGGTGGCCAAGGGCGACCTGTCGCAGAAGATCACGGTCGACGCCCGCGGCGAGATCCTGGAGCTGAAGACCACCCTGAACACCATGGTCGACCAGCTGTCGGCGTTCGCCGACGAGGTGACCCGGGTGGCCCGCGAGGTCGGCACCGAGGGGACGCTGGGCGGCCAGGCCACCGTCCCCGGGGTCTCCGGGACCTGGAAGGACCTGACCGACAACGTCAACTTCATGGCCAACAACCTGACCGGGCAGGTCCGCAACATCGCCCAGGTCACCACGGCCGTGGCCAAGGGCGACCTGTCCAAGAAGATCACCGTCTCGGCCCGCGGCGAGATCCTGGAGCTGGTCACCACCGTCAACACCATGGTCGACCAGCTCTCGGTGTTCGCCGACGAGGTGACCCGGGTGGCCCGCGAGGTGGGCACCGAGGGCATCCTGGGCGGCCAGGCCCGGGTCAAGGGCGTCTCCGGGATCTGGAGCGACCTGGCCGACAACGTCAACTACATGGCCAGCAACCTGACCGGGCAGGTCCGCAACATCGCCCTGGTGGCCAAGGCGGTGGCCGGCGGCGACCTGTCCAAGAAGATCACCATCGAGGCCCAGGGCGAGGTCGCGGGGCTGGCCGACACCATGAACACCATGGTGGACCAGCTGTCGGCGTTCGCCGACGAGGTCACCCGCGTGGCCCGCGAGGTGGGCACCGACGGGACCCTGGGCGGGCAGGCCCGGGTGGCCGGTGTGGCCGGCATCTGGAAGGACCTGACCGACAACGTCAACCAGATGGCCAGCAACCTGACCGGGCAGGTCCGCAACATCGCCCTGGTGACCACCGCGGTGGCCAAGGGCGACCTGTCCAAGAAGATCGACGTGGACGCCCGCGGCGAGATCCTGGAGCTCAAGACCACCATCAACACCATGGTGGACCAGCTGTCGGCGTTCGCCGACGAGGTCACCCGCGTCGCCCGCGAGGTGGGCACCGACGGACGGCTGGGCGGCCAGGCCCGGGTGCCCGGCGTGGCCGGCACCTGGCAGGACCTCACCGAGTCGGTGAACGAGCTGGCCGGGAACCTGACCCGGCAGGTGCGCGCCATCGCCCAGGTCGCCACCGCGGTGACCAGGGGCGACCTCAGCCTGCGGATCGACGTGGACGCGTCCGGAGAGCTCGACGAGCTCAAGGACAACATCAACCAGATGATCGCCAACCTGCGCGAGACCACCCGCACCAACCAGGAGCAGGACTGGCTGAAGACCAACCTCGCCAGGATCTCCGGCCTGATGCAGGGCCGCCGCGACCTGGAGGCGGTGGCCTCGCTGATCATGAGCGAGCTCACCCCGGTGGTCTCGGCCCAGCACGGCGCCTTCTTCCTGGCCCAGCCGGGCAGCCGGCCGCCGGAGCTGGTCCCGGAGGACGAGGACGACGGCGACCTGATCCTGCGTCTGATCGGCTCCTACGGCTACCAGCGCCGGGCCATGCCGACCACCTTCAAGCCCGGCGAGTCGCTGATCGGGCAGGCAGCGGTGGAGAAGCGGCCGATCCTGCTCACCTCGGCCCCGCCCGGCTACCTCAAGATCGCCTCCGGCCTGGGCGAGGCCGCGCCGGTCAACGTCATCGTGATGCCGGTGCTGTTCGAGGGCCGGCTGCTGGGCATCATCGAACTGGCCTCGTTCAACGCCTTCAACAAGGTCAGCCTGGACTTCCTGGACCAGATCGCCGAGATGATCGGGGTCACCGTCAACACCATCTCGGTCAACACCAAGACCGAGGGGCTGCTGCTGGAGTCCCAGCGGCTCACCGCCGAACTCTCGATGCGGTCGGCCGAGTTGGAGGCCCGGCAGGAGGAACTGCAGCGCTCCAATGCCGAGTTGGAGGAGAAGGCCGAGCTGCTGGCCACCCAGAACCGCGACATCGAGATCAAGAACTCGGAGATCGAGGAGGCGCGGCAGGTTCTGGAGGAGCGCGCGGAGCAGCTCGCACTCTCCTCGCGCTACAAGTCCGAGTTCCTGGCCAACATGTCGCACGAGCTGCGCACCCCGCTCAACTCGCTGCTGATCCTGGCCAAACTGCTCACCGACAACGCCGAGGGCAACCTCAGCCCCAAGCAGGTCGAGTTCGCCGAGACCATCCACGGCGCGGGTTCCGACCTGCTCCAGCTGATCAACGACATCCTGGACCTGTCCAAGGTCGAGGCCGGGAAGATGGACGTCCGCCCGGCCCGGATCGCGCTGGTCCAGCTGGTCGACTACGTCGAGGCGACGTTCCGTCCGCTCACCGCGGACAAGGGGCTGGACTTCGCGGTACGGGTCTCGGCGGAACTGCCGGTGACCCTGCACACCGACGAGCAGCGGCTCCAGCAGGTGCTGCGCAACCTGCTGTCCAACGCGGTGAAGTTCACCGACTCCGGCGCCGTCGAGCTGCTGATCCAGCCCGCCGGCAGCGCCACCGGACAGCATCCGATCCCGCAGCACATCCAGGAGCAGCTGCTGGAGACCGGCGCCATCAGCGACCCCGACGAGCCGCTGATCGCCTTCTCGGTCACCGACACCGGCATCGGCATCCCGCAGAACAAGCTCCGCGAGATCTTCGAGGCCTTCAAGCAGGCGGACGGCACCACCAGCCGCAAGTACGGCGGCACCGGCCTCGGACTGTCCATCAGCCGGGAGATCGCCCGGCTGCTCGGCGGCGAGATCCACGCCGACAGCGAGTTGGAGCGCGGCAGCACCTTCACGCTGTTCCTCCCGTTGGACTCCGGACAGGACACCCCCGGGGCCGTGGACGCGCATCCGTCCGACGTCTGGGGACGGCACCTGGCGCCGGGCACCAGCCCGGCCCAGCTCTGGGCCGACGAGGTCCGCGAGGCGGCCCAGGAGCGCCGTCGCGAGGCCGCGGCGCTGGCGGCCGCGCTGCCGCGCCCGGCGGTGGAGCCGGCCCGTCCCTCGTCGCCGGCGTGGCAGAACGGGCAGGGATCCAACGGCCAGGAGTCCAACGGCCAGGGCCCGGTCGTGCCGGAGGAGTGCCGGGACGAGGCCGCGGACCAGTCGGAGGAACTGCCGGTACCGGTGGACGGCTTCCTGCCGTCCGGTCCCTTCGGCGGCTACTTCGAGGGCGAGAAGGTGCTGATCGTCGACGACGACATCCGCAACGTCTTCGCGCTCACCAGCGTGCTGGAGCAGTACGGCCTGACGGTCCTCTACGCGGAGAACGGCCGCGAGGGCATCGAGGTGCTGGAGCAGCACGAGGACGTGGCGGTGGTGCTGATGGACATCATGATGCCGGAGATGGACGGCTACGCCACCACCGAGGCGATCCGCAGGATGCCCCAGTTCACCGGCCTGCCGATCATCGCGCTCACCGCCAAGGCGATGAAGGGCGACAAGGAGAAGAGTCTGGCCGCAGGGGCCTCGGACCACGTCACCAAGCCGGTGGACACCGACCATCTGCTCGCGGTCATGGAGCACTGGCTGCGCGCCAGGAGGTAGCGGGGGCCGATTCGGGGCCGGTGTCCAGCGGGTGCCCGCGACAGCGAGCATCCGTCCAGGCGCACCGCCGTGGGCAGGGCTGTTCGTCTGCGGCACGGAACCGGCACGGAACCGCCACGGCCCGCGCAGATTCGACTGCGGGACCGGGGGCAGACGAGGGACACCGCGGCATCGGTGTGCCTCCGGCGCCCCTCGGACGCGCAGGCGTCGGATCTGCCCCCACTCGTAGGGGTGGTGGCAGCGTCCGAAGGGAACCGGCTAGGGTCACTCCGCGTTGCCAGAGGTATCGGCTGGGTCACCAGGGACCGTACCTGGACACTCCTGAGGCGCGGATTGACGGTGGCATGGGTGGCGGGCAGTGAGGTGCGGCTAGCATGACCGTGACGAGCACGAACGGCAGCGGCACCAGGAGCCGCGAGACGTCCACCGGGGTGGCCCCGGGGCGAGGAGGGCGGGCCATGGTGCAGAAGGCCAAGATCCTCCTGGTCGACGACCGGCCGGAGAACCTGCTGGCGCTGGAGGCGATCCTCTCGGCGCTGGACCAGACCCTGGTCCGGGCGTCCTCCGGGGAGGAAGCGCTCAAGGCGCTGCTCACCGACGACTTCGCGGTGATTCTGCTGGACGTCCAGATGCCGGGCATGGACGGTTTCGAGACCGCCGCCCACATCAAGCGGCGCGAGCGCACCCGCGACATCCCGATCATCTTCCTCACCGCGATCAACCACGGCCCGCACCACACCTTCCGGGGCTATGCGGCCGGCGCGGTGGACTACATCTCCAAGCCGTTCGACCCCTGGGTGCTGCGCGCCAAGGTCTCCGTCTTCGTCGAGCTCTACATGAAGAACTGCCAGCTCAAGGAGCAGGCGGCGCTGCTGCGCCTGCAGTTGGACGGCGGCGCGCCCACCGCCAACGGCAGTGGCAGCAACGGCAGCGGGGCCGGATCCGGCTCCGAGGCGGTCCGCCGTGGCGCCCCCGGCGGCGGCCTGCTGGCCGAGCTCTCGGCCCGGCTCGCCGCGGTCGAGGAGCAGGCGGAGGCACTGACCAAGCAACTGGACGAGTCGGCGGACCCGGCGGCGGTCGCCACCGCGACGCACCTGGAGCGCAAGCTCTCCGGCCTGCGCCGGGCGCTGGACGCACTGGAGCCGGGCACCCCCGGAGCGGGCAGCAGCACTGCCGGCGCCGGGAGCTGACGCCCCGCCGGACCGACCGGCCGACGGGCGCGCCGCACTGCGGCTGCGGCTGACCGATCGTCATCTCTTCCGACACGCGACACACCCCGGGCAACCGGACGCTGCACATGTTGCACCGGACCCACCACCGGTAACCTGAGCCGCATGGCCACACGCATGTCCGGAAGCAGCTCGCGTTCCCCAGGCGCGGGGGCGGCGCGGAAGGCCGCCGCCGGACCTGCCAAGAAGGCCGCACCCGCGAAGAAGGCGGCGGCGAAGAAGCCGTCCCCCGCCAAGAAGACCGCGGCTGCGAAGAAGGCCGCCGCCCCCGCCAAGCCCCCGGCCCCGCCGAAGCCACTGCCCTACCGCGCGGTGCGCGGCACCTGGCTGGGGATGGCGCACGGGGTGGGCGCGATGGCCCGCGGCGTCGGCGACGGCGCCAAGGGGCTGCACCCGGCGCACCGCAAGGACGGCCTGGCCCTGCTGCTGGTCGCGCTGGGCCTGCTGATCGCGGCCGGCTCCTGGTCGGATCCGCAGGGGTGGCTCGGCATCGCGGTCACCAACATCGTCAAGGGCGCCTTCGGACGGCTGTCCGTGGTGGTGCCGATACTGCTGGCCGGCGTCGCGGTCCGACTGATGCGCCATCCGGAGCGGCCCGAGGCGAACGGACGCATCGTCATCGGCCTGGGCGCGCTCAGCCTCGGCGTCCTCGGCCTGGTGCACATCGGCTGCGGTGCGCCCGGGATGAGCGCGGGGGCCACCCACATCAGGAACTCCGGCGGCCTGATCGGCATGGCCGCCTCGCGTCCGCTGATGGCGGCGGCCGGACCGGTGCTGGCCGTACCGCTGCTGCTGATCGTGGCCTTCTTCGGACTGCTGGTGGTCACCGCCACGCCGGTGAACCAGATCCCGCAGCGGCTCCGGCTGCTGGCCGAGCGGCTGTCCCTGGTGGAGCCGCTCGCCCCGAACCACGGCGACCGTTCCGACGGCGACCTGGACGGCCTGGGCTTCGTCACCGACTACGAGGGCGGCCCCGAGGACGGCGAGTTCTCCGGCGAGCCCGGGACGCCCGCCGAGCGCGCCGCGCTGCTGGCCAAGCGCGAGCGGCTGGAGCAGGAGGGCGCGCTGCCGCGCCGCCGCCGACCCCGCCGGCGCCAGGGCGCCGCGCCGGAGCCGCAGGGCCTGCCCGGCGGCCTGGACGCGATCGACGTGGCCGCCGCCGCGGCGGCCGACCTGGACGGTGCGCTGCTCAACGGCGTGCTGGTGAACGGGGTGCAGCCGTCCTCCTCGCTGGCGGACGTGCTGAACCGGGTGAAGGACCGGACGCCTCCGAGCGACGCCGGGCCTGCCGTCCCGCTCACCAAGGGCGAGGAGCCGGCCGAGGTCCCGCCCGCGCGGCGCGAGGACTCCGCCGACAACCCGGCCGACAACCCGGCCGGGCCCGAGGGCTCCCCGGCCGGCGAGCCGCCCGCCGCCGAGGGCGGCACCATCCCGCCGCTGCGCTCCGAGCAGCTGCGCCTGCCGGCCGACACCACCTACCAGCTGCCCTCGCCGGACCTGCTCACCCGGGGCGGCCCGGGCAAGGCCCGCAGCAAGGCCAACGACGACGTGGTGGCCGCGCTCACCGCGGTCTTCGCCGAGTTCAAGGTGGACGCCAAGGTCACCGGCTTCACCCGGGGCCCGACGGTCACCCGCTACGAGGTCGAACTGGGCCTGGCGGTGAAGGTCGAGCGGATCACCAGCCTGGCCCGCAACATCTCCTACGCGGTCGCCAGTCCCGACGTCCGGATCATCAGCCCGATCCCGGGCAAGTCCGCCGTCGGCATCGAGATCCCCAACACCGACCGGGAGATGGTCAACCTCGGGGACCTGCTGCGCTCGCCGATCGCCACCGGGGACCCGCACCCGATGATCGTGGGCATGGGCAAGGACGTCGAGGGGCAGACCAGCGTCGCCAACCTGGCGAAGATGCCGCACATCCTGGTGGCCGGCGCCACCGGCGCGGGCAAGTCCTCCTGCATCAACTGCCTGATCACCTCGATCCTGATGCGGGCCACCCCGGAGGAGGTCCGGCTGGTCCTGGTCGACCCCAAGCGGGTCGAGCTGACCGCCTACGAGGGCGTGCCGCACCTGATCACCCCGATCATCACCAACCCCAAGAAGGCCGCCGAGGCGCTGCAGTGGGTGGTCCGCGAGATGGACCTGCGCTACGACGACCTGGCCGCCTTCGGCTTCCGGCACGTCGACGACTTCAACAAGGCGGTGCGCAGCGGCAAGGTGCAGCCGCCGCTGGGCAGCGAGCGGGTGCTGGAGCCCTATCCGTACCTGCTGGTGATCGTGGACGAGCTGGCCGACCTGATGATGGTGGCCCCGCGCGACGTCGAGGACTCCATCGTCCGGATCACCCAGCTGGCCCGCGCCGCCGGCATCCACCTGGTGCTGGCCACCCAGCGCCCCTCGGTGGACGTGGTCACCGGTCTGATCAAGGCGAACGTCCCGTCCCGGCTGGCCTTCGCGACCTCCTCGCTGGCCGACAGCCGGGTCATCCTGGACCAGCCCGGCGCGGAGAAGCTGATCGGCAAGGGCGACGCGCTGTTCCTGCCGATGGGCGCGGGCAAGCCGACCCGGATGCAGGGCGCCTTCGTGACCGAGGAGGAGATCGCCCTCGTCGTCGACCACTGCAAGGCGCAGACCCAGGCCGAGTACCGCGACGACGTCACGGTGGGCAGCGCCCCCAGGAAGGAGATCGACGAGGAGATCGGCGACGACATGGACCTGCTGGTTCAGGCCGCCGAGCTGGTGGTCACCTCCCAGTTCGGCTCGACCTCGATGCTGCAGCGCAAGCTGCGGGTCGGTTTCGCCAAGGCCGGCCGGCTGATGGACCTGATGGAGTCCCGCAACATCGTCGGTCCCAGCGAGGGCTCCAAGGCGCGCGACGTCCTGGTCCAGCCCGACGAGCTCGACGCGATTCTGCTCACCCTCCGGGGGGAATGATCGCCCCAGGGCGCATCGCCGGTGCCCCGGCCGCCGTTGGTCGGGGTGTCGGAGGGCCGCGGGTCCCGCGCCCCTGACCGACCGTCACCACCGCTGCCGGGTCGCTCCGCGTCATCCGGACGGCCGTCTCCTCTTTCGGCCGTATCCGGGTTGATGACCTCTCGGGGTCGCCCCATAGACTGACAGCACAGCAGGTGGCCAACGCTCGAAAGGCGCCATTGTGACCATCGGCAAGTCCCCTTCCGGAGACCCCGGCCGAGCCGCGCGACCCAAGGCCGCGAAGCCGTCCGGTCCCGCCGCGGCGAACAACAGCTCGAAGAACAGCACGGCGAAGAGTTCCGCACCGCAGGCCGGCCAGAGCAAGCCCAAGGGCCCGTCCGCGAGCGCCGAGCCGACGATCGGTCAGGTGCTCGGTTCGGCACGTCTCGCGGCCGAGCTCACCGTCGAGGAGGTCAGCGCCGAGACCCGGGTCCGGGTGCCGCTGATCCAGGCGGTGGAGGAGGACGACTTCGACCGCTGCGGCGGCGACTTCTACGCCCGCGGGCACATCCGCGCGATCTCCCGGGCGGTCGGCGCGGACGGCGAGGCGCTGGTCGCCCGCTACGACGCGGCCCATGGCGGTGCGCCCTCGGCGGCCCGTCCGGTCGCCGCCTTCGAACCGCAGAAGATCCGCGCCGAGCGGCGCCGCCCCAACTGGACCGGCGCGATGGTCGCGGCGATCGTCGTGGTCGTCGCGGTGATCGGTTTCAACCTGGCGGCCGGCAAGGACAAGACCCCCACGGCGGAGGCCGCGGTGGTGCCCTCGGCGCACCCCTCGGCCACGGTGGCGCCGAAGAAGCCGGCGCCGGTCAAGCCCAGCCCGGTGGCGGCGGCCCCGGCCGGCCGGGTCACCCTCAAGGTGAGCGCGGAGTCCGGGGACAGCTGGCTGCTGGTGAAGAACAGCAAGGGCGACCAGCTCTTCCAGGGTGATCTGGCCAAGGGCGACTCCAAGGTCTTCACCGACCCGAAGAGCCTCAAAGTGGTCTACGGCGACGGCGGCGCGGCGCACCTCTGGGTGAACGGCAAGGACCTCGGCACCGCCGGCGACGACGGCCAGGTGGTCAAGGCGACGTACACCCCGGGCGACCCGCAGGCCGGGTGACCTGGCCGAGCGCGGTGGCGGACGAGGGCCCACGGGACAAGATCGACGACGTCCCTGTGGGCCCTTCGCGTCACCGGCCTGAAAACCTCGGTAATCTTGGCGTCATGTCCCAACGCCGCACAGTCGCCCTTGTCACGCTCGGATGCGCCCGCAACGAGGTGGATTCCGAGGAACTCGCCGGGCGCCTGGAGGCCGACGGCTGGGAGCTGGTCCTCGACGCCGCGGACGCCGACGTCGCGGTGGTGAACACCTGCGGCTTCGTCGAGGCGGCGAAGAAGGACTCGGTGGACGCCCTGCTGGAGGCGAACGACCTCAAGGGCCACGGCCGCACCCAGGCGGTCGTCGCCGTCGGCTGCATGGCCGAGCGCTACGGCAAGGAGCTGGCCGAGGCGCTGCCGGAGGCCGACGCCGTGCTCGGCTTCGACGACTACGCCGACATCACCGACCGGCTGCAGACCATCCTCTCCGGCGGCAAGCACACCTCGCACGTCCCCAGGGACCGCCGCAAGCTGCTGCCGCTGAGCCCGGTCGAGCGGCAGGCCGCCGCCGAGGGCGGGGCGGTCGCGCTGCCCGGCCACGGTGCGGAGGCGCCGGCCGCCGCCGTCGCCCCGGTCGAGGAGACGCCGATCGCCGACCTCCCGGAGGGCCTGGCCCCGGTCTCCGGGCCGCGGGTGCTCCGCCGCCGGCTCGACGACAGCCCGGTGGCCTCGGTGAAGCTGGCCTCGGGCTGCGACCGCCGCTGCTCCTTCTGCGCCATTCCGGCCTTCCGCGGCTCCTTCCTCTCCCGCCGTCCCTCGGACGTGCTCAACGAGGCCCGCTGGCTCGCCGAGCAGGGGGTCCGCGAGATCATGCTGGTCAGCGAGAACAACACCTCCTACGGCAAGGACCTGGGCGACATCCGGCTGCTGGAGACGCTGCTGCCGGAGCTGGCCGCGATCGAGGGGCTGCAGCGGGTGCGGGTCAGCTACCTGCAGCCCGCCGAGATGCGTCCCGGCCTGGTCGACGCGCTGACCGCCACCCCCGGCGTGGTGCCCTACTTCGACCTCTCCTTCCAGCACTCGGCGGCCAATGTGCTGCGCCGGATGCGCCGCTTCGGCGACACCGACCGCTTCCTCGCGCTGCTGGACCAGATCCGGGCCAAGGCACCGGAGGCGGGCGCCCGCTCCAACTTCATCGTCGGCTTCCCCGGCGAGACCGAGGCCGACCTGGCCGAGCTGGAACGCTTCCTCACCCACGCCCGGCTGGACGCCATCGGGGTCTTCGGCTACTCCGACGAGGACGGCACCGAGGCGGCCGACTACGACGGCAAGCTCCCCGAGGACGTGGTCGCCGAGCGGCTGGCGAAGATCAGCCGGCTGGCCGAGGAGATGACCGCGCAGCGCGCCGAGGAACGGATCGGCAGCACGGTGACGGTCCTGGTCGAGTCGATCGACGAGGACGGTGACGGGGACGGCTCGGTGATCGGCCGCGCCGAGCACCAGGCCCCGGAGACCGACGGCATCACCTCGCTGACCGGCGACCTGGACGGGGTGAAGGTCGGCGACCTGCTCACGGCCAAGGTCGTGGCCAGCGAGGGCGTGGACCTGATCGCCGAGGTGCTGGGGACGGCTGCCGGGGTGGGCGCGTGATCGGAGGCGCCGAGGGGGGAGTCAGAGGCCGCGCTACGGCTGGTGACGGCACCGAGAAGGCTGCGCAGGTGGACGTGGAGGTCCTGGACGACTCCGAGGACCGGCCCGGCCTGTGGAACATCCCCAACATGCTGACCATGCTGCGGCTGCTGATCGTCCCGGTCTTCGCCGCGCTGCTGCTGGCCGGCGGCGGCCACGACCCCAAATGGCGATCGGTGGCCTGGGCGTCCTTCGCCATCGCCATGATCACCGACCTCTTCGACGGTGAGCTGGCCAGGCGGATGGGCCTGGTCAGCGACTTCGGCAAGATCGCGGACCCGATCGCGGACAAGGCGATCATGGGTACGGCGCTGGTCGCGCTGTCCGCGCTGGGCGATCTGCCCTGGTGGGTGACGATCGTCATCCTGTTCCGCGAGATCGGGATCACCCTGATGCGGTTCTGGGTGATCCGGCACGGGGTGATCCCGGCCAGTCGCGGCGGCAAGCTGAAGACCCTCACCCAGGGCATCGCCGTGGGCATGTACGTGCTGGTGCTGACCGGGCCGCTGGCGAGCGCCCGGGCCTGGCTGATGGGGCTCGCGGTGATCCTGACTGTGGCCACCGGCGTCGACTACGTCCGCCAGGCCGTGGTGCTGCGCCGGGCCGGGCTGGCCCGGGAGCGGGCGGCCGCCTCGTGAGCGACGGGGCCGAGGAGGTACTGGCGGCGCTGGTGGCGGCCGGGGCGACGGTGGCCGTGGCCGAATCGCTCACCGGCGGTCTGCTGGCGGCCGAGCTGGTCGCGGTCCCCGGGGCCTCCCGGGCCTTCCGGGGCTCGGTCACCGCCTACGCCACCGAGCTCAAGGGCTCGGTGCTCGGGGTGGACCCGGACCTGCTCGCCGCGAAGGGTGCTGTGGACCCCACCGTGGCGGTGCAGATGGCCGAGGGCGTACGGCGGCTGATGGCGGCGGACTACGGGGTCGCCACCACCGGGGTCGCCGGTCCCGACCCCCAGGACGGGCACCCGGTGGGGACCGTACACCTAGCGGTCGCGGGGCCGGGGGGAGTATTCGGCTCTTCACTCGTGTTGTCACAGGGGCGTGCCACAATCCGACGCAGAACCGTGGAGGCCGCGCTCGGGCTGCTGGGCGAGGCACTGCGATCCGGCAACAGCGATGCTCCGGAGGGTTAGCGAGGGTGGTCCCACCGGGAATAGGAACAAGTGACGGACCGAAAACGGCGGACGTCCATACCGCGAACAGCAGGGGAGGGGCCATGGATACAGCTCAGAGTGAACACGACCGGGCTCCCCGCACGCGACGCGGGCCAAGCGGTACGGTGGGGCAGTGACGTCTCGAGCCGCGGTCCAAGGAGGGAGCCACCGATGATCCTGCTCCGTCGTCTGTTGGGTGACGTGCTGCGTCGGCAGCGCCAGCGCCAGGGCCGCACCCTGCGCGAGGTCTCTGCCGCCGCCCGGGTTTCGCTCGGCTACCTGTCCGAGGTGGAACGCGGTCAGAAGGAGGCCTCCTCCGAGCTGCTCTCCGCCATCTGCGACGCCTTGGACGTGCGTATGTCCGAGGTCATGCGTGAGGTGAGCGACGAGCTCTCGCTCGCCGAGCTGGCCGCCGGCGAGCCGGTGCGACCGGTCCTGGTCGAGCCGGTGCCGGTACCCGCCGGTGCGCCCGATCGAATGCCGTCGCTGGTTCCCAAGTCCAGCGCAATGGATGTCGTCGCAGCCTGACGACCCCCGGCACTGATGCGCCGGTGACTCCCATCCGGAGTCACCGGCGCACTGTTTTGGTCGCGCGCCGTTCTGTGCGCTGCGTCACACTGCCATCACTCTTCTGCGATCTGCCCGATTTGTCGGTATCTGACTAGGATGGAATTTCTGCCCCGCCGCTTCTCGGCGGGCTCTCCAAGGCGGTGCTGAATGAGACGGCCCTCGATAGCCGGTGGACTCCCGCGCCGGAGCCCGCTGGTGTGGGGGCTGACCGCGCTGCTCACCCTGGCCTGCTGGGGCGCCCTGCTCGGCGGGGTGTTCAGCGCCCGCAGCGGCGTCGGGCTGATGTTCGCCGGGGGCTGGACGCTGAGCCTGCTGCCGGTGCACAGCGCCCGCTTCCGCCCCCGTCCGATCCGTCGGCGCCCCGTGCGCCCGGGGCAGGCGGCGGGTGCGGAGGCGACGGCGGTGGATGCGGCCGAGGCGGAGCCGGGCCCCGGCTAGGCCCGGAGTCGGAGGCCGCGCGGGGTGGGGTGGAATCCGGCGGCTTCCAGGGGGGCGCTCAGCACGGAGGTGAGCGCGTCCTCGCCGTTGATGCGTTCGATGGTGAGCGTCGGCAGCGCGCCGGCGTGCAGGGCGCGGGTGAGCGCGTCGGCGGCCAGCCGCAGGGTGCTCTCGTCCGGTGCCCAGGTGAGCATGGACTTGCCGCCGCGCTCCAGGTAGACGGTCAGCTCGCCGTCCAGCAGCACCACCAGGGCGCCGGCCTTGCGTCCCGGTTTGTGACCGGGGGACTGCCCGGTGGGGGCCTCCGGCCAGGGCAGGGCGGCCCCGTAGGCATTGGCCGGGTCGGCGGCGGCGAGGACCACCGCGCCGGCCGCGCCGTCGTCGGGGCCGCCGTTCCCGGAGAGCCTGGCCGCGACGGCGCGCAGCCGGTCGATGGCGCCGTCGGTGGCGAACTGGGCCGCGCCCAGGCCCTCGACGACGTAGCCGCGCCTGGTCCGGCCGTTCTCCTCGAAGGCGGTCAGCACCCGGTACACCCCGGCGAAACCCCCCGGTGCGCGCTCGGCCTGGACCGCGCCGCGGGTGACCACCCCGTGGCGGTCCAGCAGCGTCTGGGCCAGGGCGTGGGTGCGCTGGGTCGGATCGGCGAGCGGTACCGGCAGCAGCGACCAGCGTCCGGCCGTGGTCGGCAGGGAGGCGCTGCGGGCGGCGGGGCGCGCGCTGCCGTAGCGGGGGCGCGGAGCCGCGCGGGGGGTGCGGTGGGCGGTGGCGCCGGCCGTGCGCCCCGAGCCCAGTAGCGCGCGCAGCGGTGCCAGCGTGTCATTGCTGAGGTACCCGGCCCAGGCCAGGTCCCAGAGCGCGGTGGCCAGCTCCACCGGGGTGGCCGTCAGGCCCTGCTGCTGGACCTGGTCGGCGATCTGCCGGAAGAACAGGCCGTAGCCCGGAGCCAGCGCCGCCAGCAGGGCGCGGTGCAGCGGTGTCTGCTCCAGCGGCAGCGCGGCGGGGAGCAGCAGCGGCGCGGTGTCGGCCGGGGCGAGGGTGATCCAGCCGTCCTTGCCGGGGAGCGCGCCGGCGCCGCACCAGAGCACCTCGCCGGCGGCGGTGAGCTCGTCCAGCAGCGCCGGGCTGTAGTCGGCGACCCGGGACGGCAGCACCATCCGCTCCAGCGCCGAGGCCGGCACCGGCGTGCCCTGCAACTGCTCGACCGCCCGCAGCAGGCCGTCGACGCCGCGCAGCCGGTGCGCGCCCAGGTGCTGCCACTGCGGCAGGAAGGCGGCCAGGGCGCGCGGTGGCACCGGTTCGACCTCGTGCCGGAGCGCGGCCAGCGAGCGCCGCCGCAGCCGCCGCAGCACCTCGGCGTCGCACCACTCCGCACCGGAGCCGCCCGGGCGGAACTCGCCCTGGACCATCCGGCCGTGCGCGGCCAGCCGCTGCAGGGTGCCCTGGACGACCGCCGGTCCCAGCCCGAAGCGGGCGGCGGCGTCATGGACGGTGAAAGGACCGTGGGTGCGGGCGTGCCGGGCCAGCAGGTCCCCGAGGGGGTCCTTGACCGGCTCGGTGAAGGCCTCGGGGACGCCGACGGGCAGCGGCGTGCCCAGGGCGTCGCGGAGCCGTCCGGCGTCCTCGATCGCGGCCCAGCGCTGCTCCCCGGCGATCCTGACGGTGATGATCCGGCGGGCGGCTTCGAGCTCTGCCGGCCAGTCGGCGGCGCAGCCGCGGTCGGCGAGCTCGGCGGCGGAGAGCGGCCCCAGCAGCCGCAGCGCGTCGGCCAGGCCCTCGGCGTCCTTGATCCGCCGCTCCGGGGTGAGCCGCTGCAGCTCGGACTCCAGCTCGGCCAGCACCGCCGGGTCGAGCAGTTCCCGCAGCTCGGCCTGGCCCAGCAGCTCGGCGAGCAGTCGGGAGTCCAGGGCCAGCGCGGCGGCGCGGCGCTCGGCGAGCGGGGAGTCGCCCTCGTAGAGGAACTGGGCGACGTAGCCGAACAGCAGTGAGCGGGCGAACGGCGACGGCTCCGGGGTGGTGACCTCGACCATCCTGACCCGGCGCGACTCGATGTCGCCCATCAGCTCGACCAGCCCGGGCACGTCGAAGACGTCCTGCAGGCACTCGCGGACCGCCTCCAGGACGATCGGGAAGGAGCCGAACTCGCTGGCCACCTGCAGCAGTTGGGCCGAGCGCTGGCGCTGCTGCCAGAGCGGGGTGCGGCGGCCGGGGCTGCGCCGGGGCAGCAGCAGGGCGCGGGCCGCGCACTCGCGGAAGCGGGAGGCGAACAGGGCCGAGCCGCCGACCTGGTCGGTGACGGTCTGTTCGATCTGGCCCGGGTCGAAGACGGTCGCCTCGGCGCCGATCGGGGCCTCGTCGGCGGCCGTCCCGACCGGGGCCAGGGGTGCGTCGGGATCGGGGAAGTCCATCAGGTCGGCGTCCGGCAACCGCAGCACGATGCCGTCGTCGGCGTGCATGACCTGGGCGTCCAGGCCGTGCTTCTCGGCCAGCCTGGCGCCCAGCGCCAGTGCCCAGGGGGCGTGCACCTGGGCGCCGAAGGGGGAGTGGACCACGATCCGCCAGTCGCCCAGCTCGTCCCGGAAGCGTTCCACCACGATCGTGCGGTCGTCGGGCAGGTGTCCGGTGGCCTGGCGCTGCTCGGCCAGGTAGGAGAGCAGGTTGGACGCCGCCCAGTCGTCCAGGCCGGCGCCGTGCAGTCTGGCGGTGGCGGCCTCGGGGTCCAGCCCGCCGAGCTCGCGCAGGAAGGCGCCCAGCGCCCGGCCCAGCTCCAGCGGGCGGCCCAGCGAGTCGCCGTGCCAGAACGGCAGCTTGCCGGGGACGCCGGGGGCGGGCGAGACCAGCACCCGGTCGTGGGTGATGTCCTCGATCCGCCAGGAGGAGGTGCCCAGGGTGAAGACGTCGCCGACCCGGGACTCGTAGACCATCTCCTCGTCCAGTTCCCCGACCCGGCCACCGCCCTTCTTGGGGTCCTGTCCGGCCAGGAAGACCGCGAACAGGCCGCGGTCGGGGATGGTGCCGCCGGAGGTGACCGCCAGCCGCTGGGCGCCGGGCCGTCCGGTGACGGTCCCGGCGACGCGGTCCCAGACGATCCGGGGGCGCAGCTCGGCGAAGGCGTCGGAGGGGTAGCGCCCCGCCAGCATGTCCAGCACGGCCTCGAAGGCGGACTGGGGCAGCGCGGCGAACGGGGCGGCCCGGCGGACCAGGCCCAGCAGCTCGTCCACATCCCAGCCGTCCATCGCGGTGATCGCGACGATCTGCTGGGCCAGCACGTCCAGCGGGTTGCGCGGGATCCGCAGCGACTCGATGGCGCCGCTGCGCATCCGCTCCACCACCACGGCGGCCTGCACCAGGTCGCCCCGGTACTTGGGGAAGACCACCCCGGTCGAGACCGCGCCGACCTGGTGCCCGGCCCGGCCGACCCGCTGCAGTCCGGAGGCGACCGAGGGCGGCGACTCGACCTGGACCACCAGGTCGACCGCGCCCATGTCGATGCCCAGCTCCAGGCTGGAGGTGGCGACCACGGCCGGGAGCCGGCCGGACTTCAGCTGCTCCTCGACGTCGGCTCGCTGCTCCTTGGAGACGGAGCCGTGGTGCGCCCTGGCCAGCACCGGGGGAGCGGCCTTGTTCACCCCGGACTGCGCCATCAACTGCGCCGGGGCGTGCACGTCGGCCAGCGAGTCTCCGGTGGTCCGCTCGAAGGCGATCTCGTTGAGCCGCCCGCAGAGGCGTTCGGCGAGCCGGCGGGAGTTGGCGAAGACGATGGTGGAGCGGTGCTCCTGGACCAGGTCGGTGATCCGCTCCTCGACATGGGGCCAGATGGAGGCGTTCTTCTCGGGCTGTTCGGCGTCCGGTCTGCCGCCGGAGAGCTCGCCCAGATCCTCGACCGGGACGACCACGGAGAGGTCGAAACGCTTCTCGGAGGGCGGCTGAACGATCGTCACCCTGCGCTGCGGGCTGAGGAAGCGGGCCACCTCGTCGACCGGGCGCACCGTGGCGGACAGGCCGATCCGCCGGGCCGGGGCGGGCAGCAGCTGGTCCAGGCGCTCCAGGGTGAGCGCCAGGTGCGCGCCGCGCTTGGTCCCGGCGACGGCGTGGACCTCGTCCAGGATCACCGTCTCGACACCGCGCAGCGCCTCCCGGGCGGCCGAGGTGAGGATCAGGAAGAGCGACTCAGGGGTGGTGATCAGGATGTCCGGGGGGTGGGTGGCGAAGCGCCGCCGCTCGGCCGCCGGGGTGTCGCCCGAGCGGATGCCGACCTCGATCTCCGGCTCGGGCAGGCCCAGCCGCTGGGCGGCCTGGCGCAGGCCCGCCAGCGGGGCGCGGAGGTTGCGCTGGACGTCGACGGCCAGCGCCTTGAGCGGTGACACGTAGAGCACCCGGCAGCGCTTGCGGTTCTCGGCAGGCGGCGGGGTGAGCGAGAGCCGGTCCAGGGCGGAGAGGAACGCCGCGAGGGTCTTGCCGGAGCCGGTCGGGGCCACCACCAGCACGTCGGAGCCCTCGCCGATGGCGCGCCAGGCCCCGGCCTGGGCGGCGGTCGGCGCGGTGAAGGCGCCGCGGAACCACTCGCGCGCGGGCGCGCCGAAGCCGGCCAGCGGGTCGGACGCCCCGTCGGGGCTGGCGCCGGCGGGGCGGGGGAGGTCGGTTCCGGCCATGCACACCATCCTGCACCGCGGCACTGACACTGCGGCACTCACACTGCGGCACCGACAGCGCGGCGCCGAAGAGGGCGAGGCGGTGGCGGGGGCCGGGCTGCGGCCGGGCGGCCGAACAGGGCGAGCGCGATCGGATATCCACTCATATCGTATGAATATCCCTGGTCCCACCGTGACGACCAGGGCTTTCTCGATCTGGAGGCCGCGTGCGTGCAGTGAGCGAGGAATGGGGAGCGGGCCGCGGCGCGGGTCGCACCGCCGGGCTCGCCCGCTGCGCCGCCGTCCTGGCGCTGGCCGGGGTGCTGCTCGGCGGCGCGGTCCCCTACGACTCGGCCGGCACCAGGCTCTCGCTCAGCTACCTGGTGGTGGGCCGTCAGAGCGGCCCCGGCGCGCTGCCCGCGCTGGAGCGTGCCGTGCGCGACGGCGGTGGCCGGGTGGTCGCCGAGTACCCCCAGATCGGTACGGTGCTGGCGTACGCCGGCGACGCCGACTTCGCGGCGCGGGTGCGCCGGGAGCCCGGCGTGCTGGTCGCCGGTGCGAGCCGGACCGCTCCGTTCGCGGATTCGGGCGCCGGATCGTCCGGATCCTCCGGATCGGTCGCCACCGGCGCCTCCGGGCCGGGCCCGTCCGCCCAGGACTCGCTGCATCAAGACTCGCTACATCAAGACTCGCTACATCAAGACGCCGTGCACCAGGACGACACCCCGCCCGCGCCAGACCCGCACGGCCAGCCGCAGTGGAACCAGCGGATGATGGCGGGCGGCCCGCTCCCGTCGGCGGCGGCGCTGCGCGGCACCGTGGTCGCGGTGCTCGACTCCGGGGTCGACGACACCCATCCGGACCTGCGCCAGGCCGTCGACCCCAGCGCCTCGGCGTCCTGCGCCACCGGCAGCCCCGACAGCGCCCCCGGCGCCTGGCGGCCCGACCCCCAGGTGGGGGAGAGCGGCCACGGCACCCACGTCAGCGGCATCATCGCCGCCGACCGGCCCGGCGACGGCGTGGCCGGGGTGGCCCCGGGCGTGCGGATCGCCGCCGTGCGGCTGCTGGGCCCGGCCGGGCAGTACTACGGCGAGAACATGGTCTGCGGCTTCCTCTGGGCGGCCGACCACGGCGCCCGGGTGATCAACGACAGCTACTTCTCCGACCCGTGGAAGTACAACTGCCCCGAGGACCCGGACCAGGCCGCCATCACCGCCGCCGTCGGCCGGGCGGTGGCCTACGCCCAGCGCCGCGGCGCCGTGGTGGTCGCCTCGGCCGGCAACGACGCCCAGGACCTGGGCGCCCCCCGCACCGACGACCGCAGCCCGAACGACCGGGCCGACGGCGCCCCGCAGCCCGACCGCCACCTCGGCGCCGAGTGCATCCGCCTCCCCGGCGGCCTGCCCGGAGTGGTGGACGTGACCGCGGTGGACGCCGACGGCAGCCTCGCCGGCTACTCCAACTGGGGCGAGGGCCGGGTGCAGCTGGCGGCGCCGGGCGGGGACCCGGACGGCGGACCCGACCAGTCCGTGGTGTCCGACTGGCCCGGCGGCGGCTACGCCGCCCTGGCCGGCACCTCCATGGCCGCCGCCCACGTCAGCGCCGCCGCGGCGGTGGAGGCGGCCCGGCACCCCGGGGACAGCAGCGCCGAACTGGTCCGGCTGCTGGAGCAGGCGGCGCTGCCGGTGCAGTGCCCGTCCGGGAACGTGGGCGGCAGCGGCTGCCCCGGGGCGGCCTACTACGGCTACGGGCTGGTCGAACTGCCGACCCGCTAGGCCGGTGGACGATGTCCGATACTGGACGCCATGCGCTTGACGGAGTTCTGGAAGAGGATGGACGCCCACTTCGGGGCGGGGTACGCGGACAGCTTCGCGCGGGACCACGTGATGACCGAACTGGGCGGCCGCACGGTGCACCAGGCCCTGGACGCGGGCTGGGAGGCCAAGGACGTCTGGCGGGTGGTCTGCACGGTCATGGACGTACCGGCCTCGCTGCGCTGAACCCGGCGGATTCTGGGACAGACTGGCCCGGTGGCAGCCACCGATGACATCTCCCAGGACCAGCGGTCCGCATCCGACCCGATAGCCCGTGAGCACCTCCTGCGCGGTATGCCGCGCTGGCTGCCCCGGGCGATGGTGGTCGGCCTGCTGCTGGTCGCCCTGTTCGAGCTGGCCAGCTGGGCCTTCCTGCAGCTGACCGGGTTCCTGTCGACCCTGCTGGTCTCCTTCGTCTTCTCGCTGGCCATGGAGCCGGCGGTGGACCGGATGGCGGCCCGCGGGATGCGGCGGGGGCTGGCGACCTTCCTGGTGTTCCTGGTCACCGTGGTGCTGGCGCTGGGCTTCGTCGCCGCGCTGGTGACCCTGCTGGTCGACCAGGTGGGCCAGGTCGCGGCGCAGTTGCCGCACCTGCTGGACTCGCTGATCGAGTGGGTCAACAGCACCTTCCACAGCGACTTCTCGATGGACAAGCTGCAGCAGACGCTGCTGAACAACGCGGGCAGCATCGAGCAGTACGCCCAGAAGGCCGCCAACAACATCTGGGGGGTGTCCAGCTCGCTGCTGGGCGGGCTGTTCCAGCTCTTCACCATCGCCCTGTTCACCTTCTACTTCACCGCCGACGGCCCCAGGATGCGGCGCGCCCTGTGCTCGATGCTGCCGCCGGCCCGGCAGGCCGAGGTGCTGCGGGCCTGGGAGATCGGCATCGAGAAGACCGGCGGCTACCTCTACTCGCGGGCGCTGCTGGCCGTGGTCTCGGCGCTGTCCCACTACGTGATGCTGAAGCTGCTGGGCATCCCGTACGCGGGGGCGCTGGCGGTGTGGGTCGGGGTGATCTCGCAGTTCATCCCCACCATCGGCACCTATCTGGCCGGGGCGCTGCCGATGCTGGTCGGGCTGACCGTGGACCCGATGGACGCCGTCTGGATCCTGATCTTCGTGGTGGTCTACCAGCAGGTCGAGAACTACCTGCTGCAACCGAGGATCACCGCGCGCACGGTGGAGATCCATCCGGCGGTGGCCTTCGGCTCGGTCATCGCCGGGGCGGCGCTGCTGGGGGCGGTCGGCGCGCTGATCGCGATCCCGGTGACGGCCACGCTGCAGGGATTCCTCGGCACCTACATTCGCCGTTACGAGGTGGTGGTGCCGACTACGGGGAGGGCGCGCGGAGGTGCGCGGCGCGCCGGTGCAGTTGGGGAAAGCCCAGCTCAGGAGGGTGGTCGCGGTGGGCAGGATGGGTCGGATGAGGGTAATGCGGGTGAATCGAACTGATGTTCCCTATACTGGGGAACGGCGAGTTGTCCACAGGGTCGGATCCGCACGGCGGCCGATTGTCAGTGGTGCGCGCTAGCGTCTTTGGTGATGAAGCGCTCAGCACAGACCCCCAGGACGGAATCCATGGCAGCGAATGACCGCGAGCGGGCCCTCGAGACCGCGCTCGCCCAGATTGAACGGCAGTTCGGCAAGGGCTCGGTGATGCGCCTCGGCGACGAGACGCGGGCCCCGATCGAGGTCATCCCGACCGGCTCGATCGCGCTGGACATCGCCCTCGGCGTCGGCGGCCTGCCGCGCGGCCGGGTGGTCGAGGTGTACGGACCGGAGTCCTCCGGCAAGACCACCCTCACCCTGCACGCGGTGGCCAACGCCCAGAAGGCCGGCGGCATCGTCGCCTTCATCGACGCCGAGCACGCGCTCGACCCCGACTACGCCAAGAAGCTCGGCGTGGACACCGACGCGCTGCTGGTCTCCCAGCCGGACACCGGTGAGCAGGCGCTGGAGATCACGGACATGCTGATCCGTTCCGGCGCGGTCGACCTGATCGTCATCGACTCGGTGGCGGCGCTGGTGCCCCGCGCCGAGATCGAGGGCGAGATGGGCGACTCGCACGTCGGTCTGCAGGCCCGGCTGATGAGCCAGGCGCTGCGCAAGATCACCGGTGCGCTGAGCCAGTCCAAGACCACCGCGATCTTCATCAACCAGCTCCGGGAGAAGGTCGGCGTGATGTTCGGCTCCCCGGAGACCACCACCGGTGGCCGGGCGCTGAAGTTCTACGCCTCGGTGCGGCTGGACATCCGCCGGATCGAGACCCTGAAGGACGGCACCGAGGCGGTCGGCAACCGCACCCGGGTCAAGGTCGTCAAGAACAAGGTCGCCTCGCCGTTCAAGCAGGCCGAGTTCGACATCATCTACGGCCAGGGCATCAGCCGCGAGGGCGGCCTGATCGACATGGGTGTGGAGCAGGGCTTCGTGCGCAAGGCCGGTGCCTGGTACACCTACGAGGGCGACCAGCTGGGGCAGGGCAAGGAGAACGCCCGCAACTTCCTCCGGGACAACCCCGAGCTGGCCGACGAGATCGAGAACAAGATCAAGGAGAAGCTGGGCGTCGGCCCGCGCAAGGTCGAGGGCTCCGCCGAGCCCGCGGTGAAGGAGATCACCCCGGTGGTGAAGTCGGTGACCACCCGGGCCAGCAAGGCCAGGGCGGAGAAGGCAGCCGCTGCCGCGGCGACCCCCGTGGTCCCTGAGCCCGCCGCCCCGGCCGCCGCTCCCGCGACGCCGGCCGAGCCGGTGACCGCCGCGGCCAAGTCCTGACCGTGCCGCCGGAACGCGAGGCCTGGGGGCCGCTCGACTGGTCGGTCAACGGTGTCGGTGGGGAGGAGTTCGACCTCCTCCCCGCCGACACCGAGCCCCTGCCTGCGTTCCTGCCGGCCGATGAGCAGCCCGAGGAGCAGGCCCCCGAGGGAGCCCCCGGGGAGCCCAAGGACCCGGTCGCGCAGGCGAAGGCGATCTGCCTGCGGCTGCTCACCGGATCGTCGAAGACCCGGAAGCAGCTCGCGGACGCGATGCGCAAGCGGGAGATCCCGGACGACATCGCCGAGCAGGTGCTCGACCGCTACGAGGAGGTCGGGCTGATCGACGACAGCGCCTTCGCCGGCGCCTGGGTGGAGTCGCGGCACCGCGGCCGGGGCCTGGCCCGCCGGGCCCTGGCGATGGAGCTGCGCAGTCGGGGTGTGGACAACGGAGTGGTGGCCGAGGCCGTCGCCCAGCTCGATCCGGAACGCGAGGCGGACACGGCGCGGGGGCTGGTCGAGCGCAAGCTGCGTTCGACCCGCGGCCTGGAGCGGCAGGTCCGGATCCGACGCCTGGCCGGGATGCTCGCCCGGCGCGGCTACTCGGAGGGGCTGGCGCTGCGGGTCGTCCGTGCCGCATTGGACCGGGAGCAGGAGTTGGAGCTGGAGCAGGAAGAGGGGGATCCATTGGCGTGAACGCTCGGAGGACGGGGCAAGGAGGTTGTGTGAACGGGCTGGTGACGAATGGTCAGATCTGATCGCTATCTTGACCGTTTCGTAACCTACCCGTAGCCTCACCTTCAGTGAGGGAGGGCCCATGGAGATCGCGCTTGTCGTATTGGCCGGTCTGGCCCTGGCGGCGCTGTTGTATGCCGCCTTCACCCACCGCCGCCGCAGTCGCGAGGAGCGCGAGGAAGCGGCCAGGCTGCGCATCGAGTGGGAACGCCGGGAACTCCGCAGTGCCGAGCGCGAACGCCGGCTGGACGAGGAGCAGCGGCGCCTGCACAACTGCGCGGTCGACGCGGCCGAGATCCAGGCCGTTCTCGCCCGGCAGCGTGAGGAGCTGCGGGCCGAGGCGGCCATGGCGGAGGCCGAACGGCGGCTGGCCCTGGAGCGGGTCGCCGGTCTGAGCGGTGCCCAGGCCAGGGCCGAGATCGTGCACGCGGCCGAGGAACAGGCCAAGCGGGAGGCGGTCCGGACGGTCCGCGAGATCGAGCGCAGGGCGCGAGCCGAGGGCGAGGCCCGGGCCCGGGAGATCGTCGCCACCGCCGTCCAACGGGTGGCCGCCCAGCAGACCGCCGAGTCGGTGGTCACCACGGTGCGGCTGCCGGGGGACGAGATGAAGGGCCGGATCATCGGCCGCGAGGGCCGCAACATCCGCTCCTTCGAGTCCGTCACCGGCGTCAGCCTGGTGATCGACGACACCCCCGCATCGGTGCTGCTGTCCTGCTTCGACCCGGTGCGCAGGGAGGTCGGCCGGCTGACGCTGGAGGCACTGGTGGCCGACGGCAGGATCCAGCCGCTGCGGATCGAGGAGGAGTACGAGCGCAGCCTGGCCGCGGTGGAGCGGCAGTGCGAGCGCGCGGCCGAGGACGCGCTCGCCGAGATCGGTGTCGGTGAGATGCACCCGGAACTGCTGCGGCTGCTGGGCCGGCTCCGCTACCGCACCTCCTACGGGCAGAACGTGCTGGGCCATCTCGTCGAGTCCGCCCACATCGCCGGGATGATGGCAGCCGAGCTGCGGGTGGACCCGGCACTGGTGAAGCGCTGCACGCTGCTCCACGACGTGGGCAAGGCGGTCACCCACGAGGTGGAGGGCAGCCATGCGTTGATCGGCGCCGAGCTGGCCCGCCGCTACGGCGAGGCCGACGAGGTCGTCCATGCGATAGAGGCGCACCACAACGAGGTCGACCCGCAGACCGTCGAGGCGGTGCTGACCCAGGCGGCGGACGCCTGCTCCGGCGGGCGGCCCGGCGCGCGCCGGGAGTCGCTGGAGCTTTACGCCCGCAGGCTGGAGCGGCTGGAGCAGATCGCCCGCCGGCACGAGGGCGTGCACAAGGTCTTCGCCATGCAGGCCGGGCGCGAGGTCAGGGTGATGGTGCTGCCGGAGGCCGTGGACGACCTCCAGGCGCAGGTCATCGCCCGTGACGTGGCCAAGCAGGTGGAGGAGGAGCTGACCTACCCCGGGCAGATCCGGATCACCGTGATCAGGGAGAGCCGGGCCACGGAGTTCGCCCGGTAGGGCCTTCGGCTGCAGGCCGTAGATGGCTGGTCGCGCAGTTCCCCGCGCCCCTAAGGGGGCTGCAACTGACCCACTGCGAGAAAGTTGCACTAATCAGGGGCGCGGGGAACTGCGCGACAAGCCCACTACGGTCCGCAGCCGACCGCCGTCAGAACCCCCTACTCGCCCACCGCGTCCGGCGCCGTCACCGGCAGCCCCGCCGCCGCCCAGGCCTGGAACCCGCCGATCAGGTCGGTGGCCCGGCTCAGCCCCAGCGCCTGGAGCGAGCGCGCGGCCAGGCTGGAGGCGTAACCCTCGTTGCAGACCACGATGACCTGCAGATCGTGCCCGGTGGCCTCCGGCAGCCGGTAGTCGCACAGCGGGTCCAGCCGCCACTCCAGCTCATTGCGCTCCACCACCAGCGCACCGGGCACGGTGCCGTCCCGGTCCCGGAGCGCCGCGTAGCGGATGTCCACCAGCACCGCCCCGGACTCGGCCACCGCCGCGGCGGCCTGCTCGGGGCTCAGCCGGTCCAGCTTCTCGCGCTCGCGTTCGAGCAGTTCGTCGATGCCGACCGCCACGGTCACCACTCCTCGGGGATCTCGACCAGCCTCAGCCGCAGCACGTCGCCGCTGCGCTCATAGCGTCGCAGCTTGGGCAGCGGCGGGTAGTAGCAGTGCACCGAGACGGCGTGCCGCTCGTCCGAGGGGTTGATCACCTGGTGCACATGGTGCGGGCCGAAGGAGCGGCCCCGGCCCTCGGGCAGGCTGCGCTGCCGGTCGACCCCCTCCTGCAGTTCCAGGCTGCGCCAGCCGTCGGTGGGGATGGGCAGCCCCAGCGACAGCTCGCTGAGCTCGCCGTCGGCGGTGACGAACGCGCCGCTGGATCCGCCGTGGTCGTGCCAGCCGGTCTCCGACCCGGGCGGCCAGCCGATCAGCCAGGCCTCGCTGCCGTGCGGACCCTCGATGCGGACCCAGGTGCGCTGCTCGGGGTCGAGCGGCAGCTGCGCCAGCACCTCCGGATCCGCGGCGGTCGCTCTGGCGAAGGCCAGCAGTTCGGTGAGGGTGGGGGCCGGCGTTTCCGTGCGGGTACGGGTGGTCGACATGGGGGCATCCTGGGGTCTGAAAAGGCGGCCGGATACGCGGAAGCGGTGCGCGGCGCTGCGCACTGGACGCGCTCACGGCGGCAGGGGGTGCCGACGGAGCGCGCTGCTACGGGTGCGTGGGTACGGCGCAGCAACCCCGGGAACCGGGGCGTGCGCGAGGGTGCGGCGAGGCGGCCGCGACAGGTGCGGTGGATCTACCGGGGCAGGACGGCTGCTAGCCGGCCGTACAGAGGGCGCCTACGTACCGGACCAGGTCCAGGTGGGCGCGCCGGACCAGACGGACGCTGGTCGCACCGGTGAGGGACAGCACTCCGACGTCCCGGGGGGCGACACCCGGGCTCTCCGCCGAAACTCCGAGTGGCCGAAGCCACCTGCACTGCTGCCGCATGGGCGTCAGTGAAGCACGGAGCAGGGTGATCGTCAATACTGATCAAGCGTCAGACGGCTGTGGATCTGCTGTGGAATCCCGCCGGATCCTGCCCCGTCGTACCCGCTCAGGCCCTGGCCCGGTCGCCCGCGACGCGCGCGTCGGCCGGCCGTGCCGCACCGGCGGACCGCGGGGTCGGCAGGTCCGCGGAGCCGCCGCGGGCCCGGTCGGCGAGCGCCCACAGGTCGTCCGGACGGCAGCCGCGGAGCGCGGCGACCAGATGGCCGTCCGGGCGGATCAGCAGCACGGTGTGCGGCGGCGCGGACGGGTAGTCCTCGGTGACCAGCAGTTCGGCGGGCAGCGGCAGTGCCCTGGTGGCCTCGCTGAGCTGCGGCATCAGACCGGCGCCGAGCCAGTGCTCGACCGCCCAGACCCCGGTGCCCGGCGCGACCAGGACCACCAGGAACCCCCGGCCCAGCCTGGCCCGCAGCCGGTCGGTGGAGCCGTCCGGGGTCACCACCGGCACGTCCGGGACGAGTACCCCGGGGCTGGTCGGCGAGAGCGCGGGGGTCAGTGAGGGACGGTTCCGCTCGGGGTAGGCCGGGGCCGCGCCCAGCCGGCCGCGGCCCAGGGTTCCGTCGGACAGCAGGGTGGCATTGCGGCGCAGCGAGCCGGAGAGCACGCTGCGCCGGGCCTCCAGCAACGGGGTGGCGGGCTCCAGCAGCGGCATGGCCTGGTCCACGGCCCGCAGCCGGGCGATCACCGAACTCCGCCGCTCCTGCTGATAGGTCGTCAGCAGCCGCTCGGTGGCGCAGTTGTGCCAGACCAGGGCGAGCTTCCAGGCCAGGTTGTCGGCGTCGCGCAGACCCTCGTCCAGGTTCTGCATCCCCAGCGCGCCGAGCAGGTGCGCCGCGTCCCCGGCCAGGAACACCCGACCGACCTGGAAGCGGGTGGCCAACCGCTGCTGCACCGTGTAGTCGGCGGTGGTGACCAGCTCGTACCCGGGGACGGTGCCCTCGTGCCAGCCGGCCAGGGTGGCCTGGAGCTGCTCGACCAGGGCGTCGGGGGCGAGCGGTCCGTGCCCGACCGGCAGCCGCCAGTCGAGCCGCCAGACGCCGTCCGGCAGCGGGCGGGCCGTCACCTCGCGGCTGACCTGGGCCCGGTCGCTGTGCGGATCCCGGTGCAGCCGGGCCTCGCCGGGGAACGGGAGGTCGACCCGGACGGTGGCGACGGCGTAGTGGTCGGCGGCGGTGCGGCCGGGAAAGCGCAGCTGCAGCTGCTTGCGCATGGTGGAGCGTGGTCCGTCGCAGCCCACCAGGTGGCTGCCGCGCCACCAGGTGCGCCGGGCGTGCACGCTGACCCCGTCCTCGTCCTGTTCGATCTCGCTGACCGGGGATTCGTGGACCAGCTCGATCAGCGGGGTGGCCGAGACGGCGTCGCGCAGCCCGCGCTCCAGCCGGTGCTGGGCCAGGTGCAGCAGCTCGTCGTCGGGCAGCGGCAGGTGCAGCAGCTCGCGGTTGCGCCGCAGGGTGCGCCAGGAGGTCCAGGCGCGGCCGTCGGCGGCGACCCGGCCGTAGCCGATCCTGGCCAGGAACTCGGTGGTGTCGGCGCGCAGTACGGTCGAGCGCGCCCCCTCGGGGGACACCCCGGCGCCGTCGTCCAGCACCACGGTGGGCACCTGGTGGCGCGCGAGCGCCAGAGCCAGCGCCAGCCCGACCGGGCCGGCGCCGACGATGATCACGGGGTCCACGGCTGCCTCTCGACTCCGACGGGGCCGCCCGCAGCCTTGGGTGCCGGCGGTCGCCGGACTTCTCGGTGCGGGCAGGACCGGTCCTGGAGTCACTGCAACAGATCGCCTGGTGCGGCGTCAAGCAGCTTCGGGGGTACGCCGGTTCGTGGCGCGGTCGACCCGCGCCCGCGCCGCGCCCGCCCCGGCGGGCACGTCAGCGCTGCGCGCCCCCGTTCGCCCCACCCGCCAGGAAGTCACGGGCCCGGGCGGTGCGCGGAGTGGTGAAGAACTCCTCGGGGGTGGCCCGTTCGATGATGCGGCCGCCGGCCATGAAGAGGATCCGGTCGGCGGCGGCGCGGGCGAAGGCGGGGTCGCTGGTGGCGAGCAGCGCCGCCATGCCCTCGGCGGCCAGTTCGCGCAGCACCGTGGGGGCGCCGGTGCCGCAGGGCTCGTCCAGCAGCAGCAGTCGGGGGTTGACCGCCAGGGCCCGGGCTATCGACACCAGCTGGCGCTGGCCGCTGGTCAGTTCCCAGGGGTAGCTGGCCGCGCAGTCGCCCGCTCCGACCCGTTCCAGCAGGACCTGGGCCCGCCGGGCGGCCTCGGCCTGGGTCAGCCGGCGCAGCCAGGCCTGTCCCAGGGCGACGTTCTGCAGCACGGTCCGATAGGCGAAGAGTTCGTCGGGGTCCCGGGCGGGTCGGCGGGTCCAGAGCAGCGGGCGCCGGCGGGGGAGCAGCTTGCGGCCCTCGACGCAGATGCTTCCCGAGTCGATCCGTTCGGCCCCGTTGATCGCCCGGAACAGGGTGGACTTCCCGGCGCCGAGCGGGCCGAGCACGGCGACGACCTCCCCGGCGCACAGGTCCAGGTCGATCTCGTGCAGGACCTGCACCAGTCCCTGGCGCTTGCTGACGCCGCGCAGGGTGACCAGGCTCGCGCCCTCCTGCTGCACGCCGTCGCGCACGTCGGTGCCCCCCTCGCCAACTGGTGATCACCTCAGACGATATGCCTGCTCGCAGGGGGGAAGCGAAACATCTGAGGGGGATTTGAGGTAGCGCCACCGGTGAGGTTCATCGCAGCTCGGTAACGGTCCGTGTGCTCCCGGGGACATCCTCTTGACCGGGAGGGCACAACCGGGATGGGGTACTGCACACGGGAGTGCCCGGCACCGGACCTCCCGGTACCGCCCCCGACCGGCCCCCGAGGCCCGCACCGCAGAGGAGTCGACCGTGCGCCTGCTCCTTGTCGAGGACGACGACCATGTGGCCGCAGCGCTGGTGGCCGTGCTGACCAAGCACGGTTTCGAGGTGCGCCACGCCAGGACCGGCAACGAGGCGCTGGACGCCCTGGTTCCGGACGGACGCGGCCCCTACCGGGTGGTGCTGCTGGACCTGGGGCTGCCCGACCGGGACGGTTTCGACGTCTGCGGTCAGATCCGCCGCCGCGGCGGCATCCCGGTGATCATGGTCACGGCCCGTTCGGACATCAACTCCCGGATCCACGGACTGAACCTCGGCGCCGACGACTACGTGGTGAAGCCCTACGACATGGGGGAGCTGCTGGCCCGGATCCACGCGGTGGCCCGGCGCGGCGCCGCCCCGCAGCCCGTCGCCGACCAGGCCCGCCCCGCCGAGACGGCCGCCGAGCGGATCAGCCGCTCCTGCGGTCTGCGGCTGGACCCCGCCGCCCGCAAGGCCCTGGTCCACGACCGGGACGTGCCGCTGACCCGCAAGGAGTACGACCTGCTGGCGCTGCTGGCGCAGAGCCCCGGGGTGGTGATCCGCCGCGAGCAGATCATCAGCGAGGTCTGGCGCAGCAGCTGGGAGGGGACCTCGCGGACCCTGGAGGTCCATGTCGCCTCGCTGCGGCAGAAGCTCGCCGTCCCCTCGCTGATCGAGACGGTGCGCGGGGTCGGCTACCGGCTGGTCGTCGAGCCCGCCGGTGAGCGGCGGCCGGGCCCGTCGGCCGCTCCGGCCGCTGGTTGATGCGCACCCGCCTGCTCGGCATCCTGCTCGCCCTGATGGCCTGCGTGCTGGTCGCCCTCGGTCTACCGCTGGCCATCAGCGAGGCCGCGGCCGAGCAGCAGCGCCTGGTGGTGGACCGGATCGACGACACCGCGCGCTTCGCCGCCCTGGCCCAGAACCCGATCGGCCAGTCCGGCACCCCGGCCGCGCAGGAGCAGCTGAACACGCTGATCACGGAGCTGCGCCGGTACTACGACGTGTACGGCATCAGGGCCGGGGTGTTCGGGCTCGACGGCAACCCGGTCACCGCCGACCCGTCCGACTGGACCGACGCCGCGCACGGCGCCTCGGCCCAGGCCTTCGCCGAGGCGCTGGACGGGCGCCGCAGCCATGACCCGGCGCAGGCCTGGCCCTGGCAGTCGCACCGCGAACTGGTGGTCGCCTCGCCGGTGGTGTGGGACGGGGACGTGGTCGCCGTGGTGGTCACCGAGTCCCCGACCGGGGCGCTGGACGCCCGGATCCTGCGCCGCTGGCTGCTGCTGGCCGGGGGTGAGGCGGGCGCCGTGCTGGTGGCCGTCGCGGCGGCGGTGCTGCTCACCGGCTGGGTGCTGCGTCCGGTCCAGGACCTGGACAAGGTGACCCATGACATCGCCACCGGACGGCTCGCCTCCCGGGTCGCCCCGGCCGGCGGCCCGCCCGAGCTGCGGCGGCTGGCCCGGGCCTTCAACGAGATGGCCGACCATGTCGAGCAGGTGCTGGACCAGCAGCGGGCCTTCGTCGCCGACGCCTCGCACCAGCTGCGCAACCCGCTCGCGGCGCTGATGCTGCGGGTCGAGGCGATGGGGATGGAACTGCCGGACGGCCACGAGGACGAGCTGGCCGGGGTCCGGGTCGAGGGGCGCAGGCTGGCCTCGGTCCTGGACGACCTGCTGGGGCTGGCCGTCGCCGAGAACGCGGGCCACGGCGCCGAGCCGACGGACCTGTCCGCGCTCGCCGCGGTACGGGTCGAGGGCTGGACGGCGCTGGCCGCCGAGCGCGGGGTCGGTCTGGACCTGGTGGAGCCGGCGGGACCGCTGCTGGGCCTGGCCGACCCGGTCGGGTACGGCAGTGCGCTGGACGCGGTGATCGACAACGCCCTCAAGTTCACCCCGGCCGGGGAGCGGGTGCGGGTAGCCGTGCTGGAGCGGAGTGCACCGGGACGGGTCGCGGTGGCGGTGTCGGACGCCGGGCCCGGGCTGACCGAGGAGGAGCTGGGCCGGATCGGCGACCGCTTCTGGCGCAGCCCGCGCCACCAGAACGTGGACGGCTCCGGTCTCGGCCTCTCCATCGCCAGGACCCTGCTCGCGGCCTCGGGGGGCTCGCTGGAGTTCACCCCCAACGAGCCCTGCGGGCTGACCGTCACCCTCACCGTCCCCTCCGCCGGAGGGTCCGGAGGGTCAGCGGGGCGGCGGGCCTGACCGACTGCCGCCTCCGCGGTTGACCTGCCGAACGGTCAGACGCGGCACAGCAGTTCACCGTGCAGCACGCTGAACCAGCCGTCCGGGTCGGCGGCCCAGCCGCTCCATCCGGCCGAGATCCGCTGCAGGTCCGCCTCGGTGGCGAAGCCCTCGGCCAGCGCCTGGGCGGCGATCGCCGACGAGCTGATCCGCTCCGCCCACATCCCGCCCCACCAGGCACGTTCCTCGTCGGAGGCGTAGCACCAGGTGCCGGATCCGGACTGGATCCGCTCGAAGCCGGCCGCCCGTGCCCAGGACCGCAGCATCCGCCCCGCCTCGGGCTCCCCGCCGTTGCTCCGGGCGACGCGGTGGTACAGCGCGTTCCACTCGTCCAGCTCGGGGCGGGCCGGGAACCAGGTGAAGGCGGCGTAGTCGGAGTCGCGCGCCGCGACCACCCCGCCCGGGCGGCAGACCCGGCGCATCTCCCGCAGCGCCTGGACCGGGTCGGCCACGTGCTGCAGCACCTGGTGGGCGTGGACCACGTCGAAGGAGTCGTCCGGATAGGGCAGTTGATGGATGTCAGCGGTCGCGAAGGCGATGCCCTCGACCCCGGCCTCCGCCGCCGTCCGCTCGGCCTGCGCCACCACCTCGGCGGAGCTGTCCACGGCGGTGACCCGGCCCGGAGCCACCAACCCGGCCAGGTCGGCGGTGATGGTGCCCGGGCCGCAGCCGACGTCCAGCAGCTCCTGACCCGGTTTCAGTTCCGGTACCAGGTAGGCCGCGGAGTTGGCCGCGGTGCGCCAGCTGTGCGAGCGCAGCACGGAGGGGTGGAAGCCGTGGGTGTAGGTGGCCTTGCTGCTCATGGTCGTCTCCCTGTCGGTGCGTCAGTGGAACTTCCGATGTCCGGGACTCTAGGCACTGTCTCTCTGGCTGAGAAGATTCGTCTCGTATATCGAGACGGTGAATTGGCCCGGCGCAGTCCTTGACCACGCCAGCACCCACTGGCACATTGGCGCGTGGCAGACGACCGCACGGCGGAAGGGAGCGGCGATGATCCCCGGAGCCGTCGGGCACCGAGTGTCCTCGGGCGAGGTGGAGCTGGACGTCGTCGAGGCCGGCGACGCCACCAGGCCCACGCTGGTCTTCCTGCACGGCTACCCCGACTGCAAGCGGGTCTGGGAGCCGGTGATGAGCCGGCTCGCGGACCGCTACCACGTCGTCGCCTACGACGTCCGCGGTGCCGGACGGTCCACCGCGCCAGCTCCACGGGCCGAGAACTACCTGCTGGAACGGCTGGAGGACGACTTCCTCGCGGTCCTCGACGCCCTGGCTCCGTACGGCCCGGTCCACCTGGTCGGCCACGACTGGGGCTCGGTCCAGGGCTGGGAGTTCGCCACCTCGCCCCGGCTGTGCGGCGGCCTCGCCTCGTTCACCAGCATCTCCGGTCCCTGCCTGGACCACTTCGCCCTGTGGCTGCGGGCCCGGCTGCGCCGTCCCACCCTCCGTCACCTGGTCCAGGCGGCCGGACAGGGGATGCGCTCCTGGTACATCTACGCGTTCCAGCTGCCCCGGCTGCCCGAACTGCTCTGGCGCGGTCCGCTGGGGCGGTGCTGGCCCGCGCTGCGCCGGGCCATGGAGCGGCTGCCGGTGGCCGACGACCGCCCCTCGGACACCCTGGGTGCGGACGCGGCCAACGGCACCTGGCTCTACCGGGCCAATGTCCGCCCCCTGACGCGGCGGCCGCGACAGGACCGGATCGCCACCGTCCCGGTCCAGTTGATCGTCCCGCTGCGTGATCCCTATCTGTCGCCGCATCTCTACGACGATCTCGAACAGTGGGCTCCGGTACTCCGTCGGCGCACCGTCCGTGCGGGCCACTGGCTCCCGCTGACCCGGCCGGACCAGCTGGCCGAACTGATCGCCGACTTCGTCGACGAAGTGCGCTCCGGCCTCGTCCCCTGGCCCACACGGCCGCCGAAACCGGCGGTACGCTCGGTTCCGCGCTAGCGGGCCGATGCAGGTCTGGGCCGGGCCCGGCCGGGGGAGTGGAGGAGCACGACGTGACGACGGTGCCCAAACGGCGCGCGGAGTACCGGATCGACGACCTCGCCCGGGCGGCGGGAACCACCGTCCGCAATGTGCGCGCCTACCAGGACCGCGGCCTGCTCCCCCCGGCGGACCGGCGCGGACGCGCCAACGTCTACCAGCACGAGCACCTGGAACGGCTGCGGCTGATCGCCCAACTGCTGGACCGCGGGCACACCCTGGCCGGCATCAAGGAACTCCTGGACGCCTGGGAGAGCGGCCGCGGCCTGGGCGGCGTCCTCGGCCTGGTCGCCGAGGTCACCGCACCCTGGACGGACGAGGCCGCCGAGCGGATCAGCCGGGAGGCACTGGTGGCCTCCTTCCACGGGGTGGAGGACCAGCAGGCGATAGCCGACGCGGTCCGGCTCGGGGTGCTCGAACCGGAACCGCCGCTGGTGGACCCGGCCGAGGCGGACCGGTTCCTGGTGCCCAGCCCTGGGCTGCTCGCCGTCGCGGTGGAACTGCACGAGCTGGGCGTCCCGCTGCCCGCGATCGTCGCCCACCTGGAGGAGCTCCGCGGCGACATCGACCATCTCGCGCGCCGCTTCGTCGAGTTCAGCGCCGTCCACGTCTTCGTCCGCTACGCGGGACACCAACTGGGCGACGCCGAGGCGGCCGAGGCGATCGGCACGGTGCGCCGGCTGCGGCCGCTGGCCCAGTCGGTGGTCGACGCCGAGCTGGCCAGGGCCATGCGGGTGGAGGCCACCCGGCTGCTGGACGCCGCGGTGAGCGGACCGCTGCGCGAGATGGTGCAGCACGAGTTGGGCGGCAGCACCGATCGCGGCGGCCAGGGCGGCGGCGTCCCTGACACCGACGGGTAGGACCGGACTCAGGGCTTGGCCGACACGTAGTACCTGCGGGCGCCCTCCGCCAGCGGCAGCGGATCGGTGTAGATCGCCGAGCGGATGTCCACCAGTTGCGCGGAGTGGACCTGCTTCCCGATGGAGTCCCTGCTGTCGATGACCGCGGCGGTCACCCGCTGGACCAGCCCGAGCGGGACGTCGGCCCGGGTCACCATGAGGTTGGCGACAGCGATGGTCGGGACCGCGACATCCGGATCGGTGTGCTGGTAGGCACTGGCCGGCATGGTCGAGCTGCGGTAGATCTGGCTGTTCCGCGCCTTCGGGTCCTCCTGGGTGGCCAGCGTGTCCAGCGCGGTGGCCAGGGCGCCCAGCGGTACCAGGCGGACGTGGAAGCTGTCGGTGAGATCGGCGACCCCCGAGGTGGGGATGCCGCCCGACCAGAAGAACGCGTCGATCCGGCCCTGGGAGAGCTGGGTCGGCGCCTCGTCGATGCCCAGCGGCACCGTGGTCAGGTCCCCCTTGGCCGGATCCAGCCCGGACACCTGGAAGATCCGCGAGGCGATCAGCGCCACCCCGGAGTTCGCCTGGCCGATCGCCACCTTCTTGCCGCGCAGGTCGGAGACGCTCCTGATGCTGGAGTCCGTCGGTACCACCAGCTGGACGTAGTCGTCGTAGAGCCGTCCCATCGCCCGCAGCTCGCCGGCGTTCGGACCGGTGTAGTGGGCCACCGCGTCGGCCGTCGCGATGCCGAAGTCGTCCCGTCCGCTCGCGATCCTGGCCAGGTTGTCGGGGCCGCCGGCCGAGGAGTCCAGGCGCAGCCGCACCCCGGGCAGGTCCCGGTCCACATTGGGCTTCAGTAGCTGGCCGTACTTCTCGTACACGCCGCCGCTGGATCCGGTCGCCATCCCGTACACGCCCCTGGGGTAGGCCACCCCGTGCGGTGCCGCCAGCCAGTAGCCGAGGGCGGCGGCGGCCAGTGCCACCATGACGGTCAGCACCCGGACGGCGGGCGAGCGCACCCCTCGGGAGAGGAGGTCGTGGAGCCGCCAGGTATCCGCCATGCGGGTGATCCTGCCAGTCGTACCCCCCTTCGGGAAGCGCGGAACCTGGTCGGGAGCCGCTCGGGATCTGGTCGCCCCGCCCTGCCCGTACCCTTGTGGGCGTGGGTACCGCAGAAGCTTCCAAGACCTATGAGATCCGCACGCACGGATGTCAGATGAACGTCCATGACTCCGAGCGGCTGGCCGGCCTGCTCGAGGACGCCGGCTACGCCAAGGCGCCGTCGGGCGACAGCGCCGACGTCGTGGTGTTCAACACCTGCGCGGTGCGCGAGAAGGCCGACAACCACCTCTACGGCAACCTGGGGCAGCTGGCGTCGGTCAAGGCGGTCCGGCCGGGGATGCAGATCGCGGTCGGCGGCTGCCTGGCGCAGAAGGACCGGGAGACCATCGTCAAGCGCGCCCCCTGGGTCGACGTGGTCTTCGGCACCCACAACATCGGCCACCTGCCCGCGCTGCTGGAACGCGCCCGGGTCCAGGAGGAGGCCCAGGTCGAGATCCTGGAGTCGCTGGAGGTGTTCCCCTCCACGCTGCCCACCCGGCGCGAGTCGGCCTACGCCGCCTGGGTGTCGATCTCGGTCGGCTGCAACAACACCTGCACCTTCTGCATCGTCCCGGCGCTGCGCGGCAAGGAGAAGGACCGCCGGACCGGCGACATCCTGGCCGAGGTCGAGGCGCTGGTCGCGGAGGGCGTGGTCGAGGTCACCCTGCTCGGGCAGAACGTCAACGCCTACGGGCAGGACATCGGCGACCGGCAGGCGTTCTCCAAGCTGCTGCGCGCCTGCGGCGGGATCGACGGGCTGGAGCGGGTCCGCTTCACCTCCCCGCACCCCAAGGACTTCACCGACGACGTGATCGCGGCCATGGCGGAGACGCCGAACGTGATGCACCAGCTGCACATGCCGCTGCAGTCCGGCTCGGACAGCGTGCTGCGGGCCATGAAGCGGTCCTACCGGCAGGAGCGCTACCTCGGGATCATCGAGAAGGTGCGCGCGGCCATGCCCGACGCGGCCATCTCCACCGACATCATCGTGGGCTTCCCCGGCGAGACCGAGGAGGACTTCGAGCAGACCATGCACGTGGTCCGCGAGGCCCGCTTCGCCCAGGCGTTCACCTTCCAGTACTCCAAGCGGCCCGGCACCCCCGCGGCCGACATGGAGGGGCAGGTCCCCAAGGAGGTCGTCCAGGAGCGCTACCTGCGCCTGGTCGCGCTCCAGGAGGAGATCTCCTGGGAGGAGAACAAGAAGCAGGTCGGCAAGGTGCTGGAGGTGCTGGTCGCGGAGGGCGAGGGCCGCAAGGACCAGCACACCGACCGGCTCTCCGGCCGTGCCCCCGACAGCCGCCTGGTCCACTTCACCCGCCCCGAGGAGGGCGTCCGGCCCGGGGACATGGTGCAGGTGGAGATCACCTACGCCGCTCCGCACCACCTGCTGGCCGAGGGCGCGCCGCTGTCCGTGCGGCGCACCCGTGCGGGTGACGCCTGGGAGCGGCGGCAGGCGGCTCCGCCGGCGCCCGCCGGGGTGATGCTGGGGTTGCCGTCCGTCGGCGTCCCGGCACCGCTGCCGCTGGCCGAGGCCCCGAGCTGCCGCTGAACCGCACGGCCGGACGACGGTAGGGTCGGACCCATGCTGGTCGCCGCCGCCGTCTGCCCCTGTCCGCCGCTGCTGGTCCCCGAGGTCGCCTCGGGCGCCGCACCCGAGCTGGACGGACTGCGCACCGCCTGCGACACCGCGCTCGGCGCGGTGCTCGCGGCGGAGCCCGAGGTGGTCTGGGTGGTCGGTCCCGATGCCGAGCACAGCAGCTTCGACGACGGCGGCACCGGCTCCTTCCAGCCGTACGGGGTCGACGTCTCGGTGGTGCTCGGCGACGGCGGCGCCCCGGAGCCGCTGCCCGCCTCGCTCACCGTGGGGGCCTGGCTGCTGCAGCGCGCGGGCTGGGCCGGACGGGCCCGCGGCCTGGCCGTGCCCGACTACCTGGAACCGGACCTGTGCGCCGCCAACGGGGTCAGGCTGGCGCAGTCGGCCGGACGGGTGGGCCTGCTGGTCGTCGGCGAGGGCAGCGCCCGCCGCTCGCTGAAGGCCCCCGGCTACCTGGACGACCGGGCCGAGGGCTTCGACGCGGTGGTGTCCCGCGGGCTGGCCACGGCGGACGCCGACGGCGCGCTGTCCACCCTGGACGACGAGCTGGCGTACGAGCTCATGGCCTCCGGCCGGGCACCCTGGCAGGTGCTCGCGGGTGCCGCGGCCGGTTCGCTCGACGCCGAGCTGCTCTACGAGGACGCTCCGTACGGCGTGGGCTACTTCGTCGCCGCCTGGACCTGATCAGGACGCAGGCGGGTCCTCGCGCTCCACGGTCTCGCCCTGGACCGTGGTGCCCGGCTCGTGGTGGACCTTGTCCAGGGCCTCCTTGGCCTTGTCGCGGCCCGTGGTGATCTTGTCGCTGTACTTGCCCTTGGTGGCCTTGTCGGCCATCTCGCCGACCTTGTCCAGGCCGGAGTCGATGGTCGAGTTGTGCTTCTCGGCGAACTCGGTGGCCTTCTCCTTGGCCTGACCGAGCGCGCCTTTCAGAGTGTCCGAGAGACCCATGATTGCTCCTGCGTAGCGGGCCGGGGCGGCCTGGCCGATTACCTGGACAAAACGCCCGTACTTAGGCACACCGTACTGTCGATCACCGCACGGTGCAGCTGTGGAGCGGGTGCATGCGTGCGTTTGGGAGACTTGTCGGGTGAACAACCCCCGCGCACCCCGTGTCATCGCCGTCGTCGGCGCCACCGCCGCAGGCAAGTCGGACCTCGGCGTGGCCCTGGCCAGGGAGCTCGGCGGCGAGGTGGTCAACACCGACTCCATGCAGCTGTACCGGGGCATGGACATCGGCACCGCCAAGCTCACCGTCGAGGAGCGCCAGGGCGTCCCGCACCACCTGCTGGACGTCTGGGACGTGACGGTCGCCGCCAGCGTGGCCGAGTACCAGCGGATGGCGCGGGCGACCATCGACGCGCTGCTCGCCCAGGGGCGTACCCCGGTACTGGTCGGCGGCTCGGGACTGTACGTCCGCGCCGCCATCGACGAACTCGAGTTCCCGGGCACCGACCCGGTGGTGCGGGCCCGGCTGGAGCAGCAGCTGGACCTGGTCGGACCGGGCGAACTGCACCGCAGGCTGGCCGAGTTGGACCCGCCCGCGGCACAGGCCATCCTGCCCTCCAACGGGCGGCGCATCGTCCGGGCCCTGGAGGTCGTGGAGATCACCGGGAAGCCCTTCACCGCCAATCTGCCGGGCCATGACTCGGTCTACGACGCGGTGCAGATCGGCGTGCTGGTGCCGCGGCCGGAACTGGACCGGCGGATCGCCCTGCGGGTCGACCGGATGTGGGAGTCCGGACTCGTCGCCGAGGTGGAGAAGCTCTCGGCGGCCGGGCTGCGCGAGGGCCGTACCGCCTCCAGGGCCCTCGGGTACCGGCAGGCACTGGCCCAACTGGACGGGGAGTGCGGCGAGCGGGAGGCGCGCGAGGAGACCGTGCGGGCCACCAAGCGCTTCGCCCGGCGGCAGGAGTCCTGGTTCCGCCGGGACCCCCGGGTGCACTGGCTCGGCCCGGAGGACGCGGCCGACGGCTCGGAGCTGCTGCGCCGTTCGCTGGAGCTGGTGGCCGGAGGCTGAGGCCGGGCGCCCGACGGGTGGCCGCTGACAGCCGCCGCACAGCAAGAGTCGCTGCCCAGAGGCGTGGAAGCGGCGGATCGCGCGCCCCCGGCGCACATCCGGGTGTACGCGTGGAGCCTTGCGGGGGCTGGCGGTTACGGGCTGATCACGTCATGGCCACGGATCACCGATCCGGCCCTGGAGAGCATGGTCGGCCGGTGCCCACGTGCCATCATCGAGCTCTGAGGGAGACATTCCGCCGTCGTGGATCACCACCGGCACCAATCGCCAGGGAGGCCGCGTGTCGATGGATACCGGCCCCGAAACCCATCGTCTTCCGGACGACCCCTTCGGTATCGACGGACCGCCCCTGCCGCACCCGGCGCTGATCGACCTCTCCAAGCGGCCGCGGTCGGAACTGACACCGCTGCCGCCGGCCGACAGTGTCGCCGAGGCCGCGCTCGAAGGCCGGGAACTGCGTCCCGCGGGCCTGCTCCGGCTCTGGCAGATCATCCCCATCGCCGCCCTTGCCATCCTCGGCTCGCTGCTCTTCGCCTTTCCGCTGGCCTTCCAGTCCGGGGACGCCGGCCGGTTCGTGGGCATGCTCGGGCTGCTGCTGACCACCGCCTCGGCCGGATGGGGCGGCATGGCCGCCCGCCGGGCCGGCTACGCCTGGCCGGGCCTGCCCCGGCAGGGTTCGGGGCGCCGGGCCGGCTGGCGCGCCCTGCTCGCCTACGCCGCGTTGGTGGCGCTGGCGCTGGCGCTGGGCTGGTGGCGGGTCGCCCGCATCGGCGCCTGAGCGGGAGTCCGGCCCGGGGCGGCTCCCCCTACGATGGAGGGGTGAGCGAGATCTTGAACAGTCGGCGAGTCGTCAGCGGCCCCAGGTTCCTCAAGGGCCATGGGACCGAGAACGACTTCGTCATCCTGCCCGACCCGGACGGCGTCCTCGACCTGCCGCCCGCCCTGGTCGCCCGGCTGTGCGACCGGCGGGCCGGGATCGGCGCGGACGGGGTGCTGCGGGTGGTGCGCTCGGCCGCCCACCCCGAGGCGCTGCCGATGGCCGCCGAGGCGGAGTGGTTCATGGACTACCGCAACTCCGACGGCAGCGTGGCCGAGATGTGCGGCAACGGCGTCCGGGTCTTCGCCCGCTACCTGGTACTGGCCGGCCTGGCCAAGAGCGGCGAGCTGGCGGTGGCCACCCGTGCGGGCGTACGCCAGGTCCACGTCGCGGCCGACCGGCCCGGCGCGCCCGGCGAGGTCACCGTGCGGATGGGACGGGCCGAACTGCCCGGGCCCGGGTCCGTCACGGTGTCGGTGGGGGAGTACGACTGGCCCGCGCTCAACGTCAACATGGGCAATCCGCACGCGGTGGCCTTCGTGGACGACCTCGCGCAGGCCGGGAACCTGTACGCGACCCCGTCCGTCGAGCCCGCCTCGGCCTACCCGACCGGTGTCAACGTGGAGTTCGTGGTGGACCGCGGGCCGCGCCACGTCGCCATGCGGGTGCACGAGCGCGGCTCCGGGGAGACCCGCTCCTGCGGCACCGGCGCCTGCGCGGTCATGGTCGCCGCCGCACGCAGGGACGGCGCCGACCCGGCGGTGACCGGGCAGCCGGTCACCTACACCGTGGACGTCCCCGGCGGCCGGCTGGTGATCACCGAACGGGTGGACGGCGTCGTCGAGATGACCGGGCCCGCGGTGATCGTCGCGGAGGGCGAGCTGTCCGCCGACTGGCTAAAGTCCTGATCCGGCCTCAGCCGGCCTGCGCCGGGGCGGTTTTCGGGCAACCTTAGAACCTTGCCAATTCCGCGCCGGTTCAAATCCCCCGAACGGGTGATCAAGGTGACGTTGGGAACACGCGGCATCGCTGCGCGTGTTGCAATCGCTAGCATGGACCATCGGGGTGCCGAGCCGCTCCGGTGATCGCTGCCGGAGGTGTGCATGAACGTCGATGCCGGTGATCTCCCAGCCGTTCCCCTGGGCGGTCGCAGAACCGTCTCTCCGCCGAACCAGGGCGGCGAGGCGGGCAGCGGTGGCCTGCGTCGGGCCAGGGCGCGTTCCGGGCTGGGCCGGGCCGGCTTCGCGGCGCTTCTCGTCGGCGGCGGGCGGCCGCAGTTCGCCGACGCCCTGGAGCCGGTGATACGGGCGCACCGGGCCCAGCACCCGCAGGCGGACTTCGCTCTGCTCGACCGGGCCTACCAGCTGGCCGAGGCCTCGCACCGCGGGCAGACCCGCAAGAGCGGCGAGCCGTACATCACCCATCCGCTCGCGGTCACCATGATCCTGGCCCAACTCGGCGCCGAGACCACGACGCTGGTCGCCTCGCTGCTCCACGACACGGTCGAGGACACCGCGGTGACGCTCGATCAGGTCAGGGAGGGCTTCGGCCAGGAGGTCGCCTACCTGGTCGACGGCGTCACCAAGCTGGAGAAGGTGGACTTCGGCGCCGCCGCCGAGGCGGAGACCTTCCGCAAGATGCTGCTGGCCACCGGCGAGGACGTCCGGGTGATGGTCATCAAGCTGGCCGACCGGCTGCACAACATGCGCACCATCCGGCACATGAAGCCGGCCAGCCGGATCAGGATCGCCAAGGTCACCAGGGACGTGCTGATCCCGCTGGCCGAGCGGCTCGGCATCCAGGTCGTCAAGACCGAGCTGGAGGACATCGTCCTGGCCACCCTGCACCCCGAGGAGTACGCGGAGACCCGGGCGCTGATCGCGGCCAGGGAGACCGCTCAGCAGGAGGGGCTCGACCCGCTGGCGGACTTCGCCGGCGCGCTGCGGCGCCAGCTGCGCGAGGCCAGGATCCAGGCCGAGGTGTCGGTACGCCCCCGGCACGCCGTCTCGGTGCACCGCAGCCGGCTGCGCCGCGGCGAGCTCGCGCCCTGCGACTTCGCCCGGGTCCTGGTCGTGGTGGAGGAGAACGCCGACTGCTACGCCGTCCTCGGCGAGCTGCACACCTGCTGGTCACCGCTGCCGGGGGAGTTCAAGGACTTCATCGCCGCGCCCAAGTTCAACCTCTACCAGTCGCTGCACACCGCCGTCGCCACCGCGCCGGGCGGGGCCGGCGAGGACGTCGTCGAGGTACTGGTGCGCACCGCGCGGATGCACCAGGTCGCCGAGTTCGGGGTGGTCGCGCTGGGCAGCCCCGGCGCCCGCGCGGACGAGGCGCACGCGGAGGAGGCGGCCGGCGGCAGGGACGAGCTGGACCGCACCGACCCAGCCAGGCCCGGCTGGCTCAGCCGGCTGCTGGAGTGGCAGCGGGAGACCCCGGACGCCGACACCTTCTGGTCCGCCCTCACCGCCGATCTCTCCGGCGACGGAGAGCTCACCGTGGTCACCGAGGACGGCCGGACACTGCACCTGCCGGTCGGCTCCAGCTGCGTGGACGCGGCCTACGCACTCGGCGAGGAGGTCGGCCACCGATGTATCGGGGTGCGGCTGGGCGGCAGGCTCGCCGCGCTCTCCACCGAGCTGCACGACGGCGACGTCGTGGACGTGCTGACCGAGGACGCCCCGGTCGGAGCGGGGGAGCCGGGCGGCCCCTCCCCGGAGTGGCTGGGCCACGCGCGGACGGCGTCCGCCCGGATCGCCATCGAACGCTGGCTCGCCGAGCACCCTCAACCGCAGGTCGAGCCGGACGGGTCGGAGGCCGGGGCACCGCTGGAGCGGCTCGGCGTCGAGCTCCCGTCCGCCCCCGGTCCCGACCCGCGGGACCGGGCCCTGGTGATCGCCGCGGGGAGGCCGGGTGCGGCGGTGCGGCTGGCCCGGTGCTGCACCCCGGTCCCGCCCGACCAACTGCTCGGCTTCGCGGTCAAGGGCGGCATCGCGGTGCACCGCAGCGGCTGCCCCACCGGCAGCGGCATGGCCGGCGGGGGGCGCACGCCGGTGGAGGTCGCCTGGGCCCAGGACGCCGGCGGACAGGGCGCGGCACCGGTCGGCTACATGGTCACCGTCCAGGCCGACGCGCTGGGGCGGCCGCGGCTGCTGGCCGACCTCACCGCCGCGATCTCCGCGGTCGGCGCGGACATCGTCTCGGCCTCGGTGGAACCGCCCCAGGAGCTCCGGGTCCGGCACCGGTACACGGTCACGCTTCCCGACGCCGGGCTGCTGCCGGGGCTGATGAAGGCCATGCTCAGGGTGGCCGGCGTCTACGACGTGTACCGGGCGGTCCCGCAGACGGCAAATCCGGGTGACGGCCCCGGAGAGGGCGTGCGACCATCGTCGTCGTCGGGAATCCGCAGCGGCGCTGGGACGTTCTCCGATGAGGAGGCGGCTCTCCCGCTTCCTGGACCTGATCCCTTCCGCTAAGGATGCAATGACCTCCACGTACGAAACCCGCGACGCTGCCTCCCAGCAGGACCCCCGGCAGAATCCTCTGCAGGACCGGGCCACCCGTAGGGCGGACGCACTGATGGACGAGGACCTCGCGGGATTCGACGAGGCCCTCGGCGGCGCAGGCCGCAGCAACGACTACGACGGCGACCAGTTCGACCGCGGCGACCGTGCGTCGCTGCGCCGGGTCTCCGGGCTCTCCACCGAGCTCCAGGACGTCACCGAGGTCGAGTACCGCCAGCTCCGCCTGGAGCGGGTGGTCCTGGTCGGCGTATGGACCGACGGCACGGTGGAGGAGGCGGAGAACTCCCTGGCGGAGCTCGCCGCACTCGCTGAGACCGCCGGTTCCGAGGTCCTGGACGGCGTGATCCAGCGCCGCGACCGGCCCGACCCGGCCACCTACATCGGCTCCGGCAAGGCCCGTGAGCTGCGGGAGATCGTCGAGTCCACCGGCGCCGACACCGTGGTCTGTGACGGTGAGCTCAGCCCGGGCCAGCTGATCCACCTGGAGGACGTGGTCAAGGTCAAGGTGGTCGACCGTACCGCCCTGATCCTGGACATCTTCGCGCAGCACGCCAAGTCCCGTGAGGGCAAGGCCCAGGTCTCGCTGGCGCAGATGCAGTACATGCTGCCGCGGCTGCGCGGCTGGGGCGCCTCGCTCTCCCGGCAGATGGGTGGTGGCGGCGGCTCCTCGGCCGGCGGCGGTGGCGGTATGGCCACCCGCGGCCCGGGTGAGACGAAGATCGAGACGGACCGGCGACGGATCCGCGAGCGGATGGCGAAGCTCCGCAGGGAGATCGCCGACATGAAGAAGGGCCGCGAGACCAAGCGGCAGGAGCGGCGCCGGAACCAGGTTCCCTCGGTGGCCATCGCCGGCTACACCAACGCCGGCAAGTCCTCGCTGCTCAACCGGCTCACCGGGGCCGGTGTGCTGGTGGAGAACTCGCTGTTCGCGACCCTGGACCCGACGGTCCGCCGGGCCGAGACGCCGGGCGGCCGGATCTACACCCTGGCCGACACGGTCGGATTCGTCCGGCACCTGCCGCACCACCTGGTCGAGGCGTTCCGCTCCACCATGGAGGAGGTCGGCGACGCCGACCTGATCCTGCACGTGGTCGACGGCTCGCACCCGGAGCCGGAGTCCCAGCTGGCCGCGGTGCGCGAGGTCATCGTCGAGGTGGACGCCCAGAACGTTCCCGAGATCGTCGTGATCAACAAGGCGGACGCGGCGGACCCCGAGGTCCTGGCGCGACTGCTGCGTCGCGAGCCGCACGCCATCGTGGTGTCGGCCCGCACCGGCGAGGGCATGGAGGAGCTGCTGCGGCTGATCGAGAACGAGCTGCCGCGGCCCGCGGTCGAGGTGACCACCCTGGTCCCCTACACCCGCGGCGACCTGGTCTCCCGGGTGCACCAGGACGGCGAGGTGCTCTCCGAGGAGCACACCGGTGAGGGCACCCTGCTCAAGGCCCGGGTGCTGCCGGACCTGGCGGCCGAGCTGGAGCGCTACAGCCTGGCTGCCCAGGCGAGCTGACCCGGTCTCAGCCGCCCTGCGACGGGCGGCCGTTCCCCCCACGGGGAGCGGCCGCCCGTCGCCGTTTCCGGGCGGATCCGCGATCGTGGCTGAGATCGCGCGTGATTGGGAGGGTGCTGGCTCGTTAGACCAAAGGGGCGTCACCCGAGGGGGTGCCCATCCCAGCGCGCGGAGCGGTCCCTCCGGGGGCGGCGCCGGGCCCTGCGGACCGCCCTGACCAGCCAGGAGGAACCGAGGCCGTGCCGCCGACCGTCCTGCCACCAGCCGGGGCCCTGCCGACCCCGGGCCCAGCCGTCGCCGCTTCCGCCGTCGATCCCGAGGCGATCCTCGGCCGTCAGGCCGCCCGCGAGTCCGCGGCCCGTACCTACGCCCGTTCGCTGCCGATCGTCCCGGTGCGGGCGCAGGGCATGACGGTGGAGGGGGCGGACGGCAGACGCTATCTGGACTGCCTCTCCGGAGCCGGGAGCCTCGCCCTGGGCCACAACCACCCGGTGGCGCTGCAGGCGATCCGCGAGCTGCTGGACTCCGGCGCTCCGCTGCACGTGCTGGACCTGGCGACGCCGGTCAAGGACGCGTTCACCACCGAGCTCTTCGCCTCGCTGCCGGAGGAGTTCGCCCGCGACGCCAGGATCCAGTTCTGCGGGCCGGCCGGCACGGACGCGGTCGAGGCGGCCCTCAAGCTGGTCCGAACCGCCACCGGGCGCAGCGGCCTGCTCGCCTTCACCGGGGCTTACCACGGCATGACCGCGGGGGCACTGGCCGCCGGCGGAGACCGCGCGGCCGGGCTCGGCGGCGCGGCGGGGCGCCCGGTACGGCTGCCGTTCCCCTACGACTACCGCTGCCCGTTCGGGCTGGGTGGTCCGGAGGCTGCGCGGATCGCGGCGCGCTGGACCGAGTCGCTGCTGGCGGACCCCAAGGGCGGGGTGGAGCCGGCCGCCGGGATGATCGTCGAACCGGTCCAGGGGGAGGGGGGTGTGCTTCCCGCCCCGGACGGATGGCTGCGCGAGATGCGCCGGATCAGCGCCGCCCACGGCATTCCGCTGATCGTCGACGAGGTGCAGACCGGCGTGGGCCGGACCGGGGCGTTCTGGGCGGTGCAGCACTCCGGCGTGGTCCCCGACGTCATGGTGGTGTCCAAGGCGGTCGGCGGCAGCCTTCCGCTGGCCGCCGTCGTCTACCGGGGTGAGCTCGACGTCTGGGCGCCCGGCGCGCACGCGGGCACCTTCCGGGGCAATCAGCTCGCCATGGCGGCCGGCGCCGCGACGCTGCGCTTCGTACGGGAGGAGAGGCTGGCGGAGCGGGCCGCGGCCCTCGGCGAGCGGATGCTGGCCCGGTTGCGCGCGCTGCACTGCCTGCTGCCGGCCATGGGCGATGTCCGCGGCCGAGGGCTGATGCTGGGGGTGGAGATCGTCGACCCGGAGGCGGACGCCGACCCGCTCGGTGCGCGTCCGGCCGCGCCGGGACTGGCCGCGGCGGTGCGGCAGGAGGCGCTGCGGCGCGGGCTGATCGTGGAACTGGGCGGTCGCCATGACAGCGTGCTGCGGCTGCTGCCACCGCTGACCATGACCGACGAGCAGGCGGAGACCGTGCTGGAGCGCCTGGGCGAGGCCGTCCACGCCGCCTCGGCGGCGCACCGCGGCCTTCCGCCGGCCCGGGCGGGGGAGTACCGGTGACCGAGGCGGAGCCGTTCGACCGCCCACCGGGATCCGCTCTCGCGGGCGGAACCGCGGGCCCGGATGCGCTCCAGCCGCTGGTCGCGGAGGTGCTCGCGGCGCTGCGCCGGGGTGCAGCGCGCCGGGGCGGCCCGCTGCCGCCCGGCGGCCCCGCGGCCGTGGCGGAGGGGCTGCGGGCGCTGTTGGCGCCGTCGGCGCTCCTTCCCGAGCAAGGCGATCCGGGCGCGCTGGGAGCACTGGTCGAAGCGCTGGCCGCCACCGCCGCCGATCCTGCCGACCCCGCCTGCGCGGCCCATCTGCATGTGCCGCCGCTGGCCGTCGCGGTCGCGGCGGAGCTGGCGACGGCCGCGGTCAATCCCTCGCTGGACTCCTGGGACCAGGCCCCCGGCAGCACGTCCGTGGAGCTCGCCGTGGTCCGGGCGCTCGCCGGACTGGTCGGCTTCGCTCGGCCGGAGGCCGCGGCGGGCGTGCTGACCGGCGGCGGAACCGAGTCCAATCTGATGGCGCTGCTGCTGGCCCGGGACGCCTTCCCCAGGGAGCAGTTCGCCTCCGGACGGCTCACCGTGCACTGCTCGCAGGCCGCCCACTTCTCCATCGCCAGGGGCGCCGCGCTGCTGGGCCTGGACCGGGACGCCGTCGTCCCGGTGCAGACCGCGCCGGACGGCCGGATGGACCCCCGGGTGCTGGACTGGGCCCTCGCCGACGCCCGGGCCGCCGGACGGGTGCCCTGCTGCGTCGTGGCCACGGCCGGGACTACCGACCTGGGGGCCGTCGACCCGCTCGCCGCGGTCGCGGCCGTCGCCCGCCGGCACCGGGTTCGGCTGCACGTCGACGCCGCCTACGGGGGCGGAGCGCTGTTCTCGCGGCGGCTGGCACCGCTGCTGGACGGGCTGTCGGAGGCCGACACCATCGGGCTGGACCTGCACAAACTCGGCTGGCAGCCGATCGCCGCCGGGGTGCTGCTGGTACGCGAGGCGGCCATGTTCGCACCGCTGGAGCAGCGTGCCGCCTACCTCAATCCGGAGGACGACGAAGACGCCGGTTACACCTCGCTGCTGGGCCGTTCGCTGCGGACCACCCGCAGGGCGGACGCCTTCAAGGTCGCCGTCACCCTGCGCACCCTCGGCCGGGCCGGTCTCGGCGCGCTGGTCGACCGCTGCCACGACCTCGCCGGGTACGCGGCGGAGCGGATCGCCGCCGAACCGCGACTGGAGCTGACCGCGGAGCCGGTGCTCACCACGGTGCTGTTCCGGTACCTGCCGCAGCGGGGCGCCGCAGCGGGCGCGGAGACGGACCGGGTGAACGCCGCGCTCCGCCGACGCCTGCTCGAACAGGGCAGCGCCGTCGTCGGCCGCACCGAACTCGGCAGCGGGCCGGGCTCGGTGCGGCTCAAGCTCACCCTGCTGAACCCCGGCACCAGCACGGCCGAGCTGGACCGACTGATCGAACTCGTCCTCGCCGCAGGCGCCGACAGCGAACCGCCGGACGCCGACGAACAACGGGAGACCAACTCGTGAGCACTGCTGCCCGTGGCGGAGTCCCCGCGCAGGGCCAGGCCGGACCGGACCCGGCGGCGGACACCGATCCGCTGCTGCACCCGGATCCGGCGGTGGCCGCCGACTGCGCGGCCACCGAGAGCCTGCTGCGCTGCTGGGTACGGGAGACCGGCATCACCGGTCCACCGGGCGACCTGCTCACTGTGGCCCTGGGCGACGGGCTGCACCTGGTGGTCCCGGTCCGCTACTGGTCGCCCTGCGGCTGGCACCGCTTCGGCCGCGCGGTCCTGGTCGCGGGGGCCGGCGGCCGGGAGGGCGGCCATCCGGTCGACGCGGTCACCGTCGCGGCGCTGCTGGCCCGAGGCGGCTCCGGCGGCGAACCCGTCGCCCCGCGCCATGTCGCCGACCTCGCCGGACGCGTCGTGGACTCGGTCCGCCGCACCGCCGCGTTCATCGCCGAACACCGGCGTGCCCCGGAGCCGCCGCCCGGCACCAGCCCGTTCCTGGACGGTGAGCAGGCCCTGCTGCTGGGGCATCCACTGCATCCCACCCCCAAGAGCCGCGAGGGTCTGGGCGAGTCCGAGGCCGCCGCCTTCTCGCCCGAACTGCGCGGTGCGCACCGGCTGCACTGGTTCGCCGTCGACCAGGAGCTGGCCGCCTCGGACTCGGCGCTGCCCTCCCCGGCCGCGGCGATCACCGCCGCGCTGCGCGGACCGGACGCCCGGCCGCTGCCGCCCGGAACCGTCGCGCTTCCGCTGCACCCTTGGCAGGCCCGGGAACTGACGCACCGGCAGGACGTCCACCGGCTGCTCGGCGAGGGACGGCTGCACGACCTGGGGCCGTCCGGGCCGCTCTGGTACCCCACCTCCTCGCTGCGCACGCTGCACCGGCCCGGCGCCCCGTTCATGCTGAAGCTGTCGCTGGGGCTGCGGATCACCAACTCCCGCCGGGAGAACCTGCGCAAGGAACTGCACCGGGGCGTGGAGGTGCACCGGCTGCTCGCCGGCGGACTCGGCGAGGAGTGGCGGGCCGCCCACCCCGGCTTCGACATCGTCCGCGATCCGGCCTGGATCGGCGCGGACCTGGCCGGGGCGGCGGGTACCGAGGGAGCCGGAGGTCTGGACACCGTGATCCGGCAGAACCCCTTCGGCGCCGCGGACCGGGTGCTGTGCGTGGCCGGCCTGGTCGCCGAACGCCCGAGCCGCACCGAGGGCGGCATTCCGGCAGCCTCCCGCCTGTGCGACCTGCTGCACCGGCTCGCAGCCCGCAGCGGCCGCCCCACCGCCACCGTGGCCACCGAGTGGTTCCTGCGCTACCTCGACGTCGTGGTGCTGCCGCTGCTCTGGCTGGACGGGCAGGCCGGGATCGCGCTGGAGGCGCACCAGCAGAACAGCCTGGTGGAGTTGGACGCCCACGGCTGGCCGGTCGGCGGCCGCTACCGGGACAACCAGGGCTACTACTTCCGGGAGTCGCGCGCGGCCGCCCTGGACGCCCGGCTGCCCGGAATCGGCACCCGGAGCGACACTTTCGTCCCGGACGCCGTCGCCGACGAGCGCTTCGGCTACTACCTCGGCATCAACCATCTGCTGGGCCTGGTCGGCGCGTTCGGGTCGCAACGGCTCGCGGACGAGCGTCTGCTGCTGGCCGCACTGCGCCGATTCCTGGCCGGCTCCGCCGCGGCCGCCACCGGGTCCGGCCTGCCCGCCCGACTCCTCGACGCCCCGACCCTGCGCTGCAAGGCCAATCTGCGCACCCGGCTGAACGGCCTGGACGAGCTGGTCGGCCCGGTGGAGACACAGTCGGTGTACGTCACCGTCGACAACCCGCTGGTGACGGCCGCCGGCCCGGGCCAGGTCGCCGCCGGCCCCGGCGCCGGCTCCGCACCGGCCCCGGGGGCGTCCCGGTGAGCCGGCCGCCGATCCCCGCACCGGGGTCAGGACCGGGCTCGGGACCGGGGCGTCCGGTGCCCTGGCACCAGGTGCTCACCCCGCACCACCTCGCCCCGCACTCGCTCCCCCCGGACTCCCTCCTCCCGTCGCGCGGCGCCGTCCCGGCGCAGGCGCCGGCGCGCCCGCCGCGGCCCCGGCTGCCCGCCGCCGACCTGCTCGACGGGGTCGGCCGCTGGGGCGTGATGGACACCCCGGTCGGCCAGTTCCGGCTGCACCCGGTACGGCTGCCGAGAGACCTGTCCCTGGTCGCCGGTTGGATGAACGACCCGGTGGTCGCCGCCTTCTGGGAACTCTCCGGACCGGCCGAGCTGACGGAGCAGCACATCAGCACCCAACTCGACGGCGACGGCCGCAGCGCCCCCTGCCTCGGGCTGCTGGACGGCACCCCGATGAGCTACTGGGAGCTCTACCGGGCCGATCTCGACCCGATCGCCCGGCACTACCCGGCCCGGCCCCACGACACCGGGGTGCACCTGCTGCTCGGGCCGCCCGAATGCCGGGGCCGCGGCGTCGGCCCCCGGCTGCTGCGGGCCGTCGCGGAGCGCGCGCTGAGGGAGCGCCACTCGGCCGCGCGGGTGGTGGCCGAGCCCGATGTCCGCAACATCCCCTCCGTGCGGGCCTTCCTCAAGGCGGGATTCCGCCACCACCAGGACCTCGACCTGCCCGCCAAGCGGGCCGCCCTGATGGTCCGCGACCGTGTCTGACCACCCGTCACCGAACCCGTTCCCCTGACGAAAGCACCTCCGCCGTGGACACCACCGAAGTCGCCAGCTCCGCCGCGCCCTACGACCTGGTCGGTGTCGGCCTGGGCCCCTTCAACCTCTCGTTGGCCGCCCTGGCCGACGGTGTCGCCGAGCTCCGGACGCTCTTCCTGGACGCCAAGGCCGAGTTCAGCTGGCACCCCGGCCTCATGGTGGAGGGGGCGACCATGCAGGTGCCCTTCCTCGCCGACCTGGTCTCCCTGGTCGATCCCACCAGCCGCTGGACCTTCCTCGCCTACCTGCACGAGCACGACCGGCTGTTCCCCTTCTACTTCGCCGAGCGATCCCATCTGAGCCGCCGCGAGTACGAGCACTACTGCCGCTGGGCCGCCGGCCGCCTGCCCAACTGCCGCTTCTCCAGCCCGGTGCACGCGGTCACCTGGGACGCGGACAGCCGGCTGTTCCGGATCGGGCTGCCGGACGGCGAGTCGGTGGCGACCCGCAACATCGTCCTGGGCATCGGCACCGAACCCGTAGTCCCCGCGGCGTTCGCGGAACTCCAGGGCGCCGGCGTCGCGCACCATGCCGAGGACTACCTGTCCGTGCGGGACACGCTGGCGGACAGCACCGACGTCACCGTCGTCGGCTCCGGCCAGTCCGGCGCCGAGGTCTTCCTGGACCTGCTCCGCAGCCGCGGTCAGGCACCCGGACGGCAGCTGCGCTGGATCACCCGCAGCCGGGCCATCGCCCCGATGGAGTACTCCAAAATGGGCCTGGAGCACTTCACCCCCGACTACACCCGCTACTTCCACGCCCTGCCGGCCCGCACCAAGGACGCCCTGGTGCCGGCCCAGTGGCAGCTCTACAAGGCGGCCAGCGCGGAGACCCTGGCCGACATCCACTCGGCCCTCTACGACCGCACCCTCGGCGCGGCCCCGGCCGACGTCGAGATCCTGCCGGGCACCGAGGTCGAGGCGGCCCGTCGTGCGTCCAGCGGCGGCCTGGAACTGCACTGCCGGCACGTGCAGACCGGGATCGGCTACACCCGGCGCACCGACTCGGTGATCCTGGCCACCGGTCACGCCGCCCGCCGCCCGGCCCTGCTCGACCCGCTGGGCGAACTCGTCCTCCGGGACGACCAGGGGCGCCTGGTGGTGGACCTGGAGCACCGGATCGGCCTGGACGCCGAGGTCACCGGCGGCATCTACGTGCAGAACGCCGAACTCCACACGCACGGGGTGGGCACGCCCGACCTGGGCCTCGGTGCGCACCGGGCCGCCACCATCCTCAACGCCGTCGCCGACCGCACCGTGCACCGCCTTCCCGGGCGTACCGCCTGGACCACCTTCGGGGTGCCGCGGCCCTCGGCCCCGTCAGCGGAATCAGCGTCCGAAGCCGCGTCCGGGTCCGCGCCCGCCACTGTGTGATGCCCGCATGTCAGTGCCGACCTCTAGGCTGGGCGAGCCATGACTGAACTTCCCACGCCCGGCGAGGGCGCCACCGACGACAACCCATCGGCCTCCCCGGCAGGCGAGGCGGAAACCCCCGCCGGGTCCGGCCGGATCGGGGAACTCCTGCACGCCGCCGTCACCGCCGTCGGCGGCGTGGAGCGCCCCGGGCAGATCGCCATGGCGGAGGCGGTCGCCGCCGCCGTCGACGGCGGCGAGCACCTGCTGGTGCAGGCCGGCACCGGCACCGGAAAGTCGCTCGCCTACCTCGTCCCCGCCCTCGCCCACGGCGACCGGGTGGTGGTGGCCACCGCCACCCTGGCCCTGCAGCGGCAGCTGGTGGAGCGCGACCTGCCGCGCACCGTGGACGCGCTGCAGCCGCTGCTGCGCCGCCGTCCCCAGTTCGCGATGCTCAAGGGCCGCTCCAACTACCTCTGCCTGCACCGGGTGCACGAGGGCGCGCCCAGTGATGACGGCGAGGGGCTGTTCGACCCGGCCGAGGTGCTGGGCGGCCCGACCAGCAAGCTCGGCCAGGACATCATGCGGCTCCGGGACTGGGCCGACGAGACCGAGACCGGCGACCGTGACGACATGTCACCCGGTGTCTCCGACCGGGCTTGGGCGCAGATGGCGGTCAGCTCCAAGGAGTGCCTGGGCGCCACCCGTTGTCCCTACGGCGGCGAGTGCTTCGCGGAGTCCGCGCGCGAACGTGCCAAGCTCGCCGACGTGGTGGTCACCAACCACGCGCTGCTCGCCATCGACGCGCTGGAGGGCGCGCCGGTCCTCCCCGAGCACGAGCTGCTGATCGTCGACGAGGCCCATGAACTGGTCTCCCGGGTCACCGGTATCGCCACCGCCGAGCTGACCACCGGCGCGGTCAACCGTGCGGTGAAGCGGGCGGCCAAACTCGCCAACGAGAAGGCGGTGGACCAGCTCCAGGCCGCCGCGGAGAACTTCCACGGGCTGATGGAGATCGCCCAGCCGGGCCGGGTCGAGGAGTTGCCGGAGAACATCGGCTACGCCGTCGCCGCCATCCGCGAGGCGTCGCGGGCCGTCATCACCTCCATCGGCGAGGTGCGCGACAAGGGCGTCAGCGACGAGGACGCGGTCCGCAAGCAGGCGCTGGCCTCGGTGGAGACCATCCACGACACCACCGACCGGATGCTGGAGGGCTCCGAGTACGACGTGCTGTGGATCGAGAACAACGACCGCTTCGGCGCCGGCACCTCCTCGCTGCGGGTCGCCCCGCTGAGCGTCTCCGGGCTGCTGCGGGAGAACCTCTACAAGGAGCGTTCGGTCGTCCTCACCTCGGCCACGCTGAAGCTGGGCGGCGACTTCAACGGCGTCGGGCTCTCGCTGGGCCTCGGCTCGGAGGGCAGGCTCGGCGAGGACGGGAAGGCCCCCGCCGGCGGAGCGGGCCGTGACGACGTCGGCGAGCCGCTGGCGGAGTCCACCCCCGCCTGGCGGGCCATGGACGTCGGCTCGCCCTTCGACTATCCCAAGCAGGGCATCCTCTACGTCGCGCGGCATCTGCCGCCGCCGGGCCGCGAGCCCGACCGTCCGGCGATGCTGGACGAGCTCGCCGAGCTGATCGAGGCCGCCGGGGGCCGCACCCTGGGCCTGTTCTCCTCGATGCGGGCCGCCAAGGCGGCGGCCGAGGCGCTGCGGGAGCGCGTGCCCGGCGAGATCCTGCTCCAGGGCGAGGACACCCTGGGCGAACTGATCCGCACTTTCTCGGCCTCCACCGAGAGCTGCCTCTTCGGCACCCTCTCGCTCTGGCAGGGGGTCGACGTCCCCGGCTCCGCCTGCCAGTTGGTGGTGATGGACCGCATTCCCTTCCCGCGGCCCGATGATCCGCTGATGAGCGCCCGGCAGAAGGCGGTCGAGGAGCACGGCGGCAACGGCTTCATGGCGGTGGCGGCCACCCATGCCGCGCTGCTGATGGCCCAGGGCGCCGGCCGGCTGATCCGGGCGGCGGAGGACCGCGGCGTGGTCGCGGTGCTCGACTCACGTCTGGCGACGGCCCGTTACGGGGGCTTCTTCCGCTCCTCGATGCCGGACTTCTGGTACACCACGGACCGCAACCAGGTCCGCCGCTCGCTGGCCGCCATCAACGCCGCCGCCGCGCCGCCCCGGCCGGTGAAGGCCCGGTAGCGCGAAAGGACTTGCGGCGGTCACCCTCCTCCGGGGACCGCCGCAAGACCGTGTGTGCCGCCGGGTCAGAGCCGGCGGAGCACCGCCACCACCTTGCCGAGGATGGTCGCGCTGTCGCCGGGGATCGGCTCGTAGGCGGCGTTGTGGGGCATCAGCCAGATGTGGCCGTCCTCGCGCTTGAGGCGCTTCACCGTGGCCTCGCCGTCGATCATCGCCGCGACGATGTCGCCGTTCTCCGCCACCGGCTGGCGTCGTACGGTGACCCAGTCGCCGTCCATGATCGCGGCCTCGACCATCGAGTCGCCGCTCACCTTGAGCACGAACAGCTCGCCGTCGCCGACCAGTTGCCGGGGCAGCGGGAAGACGTCCTCCACCGACTGCTCGGCGAGGATCGGCCCACCGGCGGCGATCCGGCCGATCAGTGGGACGTACGAGGTCGCCGGGCGTCCGGTGGTGCTTTCCGGGACCGGACGGACCACATCCATGCCGCGTACTTCGTAGGCGCGCGGACGGTGCGGGTCGCGCCGCAGGAATCCCTTGCGCTCCAGCGCCATCAGCTGGTGGGCGACCGAGGAGGTGCTGGAGAGGCCCACGGACTGGCCGATCTCCCGCATGCTCGGCGGATATCCGCGCCGCTGCACGGAATCCCTGATGACCTCGATGACGCGGCGCTGCCTTTCGGTCAGCCCGGCCTCGTCGGTGCGGATTCCGGGCGGGCGGCCGGGAAGGGAGCGCGCGGGGCTTTCACCCGCGAGGGTCTCGTCGGCGGCGCTGTCGGCCGCGGCATTCTCAAGAGCGTCCAAGGAGTGTCCCGAGGAGTGGGGTGCGGAAGGACCGGATGCCTGGTTCGGAAGGAGTCCCGAGACGGTATTCCCGATGTCTTCCCGGCTACGGGTCTGGGTCTGGCTGGTGGGCGCGGTGCTGGAGTGCTGGGAGCTTTCCTGCACCGGGACGGTGCTACTTTTTGCGGTGGTCACGGCGGCCCCTCTCGACGGACGTTCTCCCTTTGAATAGGCCAACGGTATGACCGATCGAAAGGTTGCGCCAAACACACGTTCGAGTGAATTATTCCTGGGTCGCCTGACGTGATCAAGGTTGGCGGTGTACAAGGCGCTGGCACGGCTGATGATGCGATCGTTTGTTCGAGCAGCAGGATCTCATGAATCCCGGCGCAGCGGTCCCTTCCCGCACTTTTCGTCCCTCGCGGGCCAACCGGGTGAGAGTTCCCCAGGCGCTCCACCAGCCCCTCCGTTCTGACCTGCGGTGATCGCTGGGCGTGAGCTGCGGGCTACGACACGCGGTGCGCGAAGGCTTGGCGCGAGCACCAGATCTAGTGGTTACATAGGTCCTCGACGGCCACAGGTAGTGGTTCCCCCCGTGGAGCCCCGCCTGGGCCATCGCCTAGAATCAGCCTGGAACCCGCCCGGCCGCACGGTCGGGACGGCCGTTCCGGCACGCCGACGACAGAAGGGACACCAGCACCGTGCACTGCCCCTTCTGCCGGCACCCGGACAGCCGGGTGGTCGACTCGCGCACCACCGACGACGGCACCTCGATCCGCCGCCGCCGCCAGTGCCCGGACTGCAACCGCCGTTTCACCACGGTGGAGACCGCGGCGCTGATGGTGGTCAAGCGCAGCGGGGTCACCGAGCCGTTCAGCCGCGAGAAGGTGGTCAGCGGCGTGCGCAAGGCCTGCCAGGGGCGCCCCGTCAGCGAGGACGCGCTCGCCCTGCTCGGCCAGCGGGTGGAGGAGTGCGTCCGGGCGACCGGCAGCGCCGAGCTCTCCACCCATGACGTCGGCCTGGCCATACTCGGCCCGCTCAAGGAGCTGGACGTGGTGGCGTACCTGAGGTTCGCCTCGGTGTACCGGGCCTACGAATCACTCGAGGACTTCGAGGCCGCCATCGCGGAGCTCCGCGTGGACCGGCCTCCAGCGGCGGAGGAGGGCACTGCCGTGCCCGCTCCCGCCACCGCGTCGCAGTAGGCACCGTTCCAGCAGCCTGAGCACGCACGACAACGGCACGCACCACACGCCAACGCACCAGGGACGCCCGAGGGGGCGCTTCTGCCTGCGCGGAATTGATTTGCGGATTTTGCGGATACGACGGGTCCCCGGGAAGCAGCGGGGCGCCCAGGGCGTTTTGCCCAGGAGGAGGCGGCAATGACGGACACCACCAGCGGTACCCGGGCAGGCAAGGGCGGTGCGGCCAAGGGCGGCAAGGCCACCGGCCCGAAGGCCGGCGCGGGTCTCCGCATCGAGCGCATCTACACGACCCCCGGCGTGCACCCCTACGACGAGGTCGAGTGGGAGCGGCGCGACGTCGTCATGACCAACTGGCGCGACGGCTCGGTCAACTTCGAGCAGCGCGGCGTGGAGTTCCCCGACTTCTGGTCGGTCAACGCCACCAACATCGTCACCAGCAAGTACTTCCGCGGTGCGCTCGGCACCGAGCAGCGCGAGTGGAGCCTCAAGCAGATCATCGACCGGGTGGTGCTGACCTACCGCGCCGCCGGTGAGAAGAACGGCTACTTCGCCTCCCCGGCCGACGCCGAGATCTTTGAGCACGAGCTGACCCACGCCCTCCTCCACCAGGTGTTCAGCTTCAACTCGCCGGTCTGGTTCAATGTCGGCACCCAGCAGCCGCAGCAGGTCAGCGCCTGCTTCATCCTCTCCGTCGACGACTCCATGGACTCGATCCTGGACTGGTACAAGGAAGAGGGGATGATCTTCAAGGGCGGCTCCGGAGCCGGCCTGAACCTCTCCCGGATCCGCTCCTCCAAGGAACTGCTGACCTCCGGCGGCAACGCCTCAGGACCGGTCTCCTTCATGCGCGGCGCCGACGCCTCGGCCGGCACGATCAAGTCCGGCGGTGCGACCCGCCGTGCGGCCAAGATGGTCGTGCTGGACGTGGACCACCCCGACGTCGAGGCCTTCATCGAGACCAAGGTCAAGGAGGAGGAGAAGATCCGCGCCCTCCGCGACGCGGGCTTCGACATGGACCTGGGCGGGGACGACATCACCTCGGTCCAGTACCAGAACGCCAACAACTCGATCCGGGTCAACGACGAGTTCATGACCGCGGTGGAGAACGGCTCCGAGTACGGCCTGCGGGCCCGGCTCACCGGCGAGGTCATCGAGACTGTCGACGCCAAGGGCCTGTTCCGCAAGATGGCCGAGGCCGCCTGGGCCTGCGCCGACCCCGGCATCCAGTACGACAGCACCATCAACCACTGGCACACCTGCCCGGAGTCCGGCCGGATCAACGCGTCCAACCCCTGCTCCGAGTACATGCACCTGGACAACTCCAGCTGCAACCTGGCCTCGCTGAACCTGATGAAGTTCCTCCGCGACGACGACAGCTTCGACGCGGTCACCTTCGCCAAGGTGGTCGAGCTGGTCATCACCGCGATGGACATCTCCATCTGCTTCGCCGACTTCCCGACCCAGAAGATCGGCGAGACCACCCGCGCCTACCGCCAGCTCGGCATCGGCTACGCCAACCTCGGCGCGCTGCTGATGGCGACCGGCCACGCCTACGACTCCGACGGCGGCCGCGCCCTGGCCGGCTCCATCACCTCGCTGATGACCGGCACCGCCTACAAGCGCGGCGCCGAGCTGGCCGGCATCGTCGGCCCCTACGACGGTTACGCCCGCAACGCCGAGCCGCACCAGCGGGTGATGCGCCAGCACGCCGACGCCAACGCCGCCGCCCCGCGCGGTGACGAGCTGGACGGTCCGATCTGGGCCGCGGCCACGGAGACCTGGCAGGACGTGCTGCGTCTCGGTGCGAAGAACGGTTTCCGCAACGCCCAGGCGAGCGTGCTGGCGCCCACCGGCACCATCGGCCTGATGATGGACTGCGACACCACCGGCGTCGAGCCCGACCTCGCCCTGGTCAAGTTCAAGAAGCTGGTCGGCGGCGGCTCCATGCAGATCGTCAACAACACCGTGCCGCGCGCCCTCAAGCGCCTCGGCTACCAGCCGGAGCAGGTCGAGGCCGTCGTCGCGCACATCGCCGACCACGGCAACATCGTCGGGGCGCCCGGACTGAGGTCCGAGCACTACTCGATCTTCGACTGCGCCATGGGCGAGCGGGTCATCTCGGCGATGGGCCACGTCCGGATGATGTCCGCGATCCAGCCGTGGATCTCCGGTGCGATCTCCAAGACGGTCAACATGCCCGAGAGCGCCACCGTCGAAGAGGTCGAGGAGATCTACTTCGAGGCGTGGAAGCTGGGCGTCAAGGCGCTGGCGATCTACCGCGACAACTGCAAGGTCGGCCAGCCGCTGTCGGCCAAGTCCAAGAACGACGGCAAGGCCGAGGCGAAGCCCTCCGCCCCCGCCGCCGTGGAGAAGGTGGTCGAGTACCGCCCGGTCCGCAAGCGCCTGCCCAAGGGCCGTCCCGGCATCACCACCTCCTTCACGGTCGGCGGCGCCGAGGGCTACATGACGGCCAACTCCTACCCGGACGACGGCCTGGGCGAGGTCTTCCTGAAGATGTCCAAGCAGGGCTCGACCCTCGCGGGCATGATGGACGCCTTCTCCATCGCGGTCTCGGTCGGCATGCAGTACGGCGTCCCGCTGGAGACCTACGTCTCCAAGTTCACCAACATGCGGTTCGAGCCGGCCGGTCTGACCGACGACCCGGACGTGCGGATGGCCCAGTCGATCGTCGACTACATCTTCCGCCGCCTGGCGCTGGACTTCCTGCCCTTCGAGACCCGGTCCGCGCTCGGCATCCACTCGGTCGAGGAGCGCACCCGCCACCTGGAGACCGGCTCCTACGAGCCGGCCGACGAGGATGTGGACGTCGAGGGCCTGTCCCAGTCCGCCCCGCGGGCCGTCACCAGGCCGCAGGCGGTCCCGTCCGCCCCCGCCGCCCCGGCGGCTCCGGCGGCGGCCCAGCCGCTGCCGACCCCGGTGGTGCACAACTCCACCGAGCTGCTGGAGCTCCAGCAGGGCATCAACTCCGACGCTCCGCTCTGCTTCTCCTGCGGCACCAAGATGCGCCGCGCCGGCAGCTGCTACCTCTGCGAGGGCTGCGGCTCCACCAGCGGCTGCAGCTGACAACGGGGCAACAGCCCGAGACAGTGCGTCCCCCGAAGCGGTTCGCTTCGGGGGACGCACTGTCTCAGGAGCCGGCGCAGCCTGATTCGGTGTCAGACGGAGACGGTCGTGGCGGCGGGCCGGGTCGGCTGCGGCTGCTCGGCGGGGCGGCGGAGCAGTGCGGCGGCCACCGCGAAGGCGGCGACCAGCAGCCCCGCTCCGACGGCGAAGGCCAGGTGGTAGCCACCGGTCAGGGCGGCGGCCGGAGTGCTGCCGTGGGCCAGCAGCCGGCCGGTGCGTCCGGCGGCGAGGGTGCTGAGGACGGCGACGCCTAGGGCCATGCCGATCTGCTGGGTGGTGTTGAACAACCCCGAGGCGAGCCCGGCGTCGTCGCTCTTCGCGCCGGACATGCCCAGCGTGGTGAGCGCGGGGAGGGCGAGTCCGAAGCCGGCGGCGAGCAGCATCACCGGCAGCAGATCGGTCGCGTAGTGGGCGTGGACCGGGATCCGGGCGAGCAGTCCGAGCACGCCGACCAGCAGCAGCAACCCGGTGAGCAGCACCCGGCGCTCGCCGAAGCGGGCGTTGAGCCGGGCGGAGACGCCCAGTGACACCGCGCCGATGACGGCGGCGGCCGGGAGCATGGCCAGGCCGGTCCGGGTGGCGCTGTAGCCGAGCACATGCTGCAGGTAGAGGGCGACCAGCACCTGGAACGAGAACAGCGCGGCGACCATCAGCATCTGGACCAGGTTGGCGCCGGTGACCGTACGGGAGCGGAACAGCCGCAGCGGGACCAGCGGATTACGGGCCGTCGCCTGCCGGACGGCGAACGCCGCGAGCAGGGCGGCGGCCAGCGCGCCGAGACCCAGCGTGCGGGCCGAGGTCCAGCCGTACTCCTCGACCTTGACGACGGTGTAGATCCCGAGCATCAGCCCGGCGGTGACCAGCACCGCGCCGACGGCGTCGGCTCCGGCCCGCAGGCCGAGGCCGCGGTCGGCGGGCAGGACCACCGCGGCGACGGCCAGGGTCGCCAGACCGATCGGCAGGTTGATGAAGAAGATCCAGTGCCAGTCCAGGGCGTCGGTGAGGACGCCGCCGAGGACCTGGCCGATCGAGGCGCCGGCCGCGCCGGTGAAGCTGAACACGGCGATGGCCCTGGCGCGCTCCCCGGGCTCGGTGAACAGGGTCACCAGGATGCCCAGGCCGACGGCGGAGGCCATGGCGCTGCCGACGCCCTGGAGGAAGCGGGCCGCGATCAGCAGGGCCGGGGTGGTGGCGGTTCCGGCCAGTACCGAGGCCGCGGTGAACAGGGCGGTTCCGGCGAGGAACATCCGCTTGCGGCCGATCAGGTCACCGAGCCGTCCGGCGAGCAGCAGCAGGCTGCCGAAGGCGATCAGGTAGGCGTTGACGACCCAGCTGAGTCCGGTGGCGGAGAAGCCGAGGTCGTTCTGGATGGCCGGCATGGCCACGGTCACGATGGATCCGTCGAGCACGACCATGAGCAGGCCGGTGGCGATGACGGCGAGCGCTAGGGGACGTGCGAGGGGACGGGTGCGGGGTGCGGCGGTGCGGGCTGTGGCAGACATGCGGACTCTCCTGTCCGAAGGGGCGACAGAAGAGACGCTAGCAGATTGTTTTGTTATAGACGATCTGTTTCAGCCCTACTTCTCGCGCTGCCGTGCCCGGCGAGCCGACCGCGGGGCTGCGGCCGCCGTTGCCAGATAGTCGCCGACCAGCAGGTTCAGTGCATTCAGCAGGGCCTCGCGGGCATCGGTCGGCAGCGAGCCGAGGGCCCGCTGGTGGACGTCGTCGACGATCCGCTGGCTCTCCTCGGCGACCTGGGCGCCCCTCGCGGTCACCGCGATGATCCGCGCCCGGCGGTCCTGGCTCGACGGTCGGCGCTCGGCCAGGCCGGCCTCCTCCAGGGCGTCCACGGTGACCACCATGGTGGTCTTGTCCATGTCGCCGATCTCCGCGAGCTGGGCCTGGGTGCGCTCCTCCTCCAGGGCGTGGATCAGCACGCAGTGCATCCGGGCGGTCAGCCCGATCTCGGCGAGCGCCGCCGACATCTGCGTCCGCAGCACATGGCTGCTGTGGTCCAGCAGGAACGACAGGTCCGGCTCGGTGCGGGTGGGCGTCATGGAGGTCATGCCCACCAGGGTAGCAATTCGATCTGTGGCGGATTATCCAGAAGAGAACTTTTGTCAAGGGCGCCGCGCCCGCCCCGAAAGGGCCGGTTAGGGTGGTCGTATGGCACGTCCACAGCGCATTGTGCTGGTCAGGCACGGGGAGTCGCAGGGGAACGTCGATGAGACGATCTACGAGCGGGTACCCGACCATGCGCTGGAACTGACCGCGAAAGGGCGGGAGCAGTCGCGGGCGGTGGGGGCGGAGTTGCGGGGGCAGTTCGGCATCGATCCGGTGCAGGCCTATGTCTCCCCCTATCTGCGCAATCGGCAGACCTATGCACTGCTGGGGATGAATCCCTCGCGGACCCGGGTGATGGAGGAGCCGAGACTGCGGGAGCAGGACTGGGGCAATCTCCAGGACGCCGAGGACATCCGCCGGCAGCGCAAGGCGCGGGACGCCTACGGGCATTTCTTCTACCGCTTCACCCAGGGCGAATCGGGCGCCGATGTCTACGACCGGGTCGGCGCCTTCTTCGAGACCCTGCACCGCAATTTCGAGCGCCCCGACTATCCGCCGAATGTGCTGCTGGTGACGCACGGCCTGATGATGCGGCTGTTCTGCATGCGCTGGTTCCACTGGTCGGTGGAGGAGTTCGAGGCGCTCTCCAATCCGGACAACGGGGAGTACCGGACCCTGCTGCTGGGCCCGGACGGCCGCTACACCCTGGACCGGCCCTTCGACCGCTGGATCTGAGCAGGGTCGGTCCCGTCGCCCAGGGCACCGGTCAGCGCCTCCAGCAGGACGGCGGTCAGGGCCGGTTCGGCGTCCAGCAGCGGAAGGCGGACCGGGCCCGCGGGCAGGCCCAGGTGGTTGAGCAGGGCCTTGGTGGTGACGGTGCCGGGGGCCAGGTCCATCACCGCCTCCACCAGTGGACGGAGCCGGCGGTCCAGCCGGAGCGCGGCGGCCGGGTCGCCGTCGCGATGGGCCCGGAGCACCGCCCGGGTCTCGCCCGGGGCGAGGTTCGCGACGGTGCTCACGGCGCCGACGGCGCCCAGGGCGTAGAGCGGGAGGTTGAGTTCGTCGATCCCGGAGTAGTAGTGCAGGTCGGTGCGGGCCATCATGTGGGCGCAGGCGGCCAGGTCCGCGGTGGAGTCCTTCACCGCGGTGATGCGCGGGTGCTCGGCCAGCCGCAGCAGGGTCTCCCGGTCCAGCCGGCTGCCGGTGCGTCCGGGGTGGTCGTAGAGCATGACGGGCAGTGCGGTGGCGTCCGCGACGGCGGCCAGGTGACGGCGGATGCCCTCCTGGCCCGGACGGTTGTAGTAGGGGGTGACCGTCAGCAGGCCGTGCGCTCCGGCGCGTTCGGCAGCCTGGGCCAGCTCGATGCTGTGGCGGGTGTCGCTGTTGCCGACGCCCGTGGTGATCCGGGCGCGGTCGCCGACCGCCTCCAGGACCGCCCGCAGCAGGGCGTCCTTCTCGGCGTCGCTGGTGGTGGGGGACTCCCCGGTGGTGCCGCTGAGGACCAGTGCGTCGCAGCCCCGGTCGACCAGGTGGACGGCGAGGGCCTGGGCGCCGTCGGCGTCCAGGCTTCCGTCGGGGTGGAACGGAGTGATCATCGCGGCGGCGGTACTGCCGAAGGGGAGGGTCACGGCTCAGCTCCTGGGGGAGGGGGTGATCCCAGGGTGCCGGTCCATGATTCGGTTCCACCAGCAAATTGTTCTACCGCCGACCGTTGAGCAAGCGTTAACAGTCGGTGCTGGGAGCAGGGCAACCGGTGGTTGACGGTGGCTCAGGCCGCCTCCTCGTCCGCCTCCTTCGCCGGTTCGCCGGCCGGTGCCGCGTCGTGCAGCCCGGGGCCGCCCGGAGTCGCCGGCGCCGGTGGCTTCTTGATGACGAACACCGAGATCACGGCGGCCAGCAGGGCGAAGACCAGGCCCATCTCGAAGGCGGTGGAGATGCCGTGGGTGAGCACCAGGTCGGAGTAGTGCTTGGGCAACTGCCCGCTCTGCTTGAAGGCAGCGAGCTGCTGCGGAGTGGCGTGCGCCAGGAACTGCGCGGCCTGGTGCTTGCCCTCGTTGCGGCTGGCCGTTCCGAACACCGTCACCAGGATGGACAGCCCCAGTGAGCCGCCCACCTGCTGGGTGGCGTTGAGCATTCCGGTCGCGGCCCCGGTCTCCGCGGGTGCCACGCCTGCGACGGCCGTCAGCATGATGGGGACGAAGATGCACCCCATGCCCAGGCCGAACAGCAGGGTGGGGCCGAGGATCCCGCTGACGTAGCTGGTGCCGACGTCGATCTGGGTGAGCCAGGAGATGCCCGCGGTGACCAGCAGCGAGCCCAGGATGAAGAAGGGTTTGGGGCCGAGCTTGATCTGCAGCCGGGCCGAGATCTGTGCCGCGGTGACGATGGCGAAGCTGATCGGCAGGAAGGCCAGGCCCGCCCGCAGCGGGCTGTAGAGGAGGACGTCCTGCACGAACAGGGTGACGAAGAAGAAGATGCTGAACATCGCCGCGGCCAGGCAGAGCATGATGCCGTAGCTGCCGGAGCGGTTGCGGTTGCGGAACATCCGCAGCGGGGTGATCGGCTGCGCGGTGCGGGACTCGATCAGCAGGAACGCCGCGAGCAGCACCACGGCCAGGCCGAAGGCGCCCAGGGTCCAGGGGTCGGACCAGCCGTCCTGGGACGCCCGGATGAAGCCGTAGACCAGCGAGACCATGCCGACGGTGGAGCTCAGCGCACCGGGCAGGTCGAAGCGGCCGGGGCGGCGTTCGGAGTCGTTGATGTAGAGCGGGGCGAGCAGGGCGATCGCGATGCCGATCGGCACGTTCACGAAGAGCACCCAGCGCCAGGAGAGCCAGGTGGTGAGCATGCCACCGGCCAGCAGGCCGATGGCGCCGCCGGCCCCGGCCACCGCCGAGAAGACCCCGAAGGCGCGGTTGCGCTCGGGCCCCTCCTTGAAGTTGGTGGTGATCAGGGCCAGTGCGGTGGGCGAGGCGATGGCGCCGCCCATGCCCTGGAGCGCCCGTGCGGCCAGCAGCATCCACGGAGCTGTGGCCAGGCCGCCGAGCAGCGAGGCGAAGCTGAACAGCAGCACGCCGGCCATCAGGGTGCGCCGGCGCCCCATGATGTCGCCGATGCGGCCGCCCAGCAGCAGCAGCCCGCCGAAGGTAAGGGTGTAGGCGTTGATGACCCAGGAAAGATTGGTGGTCGAGAGCTTCAGCGCGGTCGCGATGTGGGGCAGCGCGATGTTCACGATGGTGGCGTCGAGGATGACCATCAACTGGGTGGTGGCGATGACGGCGAGGGCGATGCCCGGGTGCTGGCCGCGGCGTGCCCGGGGTGGTGACGAGCGGGTGATCGTGCTGGGAATGGCCACGGTTTCCCCCTGTGGACCTGGAGTGAACGCAGTCGTTCACTAGAATCGACGGTAGTGGTGTCGGCGTTGCGTACGCAACAGTTGTGAACGCAACCGTTCACTAATGATTTTCTGGAGGCGGCTTCCTTGGTGACGGCAGGGGCGACCGGGGGCGTCGGTCCTCGCTCTTCGCGCAGGCGCGGCAGAGTGCTCGAACAGGCGATCTTCCAGGCGACCCTGGACGAACTGGTGGCCTCCGGCTACGCCCGCCTGAGCATGGAGGCCGTGGCCGCCGGGGCGCAGACCGGCAAGGCCGCCGTCTACCGCCGCTGGGCGTCCAAGGAGGAACTGGTGCTCAGCGCGATGCGGGCGATGCTGCCCCCGGTCGGCCCGGTGCCGGACACCGGGAGCCTGCGCGGCGATCTGCTGGAGCTGATGCGCAGCGCCAGGTCGGCGATGCTGTCGCTCCCCGGCAGCGCGGTCCGGGTGATCATGGGCGAACTCGACCAGGAGCGGGCACGGCCGTTCCTGGGCCTGATGCACGAATGCGTGATGGATCCGGGCAAGGCGGCGGTGCTGGAGGTGCTGCGGCGCGGAACCGGGCGCGGGGAGGTCCGCCCCGAGGCGGTGACCCCGCTGGTGGCGGATGTCGCCCCGGCGCTGATGCTGTACCGGGCCAAGATGCAGGGCCCGCCGACCGACGCGGACGTGGTCGCCCTGGTCGACGAGGTGCTGCTGCCCCTGGTCCGGGCCTGAGTCGGCTCGCACGGTGCGCTCCTTTCCGGCCGGGCGGAGCACTCCGCCGCGACTGGGACACTGGAACGGTGCACCTACCACTGTGCACCAGGCCACTGACAGGCCGCCGCCGCACCGCCCGGATCCGGAAGAACTCGGAGAGACCGCAGATGCCCGTGGAGCCACCGGACCACCGTGTCGAACGCACCCTGCGCAGGGCGGGGGCGGAGGTGGTGGCCGGGGTGGACGAGGTCGGCCGCGGCGCCTGGGCCGGTCCGGTCACCGTGTGCGCCGCCGTCACCGGGCTGCGCCGGCCGCCGCAGGGGCTGACCGACTCCAAGCTGCTGACCGCCCGGCGCCGGAACGAACTGGCTCCGGTGCTGGCCGAGTGGGTCACCGCCCATGCGCTGGGCCACGCCTCGCCGCTGGAGTGCGACGAACTGGGCATGACCGCCGCGCTGCGGCTGGCCGCGATCCGCGCGCTGGAGGCCCTGCCGGTGCGGCCCGACGCGGTGATCCTGGACGGGAAGCACGACTACCTGGGCGGACCCTGGCGGGTGCGCACGGTGATCAAGGGCGACCAGTCCTGTGTCGCGGTCGCCGCCGCCTCGGTGCTGGCCAAGGTCCAACGGGACGGCATGATGGCCGAGCTCGGCGCCCACTTCCCCGCGTTCGCCTTCGGGGACAACGCCGGCTACCCCTCCCCGGTGCACCGGGCGGCGCTGGCCGAGCACGGCCCCACCCCGCACCACCGCCTCTCCTGGTCGTACCTGGACGACCTCCCGGCCTGGCGGCACCTGCGGACCTCGCGCCTCCAGGACGACTCGGAGCAGCTGTCGCTGGGCTTCTGACGGCAGGCTTCTGACGGTGGGTCACCGGGCTTTCCTGACGGCGGATCGACAAGTTCTTGTGCGGTTCCCGGGGCGTCCCCACGGAGTTCACAGACTGTCCCCGAGGGACGGGCGGGCCCCCTACCGGCTGTTCGACGGCACCGAGTAAGCTCTGGGGCGCTGTGCGACGCCATCCGGAGTGCCGCCAGATTCTGCCGAGGAGCTGGAGATCCACAAGACCGCCCCGGGCCCTCGTGTTCCATCCAACGACGAGACGGACGCGACAGCCCGCACCATGCCTTCTGTGACACCGCCTGCGAACCCAGCCGTACACAGTCCTGCCGCTGCCGCGCGTCCGGTCCCGCGACCCGGGCCGCCGCGCGTGCCCAAGCCGGGTCCTGTCCCACGCCGCCCGGCTGCCCCGCTGCACCCGCACTCCGCCGCTCCGGCTGCGCCGGTCGCGCCGGCGTCGCCCACCGTGGAGATCCAGTCCGTTCCGGCCGGTTCGGAGGGCGCGCTGTCGCGTGCCGACGACTCGGTCGACCTGCTGCTGGACTCCGGCCGACGGCCCGGTGAGGTCCTGGTGCTGACGACGGGTGAGCCGCACCCGTGGCAGCAGCACGAGCAGTCCTTCGGTGCCGAGCGCTACTGGGCGCAGCTGGAGGAGGGCAATGACGTCTTCTACGCCGATGCGGCGCAGTGCCGTCCGGTCCGCCGCGAGGTCGTCGTACTCGCGGTGAACGGGGGCTCGCCCGCTGTCGCCAGGCAGGCGCTGGCCGCGGCCCTGGACCGGGCGACCCGACTGGTGGTGCTCTGCGGCGACCCGGGTCTGATCCCGGCGCAGCAGCAGGGCTGACGCCTTCGGGCCCGCAGCCGTCCGCCTGTCAGTGGACGGCGGCTCTGGCCTGCTCGGGCGCTGCCTCCAGGACCCGCAGCGGCTGGATCGCGCCGTGGTGCGGCGGCAGCGCGCTGATGGCGCGGACCGGCGGCACCGCCTCCTCGGCCCAGGAGCCCGCGTGCGGATGGCGGCCGCCGCGGTCGTCCCCGATCACCTGCCAGCCGGCGTCGGTGAGGGTGACGTAGGCGCCGCAGCGGAGACCGTGCAGCCCGCTGGCGTCCCGCAGCGCCCACATCCAGGCGCCGTCCGTCTCGGTCCACTCGGGGGTGCCGCGCCGGCAGAGCATCAGCACCGCGGTGCGGACCGGGCGGGGCAGTCGCAGGTCGTGCGGCACGATGCCGCGCAGCTGCGCCAGGATGCTGTTGCGGTACTGCCAGCCGTCCCCGTACCCGACCCGGGCCGAGAACGAGGCCCCGGCGACCATCCGGCCGTCCTGCGCCAGCACCCCGAGCACGGCCGTGCCCGGCTGCGGACGGTGCACCCGGTGCAGGTCGTTGACGAGCTCGCGCGGGGCGCGCAGCAGCGGGGGAGTGGTCTGGACCCAGCTCTCCTGGTCGATGACCCGGGTCGAGGCGCCGGGCAGGGACACCGCGTGCAGGGTGATGCGGGCCGGGCTTCTGCCGGAGGGCCTGCGATTGCCGGAGTCCATACTCAAGGCCCTCCCTCCCCGTGCCCCATGTGCCGGTCGGTCCAATTCTCACGTCCCGGGGTCGGATGCGGCAACGGGCACTGTGTCGGAAGTGTCCGTGTTCAGCCGATCCTGCGGCAATCTTCTGTCAGTTCTTTTCATTATCCGCACCGTTGCGATGATGTGCTGGTAGGCACGACCGCGTCCGCAGGCTCACGCCTGCTGCGCCAGCACCAGCGGGAGCACCCCCGGAGCACCGGCCCGGCGCAGCATTCCGGCGGCCACGGCCAGGGTCCAGCCGCTGTCCGTGAAGTCGTCCACCAGCAGGACCGGACCCTCCAGGGCCGCCAGGGCGGTACTGAGCTGTTCGGGTAGTTCGAAGGAGCCGTGCAGGGTCCTGAGCCGCTGCGCGCTGTTGCTGCGCGAGCCGCGCGGGTGTTCGCCGGGGGTGTACTCGACCCGGCCGAGCAGCGGCAGCCTGCCGACCCTGGCGATGCCCGCGCCCAGGCTCTCCACCAGCTGCGGACGGCTGCGGGAGGCCAGCGTCACCACTCCAGAGGGACGGGCCGCGGCCGCGTCAGGACCGGCCCAGCCGCCGGGGCCACGGGCCCAGTCGGCCAGGACGGTGACCACCGCGTCCAGCACGTCGGCCGGGACCGGGGCGTCCGGTGCTCCCGGGGCCAGCAGGCCGCGGAGCCGGGTGCCCCAGCCGATGTCCGACAGCCGGCCCAGGGCACGCCCGGGCGCGGCCTGCTCGCCGGGGGCGATCCTGCCCTTGAGGCCGATCCCGGCGGCTGCCAACCCGGTCGGCCACTGCCGCCTGGGCTCCAGCTCGATGCCCGGCCGCCCGAGCGAGGCCCGGGCCGCGTCCAGAGCCTCGGCGGAGGACTCCAGCGGGAAGCGGGCTCCGGCGCAGTTGTCGCAGCGGCCGCAGGGCTCGGACTCCCCGTCGTCGAGCTGGCGGCGCAGGAAGTCCATCCGGCAGCCGGTGGTCGACGCGTAGTCCAGCATCGACTGCTGCTCGGCCCGGCGGGTCTCGGCGACCCTGGCGTAGCGCTCGCTGTCGTAGGACCAGGGGCGGCCGGTGGAGATCCAGCCGCCGCGCACCCGCTTCACGGCGCCGTCCACGTCCAGGACCTTGAGCATGGTCTCCAGCCGGTTGCGGCGCAGGTCGACCCTGGCCTCCAGGGCCGGGGTGGACAGCGGGAGCGGCTCGCCGTCCGGGCCGGTGTGGCCGGCCAGGGCCGCCAGGGTGGCCCGGACCTGCTCCTCGGGCGGGAAGGCCAGGCCGGCGAAGTAGCGCCAGATCGCCTGGTCCTCGGGGCCCGGCAGCAGCAGGGCCTCGGCGCGCTTGATACCGCGCCCGGCCCGGCCGACCTGCTGGTAGTAGGCGATGGGGGACTGCGGGGAGCCCAGGTGCACCACGAAGCCGAGGTCCGGCTTGTCGAAGCCCATGCCCAGGGCGGAGGTGGCGACCAGCGCCTTCACCCGGTTGGCCAGCAGATCCGCCTCGGCGCTGCGGCGGTCGACGTCCTCGGTGCGCCCGGAGTAGGAGGCGACCGGGAAACCGCGCTGCCGCAGGAAGGCGGTGACCTCCTCGGCGGCGGCCACGGTCAGGGTGTAGACGATGCCGGAGCCCGGCAACTCGGGGAGGTGGTCCGCGAGCCAGGCGAGCCGGTGCGCCGGGTCGCCGAGCGGCAGCACAGACAGGGCCAGGCTCTCCCGGTCCAGGGGGCCCCTGAGCACCAGCGCCTCGCCACCGCCGGTGCCGAGCTGCTCGGCCACGTCGGCGGAGACCCGGGCGTTCGCGGTCGCGGTGGTGGCCAGCACCGGGACGCCGGGGGAGAGCTCGGCGAGCATGGTGCGCAGCCGCCGGTAGTCGGGGCGGAAGTCGTGCCCCCAGTCCGAGATGCAGTGCGCCTCGTCGACCACCAGCAGCCCGGTGGAGGCGGCGAGGCGGGGCAGCACCTGGTCCCGGAAGTCGGGGTTGTTCAGCCGTTCGGGGCTGACCAGGAGGACGTCCACGGCGCCCGCGGCGACCTCGGCCTGGACCGTCTCCCACTCGTCGGCGTTGGCGGAGTTGATGGTGCGTGCGGTGATCCCGGCCCGGGCGGCCGAGTCGATCTGATTGCGCATCAGCGCCAGCAGCGGGGAGACGATCACGGTCGGGCCGGCGCCGGCCGCTCGGAGCAGGGCGGTGGCCACGAAGTAGACGGCGGACTTCCCCCAGCCGGTGCGCTGCACCACCAGGGCCCTGCGGTGGTCCACCACCAGCGCCTCGATGGCGCGCCACTGGTCCTCGCGCAGCCGGGCGTCGCCGCCGGCCAGCTCGCGGAGCACGGCGTCGGCCCGCTCGCGGACCGCCGCACGGTCGGTGAGAGGTTGGGTGTCGGGGGTCTGGTCCATGGCTCATTGATAGCCGCTGGGTCCGACAAACCGCGAACGGCGTGGGGAGTCCGGGTGCTCGCGGAGCGCAGGGACGTTTCTGCTTCACACCTGCGGGTGGCCGGGTTCTCCACATCCCCCGGGTTGTCCACAGCGAGCGCCGGACCTCCCGGGCCGGGACCGCGGACCGGACATGCTCGACCCATGAACGAGCACGCGCAGCCCCCGACGACTCCCCTCGACCATCCCGTGGTGACCATGCGGACCCCCGCCGACATGGTCGACGTCCTGCCCTTCCTGCTCGGCTTCTTCCCCAGCGACAGCGTGGTCGCGCTGGGGCTGCAGGGCCCGCGGCGCAGGCAGGGCGGCACGGTGCGGATCGACCTGCCCCCGCCGCCGTCCTGGCCCGGCGCCGCGGCGGAGGTGGCCCGCTACCTGGTGGCGCTCTCCGAGCACCGCGACCGGCGTCCCGACGCGGTGATCCTCTACCTCTGCCGCGATCCCGAACCGGGGCAGGACGGCCGCGCCGTCCGCGACGCGCTGGCGCCGCTGGCGACCGAACTCGCCGAGGCGTTCCGCGCGGTGGGCATCCCGCTGCACGAGTCCCTCTGTGTCTCGGCGGGGCGCTGGTGGTCCTACGCCTGCGGCAACCCGGTCTGCTGCCCCGAGGAGGGCACGCCGGTCGAACGGCCGGGCCGGACGCCGGCGGTGGCCGCGGCGGCCGCCTACGCCGGTATCAGCGTGCGCGGCAGCCTCAAGGAGTTGGAGCAGGAGCTCGCCCCGGTCGGTGCCTCCGGCGCGGAGGACCAGTTGCGGGCCTTCGAGCGGGTCGTTCCGGCCCTGGTGGCCGAACTGTCGGAGGACGGCGGCCGGGAGGCGGTCAGGGCGCGCACCGCGGAACTGGTGGACGCCGCGGTGCTGCGGTTCGGCGGCGGCGCCGTCGACCTCCCGCCGGAGGAGGCCGCCCGGCTGATCCTCGGCCTGCAGGACCGGCTGGCCAGGGACCGGGCCGCGGAGTGGCTCGATCCGCCCGAGGTGGAGCACGCCCAGCGGCTGTGGCGGTTCCTGGCCCGCCGCTGCACCGGGCCCTTCGACGACCACGCGGCCGCCCCGCTCTCGCTGCTGGCCTGGACCGCCTGGGTCACCGGGGACCAGGTCACCGCCAGGATCGCACTGCGACGGGCGCTGGAGACCGACGAGGACTACACCTTCGCCCGGCTGCTCTACGAGGCGGTCAACACCGGGGCCCAGCCGCAGTCGCTCTGCGCCACCCTCCGCGCGGAGCGCCGCGCCCGGCAGCGGCGCGGGGCCGGACGCCGTCCCGGACGGGCCCCCGGCGAGCGCAGACGGGTCAGGACCGGCCGGGGGACGGGTTGCGCGGCTCCACCGTCCGGGGGTGTTTATCGTCAGTGAGACGACTATGATCGCGCCCATGTCGCGTTACGATCCGTCGGCCTTCCCCCCGTTCGCGGTCACTGTTGACCTGGTCGTATTGACCGTTCGCGATCATGCACTGTGCGCCCTGATGGTGCGCCGCGGCGAGCCGCCGTTCCAGGGCTTCTGGGCACTGCCCGGTGGCTTCGTGCGCCCCGACGAAGGGCTGATCGAGGCGGCCGCCCGCGAACTGGCCGAGGAGACCGGGCTGCGCACGCACGGCGCGGTGGGCCAGGAGCCCGGGGAGGGGGCCCATCTGGAGCAGCTGGCGACCTACGGCGACCCGCAGCGCGACCCGCGGATGCGCGTGGTCAGCGTCGCCCATCTGGCCCTCGCCCCCGACCTGCCCACCCCGCGCCCCGGCGGGGACGTCCGCAGCGCCCGCTGGGCACCGGTCGAGGAGCTCCTGGGGCGCGGCAAGGACGACGGCCTGCTGCTGGCCTTCGACCACACCCGGATCCTGGCCGACGGCGTCGAGCGGGCCCGCTCGAAGATCGAGTACTCCGCGCTGGCCACGGCCTTCTGTCCGGCCGAGTTCACCGTCGGGGAGCTGCGGCAGGTCTACGAGTCGGTCTGGGGGGTCTCGCTCGATCCGCGCAACTTCCACCGGAAGGTCACCGGGACGCCCGGGTTCCTGGTGCCGGCCGGCGGTACCACCACCCGTCAGGGCGGCCGCCCGGCCCAGCTGTTCCGGGCCGGGGACGCGACGGTGCTGAACCCGCCCATGCTGAGGCCCGACGCCTGAGGCCTGACACCCGGGGGCTGACGCCTACATGCCGTAGCGCCAATACCACGCAAAGTAACTAAGTCGGTCTATCGTGCTGGCAACGGGCGGAGGAAGGCTGCGCACCGGCATCGCGAGGTGAGGCCCTGTGTTCCAGGCGATCGGACTGACCAAGAGCTGGCGCAGGGGGCGTCCCCCGGCCCTGCTCGACCTCTCCTTCGACGCGCGCGAGGGGCAGGTCACCGTCCTGCTCGGAGCAGAGGGCTCGGGTCGCACCACGGCGCTGCGGCTGGCCCTCGGACTGGACCGCGGCCAGGGCGTCGCGCTCTTCGACGGCCGTCCCTACCGGCGGATCCGGCGTCCGGAGCGGGAGGTCGGCGCGGTCCTCGGTGATCCGGGGCGGCACACCGGGCATCCGGGCCGGGAGGCCCGCGGGCACCTGCGCATGGTCGCCGCCGCTGTCGGGGTCCCGGCCCGCCGCGCCGACCAGCTGCTGGAGCAGACCAGGCTCGCCCCGGCGGCCGGACACCGGCTGCGCACCTTCTCGCCGGGTATGAGCCGTCGGCTCGCCCTGGCCGAAGCGCTGCTCGGCGATCCCGGCACGCTGCTGCTGGACGAGCCCACCCACGGGCTCTCGCCCAAGAACACCGAATGGTTCCACGCCTTCCTGCGGGCCTTCGCCGCCGGCGGTGGCACGGTCCTGGCCACGGTGCGGGACCCGCGCGAGGCCGCGGCGCTGGCGGACCGGGTGGTCACCCTGGACGGCGGCAGGCTCATGGCGGACCAGGCCAAGGCCGACTTCGTCGGCAGCCGGCTGCGTGACGAGGTGTCAGTACGCGGTCCCCAGGTGGGCCGGCTCGCCGACCTGCTGACCGAGTCCGGCGCCCAGGTGCGCAGGGAGGGCGGTGCGGGCATCGCCGTGGTCGGCGCCTCCCGTACCCAGATCGGTGAACTCGCCTACCGGCACGGCATCCTGCTGCACGAGCTCGCCGACCGCGCAGCCGGCTCCGGCGCCGGCTCCAGTTCCGGGCCCGGGGTCGCGCCCGCGCCGGTGGCCGTCCCGCAGTCCTCGTCGGCGGGCGCGAGCGCACTGCCCCCGCCCTCGGCCGCGCCGGCGCAGCCCGGCGAGACCGTCGTCGTGCTGACCCCGGGGAGCGCGGTCTCCGCCTCGGTGCCGGTACCGACGGCGGACACCGCGACCCGGTCCCGGGTCCCGGCCGGCCTCGCCTCGGTCAGCGGTCCGCTGTACCGGGACGAGCCCCCCGCGTCCGACCAGCGAAGCGAGTGAGCACGTGCACGCACTGACCTATGAGCGCCGACGGCTCACCGGGATCCGGTCCACCTGGCTGGTCCTGGCGGCCGTGCTGCTCGCCGACGCCGCCGTGGCCGCGCTGACGGTCCGCCAGCCCTCGCTGGCGGACCCGGTGCGGGTGCTCACCGCCGGGGTCCCGCTGCTGCCGCTGCCGATCGCCGCCCTGGGCGCCGGTGTGGTCGGCGCACTGTCGTACGGGCACGAGGTGCGCTACCCGGTGCTGCAGCCCCTGCTGCTGCCCGTCCGCCGCCGCCTCGGCCTGCTGCTGGCCAAGCTGCTGGTCTCCGCCGTCTACTCGGTGCTGCTGGTCGCGGCGACCCTGGCGGTCGACGCCGGGGTGTACGCCGTCGTACTGCACCGGCCGCCGACGCCGGCGCCGGCTCTGGTGGGCTTCGCCGCGCTCGCGGTGACGGCGGGCTGGATCGGGCTGCTCGCGGCGGCTCTGCTGCGCAGCGCCGCCGCGGGGGTGCTGGTGCTGCTGACCCTGCCGGTCCTGGTGGAGCCGACGGTGCGGCTGCTGCGCGACGGCAGTCTGACCGGGGACCGGCTGCGGGCCGCACACTGGCACCGGCTGTTCCCGGTGGACACCGGCCACGCCTGGCTCTCCGGGCCGCTCAGCGGGCTGCACAGCACCGCCTCGCTGTCGCCGCGGGGTCTGCTGCTGCTGGCCGCCGGTCCGGTCCTGCTGCTCCTGCTCGGCTACCTCGCCGTGCTGCCCCGCCGCCGCGGGGTCTAGGGACGGCGGCGGCTAGGGACGGCGGGGGTCCAGGGACGGCGGGGAACGGGGGGATCCGCGCGACCGCTCGACCAGGTGTGCTGACGCTGAGTGATCGTCAGGGCTCCATCCTCGCCAGACTCTGCCTGTTTTGCGCAGAAGATGCAGATAAAGCGTCAATTGTCTGGTGACAGGCGATCACCCTTTCGTGTGCTTTTCACGAAAGTCCTCAAGGCGTGGGCCGCCATCGCCGACAAAGGAGACGTGAGTACCGTTGCGCATCCCCCCATGACCACCACCCGCCTGTCCGAGCCGTCCCGCTCCGGCGTCGGCGAGCTGGACCGCTTCCCCGTCGGCGAACGCACCGCCGAGCGGGCCTTTCCCGAGCGCGGGGCTCCTGGCCCCTCACTGCACTGGGACAGCGCCGAGTCCGACCTCGGCCGGCCCGGCCGCCGGGTCGCCGGCGGCCGGGGCCGGGGACTGCACGGGCAGCTGGTCCAGCAGCTCGGGCAGATGATCGTCTCCGGTGACCTGGGCGCGGACCGCCCCCTGGTCCCCGAGGAGATCGGCCAGCGTTTCGAGGTCTCCCGCACCGTGGTCCGCGAGTCGCTGCGGGTGCTGGAGGCCAAGGGCCTGGTCAGTGCCCGTCCGAACGTCGGCACCCGGGTCCGCCCGGTCGCCGACTGGAACCTGCTCGACCCCGACATCATCGAGTGGCGCGCCTACGGTCCGCAGCGCGACGACCAGCGCCGCGAACTGTTCGAACTGCGCTGGGCGATCGAGCCGCTGGCCGCCAGGCTCGCGGCGGGGCACGGCCGGGACGAGGTCCACCAGCGGATGGTGGACATGACCGAGATCATGGGCCACGCCGTCGCCCAGGGCGACCAGGTCACCTTCAGCCGTGCCGACAGCGAGTTCCACGCCCTGCTGCTGGAGCTGGCCGGGAACCGGATGCTGGAGCACCTGGCCGGGATCGTCGGCTCCGCGCTCACCGTGTCCGGAAGCCCGGTCACCGCGTGCGAGCGCCCGTCCGAGCCGTCGGTCGGGCTGCACACCCGTCTGGTCGAGGCGCTCGGCACGGGTGACGGCACGGCGGCGGAAGCGGCCATGCGTGCGCTTCTGACGGTCCATCCGGAGGTCGACCACGTGGTTCCGGCGCCCCGCGAGCACTGAGCCCGCCGTCCCCGCCAGCAGGCCGCCGCCCGGATCCGGGCGGCGGCCTGCTGCGTCCCGCGGCCGAGTTCCGCGTAACCTTCACCGGATCGGGCGACCACAGGAATGATCCCGCCATCTCCCCGGGTTGTCCTGGGTAGGTTCCGGGCAGCAGCGTCCTCGGGCGACTGTGACCTGCACCACCAAAGCGAGGCGTAACACTTCTCCGCGGGCAGCGATGTCTACGGAGGCGGCGGCACTTCGTGTGCCGGGCGCCGAACCCGGTTCAGCTCCAGATTTCACGTCCAGCAGTTACCAGAATCCGCCCTCACGGGTCGGTTTCTGTTCACTCACGTCCGAGAGGTTGTTCGTGTCGGCCAGCACATCCCGTTCGCTCCCCCCCGAAATCGCCGAGTCCACCGCGCTGATGGCACTCATCGAGCGGGGTAAGGCACAGGGGCAGATCGCCGGCGATGACGTGCGCCACGCCTTCGAGGTGGACCAGATCCCGGTCACCAAGTGGAAGAACGTCATGCGCAGCCTCAACCAGGTCCTCGATGAGGAGGGTGTGACGCTGATGGTGAGCGCGGCGGAGTCGTCCGCCCCCAAGCGCCCCCGCAAGAGCGTCGCGGCGAAGAGCACAGCGACGAAGGCGACCGCGACCAGGGCCGTGCCGACGCGTACGGCGCCTGCGGCTCCCGCTCCCACGACCCGGGCGGCGGCACCGCGTGCCGCCGCCGTGACCGCGCCCCAGCCCGCCGCCGTGGTGGTCCCGGCGGGGCCGGCCGACGACCTCGACGAGGCGGCGCCGGTGCTGGAGACCGCCGCTCCGGCCAAGAAGGCGGCCCCGGCGAAGAAGGCCGTCGCCAAGAAGGCCGCCCCGGCGAAGAAGACCGCAGCCAAGAAGACCGCCGCGGGCAAGACCAAGTCCGACGAGGACCTCGGCGCCGAGGACGAGGCCGCCGAGGACGCGGCACCGGCCAAGGCCGAGGGCGAACCGGTCGAGGGCGAGGAGGAGTCGCAGGGCTTCACGCTCTCCGACGACGACGAGGACGACGCCCCGGCCCAGCAGGTCGCCGTGGCCGGCGCCACCGCCGACCCGGTCAAGGACTACCTCAAGCAGATCGGCAAGGTCCCGCTGCTCAACGCCGAGCAGGAGGTCGAGCTGGCCAAGCGGATCGAGGCAGGCCTCTTCGCCGAGGACAAGCTGGCCGCCGCCGACAAGCTGGCCCCCAAGCTCAAGCGCGAGCTGGAGATCATCGCCGAGGACGGCCGCCGCGCCAAGAACCACCTGCTGGAGGCCAACCTCCGGCTGGTGGTCTCGCTGGCCAAGCGCTACACCGGCCGCGGCATGCTGTTCCTGGACCTGATCCAGGAGGGCAACCTGGGTCTGATCCGCGCGGTCGAGAAGTTCGACTACACCAAGGGCTACAAGTTTTCCACCTACGCGACCTGGTGGATCCGGCAGGCGATCACCCGCGCCATGGCCGACCAGGCCCGCACCATCCGGATCCCGGTGCACATGGTCGAGGTCATCAACAAGCTGGCCCGCGTCCAGCGGCAGATGCTCCAGGACCTGGGCCGCGAGCCCACCCCGGAGGAGCTGGCCAAGGAACTCGACATGACCCCGGAGAAGGTCGTCGAGGTGCAGAAGTACGGCCGCGAGCCGATCTCGCTGCACACCCCCCTCGGTGAGGACGGCGACAGCGAGTTCGGCGACCTGATCGAGGACTCCGAGGCGGTCGTCCCGGCCGGCGTGACCCGCGAGCGGATCCGCCAGATCGAGTCCAAGACCATGTCCAAGCTGCGCCACCCCTCCCGCTCCCAGGTCCTGCGCGACTACCTGGACTAGCGGAGCCGCACCCGGCAGGAAGCAGGCACCGGCGGCGGGCGTCATCCCTCGAAGGGATGTGCCCGCCGCCTTTGTGCGCGCCGACCGGATGCCGAGCGTGACCGGGCGCATACGCTGGGTCGCAGCCATGCGCATGTGCGCAGGGGTGCGGAAGCGGCGAAGGGCGACGGGTGGCGGGCAAGAGGCGTACGGCGGAGGCGGCCGGGGCGGCGGGGGCAGTGGCGCGGCGGAGGGGGCGCAGGGTCCTGCTGGTCCTGCTGGCCGCGCTGCCGGTACCGGTGGCGACCAGTACCCCGGCCCTGGCGCAGGGGCAGTTGCGGATCATCGGCGGCACCGGGGCCAGCACCCAGCAGGAGCCCTGGATGGTGGCCCTGGGCAGCAGGTCGGTCTACGGCGACTACCGCTCCGGGCAGTTCTGCGGAGGGACGCTGGTCTCCCCGACCAAGGTGGTCACCGCGGCGCACTGCCTGTACGACGAGTCGACCATGCGTCCGGCGAACCGGCCCGACCTCAGGGTCATCGTCGGCCGCAGCGACCTGTCCACCTCGGCCGGCTCCGAGGTGCCGGTCTCGCAGGTGTGGATCGACCCCGACTACTCGATGCGCAGCAACATGTGGGACGTGGCCGTGCTCACTCTCGCGGTGCCCCAGCCGGGCCGCGCGGTGCTCCCGCTGGTGGACCAGGGCGCCACGGCGCCCTACCAGCCGGGGACGGCGGCCACCGTCTACGGCTGGGGCGACACCAGGGGCAACGGGCAGTACCCGATGACGCTGCACTCGGTCCAGGTGCCGATGATCGCCGACTCCACCTGCGCCCGGGACTACCCCGACGGCGCCTTCCGGGCGAGCAGCATGGTGTGCGCGGGGGACCAGTCCCGGGGCGGCCGTGACGCCTGCCAGGGCGACAGCGGGGGCCCGCTGGTGGTCGCCGGGCGGCTGGTGGGCCTGGTGTCCTGGGGGACGGGCTGCGCCGAGGCGGGCCACCCGGGGGTGTACACCAGGGTCGCCGCGATGGCCGACGCGGTGCGGGGCCAGCTGTGACCTGACGCACTGTGAGCTGACAGGGTGTGATATGCGTCACCTTGCGTGCCGGCAGCGCGGCGGACGCAGAGAGCCGGGCCCCGACCTCTCGGTCGGGGCCCGGCTCTTCGTCGCTGTTCAGCTCGTCGTCGGGGCTGCCTTCAGCGCAGCCCGGTGGAGCGCCTCAGTGATCCTCTTCACCCGAGGACGACGGTGCGGCCGTCAGCCGGCCGGTCTCGTCCTGTATCTCGGCTGCGATCTTCTTCAACTCCGGCTCGAACTTGCGGCCGTGGTGAGCGCAGAAGAGCAGCTCGCCGCCGGATGCCAGCACGACGCGCAGGTAGGCCTGGGCACCGCACCGGTCGCAACGGTCAGCTGCGGTCAGCGGGCTCGCGGGGGTCAGAACTGTAGTCACGTCGCCTCTTCTCTAGCTCGACGAGCTGTCGTACCAGGGTCAACATCCAACCAGGCCGAAAACGTTCCCGCTTGCGGCTTTTCTTTTGTGACGCTCGGGTGCGGGTCGGCCCGGCCGTTGAGCCGGGAAGGGGATCCCCCGCCTGAAGGAGCGGAGGAGGGGAGACGGCGGTGACCGCTGTGTCGCTGCCGCTTCTCCCCTTGGAGCCTCGGGGATTTTCTCTTGTTGGAGAGGACGTGCCCCGCGCTCCCTTGGTTCATGCCTGCTGCCGACTATGGCATGCACGTCACTCGTGCGGGATATCGAACGCTTGTCCGACTTACCCTACGGGGTGCGCGTAGCATAAGCGGCGAGCAGGTCGGAGCAGAAGCCCCAGCCCACACACCGGTAGCCTGCATCCCGGCAGCATTGACGCCATGGTGCACCGGCCTCCCGCAGGGGGGCCAGGAAAAGGGCCCGTGTTCGCGCTCCGCGTAGCGCCGGACCGGCCATTGACCGGACCGACCATTGAGGAGTCCAACGACTCGGGGGCCCGCCCCCGAGCCTGTGAAGCCCGCAGGTGGCCGCGACGAGCGAAGCGCCACCGCATCGAGAGACCGGAGTAGTAGCGCGTGACCGCCGAAACAACCGTGCCGACCGCCGCCCTCAGCGCCGGCGGGAGCTCCGCCAGCGACGGTTCCTACACCGCGCGGCACCTCCTCGTCCTCGAAGGCCTGGAGGCGGTCCGCAAGCGGCCCGGCATGTACATCGGGTCCACCGACAGCCGCGGCCTGATGCACTGCCTCTGGGAGATCATCGACAACGCGGTCGACGAGGCGCTGGCCGGCCACTGCGACCGGATCGAGGTGTTCCTGCACGCCGACAACTCGGTCGAGGTGCGCGACAACGGCCGCGGCATCCCGGTCGACGTCGAGCCGAAGACCGGCCTCTCCGGGGTCGAGGTGGTGATGACCAAGCTGCACGCCGGCGGGAAGTTCGGCGGCGGCTCCTACGCGGCCTCCGGAGGTCTGCACGGTGTCGGCGCCTCGGTGGTGAACGCGCTCTCCGCGCGCCTGGACGTGGAGGTGGACCGCAGCGGCCACACCCACGCCATCAGCTTCCGCCGCGGCACCCCCGGGACCTTCGCGGGCGAGGGCCCGGACGCCGGATTCACCGCCGCCTCGGGGGCGAACGGCGCCCTGGCCAAAGCCAGGAAGGCGCCGCGCGGCCGCACCGGCACCCGGGTCCGCTACTGGGCCGACCGGCAGATCTTCCTCAAGGACGCCAGGCTCTCGCTGGACAACCTGCACGCCCGGGCCCGGCAGACCGCGTTCCTGGTCCCCGGGCTGACCATCGTGGTGCGCGACGACCGGGCCCTGGACGGGGCGCCCACCGACGAGCAGACCTTCCGCTTCGACGGCGGCATCGCCGAGTTCTGCGACTTCCTGGCTCCGGACAAGGCCGTCTGCGACACCCTGCGGCTGCAGGGCACCGGCAGCTTCAAGGAGACCGTGCCGGTCCTGGACGACCTCGGCCACATGACCCCGACCGAGGTCACCCGGGAGCTGGGGGTGGACATCGCGCTGCGCTGGGGCACCGGCTACGACACCACCCAGCGCTCCTTCGTCAACATCATCGCCACCCCCAAGGGCGGCACCCATGTCGCCGGATTCGAACGCTCGCTCACCAAGACCCTCGGTGAGGCGCTGCGCGCCGCCAAGCTGTTGCGGGTCGCCGAGGACGACATCACCAAGGACGACGCGACCGAGGGCCTGACCGCGGTCATCACCGTCCGGCTGGCCGAGCCGCAGTTCGAGGGCCAGACCAAGGAGGTGCTCGGCACCTCCGCCGCGACCAGGATCGTGGCCGCGGTGGTGGCCAAGGAGCTCAAGGCGTTCCTCACCTCCACCAGGCGCGACGACAAGGCCCAGGCCCGAGCCGTGATGGACAAGGTGGTCGCGGCCGCCCGCACCCGGGTCGCCGCCCGGCAGCACAAGGAGGCCCAGCGCCGCAAGACCGCGCTGGAGACCAGCTCGCTGCCGGCCAAGCTGGCCGACTGCCGCAGCGACGACGTCGACCGCAGCGAGCTGTTCATCGTCGAGGGGGACTCCGCGCTCGGCACCGCCAAGCTGGCCCGCAACTCCGAGTTCCAGGCGCTGCTGCCGATCCGCGGCAAGATCCTCAACGTCCAGAAGGCGTCCGTCTCGGACATGCTGAAGAACGCCGAGTGCGCGGCGATCATCCAGGTGATAGGAGCGGGCTCGGGCCGGACCTTCGACATCGACCAGGCCCGCTACGGCAAGATCGTGCTGCTCGCCGACGCCGACGTCGACGGCGCCCACATCCGGATCCTGCTGCTCACGCTGTTCCAGCGGTACATGCGGCCGATGGTCGAGGCCGGGCGGGTGTTCTCGGCCGTGCCGCCGCTGCACCGGATCGAGCTGACCAACCCCCGCAAGGGCCAGGAGAAGTACCTCTACACCTACTCCGACAGCGAGCTGCGGAACACCCTGCTGGAGCTCCAGCGCAAGGGGCAGCGCTGGAAGGAGCCGGTGCAGCGCTACAAGGGCCTCGGCGAGATGGACGCCGACCAACTGGCGGAGACCACGCTGGACCCGCGGCACCGCACCCTGCGGCGGATCAACGTCGGCGACTTGGACGCCGCGGAGAAGGTCTTCGACCTGCTGATGGGCAATGACGTGGCCCCCCGCAAGCAGTTCATCGTGGACTCGGCGGCACTGCTGGACCGCTCCCGCATCGACGTCTGACCCCGTCCGGGCAGGTCCCGGGCAGGTCCCGGGCAGGCCCTCCACCCTGGGGTGGAGGGCCTTCTCCATCCCCGCTTCCACCCCTGCTCCGAGGCTCTGAGCTGCGCCGATCCGTACCTTCGAGAGTGTCTTCAGCACCCCTCGGAACCCCTCGAAACCGGAGCAGATCATGGGAAGCACCGCGAACGTCGCCCTGACCGTCGTGGTCGTGATCTATGTCGTCGTCCGTCAGTTCCGGGCCCGGCGGATCGCCAGCGACAGCCGGAGGATGCTGGTCGTCCCCGCGGTCCTCGCCGTCCTGGCCCTCAGGGACCACAGCCTGATCGACCACGCCCACCGCACCGCCTCGGTGGCGCTGCTGGTGGTCAGCATCCTGCTGGAGGTGGCGATGGGCTTCGCCTGGGGCTTCACCACCCGGGTCTGGCGGGACGCCTCCGGTACGGTCTGGGCCAAGGGCACCGTCGCCACCGGGTTCGCCTGGGTCGGCATGATCGTCGCCAGGATCGCGCTCTACGCGGTCGGCAGCGCGATGGGCGTGGCCGAGGGGCAGGGCGTGCTGCTGCTCTCGCTGGCCGCCGTGCTGCTGGTGCGCACCGCCGTGGTCAGCTGGAGGGCACGCGAGACGGGCCCGTCGTACGGTGTCCCTGCGGTGGGCTGACGGCCCGACGGATGACGGACGGACACGGCGTGGACAACTGGACCGAATGGCCCTCCCGGGAGGCGGTCGACCGGGAGGGCCGGACCCGTGCCCGGCTCTGGTTCGCCTACGGGGGCCGGTGCGTGGGGCTCGGCGCGGTGCTGTGGGTGACCTTCGCCCAGGAGCACCGCGACGCGGCGCACACCTGGGCGGTGGCCGCGATCGCCGCCGTGGGGGTGCTGGCCTTCTGGCGCTTCCTGCGCCGCAGCCGGGAGCAGCGGCTGACCCCGGCACTGCTCTGGGTGGCGGTGGTCTTCGTCCAGGCACTGTTCGCGGTGACCAACGGGGGCGAGGCCCTCGGCGTCCTGCTGATGTGCGTGATCGCCCTCGGTTCGCTGCAGCGGCTCCCGCTGATCGTGGCGGTCCCGGCGGTGTCCCTGGGCACCCTGCTGTTCCTGCTGCTGGCGTCCGCCTCGGTGCAGGGCTACGGCAATGCCGCCGTCATCACCGGTCTGGGCGTGCTCGGCTACGTCACCAGGATGGACTGGGAGGCCAGGGCCAACACCCAGCGGCTGCTGGCGCAGGAGCGGGCGGCGCGGGTCGCCGAGGCGGAGTCGGCGGCACTGGCCGAGCGGGCCAGGATCGCCAGGGAGATCCACGACGTGCTGGCGCACAGCCTGTCGGCGCAGCTGGTCCACCTGGAGGCGGCCCGGGTGATGCTGGACGCCGGCGCCGACCGGGCGCAGCTGCGCGAACGGATCGTCGCCGCGCGGCGGATGGCGCAGGACGGGCTGGCCGAGACCAAGCAGGCGCTGTCGGCGCTGCGCGGTGAGTTCGCGCCGGTGTCGGAGTTCCTGAAGACGCTGGCGGAGGCCGACGGGGCGACCGTGGAGATCGAGGGACTGGCCCGTCCGCTCGGCGCCGAGGCCGGTGTGGCGGTGCGGCGCACCGCGCAGGAGGCGCTCACCAACATCCGCAAGCACGCTCCGGGGGCTCCCTGCGCGATCCGGCTGTCGTACCTGAAGGGCAGTGTCGAGCTGGAGGTGCGGAACGGGGCGGCGGCCCGCCGGGAGGACGGCCCGGACGGCGCCGAACTGACCCGCAGCGGAAGCGGGCTGGGGCTGCTGGGGATGCGCGAGCGGGCCGAACTGCTCGGCGGATCCCTGCAGGCCGGACCGGACGGCGAGGGGTTCAAGGTCCTGCTGAGGGTGCCCGCCGCCTAGGGTGGAGCGATGAGCGACGCTGTGGTGCGGGTACTGGTGGCGGACGATCAGAAGGTCGTGCGCGAGGGGATCGTGATGCTGCTCGGGCTGCTCCCCGGGATCGAGGTGGTGGGAGCGGCAGGTGACGGCGAGGAGGCGGTGGCGCTGGCCGCCGCGCAACTGCCCGACGTGGTGCTGATGGACCTGCGGATGCCCCGGTGCGACGGGGTGGAGGCGACCCGCCGGATCCGGGCCGCGCATCCCGCCACCGAGGTGGTCGTGCTGACCACCTACGCGGACGACGACTCGCTGTTCCCGGCCCTGCAGGCGGGCGCCCGCGGCTATCTGACCAAGGACGCCGGGGCCGAGGAGATCGCCCGGGCGATCAACGACGTACGGGCCGGAGCGGCCGGGCTCTCGCCGCAGATCCAGCGTCGGCTGCTGGAGCGCTTCGCGGCTCCGTCCGCTCCGTCCGCTCCGTCCGCCTCGCCCGCCCCGTCCGGCGCGGCTGCTGCGGATCCGGCTCCGGCGCTCCCTGCCGCCGTCGCGCCGACGCTGCCGGACGGGCTGACCGCGCGTGAGGCGGAGGTGCTGGGCCTGATCGCCGACGGGCTCTCCAACGCCGAGATCGCCGCCCGACTGTTCGTCAGCATGGCCACCGTCAAGACCCATATCAACAACCTCTTCGCCAAGACCGGGGTCAGGGACCGGGCCCAGGCGGTCGGTTACGCCTACCGGCACGGTCTCTCGCACGGTTAGCGGTCGCATCACCTGATGGGGTGAACGTCCGCACACCGGACCACGGCGGCGCCCGGCGCTCAGCATGCTGGGGGAGACGGGAGGGGAATCCGGGGGACCCGTCACTCCATCGACGCGGGAGCACAGTTGTTGAGACACCGGGAACCGGAAACGCCGCCGGAGGCGCAGGCCGCCGAGGCGCCGGCTGGAGACCAGGACGGTCGGCGGGGCGGTGCCGCCGGTTTCGACTGGTGGGCGGCGCCGGCGTCGCGGCCCCGGGCCGTGGCGGCCCGGACGGAGGCAGTCCAGCCGCAGCAGGCCCAGCCGCAGCAGGCCCAGCCGGAGCAGGGCCAGACACAGGAGGCCGAGCCCCAGCAGGCCGAGGTGGTACCGGGGCAGCCCGGGCCCGGGCGGGCGGGCCCGGAGCGGGTTGCGCGGACGGCCCCCGAGCCGGGCGTGGCGGGGCCGGCGGCCCCGGTCGACACGGAGGTGGCCAGGGGGGTGGCTGAGGGGGTGGCTGAACCCGCGCCCCGGGCTGCCGAGGTCTACCGGCACGTCCAGGCGGGCGAGGAGTTCCGGGAGGTCCGCCGTGAGTACCGCCGCTTCGTGTTCCCGGCCTGTGCGGCCTTCCTGGCCTGGTACCTGGTCTACATCGTCGCCGCGGTGACCCTGCCCGGAGTGATGGACCGTCAGATCGCAGGCCCGTTCACGGTCGCCTGGGCGCTCGGACTGCTGCAGTTCGCTTCGACCTTCCTGATCACCTGGCTCTATGCCCGGCACGCCCGCGACCGGCGGGACCGATTGGCGCTCGGCCTGCGCTGGGAGACCCAGGACCGGCTCCGATGAGGTCCTCAGGAGGGGAGCAGTCCATGGACACCGCCGCTGCGGCGACCGCCGGGGGCAGTCACCACACGCTGGCCATCGGCCTGTTCGTCGGTGTCGTCGTGGTCACCCTGGGCATCACCGCCTGGGCCGGTCGGCGCAGTCGGGCGGCCGAGGACTTCTACGCGGGGGGCCGCGACTTCAGTCCTCTGCAGAACGGTTTCGCCATCTCCGGCGACTACATGTCGGCCGCCTCGTTCCTGGGCGTCACCGGTCTGATCGCGCTCTACGGCTACGACGGGCTGCTGTACACCATCGGGTTCCTGGTGGCCTGGCTGGTCGTGCTGATGCTGGTCGCCGAGCTGGTCCGCAACTGCGGCCGCTACACCATCGGTGACGTGCTGGCGATGCGGATGCGGCAGCGGCCGGTGCGTGCGGCGTCCGGGATCTCCTCGATCGTGGTGACGCTGTTCTACCTGCTGGCGCAGATGGTGGGGGCCGGCAGCCTGGTGTCGCTGCTGCTGGGGCTGGACTCGGGCCAGGCCAGGGGCTGGACCATCGTCGGGGTCGGCGCGCTGATGGTGGTGTACGTGACGGTCGGCGGGATGAAGGCGACCACCTGGATCCAGATCGTCAAGTGCGTGCTGCTGCTCTCGGGCACGCTGCTGCTCTGCGTGCTGGTGGTGGTCCGCTTCCACGGCGACCTGGGCTCGCTGGCCAGGTCGGCGGCCTCGGGCAGCGGCTTCGGCGACGCCTACCTCTCGCCCGGGCTGAAGTACGGCGGGAGCGCCACCAACCGGCTCGACTTCGTCAGCCTGGGCATCGCCCTGGTGCTCGGCACCGGCGGTCTGCCGCACATCCTGGCCAGGTTCTACACCGTTCCGACGGCGCGGGCCGCGCGGCGTTCGGCGATGTGGGCGATCGGCCTGGTGGGCTCGTTCTACCTGATGACCATCGTGCTCGGCCTCGGCGCCTCGGCCCTGGTCGGGGCCTCGACGATCCGGTCGTCCAACGAGGCGGGCAACACGGCGGTGCCGCTGCTGTCCGAGGTGCTGGGCGGCGGGAGCGGCAGCAACGGCGGCGCGGTGCTCTTCGCGCTGACCTCGGCGGTGGCCTTCGCCACCATCCTGGCCGTGGTGGCCGGCCTCACCCTGGCCTCGTCCGCCTCCTTCGCCCATGACCTGTGGGCCAGGGCCTTCCGGCACCAGGACGAGGAGCAGCCCACGGAGCACCAGGAGGTGGTCGTGGCCAGGATCGCCGCGGTGGTGATCGGTGTGGTGGCCATCGTGCTGAGTCTGTTCGCGCAGAAGCTGAACGTGGCCTTCCTGGTCGGCATCGCCTTCGCGGTGGCGGCCTCGGCCAACCTCCCGGCGCTGCTCTTCAACCTCTTCTGGCGGCGCTTCACCACCCGCGGCGCGACCTGGGCCATCTACGGCGGGCTGGTGCCGGCCCTGGTGCTGGTGGTCTTCTCACCGGTGGTCTCCGGCAGCCCGGCGGCGATCTTCCCCGGGGTCGACTTCCACTGGTTCCCGCTGCAGAACCCCGGGATCGTCTCGATCCCGTGCGGATTCCTCTTCGGCTGGCTGGGCACGGTCACCTCGGGCAGCAGCGCCGATCCGGACGGCTACGCGGAGCTGGAGGTACGGGCGCTGACCGGCGCCGGCGCGGTCTGAGCGGTCCGGACGCCGGGACGACGGGCCCGGACGGGGCTCGCGCGGGGGACAGCAAGACCCCCGGGTGCGACGGGGGAGGCGCACCCGGGGGCGTTTTCCAGCGTAGCCCCTAGCGGGCTGGTCCGGTGGCCGGTTCGGATCGGTCGTGACCGGGAACCGACTGGGGGATCGCGGTGATGAGCACCGCCTCGAAGCGGTCGGGACGGGTCGGGAACGCCAGGCAGCTCTCCGCGCGGGCGGGCCCGGCCTCGGTCCGGCGGACCTCGACGTGCCAGCGCCAGCCGTTCGCATGGGCCACCGAAACGGACCAGAGGTCCTCGGCCAACCGGTGCTGAGCGACCGTCAGGGCTTCGGCTGCGTCCTCGCCGATCGCCTCGCGGACCGCCAGCTCGGCGGCCTGGCCGGGACGGTCCCAGAAGGAGCGGCCGCGGCACCACTCCGGCACCATCCGGCCGTCCTTGGTGGCCTCCAGGATCTCCTTCGTCTGGTGGGCGGACATCCGGCCGTAGAGGTACCCGTAGGGCAGCACCAGCACGGTGGGCGAGAAGCGGTGGCCGCCGAGGTGGGTGACCTCCCAGACCTGGGCGTGGCCGCCGGCTGCGAGTTCGGCGGCGAGCGGACGGCCGAGCAGGGCGCAGCAGCGGTCCCGCCGTCCGTTGGTGCACACCAGGGCGAGCGGCTCGCCCTGGTAGGCGCTGCCGATGCCGCCGTGGTCGCCCGCGGCGAGGGCGGCGAAGTCCAGCGCGAGCAGTTCGGCCGGGTCCTCGATGTCCAGGGAGCGGATCCAGGAGTGGCCCGGACGGGTGTGTGCCAGGAAGACCTGGCGGGAGGGCGTCGGCGGGGCGTCGGCGTGCCGGCCGGGGCGGCGGATCAGCGCGATCCGCAGTCCGGTTCCCTCGGCCCGCGCCTCCAGCGCCTGCCCGAGTCCGGGGGGCAGATGGCTTTCCGTCAGCGCCCGCGCACCCCAGGGACCCGGCTGCTCGAGCAGCAGCCAGGTGGTCCCGATGGCGGCCGTGCCGCTCAGGGGCTCAGTCAGTTCCCTGGAGAGGGAGGTGCAGGTGCTCACATTGGCAAGGGTAGCCTTACCAACGTCGGATTCTCGCCTTAAGAACTCTTACGGCGCAGATTGCCGCCCGATTGCCGCCGGTCATACCACCAGGGGGTTGGGCAGTGCGGTCCACTGGTCGCCGGTGGGGCCGCAGGTCAGGCGCATCCGGCAGAGGGCCTTCACCTGGAGCGGCTGCTCCAGGAGCGCGCGCCGGTCCTCCGGGGACAGGACGTCGGCAGCCCGCTCGGCCTCCTCGGCCACCGCGGACCACAGCGCCGCCTCCGAGCTGCGGTCGCCGCCGCCGAAGGCCGACACCAGGGCGCTGAGGCTGCCGCCGAGCACGGAGCCGTAGAGCTTGCGGCGCAGCGCCAGCGGATCGTCGTCCAGGATGCGGGTCCCCAGGCCGTCGGTGCCCACCCCGATGCCGGCCAGCCGTCGCGGGCTGAGGCGGATGTCCGCGAGGTCCCGGTAGACCAGGCGCAGTGGGCGGTCCTCGGGGTCCAGAACCACCAGCAGGTTCTGCCCGTGCGCCTCCAGGGCGACCCCCCAGGAGAGCAGCCGCAGCAGCGGCGGCCAGAGCAGCCGGGCGAGCGAGCGCAGCCAGTCCGCCGGCCGGTGCGCCGGTGGGGTCAGCGCGGCCAGCGGCACCACCCGCTCGCCGGGCCCGGCCGCCAGTTCGGGCGACTCCCGCAGGAGTGCGGCCAGGGCCGGGCTCAGCGCTCCGTCGACCAGGACGCCCGCCGCGGCCAGGTTGCGGGAGATCACCAACTGTCCGTCCAGGCGTCCGGTCACGTCCTCCAGCAGGGCGGACAGCCGGGCGCTGTCGAGCACCGAGCCGCCGGAGATGTCCCGGACCGACGAGGTCATCCGCAGCGACAGGGCGGTCTTGATGTGCGGGCCGCCGTCCGCCGGGGCGAGGGTCCGCAGTGACAGCAGCGGGTGGGCCGGGAGCCCGGCGCCGGGTTCGACCTCCAGGCCGAGGCCCGGCAGCAGTTCCCGGGCCTGCCAGGGGTGGACCGGCAGCAGCAGCCGCCCCCCGGCGTCCCGCAGCCGGTCCGGCCAGTCCCCGACGACGGTGCAGTCCGCGGCGGGGAGCGCGAGCAGCCGCAGGCCGACCACGGGGTGGTGCTCGGGCGCGAACGCCAGCTGGTCGGCGACGGTGAGACCCGGTCGGCTGCGGCAGCAGGGGTGGTACGGATGGCCGTCGACGACGCTCTGCTCCGCGGCGAGCAGCAGCGCACCGGCGCTGCGGTCGGACGGTTCGACGGGGCCGGACGCGGCCGCGCCCGCCCGGGACAGGGCGAGCGAGGCCGTGCTGTGCTCCAGTTCGGCGACCAGCCCGGCGCTGCCCGGGACGCCCAGCGCCGCGAGCAGTGCCGCCGGACGGGAGTACTCCGTGCCGTCGGCCCAGACCGTCAGCTCGTCCTTGGGCGCTCCGCTGTCGTAGGGCCGCACCTCGGGTCCGCGCAGCCGGCGCCGGTCCAGGCCGGGCAGTTCCTCGAAGCACAGCGAGCGCCACAACCGCGCCAGTACCGCGGCCCGCGCACCGGGCAGCGCCTCCCGGTACGGTGCGACGAGCCCGGGGCGGACCGCGCGCAGCTCGGCGGCGAAGGAGGTTTCCAACGAACCTGGTTCGGAATGCATGAGACTAGGTCATACCCCAGCTCAGGACGGGGGCGCAGCTCTTGAAGGGGTGAACGTATGGGGACGGCTGATCTGGTGGCCCGGACCGGGTTGTTGAACTGCCTGGTCAGGGAGTTGGCCCGGAGTGTCGACGGCGGGGCGCTGCTGCTGCCGGCGAGCGGCGCGGTGATGCGGGTCGCACCCGGCCGGTGGCCCTCCGACCCCGAACTGCGGACCCCGGAGGGCTGGCAGCCGCTGGACCTCGCCGGTCTGATCGCGGTGGCCGAGCGGGAACTGGAGGCGCGGACCGGGGTACGGAACACCGCGCTCGGCGCGGAGATCCGCGACAGCAGGGAGGTGGTGGCCGCGCTGCTGGCCGCCCGCGCGGTGGCGCGGCCCGCCGACGACCTGTATCTGCGCTCCGAGCAGGCGCTGGTCGCCGGACACCGCTACCACCCGGCGGCCAAGACCCGGGGCGGTGGGCCGCCGGAGGCCTGGCTGCCGTATGCGCCGGAGGCCTGTGCGGAGTTCCCGCTGAGGCTGCTCGGGGTGCGCGAGGACCTGCTGGCGGGCGAGGGCGACACCGGCGTCCTGGACGTGCTCTGGGGCGACCGGGCACCGAAGGGGTACCGGGTGCTGCCGGCCCACCCCTGGCAACTGCGGCTGATCGGTGATCACATGGCTGTGGGAGACGGCCGGTTGATCGACCTCGGCGTGACCGCGGAGCGAGCCTGGGCGACTTCGTCGGTGCGCACGGTGTATCTGCCGGAGGCCGACCTGTCACTGAAGTTCAGCCTGGACGTGCGGATCACCAATGACATCCGCCGGCTGTGGCTGCGCGATCTGCGCTGGCTGGTAGCGGTGGACGAGGCGGTCGCCAAGGCCTTCGCCGACGCCCCGGCCGGGGCGTCCATGCTGGCCGACAGCGGGTACCGCACCGCGGGGGTCGGCGGCGAGGACGCTTACGAGGCCTACGCGGTACTGGTCCGGGAGGGGTTCGGCGCGGGGGCGCGGCCGCTGCTGTCGGCGGGGCTCAGCGAGGGGTTCGACGGCAGTCCGCTGCCCGCGGCGATGCCTCGGGCTGTCGAGTGGTGGCGGCGGTACGTGGAGCGGGTGGTCCCGCCGGTGCTGCACGCGTTCTTCCAGCACGGGGTGGTGCTGGAGTGCCATCTGCAGAACGTGCTGGTGGCGATGGACGCGGACGGGATGCCGAGCCGTGCGGTCTTCCGGGACCACGAGGGGGTGAAGCTGCTGCGGGAGCGGCATGCCGAACTGCTGGCGAGCATGGGGACTGACGTCCCCACACCCGGCGTGGACGGGGGGTACGGCTGGGAGCGGCTGGTCTACTGCCTGGTGACGAACCATCTGCTGGAGATCGCCGGAGCGGTGGCGGAGCAGTGCCCTGCGGTCGCCGACGAGCTGTGGCCGCAGGCCCGCGAGGTCTTCCAACGCTTCACCGACCACCCCGAAGTCCGCACCCTGCTCGCCGCCCCGTCCGTCCCGGCCAAAACCAACCTGCTCCTACGCTGGACCGACGCAGACGGGGGCGACTCCACCTACACCCCCCTGCCGAACCCCCTGCGGGGTTAGGGCTTACATATCGGGAATATCCGCCTTTGCGCGCAGAAGGGTGTCCCGACTGATGACGACGATCTTCTCGTAGTCGGCACGTGAGGCGTCCTGGGGTAGCAAGCTGTCAAGCTCTGCGGTCATCTCCGTGCCGATGACAGCGAATCGGCCGTCCGACAGTTCGAAGATATCTGGACAGTTCCCTCCGTTCATACTGCCCCGCTCGCGTGGGCTGGCGCCGACCCTTCGCATGACTACGGGGGTGGCCTCGGCCGGGGTGTGTCTGGGACGGTGGGGCGCGCTCGGCCCGAGGGAATCAAATGGCACGCATGAGTAGTTACCAACATACCGTTACACATGTCAAAGCGAATGATCGTTATGCCAACGATTGGGTGTGATGTTCCGTCAGATGGCCTGTGGGCCCTCGGCTTCATCCGGCCATGGCTCTGCGATGGCTTGGTCCACAAGACGACCAAAGATCCGCTCTGCTGATTCATCGCTCAGCGGGGCCCGGCTCCCTATGGTCTCAGCCCAGTATTCCCGGAAGATCTCACTCTTGGTGATCACTCGGAGGTGGGCCAGCATCTCGACGTCATCGGCGACCGCCAGTTTATGGTTCAAGTACATGTGAGAGAAGATCAGATTGGCGTATAGATACTGACGTTTCCGTTCTGGTGGAATTCCTGGGCGGTAGTCTCCCCAGACATCCGCAAGCGCCGGGTCGTCGATCGCCATCTTGATCAACTCCATGTGGAGTCGCCGCAGGTCGGCCTCGGCCGAGCGCCGGAGCTCCCAGTGGGACTTGCTCAGTGCGTCCCGCTGCATCGCGAGCTCCTTGCGCTGCATCACCGTCGTGCCGATGACCAGGAGTAGCGCCAGCCCGGAGAACACCGCGCTGCCCGCGTCGAAGTACTGGCCCACCGTGCCGAGTTGTACGGCGCGGTTGCCGCCCCAGACGGTCTCCACGGAGCGGTTCATCCAGCCGCTGAGCGCGACGCAGGACACCACGACAACGGCCAGAGCGGCCAGGCCGGCAAGAGTTCCGAGTAGGTACCGCCAGACTGTTCCTCGCGTTTCCTCGCCGCTGTCCACGGGGACCCCCGATCCGTGCCAGGGCGTGCCGGAGTCAGGTTCGACAACAAGGGACTCGCGACAGCGCCTGGGTGGATGTACGCATGACTGCCGAGCAACGCTGGCCGGTCGGCCATGGGCGTTCGGGTGGTGGGTACGACCCGGCTGCCTTCATAGGTTGGGATGCCCGTGGGGGAGCGCCGGAAACTGCGGTTACCGCGCAGTTCGGCGGCGCTCGGGCCCGGCCAGGTACCCCCGGTGACGGTGCGTCGGAGGGGTGCCTCAGGGACGGTGAAATCCCTGACGCACCCCTCGTTCGTGCCTCTGTACGCCCTCCGGTGCGCCCCTGCGCGGCCTACGCCGGGCCGGCGACCGCGGAGATCTCCTTGGCCAGCGGGACCCCCGAGCCGTCGCGGCGGGGGTCGCGGCCGGGGAGTTCGGCGGGGGAGCCGTTGGCGGTGGCGGCGCGGGCGGGGGTCGCGCCGGCCCAGGCGAGCACCAGCTTGTCCTCGCCCTTCAGGAACCGCTGGCAGCGCACCCCGCCGGTGGCCCGCCCCTTGCGCGGGTACTGGTCGAAGGGCGTCGCCTTGGCGGTGCCCAGGCCGCCCAGCCCCTCCAGGGTGTCCGAGGAGGAACCCGCGACCGTCACCACCACGCCCTCGCCGGACGGGTCCACCGCCGTGAACGAGAGCACCGTCGCGCCGTCGGCGAGCTTGATCCCGGCCATGCCGCCGGCCGGCCGCCCCTGCGGCCGGACCTGCGAGGCCTGGAACCGCAGCAGCTGCGCGTCGGAGCTGATGAACACCAGGTCCTCCTCGCCGGTGCGCAGCTCCACCGCGCCGACCAGCCGGTCGCCGTCCTTGAGGCCGATCACCTCGAACTCGTCCTTGTTCTCCGGCCAGTCCGGAACCACCCGCTTGACCACGCCCTGCTCGGTGCCGAGCGCCAGGCCGGGCGAGGACTCGTCCAGCGTGGTCAGCGCCAGCACCCGCTCGCCCGCGTCCAGCTTGAGGAACTCCGACACCGGGGCGCCGCCGGACAGCGTCGGCGTGGTGGAGCTGGGCGGCAGCGACGGCAGGTCGATCACCGGCAGCCGCAGCACCCGTCCGGCCGTGGTGACCGCGCCGATGTCGGCCCGTGCGGTGGCGGCCACCGCCGAGACGATCACGTCGTGCCTGGCCCGGCCGCTCTCGGAGTCGACCGTCTGCACCGCGTCGGCGGTCCGGGCCAGCAGCCCGGTCGAGGACAGCAGCACCCGGCACGGGTCGTCGGCGACCTCCAGCGGCACCGCCGCCGTCGGCACGGCGCCCGCTTCCAGCAGTACGGTGCGCCGCTCGGTGCCGAACTTCTTCGCCACCGCCGCCAGCTCGTCGGAGACGACCTTGCGCAGCACCGTGTCCGACTCCAGGATCTCGGTCAGCGCCTGGATCTCGTTGTGCAGCTTGTCCTGCTCCGCCTCCAGCTCGACCTGGTCGAAGCGGGTGAGCCGGCGCAGCGGGGTGTCCAGGATGTAGACGGTCTGCGTCTCGGACAGCGAGAAGCGCTCCATCAGGCGCTCCTTGGCCATCGCGGTGTTGTCGCTGGCCCGGATGATCGCGATGACCTCGTCGATGTCCAGCAGCGCCACCAGCAGGCCCTCGACCAGGTGCAGCCGCTCCTGGCGCTTGCGGCGGCGGAAGTCGGAGCGGCGTCGGACCACCTCGAAGCGGTGGTCGACGTAGACCTCCAGCAGCTCCTTCAGGCCCAGCGTCAGCGGCTGCCCGTCCACCAGCGCCACGTTGTTGATGCCGAAGGACTCCTCCATCGGCGTGAGCCGGTAGAGCTGCTCCAGCAGCGCCTCGGGGACGAAGCCGTTCTTGACCTCGATGACCAGCCGCAGGCCGTGCGAGCGGTCCGTCAGGTCCTTGATGTCGGAGACGCCCTGGAGCTTCTTGGCGTTGACCAGGTCCTTGATCTTGGCGATGACCTTCTCGGGCCCCACGTTGTACGGGAGCTCGGTCACCACCAGGCCCTTGCGGCGCGGGGTGACGTCCTCGACGGTGACCTTGGCCCGGATCTTGAAGGTGCCGCGGCCGCTCTCGTAGGCGTCCCTGATGCCGCTCAGCCCGACGATCCGGCCGCCGGTGGGCAGGTCGGGGCCGGGGATGAAGCGCATCAGCGCGTCCAGGTCGGCGTTCGGATACCGGATCAGATGCCTGGCTGCGGCCACCACCTCGCCGAGGTTGTGCGGCGGCATGTTGGTCGCCATGCCGACCGCGATCCCGGTCGCACCGTTCACCAGCAGGTTGGGGAAGGCCGACGGGAGGACGCCGGGCTCCTGCTCGCTGCCGTCGTAGTTGGGGCTGAAGTCGACGGTGTCCTCGTCGATCGACTCCACCATCGCCATCGAGGCGGCGGTCAGCCGGGACTCGGTGTAGCGCATCGCGGCCGGCGGGTCGTCGTTGCCGAGCGAGCCGAAGTTGCCGTGACCGTCGATCAGCGGCAGCCGCATGGAGAACGGCTGGGCCATCCGCACCAGGGTGTCGTAGATGGAGGCGTCACCGTGCGGGTGCAGCCGGCCCATCACCTCGCCGACCACGCGGGCGCTCTTCACATGGGAGCGGTCCGGGCGCAGGCCCATCTCGTTGGCCTGGTAGAGCACCCGGCGGTGCACGGGCTTGAGTCCGTCCCGCGCGTCGGGAAGGGCGCGCGAGTAGATCACGGAGTAGGCGTACTCCAGGAAGGAGCCCTGCATCTCGTCCACGACATCGATGTCGAGGATCCGCTCCTCGAAATCCTCGGGCGGTGGGGTCTGCGAACTGCGGCGGGCCATCGCGGCGGGGCTCCCTTGCCAATTGCTAGTTCTGTTCCGGTACGGGCAGACCCCATTGTGGACCCTGGTGCCGACAGCGCCGCGCAGAGGCCACGCTCGCAGCGGCTCCGATCGTTCGGGGGCCGGCGTCGTGCTCCGCACCCGCCACGCTCGCAGCGAACACGAGCACACTTCGGAGCCCGCCCGCGTTGGACCACAATGGACCCCCCGAGCAAGACAGCGACCGGAAGGACGAGGAGCGGATGGCCAACACGGCCCCCAGCACCACCGACGGATTCGTCATCATGGAACACACCCTGGCCAACGGGCTACGGGTGGTGCTCTCCGAGGACCATCTCACCCCGGTCGCCGCCGTGTGCCTCTGGTACGACGTCGGCTCCAGGCACGAGGTCGCCGGCCGCACCGGACTTGCGCACCTGTTCGAGCACCTGATGTTCCAGGGCTCCGCGTCCGTCCCCGGCAACGGCCACTTCGAGCTGGTCCAGGGCGCCGGCGGCTCTCTCAACGGCACCACCAGCTTCGAGCGCACCAACTACTTCGAGACCATGCCCGCGCACCAGGTGGAGCTGGCCCTGTGGCTGGAGGCCGACCGGATGGGCTCGCTGCTCTCCGCGCTGGACCTGACCGGACTGGACAACCAGCGCGCGGTGGTCAAGAACGAGCGCCGCCAGCGCTACGACAACGTGCCCTACGGAACCGCCTTCGAACGCCTGGTCGGCATGGCCTTCCCGGACGGCCACCCCTACCACCACACCCCCATCGGCTCGATGGCGGATCTGGACGCGGCCACGCTGACCGACGCCCAGGACTTCTTCAGGACGTACTACGCGCCGAACAACGCGGTGCTGTCCGTGGTGGGCGACATCGACCCGGAGCAGACTCTCGCCTGGATCGAGAAGTACTTCGGCAGCATCCCCGCGCACGACGGCAAGCGCCCGCCGCGCGACGGACGCACCGTCAGCCGGGAGCCCGGAGCGGTGCTGCGCCAGCACCTGGTCGAGGAGGTGCCCTCGCAGGCGCTGATGGCCGCCTACCTGCTGCCGCTGGACGGCACCCGCGAGGCCGACGCCGCCGACCTCGCGCTGACCGTGCTCGGCTCCGGCGAGTCCAGCCGGCTGTACAACCGGCTGGTCCGCCGCGACCGCACCGCCGTCACCGCCGGCTTCGGACTGCTGCGGCTGTCCGGCGCCCCCTCGCTGGGCTGGCTGGACGCCAAGACCTCCGGCGAGGCCTCCATCGCGGACGTCGAGGCGGCCGTGGACGAGGAGCTCGCCCGCTTCGCGGCCGAGGGCCCGACGCCGCAGGAACTGGAGCGCGCCCAGGCGCAGGTCGAGCGCGAGTGGCTGGACAGCCTGGACACGGTCCACGGACGCGCCGACGAACTGTGCCGCTACGCGGTGCTGTTCGGCGACCCCAAGCTGCTGAACACCGCGTTGGCCAAGGTCCTGGACATCACCGCCGAGGAGGTCCGGGCCGTCGCCGCCCGGTATCTGACGCCGGAGAACCGGGCCGTGCTGACCTACGAACCGGCCGAGGACGAACTCGCCGACAGCGACTCCACCGACAGCGACTCCACCGAGAACGACGCCGCCGAGGACGTGACCGCATGACCATCGCGCCCACCATGACGTTCCACCCGCGCCCCGAGCCGGGCGAGGCCACCCCCTGGGCGTTCCCCGCGCCGACCCGCAGCACCCTGCCCAACGGCCTGACCGTGCTGCGCTGCGACCGGCCGGGACAGCAGCTGGTCGCCGTCGACCTGCTGCTGGACGCCCCGCTGTCGGCGGAGCCGGCCGGCCTCGACGGCGTCGCCACCATCCTCGCCCGCTCGTTCTCCGAGGGCACCGAGAGCCTCAGCGCCGAGGAGTTCGCCGGTGAGCTGGAGCGCGCCGGGGCCACCCTGGACGCCCACGCCGACCACACCAGCCTGCGGCTCTCGCTGGAGGTCCCGGCCTCCCGCCTGGAGCGCGGCCTCACCCTGCTCGCCGAGGCGGTCCGTGCCCCCGCGCTGCCGGCCGACGAGATCGAGCGGGTGGTCGCCAACCGCCTGGACGAGATCGTGCACGAGCTGGCCAACCCCGGCCGCCGGGCCGCCTTCGCGCTGTACGGAAGCCTGTTCGACGCGGCGGACCGGATCTCCCGGCCGCGCGCCGGCACCGCGGACACCGTCAAGGGCATCGACCGGGACGCCGTCGCGGCCTTCTACGCCGCGCACGTCCGCCCGGCCACCGCGACCGCCGTCATCGTCGGCGACTTCGCGGCCGTCGACTTCGACGCGGTCCTCGCCGAGACCCTCGGCGCCTGGACCGGCGACGCCGGCACCCCCTCGCTCCCGCAGCCGGTCACCGCGGACGACAGCGGCCGGGTGATCATCGTGGACCGGCCCGGATCGGTGCAGACCCAGCTGCTGATCGGCCGGATCGGCCCGGACCGGCACGACCCCTCGTGGGCGGCGCAGACCATCGGCACCTACTGCCTCGGCGGCACCCTCACCTCGCGGCTGGACCGGGTCCTGCGCGAGGAGAAGGGCTACACCTACGGGGTGCGGTCCTTCGCCCAGCCGCTGCGCTCGGCGGCGGACGGCACCGGCCGGGCCATGCTGGCGATCTCGGGCTCGGTGGACACCGACTCCACGGTCCCCGCGCTCGCCGACACCTGGACCATCCTGCGCACCCTCGCCGCCGAGGGGCTCACCGACGAGGAGCGCGACGTCGCCGTGCAGAACCTGGTCGGCGTCGCCCCGCTGCGCTACGAGACCGCCTCGGCGGTCTGCTCCACCCTGGCCGACCAGGTGGAGCAGGGCCTGCCCGACGACTACCAGGCGCAGGTCTACCGCCGTCTCGCGGAGACCACCACGGCCGAGGCCACCGCCGCCGTGGTGGCGGCCTTCCCGCCGGACCGGCTGGTCACCGTACTCGTGGGTGACGCGGCGTCAATCGCCGGGCCGCTCAAGGACCTCGGCCTGGGCGAGGTCACCGTCGTGCACAGCTGACCCGCAGCCGGCGGGCTCGCGAGGCCGGTCGGTCCGCGAGCCGGTCCGGACCCGCCGCCGAACCGCGGCGGCGGGTCCGGCTCAGCCGCGGTCGGCGAGGGCGCGCCAGCCGAGCAGGGCGGAGAGCAGCAGGGCCACGCCCGAGCAGGAGAAGCCGGCCCGGGCGCCGAGGCTCTCGCCGATGCCGGAGATCAGGAAGCCGGTCAGGGTGGTGGTTCCCGGCAGCGCCATGCTCCACAGGCCCATCACGCGGCCCAGCATCCCCGGTTCGGTGCGCAGCTGCACCAGGGTGTTGGCGGTGGCGATGAACCAGATCGAGGCGAAGCCGGTCAGCGCCATCGCGGCGAAGGTCAGCACCAGGGTGGGGGACCAGGCGACCAGCAGCACGCACACCCCGGTGGCCACGCAGAGCGTCCGCACCCGGGCGCCGCTGGGGGCGCTGGTGCCTGCCGCCAGCAGGGCCCCGGGCAGCGCGCCGACCCCGAACATGGCCATCAGCGCCCCGTATCCGCCGCCGCCCAGGTGCAGTGACCTGGTGGCCAGCGGGGTGAGCGCGATGCCCATGGTGAACAGCATGCCGCTGGCGGCGGCCATCGGCAGGCAGGCCCGGACCACCGGGGTGCGCCAGGCGTAGCGCAGGCCGGAGCGGATCGCCCGGGGCTGCTTCGGCGGTCGCACCAGCTTCTCGTGGGACTGGGGCTGCAGCCGCCACAGCACGAAGAGCGGGCCGAGGAAGGTCAGGGCGTTGGCCAGGAAGCAGCCGGCCGCACCGCTGGTGGCCAGCAGCAGGCCGCCGAAGGCCGGTCCCAGCACCCGGGAGGAGTTGATCACGACCTCCCACAGCCCGATCGCGCTGGCGACCCCCTCCCGGCCGACCAGGTCCACGATGTAGACCTGCCGGGCCGGGCCGTCCACCGCGCCGACCGATCCGGCCAGCAGCGACATGCCCAGCATCAGCCACAGCGGCAACCGGGTGGTGGCGGCCAGCACGCCCAGGGTCAGGCTGCTGACCAGCAGCAGTGACTGCGTCACCAGCAGGACCTGGCGGCGGTCGTGGCGGTCGACCAGGGCGCCGGCCCAGGGGCTGAGCGCCAGCATCGGTCCCCAGGTGCACACGGTCACCACACTGAGCCAGAAGGCGTTGCCGGTGTTCTGCAGCACCACCCAGGAGAGGGCGACGGCCTGGGTCGCCGCTCCCGAGGCGCCGAGCACCTGGCTGCCGAACCACCAGCGGAAGTCACGGCGCCGCAGCACCCGTCCGATCCGGGTCAGCGCGCCGCCCACCCCTTCGGGCGTCCCCGCCTGCGCCGTGGCCTCTTCCGTCGCCGCTGCCGCCGCCTCTGCCGTCACTGGTCTGGACCTCCCGAGTCGGCTGCACCCTACCGTCCGACTGGCGGACCCAGCGATCGATATATGAGACAGCTGTGAATGTGACTCAGGTCACACCCGATAGCGGGATTTCCGGGGAGCTCCTCCCCGTTTAGCTGATTGACTGAATGAAGCGGGGAGGAAATCCCCGGTTGTTGACCGTCGTCCGCCAGGACCCGGAGCAGGTAGAGGAGCGCCACCATGGTCAGCCAGACCGCCGTCAAGCCCGGCACCCCGCGCCTGCGTGCGGACGCCACCCGCAACCGCGAGCGCATCGTCGCCGCGGCGCAGGAGGCGTTCGTCGAGTTCGGGGCGGACGTGCCGCTGGACGAGATCGCCCGCAGGGCAGGCATCGGCAATGCCACGCTCTACCGGCACTTCCCCGACCGGCGCGAACTCGCCCGCAGTGTCGTCCTGTCCGTCTTCGGCACCATGGCCAAGGAGGCGGAGACGATCGCCGCCGAGGCCCCCGACGCCTTCGCGGCACTCGAGGCGATCGTCCACGGTGCGGTGGAATGGAAGGTCGGCGCCCTCTGCCCGATGTTCTCGGAGTGGATGGACGTCGACGACCCCGAGCTGCTGGCCGCCCGCAACCGCCTCGACAACGTGGTCGAACGGCTCTTCGACGAAGCCCAGGCGGACGGCACGCTGCGTACCGACGTCGCCCCCGGCGACGTCATGATCCTGGCCTCGCAGATCGCCCGGCCGCTCCCGGGAACGACACCCCTCCTGCACGTCCAATTCGTCCACCGGTACATCCAGCTGGTCCTGGACGGACTGCGCGCACCGCAGCGCTCCGTCCTCCCGGGACAGCCCGCCACCCTGCAGGACCTCCGCGGCCAGTGCGCCGTGCCGACGGGCCCGCAGCAATGACCACTCGCTGAGCCGAATCGCACCAACAACCGCCGGCACCTCGGCGGCGGATCTCGGGCACGCGACCACCGCGTGCCGGCCCTAGTTCACACATGCCTACACAGCCATGGGAAAAGTCATGTCCAAGACAGATCAGACGGCTCAGCCCGTCGCGCTCGAACCCGATCCACAGCGCTGGAAGGCGCTCGCCTTCATAGCCATCGCCCAGCTGATGGTGGTGCTCGACGCCACCGTCGTGAACATCGCCCTGCCGCACGCCCAGGCGTCCCTGCACATCTCGGACGCCAACCGCCAGTGGGTGATCACCGCCTACAGTCTCGCCTTCGGTGGCCTGCTGCTCTTCGGCGGACGCATCTCGGACCTCTGGGGCCGCAAGCGCGCCTTCATCCTCGGCCTGATCGGCTTCGCCGCCGCCTCGGCCCTGGGCGGCGCCGCCGTCAACGAGGGCATGCTGCTCGGCGCCCGCGCCCTGCAGGGCGTCTTCGGCGCACTGCTGGCCCCCGCGGCCCTGTCGCTGCTGGCGGTCACCTTCACCGAGGCCAAGGAGCGCGCACAGGCGTTCGGCATCTTCGGTGCCATCGCCGGCGCCGGTGGCGCCGTCGGTCTGATCCTCGGCGGTGTGCTCACCCAGTACGTCAACTGGCGCTGGGCCCTGTTCGTGAACATCGCCTTCGCGATCGTCGCGGCAGTCGGCGCGGCCCTGTACATCCACGAGCGCGAGGAGGGCCGCAACCGCGACCGCCTCGACATCCCCGGCGTGCTGCTCGCCACCACCGGTCTGGTCGCCCTGGTGTACGGCTTCACCAAGGCCTCCACCCCCGGCGACGGCTGGGGCGCCCCGATCACCATCGGCATGTTCATCGCCTCCGCCGTGCTGCTCGCCGCCTTCGTCGTGGTCGAGGGCAAGGTCAAGGCACCGCTGCTGCCGCTCCGGGTCATCACCGACCGCAACCGCGGTGGCGTCTACCTCTCGCTGGGCCTGGCCGTGATCGGCATGTTCGGCCTGTTCCTCTTCCTCACGTACTACCTGCAGCTGGTCAAGAACTACTCGCCGGTCATGACCGGCGTGGCGTTCCTGCCGATGATCGCGGGCATGATCATCGGGTCGACCCAGATCGGCGCCCGCCTGATGAACCGGGTCCCGGCCCGGCTGCTGATGGGCCCCGGCTTCGTGGTCGCGGCCATCGGCATGCTGATCCTCACCCAGCTCTCGGTCAACAGCTCCTACGCCGGGACGCTGCTCCCCGGCTTCCTGCTGCTGGGTCTGGGCATGGGTACCGCGTTCATGCCCGCCATGAGCCTGGCCACCTACCGGATCGCCCCGCGCGACGCCGGCGTCGCCTCGGCGATGATCAACACCTCGCAGCAGATCGGCGGCTCCATCGGTACGGCGCTGCTGAGCACCATCGCCGTCAACGCCACCACCAGCTGGGGGAAGTCGCACCACGCGACCACCCCGGGGCTGATCGCCCAGGCGCAGGTGCACGGCTACGTGATGGCGATCTGGTTCGCCGTCGGCATCCTGCTCGTCTCGGCCGCCATCGTCGCCACCCTGGTGACCGCCGGGCGCGACGCCGTCGCCCCGCCGGCCGGTGGCGCGGGCGAGGAGATCGGCGAGGCCTCCATCCCGGTGATCGCGCACTGACGCACACTCAGTAACCACGCAGCGGCCCCCGCCTCGTTCCTTCGAGGCGGGGGCCGCTGCGTTCCCGCCTGCCCCGATATCCCTTTGCGCCGCCGCGGTCGGCCATGGCTAGATGGTGCATGCGACCGGCACCACCGCCGGTCCGTGGGCAGTGGGGAGGAGGCGGTCACCATGTGGGTCGAGTCGATCCGCGGGCGTTTCAGCGCCTGCTCCTCCCCCGGGCGACGCCCCTCCACTGCCTGTACCAGGCGCTAGCCGGTACATCTCTGCGTCCGTGTCCGGACGCACTTCTGACGTAGTCTCAACTCTCCCCGACCGCGGAGGTCGATCAAGCATGTCGTACACCGAAGTACCGGGCGTCCGGGTCCCGATCCGGATGTGGACGGACCCGGCCACCGTCGAGGGCCAGGCCATGCAGCAGCTGCGGAACATCTCCTCGCTGCCCTGGATCGCCGGCCTCGCCGTGATGCCGGACGTGCACCTCGGCAAGGGCGCCACCGTGGGCTCCGTCATCGCCATGAAGGGCGCGGTCTGCCCGGCCGCGGTCGGCGTCGACATCGGCTGCGGGATGAGCGCGGTCAAGACCTCGCTCACCGCCCGCGACCTGCCCGACAACCTCGGCCGGCTGCGCTCGGCCATCGAGCGGACCATCCCGGTCGGCCGCGGCCTGCACTCCGACCCGGTCGACCCGCGCAAGCTGCACGCCTTCCCGACCAGCGGCTGGGACGACTTCTGGACCCGCTTCGACGGCGTCGCGGACGCGGTCAAGTGGCGTCGAGAGCGGGCGATGCAGCAGATGGGCACGCTCGGGTCGGGCAACCACTTCATCGAGGTCTGCACGGACAAGTCCGGCGCGGTCTGGCTGATGCTGCACTCCGGCTCGCGCAACATCGGCAAGGAACTGGCGGAGCACCACATGGGCATCGCCCACGGCCTGCCCCACAACCAGGGCCTGGTCGACCGCGACCTCGCGGTCTTCATCGCGGACACACCGCAGATGCGGGCCTACCGCGAGGACCTGTTCTGGGCACAGGAGTACGCCAAGCACAACCGTGCGGTGATGATGGCGCTGTTCCAGGACGTCGTCCGCAAGGAGTTCCCCAAGGCGAAGGTCGCCTTCGACCAGGTGATCAGCTGCCACCACAACTACGTCAGCGAGGAGCGGTACGACGGCCAGGACCTGCTGGTCACCCGTAAGGGAGCGATCCGGGCCGGCTCGGGGGACTTCGGCATCATCCCGGGCTCGATGGGAACGGGGTCCTACATCGTCAAGGGCCTGGGCAACGACAGCGCCTTCAACTCGGCCTCGCACGGCGCAGGCCGGAAGATGAGCCGGTCGGCGGCCAAGCGGAAGTTCGGCGTGCGGGACCTGGAGGAGCAGACCCGGGGCGTGGAGTGCCGCAAGGACTCCGGCGTCGTGGACGAGATCCCGGGCGCGTACAAGCCGATCGAGAAGGTGATGGCCCAGCAGACCGACCTGGTCGAGGTCGTCGCCCAGCTCAAGCAGGTCGTCTGCGTCAAGGGCTGACCTGCTGGTCGAGACGGAGGAGCCGGCGGAGGGGTGTGGTGTCCCGGGCTCCGGGATCGAGGGCGGTGTCCAGGGCGGGGCCGAGGGTTGCGTCCAGGCCGGGGTCGAGGTCGAGGTGGTGGCCCTGGTCCCAGTTGAGCAGCCAGCGGCCCCGGCCCTGGTCGACCAGGGTGGTCAGGGCCCAGGAGTAGAGGGCGTCGGCTGCGGCGGACTCGGTCATCGAGCGGCCGGCGTCGGAGCTGACGGTGCGGGACATGCCCTCGCGGGGCATCCAGTCGGCGATCTCCTTCCAGCGCCCCTCGTCGACGGCGTCGAGGAGCGCCGGCAGCTGGTCCGGTCGGCGTCGCAGGATGGCTCTGGCGGCGTCGCGGAGGCCCGCGGTCTCCCGGTCCAGCTCGGCGCGGCCGGCGGCGGCCGCCAGGGTGTCCCAGTCGACCTCGCGCTGGTCGGCCGCGCCGGGGCGGGAGGCGACGACCATGGCGCAGGTCTCGGTGGGGCGGTCCAGCAGGGTGTGGGCGGGGGTGGGGTCCGCAGCGCACGCATCGCGCGCGGGCAGCTGCCGCAGCCGCTCGATGCGTTCGGCCATGGGCGGGTGGGAGTCGTAGGGCGACTGCCGTGCCCCGGGCGGATCGTCCGTCAGCCGGTCCTGCTCCTGCCGCCAGGAGCCGCTCTGCAGAAAGGCCTGGAAACCCGGGTAGACCTGGTCCGCCTGCGGAGCCAGTCCCAGCTCCCTGCCGATGTCCCGGAATCCGCTCAGGTAGCCGTGGTGCGCCCGGGTCATGGTCACCGTCGCCCGCAGCGTGCCGATCAGGGCGTCCGGGCCCGCGAACCGTGCGGCCGCGGTGTCGGCGGCGAGTTCCTGTCGGCGGGCGGTGGCCTGGCTGCTGCGCAGGCAGAAGCGGGCGTAGCCGGCGAAGACCCCGTTGAGCCACTGGCCCGGGCCGCCGTCCTCGCTGCTGTATCGGCTGAGGACCTGCTGCAGGCCCGCGCGGTTTCGGGTGGTCAGCGCGCTCAGCCGGGTGTCGCCGTGGGCGAAGTGGCCCAGCTCGTGGGCGACCACCGCGTCGAGTTCGGAGGCGGTCAGACCGTGCAGCAGGGGCAGCCCGAGGACCATCCGCCGCCGTCCCGGGACGAGGCCCAGCAGCCGGGAGTCCTGTGACACCGCGGCCTGGGGGTGGTCGACCAGCCAGATCTCGGCGGGCGGTCGGACGCCCATCGCCTGCGCCGTCCGTTCGACCCGCTGCCAGAGCCGTGGCTGGTCCCCGGGTCGGACCCGTACTCCGGACCGGCGCGTGCGACTGCCGGAGAGTCCCACGAGCAGGCCGCGGACCAGCGGATACGCCAGTACCAGGCTGACTCCCCAGGTCTCCACCAGAGCCAGGCCGCCCTGGTGGTTCGACGCGGCGGTCAGTCCGATGTCCAGGCCCACGATCGCGGCCAGTGCACCGACGGTGATCAGGTAGAAGCAGAGGAGCAGCGCGAGTGCCCTGACGGCGGGTAGCGATGCGCGCACGCTGCGGCCCCTTTCGGTCGGGCGCCGTCACCAGCAACGGCGCGGGGCATTGTAACGAGCCGCAGCGATGGTGCGTTGACAGGTGTATCGGGCAGGGTGGGGGTGCGGCCGGGAGGACCCATCCTGGCGGGTTCTTCCGGCCGCACCCTGCAGCGGTACTGCCGAAGACGACAGAGGGAGTCAGCACCATGCCCCAGCGTGTACGCGGAGTGATCGCCCCGGGCAAGGGCGCACCGGTCCGGATCGAGACCGTGGTCGTGCCCGACCCAGGGCCGGGCGAGGCCGTGGTGCGGGTGCAGGCCTGCGGTGTGTGCCACACCGATCTGCACTACCGCGAGGGGGGCATCAACGACGACTTCCCGTTCCTGCTGGGGCATGAGGCCGCCGGGATCGTGGAGACCGTGGGCGCGGGCGTCACCGAGGTGGCGCCCGGGGATTTCGTGATCCTCAACTGGCGTGCGGTCTGCGGCCAGTGCCGTGCCTGTCGGCGCGGGCGGCCGCAGTACTGCTTCAACACGCACAACGCCGGGCAGAAGATGACGCTGGAGGACGGCACGGAGCTGTCCCCGGCCCTGGGGATCGGGGCCTTCGTGGAGAAGACCCTGGTCGCGGCCGGCCAGTGCACCAAGGTGGATCCGGCCGCCTCGCCGGCCGCGGCCGGGCTGCTGGGCTGCGGGGTGATGGCAGGTCTGGGCGCGGCGATGAACACCGGGAACGTGTCGCGCGGGGACACCGTCGCGGTCATCGGCTGCGGCGGGGTCGGCAACGCGGCGGTGATGGGCGCCCGGCTGGCGGGGGCGGCGCGGATCATCGCGGTGGACATCGACGACAACAAGCTGGCCACGGCGCTGCGGCTGGGCGCCACCCACTCCGTCAACTCCCGCAGCACGGACCCGGTGGAGGCGGTCCGCGAGCTGACCGGCGGCAACGGCGCCGATGTGGTCATCGAGGCGGTCGGCCGTCCGGAGACCTACAAGCAGGCCTTCTACGCCCGGGACCTGGCCGGCACGGTGGTCCTGGTCGGGGTGCCCACCCCGGAGATGACGCTGGAGCTGCCGCTGCTGGACGTCTTCGGCCGCGGCGGCTCGCTGAAGTCCTCCTGGTACGGCGACTGCCTGCCCAGCCGGGACTTCCCGATGCTGATCGACCTCTATCTGCAGGGACGGCTGGACCTGGACGCCTTCGTCTCCGAGACGATCCCGCTGGACGGCGTGGAGGAGGCGTTCGCCCGGATGCAGAAGGGCGAGGTGCTGCGCTCGGTGGTGGTCTTCTGATGGCCGGCCGCACCGCCAGGATCGAGCACCTGGTCACCTCCGGCACCTTCGACCTCGACGGCGGCAGTTGGGAGGTCGACAACAACGTCTGGATCGTCGGCGACGACAGCGAGGCGGTGGTGATCGACGCGGCGCACGACGCCGAGGCCATCGCCGCGGCGCTGGGGCAGCGGCGGCTGCTGGCGATCGTCTGCAGCCATGCCCACAACGACCACGTCGACGCCGCTCCGGCCCTGGCGGCGCGCACCGGTGCGCCGATCCTGCTGCACCCGGACGACCTCCCGCTGTGGAAGCAGACGCATCCGGACCGCGCTCCGGACGGCACCCTGACGGACGGACAGCGGATCGAGGTGGCCGGCACCGCCCTCACCGTGCTGCACACCCCCGGCCACAGTCCCGGCGCGGTCTGCCTGTACGGCGAGGAGCTGGGCACGCTGTTCTCCGGGGACACCCTGTTCCACGGCGGCCCGGGTGCCACCGGACGCTCCTACTCGCACTTCCCGACCATCATCGACTCGATCCGGGACCGGCTGCTGACGCTGCCGCCGCAGACGGTGGTCCGCACCGGCCACGGCGACAGCACCACCATCGGCGCCGAGGCCCCGTCGCTGGGGGAGTGGATCGCCCGAGGGCACTGACGGCGCCGCAACGCCGGAGAACGTGCCGTTGGACGCGGTGTCAGCCCGAGGATTCGGCGACCGCGTCCAGCGCCTTCTTCAGTAGCCCGGCCAGGCCGGTGCGGTGTTCGGACGCCATCGGCCCCCGGGTCGGTATCTCCACGTTCATCACCAGGTAGAGCCAGGCCCGGTAGAGCCGGACCCGGGCCACGGCCCCCGGCTCCCAGGTCCAGTCGCCCTGCTCCGCGGCGACCGAGGCGACCGAGGCGTAGCCGCGCAGCAGCGGGTGGCCGTCCTCCTCCTCGATGGCGCCGAAGAGCACCGGTGAGACGAAGTCCACCAGCGGGTCGCCGTAGAGCCAGCGCTCCCCGTCCACCAGTCCGGACAGCCGCAGGCCGGTGCCGTCCAGGCGTGGTTCGGCGAGGACATTGCCGTCCCACAGGTCGAAGTGGACCGGGGTGGGCCGCTTCACCTCGTCCAGGACGCCGGAGGCCGCGCTGATGGTCCGTCGGATCCCGGCCGCCGGCACCGGGAGTTCGGAGCCCAGCCGGTCCGCATCGTCGAGCAGGTCGTCGATGATCCCGAGGAACGCGGCCCGCCAGGTCGGTGCGGAGCGGCGGCCCTCGCCGGGGTAGCCGAAGAAGGGGCCGTCCAGGGTGTGCAACCGGGCCAGGACCCGGCCCAGTTCGTAGCGGACGGCGCCGTCGGCGACCGGTCCGTCGCGGAGCACGCTGAGCGGTGTGCCCGGCAGCAGCGACATCACCAGCCAGTCGCCGTCGCAGTGGTCCCGGTCGGTGCCCAGGTGCAGCACCTCCGGGACCGGGGCACCGGCCAGTTGGTGCCGCACCAGCCGGAAGTACTCCGCCTCCGCGGCCAGCAGCCCCTGTTCGTAGCGGAGCAGCACCGCACCGGCCGGAGGTGCGGTCTTGAGCACCACGGCGCTGCCGTCGTCCAGGTCGACCCGCCAGACCGCGGCGAAGCCGCCGCCGCTCAGCGGGGACGCCCCGGTCACCCGGCGGTCCGGACCGAGCGAGCGCCGCACCAGGTCCGCCGCCCGCTCCGGTGTCAGCCGGCGTTGGGTGGGGCTGCTCACACCGATTCCGCGATGATCCCGGTGACCTGGGTGACCGGGCCCTGGGCCGGTCGCGGTCCCTGACCGGTGGCCTCCTCGGCGTAGGGGAGCCGCGGGGCCGGGATCGGCAGCTGCCGGGCCAGCGCCGGGTAGGGCGTCGATATCAGGGTGTAGTCCTCGCCCAGTGATGACGGGCCGACGGAGATGTTGGTCGGCTCCTGGCCCAGCGCCAGCTGCATCGCCGCCCAGGGGAAGTTCACCCCGCACCGGGACAGCTGGTGCAGGCCGCCGGAGGGCCGGGTGTTGATGTCCAGCAGCATCGGGACGCCGTTGTGGTGCCGGAACTGAACATTGGTCAGATAGGCCAGCCCGAAGGTCTCCACCAGCAGTTCGGTGGGTTCCAGGTAGGCCGGGTCCAGGGTGAACCCGCGCCGGCGGCCCTCCTTGCTGCGGCCGACCGCGCTGCGCAGCCGGCCGTCACGGTCGGCCAGGCAGTCCACCGACACCTCGGGGCCGGCCAGGTGCGGCATCACCAGCCAGTCCACCGGGCGTTCCTGCGGCGCGTCGTCCAGCGCCTTGACCACCAGCTCCAGCGGCACGTACCAGCTGGGCGCGCCGGCGAGCCGGTCCAGCGAGAAGGGGTTGCGCGACAGCACCCGGAAGCCCTCGCCGCCGGCGCCGCTCACCGGCTTGAGGCAGGGCTTTCCGCCGTCGGCCTCTATCTCCTCCACGGCCGCCATCAGCTCGTCCGCGTCGTGCACCCGCCACCAGGGCGGCACCGGCAGACCGGCCGCCGCCAGCTTGCCGTACGCCGTCGCCTTGTCGTCGAACAGCTCGATGGCCTCGCTCGGCGGGCTCAGCACGGTGGTGCCCACGGCGGCGAAGTCCTCGCGCCGGGTCGCGACGGCGTGCTGGTGCAGCCGGGGCAGGAACAGCTGGATGCCGTGCCGGGTGCAGTAGTCCAGGGCGAACTCCACGTACGCCGCGGGTGACAGCCGTTCCGGTTCCAGTGAGGAGATGTCGGCGGCCCTCAGCACCGGCGAGTCCGCGTCGACGTGGCTGGCATGGATCTCCAGCTCGACGTCGTCGCGGTTCTCTCTCAACAGGCCGATGAAGAAAGCGTTCTCGGCGTAGGTCCGGTTCAGCCAGATGCGCAGCGGGTGGTTCAAATCGGTGTCTCCAGGACGAAGGCCGGCAGGACGTGGAAGGGCTTCGTGGTGACACAGGTTCACAGCGCCCGTGAGGGCGGGGGCCATGGCCGTGGTCGGGTGCGACCGAACGTGCATCAGGGGCATGGAATGTCTGTGCCGCGTGGGTCGTGGGCGTATCAGACCATGCCGGGGGGTGGTTGCGCGAGTGGCAGATTCGTCATCGTCCGCTGTGTCACCGGTTGTTAACACAACAGGGCGGAGGTCAGGGCTGTTCCCGGGGGAAATCCTCCTCCCAGAACTCGGTGGTGCCGCGGCCGGGACCGCGCGCCGGGGCCTCCGGGCCGCCGTGCAGATCGTGCTCGCGCCCGCGCAGTTCGACCCTGCGGATCTTGCCGGAGACCGTCTTCGGCAGCGCCGCGAACTCCAGCCGCCGGACCCGCTTGTAGGGGGCCAGCCGGGCCCTGGCGAACTCCAGGACGGAGCGCGCGGTCTCCGCGTCCGGTTCGTGGCCGGGGGCGGTCACCAGGTAGGCCTTGGGCACCGACAGCCGCACCGGGTCGGGCGAGGGGACCACGGCGGCCTCGGCCACCGCGGGGTGCTCGATCAGCACGCTCTCCAACTCGAACGGCGAGATCCGGTAATCGCTCGACTTGAACACGTCGTCAGTTCGGCCGACGTAGGTGACGTAGCCGTCGGCCTCGCGGAAGGCCACGTCCCCGGTGTGGTAGAAACCGCCGGCGGTGGCCTCGGCCTGCCGCTCCGGGTCGTCCTGGTAGCCCGTCATCAGGCCGAGCGGCTCGCTCGCCAGCGGCAGGCAGATCTCGCCCTCGGCACCGGGCTCGGTGACGACCACGCCGGTCAGCGGGTCGACCAGGGCGATCTCGTAGCCGGGCAGCGGCAGTCCCATCGAGCCGGGGCGGACCTCGATCCCGGGCGGGTTGCCCACCTGCGCGGTGGTCTCGGTCTGGCCGAAGCCGTCCCGCAGCAGCACGCCCCAGGCGTCCCGGACCCGTTCGATGATCTCCGGGTTCAGCGGCTCGCCGGCCCCGACCAGCTCGCGCAGCGGCACCTTCCACCGCGTCAGGTCCTCCAACACTAGCATCCGCCACACCGTGGGCGGCGCGCAGAAGGAGGTGACCCCGAGCCGTGCCATGGCGTCCAGCAGGGGGCGCGCGGCGAAGCGCGGCTGATTGACGATCAGGATCTCGGCCCCGGCGTTCCACGGCGCGAAGAAGTTGCTCCAGGCGTGCTTGGCCCAGCCGGGGGAGGAGACGTTGAGGTGGACGTCGCCGGGGCGCAGCCCGATCCAGTACATCGTGGAGAGGTGACCCACCGGATACGAGCGGTGGGTGTGCTGCACCAGCTTGGGACTGCTGGTGGTGCCGGAGGTGAAGTAGAGCAGCAGCGGGTCGTCGGCCCGGGTGGCCCCGGACGGCCGGAACTCGCCCTCGTGGGCGTAGGCGTCCTCGTAGCGCAGCCAGTGCTCGGCCGGTCCGTCGACCGTGATCCCGGTCCAGTCGGTGCCCAGGCCGTCGACCGCGGCGAATCCGCCGACCAGCGCCGCCTCGGCGACGACGAAGCGCACCGCGCCGCGGGCCACCCGGTCGGCGAGGTCCTCGGGGGAGAGCAGGGTGCTGGCCGGGATGACCACGGCGCCGAGTTTGATCGCGGCGAGCATGGTCTCCCACAGCGCGACCCGGTTGCCGAGCAGCAGCAGGACCCGGTCGCCGCGGCCGACGCCCTGGGCGGCGAGCCAGCCGGCCACCTGGTCCGAACGGCGGCTCAGCTCGGCGAAGCCCAGCGCGGTCTCGCGCAGCACGCCGCCGTCGGTGTCCAGGTCGACCACCCGGAGGGCGACGGCGTCGTTCCCGGCCGCCTCGCGGTCGAACCAGTCCAGGGCCCAGTTGAAGTGCTCCGCGCGGGGACGGGGGAAGTCCCGGGCTCCGTCGAGGTCGCCGCGGTGCCGCAGCAGATGGTCCCGCGCGGCCTTGAACTCCTGGTACGCGAACTCCTGGTAGGCGAACTCCTGGTCGGCGCTGTCCGCCACGGTGCACTCCCTCCCCGGGGCCCGCCGCACTGCGGTCCCTCGGCGGCACGTTCGCAGCAGCGCACCCCGGGGGTCAAGGGCACCACGCGGGAAAGCCGCCCCCCGGGCGAGGGGAGGCGGCTTTCCGGTGGCCGGCCCCGGTCGTGGCGGGCGCCGGCGCGTGACCGGCCGGGGCGGGAGCGGTTCAGGCGGGGGGCAGCTCGTCCAGGCCCTCGCTGACCAGCTTGGCCATCCGGTCCAGCGCGGCGTCGGCGCCCTCGGCGTCCGAGGCGAGCACGACCTCCTCGCCGCCCTGCGCGCCCAGGCCCAGCAGGGCCAGCATCGAGGCGGCGTTGACGGGGGTGCCGCCGACCTTGGAGATGGTGACCGGAACGCCGACGGCACCGGCCGCACGGACGAAGACGGAGGCGGGACGGGCGTGCAGGCCCTCGGCCCAGCCAATGGTGACGTGGCGCTCAGCCATGATGCGCTGCCTTTCGGGTGGCAAGTCTCGGGTCGAACCGGATCTCGTGGTCCAAGTTGTCTAGACCATTCTCGCATGAACCCGGCAGGTCCCGGCCCTGCCGAAGGTCCTGCGCCGGTCGGGCGGGACGGCCCCGCTGCTCCCCACCCTGCCGCCTGGTCCGCCGTCGCGCATCCCGCCGCGCATCCTGCGGCCGACGGCCCGGGGAGCCCGTAACCTGACCCCGTGACCAGTACGCAGGACCCGCCGGCCGGGGACGCGCCGCCCTCCTACCCCGCCCACTGGGAGGCGGACATCGTGCTGCGTGACGGCGGCACCGCCCGGATCCGCCCGCTCACCCCGGACGACGCGGGCCGGCTGGTCGCCTTCTACACCGAGGTCTCGGACCGCTCCAAGTACTTCCGCTTCTTCGCGCCCTACCCCCGGCTCTCCGACCGCGACGTGCGCCGATTCACCCACCACGACTACGTCAACCGGGTCGGCCTGGCGGTGCTGGTCCGCGACGAGATCATCGCCACGGTCCGCTTCGACCGCATCGACGGGACCGGCCGCCCGGCCGAGGACGGGACCGACGCCGAGGTCGCCTTCCTGGTCCAGGACGCCCACCAGGGCCGCGGCGTCGCCTCCGCGCTGCTGGAGCACATCGCCGCAGTCGCCAGGGAGCGCGGCATCCGCCGCTTCATCGCCGAGGTGCTGCCGGACAACCGCAAGATGGGCAAGGTCTTCACCGACGCCGGCTACACCCAGCACCGCAGCTTCGCCGACGGGGTGATGCACTTCGAGCTGGACCTGGAGCCCACCGAGCAGTCCCTCGCGGTAATGCGCTCCCGCGAGCACCGCGCCGAGGCCCAGTCCGTCCAGCGGCTGCTGGCCCCCGGCTCGGTTGCGGTCATCGGCGCGGGCCGGGGCCCGGGCGGCGTCGGCCGCAGCGTCCTGCGCAACCTGCTCGGCAGCGGCTTCACCGGACGGGTCCAGGCCGTCAACCGCAACGCCGACTCCGACGAGCTGGACGGCGTCCCGCTCCGTCGCAGCCTCGCCGAACTGCCGGACCCGGTGGACCTCGCGGTGATCGCGGTCCCCGCCGACCAGGTCCCGGCGGTAGTCGCCGAGTGCGGGGCGCACGGGGTGCTGGGTCTGGTCGTGGTGACCGCTGGCTACGCCGAGACCGGCGTCACCGGACGGGCCCGGCAGCGCGACCTGGTCCGCCAGGCCCGGGCCGCCGGGATGCGGGTGATCGGTCCCAACGCCTTCGGGCTGCTCAACACCGACCCCGCGGTCCGGCTCAACGCCTCCCTCTCGCCGCAGCTCCCGGCCCGGGGCCCGCTCGGCGTCTTCAGCCAGTCCGGCGCCATCGGCGCCGCCCTGCTGGAGGCCGCCCAACGGCGCGGCCTCGGCCTGTCCTCTTTCGCCTCCGCAGGCAACCGCGCCGACGTCTCCGGCAACGACCTGCTGCAGTACTGGGAGGAGGACGAGGCCACCCGGGTCGTCCTGCTCTACCTGGAGTCCTTCGGCAACCCCCGCAAGTTCAGCCGGATCGCCCGCCGGATCGCCGCCGACAAGCCGATCGTGGTGATCAAGGGCGGCCGCCACACCGGAAGCGTCCCGGCGGGCCATGCGGCCGCCGTCACCCGGATCGACGACAGCACCGTGGACACCCTGTTCCAGCAGGCCGGGGTGGTCCGGGTGGACACCATCACCGAGCTCTACGACACCGCCGACCTGCTGGCCCACCAGCCGCTGCCGGCCGGCGACCGGATCGCGATCGTCGGCAACTCCGACTCGCTCGGGCTGCTCACCCATGACGCGGCGCTCAGCGCCGGGCTGCGGCCGCTGCCGCCGGTCGACCTCACCACCAGCGCCACCCCCGAGGACTTCACCGCGGGGCTGACCGCCGCCGTCGACCGGCCCGACAGCGATGTCGTGGTCGCCGTGGTCATCCCGCCCATCGGCGTCGCCGAGCTGCCCCGGTTCCCCGGCTCGGGCCTGCTGGAGGCGGACCGGCCAGGAGCGGGCGGGCCCGGCCTGGACCCCGTCGCCGAGGCCCTCGCCACCGCCGCGACCAGGGCCGCCGCCGCCGGCAAGCCGATGCTGCTGATCCACCTGGCGCTGCCCGAGCTGGGGCGGCCCGGCCTCCCCGCCTACCCCCGCCCCGAACGCGCGGTCCGCGCGCTGGCCCACGCCGTCCGCCACTCCGCCTGGCGCCGGGCCAACACCGACACCGGCCGCATCCCCGAACTGGACGGAGTCGCCGAGGCGCCGGCCCGACGCCAGGTCGCCACCGCGCTGAGCAGCGCCTCCGAGGTGCGGCTGGACGAGACGGCCTCGGCCGAGCTGCTGGCGCACTACGGCATCCGGGTGCTCTGCGCCCGCCCGGCCGCCGACGAGCAGTCAGCTGTCACGGCAGCCGCCGAACTCGGCTACCCGGTCGCCCTCAAGGCCACCGCCCCCGGTCTGCGGCACCGCCCCGACCTGGGCAGCGTCCGGCTGGACCTGGCCAACGAGACCGAGCTGCGCCGGGCCCACCGGGAGACCACCGCGCTGCTGGGCCCGGACGCCCGGCTGGTGGTGCAGCCGATGGCCGCGCGCGGGGTGGACACCACCGTCTCCGCCACCGTGGACCCCGCCGTCGGCGCCATCCTCTCCTTCGGTCTGGCCGGGGCCGCCTCCGAACTCCTCGGCGACCTGGCGCACCGGCTCGTCCCCGCCACCGACCGCGATGTCGCCGGGCTGGTCCGGGAGATCAAGGCGGCACCGCTGCTGTTCGGCTGGCGCGGTGCCGAACCGGTCGACACCGACGCCCTGGAGGAACTGCTGCTGCGGGTGTCCCAGCTGGTCGACGACCTGCCCGAGGTCGCCGCGCTGACCCTGGAGCCGGTGGTCGTCGCCCCGCACGGTCTCGCCGTCCTCGGCGCCTCGGTCCGGCTGGCCCACCTCCCTGCCCGTACCGACCTCGGCCCGCGGGCCCTCGGCCAGTAGCGGCCCGCTCGTACGGCGGGCACCGACAGACCGGGCGCGGTGGCGCACAGTGTCAGCAGTACGTGCCAGGATGGAGGTATGGCGAAGACCGGTATGACCACCACCCAGGGGCTGCGCTCCGCGATCGAGCGCAGCGGCTACTACCCGACCCTCGTCATCGAGGCCGTCGAGTCCGCGGTCGGAGCCGAGCCCGTCACCGCCTTCCTGGTGCACCAGGAGACGACCTTCGACGCCAACGAGGTCCGTCGCCACGTCACCGTGCTGGTCCTCACCGACAGCCGATTCATCGTCAGCCACACCGACGAGCAGGGCGCCGACGACAGCTCGCCGGTGCCGTACGCGACCACCTCCACCGAGAGCGTCCGGATCGACCGGATCTCCTCCGTGGTGGTCAGCCGCGTGGTCGCCAACCCGGAGACCTACACCCGGGGCCAGCTGCCCCGCGAGGTGGTGCTGACGATCGGTTGGGGCGCCGTCTCCCGGATCGACCTGGAGCCCGCCGCCTGCGGCGACCCCAACTGCGAGGCCGACCACGGCTACACCGGCTCCTCGACCGCCGACGACCTGTCACTGCGGGTCAGCGAGGCGGGCGACGGTCCGGAGACGGTCTCCCAGGCGCTCACCTTCGCGCACGCCCTCTCCGAGGCCACGGTGGCCGCGGGCGGCTGACCCGCCGTTCCTGTGCCCGCCCCGCGCACCACCGTCCAGCCGCCGCCTCCCAGCAAAGACCCGATGACCTCCACCGCGATACTCGATCCCGCCGACGCGCCCGTCCCCGCCTACGGCAGCGGCGCCCTCAGCGACCTGCTGCCCGCCCTGGCCAAGGGCCTCGGCATCCCGGACCCCCCGGACACCGGCCTGGTGCTGGCCCCGGCCGACCGGGTCTGCGTGTTCCTGGTGGACGGACTCGGCTGGGAGCAGCTGCGGGCCCACCCCGCCGAGGCGCCGTTCCTCAACTCGCTGCTCGGCAGCTCCCTGGGCGGCAGCGGCCGTCCGATGACCACCGGCTTCCCGGCCACCACCGCCACCAGCCTGGCCTCGGTCGGCACCGGGCTGCCCCCGGGCGTCCACGGCCTGGCCGGATACATGGTGCGCATCCCCGGCGAGCGCCGGCTGATGAACCAGCTGCGCTGGCAGCCGCATGTCAGCCCGCGCACCTGGCAGCCGCACCCCCCGGTGTTCCGGCTGGCCGAGCGGGCCGGTGTGGCGACCTTCCAGGTGTCCTCGCCGAAGTTCGAGTTCACCCCGCTCACCGAGGTCGCCCTGTCCGGTGGCGCCTTCCACGGCATGCTCCCCGGCGAGGAGCGGATGGACCTGGCCGCCCAGTGCCTGGGCAGCGCCGACCGGACCCTGGTCTACACGTACTACAGCGAGCTCGACGGCATGGGCCACCGCTACGGCGTGGACTCCGACGCCTGGCGCGGCCAGCTGATGGCCGTGGACCGGCTGGCCCAGCGGCTCGCCGAACAGCTGCCGCCGCGTTCGGCGCTCTACGTCACCGCGGACCACGGCATGCTCGACGTCGCCCCGGCCGACCGGGTCGACGTGGACGAGGAGCCCGACCTGCGTTCGGGCCTGCTGCTGCTCGGCGGCGAGGGCCGGGCCCGGCACCTCTACGCCCACCCCGGCGCCGAGGCCGACCTGCTCGCCGTGTGGCGCGAGCGTCTCGGCGACCGGATGTGGATCGCCGGACGCGACCAGGCCATCGCCGCCGGTTGGTTCGGCCCGGTGGTCGACGAGCGGGTGTACGGGCGGATCGGCGACGTGGTCGCCGCCGCCAGTGCCGACATCGCGGTGATCGCCACCCGCCGCGAGCCGGGGGAGTCCGCGATGGTCGGTCTGCACGGCTCGATGACCCCGGCCGAACAGCTGGTCCCGCTGCTCGAAGTCCGGCGCTGAACCGCCCCCTCCCCGTACCGAATCACTGAAAGGTTTCTCCCACCCCATGGCTGAGCTGGTCTTCTTCTCCGGAACGATGGACTGCGGGAAGTCGACCCTCGCTCTGCAGATGGACCACAACCACGGTGCGCGCGGCCGGCAGGGCCTGATCTTCACCCGCAACGACCGCGCGGGCGCAGCGACGTTGTCGAGCCGGCTCGGCCTGGCCACCCAGGCGGTGGAGGTCGGCGACGGCCTGGACTTCCACGCCCATGTGGTCGCCGAACTGTCGGCCGGCGGCCGCTGCGACTACCTGATCTGCGACGAGGCACAGTTCTTCACCACCGATCAGGTGGACCAGCTGGCCCGGGTCGTCGACGACCTGGGCGTGGACGTCTTCACCTTCGGCATCACCACCGACTTCCGCACCAGGCTCTTTCCCGGCTCGCAGCGCCTGATCGAACTCGCCGACCGGGTCGAGGTGCTCCAGGTCGAGGCCCTGTGCTGGTGCGGCTCCCGGGCCACCCACAACGCCCGCACGGTGGGCGGGGTGATGGTGATAGAGGGTGCCCAGGTGGTGGTCGGGGACGTCACCACCAATGACGACGAGGTCGGGTACGAGGTGCTGTGCCGACGGCACCACATCCGCCGGGTGACCGCGGCGACCTCGGGCGCCGGAACGCTGTCGCCGGACGTCCTGCCCTTCGGCAACACCGACACAGTCTGTTCGAATGCGGGGGCGTGAATGCGCCACCCCCGGACCGTCCTTACGGTGTCCTGAACACTGCGGACCTTTGGCCGACTCCAGCCCCTCCCACGGGACACAATGATCCCCATGGAGTCCACCACACTGATCACCGCCGACGAACTCTCCGCCGCGCTCGCCGGTGAGCACCCGCCCGCGCTGCTTGACGTCCGCTGGCAGCTCGGCCGCTGGGAGCCCGGCACCCCGCCGCCCGGCGCCGAGGACTACGCCGCCGGCCACATTCCCGGGGCGCACTTCATCGCACTGGACTCGGAGCTGGCCGCCCCGGCCGGCCCGGGCGGACGCCACCCGCTGCCGGACCCCGGGGTCCTGGGTGCGGCCATGCGGTCGGCCGGAGTGAGCGCCGACCGCGAGGTGGTCGTCTACGACGCCGCGACCTCGGCTTCGGCGGCCCGGGCCTGGTGGCTGCTGCGCTGGGCCGGGCACAGCAGGGTCCGGGTACTGGACGGCGGCCTGGCCGCGTGGACGGCCGCGGGCCTGCCGCTGCAGCAGGAGGCTCCGCCCGCCGAGAAGGGTGACTTCATCCCCGCGCCGGGCACGCTGCCCACCGTGGACGCGGACGCAGCGGCGGTGCTGGCCGGGACCGGACGGCTGCTCGACGCCCGCGCGGGCGAGCGCTACCGGGGCGAGACCGAGCCGATCGACCCGCGGGCGGGCCACATCCCCGGCGCGATCAGCGCACCGACCACGGACAACCTCCTCCCGGACGGCCGCTTCCGGCCTGCGGCCGAGCTCACCGAACGCTTCGCCGCGCTGGGGGTCGATCCCGGCGCCGGGATCGCCGTCTACTGCGGCTCCGGCGTCACCGCGGCCCACGAAATCCTGGCCCTCAGCCTCGCCGGAATCGACGCGGCCCTGTACCCGGGCTCCTGGAGCGAATGGTCCTCGGACCCCAACCGTCCCGTCGAGACCAGCAACTGACGACCTGAAGGGGCGCGGGGAACTGCGCTGCCAACCATGCACCTCCGTAGAGGGCTGGTCGCGCAGTTCCCCGCGCCCCTAAAGGCAAAAACCAAAAGCGTGTCAGTCCTGCTTCTTGCGGCGGGTGCCGAAGACGATCTCGTCCCAGCTCGGCACAGCCGCCCTGCGGCCGGGGCGGACGCCGTCCGCCTCGGCCTGACGGTCCGTGCTGCCGATCAGCCGATCACGGTGCGGCGCCGCCGCACGGGGCATCAGGATGTCCGCGTACGCGGCCCCCGCGCCCGCCGCCGCGGCGGGTTCCGCCGCCTCCGCCGCAGGCTCGACCGGTTCGGCCGCCAGCGGCGCCGGCTGCGGTGCGGCCACGTCCAGCAGGCTGGTCAGCGAGTCCCGGGCCTCCGCCACGGCCGGTGCCGGGGCCTGCGGTGCCTCCACCGGAGGCCGCTCCGGACGTTCCGGCGCCCGCATCGGCGGGCGCTCGGGTGCCATCGGGCGCATGCCCATACCGCGGTCGGCTCCGGGGAGTCGGGCGATCCTGGGCTTGAACGGGAAGGTCGGTTCCTCCTCGACCCGCTGCGGGCTCTCGCCGATCAGCGAGCGGGCCTCGTCGTCCAGCGGCTGCACCAGCCGCCGCGGCGGGTCGTAGGTCCAGCGGGCCTGCTGCGGTTGGCCGCCGACCCGGAAGACCAGGGCGATCTCCCAGGTGTTGTCCTCGCGGCGCCAGGAGTCCCAGCTGTGGCTGTCCTTCTCGGCGCCGCGCAGCAGCAGCCGCTCGGCGACCGCGTCACCGAGCTGGGGACCGGTGCTCTCGCCCTGGCGGCGCACCGAGGTCTTGCGGGCGCGCTCGGCCATGAAGGCGCGCTCGGCCAGCACCGGACCCTCGAAGCGACGGACCCGCTCCACCGAGATCCCGGCGAGCTGGGCGACCTCCTCGGCACTGGCCCCGGCCCTTATCCGGGCCTGGATGTCGCGCGGACGGAGGTGGCTCTCGACGTCGATCTGGCCCAGCCGCGGGCGGTCGCCGCGCACGGCGGCGCGCAGCCGTTCGTCAATCGGAAGGAAGTATTCCGTCGAGTCGGCGGCCTTGAGCACCAGTCGTGAGCCGTCATTGCTGACGGCTACGACACGCAGTTCGGGCACGGTTACCTCCCGGGTGGTGCCTGCCGACGTCACCTGCGTCGCTGCTCCCGTAACGAGTGTGACCTGCCGACGGGCGGCCGACCACAACATTGCAGAGTTACCCGGTGCGTCGGCCCCTATCCGCGACTCACCGGTATGGCACGGTAATCTTTCTCAGCCTCTGGCTCCTGAATGTCTCCGGAAGCCGCCTCCGCCCCCGGAGTTGATCCCGAGGGGATCGATTCCAAGAACGGCACGCCGAGGTGACCCGCAGTCGGGTGTCACGAACACTACTCCATTCGTGAGTCCCGGGTGTCGCGGCTCGCTGCCCAAGTCTCCCCTGAATCACGGGATTCTCAAGGGTCGCCACTCCGATGGCGGTCGACCGACCGGCGGACGGTGATCATCTTCACACCTTCGCACTGGCTGGAACCTGTTCGTGCCTTCGAACGGTCGTACCTTGTACAAGTTGGAGAAAGGCGCATAAAAGGGGCGTAATGCAGGAGCAGGACCAAAGGCAGGCAAGCAAGGGGCGAAAGTCCCTCGATCTGAGTCTCATACAGGTGGCGGCCAGTGCGCTGGCCGCCGTGGGCGCCGCGATCCTTGCGTCCAGCCTGGGCGTGGCCGGGACGATCATCGGCGCTGCCGTGGTCAGCATCGGCGCCACCTGCGGCAGCGCGGTCTTCCAGCACGTCTTCCGCCGGACCGGCGAGGAGATCCGCAGCCGGGTGCCGGCCGTGGTCGAGGCGGCGCAGACGCCGGAGGAGTGGGCGGCGGCCCGCAGGGCGGACGCCGTGGTGGCGTTCGACAAGGACGGGGCCGCCGCGACCGCGCAGTTCGATCCGTTCGACCCCGGCGGCGAGCACACCCGGATGATGGCGCAGGTCGCCCCGCCGGCGGAGAACGAGTCGGTCACCGTCTACAAGGGCGGGAAGCCCGCGAGGAAGCGGACCTGGAAGTTCTACGCCCTGGTCAGCGGCCTGGTGTTCGTGCTGGCGATGACCCCGATCGCGATCACCGAGTTCGCCACCGGGCAGACCGTGGGCACCACCGTGTGGGGCGGCACCGGCGGTTCCGGGTCGTCCGACGGCGTCGGCGGGAGCCCCTCACAGACCCCCGGCCAGGGCGGCTCGGCAGCGGCGACGCCGTCCGGCGGCAGCACCGGTACCGGCTCCGGCACCGATCCGTCCGCCACTCCCAGCAGCTCGGCCGCCGCGAGTACGCCGACCCCGTCCGCCTCGGCGAGCGCCAGCACCGCCCCCTCCGCCTCGGCCTCGGCGTCGTCCACGCCGTCGACCGCTGCCAGTGGCACCGCCGACCCGGCTGCCGGCGCCGGCGCCACGGCGTCCTCGACCGCGACGCCGTAGCCCCCGGGCTCCGGGCCCCGGCGTCAGGCGCCGAGCACCCTGCGCAGGTAGTCGTTGCCGAAGCGGCGCTCGGGGTCGACCTTGTCGCGCAGTGCGGTGAACTCGGCGAAGTGCGGGTACACCCCGGCCAGGTACTCGGCGTCGCGGGTGTGCAGCTTGCCCCAGTGCGGGCGGCCCTGGTGCGCCGTCATGATCTTCTCCACCTCGGTGAAGTAGCCGGGGTCGGTCGTCCCCCGGTAGAGGTGCACCGCGATGTACGCGGTGTCGCGCTCGCTCGCGGTCGACATCCACAGGTCGTCGGCGGGGGCGACGCGGACCTCGACCGGGAAGCTGATCCTCCAGCCGGAGCGGTCCACCAGTGCCTTCAGCTCGCGCAGCACGGTCGTCGCGGCCTCGCGCGGCACCGCGTACTCCATCTCCACGAAGCGCACCCGGCGCGGGCTGGTGAACACCTTGTAGGAGACGTCCGTGTAGGTGCGCTCGGACCAGGCCTTGCTGGCGATCCTCGCGATGCCCGGGATGGTGCCGGGGAAGCGGCGGCCGACCCGGCAGGCGCCCTCCCAGACGGTGTTGGAGATGAACTCGTCGTCCAGCCACTTCCGGAACGGGGTCAGCGGAGCCGCGGGGCCCTCGCTGCGGTTGTTGCGCTTGGTGGAGCAGCCCTCGGTGTGCGGGAACCAGTAGAACTCGAAGTGCTCGTTGTCGGTCACCAGCTCGTCGAAGCGGCCGGTCACCTCGCTGAAGGACATCGGCTGCTCGAAGGCGGTGAGTTGGAAGGCCGGCTCCACCCCGAAGGTGATCGCGCTGACCACGCCCAGCGCGCCCAGGCCGAGCCGGGCCCCGGCGAACAGCTCCGCGTTCTCGGTCGGGGAGCAGCGGGTCACCGTGCCGTCGGCCAGGACTATCTCCAGGGCCTTGATCTGGGCCGCCAGCGAGCCCGAGGCGCGTCCGGTGCCGTGGGTGCCGGTGCTGGTCGCGCCGGCGACGGTCTGCACCATGATGTCGCCCATGTTGGTCAGGGCCAGGCCGGCGTGCTCCAGCAGCACGTTGAGCTTCTCCAGCGGCAGGCCCGACTCGACGGTGACGGTACCGCCCTTGTGGTCGATCTCCCGGACCTTGGTCAGCCGCTCCGGGCTCACCAGGACGCCGTCGGTGGCGGCGATGGCGGTGAAGGAGTGTCCGCTGCCGACGGCCTTGACCGGCTGCCCGTCCTCGGCCGCGGCGCGCACGGCGGCGGCCAGCTCCTCGACCGAGGCGGGGGAGACGGTGCGGCGGGGCCGGGCGGTCTGGTTGCCGGCCCAGTTGCTCCAGGCGCCCGGGGCAGCGCTGCTGGCGGCCCGGCTAGCCGGGTTGGGGCTGCCGCTGGTCGTCGTCGACATGTGCACGCTCCTGCTGTTCCGGTGCCGACCTGAGTCGGCGTGACCCGAGGAACGCCGTGGCTGCGGCGAAGCCGCCGGCCGTCACGGTCACCCAGTAACCGGCCGCCGCGCCCGCCCCGTCCACCACCCAACCGGCCGCCGAGGAGCCGAGGGCGACGCCGACGGCGAGGCCCGTGGTGGTCCAGGTCATCCCCTCGGTGAGCTTGGAGGCGGGGACGATCCGTTCCACCAGCCCCATGGTGGTGACCATGGTGGGGGAGATGGACAGCCCGGCGACGAACAGTGCCGCTGCCAGGGCCACGAGGTTCTTCACGAATAGGAGGGGCAGCATACTCACCGCCATGGTGAGGATCCCCAGCAGGAACCTCCTGGACAAGGGGCCGTGCAGTTTCAGCGCGCCGAAGACGATGCCGGCGACGCAGGAGCCGAGCGCGTATACCGCCAGCACGACGCTGGAGAGCGCCTTGTGGTGCAGGTGGTCGGCGAAGGCCACGGTGACCACGTCCACCGAGCCGAAGATGGTCCCCACACCGACGAAGGTCAGCACCAGCACCCACATCCCGGGGGTGCGCAGCGCCGATCCGGAGCGCTGCACCGAGACCGGGTGCAGCGGCGGCTCGGTGCCGCGCTGGGCCGCGAACAGCAGTACCCCGGTCAGCAGCAGCACCGTCGCGACCAGCGGCCCGGCCTCGGGGAAGATCGCGGTGCACAGCCCGACCGAGAGGATCGGGCCGATGATGAAGACGATCTCGTCCACCACCGACTCGAAGGCGTAGGCGGTGTGCAGGTTCGGCGAACCCCGGTAGATCAGCGCCCAGCGGGCCCGGACCAGCGACCCCATGCTCGGCATGCAGCCGGCCGGGACTGCCGCCGCGAACAGGGTCCAGGCCGGCGCGTCGAACCGGGCGCAGAGCAGCAGCACGCCCATGGCGGCCACGGTGATCCCGGTGGCCGGGAGGATCACCCGGGCCTGCCCGTACCGGTCCACCTGGCGCGAGACCTGCGGCCCCAGGGCGGCGGCGGACAGCGCCAGCGTCGCCGAGACCGCCCCGGCCAGACCGTAGTCGCCGCGCAGGGTCGAGAGCATGGTGACGACGCCGATGCCGGTCATCGACAACGGCATGCGGGAGACGAAGCCGGCGGCGGAGAAGGCCAGGCTCCCGGGGGCGTCGAAGATCCGGCGGTAGGTGGACAGCACGGTGCTCCAACTGACTGTGCGAAAGACCCGTAAGGGTTATGAGGAACTTACACAGCTTACGGGGGTGGTCAATCGAATAACCACCGGGCCGCTAGTGGCAGGATCGGACCCATGTCCGATGCACGTACCAGTCCCTATGACGCCCTGCTGCTGCTCTCCTTCGGCGGTCCGGAGGGACCGGAGGACGTGGTGCCGTTCCTGGAGAACGTGACCCGGGGCCGCGGCATCCCGCGCGAGCGGCTGGCCGAGGTCGGGCAGCACTACTTCCTCTTCGGCGGGGTCAGCCCGATCAACGCGCAGAACCGCGAACTGCTGGCGGCGCTCCGCGCCGACCTGGCCGGCCAGGGGCTCGACCTGCCGGTCTACTGGGGCAACCGGAACTGGGCCCCCTACCTGGTGGACACCCTGCGCGAGCTGGCGGCCGACGGCCGGCGCCGGGTGCTGGTGCTGGCCACCAGCGCCTACGCCAACTACTCGGGATGCCGCCAGTACCGGGAGAACCTGGCCGCGGCGCTGACCCGGCTGCGGGAGGAGGGCGCGCCGGGCGCCGCCGAGCTGCGGCTGGACAAGCTGCGCAACTTCTACAACCACCCGGGCTTCGTCGAACCGATGATCGACAACACCCTGGCCGCACTGGCGGAGCTCCCGGAGGGCGTGCGCGACGGCGCGCGGCTGGCGTTCACCACCCACTCCATCCCCAATGCGCTGGCGGACACCTCGGGCGCCCCCGACGATCCGGCGCGGGGGATGCCGGGCGGAGCCTATGTGGCGCAGCACCTGGAGACGGCGCGGCTGGTCGCCGAGGCGGTGGCCAAGGAGACCGGGGTGGCCGGGCGGGAGTGGGAGCTGGTCTACCAGAGCCGCAGCGGCTCCCCGCAGACGCCCTGGCTGGAGCCCGACATCTGCGACCACCTGGAGTCACAGGCGACCGCAGGCGCCCCGGCGGTGGTGATGGTGCCGATCGGCTTCGTCTCGGACCACATGGAGGTCGTCTACGACCTCGACACCCAGGCCGCCGAGAAGGCCGCCGAGCTGGGACTGCCGGTCTCCCGGGCCCGCACCGTCGGCGCGGACCCGCGCTTCGCCGCGGCCGTGCGCGACCTCGTACTGGAACGCGCCGCGAGCGCACGCGGTGAGCGCCCGGCGCGCTGCGCGCTGGGCGCGCTGGGCCCGAGCCACGACGTATGCCCTGCGGACTGCTGCCCGGCGTTCCGCAATCCCCTTCCGGCCGCGGCCGGTGCCGACTGGACGGACTGACCTGACCATGGACGACCTGATGGACGAGCTGAAGGCCGAACTCCTCGACCTGGCCCTGGAGGCCGCGAGCCGGGCCGGGGTGCTGCTGCGCGACGGCCGCCCGGACGACCTGGGCGTCGCCGCGACCAAGTCCAGCTCGGTCGACGTGGTCACCGAGATGGACCTCGCCGCCGAGAAGCTGATCACCGAGCTGATCATGGACCGCCGCCCCGAGGACGGCCTGCTCGGCGAGGAGGGCGCCTCCCGCGCCGGCAGCACCGGCGTCCGCTGGGTGATCGACCCGCTGGACGGGACGGTGAACTACCTCTACGGCCTCCCCGCCTGGTCGGTCAGCATCGCCGCCGAGCTTGACGGGCGGACCCTGGTCGGCGTGGTCGAGGTGCCGCCGCGCGGTGAGACCGTGCAGGCGGTGCGGGGCGGCGGGGCCTTCCTGAACGGCCGTCAACTGCGCTGCGGGGAAGCCCCGGAGATGGGTCAGGCACTGGTCGGCACGGGCTTCGGGTACCTGCGCGAGCGCCGGGTCCGGCAGGCCGAGGTGGTCCGCGAGCTGGTGCCCAGGCTGCGGGACATCCGGCGGGCCGGCTCGGCCGCGATCGACCTGTGCGACGTCGCCGCGGGACGGCTCGACGGCTACTTCGAGCGCGGGCTCAACCCGTGGGACCACGCGGCCGGGGTCCTGATCGCCACGGAGGCGGGGGCGCTGACCGGGGGGCGTCCGGGGGACCCCGCCTCCACCGAACTCACCGTAGCGGCCCCGTCCGGCCTCTTCGAGCCGTTGCAGCAACTTCTGGAGGAACTCGGCGCCTGGCACGACTAGGGCTGGCCGCGCAGTTCCCCGCGCCCCTAGGGGGCTGCAACTGGCGCACTGTGGGCAAGTTGCACCATCCAGGGGCGCGGGGAACTGCGCGCCAAGCCATGCACACGCCGCAGCCGGACACCAAAACGCCCCGGACGGGTCCTGCTGTCCGGGGCATCTGAGGTCTGTGGGCGAGGGTGGGTGGTGGGTGGGGTGTGAGGGGAAAGCGCAGCGTCAGGCGGCGTGCGCTTCGGGCTGGGCCACCGAGATGCCGTGTTCCGCGGCGAGCCGGTGCAGGTCGTCGAGCTCGGACTGCTCGACCTCGGCCAGGAAGTCGTCCCCCGACTCCTGGGCGCGGTGCAGGTCCATCTCGGCGTTCCTTATGCGCTGAAGGATGCCGGCGGTGAAGGCGTCCATGAGGCAAGACCCCCTTGCTCTTGTTCGGGCGACCCCGGGCGGAGCCCGGTGCGGAAGGTCGCACGGACGGGCGGGTGCGAGCTCGCGTTGCGGCGCAAGCGTGATCGCGGGTGTACAGACCGTCCTCCCCACGCCCGAACTCCCGGAAACCTCGCCGATCCTGGGAATTACGGGCCGTTTTCCGTGATCTTTCCGGCCCGTCTGCCACCCCTGGAGCGGGTGGCTCCGATTCCGGTGGATTCCTCCACGAGAGGGTCGGCCGACCCGTTCGGGGCCCGCTTACTGCTGCTTTACCGCCGTACCAGGCAGGATGGAACGGTGTGAGCGGTGTCCCGGCTGGGGCGTCGCACGGTTGTGCTCTTTGAAGGGACCACTGCGTTGCGGGTTCTTGTGGTCGAGGACGAGCAGTTGCTCGCCGATGCCGTCGCCACCGGCCTCCGGCGGGAGGCCATGGCCGTGGACGTGGTCTACGACGGCCAGGCGGCCCTGGACCGGGTGGCGGTGAACGACTACGACGTGGTCGTGCTGGACCGCGACCTGCCGCTGGTGCACGGCGACGACGTGCTCAGGAAGATCGTCGAGGAGGGCCAGCCGACCCGGGTGCTGATGCTGACCGCGGCCGGCGACATCAGCGACCGGGTCGAGGGCCTGGAGCTGGGCGCGGACGACTACCTCCCCAAGCCGTTCGCCTTCAGCGAACTGGTGGCCCGGGTGCGCGCCCTCGGCCGGCGCGCCACCACGCCGCTGCCGCCGGTCCTGGAGCGGGAGGGGATCTCGCTGGACCCGGGCCGCCGCGAGGTGCTCAGGGACGGCAAGCCGGTGGCCCTGGCGCCCAAGGAGTTCGCGGTGCTGGAGGTGCTGATGCGGGCCAACGGAGCCGTCGTCTCGGCCGAGCAGCTGCTGGAGAAGGCCTGGGACGAGCACACCGACCCGTTCACCAACGTGGTCCGGGTGACCGTGATGACGCTGCGCCGCAAGCTCGGCGAGCCCGCGGTGATCATCACCGTGCCCGGCTCCGGCTACCGGGTCTGAGCGATGAACGAGCCCGTCCCCGACCCGGCCACCACCTCCGCGTCCGCCTCGGCGTCCACCTCCGCCCCCGCGTCCGCCAAGCCGGCCCCGCAGCCGCCGAAGGCACCCGCCGGCTGGCCCGTCCTGGAGCCGGAGCCCTCGCTGCTGCCGTTCCGCCCCACCCTGCGGATCCGGCTGACCATGTTCTACGGCGGGATGTTCCTGCTGGCCGGGCTGATCCTGGTGCTGGTGATGTACCTGTTCGTGGACCAGGCGTTCAATCTGGCCACCCAGGTGCCGACCATCAAGACCAGCGGCGATGTCACGGTGACGCTGAACGGCAACCCGATAAGCGGGTCCGACCTGAGCGGCTACATAGCCTCGCTCCAGCACCAGCACACCAGCACCGCCCTGCACACGCTGATCCTCAAGTCGATAAGCGCCCTGATCGCGCTGCTGATCCTGGCCGTCGTGTTCGGCTACGCCATGGCCGGACGGGTGCTGCGCCCGCTGGGCCGGATCACCCGGACCGCCCGCCAGGTCGCCAGTTCGGACATGCACCGCAGGATCGAGCTGGACGGCCCGGACGACGAGCTCAAGGAGCTCGCGGACACCTTCGACGAGATGCTGGAGCGGCTCGACCGCTCGTTCGAGTCCCAGCGGAAGTTCGTCGCCAACGCCTCGCACGAGCTGCGCACCCCGCTGGCGATCAACCGCACCCTGCTGGAGGTGCAGCTCTCCGACCCGCAGGCCTCACCGGACCTGCAGCAGCTCGGCAAGACCCTGCTGGCCACCAACGAGCGCAGCGAGCAGCTGGTGGAGGGTCTGCTGCTGCTGGCCCGCAGCGACAACGAGCTGATCGAGCGCCGCCCGGTGGACCTGGCCGAGGTGGCCCGGCAGGCGCTGGAGCAGACCAGGGCCGAGGCCAACACCCGCGGCGTGCGGCTGACCAGCATCGTCGAACCGGTGGTGGTGCCGGGCAACGGGGTGCTGCTGGAGCGGATCGTGCTGAACCTGATCCAGAACGCGGTGCGCTACAACCGGCCGGAGAACGGCTGGGTCGAGGTGTCGGTCGGCACCGCCGACGGGGCCGGCGAGATCGTAGTCGCCAACACCGGTCCGGTCGTCCCCGGATATGAGCTGGAGCACATCTTCGAACCGTTCCGGCGGGTGAAGAGCAAGGAGCGGACCCGCAGCGACAAGGGCGTGGGTCTGGGGCTCAGCATCGTCCGCTCGGTGGTCCGGGCGCACGGAGGCACCATCGAGGCGTCTCCGCGCCCCGACGGCGGCCTGCTGATGCGGGTCCGCATCCCCGGGAGCTGACCGCGCCGCCAGGGCCGCAGCGGGCCGTACACCCGGTCCCGCCGATCTTTCTCCAGGTCGGCGGGGCTTTTCCTTATGCAGTTCACACCTCGCCGACCCCCCTTGCCATCGGATGGCGACTCAACCTACGGTGGCGTAACCTACGGAGGCGTAGGTGTACGCCGTACCGAGAGTTGGAATCCGTGACCATCGCCCCCTCCCGCCCCGCCGGTTCCGCCACGTGGAGCGACGCCCAGCTGCTCCACGCCCTGGAGGAGGTGGTCGAGCGCGAGCTCAACCGCCACCTCGGCGTCGCCAAGGAGTGGATGCCGCACGAGTACGTGCCGTGGAGCCTGGGGCGCGACTTCGACGGGATCATGGGCGGCGAGGCCTGGGCCGTGGACCAGTCCCCGGTCACCGAGATCGGCCGGATCTCGCTGGTGGTCAACCTGCTCACCGAGGACAACCTGCCCAGCTACCACCACGAGATCGCCACCATGTTCGGGCGCGACGGCGCCTGGGGCACCTGGGTGCACCAGTGGACGGCCGAGGAGGGCCGGCACGCCATCGTGATGCGCGACTACCTGCTCACCACCCGCGCGGTCGACCCGGTGGCGCTGGAGCGGGCCCGGATGACGCACATGGCCGAGGGCTTCGAGTCCGACAACAACCACTCGATGCTGCACTCCGTGGCCTACGTCGCCTTCCAGGAGCTGGCCACCCGGATCTCGCACCGCAACACCGGGCACAACTCCGGCGACCCGGTCTGCGACCGGATGCTGGCCCGGATCGCCACCGACGAGAACCTGCACATGGTCTTCTATCGCAACCTGCTCAAGGCCGCCCTGGAGATCGCCCCGGACCAGGCCATGCGGGCCGTCGCCGACGTGGTGACCGGCTTCCGGATGCCCGGCCACGGGATGCCCGGCTTCGAGCGGGCGGCGGCGCAGATGGCCATCGGCGGGATCTACAACCTGCGGATCCACCACGACGACGTGCTGCAGCCGGTGCTGCGTCACCTCAAGGTCATGGAGGTCTCCGGACTGGGCCCGGAGGGCCTGGCGGCCCAGCAGGAGCTCGGCATCTACCTGGACGGCCTGGACGGCATGGCCAGCCGCTTCGACGAGCGCCGTGCGGCCCTGCTGGCCCGCCGTGCGGCCGCTGCCGAGAAGCGCGGCTGAGCGGCGCCGAGGGGGCCGGAAAGGGTCCCCTGGGGCGGTGAGGTTGTACGGGTAAGTCCGGACTTTTCAGAACTGTGATGAACATCACAATTCAAGCCATTCGGCGGCGGGTTCCGGACGATCGCTCTCCGTCACGATTTCCGCGCCGGTGACGCAGCGTGCCCGGAGGTCCGCAGCTCCGGCAAGGTTTCCGCTGGTCATGATCACGGTAAGTGCTCAAGGGGACGGTATTCCGGCCCGGCCGTCCCAGGTGCTCGAACAGCCCTCGGATCACCTCTTTGGGGGGCGAGTCGGGTGTCGATTGAGTAACGGGCCTTGAAGTAAGGCAAAATCTCGCCCTCGGGTCGGGCACAAGTCCGGCTTCCCGCGCGTTACCTGCGCTGGAGATACCCGCAGACACCCAAAGGGGGCCCGCGACACCATGGCAACTGACTACGACACCCCACGCAAGACCGATGACGACCTCAACGAGGACAGCATCGAGGAACTGAAGGCCCGCAGGAACGAGAAGTCGACCAGCTCGGTCGACGTCGACGAGTTCGAAGCGGCCGAAGGTCTCGAGCTGCCCGGCGCGGACCTCAGCAACGAGGAGCTCTCCGTCCGGGTGCTGCCCCGTCAGGCCGACGAGTTCACCTGCATGAGCTGCTTCCTGGTGCACCACCGCAGCCAGCTGGCGAGCGAGAAGAACGGCAACCCCATCTGCCGGGACTGCGCGGCCTGACGCGTTTTGGGGTAGGGAGGTCTTCATGAGGCCGTTCCGACAGCGAAACAGCAGCAAGCCGAGCAGTGACGGCAGCAGTACCGATCGAACCGCCGGGGATGCGGTAGCCCCGGCGGTCGGCGGTGGCGACGACGGGAGCGAGGACGAGCTCGCCCGGATCGCCGCCGAGCTGGAGATGTGGGACGGATCCGCTCCGGCGGAGGCCGTCCCCCAGGGCGAGCGGGGCCGACGCATGGCCTCGCTCGCGGACTCCCTCAAGGGCACCCTGACGGCCGGTTGGACCAGGGGCAGCTCACTGGTGGGTTCCGGGACCAAGAGCGGTGCGCTGCACCTGGTGGACCGGCTGGTGGACGCCGCTCCCCGCATTCCCGTGCGTGACCTCGCCACGCTGCGCGCCCAGCACCCGGGCGCGCGGAACGCCGAGGACCTCGCCGACAGCATCACCTCCGGAGCCGTGAAGGCGTCCGCCTCCGTGGGTGCCGGCGTCGGCGCCGTGGCCATGCTCCCGGTGCCGCCCGCGATGGCGGTGGAGATCGCCACCGAGCTGCTGGCCGTGGCCGCCGTCGAGGTCAAGATGATCGCCGAGCTCTACCAGGTCTACGGGCAGCCGCCGGGCGGCAACGCCTCCCAGCGCGTCGGCGCCTATCTGGCCGTCTGGTCGCAGCGGCGCGGACTCGACCTGTCCAAGCCGGGCAGTCTGGTGGTCCTGGGCACCGGCGCCGAGCTGCGCCGGCAGCTGCGCAAGCGGCTCACCCGCACCGGGCTGCGCAAGCTGCCGTCGGTGGCGCCGCTGATGGTGGGTGCGCTGGCGGGGGCGACGCTGAACCGCAGGGACACCGCCAAGCTCGCCCTGGAGATCCGCAAGGACCTGCGCGGACGGCCGCCGGCCGAGAGCGGCTACTGGGAGGCAGCGCTCTCCCGGCCGCGGCTGTCGAAGGACTGAACCTCTGAAGGACTGAACCTCCGAAGGGCTGAACCTCCGTCAGGCCGCCTTCAGGACCTCCTGCTTGGCCGCGTCCAGGGCGGCGGCCAGCCCTTCCGGGTCGCGGGTCGACAGGTAGAGGTAGGGGGTCGGGTCGTTCGGGTCGGTGACCTCGACCCGCAGCGCCGTCGGGATGTAGGAGCGCAGCAGCATGAACGCGCGGGCGTTGGCCTTGCGGGTGCGCCAGGCCAGCGCCTCGTCGCGGTCCAGCGGATGCGCCGTGCCCAGGGCCTCCACCGGGATCCGGGCGTCGCCGGCCACCAGCAGGCCCTGCACCACCCGGATCCGGGCCGAGCCGTAGGAGCTCAGCAGCACCGCGGCCGCGGCCGTCCCGGCGACCAGGCCGAGCAGCCCGGGCACGATGCCGAAGAGGTAGAAGACCAGCCCGAAGGAGATGCCGCTGCCCGCGGGGAACAACCACATGGAGAGCGGAGCCGTGAGGCGTTCGTCGTACATGGCTCCATTGTGGGCCGCGACCGCAGGCGATCTTGCAGAGGGCCTCGGTTCCCGTTCCGCCGGGGTTGTTCTGTAGGGTCGCGGGCGTGAGCCAGCACACCTCCCGTCCCTCCCTGACGCCGCCGCCCGGTGCCGCGCCGCCGGTCAGGCACCCCGAGGCGCCCGCGCCCGGCGTCCTGATCGACCCGCACTACGAGCACTGCTTCGGCTGCGGCCCGCAGCAGCCGTCCGGGCTGCGCCTGGCCGCCAGGGCCGGGGAGGGGGTCGAGGTGCTGGCCGAGTTCACCGTCGCCCCGGCGCACCAGGGCGGCCCCGGGCTGGCCCACGGCGGGGTGCTGGTGACCGCGATGGACGAGGCGCTGGGCACGCTGAACTGGCTGCTGCACACCGCCTCGGTGACCGCCAGGCTGGAGACCGACTTCGTCCGCCCGGTACCGGTGGGCGCCACCCTGTCCATCCACGTCTGGGTCGACGCGGTGGTCGGGCGCAAGATCTACTGCCGGGGCGAGGGACGGCTGGACGGCCCCGACGGGCCGCTCGCGATATCCGCGCGGGCCCTGTTCGTCCAGGTCCAGCTGGACCACTTCGTCACCCATGGCCGTCCTGAGGACATCAAGGCGGTCATGGACAACCCCGATGTCTTCAAGCGCGCCCGTGCCTTCGAGGTGAATCCGTAGTCATGACCCACCCCCCTGTAGACGTCCTGCTGCGCCTGCTGGACCCCGAGCTGCCCGCTCCCGCGTACGCCCATCCGGGCGACGCCGGGGCCGATCTGCGGACCACAGTCGACGCCGAGCTGGCCCCCGGGGAACGGGCGGTGCTGCCCACCGGGGTGGCCATCGCGCTGCCGGACGGATATGCGGCCTTCGTGCATCCGCGTTCGGGCCTGGCGGCCCGCTGCGGTCTGGCGCTGGTGAATGCCCCGGGAACAGTCGATGCCGGGTACCGTGGTGAGATCAAGGTGATCGTCGTCAATCTCGACCCGCGCGAGCGGGTGGTCTTCCGCCGCGGGGACCGGATCGCCCAGCTGGTCGTCCAGCGGGTCGAGAAGGTCCGTTTCCACGAGGTGGAGGAACTGCCGGGATCGGCACGTGCCATCGGTGGCTTCGGGTCGACGGGCGGCCATGCCGCGGTTAGCATTCCCGCGGCCGGGCAGGAAATCTCTTCGGTACCCGACCGGGAAGGACAGTGACCGTGTTCCGTCGTCGCGCCAAGAGCGAGGACGCTGTCGACCAGATCGAGGGCGAAGAGGCCCTCGGGGACAGCGAGGACGTCGCAGGTGTGGACTCCGTGGAGGAGGACGACGCCGAGGATGCCCGGGTGGGCCTGCCGCCCGCGCCGCGCCCCGACGGCCCCTGGGACTCCACCGAGGTGGAGGACGCGGCCGAGGGCCGTGTCGACCTGGGCGGCCTGCTGGTGCCCGGGGTCGATGGCATGGAGCTGAGGGTGGAGGTGGCCGGCGACTCCATCGTCGCGGCGACCCTGGTCCTCGGCAGCAGCGCCATCCAGTTGCAGGCCTTCGCCGCGCCGAGGTCCGAGGGGATCTGGGGCGAGGTCCGCCAGGAGATCGCGTCCGGCATCACCCAGCAGGGCGGCGTCGTGGACGAGGAGGAGGGCCCGCTGGGCTGGGGCCTGCGGGCCCAGGTCCCGGTGCAGCTCCCGGACGGCACCCAGGGGGTGCAGGTGGTCCGCTTCGTCGGCTGTGACGGTCCGCGCTGGTTCCTGCGCGGTGTGATCTCGGGCCAGGCGGCGGTCCAGCCGGAGTCGGCCGGGGTGCTGGAGCAGGTGTTCCGGGAGACCGTGGTGGTCCGCGGCGAGACCCCGATGGCCCCGCGTGACCCGATCGTGCTCAAACTCCCCGAGGACGCCCAGATGGTGGCGGACGGGATGCCGCAGCAGCAGTCGGCCCCGGCCAACCGCTTCAGCGGCGACCCGATGAACCCCTTCGAGCGCGGCCCGGAGATCACCGAGGTCCGCTGACCCGAGGTCCGCTGAGCACGGCACGCCGACAGGCCCCCTTTGCGGGGGCCTGTCGGCTTTCTGCTGCCCGCAAGCGGAAGGATCCCTGCGGGTTCCCAGTGATCCCTTGATCTCCGCACGGGGGGCGCTGCATGCTGTGCAGATCCTTCTGGTCTAGACCAAGCCGGGCCGGGGGTGTGCGGGGCCTGCCGTCCGGCCGTCCCGAGACGACGTGCGCCGTCGGGGGCTCAGCGTGTCCGTTGCTGTCAGAACCGTGGGACCGAGGCACAGGATGCCTGCGCCGGTACGCCGGTCGACCCGGCACGGCCTGGTGCTGGTCGCGGCCGCGCTGACGGTCCTGCTCGCGGGGACGGTACTGGCGGCGCTGGCGTCCCTGGCCGGCTTCGCGGTGGAGTCCGGGGTGGCGGTCAGGCTGGCCGCGCAGCCCAACGCGCAGGTGCAGGTCGACGCGGACTTCTCGGCGGACGGCATGGCGGCCGGAGACCGGGCGGTGCGCGCCGCCGTGGACCGCGCCTACGCCGGGGTGCCGCACACGACCAGCCTGTCCCTGGCCGCGGTCCAGCCGCTCGCGCCCAGTGGCGGCGCGGCGACCCCGGTGGGGCTGCGCTTCGTCGCCACCGAGGGTGCGGCGGCGCACGCCCGGCTGGTGCAGGGCAGTTGGCCGCAGGGCGCGGGCGACGCCGCGACGGCCGACTTCACCGGACTGCCGGCGGTGACTCCCGGCCGCACCGCCCCGGGGGTCCCGACGACGGTGCCGGCCGTGGTGAACCAGGCGATGGCCTCGGCCATGCACCTGCGCGTCGGCGCGACGCTGGCCCTGCAGAGCTCCCAGCTGGTCCGGGTGAACATCCTGATCACCGGCGTCTACCAGGCCCTGCCGTCCAGCCCCGGCTTCTGGCCCGCCATCGCCGGGGACCCCACCGACAGCAACGGCCTGTCCCAGAGCCTGGTGCTGGTCCCGCCGGCCGCGATCGTCGAGCAGGGCGCGTTCAACCTGGCGGTCACCGCGCACTGGGACTCGGTCCCGGCCATCGGCCCCAGGACCGGGGTCTCCATGGACGCCCTCTCCGGCCTCGCCGAGCGGATGGACACCTTCAGCGGCAGCGACGCCGCCCTGTCGGTCTACCACGGGGCGACGCCGGCGCTGCAGCGCACCACGGTCAGCACCGACCTGCCGACCGTCATCCGCAACCTGGCCGGGCCCGCCGTGGTCGCCCGCTCGGCGCTCTACCTGCCCACCGCGCTGCTGGCGGTGCTGGCGGTCACCACCATGGCGCTGACGGCCCGCCAGCTGGCCGCGCACCGCACCGCGGAGCTGGTGCTGCAGCAGACCCGCGGCGCCGGTACCGGGCGGCTGCTCGGCGGCGCCGCGGCCGAATGGGCCGCCCTGGTGCTGCCCGCCGCGGTGGCCGCGCCGTTCCTGGCCGGCGCGCTGCTCTCCGGGATGCACCGGGCCGGTCTGGTCGACGGGGCGGTACCGCTGAGCACCGTCGGCGCGGCGCCCTGGGGCGCCGTGGCGCTGACCGTGCTGGTGCACGCGGCGGCGGCGCTGCTGCCGGTGCTGCGCACGGTCTCCGGGCGCGGCATCGCCCTCCGGGCCCGGGCCCGCAGCGACCGGGCCGCGGCGGCGCAGCGGATCGGGGCCGACCTGGCGCTGCTGGCGGTCGCGGTGCTGGGCTACCTGCAACTGGTGCACTACCACTCCACGGTGACCGTCGCCGGGACGGTGGACCCGGTGCTGGTGCTGGTCCCGGTGGTCGCCGTGGTCGCCGCCTCGGTGCTGCTGCTCCGGTTGCTGCCGCTGACCTCGCGTGCGCTGGACCGGTTCGGGCGGCTCCGGAGGGGGCTGGTGCTGCCGCTGGCCGGCTGGCAGTTGAGCCGGCGCTCCAACCGCAACGCGGGTCCGGTGGTGCTGATGAGCATGGCGGTGACCGTGGGCGCGCTCGCCACCACCGCGCTGGCCTGCCTGAGCGGTCTGGCGCTGGACCAGGCCCGGTTCGCGGTGGGGGCCGACGTCTCGGTCGGCACCACCAACGGCCTGGTCGGGTATCCGGCCGGTCAGCTGCACAGCCGCTACCGGCAGCTCCCCGGGGTCACCGGGGTGAACCCGGTGACCGTCACCTCCACCGGCTTCGTCGGCGACTCGTCCGCGCTGAGCCTGGTCGGCATCGACGCCGCGGCACTGCCCGGGCAGGGCGCCGCGCCGCTGCCGACACTCCGTCAGGACCTGGCCGGACCCGACTACGCCGCCCGGATCGCCGCACTGGCCAAGGGCGTTCCGCACTACGGACTGCTGCTGTCCGGCCGCGGCGACCACCTGGACCTGGACGTCCAGGTCCAGGTCGGCGGTGCGCGGCCCGCCGGCTGGACGCCGCCCACGCTCGGAGTGCTGCTGGTGGACGCGGACGGACAGCCGGTCCGCACCTCCGCCGCGCTGACCGGGACCGACGGGAGCAGGCACACCCTGGCCCTGGCGCTCCCCGCCGGCAGCCGCACCGCCTTCCCGCTGCGTCTCGTCGGCCTGTCGGTCCGGCCGGCCGGTCAGCAGCGGGCCGCGTCGGTCACGCTCACCGTCGACCGGTTGGGGCTCGGCGGCACCTGGGTCGACTCGCTGCCGGCCGCCGGCAGCTGGCAGGACGAGACCGAGGCCGGGGCCGGCCGCAGCGCCGGGAACTGCGGATCGCAGCCGCCCGCGGCGCCCGGCGGCAGCGTCAGCCCGGATCCGTTCAGCCCCGCGGTGTGCTCGCTCTCGGCGCCGAGCGCCGGCGGTCCGCTGCTGCGCACCGTCATCAGCACCGCGGCCCCGGGCGAGCTGACCGCGTCGACCTCGCCGGCGGTGCTGGAGGTGGACCCGATAGACCCGAAGCGGATCGCTCCGATCCCGGTGCTGGCCGACGACGCCGTGGTCGCGGGCCGGGGACTCGCGGTCGGGCAGCAGCTGACCCTCGACCTGGGCGGGGAACTGGAGAACCCGCCGACCCTGAAAGCGGTGGTCGTCGGCAGGATCCCGGCGATCCCGGGACAGGACCACCTGCAGCCGGCCCTGCTGGCCGACAACCGCGCGGTGACAGCCGTCGAACTCGCCATCGGGGTGGACCCCGAACCGCCCGACAGCTGGCTGCTGTCGAGCACCGACAGCACGGCCACGGCCGCCGCGGTGGCCGCCGATCCACGGCTCGGCACCGCGCGGACCACCGTCCAGGAGGCGGCGCTGCAGCGCGCCGACCCGTTCCGCTCGGGCATGCGCGCGGTGCTGGAACTGTGCCGGCTGCTGGCACCGGCCTTCGCGGTGATCGGTTTCACCGTCCATGTGGTGATCACCACCCGGGAGCGGAGGCGGGAGTTCGCGCTGCTGCGGGCGATGGGCATCCGCAGCCGTCGGCTGGCCGTGCTGCTGTGGGCCGAGCAGATCAGCGTCACCCTGTTCGCGGTCGTGCCCGGAGCACTGCTGGGGGTGGGCCTGGCCGCCGTGATCATGCCGCTGGTGACCCTGGACGACTACGGGGACGCACCGTTCCCGGCGCTGCGGCTGGCCGTCCCCTGGGGAGCGGTGCTGCTGACCGCGCTGGCGACGGCCGTGGTGATCTGCCTGGTGGTGATGGGTCTGTCCCGGCTGCTCGCCCGGGTCGACCTGGTCCGTACGCTGCGAGCCGGGGAGGACTCATGAGAGCCGTGCGCCTGCGCCGCGAGGGGCCCGGGGACGGCACGCCCCGGCGCGGTCCGGCCCGGCCCGCCTCGCTGCGGCTGCTGCGCCGCGAGGCGCGCGGGGACGCCCCGCTGCTGGCCTGCCTGGCCGTGCTGGTCGCGGTGTTCACCGGGCTGTGCGCGCTCGGCCCGGTGGAGCTGGGCGGCAAGGAGGACCAGGCGCTGCGCCAGCGGCTGGCCGCCGCTGCCGACGCCGGCGCTGTGCTCACCGTGTCCGCACCGGTGGAGCTGCCCCAGCCGGGCCTGGGAGCACCGAACCCCCCGGCGCTGCGCACCCAGCTGGAGTCGGGCGGACAGTCGGTGGTCTCCACCGCGGGCCGCACCCTGGGGACGGCGCTGCGTCCGGTGCGGACCACGGTGGACTACCAGCTGCTGGGGATCGACTCGCCGCTGCCGGTGGATCCCCGGGTCACCCAGGAGTCCGTGACGCTGCATCACATCAGCGACGCCCCGGCCTATCTGCACTACGTCCAGGGCGCGGCCCCGGCCGACAGCACCCCAGCCGGGGAGCTGCCGGGGATCGCGCTGTCGACCGGCGAGGCGAAGCTGCTCGGACTGGGGCTGGGGCAGCAGGTCGAGCTCTGGTTCCAGGCCACCCGGTCCAGCCCCAGGTACGAGGTGCTGGTCCGGCTGGTCGGGATCTACCGGCCGGAGCAGGAGCAGAGCGAGTTCTGGCGGCAGTTGCCCGGCCTGGACAAGCCGCTCGAGTACCCGGGGCAGCTGGCCGGGACGCTGAACATCGCCGTCCAGGGCCTGGTCGGCGCCGACGCGCCGGAGCTGCTGGCGAAGCAGGGGATACCGCTGCCCACGGTCGGCTGGGAGTACCGCGTGGCGCTCGGCGACGCCGCCGTGAAGCAGCTCCCCGCCCTCGCCGCCGACACCAGGAACCTGGCGATCGACCTCAACGACCTGCTGTGCACCGACTCGCCGGCCACGGGCGACAGCCCCTGCTCCATCGGCGCCCATCCCTCCGGGTCGTACGTCGTCGACGACGGGCTCACCCCGGTGCTCACCGCCTTCACCGGTGCGGACGCCCAGACCAGGGCACTGGCCGGGTTCGCGGTGGCCTCGCTGGCGGCGGTCGGACTGGCCACCGTGCTGGTCTCGGTCCGGCTGCTGCTGCGGCGGCGCGCCGTGCACCTGCGGCTGCAGCGCTCGCGCGGCGCCTCGGCGACCGGGCTGGTGCTGCAGCGCAGCCTGGTCACCGCCCCGGTGCTGCTGCTGGCCGGCGAGCTGGGCTGGCGGCTCGGCCTGCTGCCGGCTCCGACCGGCACCTCGGGATCCCCGCAGCCGGTCGCGGCGCTGCTGGGGACGGCGGCGGCGCTGCTGCTGGTGCCGCTGCTGACCTGGTACGCCGTCAGGGAGCCGGGACGGGCCAGGGAGGTCCGCCGGCGTGCCTCGCGGCGGACCCGGCGGCTGGTGCTGGAGGCCACCGCGCTGGTGCTCTGCGTCGGCGGCGTGGTCGCCCTGCGGGTGCGCGGCAGCGGCGGCGGGGCCGGGATCGACGTGCAGCTCAGCCTGGTGCCGGTGCTGGTGGCGCTGGTCGCCGTGCTGCTTCTGGTGCGGCTGTACCCGCTGGTGCTGGGCCTGCTGGCGGGCCGTTCCCGGCGCGGCGGCGGCGTGGTGGCCTTCCTCGGACTGCGCGGAGCGGCCCGTGACGCCGGCGGCACCAGCCTGGCGCTGTTCGTCCTGGTGATCACCCTGGGCACCGCGGTCTTCGGCGGCATGGTTTCCCGCTCGGTGTACGACGGAGCGGCGGTCGGCGCCGCCTGGACCGCCGGGGCCGACGTCTCGCTGGTCCAGCAGGGCGACGTCGCCCCGACCCCGGTGGCCGCCGGCGGCTCCTCGCCGGTCCGCGCCACGGTGGCCGAGTACCTGCGCACGGTGCTGCTCACCGGGGACGAGGACGGTGCCAACCTGCCGCAGACGGCCCTGATCACCGTCGACCCGGCGCAGCTGGCCGCCGCCGACCCGGACGGACCGCTGGCCCGCGCCCTGGGTGTGCTGCACGGCGGGAAGCCGGTCGCCACCGGCACCGCGAGCGCCACCGCGCCGGTGCTGGCCGATCCGGGGCTGATCGTCGCGGAGAACGGCGAGAGCCTCCGGGCCGTGGTGGACTCGGCGCTGGGCAGCAGCAGGACCGCGCTGCACCTGAAGCCGGTCGGCGCGCTGACTCCGGCGCTGCGGCAGGACCCGGTCCTCGGCCCGCTGGTCGCCGGGCTCCCGGCGGACACGCCGGTCATTGTCGGCACCACCGCGCTGGAGCCGCTGCTGCCGGCCCAGCAGACCGGCGGCACCGCGCTGCTGCTGTTCGCCCGCCCCGGTGCGGCACCGGCCGCCGTGGCGGCCGCGGCCGCCGACGCGCTCGGACCGCAGGCGCAGGTCCGGGTCCGGGCGGAGGTGCTGGGCACCCTGCGCGGGGACGGCCTGGTGCGCATCGTCGACGACGTCTACACCGTCTGCTCGCTGCTGGCCGTGGTGTTCGGGCTGCTCGCGGTGGCGCTGGAACTGGTCCTCACCGCCCGCGAACGCGGCCGCACCAGCTCCTACCTGCGCACGCTGGGGCTGGCCGGACGGCAGGCCGCGGTGCTGCAGGTGCTGCAGCTGGTGCCGCTGGCGGTGGCCGCCGCGGCCGGCGGCGTCCTCGTCGGGGTGCTCGAACCACGGCTGCTGGGACCGGCTCTGAGTATCAGTCAGTTCACCGGGGGGCCGGCGGCGCCGGCCCTGCATACCGACTACCTGCTCACCGCGCTGCTCGGGGCCGGCCTCGCGGCTCTGGTCGTCTGCGCCGCCGTGGTCGAGAGTACGGTGTTGCGCATGCGGCGCCTGGGCGGGGTGCTGAGGCTCGGGGAGGCCTGATCATGACCGTACGCCGATCGACAGGGGGAGCAGAGTGAGTGTCAACCATGCGGCCGACCGGGCCGGGGCCCCGGACCTCGGGGAACTGCGCCGCCGCGCGGCCGAGGCCGCCCGCCCGGAGCGGGAGGAGGGCCTGATCGTCTGCGAGAACCTGGTCCGGATCTACCAGACCGAGGGCGTCGAGGTGCAGGCGCTGCAGGGCCTGGACCTGGCCGTGGCGCGCGGCGAGATGGTCGCGGTGATCGGCGCCTCCGGTTCCGGTAAGTCGACCCTGCTGGGCATCCTCTCTGGCCAGGACGTCCCCACCGCGGGATCGGCCGAGGTCGCCGGGCACGATCTGCTCACCATGAAGCGCCGGGACCGGCTCGCCTACCGGCGCGGCACGGTCGGCTTCGTCTGGCAGCAGACCTCCCGCAATCTGCTGCCCTACCTGACCGCGGCCGAGAACGTCATGCTGCCGATGACCTACGCCGGGGTGAAGCGGTCCGAGCGCCGCAACCGGGCCGGCGAGCTGCTGGACCTGATGGGGGTCGGCTACTGCGCCGACCGCGGCCCCGGCGAGCTGTCCGGCGGTGAGCAGCAGCGGGTCGCCATCGCGGTCGCCAACGCCAACCGGCCCCGGGTGCTGTTCGCCGACGAGCCCACCGGCGAGCTGGACACCGCGACCAGCGAGGAGATCTTCGCCGCGCTGCGCCAGGCCAACGAGGAGCTGGGCGTGACGGTGGTCGTGGTCACCCATGACGCGCTGGTGTCCGAGCAGGTCCAGCGCACCGTGCGGATCCGCAACGGCCGCACCTCCACCGAGGTGCTGCGCCGGATCACCACCGACGACGACGGCGCGCAGGAGCTGACCGCCGAGGAGTACGCGGTCCTGGACCGCAACGGGCGACTGCAGCTGCCGAGCGAGTTCACCGAGCGCCTGCACATGCGCAAGCGGGTGAGACTGGCGCTGGAGACCGATCACATCGGAGTATGGCCCGATGCGGCCGCGCAGCGGGCGAAGGCCGACGCCGACGAGGTCCAGGCCGAGACAGAGGGGGACGACGCATGACCAGCAGCACCGAGCCCGAGGGCGCCACCGCCGTGGCGGAGCCCGGAGCGCCGATGGTGGAGGTCCATGACCTGCACAAGTCCTTCGGCAGCGGCGCCACCGCGGTCCACGCCCTGCGCGGGGTCTCCTTCACCGCGCGGCGGGGCGAGCTGACCGCGCTCAAGGGGCGCTCGGGCTCCGGCAAGACCACCCTGCTGAACCTGGTCGGCGGCCTGGACCGGCCCAGCTCGGGCCGGATCCTGGTGGACGGCCACGACCTGGCCGAGCTGGGCGAGGACGGGCTGCTGACCCTGCGGCGGGACCGGATCGGCTTCGTCTTCCAGTCCTTCGGCCTGATCCCCATCCTGACCGCGTCGGAGAACGTCGGCGTTCCCATGCGGCTGCGGCGCACCCCGCCCCGGGAGCGCGAGGAGCGGGTGCAGGAGCTGCTGGCCCTGGTCGGCCTCGGCGACCACGTCAACCAGCGCCCGGGCGAGCTCTCAGGCGGCCAGCAGCAGCGCGTCGCCATCGCCCGCGCCCTGGCCAACCAGCCGGCCCTGATCATCGCCGACGAGCCCACCGGCCAACTCGACTCCGACACCGGCCGCGCCATCATGCAACTCCTGCGCGCCGTGGTCCGCAGCGAGGGCGTCACCGCCCTGGTGGCCACCCACGACCCCCAACTGATGGAACTCGCCGACCGAGTACTGGACCTGAGAGACGGTCAGATAACCAACGACGAGTAGGCCCAACAGGGGCGCGGGGAACTGCGCGCCCAGCCACGCAGCCCCCGCACCTTTCATCCGGCCTCCACCACCCCCAACTCCTTGAGCAGCACCCCTCGCAGCTCCCCAACCCCCACCTCGTGCGAAGGACCGAGCCGCCCGTCGGTGAGCACGATCACCCGATCCGCCAGCGCAATCGCCTCGTCCACGTCATGGGTGACGAGCAGCACCGCGGGCCGGTGTTTCCGGCACAGCTCCCGCAGCAGCGCGTGCATCTTCAGCCGGGTCAGTGCGTCCAACGCCCCGAACGGCTCGTCCAGCAGCAGCAGTGCCGGGTCCCGGACCAGGGCCCGTGCCAGCGCCGCCCGCTGGGCCTCCCCGCCGGAGAGCGTGATCGGCCAGTCCCGGGCCCGCTCGGTCAGGCCGACCTCGGCCAGTGCATTGAGGCCGGCCTCCTTCGCACCGGCCCGCGGCAGCCCGAGCACGACATTGTCGAGCACCCGCTTCCACGGCTGCAGCCGGTGGTCCTGGAAGACCACCGACCTCCGCTCGGGCACCAGCAGCTCGCCGGTGAAGTCCGGGTCGAGCCCGGCCATCGCCCGCAGCAGCGTGCTCTTGCCCGAGCCGCTGCGGCCCAGCAGTGCCAGGAACTCGCCCTGGTGCAGCGTCAGGTCGATCCCGGACAGTACCTCGCGTCCGTCGAAGGAGCGGTGCACCCCGGTCGCCCGGACGGCCAGTGCGGCCTCGGTGGTGGTTGCTGTCGTCATGGTGGTCAGGCTCCGTTGAATCCGCGGCGCCAGACCAGCAGGCGGCGCTCCAGCAGGCGGACGAGCGAGTCGGCGAGCAGGCCGAGCACGCCGTAGATCAGCAGTCCGAGGACGATGATGTCGGTGCGGTACCAGGCCTGGGCCTGGTTCATCAGGTAGCCGATGCCGCTGGTCGCGTTGAGCTGCTCGGCGACGATGATCACCAGCCAGGCGCTGGTGAGCGCGAACCGCAGGCCGACCAGGAAGCCGGGCACCGCCCCGGGCAGGATGACGTGGCGGATCAGCCCCAGCCGGTTGAGGCCGACCACCCGCCCGGACTCCACCAGCCGGTTGTCCACACCCCGGATGCCGGCATAGGTGTTGATGTAGACCGGGCAGGCCGCGGCGAAGGCCACCAGGGCGATCTTGGGCTCCTCGCCGACGCCGAACCAGATGATCACCAGCGGCAGCAGCCCCAGCACCGGCAGCGCCCGGACCACCTGCATGGTGGAGTCGATCAGCTCCTCGCCCAGCCGGAACAGCCCGGCCAGCACCGCCAGCAGCACCCCCAGGCCGACCCCGATCAGCAGCCCGCTGCCGACCCGTTGCAGCGAGGCCAGCAGATTGCTCGCCAGCTCGCCGTCCTTGGCCAGCTCCCAGGCCGCCTGGGCGACCTGGGCCGGCGTCGCCAGCACCCTCGGGTTGATGTTGCCGGTCGCGCCCAGCAACTGCCAGACGGCGACCACCAGGGCGGGACCGGCCAGCCGCCGCAGCCAGCGCGGCAGCGGCACCCAGGTGCGGTTCGGACGGCTCAGCGTCGCGGCGTCGATCAGTACCGGCGAGTCCGGCGGGCTCTTCGGTACGGGTGGTGCGGTGACGGTGGTCGCCATGGTCTGGTCCCTCTCCTAGGACTTCGGGCGGCGTTTCTCGTGGGGCGGCAGGTACGGGTGGTGCTCGGTCAGGCGGCGGTGACCACGCGGTGGTCGGCGGTGAACGGGCGCCCGGAGACCAGCTCGGAGCTGCGCCCGTCCGGGCCGACCGGGACGTCGCCGATCAGCGTCACCCGGTGCAGCCGCCGCTCCACCTCCAGGTGCTCTAGGTCGCGCGGTGCGAGGTGCGCGGTGGCCCGGTTGTCCCAGAAGGCGACGTGGCCGGGCTCCCAGCGGAAGCGGACGGTGTACTCGGGCCGGGTGATCTCGCCGTAGAGCAGGTCCAGGATCTGCTTGCTCTCGCCGGGCGTGACGTCCACGATGTGGCTGGTGAAGCCGGGGTTGACGAACAGCGCCCGCTCCCCGGTCTCCGGGTGCACCCGGACCACCGAGTGCACCGCGACCAGCAGGTTCTCGTTGATCCGCTTGGCGTACTCGCTGTCCCCGGCGACCTTGCTGCTGCCGCCGTAGCGGTGCTCGGCGCGCAGGGTGTCGACGAAGGCGCGCAGCGGGGCGGACAGCCCCTGGTAGGCGGCGACCAGGTTGGTCCAGGTGGTGTCGCCGCCGAACTCCGGGACCCGCTCGGCCCGCAGGATCGACCCGGCCGGCGGGTTCACCGCGGCGGTGACGTCGGTGTGCCAGCCGTCGAAGTAGCTGTACTGGCGCTTGCGGTACTCCTCGCGGAAGCCCTTGCCGTAGCGCTCCTCGAACCGGGTCGGGTCGATGGTGAAGATCTCCGGGTGGTCCTCGGGCGGGGTGTCGTCGTGCGGGTGGGCGTAGGTCAGCTCGCCGAACTGCCGGGCGAAGGCGATCTGCGCGGCGTGGTCCAGCTCCTGGCCGCGGAAGAACACCACCTTGTGGCGCTGCAGCGCCGCCCTGACCTGCTGCACCTCCTCCTCGGAGAGGGGCAGGGCCAGGTCGACGCCGTCGATGTCGGCGCCGATGTGCCCCGCGACGGGGCGGACGGTGAGCGTGCGGACGGACACGGTCATGGTGGTTCCCTCCAGGTGAAAGGCGTGGCTGCTACTGCTGGTTGGGGGCGACGACGGTGCTGAACTCCTGCTCGACGTCCGCCGGGAACTCGCTGGTCACGTCGACCTTCCCGGGGACCTGCTGGTTGGCCAGGAAGAGGTCGGCCTGCCGCTGCTGGGCGCTGATGACGGTCTGGTCCAGCACGGCGAACTTCGTCTCGCCCGAGTTCTGCCAGACCAGCTTCCCGATCGCCGGGGTCTGCTTGTTGACCTTGACGTAGTAGGCGTCGATCCACTGGTCGGGGTGGGTCCTGGCCCAGCTGTAGGCCTTGATGATCCGGCCCACCAGGTCCTTGACCGCGGCGCGTTCGGCCGGGTCGGCCAGGGCCTTCTGGGTGGCCAGGTAGAAGGCGTAGCCGGAGGACACCTGCTGACCGTTGATCAGCTTCACTGCGTCCGGATGGGTGCTGGTGTAGTTGACCAGGTCCTGGGCGGCGACGGTGGCGGCGTCGACGGTGCCCGACTGCAGCAGGTTGCCGACGTTCTGCAGCGGCACGTCGACCGCGGTGATGTCCTGCTGCTTGAGGTTCGCCGTGGCCAGCGCCTGGATCAGGAAGCCCTGGTTGGCGGTGCCCTTGGAGTAGGCGACCTTGCGGCCCTTGAGGTCGGCCAGGGTCTTGATGCCGGAACCGGCCCGGGCGAGCAGGGTGTAGCCGGGGCCGACGGTGTGGCTGGCGGCCACCACGTCCACCGGCAGCTTGGCCGCCGCGGCGAAGATCGCCGGGGTGTCGCCCATGATGCCGACGTCGACGACACCGGCGGACAGCGCCTGGTTGACCAGCGGTCCGCTGTTGAACTGGTCGAACTGCACCTTGTAGCCGGGCAGTCCGTTCAGCTCGCCGGAGGTCTGCAGCAGGGTGAGCAGGGTCTTGCCCTGGTCGCCGAAGCGCAGGGTGACCTGGCCGGAGCCGGACTTGCCCGCGGTGTCGGTGCTGGCCGAGGCCGCCCCGCCGCACGCGGTGGCCAGCGGGAGCAGCAGAGCCGCGAGGGCGGGCAGGACGAGGGCGGTTCTCTTGCGCATGGGATGTCCTTGGGGTGAGGGTCAGACGGCGACGGAGGTGTACTGGTTGGCGGGCCTCGGCAGCCCGTAGTGCTCGCGCAGGGTCCGGCCGGTGTACTCGGTGCGGAACAGCCCGCGTTCGCGCAGCAGCGGTACGACGTGCTCGGCGAAGAGGTCCAGGCCGTCGGGCAGGATCGGCGGCATGATGTTGAAGCCGTCCGCCGCGCCCTGCCCGAACCAGAGCTCGATGTGGTCGGCGACCTGCTCCGGCGTGCCCGCCAGCACCTGGTGCCCGCGTCCGCCGCCCAGCCGGCCCACGAGTTGACGCAGGGTCAGCCCGTCCCGCTCGGCCAGGTCGCGGACCAGTTCGAAGCGGCTCTTGGCGCCGTTGATGGCAGCGACCGGGGGCAGCGGCGGTAGCGGGGCGTCCAGCGGGTGGTCGCTCAGGTCCACCCCGAGCAGGGTGGACAGCGTGCCGATGGCCCGGGTCGGATCGATCAGGTCGTCCAGTTCCTGGTCCAGCGCCTTGGCCTCGGCCTCGGTGGAGCCGAGCACCGGCACGATGCCGGGCAGCACCACGATGCCGGCCGGATCACGGCCCAGGGCGGCGGCGCGGGCCTTGAGGTCGGCGTAGAAGCCCTGGCCCTCGGCGAGGGTCTGCTGCGCGGTGAACACCGCCTCGGCGTGCCGGGCCGCGAAGCCGCGTCCGTCCTCCGAACTGCCCGCCTGGACCAGCAGCGGATGACCCTGCGGTCCGCGCGGGATGTTCAGCGGCCCCAGCACCTGGAAGTGCTCGCCGCTGTGGTTGATCTCGTGCAGCTTGGCCGAGTCGGTGACCAGCCCGTTCTCCCGGTCCAGCAGCAGGGCGTCGTCCTCCCAGCTGTCCCAGAGCGCCCGCACCACCTCCAGGTACTCGTCCGCCCGCTGGTAGCGGACCGCGTGCTCCTGGTTGGCGGTGCGGTTGAAGTTGCGGGCGGCCCGGTCCCCGGCCGAGGTGACGATGTTCCAGCCGGCCCGGCCCTGGCTGAGGTGGTCCAGGCTGGCGAACTGCCGGGCCAGGTTGTAGGGCTCGGTGAAGCCGGTGGAGACCGTGCCGATCAGGCCGATCCGCTCGGTGCTCACCGCGAGCGCGGAGAGCAGCGTGAACGGCTCGAAGTGGCTGATCCAGGCGTTGGCCCGGGCCGGGTCCGGCCCCTCGACCCCGTCGGCCAGGAAGACCGAGTCGAAGGCGGCGGTCTCGGCGGTAGCCGCGAGCCGCTGGTAGTGCGCCAGCGAGGACAGCCCGGCCGGGTCGGTGCGGGGATGGCGCCAGGCGGCCTCGTGGTGGCCGACGCCCATCAGGAAGAGGTTGAGGTGCAGTTGCCTGCGGTCGGAAGGCATGCTGAAGCACTCCGGGACGTAGGGCAGCGCGCAGCGGTGTGCACGGTGCTCGGTTCGGATGGGTGTGCGAAGGTGACGTGCCGTCAGACCCCGGAACGGTCACGGGGAGGACGGGACGGTGAGCGGCGGAGCGCTGTACTAACAGCCGAGTCCGGCGAAGTGGTGCAGGCGGAAGGCGTTCACCGGGTGCCGGCCTGCGGCCTCCCGGATCGTCGCCCTGCGCTGTGCGTCCATACCCCGAGTCTGCGGCCTGGCCGGTTTGGCGGCAACGGTTTCTGACGCGCTGGAAATAACCCGGGGCCTCATGCCGACCTGGCCGTTCGCAGTGCCATCGGGTCCTGGTGCACGGCGGCCAGCACCGGTGTCCCGGCGGCCACCGCGAGCGCGCCGGGACCGAAGGAGCTGGGGCGGACCAGCTGCTCCACCGGCTGCCGGGTCCGTGCCGCCACCTCCTGGTGCAGCACGTCGAGCAGTTCCGGCAGGTAGAGGGTGACCGCCTCGGTGAGCACCAGCAGGTCCGGGCTGATCATGTCCAGCAGCAGTGCCACCGCCGGGGCGATCTGCCGCAGCCGGGCCCGGCACAGGTCCAGGGCGCGGACGTCCCCGGCCGCCGCCGCGGCCAGCAGCAGGGTCAGTTCGGGCCGCGGCACGATCCCCTCGGCGACCGCGCGTTCGGCCATGGTCCGGTCGGAGACGGTGGCCTGCAGGCATCCGGTCCCGCCGCAGGGGCAGGGCGTCGTGGAGCCGGGCACCGGCAGATGGGCGATGCCGCCGGCGCCGTTGCGCCGCCCCCGCAGCAGCACCCCGCCGGCGGCGATGGCCGCGTCCACCACATTGCCCACGAACAGGTGCACCAGGTCTCCCTGCTGTCCCGCGCCGAAGAGCAGTTCGGCCTGGGCCAGCGCGCGGGCGTGGCTCTCCACGTGGATCGGCAGCCGGGTGGCGGACAGCAGGGCCTGCCGCAGCGGTACGTCCCGCCAGCCCAGCGCGGAGTTCTCGACCAGGACCCCGGACTCCGGGTCCACCCAGCCGCCGGTGACCACGCCGAGCCCCAGCACCGAGCGTCCGCCGGCGTGCCGGCGCAGGAAGCCGGGCAGCAGCGCGGCGATGTCCTGCAGCACCGCGGCCGGGGTGGCCCGGCGCGGGGCGCGCTCCTGGGCGACGACCCGGCCGCGCAGATCGGTGAGCGAGAAGGTCAGCTGCGGGATCGCGATGTGCACCCCGGCGGCGAGATGGCGCCCGGTGTCGACGTCCAGCGGGATCCGGGGCCGCCCCGGGCGCGGCGCCGAGGGCGGCTCCCGGGGCTCGTACACCAGGCCGAGCGCCATCAGTTCGGCGGCGTGCCGGGAGACGGCCGCCGGGCTCAGCCCGGTCTCCCTGCTGATCGTGGTGCGGGCCAGCGGCCCGCGGCGCAGGGCGGCGCGGAGCACGGCGGCCGCTCCGTCGGGTCGGTCGGGCACGGGCGGCGGCGCGGGTGTGGCGATCAGCGCGAGCGGCATCGGCGGAGTCCTCGGTCGGCGGGGTACGGATCGGCTAGCGGCCGCCGGGACAGGTCGAGGAGGTCATAGGCGCATCGTCGCAACGCCGTTCGGGAGGGTCAATGGACGCATGTTGCAGCCGTGTGGCATTTCTGCGACACCGGCCCGCCCGAGCCGATCCGGCAGGCGGGCCTACCAGAGTGCCGGCTTGCGGTGGGCCCACGGGCGCATCCGCTCCAGCTGCGCGGAGAGCGAGATCAGGGTCGCCTCGTCGCCGTAGCGGCCGCCGAGCATGACGCCGATCGGGAGGCCGGCCTCGTTCCAGTGCAGCGGGAGGCTGACCGACGGCTGGCCGGTGGCGTTGTAGAGAGGGGTGAACGGGGTGAACGCGGAGAGGTTGTCGAACTCCTGGGACGGGTCCTCGTCGTCGCGCAGGGCGCCGATCAGGGCCGGGGGCTGGGCCAGCGTCGGCGTGAGGATGACGTCGTACTCCTCCTGCAGGCCGGCGACCAGCGCGCCGACGGCGCGGAAGGTGTAGAGCGCGGTGGCGAAGTCCGGGCCGGAGACCTGGCGGCCCTCCTCGCGCAGGTAGCGGGTCAGCGGCATCAGCAGCGACTCGTCCGCGACCGGCTGCTGGGTCGCCATCACCGCCCAGACCTGCTCGAACACCCGGCGCAGGGTGTCGTCGGCGGGCAGTTCCAGCGGTTCGGTGCGGTGGCCCAGCGAGGCCAGCAGTTCGGCGGCGCTCTCGGTGGCGTCGATGCAGTCCTGATGGACGGTCAGCCCCGGGACCGGCGGGGCGGTGAGCACGGCCACCCGCAGGCTCGCGGGCTCGCGCTGGGCAAAGGAGGCGAAGGTCTCGCCGGGACCGAGGGCCGGGGCGGTGTAGCAGTCGCCGGGCATCGGTCCGGAGAGGACGTCCAGCAGCGCGGCGGCGTCCGCGACGGTGCGGGCGATCGGGCCGTTGGTGCTGAGGCCGCTGATGTCGTAGAGGGTCGGGCCGCTGCTGACCCGGCCCCGGCTGGGCTTGATCCCGAAGAGGCCGCAGACCGAGGCCGGGATGCGTATCGAGCCGCCGCCGTCGCTGCCCTGGGCCAGCGGGGCGAGACCGGCCGCCACCGCCGCCGCGGCGCCGCCGCTGGAGCCGCCTGCCGAGTACTCCAGGTCCCAGGGGGTGCGCGCGGGCGGGGCGACCTGGTTCTCGGTGTAGCAGGGCAGCCCGAACTCGGGGGTGTTGGTCTTGCCGAGCAGCACCGTACCGGCCCGGCGCAGCTTGGTGACGATGTGGTCGTCGACCACCGCGATCTGCTCCGCGCTGGCGGCGGAGCCCTGGGTGGCCCGGACCCCGGCGACGAAGTTGAGGTCCTTCACCGGGACCGGGACCCCGTGCAGCGGGGAGAGCGGTGCGCCGTCCCGGTCCCGGACCGCCGCCTCGGCCTCGGCCGCCTGGCCGCGGGCCAGCTCCGGGGTGACCGTGATGTAGGCGCCGAGGGAAGCGTTCAGCCGGTCGATCCGCTCCAGGTAGTGGTCGGTGAGCTCGACCGGGGAGAGCTTCCCGGTCGCGATCAACTCGCCCTGTTCCAGCGCTGTCAGGTCGTGGAGCTGCGTCATTGCGGTTCCCCTCGGACGGGTGCCTCGGACGGGTGCCGCGTCCGGTCGTGGCGCGGCCTCTGCGTGCCGATCCTCGCACCGGCGGGTGACCCCGAACAGCCCCCGGTGGACTCGTCAAGATGTCGCTAAAGCAGCTTTCGGACGGCGCTGAGCAGGGGAACAGCCTCGCGACTCGCGTACGCTCAACGGGGAAGCACGACGTCAGAGGACAGGTATGCGCGGCAGGCTGCGGATCTATCTGGGGGCTGCCCCCGGAGTGGGCAAGACCTGCGCCATGCTGGGTGAGGCGCACCGGCGCCGGGACCGCGGCACCGACGTGGTGGTCGGCTTCGTCGAGGACCACGGCCGCGCCCACACCGCCGAGCTGGTCGCCGGTCTGGAGGTGGTGCCGCGCCGCTCCATGGAGTACCGGGGGGCGTCCTTCTCCGAGATGGACGTGGACGCGGTGCTGGCCCGCCGTCCCGCCGTCGCCCTGGTGGACGAGCTGGCGCACACCAACGTCCCCGGCTGCCGCAACGCCAAGCGCTGGCAGGACGTCCAGGAGCTGCTGGCCGCCGGCATCGACGTCATCTCCACCGTCAACATCCAGCACCTGGAGTCGCTCGCGGACGTCGTCGCGGGGATCACCGGCGTGCGCCAGCAGGAGTCGGTGCCGGACGAGGTGGTGCGCCGGGCCGAGCAGATCGAGCTGGTCGACATGGCCCCCGAGGCGCTGCGGCGCCGGCTGGCGCACGGCAACGTCTACGCCCCGGAGAAGGTCGACGCGGCGCTCTCCAACTACTTCAGACCGGGCAATCTGACGGCGCTTCGGGAACTGGCACTGCTGTGGACCGCCGACCGGGTCGACGAGTACCTGCAGCGCTACCGGGCCGAGAACAGGATCAGCGACACCTGGCAGGCCCGGGAGCGGATCGTGGTCGGCCTCACCGGCGGCCCCGAGGGGCGGACCCTGATCCGCCGGGCCGCCCGGATCGCGGCCAAGGGCTCCGGCAGCGAGATCCTGGCCGTGTACGTCGCCAAGAGCGACGGGCTGACCGGTGCCTCGCCGCAGGAGCTGACGGTGCAGCGGGCCCTGGTCGAGGACCTCGGCGGCAGCTTCCACTCGGTACTGGGCGACAACGCCGCCGAGGCGCTGCTGGACTTCGCCCGGGGCGTCAACGCCACCCAGATCGTGCTGGGCAGCAGCCGGCGCAAGACCTGGCAGTGGGTGCTGGGGCCGGGGGTCGGCGCCACCGTCGCCCGTGAGGCCGGCGACGTGGACGTGCACATCGTCACCCACGAGCACGTGGCCCGCGGCCGGGTGCGCCCGATCCGCCGGATCGCCCGGCTGGGCCCGGCCCGTACCGCGGTGGGCTGGGTGCTGGGCGTCGGCGGACCGCTGCTGCTCACCTGGATCCTCGGCGGCACCCGCTCCGGCAGCACCGACATGCTGCTCTACCTGGGCCTCACCGTGGCCGCCGCGCTCACCGGCGGACTGTTCCCGGCGCTGGCCTCGGCGGTGGTCGGCTCGCTGCTGATCAACTGGTACTTCACCCCGCCGCTGCACACCCTGACCGTGGCCGACCCGCAGAACATCGTCGCCATCGCGGTCTTCCTGGCGGTGGCCCTGTCGGTGGCCTACGTGGTGGACCTGGCCGCCTCCCGCACCGCCGAGGCGGCCCGCAGCCGGGCCGAGGCGGAGACCCTGAGCTTTCTCGCCGGCAGCGTGCTGAGCGGCGAGAAGGCGCTGCCGGCGCTGCTGGAGCGGGTCAAGGAGACCTTCCAGATGGAGTCGGTGGCGCTGCTGGAACGCGCGGACGACTTCGGCCCGTGGACCTGCGCCGGCTCGGTCGGGCCCGCGCCGGTGAACCGCCCCGAGGACGCCGACGTGGACGTCCCGGTCGGCGAGCGGCTGGCGCTGGCGCTGTCCGGACGGGTGCTCCCGGCCGGGGACCGCCGGGTGCTGGGCGCCTTCGCCGCCCAGGCGGCCGAGGTGCTGGAGCGCCGCCGGCTGAGCGAGCAGGCCGCCGAGGCCCGGCGGCTGGCCGAGGGCAACCGGATCCGCACCGCGCTGCTGGCCGCCGTCTCGCACGACCTGCGCACGCCACTGGCCGGCATCAAGGCCTCGGTCTCCTCACTGCGCACCGAGGACCTGCAGTGGAGCGCCGAGGACGAGGCGGAGCTGCTGGCCGGCATCGAGGAGGGCGCCGACCGGCTGGACCACCTGATCGGCAACCTGCTGGACATGAGCCGGCTGCAGACCGGCAGCGTGGTCCCGCTGGTCCGCGAGTTCGACCTGGACGAGGTGGTGCCGATGGCGCTGCGCGGCGTCCCGGACGGCACGGTGCGGCTGGACGTTCCCGAGGACCTGCCGATGGTGGAGGGCGACCCCGGACTGCTGGAACGGGCGCTGGCGAACGTGGTCGAGAACGCCGTGAAGTACCAGAGCGAGGGCCGGGTCCTCGTCTCCGGCAGCGTGCTGCGGCTGGCCGGGGAGCCGGACCGGCTGGAGGTGCGGGTCGCCGACCACGGTCCCGGCATCCCCGACGAGGCCAAGGACAAGGTCTTCGAGCCCTTCCAGCGCTACGGTGACGCCCCCAGGGGCGCCGGGGTCGGCCTGGGGCTCGCCGTGGCCCGGGGCTTCGTCGAGTCCATGGGCGGCAGCCTCACCGCCGAGGACACCCCGGGCGGCGGCCTCACCATGGTGTTCACCCTCCGTACCGAACAGTGCGACCACACCGCTCAGCAGTACTCGACGCAGCAGCAGGGGAAAGGCAGCCCGGAATGACAGGTGCGACCAGGGTCCTGGTGGTCGACGACGAGCCGCAGATCGTCCGCGCGCTGGTGATCAACCTCAGGGCGCGCGGCTACGAGGTCGACGCCGCCCACGACGGAGCCTCAGCGCTGGAGCTGGCGGCGGCCCGCCACCCCGACGTGGTGCTGCTCGACCTCGGGCTGCCGGACATGGACGGCACCACGGTCATCCGCGGGCTGCGCGGCTGGACCAAGATCCCGGTGATCGTCCTCTCGGCCCGGCACGCCTCCGACGAGAAGGTCGAGGCCCTGGACGCCGGCGCCGACGACTACGTCACCAAGCCCTTCGGCATGGACGAACTGCTGGCCCGGCTGCGCGCCGCGGTCCGCCGGGCCGCCCCGGTCGGCACCGACCCCGACGAGGCGGTGGTCAGCACCGAGTCCTTCACCGTCGACCTGGTCGCCAAGCGGGTCCAGCGCGAGGGCGCCGACGTCCGGCTCACCCCGACCGAATGGCACCTGCTGGAGGTGCTGGTGCGCAACGCCGGCCGGCTGGTCAGCCAGAAGCAGCTGCTGCAGGAGGTCTGGGGACCGGCCTACGGCACCGAGACCAACTACCTCCGCGTCTACATGGCGCAGCTCCGCCGCAAGCTGGAGGTCGATCCGGCGCACCCGCGGCACTTCATCACCGAGCCGGGCATGGGCTACCGCTTCGAGCAGTAGGCCTGCGCGGTGGTACGGAGCGGTACTCTTCGGCTATGAGTGGTGACATCCGAACCGACCGGCAGCAGGGGCGTCTGCGCCGGATGCTCAACCGGCTGGCCGCGAGCAGCGAGGAGCTCCAGGCCGAGGAGCTGCGCCAGGACGCCGAGGAGGCCGGCTGCATGCCCATCGCCTCCTGCCAGGACCGCCAGCAGGTCACGGTGACGGGCACGCTGCGCGCGGTGACCCTGCGCCCCAGGGCCGGCGTTCCCGCCCTGGAGGCGGAGCTCTTCGACGGCACCGACGCGCTGGACGTGGTCTGGCTGGGCCGCCGCTCCATCGCGGGGATAGAGCCCGGCCGCCGCCTGGTGGCCCACGGCCGGATCAGTCATGCGCGAGGCCGCCGGGTGCTCTTCAACCCGCGGTACGAGCTGCGCCCTGTCGGATCGGAGTAGCACCGCGTGAGCCCCAGTCACAAGCTGGCCAGCAAGGATTCCACCGAGGTCGACACCTCGCTGATCGACGCCTTCGGCGGGGTCCGCGGCATGGTCGACATGACCGTCCCCGGCTTCGTCTTCGTGCTGCTGTACACGATCACCAAGCAGCTGGGCGTCTCCGCCTGGTCGGCGGTCGGCGTGACGGTACTGCTCGCCGTGGTCCGGCTGGTCCGCAGGGAGACCCTGAAGCACGCCTTCGGCGGGGTGCTGGGCGTGGCCATCGGCGCGTTCATCGCCATGAAGTCCGGCAAGGCCCAGGACTTCTACCTGCCGTCCATGATCTACGGCGTGCTGCTGGGCGTGCTCTACGCCGTCTCGGCCCTGGTGCGCTGGCCGCTGCTCGGCGTGATGCTCGGCCCGATCCTGGGCGAGAACATGACCTGGCGCACCCAGAACCCGGGCCGCCTCGCCGCCTACACCAAGGCCACCTGGGTCTGGGTCGCGCTCTTCGCCATCCGAGCGGCGATCCTGTTCCCGCTCTACTGGGCCGGCAACGTCACCTGGCTCGGCGTCGCCAAGATCGGCCTGGGCGTCCCGCCCTGGCTGGTCGCCATCTACCTCTCCTGGCTGATCCTCTCCAAGGCCCCGCCGCCCATCAAGGTCGCCTCCGAAGAGGAAGAAAAAGAAGAAGAACCCGACCACGAACGCGTGTAACCGCCAGGGGCGCGAGGAACTGCGCGGCCGACCACGCACACACGTGCACGCCGACCGAACAGCAACCCCGCGCCCCGAGTGGAAGCGTCAGCTCTCCTTGGACAGCAGCTCTTCCAACTCCCGCTCCCGCTCCGCCGTGGCCACGAACAGCAGCTCGTCCCCACCCTCAAGACTGTCGCTACCGCTGGGAACCAGAACCCGGCCCTCGCGGATGATGGTGACCAGCGCAGTGTCCTGCGGCCACTCCACATCACTGACGCGCAGTCCGACCGCGGTAGCCGTCCCCGAGAGCGTGATCTCCACCAGGTTGGCGTCGCCCTGGCTGAACCGCATCAGCCGGACCAGGTCGCCGACGCTCACCGCCTCCTCGACCAGCGCCGACATCAGTCGCGGGGTCGAGACGGCCACGTCCACCCCCCAGGCCTCGTTGAACAGCCACTCGTTCTTGGGGTTGTTCACCCGCGCGACCACCCGCGGCACGCCGTACTCGGTCTTCGCCAGCAGTGAGACGACCAGGTTGACCTTGTCGTCCCCGGTCGCGGCGATGACCACGTTGCAGCGCTGCAACGCCGCCTCGTCCAGCGCGGTGATCTCGCAGGCGTCCGCGAGCAGCCACTCGGCCTGCGGTACCCGCTCCACCGAGATGGACTTGGGGTTCTTGTCCACGAGGAGGACCTCGTGGCCGTTCTCCAGCAGCTCGCCCGCGATGGATCGTCCCACCGCACCGGCCCCGGCAATGGCTACCCGCATCAGTGCTCCTCCGGGCCCTTCGCGAACACGGCCTCGACGGCCTCGAGATCTGCGATGCGCATCATCATGTGCACGAGGTCGCCCTCCTGCAGCACCATCTCGGGCGTCGGCAGCGTGCCCACGCCCAGTCGGCTGACGAACGCCACCCGCACCGCCGCGGCCTGCTCCAGCTTGCTGAGGCGGTGGCCGATCCAGCCGGACGCCACCGGGACCTCGGCGAGCTGCACGGCGCCGCTGGGGTCCTGCCAGTTGGGCTCGGAGCCACTGGGCAGCAGCCGGCGCAGCATCTGGTCGGCGGTCCAGCGGACCGTGGCCACGGTGGAGATGCCGAGGCGCTGGTAGACCTCGGCGCGGCGCGGGTCGTAGATCCGGGCCGCGACGTTCTCCACGCCGAAGTTCTCCCGGGCCACCCGCGCGGCGATGATGTTGGAGTTGTCGCCGCTGCTGACCGCCGCGAAGGCACCGGCCTGCTCGATCCCGGCTTCCCGGAGCGTGTCCTGGTCGAAGCCGACCCCGGTCACCCGCTGGCCGGTGAACCCGGAACCGAGACGGCGGAACGCCGTGGGGTCCTGGTCGACGACAGCGACCGAGTGCCCCTGCTTCTCGAGGGTGCGCGCGAGGGCAGAACCCACGCGACCGCAGCCCATGATGACGATGTGCACGCCCGTCCTTCCGGAGTGATGTCCCGGCTCGATCCTGGCACCTTCTTAACCGGTGCCCGCACCAGGGTCGCACCCTCGCGCGCCGATGACACAACCGCAGTACCCGTGCAACCCGGGTCGTTACACCCCGGAAGGGGTCCGGATCTAGGAGTCCGCTGGGAAGCGGCTGGCGGGCAGGTGTCGACGCCGGGCAAGGGGGGCGAGGGAACTCACACCTTCCCGATACCGATCCGCAACATTCCGGTGAGCGGCGAGTGACGCTCTGCTGATTTCCGGAGGGGCGTTAAGGGCGCGTCAAGGACAGGCTCTACGATCCTCGTCGTGTCCAAACTCACCGACGTACCCAAGCGGATCCTGATCGGCCGCGCCCTCCAGAGCGACAAGCTGGGTGAGACGCTGCTGCCGAAGCGGATCGCGCTGCCGGTCTTCGCGTCCGACGCACTGTCCTCGGTGGCCTACGCCCCCGAGCAGATCTTCCTCGCGCTGGCCGTCGCCGGTATCACCACCATCCACTTCTCCTGGTGGGTGGGCGGCGTGGTGGCGCTGGTGATGCTGGTCGTCGTCGCCTCGTACCGGCAGAACGTGCACGCCTACCCCAGCGGCGGCGGCGACTACGAGGTCGCCACGGTGAACCTGGGCGCCAACGCGGGGCTGACCGTGGCCGCGGCGCTGATGGTGGACTACGTGCTCACCGTCGCGGTGTCGACCACCTCCGGCGTCGCCAACGTGGTCTCCGCGGTGCCCTCGCTGCACGGCCACGAGGTGGCGATCTCGGTCACCCTGGTCGTGGTGCTGATGGGGATGAACCTGCGCGGGGTGCGCGAGTCGGGGACGGCCTTCGCCATCCCGACCTACGGGTTCATGGTCGGCATCCTGGGCCTGATGGCCTACGCGGCCGTCCGGCACTTCTTCCTCAGCGACTCGATGCACGCCGCCAGCTACAAGTTCGACCTGGTTCCGGCCCATGGACACGAGAACGTGGCCGGACTCGCGATGGTCTTCCTGCTGCTGAAGACCTTCTCCTCCGGCTGCGCCGCGCTGACCGGTGTGGAGGCGATCAGCAACGGCGTGCCGGCCTTCCAGAAGCCCAAGAGCAAGAACGCCGCGACCACCCTGCTGATGATGGCGGTCATCGCCGTGGTGATGCTGATCGGCATCATCTGGATGGGCAACCTGACCGGCCTGAAGATGTCCGAGAACACCGCCCAGTTGATCGGCGCCCCGTCCGACTACCACCAGAAGACCGCGCTTGCGCAGATCAGCCAGGCCGTGTTCAGCAACTTCTCGCCGGGCTTCTACTACATCGCCGCCGTCACCGGGCTGATCCTGGTGCTGGCCGCCAACACCGCGTTCAACGGCTTCCCGGTGCTCGGCTCGATCCTGGCCCAGGACCGGTACCTGCCGCGCCAGTTGCACACCCGCGGGGACCGGCTGGCGTTCTCCAACGGCATCATCATGCTGGCCGGCGTCGCGATCGTCTTCATCATCGGCTACGGCGCCGACCCCAACCGGCTGATCCAGCTCTACATCATCGGTGTCTTCGTCTCCTTCAACATGAGCCAGACCGGCATGATCCGGCACTGGACCAGGCTGCTGAAGACCGAGACGGACCCGGCCGTGCGCCGCCGGATGATGCGCAGCCGGGTGATCAACAGCATCGGCCTGGCCTGCACCGCCTGCGTGCTGGTGGTCGTCCTGGGCACCAAGTTCCTGTCCGGCGCCTGGATGTCCTGCCTGCTGATGGTGGTCTTCTTCGTGATGATGAAGGCGATCAGGAAGCACTACGACCGGGTCTCCGCCGAGCTGGTCGCGGCCGAGGAGCGCCCGGACGAGACGGTGCTGCCGTCCAAGGTGCACTCGGTGGTGCTGGTCTCCAAGCTGCACAAGCCCACCCTGCGGGCGCTGGCCTACGCGCAGCTCTCGCGCTCGGCGCACACCTCCACCCTGGAGGCGGTGACCGTGGACGTGGACCCGGCGGACACCGCGGCGCTGAAGGCGGACTGGGAGCGGCGCGGGATCGAGATCCCGCTGAAGGTGCTGCACTCGCCGTACCGCGAGGTCACCCGTCCGGTCGTGGACTACGTCCGGCAGCTGCGCAAGGACAGCCCGCGCGCCGTGGTCACCGTCTACATCCCGGAGTACGTGGTCGGCCACTGGTACGAGCAGCTGCTGCACAACCAGAGCGCACTGCGGCTCAAGGGCCGGCTGCTGTTCACGCCGGGTGTCATGGTGACCTCGGTACCCTGGCAGCTGGAGTCCTCCGAGCGCCGTCGCAAGCCGGTGGAGTGGAACGCCCCCGGGCAGATCCGTCGTGGAGACCTCCTCCGCGTGCAGAAGCGCGCGGGCGCCGCCGCGGACACCGAGCCGGGCCCGGGCGGCGCTGGGACGACCGACAGCAAGGACAGCAGCGCGTGACACCCCCTGGCAGGACCCGATCCGAGACCGCCGCCGCCGAAGCCGAGGCGCCGTCCCTGGTCGGTCAGCGGTACGAGGTCGAGGTGGGCCCGGTCGCCCACGGCGGCCACTGCGTGGCCCGGCACGAGGGCCGGGTGCTGTTCGTCCGGCACGCGCTGCCGGGCGAGCGGGTGGTGGCCGAGGTCACCGACGGCACGGAGTCCTCACGCTTCCTGCGCGCCGACGCGGTCGAGGTGCTGCAGGCCTCCAAGGACCGGGTCGAGCCGCCCTGCCCGTTCGCTGGTCCCGGGAAGTGCGGCGGCTGCGACTGGCAGCACGCGACCCCGGGCGCGCAGCGCAAGCTCAAGGTGCAGGTGCTCACCGAGCAGCTGCGCCAGCTGGCCAAGCTCGACCCGGCCGGGGCCGGCTGGGACGGCAGCATCGAGCCGGTCGGCGGCAAGCTCCCGGCCGGCACGGTGCCGCAGTGGCGCACCCGGGTCCAGTACGCGGTCGACCCGGACACCGGCGAGGCCGGTCTGCGGCGGCACCGCTCGCACCGGGTGCAGCCGGTCGACCGCTGCCTGATCGCCGCCGCCGGGGTGACCGAGCTGGGAGTGGAGGCGCGCGACTGGGAGGGCATGGCCACGGTCGAGGCGATCGCCGCGACCGGGTCGTCGGACCGCCAGGTGATCCTGACCCCGCGGGCCGGGGCCCGGCTGCCGATCGTGGAGCTGGACCGGCCGGTGTCGGTGATGCGGATCGACGACCACGGCGGGCTGCACCGGGTGCACGGGCGGTCGTTCGTGCGGGAGCGGGCGGCGGGCCGGACCTGGCGGGTCAGTGAGGGCGGCTTCTGGCAGATCCACCCGGAGGCCCCGGACCTGCTGGTCTCGGCCGTGCTGGAGGGCCTGGACCCGCAGGAGGGCGAGAACGCCCTGGACCTGTACTGCGGCGTGGGCCTGTTCGCCGGCGCCCTGGCCGACCAGCTGGGGGAGACCGGCGCGGTGCTCGGCATCGAGTCGTCCAAGCAGTCCGTGATCGACGCCCGGCACAACCTCGGCGACCTGATCGGCGAGGGCCGGGTGCGGATCGAGTGCGACAAGGTGGAGCGGCTGCTGCCGCGCACCGGCATCACCGAGACGGACCTGGTGGTGCTCGACCCGCCGCGCTCCGGCGCGGGCCGTGACACCGTGCGCCACCTGGCCGGGCTCACGCCCCGCCGGATCGCCTACGTCGCCTGCGACCCGGCCGCCCTCGCCCGTGACCTGGGCTTCTTCGCCGCCGTCGGCTACCGTCCGGTCAGTCTGCGGGCCTTCGACCTGTTCCCGATGACCCAGCACTTCGAGTGCGTGGCGATCCTGGAGCCCGTTTCCTCCTGATTCCTCGTGACCTGTTCCGCTCTTGAGCGGTTCGTCCTATGGGTAGTGCTCTTCTTATGACCCTTGCGTGCTAGCGGAATCGCGCTAGCTTGGAAGTATGACAAAGAAGCAGCTCAATGTCCGGGTGGACGCCACCACGGCCGAGATCGCCCGCTCCAGGGCGGAACAGGAGGGGATCAGCATGAACCAGTACATCGAGAAGCTGGTCCAGCAGGACATGGGAGAGACCGGCAGGTCCTTCGTGGACGCCGCCGCGCAGTTCATGAAGGAGTACGAGGCCGCCTTCCTCGCCGAGTTCGGCGAGCACGAAGGGACGGGTCAGCGCCGTTGAACGTCGAGATCGACCTGTCCTGGCTGCTCATGGTCGCCGAGCAGTACACCCCGGGCGACCCCCGGGTCACCGACTACGGCTCGCTCGTCGCCGCGGTGACCCGGCACCAGGCGGAGATCTTCGACGTACTGGTCTACCCCGAGCCCGAGGACCGGGCCGCGGCGCTGATGCACCAGCTGATCCGGGTGCCCGCGCTGGAACGCAACAACGAGCTCTTCGGCACCGCGGTGGCCTTCGCCTACCTGGTCTCCGGCGGCGCCAACGTGGCCACCACCACCCGGGAGATGCGCAGCCTGGCCCGCGGTGTGCGGGAGGGGCGGATCGGCGTCGACGGGGCGTCCCAGCGGCTGGCAGGCTGGGTCGTCGACCAGCTGCCGGATGCCGAGGGGGAGTCCGACGGGGAGCCCGAGGGCGACCAGAACGACTAGTCTGACCTGCGGCTTCAGTTGACATTGCAGGAAGAACACGGCAGGAACCGCAGGGAGACGGACGCGTGCTGCAGGACGTTGTGGAGTACCTGGTCTGCCCGCACTGCGGGCAGGGTCTCGCGGCCGGTCCCGGCGGCGGCGCGCTGCGCTGCCCGCAGCGGCACACCTTCGACGTCGCCAGACAGGGCTATGTCAGCCTGCTGCCCGGCGACGCGCACACCGGCACCGGTGACACCGCCGCCATGGTCGCCGCCCGCGACGCCTTCCTCAGTGCCGGGCACTACGCCCCGGTCGCCGAAGCGCTGGCAGCGGCCGCACCCGCTGACGCCCGCTGCGTGGTCGACCTCGGTGCGGGCACCGGCCACTACCTCGCCGCCGTGCTCGACGCGCTGCCCGAGGCGCACGGGATCGCCCTGGACATCTCCAAGTTCGCGCTGCGCCGGGCCGCCCGCTCGCATCCCCGGGCCGGCGCCGTGGTCTGCGACGCCTGGCGTCCGCTGCCGATCCGGGACGACGCCGCCGACCTGGTGATCAATGTCTTCGCCCCGCGCAACGGACCGGAGCTGCGCCGGGTGCTCCGGCCCGGCGGAACGCTGCTGACGATCACTCCGACGCCACGTCACCTGTCGGAACTGGTACGCGAGTTGGGCCTGCTCGGAGTGGACGGGCGGAAGGAGGAGCGGCTGGCGGCGACGCTGGGACCGTACCTGGAGTCCGGCGGCAGCAGCGAGCACGACTTCACCCTGCTGCTGGACCACGAGGCGGTGCGCACCGTGGTCGGCATGGGCCCGAGTGCCTGGCACACCGACCCGGCCGCGCTGGCCGAACGGATCGCGGCGCTGCCCGAACCAGTGCCGGTGACGGCGTCGGTCACCCTGAGCAGGTTCACCAAAGTGCCGCTCGCTCGTTGACCCCGGTGTGAGCGAGCCTTCCCCGCGCCGGGCCACCATCGGCGAACTGCGCCTGGTGGCGTTCAAGTCCCATGTCGGCACCGTGCTGCCGCTGGCCCCGGTCACCCTGGTGCAGGGTGTTTCGGGGAGCGGGAAGTCCAATCTGCTGGACGGGTTGGCCGCGCTGTCCGGACTGGCCGGCGGCGCGGATCTGGCCGAGGCGCTGGCGCCGGTCCGGGGCGGGCTGCGCGGCTGCGTGCCGCACGGCCGGCAGGGGTTCCGACTCGGCTGCAGCGTGGAGACCGCCCGGAGCGGCACCGTCTCGCTGGAGGTGGCGGTGCGCACCGACGGCGAGCCCAGGATCGTCGCCGAGCGGATCACCGGGGCGCTGCCGGGGACACCGGCCCGGGTGCTGCTGGCCACCGGGGAGGAGGACCGCGCGCGGGGCCGGATCAACGCGATCTGGCACAGCGACGGACGGCAGGGCGACATCCGCGCCCCGCTGGCGGCGGGCAGCCTGCTGGCGGCCCAGCTGCCGCTGCGGATCGCCGGGGCCACCCCGGGCGAGCAGCGGGTGCTCACGGCGGTGGAGGACCTGCTCACGGCGCTGCGTGAGGTCTTCCCGGTGGACCCGGTGCCGGCGCTGATGCGGGGCTGGGTCCCGGCCGGGGACGACGCCAGGCTGCGGAGCACGGCGGCGAACCTGTCCGCGGTGCTGGCGCGGATCCAGTCCGAGTGCCGGATCAGGTACGGCAAGCTGCTGCGCAGCGTCCGGACCGGCAGCCCCTACCCGGTCCGCGAGCTGGGGGTGCTGCGCAGCGACGACGCGCGGGTGCGGGCGGCGCTGTGGGAGGGGGAGACCGCGGTCACCGGGGCCGAGTCGATGAGCAGCGGCCTGCTGCGCTACCTGGCCTTCGCGACGGTGCTGCTGACCGGTCCCGGGGTGCTGCAGATGAGCTCGGCCGACGTCCCCCAGGTGGACCGGCTGCTCACGGTGCTCGCCGAGGACCTGGACGCCGGGCTGGCCGAGGGGCAGGTGGCGGAGCTGCTGCGGCTCGCCGGGGAGGTGGTCCGGCACGGCCACGCCCGGCTGCTGGCGACGCTGCGGGACGGGGCGGCAGGCGCGGCCCCGGAGGCGCTGGTGCTGCACTGCCGCCGCGATCCGCAGACCGGCTACAGCGTGCTGGAGCCGTCGCCAGCCCCGGCCCCGGCGTCGGCGCGGGTGGGGGTGCCGGCGGCGGCGCAGGCGGGCGTGCGGACAGGGGCGCAGGCGGGGGCCGGCGGGCGGGGAGAATGGGCGCATGACTGATCGACACCCGGACGTCCCCCTGCTCCAGCAGCGGCTGCGCGAGTTCGCCGCGGCGCGCGACTGGGGGCCGTACCACACGCCGAAGAACCTGGTGGCCGCGCTCAGCGTGGAGGCGTCCGAACTGCTGGAGATCTTCCAGTGGCTTACCCCGGAGCAGGCCGCCGCGGTGATGGAGGACCCGGTACGGGCGCACCGGGTCGAGGACGAGGTGGCCGATGTGCTGGCCTACCTGCTGCAGTTCTGCTCGGCGCTGGGAGTCGATCCACTGGCGGCGCTGGCGGCGAAGATCGAGCGCAACGAGCAGCGCTTCCCGGCCGGGGCCACCCCGCCGCTGGACGGTTCCTGACTCACCCTCGGGGGTGACGGAGTTCTGCACACCCCCCGAGTTGTCCACAGCCGGTGATCGTCGGCGTCGGGTCGTCCCCCTTCTGCTCCAGGCTGGTGCCCTGACGGAGAGTCCGTCGGAGCAGTCAGGAGCAACAGGGGGTCGCGACCATGGACGCGCTGAGGCTGATCAAGTCCACCAGGCACGGTCTGACCGAGGCGCGCAGTGTGCCGCAGGTGCTGGCGGAGTGCTGGCAGGCCTGCGCCCTGGTCGAGGCCGTGACCCGGGTGCTGGCGCTCGAACTGATGGAGCGTGAGCTGCTGGACGGCGCCGGCTGCGGGGGCGGCGGTGCGTCCGGGATCGCCCGGGCCGTGGCCGAGGCGGCGGGCCATGCGGCCACCTGCGTGGGGCGGCCCCCGGACGACGGGGGCGGCCCCGGCAGGGCGGAGCGGCTGACCGTGCTCACCGATACCGCAGTGGCCCTCCGCGAGCTGTGCCGGTTGGTCCAGGAGACCGCCGAGGCACTGATCGTGCTCGCCTGCGGGGCCGGCGAGCAGGAGCTGTACTGGCGCTGCATCGACTCGGTGGACGCCGTCGCGGAGTGTCAGGACCTGGCCGCGCAGTTGCTGCGCGCCGTCGACCCGGCCTGCCGGGAGCTGCTGCCGGTGGGCGACTGGCAGTCGGGGGAGGGCGGCGCGTCATGACGGCGGCGGTGGAGGCGTCGGCCCTGCTAGGGCTCGTAGCTGTGTGCGTCGTGCGGGGGTGGCGACTGGAGGTCGGCGTCCAGGCGCACCAGGTCGGCGTTGAGCGCGGCGAGCAGCTGCTCCATCTGCGCGAGCAGGCTCTGCGGAGCGGCGGGGGCAGCGGTGGGGGAGGAGGCGCTCTGGCCCTCCGGTACGACGGATGCCTCGGACATGGTGCTCCAATCCTTCGGGGAGCGACCCCCCGAACCCCCACGCAACCCGCAGGTGGTCAACGTCACCGAGACGGAACCCGCCGGTTGAGGCCGAGTGGACGTGCCCCTCCTGGGGTGCGGCGGACAGGACGGCGGGCAGTTGCCGTTCCCGAGCGGGCAAACGAGCCGCGCGGTGGCCCGGTCACTGACCGTCACACCCACGGGGGATGCGGGGCCAGTGCCGGGCCGGACCTGACCGACCCCGTCGAGCAGGGGTTCGAGGGACCGCCGTCCCCCTCGGCGCGTCCGTCAGAGCGTCAGTTGTGCGCGTGCAGCTCGGCGTTGAGGCCGCCCCAGGAGCCGGAGCGGGCGATGACCTCGACCGTGCCGCTCTGCGAGTTGCGGCGGAACAGCAGGTTGTCCTGCCCGGACAGCTCCACCGCCTTGGCGACCTTGCCGTCCGGCAGGGTGACCCTGGTCCCCGCGGTGACATAGAGGCCGGCCTCGACCACGCAGTCGTTGCCCAGCGAGATCCCGATCCCGGCGTTGGCGCCCAGCAGGCAGCGCTCGCCGACCGACACGACCTGCTTGCCGCCGCCGGAGAGGGTGCCCATGATCGATGAGCCGCCGCCGATGTCGCTGTGGTCGCCGACCACCACGCCGGCCGAGATCCGTCCCTCCACCATGGAGGTGCCCAGGGTGCCGGCGTTGAAGTTGACGAAGCCCTCATGCATCACGGTGGTGCCGACCGCGAGGTGGGCACCCAGTCGGACCCGGTCGGCGTGGGCGATACGCACCCCGCTGGGTGCCACGTAGTCCGTCATCCTGGGGAACTTGTCGATGCCGTAGACGGCGAGCTGGCCGCCCTCGGCGCGGACCGCGAGCCGGGTGGACTCGACCCGGTCCACCGGCACCGGGCCGATGCTGGTCCAGGCGACGTTGGGGAGCAGGGCGAACAGCCCGTCCAGGCTCTGCCCGTGCGGCCGCACCAGGCGGTGGCTGAGCAGGTGCAGGCGCAGGTAGGCGTCGTGGGTGTCCAGCGGCTTCTCGTCCAGGGAGGCGATCACGGTGCGAACCGCGACGACCTCCACGCCGCGGCGCGGGTCCTTGCGCAGGGCGCCGGCCACGCCCGCACCGAGTTCGGCGGTGGCCTCGGCGGCGGACAGCAGCACGGTGCCGGCCGGTCCGGGGTCCGCGGTCAGCGAGGGGGCGGGGAACCAGGTGTCCAGGACCGTGCCGTCGTCGGCGACGGTGGCCAGGCCTGCGGCCACGGCACCACGGGGGGAGGGGGAAGCGGATTCGTTCGTCACCCCGTCACGGTAACGAATCGCCCCCCTGGCCGCCCAACCGTACCGCTGTGCGGACAGCGCCTCCGGCATGACCGGATCGGTCCGCCCCGGGACCCGATCGGGTCTGGTCGCACCCGTCTGACCAGGACAGACTGGGGTCCATGAGCCGAGCACTGCTTGTCATCGACGTCCAGGAATCCTTCCGCGCCCGGGCCGAGGAGTGGGCCGCGAGCCACAACCCGAAGATCGCCGAGCCGGTCAACCGGCTGGTCTCGCTGGCCAGGTCCGCCGGGGACACCGTGGTCTGGGTGCTGCACTCCGAACCCGGCACCGACACCGTGTTCGACCCGGCCCTCGGCCAGGTCCGGCTGCTGGAGGAGCTGGACCACCGGGACGGCGACCTGACGGTGACCAAGACCTCCCACAATGCGTTCACCACCACCAATCTGCAGCAGCAGCTGATGGAGCGCGGCGTCACCGAGCTGGTGACCTGCGGCATCCGGACCGAACAGTGCGTGGAGACCACCACCAGGGTCGCCAGTGACCTGGGCTACCGGGTCACCTTCGTCCCGGACGCCACCTCCACCAGCCCGATCACCCGCGACGGGGTCACCCTCAGCACCGAGGAACTGGTCCAGCGCACCGTGTTCGTCCTGGCGGACCGCTTCGCCGACATCGCCACTGTCGACGAGCTGGAGGCCCGGGCCGCCGACCTGGGATGATGCGGTATGAGCCGTATCGTCTTCCTGCTGGTGCCCGGCGTGCACCTGCTCGATCTCGCCGGGCCCGCCCAGGTCTTCTCCACCGCCGCCGACTTCGGCCACGACTACACCCTCGGGTACGTCGCCGAGCAGCCGGTGGTGACCAGCGCCCAGGGCGTCCCGCTGCAGGCCGACACCGACTGGCCGGAGCTGGGACCGGAGGACCTGCTGCTGGTCCCCGGCTGGCGGTCGCCCTCCCTGGGGCCGGACTCCCCGCTCGGCCCGGACACGCTGCGACGGCTGCGCGAGCACCATGCCGCCGGCGGCACCGTGGCCAGCGTCTGCGCCGGGGCGGACGCACTGGGCCGGGCCGGACTGCTGGACGGCCGCCGCTGCACCACCCACCACGACCTCCAGGAGCAGCTGGCCGCCCGCTACCGCCGGGCGACGGTGGTCCGCGACGTCCTGTTCACCGTGGACGACCGGGTGGTGACCTCCGCCGGCATCGCCAGCGGTATCGACCTGGCGCTCCATCTGGTCGCCCAGCGCCACGGCCCGGCCGCGGCAGGCCAGATCGCCAGGGACATGGTCGTCTACGCCCGCCGCAACGGCCATGAGCAGCAGGACAGCGCGATGCTGCGGCACCGCTCGCACCTGGACGACACGGTGCACCGCGCCCAGGACGTCATCGACAGCCGCTACGACTCCCGGCTCCCGCTGGCGGACCTGGCGGCCGCGGTCGGTGTCAGCGACCGCACCCTCACCCGTCTCTTCACCCGCGCCACCGGCCTCACCCCGCTGCGCTACCAGCAGACGCTGCGCCTGGAGCGGGCCGAGCACCTCATCTCGCACGGTTCCACCGTGGACCACGCCGCCCGCACCGTCGGCTTCGAGGACCCCAGGATGCTCCGCCGCCTCCGCGCCAGGCCCTGAACGACCGGCCCGAACGATCGGCCCCGACGACCCTTGCTCAGCCGGTGACCGGACGGTTGCGGTAGCGGCCGACCAGCTCCCGCGCTGCGGCCTGCATCCGGACCGGCGGCAGGCCGCGGGCGATCAGGTCGAGGTCGTCCAGCACCATGTCGCCGATGCTGAGGAAGGCGGCCGGGATACCGCCCGCGCGGTGCGCGGAGAGAACCGTGCCCTCCAGCGCCCGGACGCTGTGGTCCGCCGGAACCGGCTCCTCCGGCCAGACGTCGATCCCGGCCAGGAACCGACCGGCGGCGACGCCGGCCAGCAGCGCGTCGTAGTCCACCACGGGTGCCCGGCTGACCAGCACCAACCGGGCACCCTGCGGGACGGTCGCCAGCAGCTCGGCGTCCAGCAGATGCCGGCTTTCCTCGGTCACGGTGGCGAGGACGAAGAGGAAGGTGCTCCTGGCGACGGTCTCGGCCAGCCCGGTCGGCAGCACCCCGTGCTCGCGCAGCACCGCGGCCGGCAGCCAGGGGTCGTACACCCTGATGGTGGGCGCGAATCCGGTGAGCACGGTGCGCAGCGCCCGGCCCAGGTTGCCGAAGCCGAGGAAGCCCACATCGGCGTTGCGCAGCAGCACGGCGTCGGCGTTGCCGCTGGCGACGTAGTTCTCACGTCCCTCGCGGAAGGCCCGGTCCTCCCGGCTGATGCCGCGGGCCAGGTCGAGGGCGAGGCCCAGCGCGTGCTCGGCGACGGCCTGCGCGTAGGCCGGGCCGCAGCCCAGGACGTGGATGCCCCGGTCGAAGCAGGCCTGGTAGTCGACATTGGGGTAGAAGTTGCCCTCGATATTCAGCACCGCGCGCAACTTCGGTGCGCGGGCCAGGCGTTCAGCGGGCAGGTCGGGCTGGCCGACGACCGCGAAGGCCTCCGGCAGGGCCCGGTCCAGGACCTCGCCGGCGGAGCCGGGCCCGGCGCCCTCCAGGTCGACCACGGTGTACCGCTCGTGCAGGGCGTGCAGCGCCTCCGGGGTGAAGATCCGTGAGACCGGGTGCGGGGATGCCTGGAGGATGACGACGGGCTTGGCGGCGTCGCTGCTGGGCATGGTGGTGATCCTGACTCGTCGGGGGCCGGGCAGGCTGTGCGCGGCTCATTCTGCTGGACCCGCGCACCGAAAACCCAGTGGGGCGATCATGGGGTTACGGCGATACTCGATCGTGTGTTCCTGACGATCAGTACCACCGGCACCCCCGAACGACCCGCCTCCGACCTGGGCTTCCTGCTGCACAAGCACCCGGACAAGGCCCAGTCGTTCCCCACCTCGCACGGCCTCGCGCACGTCTTCTACCCCGAGGCCGGGGCCGAGCGCTGCACCGCCGCGCTGCTGCTGGAGGTCGACCCGGTGGGTCTGGTTCGGCGCGGCCGTGGCAAGGGCCGGGGCGGTTCCCCCACGGCGACTTCTGGGAGTGGCGCGCTGGCGCAGTACGTCAACGACCGCCCCTACGCGGCCTCGTCGCTGCTCGCGGTGGCACTCGGCACGGTGTTCAAGAGCGCCCGGCAGGGCCGCTGCGACCAGCGCCCGGAGCTGGCGGCCGCCGCGCTGCCGCTGACCGTCACCGTGCCGGTGCTGCCCGCCAAAGCCGGCAAGGACGGCGGCGCCGAGCTGGTGCGCCGGCTGTTCGAGCCGCTGGGCTGGCAGGTGCGGTCCGAGCCGATCCCGCTCGACCCGGCCTTCCCCGACTGGGGCGACTCCCACTACGTGAGCCTGGAGCTGACCGGCACCCGGCGGCTCGCCGACGCCCTCAACCAGCTCTACGTGCTGCTGCCGGTGCTGGACGACTCCAAGCACTACTGGGTCTCCCCGGACGAGGTCGACAAGCTGCTCCGGGTCGGGGAGGGCTGGCTGGGGACCCACCCCGAGCTGTCCCTGATCACCCGTCGGTACTTCTCCCGTCGCTGGTCGCTGGCGCGCAGCGCGATGGAGCGGCTGGAGCTGGCCCGTCTCGCCGAGGCGGACGACCGCGAGCTGGAGGAGATCGACAACGCCGTCCCCGAGCAGGAGGCCGACGAGCAGGCGGTCGAGGAGAAGCCGACCCCGCTCGCGGTCCAGCGCCGCGCCGCCATCCTCGAGGCGCTGCGCGCCGCCGGGGCTACCCGGGTGGTGGACCTGGGCTGCGGCGAGGGAAGCCTGGTCGGCGCTCTCCTCAAGGAGCCACGGATCACCGAGGTACTGGGCGTGGACGTGTCCTCGCGCGCCCTCGGCATCGCCGCGCGCCGGCTGCATCTGGACCGGATGTCCGAGCGCCAGGCCTCCCGGGTCCGCCTGGTCCAGGGCGCCCTGACCTACACCGACGCCAGGCTGACCGGCTATGACGCCGCCGTCCTGTCCGAGGTGGTCGAGCACGTCGATCCGCCGCGACTGCCCGCGCTGGCGTACGCGGTGTTCGGCGCCGCACGCCCAGGCACGGTCGTGGTGACCACTCCGAATGCCGAGTACAACGTCCGCTGGGAGTCGCTGCCGGCCGGTCACGTCCGCCACCCGGACCACCGCTTCGAGTGGGACCGGGCCCAGTTCCGGGCCTGGGCCCGGCAGGTCGCCGACAGCTACGGCTACGGCGTCGCCTTCGCGCCGGTGGGCCCCGACGACCCCGAGGTCGGTCCGCCGACCCAGCTCGCCACCTTCACCCGCACCCCCGCCGACCGCCCGCAGGAAGCAGCGAACCGATGAGCGACAAGCGTCAGCTCCCCGTCCCCGACCTCTCCCTGGTGGTCCTGGTCGGCAGCACCGGTTCCGGCAAGTCCAGCTTCGCCGCCCGGCACTTCCGGCCCACCGAGGTGCTGTCCTCGGACACCTGCCGCGGACTGGTCTCCGACGACGACAACGACCAGTCGGCCACCAAGGACGCCTTCGACGTGCTGCACTACATCGCCGGGAAGCGGCTGGCCGCGGGCCGGCTCACGGTGGTGGACGCCACCAGCGTGCAGCCCGAGTCCCGGCGCCACCTGGTGAACCTGGCCCGCGAGTACGACGTGCTGCCGGTCGCCATCGTGCTGGACGTCCCCGAGAGCGTCTGCGCCGAGCGCAACGCGCTGCGCCCGGACCGCGCCGCCTTCAGCCCGCATGTGATCCCCCGTCAGCAGCGGGAGCTGCGGCGCTCGCTGAAGTTCCTGGAGCGCGAGGGCTTCCGCAAGGTCCACCTGCTGCGCGGGGTGGCCGAGGTGGAGGCCGCCGAGATCGTCCTGGAGAAGCGCTACAACGACCTGCGGCACCTCAGCGGGCCGTTCGACATCGTCGGCGACATCCACGGCTGCCGTTCCGAGCTGGTCACCCTGCTCGGCCGGCTGGGCTACCAGGTCGCCCGTGACGCCGAGGGGCGCGCCGTGGACGCCGTGCACCCGCAGGGCCGTACCGCGGTGTTCGTCGGCGACCTGGTCGACCGCGGCCCGGACACCCCCGGGGTGCTGCGCCTGGTCATGGGCATGGTCGCGGCCGGCCACGCGCTGTGCGTGCCGGGGAACCACGAGAACAAGCTTGGCCGGGCGCTGGCCGGACGCCAGGTGACGGTCAGTCACGGCCTGCAGGAGTCGCTGGACCAGCTGGCCGCCGAGCCGGCCGGGTTCGTCGCCGAGGTCCGCTCCTTCATCGACGGTCTGGTCAGCCACTACCTGCTGGACGACGGCAGGCTGGTGGTCTGCCACGCCGGGCTGCCGGAGCGGTACCACGGCCGCACCTCGGGCCGGGTGCGCTCGCACGCCCTCTACGGCGACACCACCGGCGAGACCGACGAGTACGGGCTGCCGGTGCGCTACCCCTGGGCCGAGGAGTACCGGGGCCGCGCCCTGGTCGTCTACGGCCACACCCCCACGCCCACCGCGAGCTTCGTCAACAACACCATCTGCCTGGACACCGGCGCCGTCTTCGGCGGCAGCATGACCGCGCTGCGCTACCCCGAGCGCGAGCTGGTCGAGGTCGAGGCCGAGCAGGTCTGGTACGAGCCGGTCCGCCCGCTGACCACCGACGCCCCCGGCAGCAGGGAGGGCCGTCCACTGGCGCTCACCGACGTCCAGGGCCACCGGATCGTGGAGACGGCGCACCACGGCCGGGTCGCCGTCAAGGAGGAGAACGCCGCCGCGGCGCTGGAGGTGATGAGCCGCTTCGCGCTGGACCCCAGGCTGCTCGCCTACCTGCCGCCGACCATGGCCCCGGTCGCGACCTCCCGCCGCGACGGCTACCTGGAGCACCCCGAGGACGCCTTCGCCGGCTTCCTCGCCGACGGGGTGCGCCAGGTGGTCTGCGAGGAGAAGCACATGGGCTCGCGGGCCGTGGTGCTGCTGGGCCGCGACGCGGAGGGCACCGCGCTGGAGAAGCGCTTCGGCGTCTCCACCGGCGGAGCGGTCTGGACCCGCACCGGGCGGGCCTTCCTCGACGACGAGGCGCTGACCTCGGCGGTCCTGGACCGACTGCGCTCGGCCGCGGTCAGGTCCGGACTGTTCGAACAGCTCGACAGCGACTGGCTGCTGCTGGACGCCGAGCTGATGCCCTGGTCGCTCAAGGCGCTCGGCCTGCTCAAGCGCCAGTACGCGGCGGTGGGTGCGGCGGCCGGGGCGGCCCTGCCGGCGGCCCTCGCCGCGCTGGAGGCCGCCCGGGCCCGCGGCGTCGGGGGCGTGGCCACCGACGAGCTGACGGCCCGCCAGTTGGCCCGCCGGGCCGACGCCGCCGCCTTCACCGAGGCGTACCGGCAGTACTGCTGGCCGGTGCAGGGCCTGGACGGGATCAAGCTGGCCCCGTTCCAGATCCTCGCCGCCGAGGGCGCCAACCTGGCGACCCGTCCGCACGACCAGCACCTCGCCTGGATCGACGCCCTGGTCGACGCCGACGACTCCGGTCTGCTCAGGCGCACCGGTCGGCTGGCGGTCGACACCGCCGACGAGCAGTCGGTGGCCGAAGCCGTGCGCTGGTGGGAGGAGCTGACGGCGGCCGGGGGAGAGGGCATGGTGGTCAAGCCGCTGGCCTCGCTGGTGCGCCCCGAGGGCGGACGGCTGGCGCAGCCGGGGGTCAAGGTCAGGGGCCGCGAGTACCTGCGGATCATCTACGGTCCCGACTACACGCTGCCGGCCCATCTGGACCGGCTGCGCTCACGCGCCCTCGGCCACAAGCGCTCGCTCGCCCTGCGCGAGTACGCGCTCGGCCTGGAGGCGCTGGACCGCCTCGCCGCGAGCGAGCCGCTGTGGCGGGTCCACGAGGCCGTCTTCGCCGTCCTGGCCCTGGAGTCGGAGCCGGTCGACCCCCGGCTCTGAGCGCCTCGGACCACCTCCTCACCATCCGCAAGAAGCACAAGAAGCACAAGAAGCACAAGGAGTGCCCATGCCCGAGTACCGCATCCACCTGGTCCGGCCCGAGGACGCCGACCGGGTCCGGACCATGCGGCTGGCCATGCTCCAGGACGCCCCGATGGCGTACCTGGAGACCTACGAGCAGGCGCTGGGCCGCACGCCCGAGGAGTGGGTCCAGCGCGCCGGCCGCGGCACCCGGCCCGGCAGCACCTCCTACGCCGCGGTGGAGCAGGCCACCGGCGACTGGGTCGGCGGGATGAACGCCTACGTCCCCGAGGACACCCCGGACACCGCCTGGCTGGTCGGCGTCTGGGTGCACCCGGAGCACCGCGGCGGCAAGCTGGGCGTGACCGACGCCCTGTTGGACACCGTGATCGCCTGGGCCCGCGGTCAGGTCCGCCGGCAGGCCGGGGTGCCACGCCTGCTGCTGGAGGTGCACGAGGACAACGCCCGCGCGATCGCCTACTACGAGCGCCGCGGCTTCGTCCGCACCGGAGTGACCGTGCCCTATCCGCTGGACCCCTCGACCTGGGAGCTGGAGATGGAACTGCTCCTCGGCTGAGACTCCTGGGACTGAACTCCTGGACTGAACCGGGGTCGATCGCATATTCATGCCTACTTACGTATAGAATTGCTGGATCGATCCCCGCCCCCGTCACCCAGGAGCCCGCGATGGCCTTCAATCTCCGGCACCGGCACTTCCTCAAGGAGCTGGACTTCACCCCCCAGGAGTTCCGCTTCCTGCTCGATCTGTCGGCCCAGCTGAAGGCGGCCAAGTACGCGGGCACCGAGCAGCCCCGGCTGCGCGGCAGGAACATCGCGCTGGTCTTTGAGAAGGGCTCCACCCGGACCCGCTGCGCCTTCGAGGTCGCCGCCGCCGACCAGGGCGCGCACACCACCTACCTCGACCCCAGCGGCTCCCACCTGGGGAGCAAGGAGTCGGTGAAGGACACCGCCAGGGTCCTCGGCCGGATGTTCGACGGGATCCAGTACCGGGGCCACGGCCAGCAGGTCGTCGAGGAGCTGGCCGCCCACGCCGGCGTCCCGGTCTGGAACGGGCTGACCGACGAGTGGCACCCCACCCAGATGCTCGCCGACATCCTGACCGTGCAGGAGCACAGCACCAAGCCGCTGCCCGAGGTCGCGCTGGCCTACCTGGGTGACGCCCGCAACAACATGGGCAACTCGCTGCTGGTCACCGGGGCGCTGCTCGGCATGGACATCCGCATCGTCGCCCCCGAGCGGCTCTGGCCGACTGCCGAGGTCCGGGCCGAGGCGGCGGCGCTGGCCGAGCGGACCGGCGCGCGGATCACCCTCACCGCGGACGTGGCCGAGGGGGTCCGCGGCGCGGACTTCCTCTACACCGACGTCTGGGTCTCCATGGGCGAGCCCAAGGAGGTCTGGGCCGAGCGGATCGAACTGCTGACCCCGTACCAGGTCTCCATGGACACCGTCCGGGCCACCGGCAATCCGGCGGTGAAGTTCCTGCACTGCCTGCCGGCCTTCCACGACCTGGAGACCGAGGTCGCCCGGCAGCTGCACGCCAGCACCGGTATGACCGAGCTGGAGGTCACCGACGAGCTGTTCGAGTCCGAGCACTCGGTGGTCTTCGACCAGGCCGAGAACCGGCTGCACACCATCAAGGCGGTCCTGGTCGCCACCCTGGGCGACTGAGTACGGCCCGTGGCCCGTGGCCCGTGGCCCGGACCGGGGGCGCGGAGGCTACTTCCGCGCCGCCGGCCGCAGGCTGCTCAGCACGGCGTAGACCATGTACAGCGGCGCCGCGACCACGAGCAGCCCGAGCACGATCAGGAACCCGGTCAGGGCCACATCACTGGTCACGTTCATGATGGTGCCCAGCGCGTCGCCGATGCCGTTCCACACACTGCTCATGGCTGTCCCTCACGATCTCGTCACGGTGCGTCCGGACCACTCGGTTGTCACGTTACGCCCCGGCCTTCCGCTCAGCTCAGGGGCCCTGGGGTGAGGGTGTCCTTACTTCGCCGCGTCGGTGTGGATGCACTATGGTTATCTCGACATCAAGATATCCTCAGCGTGACCGCGCTGACGCCAGCAGGCAGAGACAGCCAGTACCAGAGACACCAGGGAGACAGTCGTGTCCGCCAACAGCTTCGACGCCCGCAGCTCGCTGCAGGTGGGCGACGAGTCGTACGAGATCTTCAAGCTGGACAAGGTCGAGGGCTCCGAGCGCCTTCCCTACAGCCTGAAGGTGCTCCTGGAGAACCTGCTCCGCACGGAGGACGGCGCGAACATCACCGCCGACCACATCCGCGCGCTGGGCGACTGGGACGCGACCGCGCAGCCCAGCCAGGAGATCCAGTTCACGCCCGCCCGCGTGATCATGCAGGACTTCACCGGCGTGCCCTGCGTCGTCGACCTGGCGACCATGCGTGAGGCCGTCAAGGAACTCGGCGGCGACCCGGCGAAGATCAACCCGCTGGCCCCGGCCGAGCTGGTCATCGACCACTCCGTCATCGCCGACAAGTTCGGCACCAAGGACTCCTTCGCGCAGAACGTCGAGATCGAGTACGGCCGCAACAAGGAGCGCTACCAGTTCCTGCGCTGGGGCCAGACCGCGTTCGACGAGTTCAAGGTCGTCCCGCCGGGCACCGGCATCGTGCACCAGGTCAACATCGAGCACCTGGCCCGCACCATCATGGTCCGCAACGGCCAGGCCTACCCCGACACCTGCGTCGGCACCGACTCGCACACCACCATGGTCAACGGCCTGGGCGTGCTGGGCTGGGGCGTCGGCGGCATCGAGGCCGAGGCCGCGATGCTGGGCCAGCCGGTCTCCATGCTGATCCCGCGCGTGGTCGGCTTCAAGCTCAACGGCGCGCTCCCGGCCGGTGCCACCGCCACCGACCTGGTGCTCACCATCACCGAGATGCTGCGCAAGCACGGTGTAGTCGGCAAGTTCGTCGAGTTCTACGGCGAGGGCGTCGGCTCCATCCCGCTCGCCAACCGCGCCACCATCGGCAACATGTCGCCGGAGTTCGGCTCCACCTGCGCCATCTTCCCGATCGACGCCGAGACCATCTCCTACCTCAAGCTCACCGGCCGCAGCGAGCAGCAGCTCGCCCTGGTCGAGGCCTACGCCAAGGCCCAGGGCCTGTGGCACGACCCCTCGGTCGAGCCGGTCTACTCCGAGTACCTGGAGCTGGACCTGGCGACCGTGGTCCCCTCCATCGCCGGCCCGAAGCGGCCGCAGGACCGGGTCATCCTCGCCGAGGCGGCCGAGCGGTTCCGCCACGCGGTGCGCGACTACATCGCGGTGGACGACGAGTCGGGCAAGGAGTCCTTCCCGGCCTCCGACTCCCCGGCGGTCACCAACGGCATCCACAAGCCCACCCTGGTCACCGCCCCCGACGGCACCAGCTACGAGATCGACAACGGCGCGGTGGTGATCGCCTCGATCACCTCCTGCACCAACACCTCCAACCCCTCGGTGATGCTGGGCGCCGCCCTGCTCGCGAAGAAGGCCGTGGAGAAGGGCCTGCACGCCAAGCCCTGGGTGAAGACCACGCTGGCCCCCGGGTCCAAGGTCGTCATGGACTACTACGAGAAGGCCGGCCTGCTCCCCTACATGGAGAAGCTGGGCTTCAACCTGGTCGGCTACGGCTGCGTCACCTGCATCGGCAACTCCGGCCCGCTGCCCGACGAGGTCTCGGCCGCCGTCAACGAGCACGACCTGGCCGCCGTCTCGGTGCTCTCCGGCAACCGCAACTTCGAGGGCCGGATCAACCCCGACGTCAAGATGAACTACCTGGCCTCGCCGCCGCTGGTGGTCGCCTACGCCATCGCCGGCAACATGAACGTCGACATCACCCGGGACGCGCTGGGCACCGACGCCGACGGCAAGCCGGTCTACCTCGCCGACATCTGGCCGTCGGAGAAGGAGATCGCCGAGGTCGTGGCCTCGTCGATCGACCAGGCCATGTTCACCAAGGACTACGCGGACGTCTTCGCGGGCGACCAGCGCTGGCAGTCGCTGCCCATCCCGACCGGCAACACCTTCGAGTGGGACAGCGAGTCCACCTACGTCCGCAAGCCCCCCTACTTCGAGGGCATGGCGCACGAGCCCAGCCCGGTCACCGACATCGCCGGCGCCCGGGTGCTGGCCAAGCTGGGCGACTCGGTCACCACCGACCACATCTCCCCGGCCGGCAACATCAAGCCGGGCACCCCGGCCGCGCAGTACCTCACCGAGCACGGCGTGGAGAAGCGCGACTTCAACTCCTACGGCTCGCGCCGCGGCAACCACGAGGTGATGATCCGCGGCACCTTCGCCAACATCCGGCTGCGCAACCAGATCGCGCCCGGCACCGAGGGCGGCTACACCCGCGACTTCACCCAGTCCACTGAAGGTGACGGGGGTGCGCCGGTGTCGTTCATCTACGACGCCGCGCAGAACTACCAGGCCGCCGGCGTCCCGCTGGTGATCCTGGCGGGCAAGGAGTACGGCTCGGGCTCGTCCCGCGACTGGGCCGCCAAGGGCACCGCGCTGCTGGGCGTCAAGGCCGTCGTCGCCGAGTCCTACGAGCGCATCCACCGCTCCAACCTGATCGGCATGGGCGTGCTGCCGCTGCAGTTCCCCGAGGGAGCCAACGCCGACAGCCTGGGCCTGACCGGCGAGGAGACCTTCTCCATCACCGGCGTGACCGCGCTGAACGACGGCGGCATCCCGGAGACCGTGAAGGTCAAGGCGGGCGACGTCGAGTTCGACGCCAAGGTCCGCATCGACACCCCCGGTGAGGCCGACTACTACCGCAACGGCGGCATCCTGCAGTACGTGCTGCGGTCGCTGATCGCCAAGTAGCCAGACCAGCCCGACGGCGCCCCCACCGGACTTCCGGTGGGGGCGTTGCTGTTTCCTCTCACCCCTTGTGCAGAGCCTGTTTATTGGCCTATACCTATTCTTCACTTGGTCCAGACCAATTTTGCGCTGCTCACCCCCTGAGAGGGTCGCTCATGCGTCTGTCCGTCTCCGGCCACAAGGCCACCGGGCTGCTCACCGTTCTCGCGCTGGCCACCGGCACCGTTCTCGCCGCCGGCCCCAGCGCCTCCGCCCATTCCTCGTCACCGGCCCTGGTGGGCCAGCGGGTCGGCTTCTTCACCCAGTGGTCCATCTACAGCGGCTTCTCGGCCAAGAAGGTCGACACCAGCGGCCAGGCCGCGAAGCTCACCACCCTCAACTACGCCTTCGGCAACGTCGGTTCGGACGGCACCTGCTTCGAGGCCAACCAGGCCGGACAGGGCGACGCCTGGGCCGACTACCAGCGCCCGGTCGGCGCCGACGAGGCGGTCGACGGCGTCGCCGACACCGCCGACCAGCCGCTGAAGGGCAACTTCAACCAGCTCCGCGAGCTCAAGGCCAAGTACCCGCAGCTGCACCCGATGATCACCCTGGGCGGCTGGACCTGGTCGGCCTACTTCTCCAGCGCGGCGGCCACCCCGGAGTCCCGGGCCAAGCTGGTCTCCTCCTGCATCGACCAGTTCATCAAGGGCGACCTGCCGGTGCTGGACGGTGTCAACGGCGGTCAGGGCGCGGCGGCGAACATCTTCGACGGCATCGACATCGACTGGGAGTACCCGGGCGGCGGCGGCAACGACGGCAACCAGGCCAGCCCGCAGGACGGCCACAACTTCACCCTGCTGCTGCAGGAGTTCCGCAAGCAGCTGGACGCGCTGGGCAAGCAGACCGGGAAGCACTACCTGCTGACCGCCGACACCGCGGCCGGCCGTCCCAAGATCGCCCAGCTCGAACTGCCCCAGGCCGCCAAGGCGGTGGACTGGTTCAACCTGATGGCCTACGACTTCCACGGGAGCTGGGAGGCGACCGGGCCGACCAACGACGCCGCCAACCTGCACCAGGCCCCCAACGACCCGGCCAAGGCCGGCGACCTCAACTACAGCATCGACGGCGTGCTGGGCGACTACCTCAGCCACGGCGTCCCGGCGAAGAAGATCGTGCTCGGCACGCCCTTCTACGGCTACGGCTGGAGCGGGGTCGGCGCCAAGAACAACGGCCTGTACCAGCCGGCCACCGGCACCCTGGGCAGCATCCCGTACAACACCCTGGTGAACACCCCGGGCACGCTGCACTACAACTGGGTCACCGGCGCCAGCACCAAGTACGACGCGGCCACCCAGTCCTTCTACAGCTACGACACCCCGCAGGTGCTGGAGTCCAAGGCCGCCTACTCCCGCTGGCTCGGCCTCGGCGGAGTGATGGCCTGGTCGCTGGACAACGACACCGCCACCGGTGACCTGATGTCCGCCCTCAACAAGGGGCTGAACACCGGCTTCTGACGGTTGAACAACTGAAGGGTGCCCGCCGTGCGGAGATCCGCGCGGCGGGCACCGTCTGTCACCGCGTCAGGAGAGGTAGCCGCGGAGCAGGCGCTTGCACTCGGCGATCAGGGCCGGGTCGCCCTCGGGATCGGTGCGGAAGGCCAGTCGGAGCACGGCGTCCGCGCACTCCAGCGCGACCCGGAGGGAGAGCCGCGGGTCGGGACGGTCGGCGCCGGTGCCCAGCAGGTCGGCGGCGAAGCTCCAGAGCCGGTCGGCCACGGCCGAGTTGTTGTCGAGCACGTCGTCCAGCAGATGCAGGTTCTGCTCGTCCTCGGTGATGCCGATGGCGCCGAAGTCCACCACGCCGAAGCCGGGGACGGCGCGGTGCATGGCCACGTACTCCTCCACCGCGAGGTCGACCAGCGTGCCCGCGTGCGCGGGCTTCTCGGCCTCCACCCGGCGGGAGAGCCGGTCGGTGAAGTGCTCCAGATTGCGCTCGGCCAGCGCGCCGAGCAGACCCTCGACGCCGGGGAAGAACTGGTACAGGGTGCCGATCGGCACCTGTGCACGGCGCGCCACCTCCTTGGTGGTCAGGCCGGTGTAGCCGACCTCGTCCAGGAGTTCGGCGCAGGAGTCCAGGATCCGCTCGAAGCGCTCCAGGCTGCGGCGCTGGACGGGGCGGCGGCGTACTGCGGTCTGCATGCCCCCACTCTGCCGGATCGGGTGTAGCGTTGGCGAGCATGAAATGCGAGTGAAGCTCATGTTCACCCCGTCGCCAGCCACCGCCCCCCGCAAGGAGTGGACCGCCCATGCCGCAGCTTCCCGCCTCGTTCACCTGGGGTGCCTCCACCGCCGCCTACCAGATCGAGGGCGCCGCCCATGAGGACGGCAAGGGCGATTCGGTCTGGGACACCTTCACCCGGCGCCCGGACGCGGTGCGCGACGGCCACACCGGCGACACCGCCTGCGACCACTACCACCGCTTCCCCGAGGACGTGGCGCTGATGAAGGGCCTCGGCCTGGACGCCTACCGCTTCTCGGTCTCCTGGCCGCGGATCCTGCCGACCGGTTCCGGCGCCGTCAACCAGGCCGGTCTCGACTTCTACGACCGACTGGTGGACGAGCTGCTGGCGGCCGGGATCGCGCCCACCCCCACGCTGTTCCACTGGGACCTGCCGCAGGCGCTGGAGCAGCAGAACGGCTGGCTGAACCGCGACACCGCATACCGGTTCGCCGAGTACGCGGCGGTCGTCGCCGAACGCCTCGCCGACCGGGTCAGGCGCTGGATCACCCTCAACGAGCCCTTTGTGCACATGGTGTACGGCTACGCCTTCGGCATCCACGCCCCGGGCCGCGCGCTGATGCTGGACGCCCTCCCGGTGGCGCACCACCAGTTGCTGGGCCACGGACTGGCCGTCGCCGAGCTGCGCCGGTACGGCGCCGAGGAGGTGCTGATCGCCAACAACTGCACACCGGTCCGGGTGGCCGGCGACACCGAGGCGGACCGCGCCGCCGCCGAGGCCTACGACAACCTGCACAACCGGCTGTTCAACGACCCGCTGCTGCTCGGCCGCTATCCCGACCTGTCCGGCTACGGTCTGACCGACCCCGGTTGGGGCGGCCTGGTCAGGGACGGCGACCTGGAGGCCATCGCCGCACCGATCGACGGCCTGGGCCTCAACTACTACAACCCGACCTGGGTCAAGGCGCCGGAGACCCCGGACGCCCTGCTGCCCTTCGACCTGGCGGAGCCGGTGGAGCCGGTCGCGCCCGCCGGACCGTACCGGCGCACCGCCTTCGGCTGGCCGGTGGTGCCGGACGGGCTGACCGAACTGCTGGTGGGCACCGCGGAGCGCTACGGCGACGCGCTGCCGCCGCTATGGATCACCGAGAACGGCTGCTCGCAGCCGGACGAGCTGCTGGACGGCGCGGTCGACGACCGGGCCAGGATCGACTACCTGCGCGACCACATCGACGCGGTGGCCGAGGCCGTCGCCCGGGGCGTGGACGTCCGCGGCTACTTCACCTGGTCGCTGCTGGACAACTTCGAATGGGCCGAGGGCTACCACCAGCGCTTCGGGCTGGTCCACGTGGACTTCGAGACGCTGGTGCGGACGCCCAAGGCGTCCTACGCCTGGTACCGCGACCGCATCGCCGAACACCGCATCTCCCGACACCGCAGCGGCTGAAACCTTCCCAGCGCTCCGGCCCGCCACTACACTCCGCACAAATGTGAGATCGACTCACGTTCCATGCGCGGTGGGTGGGAGTGCAGATGCCCGAGCTCAGTGTGGACGCGCCGCTCGACGGGTCCGGTGCCCCGGGCCCCGCCGGCCTCGGCGAACCCGTCGTCCGGGTCCGGCCGGCCTGGACCGCTTCGCTGAGCCTGTCCACCCTGGCGGTGTTCATGGCCTTCATGACGCCGATCCAGATCCTGCTGCCGCTGCAGCTCGAACACATCGACCCGGCGCACAAGTCGACGGCGCTGGCCTGGGTCACCGGGGCCGGGGCGCTGATCGCCGTGGTCGCCAACCCGCTCGCCGGTGCCCTGTCGGACCGCACCCTGAGCCGCTGGGGGCGGCGCCGCCCCTGGATCGTGGGCGGGGCCCTGGCCGGGGCGGCCGGACTCGCCGTCACCGCCGCCCAGCACTCGGTGCTGGGCGTGGCCCTCGGCTGGTGCCTCGCGCAGGCGGGGCTGAACGGGATGCTGGCCGGGGTCACCACCCCGGTCGCCGACACCGTCCCGGTCGAGCAGCGGGCCGAGGTCTCCGGCTGGACCGGGATCATGCAGTCCTTCGGGCTGGTCCTCGGGGCCCTGCTGACCACGCTGCTGTTCACCGGGGTCTGGTCCGGCTACGGCAGCCTGGCGCTGCTCACGGTGGCGCTGGCACTGCCCTTCGTGCTGCGCTTCCCCGAGCCGGTGCTGCCGCGCGCGCTGCGCCCCGCCCTGGACCTGCGCGGGATCCTGGCCGGGCTGTGGATCAGCCCCCGGGCCCACCCGGACTTCGCCTGGGCCTGGCTGACCCGCTTCCTGATCAACCTCGGGAACGCCCTGGGGACGCTCTACCTGCTCTTCTACCTGACCGACTCGGTGCACTACGGCGACCCCGGCACCGGCGTGCTGATCCTCACCGTGATCTACACGCTGTTCGCCGCACTGACCGCGGTCCCGGTCGGCCGGATCTCCGACCGGCGCGGACGGCGCAAGCCCTTTGTCCTGATCAGCTGCGCGGTGATGGCGGTGGCGGCGGTGCTGCTCGCCTTCGTCCACACCTGGACGGCGGCGATGGCGGCCGCCGCGGTCCTGGGCGCGGGATTCGGCGTCTACCTCGCGGTGGACCAGGCGCTGGTGACCCAGGTGCTGCCGGCCGCCCTGGACCGGGCCAAGGACCTGGGTGTGATCAATGTCGCCAACTCGGGTCCGCAGGTGCTCGCGCCGGCCCTGGCCGCTCCGATCGTGGCCTGGCTCGGCGGCTACACCGCGCTCTATCTGGCCACGGCGGTGGTCACGGTGCTGGGCGGGGTGCTGGTGCGGAACGTCCGCTCGGTCGACTGACCCTGAGCGAGAGCAAAGAATCCGGCTGGGCAAACCATCCCAATCCCACCCCATCGCGGCATAGGTTTCGCAACGATCGGCCTTCAGTCTTGACGTGACATCGCCCCATTGGCTGAGCTTAGGCTTCATAAGTTGTAACTGAGCTTGGCCGCAACGTCGCGGCGGGCCCTGGTGGACGGTCGGGTCGCCAGGTCCTGGGAGGGTGGAACATGTCCGTGGACACGCCAGGATCGCAGTCCTCTCTGCATCGGGCCAATCTGGAACGGGTGCTGAGAGCGGTCCGGATGGCCGGCTCACTGACCCAGGCCGAGATCGCCAGGACCACCGGCCTGTCGGCCGCCACTGTGTCCAACATCGTGCGGGAACTGAAGGATGTCGGCACGGTCGTGGTCACCCCGACCTCCTCCGGCGGCCGACGGGCCCGCAGCGTCTCGCTGAGCGCCGACGCCGGGATCGTGGTGGGCGTCGACTTCGGCCACTCGCACCTCCGGGTGGCGGTGGGCAACCTGGCCCACCGGGTGCTGGCCGAGGAGAGCGAGCCGCTGGACACCGACGCCTCGGCGGACCAGGGTTTCGGCCGGGCCGAGCAACTGGTGGCCCGGCTGCTGGAGCAGACCGGCTTCCGCCCCGACAAGGTGATCGGGGTCGGCCTCGGCGTGCCCGGGCCGATCGACGGCGAGACCGGGGCCCTGGGCTCCACCGCGATCCTCCCGGGCTGGACCGGCATCGCCCCCGGGCGCGAGCTCTCCAGCCGCCTGGGGATGCCCGTCTACGTCGACAACGACGCCAACCTGGGCGCGCTCGGCGAGCTGGTCTGGGGGGCCGGCCGGGGCCTGTCCGACCTGGCCTACATCAAGGTCGCCAGCGGTGTCGGCGCGGGCCTGGTGATCTCGGGTCAGATCTACCGCGGACCGGGCGGCACGGCCGGTGAGATCGGGCACATCACCCTGGACGAGTCCGGCCCGGTGTGCCGCTGCGGCAACCGCGGCTGCCTGGAGACCTTCGTCGGCTCCCGTCATGTCCTGAACCTGCTGAGCAGCAGTCACGGCACCGATCTGACCCTCTCCAAGGTGGTCCAGCTGGCTCAGCGCGGCGACCTGGGCTGCCGCCGGGTGCTGGCCGACGTGGGGCGGCAGATCGGCACCGGTGTCGCCAACCTCTGCAACCTGCTGAACCCGCGTCGGGTGATCCTCGGCGGCGACCTGGCGGAGGCCGGTGACCTGGTGCTGGACCCGATCCGGGAGTCCGTGGCCCGCTACGCCATCCCCAGCGCGGCGCGGCAGCTGTCGGTGGTCCCGGGCACGTTGGGCGGCCGGGCCGAGGTCCTCGGGGCATTGGCGCTGGTCATGTCGGAGATGGGTGACTCTGGGGCATTGCCGGCCACCGACGGTAGGGATTCGGCCCGTTCTGTTGCGGTCGTGCCTTCAGGAAGATAACGAAAAGGTTCGGATTGCAGGTGGTGAGGATTTACTTATTGACGCCAGCCTCACCAGGGAGGTTGACTCCCTCACACCTCGGTCGCAAAGTGGCGACCGCGTCAGGGAGGCACCCCACACGATGAACACTTCTCTTCGCCGCACTGTCGTCGCGACTGCTGCAGTCTCGATGGCGCTCGGTATGGCTGCTTGTGGCAAGGCCGGAAGCAGCTCCAGCTCCTCCACCACTTCGGCTGCCGCGACCGGCTCCACCGCCGCCAGCGGCACCGGCACCATCGGTCTGCTTCTCCCGGAGAACCAGACCACCCGCTACGAGAAGTTCGACAAGCCGCTGATCGAGGCGAAGATCAAGGAGCTCGCTCCCAACGCCACGGTGCAGTACAACAACGCCGCGGGCAGCGCCGCCACCCAGGCGCAGCAGGTCACCACCATGATCAACGCCGGCGTCAAGGTCCTCATCATCGACGCGCAGGACTCGGCCGCGATCAAGTCCTCGGTCCAGGCGGCCGTGGACAAGGGCATCAAGGTCATCGCGTACGACCGCCTCGCCCAGGGTCCGGTCTCGGCCTACGTCTCCTTCGACAACGTGGCCGTCGGTACCCTTCAGGGCCAGGGCCTGCTGGACGCCCTCGGCTCCAAGGCCACCCCGTCCGCCAAGATCGTCGAGATCGACGGCGACTCGGCCGACCCCAACGCCGCCGACTTCAAGTCCGGCTTCCAGGCCGCGGTCAAGGGCAAGGTCACCATCGCCTACGACGCCTCGGGTCTGTGGAAGGCTGACGTCGCCGCGCAGAAGGCCTCCGCCGCGATCAACCAGATCGGCGCCAAGAACATCGCCGGCTTCTACTCGGCCAACGACGGCATGGCCGCCGGTATCGTCACCTCGATGAAGAACGCGGGCATCTCCAACCTGCCGATCGGTGGCCAGGACGCCCAGCTCGACGCGATCCAGCGGATCATCTCCGGCACCCAGGCCTACACCGTCTACAAGGCGTACAAGCCCGAGGCCGACGCCGCCGCCACCCTCGCGGTCGACCTGCTGAACGGCACCAGCATCACCTCGGTCGCCACCACCACCAAGACCAGCGGCTCCGGCGACAGCGTCCCCTCGGACCTGCTGACCCCGCAGCTGGTCACCAAGGCCAACGTCGAGTCGACCGTGGTCAAGGACGCCCTGTGGTCCGCCAGCGACATCTGCACCGCGGCCTACAAGGCCGCCTGCACCGCTGCCGGCATCCAGTAAGCAGCAGTAGTCGAGCAGCACCCAGTCCGATCGCCCCGCGCGGGACATCCGACCCCGGCCACCAGCCGGAAGGATTCCCGCGCGGGGCTCGGCGCGGGACCATGGGCAGTTGACGGGCCATCAGCCCGTGCTGCCGGATCCGGTCCGCGGGGGTTTCGGGGTCCCGGGCCCCGGAAAGTTCGTGTTTCGCATACCCGTCTGCGCCCGGGACGGCGCGGCAACCCACCCGAGGCACCGGGTGGTTAAGGAGTTGGTTTACGTGACAAGCGCACCCGTACTGGCGTTGCGCGGGGTCTCCAAGCGCTTCGGCGCCGTCCAGGTTCTGACGGACGTCGAGCTGGAGGTCCACGCCGGTGAGGTGGTCGCCCTGGTCGGTGACAACGGCGCCGGTAAGTCCACCCTGGTCAAGACGATCGCGGGCGTTCACCCGATCGACGACGGCGTCATCGAGTGGGAGGGCAGGTCGGTCTCCATCAACCGGCCGCAGGACGCCCAGCACCTCGGCGTCGCCACCGTCTACCAGGACCTGGCGCTCTGCGACAACCTGGACGTCGTCAACAACCTCTACCTGGGCCGCGAGTTGAAGCGCCGCGGGACCCTGGACGAGGTCACCATGGAGCAGAAGGCGCAGGAGCTGCTCAGCACCCTGTCCATCCGCATACCCAGCGTGCGCATCCCGGTCGCCAGCCTCTCCGGCGGCCAGCGCCAGGTGGTGGCCATCGCCCGTTCGCTGATCGGCGACCCCAAGGTCGTCATCCTGGACGAGCCCACCGCCGCCCTCGGCGTCGAGCAGACCGCCCAGGTCCTCGACCTGGTCGAGCGGCTGCGTGAGCGCGGCCTCGGCGTCATCCTGATCAGCCACAACATGGTCGACGTCCGCGCGGTCGCGGACCGGGTCGCCGTGCTGCGCCTCGGGAAGAACAACGGGACGTTCCCGGTCCACGGGACCACCCAGGAAACCATCATCGCCGCGATCACCGGTGCCACCGACAACGCGGTGACCCGACGCCAGAGCCGCACGGCGGAGGCCACCAAGTGAGCAACAACATCGACGCCCCGGCCCCCGCGGTGGAGCAGGCCATCGACCCGCGACTGCTCGTCCGCGAGCAGGGCTTCTCCGGCTACATCAGCGAGTTCAAGCGCAAGATCCGTGGTGGTGAGCTCGGCTCGCTGCCCGTGATCATCGGCCTGATCGTGATCTGGGCCGCCTTCGCCGCGTCCAACGGCAACTTCCTCTCCGCGTCCAACTTCGAGTACATCGCCTACTACATGGTGGGCATCGGCACGCTCTCCATCGGCCTGGTGTTCGTGCTGCTGCTGGGTGAGATCGACCTGTCGGTCGGCTCGGTCAGCGGTCTGTCCGCGGCCATCTTCGCGGTGCTCTCGGTCACCCACGGGGTCAACCTCTGGCTGGCCACCATCGCGGCGCTGGCCACCGGCGCCGTCATCGGCGCGATCCACGGCTTCGTCTTCGCCAAGATCGGCGTGCCGGCCTTCGTGGTCACCCTGGCCGGCTTCCTGGGCTGGAACGGCCTGATGCTGTGGCTGCTCGGCGACACCGGCACCATCAACCTGCCGGACACCGGTCTGATCCACCTCTTCGGCGGCAACAGCTTCTTCCTCAACGGCGACATCGCCGGCGCCTACATCCTCGCCGGTGTCGGCGTGGCCGCGCTGCTCTTCAGCAGCCTCGGTGAGCAGGGCCGCCGCCGCAGCGCCAAGGTCCCGTTCCGCCCCACCAGTGAGATCGTGCTGCGCACGGTCGTGCTGGCGATCGCCGCCTTCGGCTCCGCCTACGTGCTGAACCTGCACAAGGGTGTCCCGAACAACCTGGTGTTCTTCCTCGCCGCGCTGATCATCTGCGACTTCGTGCTGCGTCGCACCAGCTACGGCCGGAAGATCTTCGCGGTCGGTGGCAACATCGAGGCCAGCCGCCGCGCCGGTATCAACGTCGCCGCGATCCGGATCTCGGTCTACGCCATCTCCGGTTTCTTCGCCGCCCTCGGCGGCCTGGTGATCTCCGCCACCATCAGCTCCGCCAACCAGGGCGGTTCCGACCCCAACAACCTGATGATGGCCATCGCGGCCGCGGTCATCGGCGGCACCAGCCTCTTCGGCGGGCGCGGCAAGGTCTGGTCGGCCCTGCTCGGCATGCTGGTCATCGAGTCCATCAACGCCGGCCTGTTCATGCTCGGCGAGGCGCAGTCGGTGCAGTACATGATCACCGGTGGCGTGCTGCTGGCCGCCGTGGTCGTCGACTCGCTGTCGCGCCGCACCCAGAAGTCCTCCGGCCGCGCCTGAGGCTTCGCCGCTCCAACTGCTCCACCGGCCCCACTGCTCCGGGACGGACCTCTGAGGGGGAGGTCCGCTCCGGACCGGGCCGGTGGCCGCGGGTGCGGGGTCTCTCTCCCCGCGCCACGCTGACTGCCCGGCACCGTACCGCTCCGGTGCCGGGCAGTCGCATGTCCGGGCCCGGGGACCCCGCTACGGCACCCGGCACCTCAGGTGCCCCCGTTCGGAGCAGTCCCTACTAGACTCATGTCTCTCTGCTGTCCAACGACGGCGGAGTCGACGACGCAAGGAGGAACGGGTGGCCCTGCTGACCCGCATTCGGGGACCCCGCGACCTGGACCGACTCACCCCGGGGCAGCTCAGCGTCCTGGCCGAGGAGATCCGGGGCTTCCTGGTCGAGGAGGTGTCCAAGACGGGCGGCCACCTCGGCCCCAACCTCGGCGTGGTCGAGCTGACGCTGGCTCTGCACCGGGTGTTCGACTCCCCGAAGGACCGGGTCCTCTTTGACACCGGTCACCAGAGCTACGTCCACAAGCTGCTCACGGGCCGTCAGGACTTCTCCCGGCTGCGGGTCAAGGGCGGCTTGTCCGGCTACCCGTCCAGGGCCGAGTCCGAGCACGACGTGATCGAGAACTCGCACGCCTCCACCGTGCTCGGCTATGCCGACGGCCTGGCCAAGGCCAACGAGCTGCAGGGGCTGACGGACCGCAGCGTGGTCGCGGTGATCGGCGACGGCGCGCTGACCGGCGGGATGGCCTGGGAGGCGCTGAACAACATCGCCGAGGCGCAGGAACGTCCGCTGATCATCGTGGTCAACGACAACGAGCGCTCCTACTCGCCCACCATCGGCGGCATGGCCAACCACCTGGCCACCCTGCGCACCACCCAGGGCTACGAGCGCTTCCTCACCTGGGGCAAGGACGCGCTGCAGCGCACCCCGGTGGTCGGCCAGCAGATCTTCGAGACCCTGCACGGCGCCAAGAAGGGCCTCAAGGACTTCATCGCGCCGCAGGGCATGTTCGAGGACCTGGGCCTGAAGTACATCGGCCCGATCGACGGCCACGACGAGCAGGCGCTGGAGTCGGCGCTGAAGCGCGCCAAGGGCTTCGGCGGCCCGGTCATCGTGCACTGCCTGACCCAGAAGGGCCGCGGCTACCGCGCCGCCGAGCAGAACGAGGAGGACCGCTTCCACGCCGTGGGGGTGATCCACCCCGACACCGGCCTCCCGGTGAAGACCGCCGGGCAGGACTGGACCTCGGTCTTCGGCGAGGAGATGGTGGCGCTCGGCCGCGAGCGCGGCGACCTGGTGGCGATCACCGCGGCGATGCTGCACCCGGTCGGCCTGGCCCCGTTCGCCAAGGAGTTCCCGGAGCGGACCTACGACGTCGGCATCGCCGAGCAGCACGCCGCGGTCAGCGCGGCCGGCCTGGCCACCGGTGGGCTGCACCCCGTGGTGGCGGTCTACGCGACCTTCCTCAACCGGTGCTTCGACCAGGTCCTGATGGACGTGGCACTGCACCGCAGCGGGGTCACCTTCGTACTGGACCGGGCCGGGGTCACCGGCACCGACGGCGCCAGCCACAACGGCATGTGGGACATGTCGATCCTTCAGGTCGTCCCCGGCCTGCGGCTGGCCGCGCCGCGCGACGCCGACCAGCTCCGGGCCCAGCTGCGGGAGGCGGTGGCGGTCTCCGACGCGCCCACCGTGGTCCGCTACTCCAAGGGCACCGTCGGCCCGGCGATCCCGGCGGTGGGCCGGATCGGCGGCATGGACGTGCTGCGCGACAGCGGCGAGCCGGTCGGACCGGTCCGCGCCGACGTGCTGCTGGTCTCGGTCGGCGCGATGGCCGCGACCTGCCTGGAGGCCGCCGACCTGCTGGCCGCCCAGGGCATCAGCAGCACCGTGGTCGACCCGCGCTGGGTCAAGCCGGTCGACCCGGCCCTGCCGGGGCTGGCCGCCGAGCACCGCGTGGTGGTCACCGTCGAGGACAACGGCCGGGTCGGCGGTGTCGGCGCGACCATCGCGCAGGCGCTGCGGGACGCCGGGGTGGACGTGCCGCTGCGCGACTTCGGCATCCCGCAGGAGTTCCTGGACCACGCCTCCCGCAACGAGATCCTGGAGCAGATCGGGCTCACCGGGCCCGCGATCGCCGAGCGGGTCGCCGGCGTGGTCGCCAAGGTCACGGCCGCCGTCGAGGTGTGAGCCCCGACCGCGACCCGTAAACCCGCCTGCGTGAACGTGGAGCGAGCGGGTAGCGTGGCTCCTGTGTCGAATCAGCCGCCGGACCGCCGCCGCTCGTCCGAGCTGAGGATGAACGGCGGCTCAGCCGCTCTGCCGCTGGGCCGCCTCTCGCCGGGCGCCCTGGCCGCGCAGGCGCGCGAAGCGATCCGCACGGGCTACTGGGCCCGGCTGGTGCCCCTGTACGGGGCCCTGGCCGTGCTCACCCATCTGCCGTCCTTCGCCCGCACGGTCTGGAGCCCGGACGAGGGCTACCTCGCCACCCAGGCCAGGATGCTGGCCGGCGGCGGGGTGCTCTACGACACCGTCGTGGACCGCAAGCCGCCGCTGCTGCCCTGGCTCTACGAGGGCGCCTTCGCCCTCTTCGGCTCGACCTCGCTGTGGCCGCTGCGGGTGCTCGCCATCGGCGCGCACCTGGCCACCGCGGTGCTGCTGGCCGCCATCGCCCGCAAGCGCTGGGGCAACCGGGCCGGCGCCGCGGCCGGGGCGCTCTACCTGCTGGTGTCCATCGGGCTGTCGCCGGAGGACAGCCAGGCGGCGACCTTCGAGGTCTTCATGCTGCCGGCCACCGCCGCGGCCTTCTGGTTCGCTCAGAACCGCCGCTGGGGCCCGGCCGGGGCCGCCGTGGCGGCCGCCTCGCTGACCAAGCAGACCGGCGGGGCCGTGCTGTTCGCCGTGCTGTGGCTGCTGCGCCAGGACAGCCGCAGGCCGGGTGGCTCCCGGCCGCGCACCTCGCTGGCGGCGCTGGCCTTCGGCTTCGGACTGCCGGTGACGGTGATCGCGCTCTCCACCGGGGTCAAGAACTTCGCCTTCTGGGTGATCACCGGCAGCAGTGAGTACGCCTCCCTGGACGGCGCCTGGCTGAACATGCTCGGCCGGGCCTTCGGCAACGCCGCGATCCTGGCCGTCGCCGCGCTGGGGCTGCTGGTCCCGCTGGCCCGGCGCTGGCGCCGGGTGCGCGAGGACGCCGACCTGTGGATCTGGTTCGGATCCTCGGTGGCCGGCGTGATCACCGGGTTCCACTTCTTCGGCCACTACTACCTGCAGCTGATCCCGCCGCTGGTGCTGCTCGGCGTCGGCGCCGTGGCCCGTGGGGCGGCCCGCTGGAAGCCGGTGCTGGTGTACTCGCTCGCGGCCAGCGCCGCGTTCGTCGCCCTCGGCTTCCTGTGGCCGCACCAGCCGCTGCAGCACGCCGAGTCGGTGGCCGCCGAGGTCACCAAGGACACCAAGCCGCAGGACTCGGTACTGGTCTGGGGCATGCACCCGGAGATGTACTGGCTGGCGGACCGCAAGCCGGCCACCCGCTACCTCACCGCGGGCCTGCTCACCAACTACGCCGGCGGCCGGGACCCGGAGAGCGTGGGCGTGGCCGACGGCATGGCCAACGCCTGGAAGACCTTCGACGCGGAGATGTCCGAACAGCTGCCCGAGGTGGTCGTGGACGACTCCGCCGGCGCGCCGTACGCCCCCAAGTACATCGCCCCGATGCGGGCCCTGCTGGCGGCGCACTACCAGCGGGTGGGCACCGACGGCAGCACGGTGATCTACCGGCTCAAGGATGCCCAGACCTGCCGCGTCCCCGCGTGAAGTACTCCCGTACAACCATGGCATCCTGTCGGGTGCACGGCTGGACGGCGAGGAAAGAGAAATCCGGTGCTGCATTCTTCCGGGGGGCGACCCCCCGCACCCCCACGTGAAACCGTGGCCACTGAGCCTTCGCGCCTGGACACCCCGAGGAGGGGCTGAGTGAAGCGCTCCGCAAGCAAGGGCAAGGTCCCGCCGGTCGACGGGACGAAGCAGGACCAGGTGGGTGCGGTCAGCACCGGCGACACGGTGCGGCGCAGTTCGACCGGTCGCTGGGTGGTGGCCGGGATCGGCGTGGTCGCGGTGTTCGTGGCCGCCGGCTTCGTCGGCGCGCTGGTCCGTGACCACAAGGCCAAGACGCTCAGCCCGCCGACCACGGCCACCGGGACGAAGAACCTCGCGGTGCCGGTCTGGGGCCACGCGGCGGTCACCCTGACCGTCTACGAGGACATGCGCGACCCGGCCTCGCTGGCCTTCGCCCAGCAGTACGACGCCACGCTGGCCCAGCTGGTCGGCTCCGGGGCGGCCAACGTCGAGTACCGGGAGCTCACCGGGGCGGACGCGGCCCACGGCGGCACCGGCTCGCTGCAGGCGGGCAACGCGCTGGGCTGCGCCGTCGACACCTCGGTCGACGACTTCGGCAAGTACCGCAAGGTGCTGCTGGAGAACCAGCCGGCGGATCCGACCGACGACGCCTACGCCTCGAACTCCAAGCTGATCTCGCTGGCCAGGAAGGTCAAGGCGCTGGACACCGACGTGTTCCGCAGCTGCGTGGACAAGGGCAACCACAAGGTGTGGGTGGAGGACTCGCAGAAGGACTTCACCGCCGCCGGGTACAGCGGTGCCCCGGTGCTGACCATGACCACCTCCGGGGAGGCCTCGCCCGCCGTTCCCACGGTGCTCATCGGCAACGGTGCCAAGGCCACCCAGCAGCAGCTGATCGACACGGTGATCAACGCGGCCAAGGCCGCGCCGCTGCCCAGCGGAGCCGCGGTGGTGACCGCCCCGAGCAGTACCGGTTCCGCCGACCCGTCCGCCGGCGCGGCGCCCTCGGTCCCGGCCTCCGCGTCGGCCTCGCCGAGCGCTCCCTGACGGAAGGAATCGGGTAAGTCCGGCCCTTACCGGCCGCGCCGGGCCGCTACCGGCCGGCCGGTGCGGCCGGAACCGGGCCGAAGAAGGCGGAGAGGCGCCGCAGCTCCCCGTCGATCTCCCCGAAGGCGGCGGCCAGCTGCGCGGGCTGCGCCGGGTCGCTCGCCGCGGCGAAGGCGACCAGGGCGCGGGTCGGTGCCAGGCACCGGCGTACCGCGTCGACGGCGTCCGCCTGGTAGGGCGCCGGGAGCAGGCGCCGCTCCAGGAACCGCTTGGCCTCCAGCGCCGGTGCGAGCTGGTCCAGCTGGGCCACGCTGTGCTCGAACCCCGCCTGCCGGCGGGCGAGCAGACCCGGCTGCGGCGGCCCCTCGGCGGCCAGCGTCCGCAGCAGCTCCGACAGCGCGGCCAGCGCGTCCGCGGTGCGCCGGCGCAGCACCTGGGAGGTGCGCACCGGCAGCACCAGCCAGGAGGCCGCGATCCCGAGGACGGCACCGATCAGGATCTCCAGCAGCCGGGTCCGCAGCAGCGCCGGCGCGCTCTCCCCGAAGTAGCCGTAGAGCAGCGACAGCACCGAGGTGACCCCGGCCGCCCAGAACGCGTAACTGGTCTTCCGCAGCCAGGTCGCCAGTGCCAGGACGACGAAGATCAGCACCACCGGGGTGCGGTCGCCGGGCCCGAAGTCCCCGGCGATCCAGGTCGCCACCAGGGTGCCCAGGGCGGCGCCGGCACCGCGCAGCACGCCCTTGTGCACCACGTCGGCGCGCCCCCGGGCGCCGCTGCAGACGATGAACGCGGTGAGCACCACCCAGGTCCAGTGCGCGGGGTAGGCGTACCGGCCCACCATGAAGGCCGCGCCGAGCGCGGTGGCCATCTGCAGCGCCATCCGGGTGCTGGGCCGCAGCCGGCGCGCTCCGGCGGTCCCGGGCGCCGGTTGCGGGGCGGTCTGCGGGGCCGGCTCGGGCCGCCGAGCCGGCCAGGCCCGCTCGCCCAGGCCGATCCGCCACGCCCCGACCTGCACCACCAGCACCCAGCCCGCCGCGATCAGGGCCACCAGGGCGACCCAGCCTGCATGCGCGACCCCGGCGGGCGCGCCCACCGGGCCCTGGAGCACCAGGATCGAGACCAACGGCAGCACCGCCACGGTGCCGATCCTGGCCGCATGCGGCCCGAAGCGCCGGATCCAGACGGTGGCGCAGACGCAGAGCACGAACAGCGCGTCCCCGGCGTCGGGATGCCGGTCGACCAGGGTGCCGACCCCCTCGGCGGCGAAGGCCGCGACCGGAAGCAGTACCAGACCCAGCAGTCGGTCGGCGGCGGGCGCCCCGCGCTGCGTCCTGCTCAGGGTCAGCGACAGCACCACCGACAGCACCACGACGTCGATCCGCAGCTCCGCGAGGTGCTCCAGCAGCAGCGTGCTGCCGTAGCTCGCGAGCACGGCGGCCATCGCCGCCGCGGTCGCCCGGAGCTCATGACGCGCGGATTTACTCAGCATGCCGTAGGACCTCTTGCCGGTTGTGGCCCTTAGTTGAGCCAATCTATGGAGTAGGCGGTAGTCAATTAGTAAGTGATAGCGTAGCAATATGGCAACGGGAGAACCAGAGGAACTGGCCGCCGCAGCGGCGGAGATCCGGCAGGCGGTGACCGGGCTGGCCCGGCAGATGCGGGCCGGCCGCTCGCCCGAGGCGCTGAGCGTCAACAAGCTCAGCGTCCTGGCGCGGCTGCGCCGCAGCGGCCCCGCCACGCCCGGCGAGCTCGCCGCGGCGGAGCACCAGCAGCCCCAGTCGCTGACCCGGGTCTTCGCGGAACTGGAGCAGACTGGTCTGATCACCCGTTCGCGTGACGAACGCGACCGCCGCCAGTTCGTGCTGGCCCTCACCGGGGCGGGCCGCGAGGCGCTGGCGCGCGACATGGCCGAGCGGGACCGCTGGCTGGCCGCCGCGCTCGGCGGGCTCACGCCTACCGAGCGTGAAGTGCTTCGACTGGCAGCATCACTGATGGACCGTCTGGCCGAGGACGGTCCCGGCTCCACCGAGGCCGCCCACCGAACCACGACCCACTGAGGGGGAACCCGCCATGCGCTGGTCCGAGCACGCCATCTGGTGGCAGGTCTATCCGCTGGGCTTCACCGGGGCCGAACCGCAGGCGCTGCCGCCCGACGCGCCGCCGGTGCACCGCCTGTCCCACATCGCCGACTGGCTGGACCACCTGGTCGGGCTCGGCTGCAACGGCCTGGCGCTCGGGCCGGTCTTCGCCTCGGAGACGCACGGTTACGACACCGTTGACCATCTGCGGATCGACACCCGGCTGGGCACCGAGGAGGATCTGCGCCGGCTGGTCGACCAGGCCGCGGAGCGCGGGGTGCGGATCGTCCTCGACGGCGTGTTCAACCACGTCGGCCGGGGCTTCCCGGCCTTCGCCGACGTGGACGCCCGCGGCCGGGACTCCCGGTACGCCACCTGGTTCACCGTCGACCCGGCCACCGGCGACTACCGCACCTTCGAGGGGCACCACCGGCTGGTCGCGCTCAACCACGAGGAACCCGCCGTCGCCGACCACGTGGTGGAGGTGATGTGCCACTGGCTGGAGCTCGGCATCGCCGGCTGGCGCCTGGACGCCGCCTACACCGTCCCGCAGGCGTTCTGGCGCACCGTCACCGACCGGGTCAGGGCCCGCTTCCCGGACGTCTGGTTCGTCGGCGAGGTGATCCACGGGGACTACGCGGCCTTCGTGGACAAGGGCGGCCTGGACTCGGTCACCCAGTACGAGCTCTGGAAGGCGCTGTGGAGCTCCTGCAACGACCGCAACCTCTACGAGCTGGCCTGGGCGCTGGACCGGCACAACGCGCTGCTGGACGCCTTCGTCCCGATGACCTTCCTCGGCAACCACGACGTGACCCGGATCGCCAGCAGGCTGGCCGACGAACGGCACCTGGCACCGACCCTCGCCGTGCTGCTCACCCTCGGCGGCCACCCGTCCGTCTACTCGGGCGACGAGCAGGCGTTCCGCGGGGTCAAGGAGGAGCGGGTGGGCGGGGACGACGCGGTCCGTCCGGCCTTCCCGCCCCTGCCGAGCGGCTTGGCCCCGTACGGCGCCGCGCACCAGCGGCTGCACCAGCAGCTGATCGGCCTGCGCCGGCGCCACCCCTGGCTGACCCGGGCCCGCAGCACGGTCCGGCTGCTGACCAACACCACCCTGGTCTACACCCTGAGCGACGGGCGGCAGAGCCTCGCGGTGGCGCTCAGCCTGGGGGAGGACCCGGTCCGGCTGCCGCTCCCCGACGGCGACTGGCGGCATGCCGTCGGACCCGGCAGCGTTGACCGGGGCGAGGCCGAACTGCCTACGGCCGGCTGGCTGGTGGCGACGGCAGCCGGGCCGATCGCGGAGGCGGGCTGACCGGGTGCCCGGCCCGGAACACCGCGAGCGGCCGGGCGCCGACACGGCGGCGCAGCTCGCGCTCGGTCTCCGGGCAGTCGATCAGCTGGCTGAGCGGATGCACCGAAATGCCCTGGGCCGCCAGCGCGTACCAGACCCGCAGCAGCTCGCGTCCGGCCCCGACCATGGACTCCGCCGTCTCCGGGCTGCCGCTGAGGACCAGCACGCTGCCCTCGCCGCGCAGCAGCCCGGACTGGGTGGACGCCAGCAGCGGCGCCAGCGGCCGGCTGGCCCGCGCGGCCAGGACGGCGCGCAGGCCGACCGCCTCGGCCCGCGACATCGCCAGTGCCTGGTAGGTCAACCCGTCCTGGTAGTACCGGGGGTGACGTGGAGTCAGCCGCAGCCAGTCGCGCAGCTCGGCGGCGACCCCGGGGGCGGACCAGAGCCTGCGGTCGGCCCGGACCGCGAGCCCGGCCAACTCCTGGGCGGGCAGCTCGGTCAGCCCCGTGGTGGTCAGTTGGAGCCCGGCTCTGGCGATTTGCTCCGGGTCGAGCCGCCCGGCCCGGTGCCCGCCCCGGGCGCAGGCACGTCCGGCGATGTCGGCGGCGGTGAAGTCGGTGGCATGGGGGGAGTCCGCGGGGAGCAGCCGGGCCACGGTGCGGGCCGCCTCGTCGACCTCGATCTCGGCGCGGGCGTTGAGCCCGGCGTCAGTGGCGGCGATCAGCCAGGTCTCGACGTAGCCGCCGAGGCAGAGGTAGAGGTCCCGGCGGGTGGGGTCGCCGACCGGCAGCGAGCGGGTCGGGTCCCAGCCGATCGTCAGCGAGTCCTGGCCGTAGCCGACCGTCCAGGGCTGGGCGTTGTGCGGGCTCGGCGCCCGGGCGGCCAGCGGTGCCAGCGCGTGGAGGTCCTCGGCCCAGGTCATGACGGCTTCCACAGGTGCTTCACCGGTCGGGCGGGCAGGCCGCGTTCGGTCTCGGTGCTGAGCGGCGCGAAGGTGTCGACATGGCCGAGCGCACCGTCCTCGGCGCGCCAGACGCCGTTGGTGTAGCCGTGCGCGTCAGCCGTGTAGATCCGGATCCACCCGGCGGTCGCCCGTCCGGTTCCCTCGTCGGTGAGCCAGCACATCAGCCGGGCATGGGCGTTGCTGCGGGCGAACTTCAGCAGTTCGTCGCGGTCGGTGAAGAAGGCGATGGTGCCCAGGGTGAAGGGCGCGCGCCAGTAGACCTTGTGCCAGACGTAGCCCTTCATCCGCTTCATCTCGCGGACCATCCGCAGCCAGCCGGGGCCGAGGGCGAGGATCGCCCTGGGGCCGGAGTAGCGGGTCGCCCCCACGAACATCGCACCGGCCCGTGCGGGCGCCGGCGCGAGCGAGAAGTCGTCACTGCGCATCCGGCTCAACCCTCCTTGACCAGATAGCTGTTCTTGATGCCGGTGCTGCCCGCGAAGGGCCCGGTGCCGTGCGGGTGGATGCATACCGCGATCTCGGACGCCGAGGCGTCCTCGGCTATCGACTGGGCGAAGTCCCGGCTGCAGGAGGCGAGATGGCGCAGCACCCCGGCCCGGCAGGCCTCGGCCAGCTGCTCCCGCTCCGGCTCCGTCTCCGCCGTCCCCGGCCGCAGCTGGACGTGGACCACGGGACGGGACTCCAGGTCGGCGCCCTCCTCCAGCCCCAGCGCGAAGCCCTCGACGGCACCGGCCAGCGGGTTGCCCTCGTAGAGGCCGTACTCGACGTCCTGCGGGTAGATGTTGGCGCCCATGTAGGAGACGGTCGAGTCGGCCCGCCCGTAGAGGAACAGCAGCGGCAGCTGCATCTTCTCGCGCAGATGGGTCCGGGTGGCCTCGGCCAGCAGCTCGGGCCGGTCGACCGCGAGCGCGGCGATCCGCTCCCAGGCCTCGGGGAAGCTCAGCAGGGTGCCCTCGTCGCCGATGTTGTAGCGCAGCTTGGGGGCCATCACGGCGGTCGAGTTGATGGTGCAGAGGATCTCCCCGGTGCGGCCCTCGCCGGTGGTCTCCAGATAGGTCTCCAGCGGGTTGTACTGGAACACCATGGGCAGCCGCTGCTCGTCCGTGGTGAGGAAGGCCTCGCGGAACGCGGCGTCCTCGCGGATCCGACGGCGCAGCCAGACGCTGAAGGTGGTCTCGCCGCCCATGCCGATCGTCAGGTCCGAGGCCCCGTACCCGGAGCGGACCTTGGCGAACACATCGCCGACGTAGTCGCGCAGCGCCTCGGTCATCCCCTCGCCGCCGACCATGGCCGCCATCCGGTAGCCGGCGAACCAGGTCTCCCCGGCCAGCCGGTCCCGCAGGTGCTTCAGGAACGGGGGGTAGGCGGTGACCAGGTAGTCGTAGCGCGGGCCGAAGTGGCGCAGGGTGTCGACGATCTTGTCGAGGTCGGGACCGGTGTTCTTGACGGTGGCGATCCGCGCCATCGCGATCCCGGTGTTGGTGCCGGTGGCCCAGGCGCCCATCGAGTAGGCATTGATCACGAACAGCCGCCGGGAGGGGAACACCAGCGAGGTGTACCCGGCCACGTTGCGGTGCACCGTGTTCAGCTCACGCCGGCTGCGCACCCAGTTGTACGGGGTCCCGGACGACCCCGAGGACTCGTCCACCACACTGCCCGCGACCTCGACCCGGCCCTTCCAGCAGCGGGCGTCCTCCGGGTACGCCTTGACGTACCCCACCTTGTCGGTGGGCGGGTACGAGGCCAGTGAGAACCAGCGGAACCGCCAGCCCCCGCGCTCCAGGTGCTCCTGGTAGGCGGGTACGTCCAAGGCGGCGAACTGGCAGGTCATCCAGGCGTGCAGGCGGGCGAAGTCGCCCATCCACGGCCGGTAGTTGCGCGCCATCGCGCGCCAGACCGCGGGGTGCGAGCGGTACACCCGGTACATCCCGGTCAGCCCGAAACTCAGGATGCGGAGCATCCACTGGCGCAGAAAGGTCCCCATGCACCAAGGTTGACGATCCATCAGCGCCCGAGTAAGCGTACGGATACTCAATCCGCCCTGAGTAACCACAGCCAGGGGCGCGGGGAACTGCGCTGCCAACCATGCACCTTCGTAGAGGGCTGGTCGCGCAGTTCCCCGCGCCCCTAAAAGCAACTACGCGGGAACGCTGGCGATCCCGGGAGCCAGGAACGGCTTGCCGTTGACCCGCTCGGAGACGCCCGACCGGTCCAGGTAGGGAGTGATCCCGCCCAGGTGGAAGGGCCAGCCCGCGCCGGTGATCAGGCACAGGTCGATGTCCTGCGCCTCGGCCACCACGCCCTCGTCCAGCATCAGCGCGATCTCCTGCGCCACCGCGGTGAGCGCCCGGTCGAGCACCTGCTCGGGCGTCAGCACCACGTCGCCGACCTGCAGCAGCGCTGCGACCTCGGGGTCGATCTCCTGCTGCCCGGAGGCCCAGGTGTAGAACCCGCGCTTGCCGGCTGCGACGACCCGACGCAGGTTCTCGGAGACGGTGAACCGCTCCGGGAACGCCCCGTGCAGCGTCTCCGAGACGTGCAGCGCGATGGCCGGGCCGACCAGCTCGATCAGCACGATCGGCGACATCGGGAGCCCCAGCGGCTCCACGCCCTTCTCGATCGTGTCGATCGGGGTGCCCTCGTCGATGACCGTCTGGATCTCGCCCATGAAGCGGGTGAGGATGCGGTTGACCACGAACGCCGGGGCGTCCTTGACCAGCACGCCGGTCTTCTTCAGCTTCTTGGCCACGCCGAACGCGGTGGCCAGCGAGGCGTCGTCGGTGCTCTCGCCCCGGACGATCTCCAGCAGCGGCAGCACCGCGACCGGGTTGAAGAAGTGGAAGCCGACGACCCGCTCGGGGTGCTCCAGCTTGGCGGCCATCTCGGTGACCGACAGCGAGGAGGTGTTGGTCGCCAGGATGCAGGTCGGCGAGACCACGGCCTCGACGTCCGCGAACACCTGCTGCTTGACGCCCAGCTCCTCGAACACCGCCTCGATCACGAAGTCCGCGTCGCCGAAGGCGGCGGCCTTGTCCAGCGAGCCGGTGACCAGGCCCTTGAGCCGGTTGGCGCCGTCCTGGTTGAGCCGGCCCTTGGCCTGCAGCTTGTCGATCTCGCCGTGGACGTAGCCCACGCCCTTGTCGACCCGCTCCTGGTCGATGTCGGTGAGCACCACCGGCACCTTGAGCTGACGGGCGAACAGCAGCGCCAGCTGCGAGGCCATCAGGCCCGCGCCGACCACGCCGACCTTGGTGACCGGGCGGGCCAGCGACTTGTCCGGCGCGCCGAACGGGCGCTTGCCGCGCTTCTGCACCAGGTTGAAGGCGTAGATGCCGCTGCGCAGCTCGCCGCCCATGATCAGGTCGGCCAGCGCCGCGTCCTCGGCGTCGAAGCCCGCCTGCAGACTGGCAGCGTCCTTGAGGGTGGCATCCTTCGCCGCAGCGATGATGTCCAGCGCCCGGTACGGGGCCGGCGCGGCGCCGTGCACCTTGGAGTCGGCGATGGCGCGGCCGTGCGCGACCGCCGCGTCCCAGGCCTCGCCGCGGTCGATCTCCGGGCGCTCGACGACGGTCTCGCCCTTGAGCACGGTGGCGGCCCAGAGCAGTGACTGCTCCAGGAAGTCGGCCGGGGCGAACACCGCGTCGGCGATGCCCAGGTCGAACACCTGCTTGCCCTTGAGCTGGCGGTTCTGCGAGAGCGAGTTCTCGATGATGACCGTGATCGCCTTGGCCGGGCCGATCAGGTTGGGCAGCAGGGTGCAGCCGCCCCAGCCGGGGACCAGGCCGAGGAAGCACTCCGGCAGCGAGAACGCCGGGACGCCGGTGCTGACGGTGCGGTAGTCGCAGTGCAGGCCGACCTCGACGCCGCCGCCCATCGCCGCGCCGTTGTAGAAGGCGAAGGTCGGCACGGGCAGCGCGGCGATCCGCTTGAAGACGTCGTGGCCGCCCTTGCCGATGGCCAGCGCGTCGCTGTGCTCCTTGAGCACCTCGACGCCCTTGAGGTCGGCGCCGACCGCGAAGATGAACGGCTTGCCGGTGACGCCGACGGCGGCGATCTCGCCGGCCGCGGCCTCGCGCTCGACCTGGTCCAGCGCCTCGCTCAGCTTGGCCAGCGAGCCGGGGCCGAAGGTGGTGGGCTTGGTGTGGTCGAAGCCGTTGTCCAGGGTGATCAGCGCGAACTTGCCCGCGCCGAGCGGCAGGTCGAGGTGGCGGACGTGGGCCGAGGTGACGACCTCGTCCGGGAACAGCTCGTGGGCGCGCTTCAGCAGCGCGGTGGTGTCGCTCATCACTTGCCACCCTCGGTGAAGTTCGGGTTCTCCCAGATGACCGTTCCGCCCATGCCCATGCCGATGCACATGGAGGTCAGGCCGTAGCGGACGTCGGGGCGCTCCTCGAAGCGGCGCGCCAGCTGGGTCATCAGCCGGACGCCGGAGGATGCCAGCGGGTGGCCGTAGGCGATCGCGCCGCCGTAGGGGTTGACCCGCTCGTCGTCGTCGGCGATGCCGAAGTGGTCCAGCATGGAGAGGACCTGGATGGCGAAGGCCTCGTTGATCTCGAACGCGCCGATGTCGGCGATGGTCAGACCGGCCTGGCGCAGCGCCTTCTCGGTCGCCGGGACCGGGCCGATGCCCATGACCTCGGGCTCCACGCCGACGAAGGCGTAGGAGACCATCCGCATCTTGACCGGCAGGCCCAGCTCGCGGGCCACGTCCTCGGCGGCGATCAGCGAGGCGGTGGCGCCGTCGTTGAGTCCGGCCGCGTTGCCCGCGGTGATCCGGCCGTGCGGACGGAACGGGGTCTTCAGACCGGCCAGCATCTCCATGGTGGTGCCCGGGCGCATCGGCTCGTCGACCGTGGCCAGGCCCCAGCCGGTCTCACCGGCCGCCTCATTGGTGCGGCGCACCGCGACCGGGACCAGGTCGGGCTGGATGACGTTGTTGGCGTAGGCCTTGGCGGCCTTCTCCTGGCTGCGGACGGCGTAGGCGTCGCAGCGCTCCTTGGTCAGGTGCGGGAACCGGTCGTGCAGGTTCTCCGCGGTCATGCCCATGAACAGCGCCGACTCGTCGACGACCTTCTCGGACAGGAAGCGGGGGTTGGGGTCCACGCCCTCGCCCATGGGGTGGCGGCCCATGTGCTCGACGCCGCCGGCGATGGCGATGTCGTAGGCGCCGAAGGCGATGCCGCCGGCGACCGAGGTGGCGGCGGTCATCGCGCCGGCGCACATGCGGTCGATGGAGTAGCCGGGCACCGTCTTCGGCAGGCCGGCCAGCAGCGCCGCGCTGCGGCCCAGGGTGAGGCCCTGGTCGCCGATCTGCGTGGTGGCGGCGATGGCCACCTCGTCCACGCGGGCCGGGTCCAGGCTCGGGTTGCGTCGCAGCAGCTCGCGGATGGCCTTGATCACCAGATCGTCGGCGCGGGTCTCCGCGTAGATGCCCTTCGGTCCGGCCTTGCCGAACGGGGTGCGGACGCCGTCGACGAAGACGACGTCCCTCGCGGTACGAGGCACGGTGGCTCTCCTCCCAAGTCCCCATGTGGGGGCCCAAATGACGTAGCGGCCCAGCTGGACCGGTGCGGGGCAGCCGCCGCCCGTGACGGGTCGACGACGTCCCTGGAAGAGATGCTACCTGCTAGTAACTTCGTTTCCCATACCGAACCCGGAGCAGTCCTCCGGCCGCCCTTTCGCAGCCCGTTTGGAGCGCTCCCGCGCTGTGCGTCGACCCGGCGGCCGGCTCAGCCCTGCCCGTTGGCGGAGGCCGCCGGGGGCACCGGGGCGGGGGTGCGGGCCTGCGCGAACGCCTTGGCGAGCACCGGCGCGACCAGCTCCGACTGCCAGCTGCGGGCGCCGTGGCCGCGCAGCGCGGTGGCCACCGCCTCGGCGGTGGCGGGGGAGGGCGGGGACCAGGAGACCCGGCGCACCAGGTCCGGCGAGACCAGGTTCTCCTGCGGGAGGTTCAGCGACTCGGCGAGCGTTCCCACCGCGCTGCGCGCGCCCGCGAGCCGGGCGGCGGCCAGCGGGTCCTTCTCGGCCCAGGAGCGGGGCGGCGGCGGGCCCTCGTGCGGGGCCGACGGCGGCGGGAGCTGGGCCTCGGGGATCGCCCGGGCCGTCTCCACGGCGGCGAACCACTGCTCCAGCGCCCGGCGGTGCACCCGAGGGCCGAAGCCGGGCAGGGCCTGCAGCGCGTGGATGTTGGCCGGCATGGCGAGCGCCGCGGTGACGATGGCGGCGTCGGAGAGGATCCGGCCCGGCGAGATGTCACGGTCCCGGGCCACCCGGTCCCTGGTCTGCCACAGCTCCTTGACGGCGGCCAGCTGCCGGCGGCGGCGCACCTTGTGCACGCCGGAGGTCCGGCGCCAGGGGTCCACCCTGGGCGCGGGGGGACCGGCGGCGGCGATCGCGGCGAACTCCTCCTTGGCCCAGTCCAGCTTCCCCTGGGCGTCCAGCTCCGCCTCCAGCGCGTCCCGCAGGTCCACCAGCACCTCGACGTCCAGTGCCGCGTAGCGCAGCCACGGCTCGGGGAGCGGCCGGGTGGACCAGTCGACGGCGGAGTGGCCCTTCTCCAGGGTGAAGCCCAGCACGCTCTCCACCATCGGCCCCAGGCCGACCCGGGGGAAGCCGGCGATCCGGCCGGCCAGCTCGGTGTCGAACAGCGAGGTCGGCCGCATGCCCAGCTCGGCCAGGCAGGGCAGGTCCTGGGTGGCGGCGTGCAGCACCCACTCGGTGTCCGCCAGGGCCGCGCCCAGCGAGGAGAGGTCGGGACAGCCGACCGGGTCGATCAGGGTGCTGCCGGCGCCCTGGCGGCGCAGTTGCACCAGGTAGGCGCGCTGTCCGTAGCGGTAGCCCGAGGCCCGCTCGGCGTCGATGGCGACCGGCCCGGTCCCGGCCGCGAAGCGGGCCACGACCTCGGCGAGCGCGGCCGCGTCGGCGACCACCGGGGGGATGCCCTCACGAGGTTCCAGCAGCGGAACCGGACCGCCGGCCTCCGGGGTGTCGGCCCCGTCGCCGGCAGCCTGGCTGCCTGTGGCGTCGTCTGTGCTGTCGGTGGTGGCTTCGCGGGCGTCGGTCACGCGCCAAGCCTACGCCCGTGCGCCTTCCCGTCCGCCTGCGCGCACACAGTCGCACACGGTCGCACACGGCTGCGCCTCACCGTAGGAGGGCGGAGGAACGTTCCCTCATACGGTGAGGCGCTGGTCGTACTAGTGGATGATTCCGGTGCGCAGCGCGACCGCGACCATGCCGGCCCGGTCGCCGGTGCCGAGCTTGCGGGCGATCCGGGCGAGGTGGCTCTTGACGGTGAGTGCCGACAGGCCCATGGCGACGCCGATGGCCTTGTTGGACTGCCCCTCGGCGACCAGCCGGAGCACCTCCACCTCGCGGCCGGACAGCTCCCGGTAGGCGGGCGGCGGGGGAGTTCCGGGGGTGCCGGGAGCGGCTCCGGGCGTCCCGCCGGGAGCGCCGCCGGGCATTCCGGGACGGCGCAGGTGGCCGGGCAGGCCGGGACGGCCGCCCAGGCCGGGGGCGCCGGCCATCCCCGGGCGCTGCGGCAGGCCGGTGTTGACCCGGGTGCCGGTGACGACGTACCCCTTCACCCCGCCGGCCAGCGCGCTGCGGACGGCGCCGATGTCGTCGGCCGCGGAGAGGGCCAGGCCGTTGGGCCAGCCCGCGGCGCGGGTCTCGGCGAGGATCGCCAGCCCCGACCCGTCGGGGAGGTGGACGTCGGCGATGCAGATGTCTCGGGGGGTGCCGACCCGGGGGCGGGCCTCGGCGAGTGAGGAAGCCTCGATCACGTCGCGAACGCCCAGGGCCCAGAGGTGCCGGGTGACCGTGCTGCGGACCCGGGGGTCCGCGACGACCACCATGGCGGTGGGCTTGGTCGGACGATAGGCGACCAGGTTTGCGGGGTGCTCGAGAAGAACAGACACCAGGCCTCCTGAGGGATGGCTCGAAGACCCGGTCAGTCGCAGATGGGGTGGGGTCCTCGGGTGGAAAGGGTCACTGACTGCTTCGGCATGATGGTTGCCCGGCTTTAGCGAATGATCACGATTGAGTGAGCGTCAAATCGGGCACTTCGTGCATTTTGACCAACTCGACCGAGCGTAAGTCACCCTAAAGTGATCAAAAGCGGTCGACACGCCGAACGTCTGCCCGAATTTCAGAGCGGGCGGCGGCGCATCGGCATCGGCACCACGCCGCCGGTGGCCGCGGCCGGGCCCGCCGAAGCCGCCGGCAGCGCCGGGGGCAGGCCGGCGCACTGGCACAGCAGCTCGCACCAGGCCCGCAGGTGCTCGGCGAAGCCGCCGCCGGGGAGGTCGTGCGGCAGCGGGGTCCAGGAGGCGCGGATCTCGATCTCGGTGGAGCCCTCGCGTTCGGCCAGGCCGCCGAAGTACTGCGAGGAGCAGCGGGTGACCGTGCCGCTCGGCTCGGTCCAGCGGGCGCCCTGCTGGGACAGCGCGTCCATCAGCCAGGACCAGCCGACCTCGCCCAGCAGCGGGTCCGAGCCCATCTCCGGCTCCAGCTCGGCGCGGCCCATGGACACCAGCCGGAACTCGCCGTTCCAGGCCTCGTGGCCGCCCGGCTCGTGCAGCAGCACCAGCCGCCCGTCCGCCAGCTCCTCCCCGTCCACCTCCACCGTGGCCGTCAGGGCGTAGGCGTAGGAGGCCAGCTTGCGCGGCGCCGGGGTGTCGCCGATGACCACCTCGGGGCGCAGCCGCGTCCCGCGCAGCGCCTCCACGGCCTCGCGGAAGACCGGCGGTACGCCGGGGGTTCCGTCCTCACTCGCTGGGTGCCCGCTGACCGCTGCCATGCCGGAAGAGTAAGACGCGGGCACCTTCGCGTGCGGGAGGCACCACGGGCCGGGCACGGAACCGGGTCGCGCGCGTGCGAGGATTTGTGCCGTGAGCGACAGCGGGAGTGAGACAGTGGCGAAGTCCGGTGCGGTGCAAGACTCCGATGCAGTGAAGGACTCCGCGTTCCTGCGGGCCTGCCGGGGCGAGGAGGTGCCGCACACCCCGGTGTGGTTCATGCGCCAGGCCGGGCGGTCGCTGCCCGAGTACCTGAAGGTCCGCGAGGGCATCGCCATGCTGGACTCCTGCACGATGCCGGAGCTGGTCAAGGAGATCACCCTGCAGCCGGTGCGCCGCCACCAGGTGGACGCCGCGGTCTACTTCAGCGACATCGTGGTGCCGCTCAAGGCCATCGGCGTGGACCTGGACATCAAGCCCGGCATCGGCCCGGTGATCGCCAACCCGATCCGCAGCCGCGCCGACCTGCAGCAGCTGCGGCCGCTGGAGCCCGGGGACGTCAGCTACGTCACCGAGGCCATCGGCCTGCTCACCGCCGAGCTCGGCGCCACCCCGCTGATCGGCTTCGCCGGCGCCCCCTACACGCTGGCCAGCTACCTGGTCGAGGGCGGCCCGTCGAAGAACCACGAGAACACCAAGGCGCTGATGTACGGCGACCCGGAGCTGTGGCAGGAGCTGCTGGACCGGCTCGCCGACATCACCGCCGCCTTCCTCAAGGTGCAGATCGAGGCCGGGGCCTCGGCGGTGCAGCTGTTCGACTCCTGGGTCGGCGCGCTGGCCCCGGACGACTACCGGCGCTCGGTGATGCCGGCCAGCGCCAAGGTGTTCGACGCGGTCGCCGGCTACGGGGTGCCCCGGATCCACTTCGGTGTGGGCACCGGTGAGCTGCTCGGGCTGATGGGCGACGCGGGTGCGGACGTGGTCGGCGTCGACTGGCGGGTCCCGCTGGACGAGGCCGCCCGCCGGGTCGCCCCCGGCAAGGCGCTGCAGGGCAACCTCGACCCGACGGTGCTGTTCGCCCCCGAGGCGGCGATCCGCGCCAAGACCGAGGAGGTGCTGGCGGCGGCCGAGGCGAGCGGACGCGGCCACGTCTTCAACCTCGGCCACGGGGTGCTGCCCAGCACCGACCCCGACACCCTCACCCGCCTGGTCGCCCACGTCCACGAGGCCACCCAGCGCTAGCGCCTCCGGCGGATCTTCGACTGCGGCCCCGCGCCCCCGGGCATGTGCAACTGAGCCAGTTGCAGACCCCTAGGGGCGCGGGGAACTGCGCGACAAGCCAGCTACGGTCCGCAGCCGCAATCGCTCACGAGCCCCCCTGGTGCTCCGGCTCCAGCTCAGACGGCTCCTGCTCGGCGCGAACCGCGTCCCGGGCGTTCTGCCGCCGCCGCGCCACCACCTGCACCAGCCACATCAGCAGGCCGATCGGCACCAGGAACGGCAGCACCGCCGCAAGCGCCACCAGCAGCCAACGGAACGTCAGGTAGAGCGCGTGCCAGCCGCTCTTCAGGGCCGAGAGCGCCGCGCCCCCCGCGCTCCTGCCGTGCGGCGCAGCCGGCGCGGTCGCCTTGGCGTAGAGCTCCAGCGTCACCGTCGACATCGCCGCCTGCGACTCCAGGGCCTGCTGCTGCGCCTCCAGCGACTCCAGGTCGGACTCGCGCTGGGTGAGGTCCTGCTCCAGCGTGGTGACGTCGGCGATGCTCTGCGCCTTGTCGTAGAGCGCCCGCACCCGGTCCACGCTGGCCTGCGCCGACTTCACCCGGCTGTCGATGTCCACCACCTGCTGGGTGACGTCCTGCGCGGTGCGCTGCTGGGCCAGCACCGTGCCCAGGGTCTGCAACTGGCCGAAGACGCTGTCGTAGGAGACGGCCGGAACCCGCAGCACCAGCTGGGCCGACTCGCCGCTGGCGTCGGTGGGCGGGGAGAGCGTCTGCGCCGTCGAACCGGTGCCGCTGCCGGAGGACACCGCGTAGGGGACGTAGGGGATGGTGCCGACGGTGCCGGTCACCTCCGAGTCGACGTAGCCGCCCGCCGACTTCACCAGCGCCTCCGCCCGAGCGGCGGTCGCGTCCACCCCCTCGGTGCGCAGCTGGATCTCACCGGTGTAGATGATGGACCGCGCGGCCTGAGTGGCCTGCAACTGCGCCGAGGACGTGCCGCCGGTGCTCTTTCCACTCCCGCTGCCCGAGCTCGAACCGCTCCCGGCGGCCCCCGCCTGGGCCTGGGGTGCTCCCGCTGCCGCTGCCTTGTTGTTCGCCGCGCTGCCGGCCGCAGCGGAGTTGCTGGTCCCGCTGCTCGCGCTGCACGCCCCGAGCGCCAGCCCGCCGGCCAGTACCACCGCTCCCAGCGCCGTGCCCCGGCGTCTGTTCCGTCCTGTGCGCGTCTGCCCCATGGTCCGGTCCTCCCCCTCTGGCAGGCCCGCCCCGTGGCGGGCCGATTCCACCATTGGACCCGGCGACCCGGCGACAGGTTCCCGGTGCGGGCGTCACATCGAGGTCACGATCGGGGCACCGGAGCGCATGTGCGAGAGTGAAGTCCATGCAGAGCACAGCCCCCCTGCCCCATGTCGTGGTCGTCGGCGGCGGCATCGCCGGTCTCGCCGCCGCCGCGCGGCTGTCCGGCGCCGACGGCTCGCCCCGCAGCGCCCGGGTCACCCTGCTGGAGGCGGGCGACCGCCTCGGCGGCAAGCTCAGGACCGGCGAACTGGCCGGGGTCCCGGTCGACCTCGGCGCCGAGTCGATGCTGGCCCGCCGCCCCGAGGCGGTCGCCCTGGCCCGCGCGGTCGGCCTGGGCGACGCCCTGCAGCCGCCGGCCACCGCCAAGGCCGCCATCTGGACCCGCGGCGCGCTGCGCCCGATGCCCGCCGGACAGGTGATGGGCGTGCCCGGGGACCTGGACGCGCTGGCTGCCTCCGGGGTGGTCTCGCCCGAGGGCCTGGCCAGGATCGGCGAGGACCTGGACCCCGACCGCCCGGCCACCGAGGTCGGCGACGACGTCGCGGTGGGCGCCTACATCGCCGACCGGCTCGGTCGCGAGGTGGTCGACCGGCTGGTCGAGCCGCTGCTCGGCGGGGTCTACGCCGGCCACGCCGACGCACTGTCGCTGCGCGCCGCGGTCCCGCAGCTGCTGGCCACCGCGCGGGGCGGCGGTTCGCTGGTCCAGGGCGTGCGGGCGCTACAGGCCGCCACCCCGGCCAACCCGGCCCCGGTCTTCCAGGGCATCGACGGCGGCATCGGCCGGCTCCCGGTCGCGGTCGCGGAGGCCTGCCGCGCCGCCGGGGTCGAGCTGCGGCTCGGCGCCGAGGCGCGCTCGCTGCGCCGTACCCCCGACGGATGGCAACTGCAGGTGGGGGAGGAGCTGTTGGAGGCCGACGCGGTGGTCCTCGCGGTGCCGGCCCCGGCCGCGGCGCGGCTGCTGGCCGTCGAGGCCCCAGCCGCCTCGGCCGGGCTGGCCGCCGTCGAGTACGCCGGAATGGCACTGGTCACCCTCGCCTTCCACCGCTCCGAGCTGGGCGCGCTGTCCGGCAGCGGCTTCCTGGTGCCGCCGGTGGACGGGCGCTCGATCAAGGCGTCCACCTTCTCCAGCAACAAGTGGCGCTGGTTGGCCGAGGCCGCCCCCGACACCTTCGTGCTGCGCACCTCGGTCGGCCGCCACAACGAGGAGCAGGACCTCGACCTGGACGACTCCGAGCTGGTCGCCCGCTCGCTGCGGGACCTCGCCGAGGCAGCCGGGATCACCGCCGTCCCGTTCGCGAGCACGGTCACCCGCTGGCGCGCCGGGCTGCCGCAGTACCCGGTCGGGCACCTGGACCGGGTGGACCTGATCGAGAAGCAGGTCGCCGAACTCCCGGGCCTGGCCCTGTGCGGGGCGGCCTACCAGGGCGTCGGCATCCCCGCCTGCATCGCCGGCGGCTGGCGGGCGGCAACCCTGGTGCAGGGGGCGCTCGCCCGGGAAGGGACAATGGGCGCATGACGGAAAGCAGTGAGAACAAGCCGAAGGCACGCGACCTCAACAAGGTCATCCGGTACACCCTGTGGTCGGTCTTCCGGCTCAAGGACGTGCTGCCGGACGACCGCAGCGCCCACGCGGCCGAGGTCGAGGAGCTGTTCGCGCAGCTCGCCGAGAAGGACGTCACCGTCCGCGGCACCTACGACGTCTCCGGGCTGCGTGCCGACGCCGACCTGATGATCTGGTGGCACGCCGAGGACAGCGACGACCTGCAGGAGGCGTACAACCGCTTCCGCCGCACCCGGCTCGGCCGCGCCCTGGAGCCGGTCTGGTCCAACATGGCGCTGCACCGCCCCGCCGAGTTCAACAAGTCGCACATCCCGGCGTTCCTCGCCGACGAGACCCCGCGCGACTACGTCTGCGTCTACCCCTTCGTCCGCTCCTACGAGTGGTACCTGCTGGAGGACGCCGAGCGCCGCCGGCTGCTGATGGAGCACGGGATGCTGGCCCGCGGCTACCCCGACGTCAGGGCCAACACGGTCGCCTCCTTCGCACTGGGCGACTACGAGTGGCTGCTGGCGTTCGAGGCGAACGACCTCTACCGGATCGTCGACCTGATGCGCGACCTGCGTGCCTCGGAGACCCGGCTGCACGTCCGCGAGGAGGTGCCCTTCTTCACCGGGCGCCGCAAGCCGGTCGCCGAGCTGCTGGCCGGACTGGCCTGAACCGCCGAAGCGCGCCCGGCAACTGACGGAGTATCACCGAGCCGGGCGGCCCGCGGTCAGCGGGTGCCCGAGGCCGATCCCCACCGGTCCCGGCGCGCCGAAACAGCGGGTTCCCGGCCGACCGACGGCCGGTCGGGGACCCGTCGGGCCAGCGCATTGGCGGCGATCATGACGACGGTGCCGGCCGCGCACAGGACCGCCGTGCCCAGCACCGGCGGATTGCGGTCCAGCCCCTGGGTGCCCTGGATGCTGTCGTCGGCCCAGCCGAGCGTCGCCACGGTCCCCAGTGCGAGCGTCAGCAGCAGGGCCCACCCCATCAGCCGGTTGGCGGCGGCGAGTGCGGGCCTCGACCGGCTCCGCCCCCGGACCGCGCATCGCACCAGATTCAACGAGGCCGCCCCCACAGCGGCACCGGAGACGGTGAACGAGACGTCAAGGCTCACCCCGCACCTCCACAAAGGCGGAGGAGCCGGGTCCCCCGCACCCGGCTCCATGGCCCTGAGCATCTCCCCGGGCCGTCGATGGGGGAAGGGCTGGTCGCCATTCTCAGAGCTAGATTTGAGGTTTCCTCCGGCGCGGCGTGCGACTTGCTCCCTTCGCCCCATTCGCTGCCAGGGGCCGCGGACCCGGGTGTATAGTGAACGATGCGTTCAGTAAATACCGGGACGCCGTCGTGGAGGAGTTCGCATGCGGGACACCCAGCAGGACCGGCCGGCCCCGGTCACCGGCACCCCCGCGGCCCAGGGGGCGTCCGAGCTGTCGCCCGCCCGGTTGCGCCGGGTGATCCTGGTGCTCGCGATCGGCTGCGGGATGGCCGTGGCCAACATCTACTACGCGCAGCCGGTGCTGGCCCCGATCGCCTCGGCCTTCGGTGTCAGCCAGGGCAGCACCGCGCTGGTGGTCACCCTCACCCAGCTCGGCTACGCGCTCGGCATGGTCCTGCTGCTGCCGCTCGGTGACCTGCTGGAGAACCGGGCGCTCGCCTCGCGCACGCTGCTGGTGACCGCGGCCGCCCTGCTCGCGGCCGGGCTCTCGCCGGACTTCGGGTTCTTCCTGGCCATGTCGGTACTGGTCGGGATGACCTCGGTGGTCGCCCAGATCCTGGTTCCGCTCGCCGCCCACCTGGCACCCGAACGGGAGCGCGGCAAGGTCGTCGGCACCGTGATGACCGGACTACTGCTCGGCATCCTGCTGGCCCGCACCGTCTCCAGCCTGATCGCCGCCGCCTGGGGCTGGCGCACCATCTACCTGGTGTCCGCCGTGCTCATGGTGGCGCTGTCGGTGCTGCTGCTCCGGGTGCTCCCCAAGCGGCAGCCCGACCACGCCAGCACCTACCCGCAGCTGATGCTGTCCATAGGCCGGCTGGTCCGCGAGGAGCCCGCGCTGCGGCGGCGTGCGCTCTGCCAGGCGCTGATGTTCGGCGCCTTCAGCTGCTTCTGGACCTCGGTGTCCTTCGAGCTGATCGGCCGTCACCACCTCGGCCAGGTCGGGATCGGGCTGTTCGCGCTGGTCGGCGCGGCGGGGGCGGCCGCCGCTCCACTGGCCGGGTGGCTGGGCGACCGCGGCCACGGCCGGCTGGGCAGCGGACTGGCGCTGGCCCTGGCCGTGGTGGCGATGCTGCTGGCCGGGCTCTGGGCCGGAAACCTGGTGCTGCTGGCCCTGGCCGGCGTCCTGCTGGACCTGGCGGTCCAGAGCCACCAGGTCCTCAGCCAGCGGGAGATCTACGGCCTCCGGGCCGACGCCCGGGCCCGGATCAACACGGTCTTCATGACCTCGGTCTTCCTCGGCGGCGCGCTGGCCACCGGCGTCTCGGGTGCGGTGCACGACAGCTACGGCTGGACCGGGGTCACCCTGCTCGGCGCCGCCCTGCCCCTGGTCGGACTGGCCGTGTGGGTGGTCTCCACCCTGGGGCAGCTGCGCGAGGCGCGCTCCCGGGGCTGACTCACCCCTTCGGAGCGGCGGCCCCGGTCCGCAGCCCGGTCCGCAGCCCGTTCAGCAACTGCCCGGTGAGCGTCGCCGCCAGGTCGTCGTGCAACGGCTCGTGGCCCAGCAGCAACCGGTAGTAGACCGGGGCGAAGAGCTGGTCCACCGCCGCCGCCAGGTCGATCCCCGGATCCAGCTCACCGCGCTCCACCGCGGCCCGCAGCAGCCGGGTGGTGATCTGCCGCCGCGGGCGGAGCCACTGCTCGTCCAGCGCGGCCCGGATGTCCGGGTCGGCCTGACCGGCGGCCACCAGGTCGGCCATCAGCGGACCCGTCTCGGTCTCCCGGAACTCCCGTGTGACCAAAGACAACTGACTGACCAGCGCCTCCTCCAGCGGGGCGGACTCGTCGATCTCGGTGGTGTGCCTGGTCCGGCTGAACAGGCTCTCCAGCATCACGTGCGCCCGCGACGGCCACCACTTGTACAGGGTGGCCTTGCTGACCTGCGCCCGGGCCGCGATCGCCTCCATGGTCACCGCGTCGATGCCACCGGACACCAGCAGCTCTGCCGCCGCCTCCAGCACGGCGGACCTGGCGCGCTCGCTGCGCGGCCGGCCCCTGGTGGCGCGTCCGGCGACGGCCTCCTCCATGGGACGCTCCCTCACTCTCCGTCGGAATCCCGGTACTTCCCCGGTCAGAGCGTAGTCGGACCGGGCGGCCGCGACCCGGCCGACCGCACCGTGGCCTGCACGGCCGGGAGCAGGGCGTCGACCAGCTGCTCCGGGGTGAGCGCGGTGACCGCGGGGAGGCGGACCAGATAACGGGTCAGGGCCAGCCCGAGCAACTGCGTGGTGAGCACCGGGGCCACCGCGGCGGCCTGCGGGCCGAGCGCGGCGCCCAGGGCCGGGGCCACCTGGGTCGCGAAGATCTCGTGCATCCGCAGCGCGGCCCGCTCGTTGGTCACCGCCGAGCGCAGCAGCACCAGCAGCGCGTCGTCGGCCGGGTCGCTCTCCCAGCGGTCCAGGAAGTGGCGCAGCAGGGTGCGGGCCAGGTCCTGCGGGGCGACGGCGCCGAGGTCCGGCAGCCGCAGGTCGATGGTGAGGGCGGCGTCGAACAGCCGCTCCTTGCTGCCGAAGTAGCGCATCACCATGGACGGGTCGATGGCGGCGTCGGCGGCGACGGCGCGGATGGTGGTGCGCTCGTAGCCGTCGGCGGCGAAACGTCGGCGGGCCGCACTCAGGATGGTGGCCTTGGTGCGGTCCGAGCGCTTCGCCGCGGTGGGGGGTTCCTCGTCGGACGTCATGCCAACAAATGTAGGCCAACAACTGTTGACACTCAAGCCGGGGCTGCTGCACAGTAATGCCAACAGACGTTGGCACAAGCAGTCGGAGGCTCGGATGAACGCCACAGCTCTTCCCGCAAGCACCACCGTCGCCATCGTCGGGGCCGGCCCCACCGGGCTCGCGCTGGCCGTCACCCTGGCCGAGGCCGGCGTCGACTTCGTGCTGCTGGACCGGCTGGCCGAGGGGGCCAACACCTCCCGCGCCGCCGTGGTGCACGCCCGCACCCTGGAGGTACTGCAGGAGCTGGGCGCGGACCAGGAACTGATCGCCCGCGGGCTGAAGATAGACCGCTTCACCGTCCGCGACGGCTCCCGCACGCTGCTCAGCACCACCTTCGGCAAGCTGCCCACGGCGTACCCGTACGCGCTGCTGGTGCAGCAGGACCGGACCGAGGCGGTGCTGCTGGCCAGGCTGCGCGAGCTCGGCGGCGATGTGCACCGCCCGTACCAGGTCAAGGGCGTGGTCCAGGACGAGAACGGGGTCACCCTCACCACCGACACCGGCGAGACGCTGCGGGCCGACTACGCGGTCGGCGCCGACGGCATGCACAGCGCGGTCCGGGAGGCGGCCGGGATCGGCTTCTCCGGCTCCGCCTACGGCGAGTCCTTCGTCCTGGCCGACGTCGAGATGGACTGGGCGCCGGGGGCCGACGAGGTGTCACTGGGCTTCAGCAGCCACGGGATCAGCGTCGTCGCCCCGCTCCCCGGCGGCCACTACCGCGTCGTCGCCACCGTGGACGAGGCCCCGGCCGAGCCCGACCTGGCCTTCGTCCAGCAGCTGCTGGACGAGCGGGCCCCCGGGCAGGCCAGGGTCTCCGCCGTCGCCTGGTCCTCCCGGTTCCGGGTGCACCACCGGGTCGCCGACCGCTACCGGGCCGGCCGGCTGTTCCTGGCCGGCGACGCCGCCCACGTCCACAGCCCGGCCGGGGGCCAGGGCATGAACACCGGGATCCAGGACGCCTACGCCCTCGGCCGGGCCCTCGCCGACGGCGACCCGGCCCGCTACGAGCCCCAGCGCCGCCCAGTCGCCCTCCGGGTGGTCGCCTTCACCGACCGGATGACCCGCATCTCCACCGTCCGCAACCCGCTGGTGCGGTCCCTGCGCAACGCCGTCCTCCCGGTCCTGGCCCGGATCCCGGCCTTCCGCACCAGCCTCACCACCGAGCTGGCCGAACTCCGCTACCGCTAGCGGGAGCCGGCCCCCGCGCAGACGGCGGAGCCCCCGGTGCGCGATCGCGCACCGGGGGCTCCGCCCTGCCGTCTCAGCCCGCTGCGGGCCGCAGCTTCAGCGAGATGCTGTTGATGCAGTAGCGCTGGTCGGTCGGGGTGCCGTAGCCCTCGCCCTCGAAGACGTGGCCGAGGTGGGAGCCGCACTTGGCGCAGCGCACCTCGACCCGGCGCATGCCCATGGTGGTGTCCTCGATGTACTGCACCCGGTCCTCGGCGAGGGGGGAGAAGTAGGAGGGCCAGCCGCAGTGGCTGTCGAACTTGGTCTCGGAGCTGAACAGCTCGTTGCCGCAGGCGCGACAGGAGTAGACGCCCTCGGTCTTGGTGTCGGTGTACTCGCCGACGCCCGGGCGCTCGGTGCCGGCCTGGCGCAGGACGGCGTACTCGGCCGGGGTGAGCTGCTCGCGCCACTCGGCGTCGGTCTTCTCGATCTCGTACGACATCAGGTGTCCTGCCTTTCAGGCGAGGCGAGCAAGGATCTCGGGCCCGAGGAAGGTCACGTCCCCGGCGCCCATGGTGAGAACAAGGTCGCCGTCCTTGGCCATTCCCGCGACCAGGTCGGGCACGTCCGCGAGCGAGTGGGCCGGGGTGACGTCGGCGCCGTGGGCCCGGGCGGCGGCGATCACCAGCTCGCTGGTGACGCCGGGGACCGGGTCCTCGCGGGCCGGGTAGATGTCCAGGACGACCACGGCGTCGGCGTGCGACAGCGCCTCGCCCATCTCGGCGCCCAGCTGCTGGGTGCGGCTGAACAGGTGCGGCTGGAAGACCACCAGGACCCGGCCGTCCCCGGAGGCCGCGTTGATGGCCTCCAGGTCGGCGGCGATCTCGGTGGGGTGGTGCGCATAGGAGTCGATCACCTGCACTCCGCGGACCTCGCCCTTGAGCTGGAGCCGGCGGCGCACGCCCTGGTAGCTGCTGAGCGCCTGGGCCAGCTCGGCCGCCGGGACGCCCAGGGCGACCCCGGCCGCCAGCGCGGCCACCGCGTTGTGGGCGTAGTGGCGGCCGGGGACGGAGACCGTGAAGGTCAGCTCGTGGCCGTCGAGCACCACGGTGACCTCGCTGGTCATCCCGCGCGCGGCGATGGAGCGGATGCGGACGTCGGCGCCCTCGGACTCGCCGACCCGGACCACGGTCAGGTCCTCGCGGCCGGCGACCCGGGCCGCGAGCTCGGCCGCGCCCGCGTGGTCGGTGTCCACGACCAGGGTGCCGCCGGGCACGATCCGGGCCACGAAGGCCTCGAAGGACTCGTAGATCTCGTCCATGGAGGCGTAGTTGGCGTGGTGGTCCAGCTCCACGTTGAGGACCACGGCGACCTCGGGGGAGTACTTCTGGAAGCTGCGGTCGCTCTCGTCGGCCTCGGCGACGAAGATCTCGCCGGTGCCGTGGTGGGCGTTGCTGCCGGGCTCGTTGAGGTCCCCGCCGATGGCGAAGGAGGGGTCCAGGCCCAGGGCGGTGAGGCTGACCGCCAGCATGCTGGTGGTGGTGGTCTTGCCGTGGGTCCCGGCGACGGCGAGGCCGCGGTGCCCCTGCATCAGCGCGGCCAGCGCGTCGGCGCGGTGGATCACCGGCAGGCCGCGCTCGCCGGCGGCGACCAGTTCCGGGTTGTCCGCGCGGATGGCGCTGGAGACCACGATGCAGCTCGCCCCGGCCGGGACGTGCTCGGCGGCGTGCCCGACGAACACCTCGGCGCCCAGCTGCTTGAGCGCCAGCACGACGGTGGACTCCTTGGCGTCGCTGCCGGAGACCGCGGCGCCGCGCAGCGCCAGGATCTTGGCCAGGCCGGACATGCCCGCGCCGCCGATCCCGATGAAGTGGGGTGCGGCGAGATCAGCGGCACTCGCGGGGGCAGGGGACGTCACTGAGGCTCTCCGAGGGTTGCGGCGGGACGGTCTGGCTCGATTCTGCCAGCAGTCGACGGCCGGTCAGTCCTGCTGGGCGAACAGCTGCAGCACCGGGACGCCGACCTTGTGCCGGGCCTGCGAGGCCCAGTCGCGGTGGAACAGCCCTTCGATCCAGTGCGGCGCGGCCAGCACGATGACCTCGTCCGCGGACACGTCGGCGACCAGCGCCTTGAGGTCCTGCAGCGGGTTCTCCTCGATCACCCGCCCGGTGGCCTCCGCCCCGGCGGACCGCAGCCCCTCCAGGGTGTGCTCCAGCCCGGCGGCCGCGGTGTCCACGGCCTCGGCGCCCCGGGGCTCGTCGCGCTCGTGGGCGGCCCGGTCCAGGTAGCCGAAGGCCACGTCGTCGACGGCGCGCAGGAACTCGTCCTGCCGTCCGCGCGGCTGCATCAGCACGTGGAAGGAGACCGGGTCCTCGCCGTGCAGGGTGGTCAGCAGTTCGACGTCGGCCGCGGAGAGGGCCTTCTCGATCAAAAGTACGGTGGTGAACACGCGCGTCCCTTCTTGTTCTGCTTCCCCCGGCACCACTGGCACTGGCCTCATACTGCCCGGGCGGAACGGGCCGATCCGGTATCCGCGCCCGGCAGGCGGACGATCCTCTTCCGTTAGGTGCGACTGCTCACGCTACGGGCGTACCTGGCAAAGAGGAAACCTTTCTCCTCAAGCAGCGACACCAGGTCCATCCGCTGGGTGAGCGCGTCCGGGCCGTGGGTGATCCTGGGGGCGTCCCCGGACGCCAGCAGCGGTGCCAGGGTGACGCACAGCTCGTCCAGCAGGCCGGCCGCGGCCAGCTGGCCCAGCAGCCGCGGGCCGCCCTCGGTGAGCAGCCTGGTCCAGCCGCGCCCGGCCAGGGCCGCGACCGCCGCCGGGAGGTCCACCTGCTCCTCCCCGGCGACCACCACGTCGGCCACCTTCCGGGTCGCTTCCAGGGCGTCCGCGGGGGCGCCGGCGCAGGTGATCACCAGGGTGGGCACCAGCGGCTCGGTGAACAGCGGCAGCTCCAGGTCCAGGTCCAGGCTGCGGGTGACGATCGCGATCGCCGCGGCCGGTTGCTGCCCGCGGGCCGCCCGGGCCTCTGCGAACTCGGCGCGGGCCCGGGCCGGGCGGTAGCCCTCGTCGCGTACCGTCTGCGCGCCGACCAGGACCACGTCGGCCAGGGCCCGCAGCACTCCGAAGATCCGCTTGTCGCCCTCGGAGGAGAGCCCGTCGGAGAGCCCGTCCAGGCGCGATGCGCCGTCCAGGCTGGACACCATGTTGGCGCGCAGCCAGGGCTGGTCGGGGTAGGCGTAGGCCTCGGCCAGCCCGGCCAGGCTGGTGAGGTCTGTCACATCCGGGGTCTCCGGGAGCAGTCGACGCATAGTGCTGAGTCTTCCACGGGCGGGAGGAACGTACGCTTGGGAGCTGTGCCAGCTGCCGAAACGCCCGCCCCTGTTGCCCCCTCCGCCGCCGCGCCGCGGCCTGCCTCGCTGACCTCGCGCAGCCCGGTGGTGCCCGCCGAGCGGATGGTGGCCGAGATGGTGCCGCCGCCGCGGTTCCAGGGCGCCAGGTTCAGCACCTACCTCCCGGACCCGGAGCAGCCCAGCCAGGCCGAGGCGGTGCGGGTGCTGGAGTCCTTCGTCGGCACGATGAACGCCACGGACCCGGGGCAGTCCGCGAAGAAGCGCTGGTTCGGCCGGCCCGCCCCGGTCCCGGCCGGCCCCGGCGGCATCTACCTCGACGGCGGCTACGGGGTCGGCAAGACCCATCTGCTGGCCTCGCTGTGGCACGCCGCGCCGGGCCCCAAGGCCTTCGGCACCTTCGTCGAGCTGACCAACCTGGTCGGCGCGCTGGGCTTCCAGCAGGCCGTGAAGGCGCTGTCCGGGCACCGGCTGCTGTGCATCGACGAGTTCGAGCTGGACGACCCGGGCGACACCGTACTGGTGTCCACGCTGCTCAGCCGACTGGCCGAGGCCGGGGTGAAGCTCGCGGCGACCTCCAACACCCTCCCCGGCAAGCTCGGCGAGGGCCGCTTCGCCGCCGCGGACTTCCTGCGCGAGATCCAGGGCCTGTCCTCGCGGTTCCACAGCGTCCGGATCGACGGGCAGGACTACCGCCACCGCGGTCTGCCCGAGGCTCCGGCGCCGTACACCGACGCGGAGGTCGGCGCGGTGGCGGCCAGGATCGGCGCGACCGCCTCGCTGGACGGCTTCGAGGAGCTGCTGGCGCACCTGGCCGCCGTCCACCCGAGCCGCTACGGCGCGCTGCTGGACGGCGTCGGGGCGGTCTGCCTGACCGGGGTGGTCCCGGTGGCCGACCAGAGCACCGCGCTGCGGCTGGTGGTGCTGGCCGACCGGATGTACGACCGGGAGCTGCCGGTGGTCGCCTCCGGGCTGCCGTTCGACCGGATATTCAGCGAGGAGATGCTGAACGGCGGCTACCGCAAGAAGTACCTGCGGGCCGTCTCCCGCCTGGTCGCGCTGGCCCGCGACAGCGCCAGGGTGAGCTGACCGCAGCGGATTGTCAGTGCCGGGTCGTACGGTTGGTTCCGTGAGACCCATCACCGATCTAGAGCGAACAGTGGCGCCCTTCGAGGTCGTCAGCCCCTACCAGCCCAGCGGCGACCAGCCCACCGCCATCGCGGAGCTGGAGCGCCGGATCCGCGCGGGCGAGAAGGACGTCGTCCTGCTCGGCGCGACCGGCACCGGCAAGTCGGCCACCACCGCCTGGATGGTGGAGAAGCTCCAGCGGCCGACGCTGGTGATGGCTCCCAACAAGACGCTGGCCGCCCAGCTCGCCAACGAGTTCCGCGAGCTGTTCCCCAACAACGCGGTCGAGTACTTCGTCTCGTACTACGACTACTACCAGCCCGAGGCGTACATCGCCCAGACGGACACCTACATCGAGAAGGACTCCTCGATCAACGAGGAGGTGGAGCGCCTGCGCCACTCCACCACCAACTCGCTGCTGACCCGTCGGGACGTGATCGTGGTCGCCTCGGTGTCCTGCATCTACGGCCTGGGCACGCCGCAGGAGTACGTCGACCGGATGGTCCAGCTCAAGGTCGGCCAGGAGTTCGACCGGGACGCCCTGCTGCGCCGCTTCGTGGACATCCAGTACACCCGCAACGACGTCGCCTTCACCCGCGGCACCTTCCGGGTCCGCGGCGACACCATCGAGATCTTCCCGGTCTACGAGGAGCTCGCGGTCCGGATCGAGATGTTCGGCGACGAGATCGAGGCGCTGACCACGCTGCACCCGCTCACCGGCGAGGTCATCAGCGAGGACCAGGAGCTCTACGTCTTCCCGGCCTCGCACTACGTCGCCGGCCCGGAGCGGATGGAGCGCGCCATCGCCGGGATCGAGGCGGAGCTGGAGCAGACCCTGGCCACCATGGACAAGCAGGGCAAGCTGCTGGAGGCCCAGCGGCTGCGGATGCGCACCACCTACGACATCGAGATGATGCGTCAGATCGGTACCTGCGCGGGCATCGAGAACTACTCCCGGCACATCGACGGCCGTGACGCGGGCACCGCGCCCAACACCCTGCTGGACTTCTTCCCGGAGGACTTCCTCCTGGTCATCGACGAGTCCCATGTCACCGTCCCGCAGATCGGCGCGATGTACGAGGGCGACGCCTCGCGCAAGCGCGCCCTGGTCGAGCACGGCTTCCGGCTGCCCTCGGCGATGGACAACCGTCCGCTGAAGTGGGAGGAGTTCCTGGAGCGGATCGGCCAGACCGTCTACCTCTCGGCGACCCCCGGCAAGTTCGAGCTCGCCCGCGGCGACGGCCAGGTCGACCAGATCATCCGCCCCACCGGCCTGATCGACCCGGAGGTCGTGGTCAAGCCGACCGAGGGTCAGATCGACGACCTGATCCACGAGATCCGGCTGCGGACCGAGAAGGACGAGCGGGTCCTGGTCACCACCCTGACCAAGAAGATGGCCGAGGACCTCACCGACTACATGCTCGACCTGGACATCCGGGTCCGGTACCTGCACAGCGACATCGACACCCTGCGCCGGGTGGAGCTGCTGCGCGAGCTGCGGGCCGGCGAGTACGACGTGCTGGTCGGCATCAACCTGCTCCGTGAGGGCCTGGACCTGCCCGAGGTCTCCCTGGTGGCGATCCTGGACGCGGACAAGGAGGGGTTCCTGCGTTCGGGCACCTCGCTGATCCAGACCATCGGCCGTGCCGCCCGCAATGTCTCCGGCCAGGTCCACATGTACGCGGACCGGATCACCCCGGGGATGGAGAAGGCGATCGAGGAGACCAACCGCCGCCGCGAGATCCAGCAGGCCTACAACGCCGAGCACGGCATCGACCCGCAGCCGCTGCGCAAGAAGATCGGCGACATCCTCGACTCCATCGCCCGCGAGGACATCGACACCGGTGAGCTGCTGAGCACCGGCTACCGCCAGCCGGGCGGGGTGAAGGGCGGGCGCGGCGCCAAGGCGCCGGTCCCGGCGCTGGGCGCGGCCGGCAAGCGCGGCGCCGCGGACGCCAAGGGGCTGCCGGCGGCCGAGCTGGCCGAACTCATCGCCGAGCTGACCGACCGGATGCACACGGCGGCGGCCGAGCTGCAGTTCGAGGTGGCAGCCAGGCTGCGCGACGAAGTCAACGAGTTGAAGAAGGAACTACGCCAGATGCGTGAGGCCGGAATGGCGTGAGCGGCCCGCCCGTTCCTTGCGTAGAGTTTGCTGCGGACGCCCGGGTATGCAATCAAGACGGATTGCGATCAAGGCATCCGCGTGTGCCGGGAACGGGGAGGATGTCCACCATGTCGGTGAGTCTGAACAAGGGTCAGAGCGTCAGCCTGGAGAAGGCGGGCGGGGGCACGCTCACAGTGGTGCGGATGGGCCTGGGTTGGCAGGCCGCTCCGCGAAAGGGGCTGTTCGGTCGGCGCGCGCGGCAGATCGACCTGGACGCGTCGGCGGTGCTCTTCGCCGACCACCAGCTTGCCGACGTGGTGTTCTTCCAGCACCTGGTGAGCAACGACGGCTCGGTGCGGCACACCGGTGACAACCTCACCGGTGGCGCCGGCGGCGAGGACGACGAGTCGATCCTGGTGGACCTCTCCAGGGTCCCCGAGCACGTCAACCAGATCGTCTTCACCGTGAACTCCTACACCGGGCAGACCTTCCAGGAGGTCGAGAACGCGCACTGCCGCCTGGTCGACGAGAGCACCGGGCAGGAGCTGGCCCGCTACAGCCTCACCGGCGGCGGCGCGCACACCGGCCAGGTGATGGCGAAGGTCCAGCGGGACACCCACGGCGGCTGGCAGATGTCGGCCATCGGCGCCCCGGCCCGCGGCCGCACCTTCCAGGACATGCTCCCGGCCATCGCTCCCTACCTCTGACCTGCGGTTTCCCTTGAGATGCCGGTCCTTTACCTGCGTTTTACCATGCAGTGAGGATGATGGGATCTCGAAGGGGAGTACTCCCTAGAACGATGTTTCCGTCAACACGGCGGCGGTCCGCACCGCGCCCGGAAATGTCGGCCCCGTGCGCGATGCGACCGTAGCTGGTGACGGCGGGGCGGAGGAGACCTTCGGCAGCCCGACACGTTTGCCGAAGGAGCAGTTCATGGACGTTTCCATGGCCATGTGGGCCACCACCATCGGGGTGCTGGTCGCCCTGATCGCCGCCGACTTCTTCATCGGCGGCCGCAAGCCGCACGACGTCTCGCTCAAGGAGGCGGGGATCTGGACCGCCGTCTGGGTCCTGCTGGCCATCGGCTTCGGCGGCTTCCTCTGGTGGCACTCGGGCTCGGCCCCGGCCGGCCAGTTCTTCGCCGGGTACATCACCGAGAAGTCGCTCAGCGTCGACAACCTCTTCGTCTTCATCCTGATCATGGCGAAGTTCGCGGTGCCCAGCATCTACCAGCAGCGGGTGCTGATGGTCGGCGTGCTGATCGCCCTGGTGCTGCGGGCGGCCTTCATCGCCGCCGGTGCGGCGATCATCGCCAGCTTCTCCTGGGTCTTCTTCATCTTCGGGGCCTTCCTGATCTGGACCGCCTGGAAGCTCATCAAGGAGGCCAGGGCCGGCGGCGAAGAGGAGGAGTTCGAGGAGAACCGGCTGCTCAAGGCCGTGGAGAACCGCTTCCCGGCGACCGACCGCTACCACGGCACCAAGCTGCTGGTGGTGCAGAACGGCAAGCGGCTGATCACCCCGATGCTGATCGTGATGCTGGCCATCGGCACCACCGACGTCCTGTTCGCGATGGACTCCATCCCCGCCATCTTCGGACTCACCCAGGACCCGTACATCGTCTTCACCGCCAACGCCTTCGCGCTGATGGGCCTGCGCCAGCTCTACTTCCTCATCGGCGGCCTGCTGAAGAAGCTGGTCCACCTCTCCTACGGGCTCTCGGTGATCCTCGGCTTCATCGGTGTGAAGCTGCTGCTGCACGCGCTGCACGAGGCCGGCGCGCACTGGGCCCCGGAGATCGGCATCCCGTTCTCGCTCGGCTTCATCGTGGTGGTGCTGGCGGTGACCACGGTCACCAGCCTGATGGCCTCCCGCAAGGAGGAGCAGCAGATGCAGGAGTCGGAGCGGGAACTGCAGAAGCAGTAGCCCCGAGCAGCGACTTCGGCGCTCCGTTTGTGGAGAGTTGGTGACGGAGCGTCAAAAATCTCTGCAGGACGGTGGCGGGCGGGTTCCGCAAGGAGCCCGCCCGTCAGGCGCGTTGGCGCTAGGCTCGACCCGTGGCGGAGCAGAAGCATGCAGGTGGCGGCGTACTGCTGGAACGTGACGCCGAACTCGACGCCGCCCGTGGCGCGCTGGACAGCCTGGCGGCCAGGGCGGTTCCGGCACGGCCGGGCGAGCGGCTGCTCGTCTACACCGGTGCCGCAGGACTCGGCAAGACCAGCCTGCTCGCCGCGGTCCGCGAGGAGGCGGCCGCGCGGGGGCTGCTGGTGCTGGCGGCCCGTGGCGGGGAGCAGGAGCAGCTGTCGGCCTTCCACGTGGTCCGAGCCCTGCTGAAGCCGCTGCTGGCCGGCCTCGGCGAGGAGGAGCAGCGCGAGCTGCTCGGCGGCTGGAACGACATCGTCGGCCCGGCCATCGGCCTGGCACAGGAGGACGAGGAGTCGGCCGCGGCGCAGCCGGACCCGCAGGGCGTCCGGGACGGCCTGGACTGGGTGGTCACCAACCTGGCGGTCTCCCGGGGGCCGCTGGTCCTGGTGGTGGACGACGCGCACTGGGCCGACGCGGAGTCGCTGAGCTGGCTGGCCTCCTTCGCCAGCCGGGTCGACGGACTGCCGGTGCTGCTGGTCACCGCCTACCGCCCGGACGAACTCCCGGACAGTCCGGCCTCCTTCCGCACCATGGCCGGTGCCAACGGCGCCACTCCGCTGGGTCTGACCGCACTCACCCCGGACGCGGTGGCGGCGCTGGTGCGCCGGATGTTCGGCAGCCCGCCGGTCCGGGTCGAGGACGCCTTCTGCCGCGAGGTGTGGGCGGTGACCGGGGGCAACCCCTTCGAGACGGTCGAACTGCTGGCCAAGGCCCAGGAGCGCGGGCTGGCCGCGGTCGAGGAGTCCTGCCCGCTGCTGCGCGAGGTGGCCGCGGCCACCAAGGGCACCGGACTGGTCGCCCGGCTGGAGCGGCTCGGCGCCTCCTCGGTGCGGCTGGCCTGGGCGGTGTCCGTGCTGGGCATCCACACCCCGCTGGAACTCGCCGCCGCGACCGCCTCGCTGACCCCGGCCGACGCCGCCGAGGCGGCTGACCGGCTGCGCGCGGCCCGCATCCTGACCGGCCATCAGATCCTGGAGTTCATCCACCCGCTGGTCGCCACCTCGGTCTACCGGGGCATCCCGGAGGACCTGCGCACCGCCATGCACGGCCGGGCCGGCTGGGTGGTGCTCGGCGCCGGCAAGGGCCCGATCACCGCGGCCCGGCACTGGCTGGAGATCCCGGCCCAGGGCGACTCCGCGGTGGTGGAGCAACTGCGCTCGGCGGCCCGGGCGTTCATGCAGGCCGGGGCGCCGGAGACGGCGCAGCGCTGCCTGGCCAGGGCGCTGCGGGAGCCCCCGTCGCCGGCCCAGCGGGCCGAGGTGCTGTTCGAGCTCGGCTGCTCGACCCTGCTCTACGACCCGGCGCAGACCGTCGGCCACCTGCGGGCCGCGCTGGAGCAGCCGCAGCTGCCCGACCAGCTGCACGAGGGCATCACGGTCCGGCTGGCGCAGTCGCTCGCGCACAGCAACAGCCTGCTGGAGGCGTCCCGGACCACCGCCGAGGCGGCCGCGCTGGCGGTCTCCGACCAGACCCGGCTGCGGCTGCTGGTCTGGAACTTCATGTGGTGCGCCTTCGACGCCGCCGAGGAGGGCTCGGCGGCCCGCTCCGAACGCCTGGCCGACCTGGCACTGCTGCTGGAACGCGGCGAGCAGACCATCGGCACCGCCGAGCGCTACGTCTTCGGGCTGCGCGCCTGGGACGCCGTGGTCCGCGGCGAGCCGGTGGCCACCGCCATCCACTACGCCGATCTCGCCCAGGAGCAGGGCCTCAGCTGGACCGACCAGGAGTGGGCCTTCGAAGTACCCACCCTGGCCTCGCTGGTGTACATGTTCGCGGACCTCCCGGACCGTGCCGAGGAGCTCTTCGCCAAGGGCATCGCGGAGTACGAGGAGGCCGGCTGGCGCGGGGCCCACCTCGCCTTCGGCCACACCATCCTGGGCTACATCCGCTTCCGCAGCGGCAGCCTGGTCGACGCCGAGCGCAGCGCCCGCGAGGGCCTGTCGATCGCCAACCGGGTCGGCGGCGAGGGCGTGCCGGTGCACTGGTTCGCGGTGGGGACGCTGGCCGCGGTGCTGATGGCGCGGGGCAAGCTGGAGGAGGCCCGGCAGCTCGCCGAGCGCTACCGCTTCCAGGCCCCCTACTCGGCAGCGGTGGTGTTCCCCGACTCGCAGACGGTGCGCGGCGGACTGCTGATCGCCCTCGGCGACGCCGAGGGCGCGGTGGCCGAACTGACGGCCGCCGGCGAGCGGTTGGACCGTCGCGAGATGAGCAACCCGGGCTGGTGCGGCTGGCAGCGGGCGCTGGCCCAGGCCCACGGCATGCTGGGAGACCTGGACCTGGCCCGCTCGCTGGCCGCGGACCAGCTGGTCCGGGCGGAACGGTTCGGCACCGACTCCGCCGTCGGCACGGCGCTGCGCGCGGCGGCCGAGTTCGCCGAGTCGGGCGAGGCCAGGATCGACCTGCTGCGCAGGTCCGTGGACCGGTTCGAACACTGCTCCGCCCCGTACGAGCACACCCGGGCGCTGGTCGACCTGGCGACGGCGCTGCTCGCGGAGGGCCGCGGCAAGGACGCGGCCGAGCAGTTCCGCGCCGCGGTCGAGCTGGCCGAGTCCTGCGGGGCCGACGAGCTCGGCGAGTACGCCCGCCGCGCGCTGGACGAGGAGTAGCGCGCGGCGCCGGCCCACCCCGGCGCCCAGCGCGCGGCGCCGGGGGAGTGCCTAGGCGTGCACCGCGTGCAGTGAGCTGACGGCGCGCACCAGCGGCGCCAGCTCCGGGTTCTGCGCGGCGGCGTCCAGGGCCTCCCGCAGGGTGCGCTCATTGGTCGGGCGCGCCTGCTCCAGCAGCGCCAGCCCGGCCTCGGTGACATCGGTGTAGATGCCGCGCCGGTCGGTGGGGCAGAGGTAGCGGGACAGCAGCCCGCGGTCCTCCAGCCGGGAGACCAGCCGGGTGGTGGCGCTCTGGCTGAGCACCACGGCCTCGGCGACCTGGGACATCCGCAGATGGCCGCCGGTGCCGTTGTGCTGCCGGCTGAGCACGTCCAGCAGCGAGTACTCCCGGACGCTGAGGTCGTGCCCGGCCTGCAGGGCCTGCTCGATGTGCGACTCGATCCGTCCGTGCAGCAGCGAGAGGGCGCACCAGCCCTGGGCCAGCGCTGTGAGTTCTGGGTCTGTGGCGGTCATGCCTCGATGGTACGGCACCGCTGCAATAACCAGCGTTTGCAAATAGCCAGCGCTTGCAACTAACCTCGGAGTTCGTACCCAGCTTCCGCACCCCTGGAAGCCCGCACTCCCCGGAAGGCGCATCCATGCCTCTCGCACTCCTCGCCCTGGCCATCGGGGCCTTCGGCATCGGCACCACCGAATTCGTGGTCATGGGGCTGCTGCCGCAGATCGGTGACTCCTTCGGTGTCTCCGTCCCCACCGCGGGCCTGCTGGTCACCGGCTATGCGCTGGGCGTGGTGGCCGGTGCGCCGCTGATGACCGTGCTGGGCACCCGGATACCGCGCAAGCGGATGCTGATGCTGCTGATGGGCCTGTTCATCGTCGGCAACACCGTCTCCGCGCTGGCCCCGGCCTTCGGGGTGATGCTGGTCGGTCGGATCGTCGCCTCGATGGCCCACGGAGCCTTCTTCGGCATCGGCTCGGTGGTCGCCGCCGACCTGGTGGCGCCGCAGAAGAAGGCCGGCGCCATCGCCATGATGTTCACCGGGCTGACCGTCGCCAATGTGGTCGGCGTACCGCTCGGGACCCTGGTCGGACAGCACCTCGGCTGGCGGGCCACCTTCCTGTTCATCGCCGGCCTCGGTGTGATCGGCCTGATCGGGGTGGCCCGGCTGGTCCCGGACCAGTCGCGCTCCGCGGAGGTGCGGCTGCGCCACGAGCTCGCCGTGCTGCGCAATCCGCAGGTGCTGCTGGCGATGGCGATGACCGTGCTGGGCTTCGGCGGGGTGTTCGCCGCGATCACCTATGTGGCACCGATGATGACCGGGGTGGCCGGCTTCGCCGACGGTTCGGTGACCTGGCTGATGGCCCTGTTCGGCCTGGGCATGGTGGTGGGGAACCTGGTCGGCGGCCGCTACGCGGACCGCTCGCTGATGCGGATGCTCTATGTCGCCCTCGGCGCGCTGGCCGTGGTGCTGGCGCTGTTCACGGTGACCGCGCACGACAAGGTCGCGGCCACGGTCACCGTCTTCCTGATCGGCGCCCTGGGCTTCGCGACCGTGCCGCCGCTGCAGAAGCGGGTGCTGGACCAGGCGGCGGGGGCGCCCACGCTGGCCTCGGCCCTCAACATCGGCGCCTTCAACCTCGGCAACGCCCTGGCCGCCTGGGTCGGCGGCCTGGTGATCTCGGCGGGCCTCGGCTACACCGCGCCGAACTGGGTCGGCGCCGCCTTCGCCGTCGCCGCGCTGGGTCTGGCCGTGCTCTCGTCCGCGCTGGAGCGTAGGACCGCCCGTGCGGCGGAGGAGGCTGACGCGGAGGCGGAAACGGACGCGGCGGGAGCGGCAGGGTCCGACCGGCTGGCCGGTTCGTCCCTTTTCGCATAGCGTCGCCGCCAGGGGGGCGAATCTGGACGAAAGGGGCAGGCCATGGTGGTCCTGGAGATTCTGGGCTTCTCCCTGGCGGTCATCGTGATCTTCGCCGGACTGGTGTACTTCCTCATCGGCGGACTGAACTACCGCAAGCCGTAGCAGCCGCCGGGGAGCAGCAGTGAGGGAGTGGCAGCGAAACGCAAGGACGCCCCCGCACCGGAGTGCGGGGGCGTCCTCGACGCGCGGCGATCGTCAGATCGTGCGGATGTTCTCGGCCTGCGGGCCCTTCTGGCCCTGCGTGACGTCGAACTCGACCTTCTGGCCCTCGAGGAGCTCGCGGAAGCCCTGCGCGTTGATGTTCGAGTAGTGAGCGAAGACGTCGGCGCCGCCGCCGTCCTGCTCAATGAAGCCGAAACCCTTTTCGGCGTTGAACCACTTCACGGTACCGGTGGCCATATTGGTCTCCTTCTGTCAGGGGCTGGTGCCAGGATCCGCACGGTACGAACCCTGTGTCGCCGGAATGATCACCCTGGTCACGAAGGGACCTGCAAAAGCACGAACGCCCGTGATCGCGATCACGGGCGGCCAAAACTTAGGGAACCACGCACTGCAACTGATCTAGAGAATACAGGGTGCGTACCGGGTGGCGTCAACAGATCCCGGATCCCGGGTCGCACGTGGTGTCGACACCCGGCCGGAGTGTCCCCGGCGCGCGACACGCGCCGGTTCTCGCGTCGCGTGGTCCCGAGGGCGCCCATCGTGTACGGTTTTGCCCTGTAGTAGTCGTGGTTCTCGACGTTTGTACGCCACGCCGAAAAGGGCTTCGGCTTCATCGAGCAGGACGGCGGCGGCGCCGACGTCTTCGCCCACTACTCCAACATCAACGCCCAGGGCTTCCGCGAGCTCCTCGAGGGCCAGAAGGTCGAGTTCGACGTCACGCAGGGCCAGAAGGGCCCGCAGGCCGAGAACATCCGCCCGCTGTAAGGTCCTCCGCTCCCGGGGTCGTCGGCCCCGACCGCGAAAGACCAGCGAACGCCCCGCACCGGTTCCTCCGGTGCGGGGCGTTCGGCGTTCCGCGTTCCGCGTTCCGCGTTCGGGGTTCGGGGTTCGGCGGCATCGGGCCAGGCTGCCGGCGTCCCGACGCCCCGGCGCCAGGATGTCGTTCCGCAGCCACCTCCCGGTTGCTTCGCGGACCTCGGCAGGTACACGTGTCAGCACTACCGTCCCGTGCCATGACCACCCCCCACCTGCGCAATCACCGTTCCGCCCGTCCCGTCGGCCGGATCGTCCTGGCTTCGGCCCTCGCCCTCGGCGCGGTCGCCTCGGCCGCCACCGGGGCCGAAGCGGCCACCGGCGCGCACCACACGCAGTCCCCGGCCTGGGCCCGCCCCGGCGCCGCGCACCCCATCCCCTTCACCGCCGCCACGGTCACCCGCAACAGCGACGGCAGCTACACCATCAGCTGGGCCGCGACCGGCCTGGACCACGTCACCGTCTACACCGGCAGCACCCAGCAGCACATCGACTACCGCCACACGGTCGCCCACGGCAAGGGCACCGACAGCGTCACCGTCACGGTGGCCGGCAGCGCCGACCGCCAGTGGTTCCGGCTGGTCCCCAGCCGGGGCGAGGGCCTCACCCTGGCCGACCGCAGCCTGCACCTGGCCTCCGCGCCCAACTTCCGCGACGCCGGCGGCTACCGCACCGCCGACGGCTCCTGGGTGAAGATGGGCGTCGTCTACCGGTCCGGCGACATGTCCAAGCTCACCCAGGCCGACTTGGCCGAGCTGCAGCGGCTCGGCATCCACACCGTCTACGACCTGCGCACCGACTCCGAGGTGGCGGCCGCGCCGGACCAGGTGCCGGCCGGGGCGAAGGACATCAGGGAGAACGTCCTGGGCGCCGCGAACACCGGTTCCTTCAGCTCGACCAGCGCCGCCGAGTCCGTGCAGATCATGCAGCAGGCCGAGGTCACCATGGTCGACTCGGCGTCGGCGCAGACCGCGTACCACGCCGTGCTGTCCGGCATCGCCGACGGCCGCGACCTGAACGTGGTCTACCACTGCAGCGCTGGCAAGGACCGCACCGGCTGGGCCAGCGCCGCGCTGCTCACCGCGCTGGGCGTGCCGACGCAGACGGTGATGGCCGACTACCTGGCCAGCAACGACTACAACGCCGCGTCCAACGCCGCCACCCTGGCCGCGCTGCCGGCCGCCTACGCGGCGATCTACAAGCCGCTGCTGGCGGTCGACCCGACCTACCTGAACAGCGGCTTCACCGAGGTGCAGCAGCAGTACGGCTCCTTCGGCTCCTACCTGAAGCAGGGCCTGGACCTGGACACCCGGACCCTCGCCGAGCTGCGCTCCCGGCTCCTGGTCGGCTGACCCCGGCCGATCGGCAGGACCCGATCGGCAGGACCCGACCGGCATGACCCGACGGGCAGGACCGACCGGTCACGGTCGGGGTACGGCCCCGCGGCGGTCAGCGACCGCCGCGGGACCGGCCTGCCCGGACCCGCCAGGCCCATCCGAGCAGTGCGACCCCCGCCAGGATCACGAGCACCCCGAGCGCCGCGTACTGGCTGTGGCCGCTCATCGTCGAACCGTGCACCGCTCCCGTCCCCTGGGCGACCCAGACCGCCCCCAGGGCGATCAGCAGTACCCCGCCGACTCCACGTACCCACATGAGCCACTCCGCTCCGCATCGGCCGCCCCCACCGGGATCGGCGGTCCACCGAGGGGTACGCGGCCGGGAAGTCAGCGGTTCATTGACGCGCTTTCGGCGGGCGCGGGCGGCAGGATGGAACGCATGAACCACACCGACAGCACCGAGCACAGCGGTCACGGCGGTCATGGCGGCCACGGCGCCCACATCGTGGTCCACCCGCCGACCATGACGACACGCCCGCCCTACCGCGGCGTCGAGATCCTCGGCACCGTGGTGGGGAAGGCCTACAACCTGGCCGACGTCGAGGAGTTCGCCCGCAGAGCGGGGCTGGAGGACATCGACGTGGCCCAGTCCGAGGCGGTGGCCTGGGTCGGCGGCGGACCGGGCTTCTGGGGTGCCGACACGGGGGAGTAGCCGCCCCTAGCGGAAGGCCAGGAAGATCACCGAGGAGCTGGGTATCGCATAGACCTCCGGGTCTCCCGCCCCCGGCGGTGCTCCCCGCTCGTCCTGCCCGGTCGCCTGGGTGTCCACGTAGAGCACGGATCCGCTCGCGGCGACGCGGACGTCGGCGAGGCGGTCCAGGCACTCTCCCGGATTGTGCGGATCAGGGATGATCTTGGCGATCAGGCGCAGTTCGCGCGCCGTCCGCCAGTGCAGAGCTGTCATCGTGCGAGTGCTCCGTATCCGCATGGCGTTCGGGTGCTGTTGTGGGCCGCGCAGGGGGCACAACAGGGCCTTGCGGCGATCATCGTAGGAAACCGGGCGGTCCGGGCACTACGCCCATGACGGCACGATTCACTGTTCCATCAGGGGCTGGCAGGGTGCGGCCGAGCCGTCGAGTGGCGGCCGGGACGGTCCGCACCGGTGGCCGGACCGGTACGGACCGCCTGCCACCGCATGCCCTGGAGCGGCGGCGGGAAGCAGCCCCGACGGAGAACCCATCCGCGTCAGGGTGCGTGGGCACAGGCTGCCCCGAGCGGCACGGGGGATCCGGGCGCGCCTGCCTGCCCTCAGGTGACGGAGGACGGGGACCGGGTGGCAAAAGGCGCCATGGTACGGACGTTGCCTTCTACTCCAGGCCCCCTGGCTGGGGGATCGCGCCGATCGCGTGCGCGCAGCCGGGGTCCGGGGCAACGCAGTCAGCATATGACGATCGCCAGTGCGGCGGAAGGGCGCGGTTCCCGGCCGGACGCGGCGGTACCCCGCCGGGCGGGTCACCGCCGCGTCCGGCGCCACCGCACTGACGAGCAGTCATCCCGCGGTCGGCGTCGGCTCATCCGGCGTGCGGCGGCCTGCTGAGCGCACGCAGCTGGAAGGCGTGGACGAGGCCGGTCGCGCCGAGCACCAGCAGCCAGATCCCCGCCACCACGGTGAGCACGGTGAGCGAGTTGAACGGCGAGACGATCAGCACGATGCCCGCGATCGCGGTGATCAGGCCGAGGAACAACTGCCAGCCGCGGGCCGGCAGCCCCTCGGTGGAGATGGCGACGGCCGTCAGCATCACACCCTGGAGCAGCCATCCGAAGCCGATCCACAGGCCGAGCAGCAGGATGGACTCGGCGGCCCCGCGGAAGCAGATCAGGCCCAGCATGATGCAGACCGCGCCGCTGACGAACCAGACCGCGCGCATCGCCCCGGGCACATGGCTGCCGAACGCCCCGGCGATCTGGAAGACACCGCTGACCAGCAGGTAGATCCCGAAGAGGATGCCGACGACGGCGAGGGTGGCGTGCGGCCAGACCAGGACCAGCACGCCCAGGACGATCGAGGCCGCGCCCGCGGTCGCGAGCACCTGCCAGGCGGCGTTGGCGAGGGCCTCCACCGTGAGTCCCGAGCGGGTGCCCGCGGTGGGACGGTCACGGTGCGGACCGGAGTAGGGATCGGAGGAGACGCTCATGGTCGGCAACCTCTCGCGCGGCTGTTTGCATGTGGGAGCTATCGTCCCTCCGCCACCGCGGATCCGCCCGTCGGAGACCCGGCAGGTCAGGCGGAGGTGAGCAGCTGCGACAGGCCGGTGGACTTGAGGACGTGCTGCAGCAGAGGCGCCGCCCGGACGATGCGCAGCGGGACCCCGTAGTGGGCGGCCTGGCGCTGGGCCCGGATGAACACCGTGAGCCCGCCGCGGTCGCAGAAGTTCACCAGTGCGGTGTCGATCTCGATGCGTCCCACCTGCGGATCGGTCAGGAGAAGCTCCAGGGCTTCGGCGAGCAGGCCGTCGGCCCGCCGGTCGACCCGACCGGAGAGCATGATCTCTGCGGTCCTGGACTCCTCCATGAGGAGGACGGTTATGTCTGAACGGGTGCCCATGTCATCTCCGATGCGCCAACGGTGACTCGAGCAAGGTAGTTGAATCGACCATGGCGTGTACACGTCTTATCTGAATTTCCCTCGTACAACCGGACTTCTCTGCTAGAGGCCCGAGGGCAGGGGGAGGCTGACGCCGGCGAGCAGGAAGCCAGCGGTGGCGATCGAGCCGAGCGGAAGCACCTCCCCAGCATAGGGTCATCGCCGCACTGCCGACCCGACCCGTCAGTTCGTCGGATACCAGGGACAGTTGGTAGGTCCCGAACCCGACGCTCCAGAGCGGGCGGCGCTGGATAGTCGTTGCCGAGCATGATTATTTTGCCGGTGCATGGACAAGACCTTGGTGTGCGCGCATCCCCCGGTCGCGTACCGGTGCCCCGGGTCGCGTGGATGCGGGGCACCGTCCGCCGGGGTCACCGGCCCGGTGCTATTGGGGAGTTCCGCCCGGCGTCGTGTGTGGACGCAGGACCATGAGCGAGTCCTCCAGGGTCGCCACCATGGCGAAGGGAAACCGGTCGATCTCAAGACAGAGCGCCACGTCGTCGGGGTGGACGCCTTCGCGCATCCCCTCCGCGAGTTCGGCGGCGGCGCGCGACGAGGCGGCGCGGCGGAGGAATTCTGCGGCGTCCGCGCTGGCCCCGTCGGCTCTCCGGGCGATGTACTGGGCGCAGGCCAGATCCTCGTCGGCCTGTCCGTCCTCGCCGGTGACCACGAACGTCACACGGTCGCTCCGGTGCGCCTGCAGGACACGGGCTGTTGCCTCCGCGACCACGAAGCTTGCGCAGAGGACCAGCGGCGCCTCCTTGACCGCGAGGGCGCCGACCGTCCCGGCCGTGGTCTTCTGCACGACGGTCCGCCCGGCCAGGTCGACGGACCGCAGCAGGCCCGGCGAGTTGACGGCGTCGAACCCGGGCAGGAGCGGACCGTCCTTGAGCGCCACCCAGTCCGGATGCCGAGCCTTGAGCTCCAGCGCTTCGTCCAGCGACTCAGCAAGGACGATCTTCTCCGCTCCCCGGGCAAAGGCCCAGCCGGCCACGGTGAAAGCACGCATGACGTCGACCACGACCGCCACGGACGGGGTTTCGGCCAGGTCGGCGATGCCGACGAAACGAGGGTCCATGCCGTTCATGATCGCGCACTCCACGACGCGGGGTACCGGCCCCGGCTGGGGCGGCCCCGCCGGGGTCACCAGCCCCGGGTGCGCCATTCGGCGAGGTTCGGGCGTTCGGTGCCGAGGGTGGTGTCGTCGCCGTGGCCCGGGTAGACCCAGGTCTCGTCGGGGAGGGTGGCGAAGAGCTTGGTCTCGACGCCGTCGAGCAGGCTGGTGAAGGCGGCGCTGTCGCCCCAGGTGTTGCCGATGCCGCCGGGGAAGAGGCAGTCGCCGGTGAAGAGGTGCGGGTGGCCCTTGGGGTCGTCGTAGATCAGCACGATCGCGCCCGGGGTGTGGCCGACCAGGTGGCGGACGGTGAGGTCGATCTCGCCGAAGCGCAGCGTGTCGCCGTCGTCGAGGAGCAGGTCGGAGGGGACCGGGATGCCCTCGGCGTCCAGGCGGCCGGCCGCGGTGCGGGCGCCGGTGGCCTGGACGACGGCGGCGAGGGCGTTCCAGTGGTCCTGGTGGCGGTGGGTGGTGACCACCGTCGCGAGGCTGCCGCCGACGGTCTCCAGCAGGACCGGGGCGTCGGCTGCGGCGTCGATGAGCAGCTGCTGGTCGGTGGCCCGGCAGCGCAGCAGGTAGGCGTTGTTGTTCGTGGGCCCGACGGCCACCTTGGTGATCATCAGCTGCGGGAGCTCCCGCACCGCCGGCGTCCCGCCGACCTTCACCGCTCCGTGGTACGACATGCCGTCAGCCTAGCGGCGGCAGGGCCGGCAGGTCTGCGGCGGGCACGCCCAACGAGGATCCGTCGGCGCGTCCGGAGAGCCAGGCGACCAGCGCCCCCGCCGGGCCGGAGAGCCGCAGCGGCTCCGGGGCCTGCGCCGAGCCGCTCTCGACGCCGTAGCTGCCGAGGCGGTAGCCGGTGTCGGTGTCGGAGTCGTGCAGCAGCAGCGGTGGCAGGTCCGAAGCGTCGCGCAGGCGCTCGGTGAGCGAGGCCAGCTCGCGGGTGACGAACTCGGTCGGCCAGTGCGCCGGGGTGTAGTCCAGGCCCAGGTCGACATGGTGGTACTCGACCTCGCTGACCCGCTTGTAGGGGACGCCGAAGGCGGGGAACGGGCCGAGCCGGTGCGGGACCGGGATCGACCAGGCCTCCGGCGGCATGGCCTCGCAGGCGGCGGTGAAGCGGAGGCCGGAGGCGCGCAGGTCGGCGAGCTGGTCGGCCGGCGGTCGCCTGGCGCCGTCCTCGATGCCCCGGTCGCGGGCCTCCGGGCTCGGGTACATCGGGATCGGCTGCGAGGTGCGGGCGCCCCGCAGCAGATTGCAGAGCGCGTCGGCGTTGCGGGAGATGTGACTGAGGACATGCCCCCTGGTCCAGCCGGGCAGCACGGAGGGCTGGAGGACCTGCTCAGGGGTCATCTCCTCGACGCTGCGCAGCAGCCGGGCGGTGGCCTCGGCGGCCTGGGCGATGGTCTGCGCTGGGATCCCGCTTGGGGTGGTCATGCTCTCTCCCGTAACGTCCGAGGTGCGTGTCCCGCGTGGTTTCTCATCGTTTCCCACGGCGGGGAAGCTCTCACGCTAGCGTCGTGTTCATCCCTTCGGGTGACGGTTCTGGATTGCCCCAAAAATCGAACACGTGCTCCCATAGTGTTGTCGCGTCGGACGGTCCCGGATCGCCCCGTCCAGGACCGTCCGACGTCCAGGGCAGTGTCCGAGGCAACGGCCGAGGCAATGTCCAGGACCGACCGACGCCCCCATCGATCCGGAAGGCGCAGAAGCGTGGCAGACCGCCTCATCGTCCGCGGTGCTCGCGAGCACAATCTCAAGAACGTCTCGCTCGACCTGCCGCGCGACTCCCTCATCGTGTTCACCGGCCTCTCCGGGTCCGGCAAGTCCTCGCTGGCGTTCGACACCATCTTCGCGGAGGGCCAGCGCCGCTACGTCGAGTCGCTGTCCTCCTACGCCCGGCAGTTCCTGGGCCAGATGGACAAGCCCGACGTGGACTTCATCGAGGGCCTCTCCCCGGCCGTCTCGATCGACCAGAAGTCAACCTCGCGCAACCCCCGCTCCACCGTCGGCACCATCACCGAGGTCTACGACTACCTCCGGCTGCTGTTCGCGCGGATCGGCCACCCGCACTGCCCGGTCTGCGGGCGTCCGATCGCCCGGCAGTCGCCGCAGCAGATCGTGGACAAGATCCTGGAACTGCCCGAGGGCACCCGGTTCCAGCTGCTCAGCCCGCTGGTCCGGGCCCGCAAGGGCGAGTTCGTCGACCTCTTCGCCGACCTGCAGACCAAGGGCTACTCCAGGGCCAGGGTCGACGGCGCGACGATCCAGCTGACCGAGCCGCCGGTGCTGAAGAAGCAGGAGAAGCACACCATCGAGGTGGTCATCGACCGCCTCACCGTGAAGAAGAGCGCCCAGCGCCGGCTCACCGACTCGGTCGAGACCGCGCTCAAGCTCTCCGGCGGCACGGTCGTGCTGGACTTCGTCGACCTGGCGGCCGACGACCCCGAGCGTGAGCGGATGTACTCCGAGCACCTCTACTGCACCTTCGACGACATCTCCTACGAGGAGATGGAGCCGCGCTCCTTTTCCTTCAACTCGCCGTTCGGCGCCTGCCCCGAGTGCACCGGCCTGGGCTCGCGGATGGAGGTCGACCCGGACCTGGTCGTCCCCGACGAGGAGAAGACCCTCGACGAGGGCGCCATCCACCCCTGGTCGCTGGGCCACACCCGGGAGTACCACCAGCGGCTGATCAGCGCGCTGGCCAAGGAGTTGGGCTTCCGCACCGACATCCCCTGGGCCGGGCTGCCGCAGCGCGCCAGGAAGGCGCTGCTGTACGGGCACAACTCCCAGGTCGAGGTGAAGTTCCGGAACCGCTTCGGCCGCGAGCGCTCCTACATCACCGGCTTCGAGGGCGCGGTGCCCTTCGTCCAGCGCCGGCACTCGGAGTCCGAGACCGACAGCAGCCGGGAGCGCTTCGAGGGCTACATGCGCGAGGTGGACTGCCCGGCCTGCCACGGCACCCGGCTCAAGCCGGTGGTGCTGGCGGTGACCATGGCCGGGAAGTCCATCGCCGAGGTCTCCTCGATGTCCATCAGCGACTGCGCCGACTTCCTGGGCGCGATGGAGCTCTCCGATCGGGAGAAGACCATCGCCGAGCGGGTCCTCAAGGAGGTCAACGAGCGGCTGAAGTTCCTGGTCGACGTCGGCCTGGACTACCTCTCGCTGAACCGTGCCGCGGGGACCCTCTCCGGCGGCGAGGCCCAGCGGATCCGGCTGGCCACCCAGATCGGCTCCGGCCTGGTCGGTGTGCTCTACGTGCTGGACGAGCCCTCGATCGGGCTGCACCAGCGCGACAACCACCGGCTGATCGAGACCCTGGTGCGGCTGCGCGACCTGGGCAACACCCTGATCGTGGTGGAGCACGACGAGGACACCATCCGCACCGCGGACTGGGTGGTGGACATCGGCCCGGGCGCGGGGGAGCACGGCGGCCATGTGGTGCACTCCGGTTCCCGCGAGGACCTGTTGGCCAACAAGGAGTCGCTGACCGGCGCCTACCTCTCCGGCCGGCGCTCCATCCCCACCCCGGAGGTGCGCCGTCCGATCGACCCCAAGCGGCACATCACCGTCCAGGGCGCGCGCGAGCACAACCTCCAGGACGTGGACGTCAGCTTCCCGCTGGGCACCCTGACCGCGATCACCGGTGTCTCCGGCTCCGGGAAGTCCACGCTGGTCAACGACATCCTCTACACCCACCTGGCGCGCGAGCTCAACGGCGCCCGCAGCGTGCCCGGACGGCACACCCGGGTCACCGGCACCGACCTGGTCGACAAGGTGGTCCATGTCGACCAGTCGCCGATCGGCCGCACCCCGCGGTCCAACCCGGCGACCTACACCGGTGTCTTCGACCACGTCCGCCGGCTGTTCGCGGAGACCACCGAGGCGAAGGTGCGCGGCTACCTGCCGGGCCGCTTCTCCTTCAACGTCAAGGGCGGCCGCTGCGAGAACTGCGCCGGCGACGGCACCATCAAGATCGAGATGAACTTCCTGCCGGACGTCTACGTCCCCTGCGAGGTGTGCCACGGGGCGCGCTACAACCGGGAGACGCTGGACGTCCACTTCAAGGGCAAGTCCATCGCCGAGGTGCTGGACATGCCGATCGAGGAGGGGCTGGAGTTCTTCGAGGCCGTTCCGCCGATCGCCCGGCACCTGCGCACCCTCACCGACGTCGGCCTCGGCTACGTCCGGCTGGGCCAGTCCGCGCCGACGCTGTCCGGCGGCGAGGCGCAGCGTGTCAAGCTGGCCTCGGAGCTGCAGAAGCGCTCCACCGGGCGGACCGTCTACGTCCTGGACGAGCCGACCACCGGGCTGCACTTCGAGGACATCAGCAAGCTGATCAAGGTGCTCACCGGGCTGGTGGACAAGGGCAACACGGTGATCGTGATCGAGCACAACCTGGATGTGATCAAGACCGCCGACTGGGTCGTCGACATGGGACCCGAGGGCGGCAACGGCGGCGGTCTGGTGGTCGCCGAGGGTACCCCGGAGCACATCGCGACGGTGGCCGAGAGCCACACCGGCAAGTTCCTGCGCGACATCCTGGGGGACCGGGTGTTCGCGGAGGAGGCGGCGGAGGAGGCCGCGGCCGCCAGGAAGCCGGCGGCGAAGAAGGCTCCGGTGAAGCAGGCCCCGGTGAAGAAGCCGGCCGCGAAGAAGGCAGTGGCGCAGAAGACAGCGGCGAAGAAGGCGGTGGCCAAGAAGGCCGCCCCCGGTAAGAAGTAGTCACAGGAAAGCCGCATAGGGTGCACCCGGAGCGCAACCTGCCCCGGGTGCACCGCGTTGAGCGTGGTGCCCCGTCACGTCTGCCCTTTGGGAGCCCGCGACCATGACCCAGCTCGACGCCGCCCCTGCCCCGGAGAACGCCGACTGCGCAGGCTGCTGCACCACCGGCACCGGCACCGACCGGCGCGCCGTGCTGCGCGGCGCCGCCGCGGTCGGGGTGGCCGGTGTCGCCGGGCTCGCGCTCGCCGCCTGCTCGTTCGGTTCGAGCAGCACCAGCACCGCCTCCGGGCCGACGACGCTGGGTCCGACCAGCGATGTCCCGGTCGGCGGCGGCAAGGTCTACAAGGACGACAAGGTCGTGGTCACCCAGCCGACCTCCGGTCAGTTCAAGGCGTTCAGCGCGGTCTGCACCCACGCCGGCTGCCTGGTCGACGGGGTGCAGGGCGGGACCATCCAGTGCCCCTGCCACGGCAGCCAGTTCAAGATCGCCGACGGCTCCGTCGCCAACGGCCCGGCCACCTCCCCGCTGCCCGCCAAGACCGTGGCCGTGCAGAACGGCAAACTGGTCGTCACCGTCTGACCGGTTCCGCCGTCTGACCGGTTCCGCAGCCGCGGGCCCGCGCCGGCAGCCCATCAGCGGCCGTTGAACGCCGTTCGGCCTGCTGCGGCTCGGCCTGCTGCGGCTCAGCCCGCTGCGCGCCGGGGCGCCGAGCGATCCCGCGGTGTCACCCGGACACGACCTCGTGGTTGGAGGCCTCGGCGCGGCCGGTGCTGCTGCGGTAGAGCAGTGCGGTGACCAGCGCGCCGAGGGTGAAGATGCCCGCCGACCACCAGAACGCGGTTGTGTAGCTGTGCAGTTGGGCCCGGGCCAGGGCGTCGGGGGTGGGCCTGCGGCCGACCAGGTAGGCGGCTGCGGCGCTGGTGGCAAGGCTGTTGAGCAGCGCGGTGCCGATGGAGCCGCCGATCTGCTGCATGGTGTTGACGCTTGCCGAGGCGGCGCCGACCTCGTCAGGGGCGACGCGGGCGGTGGCCTGGTTCATGGCCGTCGGCATCACCTGCCCCAGGCCCAGGCCGAGCACGATCAGCGCCGGCAGGACCTGGGAGGCGTAGGTGTCGGTCAGGCCGATGCGGGTGAGCCAGACCATGGCGCCGGCGGCCAGTGCCATGCCCAGCGGGACGGTGGTCCTGGCGCCGAACCTGGGCGCGGTCACATTGGTGGCCAGCTGGGCGGAGACCATCAGGCCCCCGACCATGGGCAGGAAGGCCAGCCCGGTGGTCACCGGGCTGTAGCGCAGCGTGACCTGCAGGTAGTAGGTGAGGAACAGGAACAGGCCGAACATGCCGGACGCAGCGATGATCACTGCGGACAGGGAGGCTCCGCGGTCGCGGTCCAGGACGATCCGCAGCGGAAGCAGCGGGTGGGCGGCCCGGGTCTGCCAGCGGCCGAACAGGGCGATCAGCAGCACTCCGGCGACCAGCCAGCCCCAGGTCATCGGCGCGGACCAGCCGTGGGTGTCGGCGTTGGAGAGGCCGTAGACCAGCGAGAACAGGCCGGAGGAGACCAGCAGGGTGCCGGGGATGTCGAGCTTGGCGCCGTCCCGCCGGCTGTTGCGCAGCAGGGCCAGGCCGCCGGCGAAGGCGAGGGCGGCGAAGACCAGGTTGACGTAGAGGGTCCAGCGCCAGCTGAGGTGCTCGGTCAGCAGGCCGCCGAGCAGCAGCCCGACGGCGCCGCCGGTGCCGGCGATGGCGCCGTAGACCCCGAAGGCCTTGGCCCGGTCCCGTCCGGCGGCGAAGGTCGTGTTCAGCAGCGCGAGTGCGGCCGGCGCCAGCAGCGCGCCGAAGGCGCCCTGCAGGGCCCTGGCGGTGATCAGCATGTCGAAGCCGGTGGCGGCTCCGGCCAGGGCGGAGGCCCCGGCGAAGCCCGCCACGCCGATCAGGAAGACGAGCTTGCGGCCGATCAGGTCGGCCAGCCGCCCGCCGAGCAGCAGCAGGCTGCCGAAGGCCAGCGCGTAGGCGGTGACCACCCACTGCCGGTTGCCGTTGGAGAAGCCCAGGTCGCGCTGGGCCGAGGGCAGCGCGATGTTCACGATGGTGCCGTCGAGCACCACCATCAGCTGGGCCAGGCCGACCACGGCCAGGATCCACCAGCGGTGGGGCGTCTGCGCCGCAGCCTGCGCGGCCTGTTCCGCCCGCGGGGCGGCGGCTTCCGGGGGCGAACTGGGGGAGGGGTTCGAGGTCATGGTCCGACCCTTCTCGTAGTAGCTGGCGGTCGGCCGGGGGCCCGGCGGGCGCCGGCAAGAATTCAACACCCATTGAATTGGGTAGCATTATTCTGCGCCTGTTGAATTTCGGCTGTCAATCACCAGCCGTACGAGGAGGAACCGTGACCGCCACACCCCGCCGGGCCGGACGGCGTCCGGGGACGAGCCAGACCCGGCAGCTCATCCTCGACACCGCCCGCCGGCACTTCGCCGAACTGGGCTACGACCGCACCACGCTGCGCGGTATCGCCACCGCCGCCGAGGTCGACGTCGCCCTGGTCTCGCACTTCTTCTCGGGAAAGCAGCGGCTGTTCGCGGAGGCCGCGGCACTGCCCTACGACCCGGCCGTGGTCCTGTCCCGGCTGCTGGCCGGCCCGCGCGAGGAGATCGGACGGCGCCTGGCGGACCAGGTGCTCGACCTGATCGAGGCCCCGGCGAGCCGGGGCCGGCTGATCGCGCTGATCCGCGCGGCGGCCTCGGAGGAGGGGGCGGCCCAGCTGATCCGCGAACGCATCAACCGCGAACTCCTGGTCCCGCTGGCGGCCGGGCTCGGATCCCCGGACGCGCCGCTGCGCGCCGCACTCACCGGATCGCAGGTCGTCGGCCTGGTCATGGCCCGGCACATCGTCGGCATCGACCCGCTGCCGGGCACGGGCCGCGAACAACTCGCCGCCGCCGTCGCGCCGACCCTCCAGCGCTACCTCACCGGCCCCCTCGACGACGTGTGACGGCTCCGGACAGTTCGATGCCCTGTCGGTCCAGGGCGCTAGGGTCTTGAGTGTCCTGGCTGATCCGTCCGCAGCTGAGCCGTTCGCAGGGGAGTACTCGCAATGTCACTGCCTGGTGTGCACCGGTCAGCCCCGGTGCACCTGGTTGGGGGATCCTGATGGCTGACCCGTCCACGTACCGCCCGGCGCCGGGGCAGATCCCGACGTCCCCCGGCGTCTACAAGTTCCGCGACGCCAACTCCCGGGTGATCTACGTCGGCAAGGCGAAGAGCCTGCGCCCCCGGCTGTCCTCCTACTTCCAGGACCTGGCCAACCTCCATCCGCGCACCCGGCAGATGGTGACCACGGCCGCCTCGGTGGAGTGGACCGTGGTCGGGACCGAGGTCGAGGCGCTGCAGCTGGAGTACAGCTGGATCAAGGAGTTCGACCCGCGCTTCAACGTCAAGTACCGCGACGACAAGAGCTATCCCTCGCTCGCGGTGACGCTGAACGAGGAGTTCCCCCGGGTGCAGGTGATGCGAGGCCCGAAGAAGCGCGGGGTGCGCTACTTCGGCCCCTACGGGCACGCCTGGGCGATCCGGGAGACGGTGGACCTGCTGCTCCGGGTGTTCCCGGTGCGGACCTGCTCCGCCGGGGTGTTCAAGCGCGCCGAGCAGGTCGGCAGGCCCTGCCTGCTGGGCTACATCGGCAAGTGCTCGGCCCCCTGCGTCGGCCGGGTCACCCCGGAGCAGCACCGCGAACTCGCCGAGGAGTTCTGCGACTTCATGGCCGGCCGGACCGGCACCTACCTCCGCCGTCTCGAACGCGAGATGAAGGAGGCCGCCGCCGAGATGGAGTACGAGCGGGCCGGGCGGCTGCGCGACGACATCGAGGCGCTGAACCGCGCGATGGAGAAGAACGCCGTCGTGCTCGCCGACGGCACCGACGCCGACCTGCTGGCCATCGCCGAGGACGAGTTGGAGGCCGCGGTCCAGATCTTCCACGTCCGCGGCGGCCGGGTCAGGGGCCAGCGCGGCTGGGTCACCGACAAGGTCGAGAACGTCGACACCGCGGGGCTGGTCGAGCACGCCCTGCTGCAGCTGTACGGGGAGGAGACCGGCGAGGCCGTCCCGCGCGAGGTGCTGGTCCCGGCGCTGCCGCAGCCGGTGCAGCCGGTGGCGGTGTGGCTCGGCGAGCGCCGCGGCAGTGCGGTGGACCTGCGGGTGCCGCAGCGCGGCGACAAGCGCGAGCTGATGGTCACCGTGGAGCGCAACGCCGCCCAGGCGCTGGCCCTGCACAAGACCAAGCGCGCCGCCGACCTGACCACCCGCAGCGTCGCGCTCCAGGAGATCGCCGACGCCCTCGGTCTGGAGACCGCGCCGCTGCGGATCGAGTGCTACGACATCTCCCACCTCCAGGGGCAGGACGTGGTCGCCTCGATGGTGGTGTTCGAGGACGGCCTGGCCCGCAAGAGCGAGTACCGCCGCTTCGCGATCAAGGGTTTCGAGGGCCAGGACGACGTCCGCTCGATGCACGAGGTGATCACCCGCCGGTTCCGGCACCAGGAGCAGCCGAGCGAGCGGGACGAGGAGACCGGCAAGCCGCGCCGCTTCGCCTACCCGCCGCAGCTGATCGTGGTCGACGGCGGCGAGCCGCAGGTCGCGGCGGCGCAGCGGGCGCTGACCGAGCTGGGGGTCACCGATGTGGCCCTGTGCGGCCTGGCCAAGCGGCTGGAGGAGGTCTGGCTGCCGGACGAGGACGACCCGGTGGTGCTGCCGCGCAGCAGCGAGGGCCTCTACCTGCTGCAGCGGGTCCGCGACGAGGCGCACCGCTTCGCCATCACCTACCAGCGCCAGAAGCGCGCCAAGCGGCTCACCGCGGGCGCCCTGGACTCGGTGCCGGGCCTCGGCGAGAGCCGGCGGCAGGCGCTGCTCAAGCACTTCGGCTCGCTGAAGCGGCTCAGGGCGGCGACAGTGGAGGAGATCTGCGAGGTTCCCGGGGTCGGCCGGCGGACGGCCGAGGCCGTGGTCGCGGCCCTGGCCGAGAGGCGTCCCACGGCCCCCGCGGTCAACACGGCGACCGGTGAGATCCTCGAAGAGCCCAGTGACCAGGTCACTCGTGCGAGTGAAAGCGGGAAGCCGCAGCCGACGCCGGGCGTTGACATCAGTGACGAGATGGACGAGATGTCCGAAACAGGGGAGCCCACGTGAGTAAGTCCGGCGGTGAGAACGTACCCGAGCTGGTGATCATCTCCGGTATGTCCGGGGCCGGCCGCAGTACGGCCGCGAAATGCCTGGAGGACCTCGGCTGGTTCGTCGTGGACAACCTGCCGCCGTCGCTGATACCGACCATGGTCGACCTCGGCGCGCGCTCGCAGGGCGCGGTGGCGCGTATAGGCGCTGTCGTGGACGTGCGCGGGCGCAGCTTCTTCGACGACCTGCTGGCCTCGCTGGAGGACCTGGAACGGCGCGGCGTCCGGCTGCGGGTGCTGTTCCTGGAGGCCTCCGACGACGCCCTGGTGCGCCGGTTCGAGAGCGTGCGCCGCCCGCACCCGCTGCAGGGCGACGGACGCATCGTGGACGGCATCGAACAGGAGCGCACCCTGCTGCGCGACCTGCGCGGCGAGGCCGACCTGGTGATCGACACCTCCAGCCTCAACGTCCATGAGCTGCGGGCCAAGATGGACGCCCAGTTCTCGGACGACCAGGAGCCGCAGCTCCGGGCCACGGTGATGTCCTTCGGCTTCAAGTACGGCCTGCCGGTCGACGCCGACCTGGTGGTGGACTGCCGCTTCCTGCCCAATCCGCACTGGGTCCCGGAGCTGCGCCCGCGCACCGGCACGGACGAGGAGGTGGCCCGGTACGTCTTCGACCAGCCGGGCGCCAAGGAGTTCCTGGACCAGTACGCCGATCTCCTCAGGATCGTCACCGAGGGCTACCGCCGGGAAGGCAAGCGCTACATGACACTTGCCGTAGGCTGCACCGGAGGGAAGCACCGCAGCGTGGCGATGTCGGAACGGCTGGCGAAGCGGTTGATCGCCGACGGTCTGGAGACGGTGCTGGTGCACCGGGACATGGGGCGCGAGTAGCGGCGGACGGGACAGGGGCACGGGTGGCGTCACACATCGTTGCTGGACGGCAGCAGGCGCGACGCCGGGGCGCTCCGAGGATCACCGCGCTGGGCGGCGGGCAGGGCCTGTCGGCCTCGCTGCGCGCCCTGCGGCGGCTGACCGGGGACCTCACCGCGGTGGTCACCGTCGCCGACGACGGCGGCTCCAGCGGGCGGCTGCGCGCCGAGTTGGGCGTGCTGCCACCCGGTGACCTGCGCAAGGCGCTGGCCGCGCTGTGCGGTGACGACGACTGGGGCCGGACCTGGTCCGAGGTGATCCAGCACCGCTTCCAGAGCGACGGCGAACTGCACGGACACGCGGTGGGGAACCTGCTGATCGTGGCGCTGTGGGAGAAGCTCGGGGACCCGGTCGAGGCGCTGGAGTACGTCGGCAGACTGCTCGGCGCGCACGGCCGGGTGCTGCCGATGTCCGCGGTGCCGCTGGACATCGAGGCCACCGTGCGCGGCCTCGACCCGGAGGACCCGGAGCTGCTCTCCACCGTCCGCGGTCAGGCCGAAGTCGCGGTCACCCCGGGCGAGGTGGAGTCGGTGCGGCTGCTGCCGCACGATCCGCCGGCGGTGCCGGAGGCGGTCGCCGCCGTGCGCGAGGCGGACTGGGTGGTGCTCGGCCCCGGCTCCTGGTTCACCAGTGTGCTGCCGCACCTGCTGGTCCCCGACCTGCGCGACGCCCTGGTGCAGACCCGGTCCCGCAAGGTGCTGGCGCTCAACCTGGTGGCGCAGCCGGGGGAGACCGAGGGCTTCTCGCCGCAGCGGCACCTGGAGGTGCTCGGGGCCCACGCCCCGGAGCTCACCGTGGACTTCGTGCTCGCCAACGCGGGTACGGTGGCCGATCCCGAGGCCCTGCGCAGTGCGGCCAAGCGTCTCGGCGCCGAACTGGTACTCGACAACGTCGCAGCCCCGGACGGCTCTTCCGGGCGACACGACCCGGAGCTTCTGGCCGCAGCGTACGACCGGATCTTCAGGATGCATGGAAGGATCGCGCCATGGCGATGACGGCAGCGGTGAAGGACGAAATCAGCCGGCTCCCCGTCACCCGGGCATGCTGCCGCAAGGCGGAGGTGTCGGCGATCCTGCGGTTCGCGGGTGGGCTGCACCTGGTGAGCGGACGCATCGTGATCGAGGCGGAGCTGGACACCGGCGTGGCGGCACGGCGGTTGCGCAAGGACCTGTTGGAGATCTTCGGACACTCCTCGGACCTGGTGGTGATGGCCCCCGGCGGTCTGCGACGCGGCAGCCGGTACGTGGTGCGGGTGGTGAAGGACGGCGACCTGCTGGCCCGGCAGACCGGGCTGGTGGACGGGCGCGGACGGCCGATCCGGGGTCTGCCCCCGGCGGTGGTCTCCGGCGCGACCTGCGACGCCGAGGCGGCCTGGCGCGGGGCCTTCCTGGCGCACGGCTCGCTCACCGAGCCCGGCAGGTCCTCCTCGCTGGAGATCACCTGCCCGGGGTCGGAGGCGGCGCTGGCCCTGGTCGGCGCGGCCCGGCGGCTGGGCATCCCGGCCAAGGCCCGCGAGGTGCGCGGGGTGGACCGGGTGGTGATCAGGGACGGCGACGCCATCGGCGCGCTGCTGACCCGGCTCGGCGCGCACGAGTCGGTGCTGGCCTGGGAGGAGCGGCGGATGCGCCGCGAGGTCCGGGCGACGGCCAACCGGCTGGCCAACTTCGACGACGCCAACTTGCGCCGCTCGGCGCGGGCCGCGGTGGCCGCCGGAGCGCGGGTGCAGCGGGCGCTGGAGATCCTCGGCGAGGAGGTCCCGGAGCACCTGGCCGCGGCCGGACGGCTGCGGATGGAGCACAAGCAGGCCTCGCTGGAGGAGCTGGGCTCGCTGGCGGACCCGCCGCTGACCAAGGACGCGGTGGCCGGGCGGATCCGGCGGCTGCTGGCGATGGCCGACAAGCGGGCGTCGGAGCTGGGACTGCCCAGCACCGAGCACAGCCTGTCCGAGGGCGACTCCTACGGTGGCGAGTCCTACGGCACGGACTCCTACGGCGGCGAGTCCTACCGCGGGGAGTCGTACGGCGCCCAGGAGCTGGCCTCGCACTGACCGCCCCGCCGCTGCGTACACCCGTTCGCGCGTGGTGAGCCGCTGCAATCCACGGAAATACCGGTGAAATCCCCGTGAAACCGGGGTGAATGCCGCCTCCGGACTCGTTGTCCGGGGGCGGCATTGGTGTGTCCGGCAGGTCTGATGTGCTCTCCGCCACTGGCGCGGGGTAGGGTTTTAAGCGGTCGGGGACATCCCATTCCAGCTCGTCGGCGTACAGCGCCGACGTACCAGCGAGGAGATCGGTTCGTGACGATCCGGGTAGGCATCAACGGGTTCGGCCGCATTGGTCGTAACTTCTTCCGTGCGGTTATCGCCCAGGGCGCGGACATCGAGATCGTCGGTGTCAACGACCTGACCGACACCAAGACCCTGGCGCACCTGCTCAAGTACGACTCGACCCTGGGCACCCTGCACGCCGAGGTGTCCCACAGCGACGACAGCATCACCGTCGACGGCAAGAGCTTCAAGGTCACCGCCGAGCGCGACCCCGCCGCCCTCAAGTGGGGCGAGCTGGGCGCCGACATCGTGATCGAGTCGACCGGCTTCTTCACCAAGGCCGAGCAGGCCAAGAAGCACCTGGTCGGTGGCGCGAAGAAGGTCCTGATCTCGGCTCCGGCCAGCGACGAGGACATCACCGTCGTCATGGGCGTCAACGACGACAAGCTCGACGTCGCCAAGCACACCATCATCTCCAACGCCTCCTGCACCACCAACTGCGTGGCGCCGATGGCCAAGGTCATCCACGAGGCCTTCGGCATCGTCAAGGGCATGATGACGACGGTGCACGCCTACACCAACGACCAGGTCACCCTGGACTTCCCGCACAAGGACCTGCGTCGCGCCCGCGCCGCGGCCCTGAGCATCATCCCGACCTCCACCGGTGCCGCCAAGGCCACCGCGCTGGTGCTGCCGGAGCTCAAGGGCAAGCTGGACGGCACCTCGCTGCGCGTCCCGGTCCCCACCGGCTCCATCACCGACCTGGTGGTGGACCTGGAGCGCGAGGTCACCAAGGACGAGGTCAACGCCGCCTTCCAGAAGGCGTCCGAGGGCTCGCTCAAGGGCTACCTGTACTACAACGAGGACCCGATCGTCTCCCGTGACATCGTCAACTCGCCGTTCTCCTGCATCTTCGACGCCCCGCTGACCATGGTCCAGGGCAACCAGGTGAAGATCTTCGGCTGGTACGACAACGAGTGGGGCTACTCCAACCGCCTCGTCAACCTGACCACCCTCGTCGGTGGCCAGCTCTGACGAGCGGCGCGGTAAGCGACTGATGCGAGCAGGACCCGGACGCCGAATGGTCCGGGTCCTGCTCGCGTCGGGCCGTCCCCCCTGTTGTCCCCCACCTCCCACAGGAGCGAACTGACGTGCAGACCATCGACGACCTCGACGTCGCGGGCAAGCGGGTATTCGTCCGTGCCGACCTCAATGTGCCGCTGTCCGGCACCGACATCACCGACGACGGCCGGATCCGCGCCGTCGCGCCGACCATCGCCAAGCTGGTCGCGGCCGGCGCCAAGGTGATCGTCGCCTCCCACCTGGGCCGTCCCAAGGGCGCGCCCGACCCCCAGTTCAGCCTGGCCCCGGTGGCCGTGCGGCTCGGCCAGATCCTGGGCCAGGACGTCGCCTTCGCCACCGACACCGTCGGCGACAGTGCCGCCGCGGTCGTGGCCGGCCTGGCCGACGGCCAGGTCGCGCTGCTGGAGAACCTGCGCTTCAACGCCGGCGAGACCAGCAAGGACGACGCCGAGCGCGGCGCCTTCGCGGACCAGCTGGCCGCCCTCGCCGACGTCTACGTGGGCGACGGCTTCGGCGCGGTGCACCGAAAGCACGCCTCGGTCTACGACCTCCCGGCCCGGCTGCCGCACGCGGTCGGCCTGCTGATCGCCACCGAGGTCGGCGTGCTCAAGCGGCTGACCGAGCAGGTCGAGCGCCCCTATGTGGTCGTCCTCGGCGGCTCCAAGGTCTCCGACAAGCTCGGCGTGATCGACAACCTGCTGGGCAAGGCCGACCGGATCCTCATCGGCGGCGGCATGGCCTTCACCTTCCTCAAGGCTCAGGGCCACGACGTCGGCAGCAGCCTGCTGCAGGAGGACCAGATCCCGGTGGTCCTGGAGTACCTGGAGCGGGCGAAGCAGAACGGCGTGGAGTTCGTCCTGCCGGTCGACGTCGCGGTCTCCGCGACCTTCCCGGACCTGAAGACCAAGGCCCCGGTCGCCGACTTCGAGGTCGTCCCCGCCGACGCGATGCCGGCCGGCAAGATGGGCCTGGACCTCGGCCCGGCCACCGGCAAGCTGTTCGCCGAGAAGCTCGCCGACGCCGAGACGGTGTTCTGGAACGGCCCGATGGGCGTCTTCGAGCACCCCGAGTTCGCCGAGGGCACCAAGGCCGTCGCCGCCGCGTTGGCCGACGGCGACGCTTTCTCGGTGGTCGGCGGCGGCGACTCGGCCGCGGCCGTGCGCATCCTGGGCTTCGACGAGAAGAAGTTCGGACACATCTCGACGGGTGGCGGCGCCAGCCTCGAATACCTGGAGGGCAAGACCCTCCCCGGCCTGGCCGCACTGGAGAACTGATCCACATGACTGCTGCACGCACCCCGCTGATGGCGGGCAACTGGAAGATGAACCTCAACCACCTCGAGGCCATCGCCCACACCCAGAAGCTCTTCTTCGCGCTCAACGACAAGGACTACGCGGCCGTCGAGGTCGCCGTCCTGCCGCCGTTCACGGATCTGCGCTCGGTGCAGACCCTGGTCGACGGCGACAAGATGAAGATCAAGTACGGCGCCCAGGACATCTCCGCCCACGACTCCGGCGCCTACACCGGTGAGATCTCCGGGCCGATGCTGTCCAAGCTGAAGTGCACCTACGTGGCCATCGGCCACTCGGAGCGGCGCCAGTACCACGGCGAGACCGAGCCGGTCGTCAACGCCAAGGTCAAGGCCGCGTTCCGGAACGGCATCGTGCCGATCCTCTGCGTCGGCGAGGGTCTGGACATCCGCAAGGCCGGTGACCAGGTCTCCTACACCCTGGCGCAGCTGGACGGCGCGCTGGAGGGCGTGCCGGCCGAGGACGCCGAGGCCATCGTGGTGGCCTACGAGCCGGTGTGGGCCATCGGCACCGGCGAGGTGGCCACCCCCGAGGACGCCCAGGAGGTCTGCGGCGCGATCCGGGTCAGGCTGGCCGAGCTCTACAGCCAGGAGCTGGCCGACAAGGTCCGGGTGCTCTACGGCGGCTCGGTGAAGTCCTCGAACGCGGCCGGGATCATGGCCAAGCCGGACGTCGACGGCGCCCTGATCGGCGGCGCGGCGCTGGACCCGGAGGAGTTCGTGAAGATCGTTCGCTACCGGGACCAGGCGGTAGGCTGACGGCGGTCTAGAGTATGCAGGGTCGGGACGGACGGGATGGCCCGTCGACCCGGCCCTGCGTCTCAGCTCCACACATCGATTACGAGAGATTGGTCCCGCCGTGATCCTCGGCTTCTCGATCGCGCTGATCTTCTTCAGCGTGATGATGGTCGTCCTCGTCCTGCTGCACAAGGGCAAGGGCGGCGGTCTTTCCGACATGTTCGGTGGCGGTATGTCCTCCACCGGCGGTGGCTCCGCCGTCGCTGAGCGCAACCTCGACCGCATCACCATCTTCATGGGTGTCGGCTGGTTCGCCTGCATCATCATCCTGTCGCTGCTGCTGAAGGCCAAGAACGGCTGACCGGCCCGCCGCGGGTAGAACCTGTGCAGAGCACCCCTGCCGCGAAAGCTGACGGAGTGTCGCCCGGCCGCCTATCATGAGTGACAGTTGTCACCGGTGGCGGTGTCGGGCGGCACTTATGCGGTCCGTACACTGGGACGACTCCGTCGGAGAAGGGGGGCGACGGGACACTGTGGAGGCCGGGCCTCGGGGGCGCGGATTCCTCTCACGTGACTATCGCAACGCACCAGCACGCAGGGAGTCAGACCGTGGCAAGTGGCAACGCCATCCGTGGCAGCAGGGTCGGGGCAGGCCCCATGGGGGAGGCCGAGCGCGGCGAGTCCGCTCCTCGGCTCCGTATCTCCTTCTGGTGCGCCAACGGGCATGAGACCCGCCCGTCGTTCGCCTCCGACGCACAGATCCCGGACACCTGGGACTGCCCGCGCTGTGGATTCCCGGCCGGACAGGACGAGGAGAACCCGCCTGCCCCGCCGCGTACCGAGCCGTACAAGACCCACCTCGCGTACGTCCGCGAGCGCCGCAGCGACGCCGACGGCGAGGCGATCCTCGCTGAGGCGCTGGCCAAGCTGCGCGGGGAGATCTGAACAGCGCGCAGGCAGTGGACAGCACGTTCACAGGGGCATCGCCTCCGGACACCTACCTCACCAGGCGGTCCGGGCGGTGCCCCTGCTGCGTTCAGCCACGGACCTCAGTTGCGGACCTCAGCTGCGGGCCGGAGTTCCAGGACCGTGCGGCGGCAGGCGGACGGGCTGCCCCAGGCGTTGCGCAGCACCCGGGCGCGGCGGATCCACAGCGAGAGGTCGAACTCGTCGGTGTAGCCGATCGCGCCGTGCAGTTGCAGTGCGGCCCGCGCGGCGGAGTAGCCGGCCCCGCCGCAGGCGGCCTTGGCCGCCGCGATGTCGACGGCAGCGCCCGCCGCGGAGTCCTGGACGGCCACCGCGGCGCCGTACAACAGCGGTTCGGCGAAGTCGAGTTGGAGCAGCACATCGGCCAGCCGGTGCTTGACCGCCTGGAACGAGCCGATCGGCACGCCGAACTGGGTACGGGTCCTGGTGTACCCGACGGTGGCGGCGAGCAGGTGCCGGCCGGTGCCCAGGGCCAGCGCCGCGGTGCAGAGGGCTGCCAGCCCGGTGGCCCGCTCGCTGCCGGGACCGGGGGCGACCGCGATGGCGTCCCCGGGGACGCCCATCCGGCGCGCCGGGTCCAGCGACTGCCGCAGTGGCGCCTTCCGTTCGTCGCCGAGGCACAGCACCGCGTCGGCCAGGTCGGGGTCCGCGGCGTAGCCGCCGTCCGCGGCCAGCGAGAGGATCAGCTGTCCCGAGGCCACGCCGGGAAGCAGTGCCTGCTGCTCCGTACCGGCCAGCAGGGTGCTCGCCGCGAAGGTCTCGGCCGCCGGTCCGGGCAGGCCGTGGCGCCCCAGTTCGACGCAGCAGAGCGCCAGTTCGACCGGTAGCAGTCCGGTGCCGCCGAACTCCTCGGGCACCGCCAGGGCGAAGGCCCCGGCGTCGCCGAGCCGCCGCCACAGCGCCCGCAGCGGTGCGTCGTCCCCGGCCGCACGGGCCCGGGCCACGGCCGGGACGTCGGCGGCGGACAGCAGCGCGGCCAGGCTGGCGGCGAAGTCACGCTGCTCGGTGTCGAGGAGGAACCTCATCCGCGCCGCCCCTTCGGCAGGCCGAGCAGCCGCTCGGCGACGATGTCCCGCTGGATCTCGTTGGTGCCGCCGTAGACCGGTCCGGCCAGGGCGAAGACATAGCCCTCGGACCACTCCTCGACGTCGGCCAACTCGCCCTCGGGGCCCAACAGGTCCAGCGCCGTCTCATGGAGCGTCAGATCCAGTTCGGACCAGTGCAGCTTGTTGAGGCTGGACGCCGCTCCGGTCGGCCCGCCCTCGCCGGAGGCCGCCGCGAAGGCGGAGAGCTGGTACGCCCGCGCGCCGATCACCGCGTCGGCGACCCGCTCGGCCATCGCCGTGTCGCCGGGGTCCCCGAGCCGGCGCCACAGCTCCACCAGGCGGTCGGCGGCGGCCAGGAAGCGCCCGGGGCTGCGCAGGGTCAGCCCGCGCTCGTTGCCGGCCGTGCTCATCGCGGCCCGCCAGCCCTGGCCGGCCTCGCCGATCACGTCCCGGTCCGGGACCAGCACGCCGTCCAGGAAGATCTCGGCGAAGGCCGGCTTCCCGTCCAGCCGGCCGATCGGACGGACCGTCACCCCCGGTGCGTCCAGCGGGAACATCAGATAGGTGAGGCCGCGGTGCCGGGCCCCGGACTGCTCCACCGGGGTGGAGCGGAACAGGCCGAAGGCGCGGTCGGCGAAGGCGGCCCGGGAGGACCAGGTCTTGGCGCCATCCAGCAGCCAGCCGCCCTCGGTGCGGGTCGCGGTGGAGCGCAGGGCGGCCAGGTCGCTGCCGGCCCCGGGCTCGGACCAGGCCTGGGCCCAGACGGTCGTTCCACTCGCCATGTCCGGGAGGATGCGGGCCCGTTGCTCCTCGGTGCCGTGTTCGAACAGGGTGGGGGCGAGCAGGTTGATGCCGTTCTGGCTGACCCGCCCGGGCGCCCCGGCGGCGTAGTACTCCTCCTCGAAGAGCAGCCAGCGCAGCAGCGTGGCGTCCCGGCCGCCGTACCGCCGCGGCCAGGAGACCACCGACCAGCGGTCCGCGTGGAGTTGCTGCTCCCAGGCGCGGTGGGCGGCGAAGCCGGCCGCGGTCTCCAGCGAGGGCAGCCGTCGCGCCGGGACGTGCCGGCGCAGCCAGTCGCGGGCCTCGGCGCGGAACTCCTGTTCCTCAGTACCGATCTGAAGATCCATCAGCCGTTGTCCTGCCCTTCGGCAGCGGCCTTCATGGAGCGGGCGTCCATGCCGCCCAGCGAGTCCTTCGCGGTCTCCGCGTTGTGGGCGTGGGCGAGGTGGTGCAGGCCGAACACCGAGTCCAGGCCGCTGTGCAGGCCCTGCAGGTCCTCGGCCTGGTTGACCGCGCGCTTGGTGAGGGCGAGGCCCATGGTGGGCATCTCGGCGATCCGGGCCGCCAGTGCCATCGTCTCCCGGTGCAGGTCGGCGCGCGGGACCAGCCGGTTGACCATGGCGAGTTCGTACGCCCGCTGCGCGGTCATCCGTTCGCCGGTGTAGAGGAACTCCTTGGCGATCCGCGGCGGCAGCACCCAGGGGTGGGCGAAGTACTCGACGCCGGGGATGCCCATCCGCACCACCGGGTCGGCGAAGAAGGCGTCGTCGGCGGCCACGATCAGGTCGCAGACCCAGGCCAGCATCAACCCGCCCGCCACGCAGGCGCCGTGGACCGAGGCGATGACCGGCTTGGGCAGCTCCCGCCAGCGCCGGCACATCCCCAGGTAGACCTCGGACTCGCGGGCGTAGCGGCTCTCGGCGCCCTGCCGCTCCGAGTGGTCCCACCACAGCGAGGCCCTGCGCTCGAAGGGGAGGTGGGCGTCGCGCCCGGGCGTGCCGATGTCGTGCCCGGCCGAGAAGTGCGGTCCGGCGCCGCGCAATACCACCACCTTGACCTCGGGGTCGTCGGCGGCCCGGTAGAAGGCGCGGTCCAGGGCGTAGGTCATCGCCGAGTTCTGGGCGTTGCGGTACTCGGGGCGGTTCAGGGTGACCAGGGCGGTGGCGTCCTGGCGCTCGTAGAGGACGACGTCCGTCTCTTCGGGCATCTCGGCCTCTCCTTCCCTAACAAGTGTTTGGTAGGTTAACGTGCGGGGAGTCGGCCGTCGAGAGGTGGACCCGGTCATGAGCACCGCACCTGACTATCCGTCAGCACACGGGCTGCTGGACGGCCGCAGCGCCGTGGTCACGGCGGCGGCCGGGGCCGGGATCGGCGGCGCCACCGCCCGGCGGTTCCTGGAGGAGGGGGCTTCGGTGGTGCTCGGCGACGCCCACGCCCGCCGGCTCAAGGAGACCGTAGAGGCGCTGGCCGGGGAGTTCGGCGCGGACCGGGTCGCCGGCACCGCCTGCGACGTCACCGAGGAGCAGCAGGTCGCCGCGCTGCTGGAGCTCGCCGAGGCCCGGCACGGACGGCTGGACATCCTGGTCAACAACGCCGGGCTGGGCGGGACGGCGACACTGGAGGAGATGACCGACGAGCAGTGGGACCGGGTCCTCGACGTCACCCTCACCGGCACCATGCGCTGCACCCGGGCGGCGCTGCGGCGGTTCCGGGCGTCCGGCGGCGGCGGGGTGATCGTCAACAACGCCTCGGTGGTGGGCTGGCGGGCCCAGGCCGGGCAGTCCCACTACGCGGCGGCCAAGGCCGGGGTGATGGCGCTGACCCGCTGCGCCGCCCTGGAGGCCGCCGACCTGGGGGTCCGGGTGAACGCGGTCTCGCCGAGCCTGGCCATGCACCCGCACCTGGTCAAGGTCACCACGCCGGAGCTGCTGGAGCAGCTGACGGCCCGGGAGGCGTTCGGGCGCTGGGCCGAGCCCTGGGAGGTGGCGAATGTCATCGTGTTCCTGGCGAGCGGATACTCGTCCTACCTGACCGGTGAGGTCCTCTCGGTCAGCAGCCAGCACCCGTGACCCCAGCACCACTGACCACAGCACCACTGACCACAGCACCACTGACCACAGCACCACTGACCCCCAGCGCAGCGACGAGGAGCCGAGCAGCGATGACGTCCCAGCCGAGAACGGCGGCGGCCACCCGACGGGACGAGCTGCTGGCCACAGCCGCCCAGGTGTTCGCCCGGCAGGGCTACGACGCCACCACCGTGCGGGAGATCGCCGACGCCGCCGGCATCCTGGCCGGCAGCCTCTACTACCACTTCGACTCCAAGGAGTCGATGCTGGACGAGATCCTCTCCGGCTTCCTGAACGAGCTCTGGACCGGCTACGACGCCGTGCTCGCCGCCGGCCTCGGCCCCCGGGAGACCCTGGAGGCACTGGTCGTCGAGTCGTTCCGGGAGATCGACCGGCACCGCGACGCCGTCGCCATCTACCAGCGCGAGCGCCATCTCGCCGGGCAGCCCAGGTTCGGCTACCTCACCGACTCGATGAACCGCTTCGAGGCCGCCTGGCAGGGGACGCTGGAACGCGGCGTCGCCGAGGGCGCCTTCCGCGCCGACCTGGACCTGCGGCTGGCGTACCGCTTCGTCCGCGACACGGTCTGGGTCGCCGCCTCCTGGTACCGGCCCGGCGGCCGGCACGACGCGGGCGAGATCGCCCGCCAGTACCTCAGCATGCTGCTCGACGGCATCTCCACCACCCATCAGTGACCCCACCGATCAGCCACCCCACTCCCGCAGGAGGAACGACCACCATGCCCGAGGCCTACATCGTCGAAGCCGTCCGCACTCCCGTCGGCCGTCGCCGCGGCGGCCTGGCCACCGCCCACCCCGCCGACCTGGGCGCCCATGTGCTGAAGGCGCTGGTCGAGCGGTCCGGGGTGGACCCGGCACTGGTCGAGGACGTGGTCTTCGGCTGCCTGGACACCGTCGGCCCGCAGGCCGGGGACATCGCCCGCACCAGCTGGCTGGCGGCCGGGCTGCCCGAGGAGGTGCCCGGCGTCACCATCGACCGCCAGTGCGGCTCCTCGCAGCAGGCGGTCCACTTCGCGGCGCAGGCGGTGATGTCCGGCACCAGCGACCTGGTGGTGGCCGGCGGAACCCAGAGCATGTCGCAGATCCCGATCGCCTACTCCTCGCGCGAGGCGGCGCTGCCGCTGGGCCTCACCGAGGGCCCGTACGCCGGTTCCATCGGCTGGCGCGAGCGCTACGGCGACCAGCCGGTGAACCAGTTCCACGGCGCCGAGCTGATCGCCGAGAAGTGGGGCGTCTCCCGGGAGGACATGGAGCGCTTCGCCCTCCAGTCGCACCAGCGGGCGGCCCGCGCCATCGACGAGGGCCGCTTCGACCGTGAGATCGCCCCGTACGGGGAGGTGCGGCAGGACGAGGGCCCGCGCCGGGACACCACCCTGGAGAAGATGGCCCAGCTGAAGCCGCTGACCGAGGGCGGCCGGCTGACCGCCGCGGTCTCCTCCCAGGTCTCCGACGGTGCGTCGGCGATGCTGATCGCCTCCGAGCGCGCCGTCGCCGAGTACGGGCTGACCCCGCGCGCCCGGGTGCACCACCTCTCGGTGCGCGGCGAGGACCCGATCCGGATGCTCTCCGCCCCCATCCCGGCCACCGCTTACGCGCTCAAGAAGACCGGGATGAGCATCGACGACATGGACCTGGTGGAGATCAACGAGGCCTTCGCACCGGTCGTCCTCGCCTGGCTCAAGGAGACCGGCGCCGACCCGGCCCGGGTGAACGTCAACGGCGGCGCCATCGCCCTCGGCCACCCGCTGGGTGCGACGGGCGTGCGGCTGATGACGACCCTGCTGCACGAGCTGGAGCGCACCGGCGGCCGCTACGGCCTGCAGACCATGTGCGAGGGCGGCGGCCAGGCCAATGTGACCATCATCGAGCGCCTGTAGTGACGGAGGCCGCCGGCGTCGCCCCGTCCGGCTCCGGATCGCCGTGTGGCAGCCGCCGCACGGCGGCGGAGGCCAGCGGGGCCACCGCCGCGACCGCGTAGACCACACCGGCGGCGGTGGCCACCCGGAAGCCGCCGAAGGCGTGCGCCAGCGGTCCCACGCTCAACTGGCCGATCGGGATGGCCAGGTAGGACAGCAGGTCGTCGAAGGAGGAGACCCGGGACAGCACTTCGGCCGGGACGTGCTCCTGCAGCGAGGTGTCCCAGCCGATGCCCACCACCGAGGAGCCCAGACCGGCGACGAAGGCGGCCGCGATCAGCCAGGGGGCGTGCAGCCCGGCGCCCAGCGCCAGCAGCGGCAGTGCCCCGAGTGCCGTCACCGACTGTCCCAGCCGCAGCAGGTGACGGACCGTCACCCGGTACATCAGCGCGCTGGTCAGCAGCAGTCCGACGCCCCTGGCGCTGAGCACGAAGCCCCAGGCGGCCTCACCGCTGACCTGCTTGGTGAGCGAGGGGCCGAGGATCTGCCAGGTGCCGACCTGCACCAGGTTGATCACGCAGAAGGACAGCGCCACCGTCCAGACCCAGCGGATGCGGCGGAACTCGGTCCAGCCCTCGCGCAGGGAGGTCAGCATGCCGGTGCCCCGCGCGGCCGGCATCCGGTCGGTGAGGCTGAGCCGGGCCAGGCACAGCGCCGCCAGCAGGAAGGTGAGCGCGTCGAAGGCGATGGCGGGCCCGCCGCCGAAGGCCACCACCAGGACGCCGGACAGGCTGGGGCCGAGGATCTTGGTGGCATTGCGCATCGAGCCCAGCAGCGGATTGGCCTGCCGCAGCCGGTCCCGGTCCACGAGCTGCGGCAGCACGCCGCGCAGTGCCGGGGTGGTGAAGGCGTCCAGGACGCCGTTGAGCAGGCTCAGCGCGGCGATCGGACCCAGCGAGTAGCTCCCGGTCAGCAGCAGCGCGGCCACCCCGCCCTGGGTGACCCCCGAACCGAGGTTGGCCAGCAGCAGCACCGTCCGGCGCGGGAACCGGTCCGCGACGGCGCCGCCCAGCAGCAGGAAGCCCAGCAGCGGCACCATTCGCGCGGTGACCACGATGCCGAGGTCGCCGGTGCTCCCGGAGGCGTTGAGCACCGCGAACGCGAGCGCCACCGGGGCCATCGACGAGCCCAGCAGGGACACCAGCTGGCCGGTGAAGAACCAGCGGAAGTTCGGCAGCCCGAGCAGGGCGAAGCGCTGGAGCGAGAGGGAGGGCATGGGCGGCAGTCTGCGGGCCCCGGTGGGACGCGCACTATTCTTTCGGCAGGAGGCGAAAGATGACCCTGCTGCGGCTGACCCCGCTGGCCCTGTCGCGGTCCCGGTTCGCGCTGTCCCCGCTGGCCGAGACGCTGGGGTCGATCAAGGTGCTGCAGGCGGACCACTGCGACCTCTGGATGGAGTCCTGGTACGCCCGGCACCACGGCGCGTTCCGGGCGGTCCTCGACGCCGACCCCTTCGCCGCGGGCCTGGTCCGGCTGATCAGCTCGACCAAGTGGCTGCCGCTGTTCGTCACCGCACCGCCGCCGGGCGGGATGCGCACCACCCTCGCCGAGGAACTGGCGGCCCTCCGGCCGTTCTCCGACCAGGAGGTGCGCGCCGAACTGGAGCTGTCGGTGCAGCACAGTTGGGAGCAGCACGACCTGTCCTGGCTCACCGGCCGGGACTGGTTCGCGCGCACCGTCGAGCTGTTCCGCTCGGTCTGGACCGGCTCCGTGGAACCGGACTGGCCGCGACGCCGAGCACTGCTGGAACGGGACGTCACCTACCGGGCCGGACTGCTGGCCGCCTACGGCTGGCCCCATGCGCTGGAGCGGATGAGCCGCCGCAGCGCCTGGGTCGGCGCGGACGCGATCCGCTTCAGCGACCAGGACTTCCCCGACCGCCGGATCGGCGACGACGGCATGCTGTTCGTCCCGGTGAGCGCCCTGTCCCGGGGCACCTGGCTCTGCGAGGGCCCGGGGGACCGCTACGCCCTGGTCTACCCGGCCCGCGGGGCGGCCTCGGGCCCCGCGGAGGGACGCCCCCGGCGGGCCCTGGACCGGCTAATCGGCGCCGGCCGCGCGGCGATCCTGCGGGAGCTGGACCGCCCGGCCACCAGCAGCGAGCTCGCCGCGCACCTCGGGCAGTCCCTCGGCACGATCGGCGGGCACCTGGCGGTGCTGCGCGACGCGGAGCTGGTGGCGGGGACGAGGGTGGGACGGCGGGTGGTGTACCGGCGTACGGAGGTTGGGGATTCGCTGGTGGGGGGTTGATCGCGCAGTTCCCCGCGCCCCTGCGGGGCTGCAACTGACCCACTGTGGGCGAGTTGCAGCCCCTAGGGGCGCGGGGAACTGCGCGACAAGCCATGCACAACCCGCACCCGAAGTCCTACACCACCGCCCCCGCCACCCCCGCCAGCGCCACCCCCGCCTCCGCCATGATCCGATCGATCAGCTCCCGCACCGAGGGCAGGTCCTCGATCAGTCCGGCGACCTGGCCGGAGGCCATCACCCCGAGGTCGGTGCGGCCGTCCACCATCGCGGCCTTCAGCAGCATCGGGGTGTTGGCGGCCAGCAGCACCTGGCTCCAGGTCAGGTCCTGGCCGTGCTTCATGGCCAGACCTTCGCGGATCATCGCGGGCCAGGAGAGCCCGGAGACGGAGCGGAAGGCGGCCGCGTGACGCAGCGCCCGGACCAGCGAGCGGGTGCGTCCCGCCTGTTCGAGGGTGGCGACCAGCTCACTGCGGAGCATCCGGTGCGGCAGGCCGTCGACCTTGGTGGTGACGGTGATGTCGTTGACCCCGGCGGCGAGGTAACGGGCCTTGACCGCGTCCGGGACGGTGCTGTCGGAGCTGAGCAGGAAGCGGGTGCCCATGGCGATGCCGGCCGCTCCGAAGGCCAGCGCGGCGACCAGGCCCCGGCCGTCGCGGAAGCCGCCGGCGGCGATGACCGGGATGTCCACGGCGTCCACGACCTGGGGGAGCAGTACGGTGGTCGCCACCGCGCCGGTGTGTCCGCCGCCCTCGCCGCCCTGGACCAGGACGGCGTCCGCGCCCCAGGCGGCGACCTTCTCCGCGTGCCGCCGCGCGCCGATGCTGGGGATGACGACCACGCCGGCGTCCTTGAGCCTGGCGATCAGCTCGCGCGAGGGGGCCAGGGCGAAGGAGGCAACCCGGACGCCCTCCTTGGCGATGATCTCGGCGCGTTCGGCCGCGTCCCCCGCGTCCGCGCGCAGGTTCACCCCGAAGGGTGCGTCCGTGCGCTCCTTCACCTCCCGTACCGCTGCCAGTAGTTGAGTGGGCGTCATGGTCGCTGAGGCGAGGATGCCGAGGCCGCCGGCCCGGGCGGTCGCGGTGACCAGGCGGGGGCCGGCGACCCAGCCCATGCCGGTCTGGACGATGGGGTGGCGGACGCCGACCAGGCGGGTGAGCGCGGTGTCCAGCCGCACCGGGGCGGCGGTCGTCATCCGCGTACCTCGCGATCGCGGGCGCCGCGCGGGTCCAGGACCTCTCGGATCAGGCGCAGTTCCTCGGCGGACGGGTCCCGGGTGGAGGCGATGTCGCCGGGCAGCACCAGCGGGAAGCCGGTGGCGGCGATCACCTGGTCGACCGTCACGCCGGGATGCACCGAGAGCAGCCGGACGGCGTGTCCTTCCCCGCCGAAGTCCAGCACCGCAAGGTCGGTGACGATCCGTCGGAGATCGTGGAACCGCCCGGTCGGGCCGTTCAGCCGTCCGTATCCGACGCCGCTGACGACGTCGACCTGCCCGGGGACGAAGACCCGGGTGCTGTGGCGCGGGATCCAGTAGCTGGTGGGGTTGTTGACGGTGTTGCCGGGCGCTCCGCGCATCCCGAGCAGCTGGCGGGACGGTCGGGACCAGTCGCCGATGGCGGAGATGTTCTGGTTGCCGTGTCGGTCCAGCTGGCTGGCGCCCATCATCACATGGCGGTGGCCCATGGCCACCAGCTCCAGGTGCTTCCGGTACGGCAGCGCGCCCTCGACCGCCGCGGGGGCTGCGCCCAGGGCGGGGACGTCGGCGGCGAGCCGTGCCTCGCCGTCGGTGATCAGCAGGTCGGGTTCGAAGGTGAGCTTGGCCAGCCGCGCCCCCAGGGTCGGGACGGTCCCCATCGCGGCGGCCAGCACCTCGCCGTCCCCGCGCCAGGCCTCCGCGCAGGCGATCACGCAGTACTCGGCCCTGGAGACGGCCAGGTCCGCACCGGTGGTGGTCGTGGTCATCGGGTTGCCTCCGCCCGGAGGTCCGCCACCGCGGCCCGGTAGTCCTGCTCGTCCCCCGACAGGAAGCGCTGCTCGAAGGCGGGCCAGGCCGAGGGGTCCGCCGCGGCCTGGGCGTAGGCGCGCTGGAACGGCTCGTCGCGGTCGTAGTCGGGGACGCAGGAGGTGAAGTGGGCGCCGCCGGGGGCCTCCACCACGCCGGTGACGGACCAGCGGGGGACCAGCACCGAGCCGGGGGAGCCCTCCTTCTGCAGGTCGGCGGTGTCGACCAGGCGCTCACAGCTGAGGTACGCGGCGTCGGCGGCGGCGCAGAACAGGTCGTCCATGTAGGGGTCGGGGCCCAGGTACTGCCCGTTGCCCTGTCGGTCCGCGCGGTTCAGGTGGACCAGGGCGGCGTCCAGCCGCAGGGCCGGCACCGCGACCAGCTCCTCGCCGTCCGGGTAGGGGGAGACCACGGTCCGCAGCTCCGGATTGACCCGCAGCACGTCCGAGCCGAGACCGGCCCGGGTCGGCAGGAAGGGCAGCCGGTGGGCGGCGGCGGTCAGTCCCAGCAGCAGCATGCCCTCGTCGTACTCGGTCAGCCGCTCCAGCGTGCCGCTCTCCCGTGCCGACCGGAAGTGCGGTTCCAGCGGGATCGAGTCCAGCGTGACGAAGGCGGTGACCAGGTGCCGGATCCGCCCGGCCGCGGCCAGCAGCCCGATGTCCGGGCCCCCGTAGGAGACCACGGTCAGATCCCGCAGGCCGGACCGCAGGATGGCCCTGACCAGCGCCATCGGCTTGCGCCTCGACCCCCAGCCGCCGATCCCCAGGGTCATCCCGTCGGAGAGCCGGCCGACCACCTCGTCGGCGCTCATTGCCTTGTCCATGGCGCTACTTGCCCCCTGTCGCGATGAAGGCCTCACGGTGGGCGTCGGAGGCCCCGGCGAGGTTGGCCTCGAAGGTGAAGCCCTGCTCGTAGCGGTAGCTGCGCCGGACGTCGACCGGGTCGATGCCGTTGATGGCCTCCTTGGCCAGCCGCAGCAGATAGCCGTCCTTGGCCGCGATCTGCCGGGCCAGCGCCATCGCGGCCTCGGTGAGCCGCTCGCGCGGGACGACCTCCCAGACCGTCCCGAAGCGGTGCAGCTCGGCCGCGGAGACGGTCCGTCCGGTGTAGTAGAGCGGACGCATCAGATGCGGGGGCACCAGCCGGGCCAGGTGGGTCGCCGCACCCAGCGCGCCCCGGTCCAGCTCGGGCAGGCCGAAGACGGCGTCGTCGGCGGCGACGATCGCGTCGGCGTTGCCGACCAGGCCGATGCCGCCGCCCAGGCAGAAGCCCTGTACTGCGGCGATGACCGGCACCTGGCACTCGTAGACGGCGGCGAAGGCCTCGGCGCAGCCCCGGTTGGCGCCGATCAGCGACTGCGGCCCGGGGTCGCGCTGGATCTCCTTGATGTCGACGCCCGCGTTGAAGCCGCGACCGGGGGCCTCCAGCACCACCACCCGGACCCGGGGGTCCTGCCCGACCTCCCGCAGCGCGCGGGCGAGCTCGTACCAGCCCGCCACCGGCAGGGCGTTGACGGGTGGATAGGTGACGGTGACGACGGCAATGCCGGCGTCCGTTCCTTCGTCGGCGGCGATCGAGGTGGAGACACCCATGGGATTCTCGGCTACCTTTCCACCAAACGTTAGTTAGGTACGTCAGGGTCGACGGTAGCAGTGCAACCAGCCGCAGGGGAGCCCCGGATGACACACCGTCAAGAACTGTCCGGCCGCGTCGCGGTGGTCACCGGGGGGACCCGCGGGGTGGGCGCCGGGATCGTCCGGGCGCTGCTCGCGGCCGGCGCGGTGGTGGTCGCGGCGGCGCGCAGACCTCCCGCCGAACCCGTCCAATCCGCGGGCGGGAAGGCGGAGTTCCGCGCCCTGGACGTGCGCGACCCGGAGGCCGGGGCCGCCCTGCTGGCGCAGGTCGCCGCCGACCACGGCCGGTTGGACCTGCTGGTCAACAACGCGGGCGGGACGCCGTACCTGCCGCTGGCCGAGGGCGATGCCGAACGGCACCGCCGGATCCTGGAGTTGAACCTGGTCGCGCCGCTGCTGCTGTCCCGGGCCGCGCACGCGGTGATGCGGGAGCAGCCCGACGGCGGGTCGATCGTCATGATCGGCAGCGTCAGCGGTTCGCGGCCCTCGCCGGGCAGTGCCGCCTACGGCGCGGCCAAGGCGGGCCTGGACCACCTGGCCCGCAGCCTCGCGGTGGAGTGGGCGCCGAGGGTGCGGGTGAACACCCTGGTCCTCGGCATGGTGCGGACCGAGGCGTCCGCGCTGCACTACGGGGACGAGGAGGGGGTCGCGGCCGTCGGCCGCACCGTCCCGCTCGGCCGCCTCGCCGAGCCGGAGGAGGTCGGCGCGGCCGTGGTCTTCCTGGCCTCGCCGCGGGCCGGCTACATCAGCGGCGCCTCACTGCTGCTGCACGGGGGCGGGGAGCGCCCCGCCTTCCTCGACGCCGCCACCGCCAACCGCTGAGCCCCACTGGGCCGCTGAAGGAGCAAAGACCATGTCAGGACTGGCCGAAGGCCGCACCGTCATCGTCACCGGCGCCGGGCGCGGGCTCGGCCGCGCCCATGCCCTCGCCTTCGCCGCCGAGGGCGCGGCCGTCGTCGTCAACGACCTCGGGGTCGGCCGGGACGGGCGGCCCGCCGCCGACAGCCCGGCCGCCGCCGTGGTCGCCGAGATCCTGGCACTCGGCGGACGGGCCGTCGCCCACCTCGGCGACATCACCACCGAGGAGGGCGCGGCCGGCCTGGTCGCGCTCGCCCTGGACAGCTACGGCCGGCTGGACACCCTGGTCAACAACGCCGGATTCCTGCGCGACCGGATGCTGGTGAACCTGGACGTGGAGGACTGGGACGCGGTGATGCGGGTCCATCTGCGCGGGCACTTTCTGCCGCTGCGTCAGGCCGCCGCGCACTGGCGGGCCGAGGCCAAGGCGGGGCGGCCGGCGGCCGGACGGATCGTCAACACCAGCTCCGGGGCCGGCCTGCTGGGCAGCGTCGGGCAGGGCAACTACTCGGCGGCCAAGGCCGGGATCCTCGGCCTGACCTTCGTCGCGGCGGCCGAGTTCGCGTCCTACGGCGTGCAGGTCAACGCGATCGCACCGTCGGCCCGGACCAGGATGACCGAGGGGGCGATCGCGGCCGCGCTGCCCGAACCCGAGGACGTCTCCCCGCTGGTGGTGTGGCTCGGCAGTGACGCCAGCGCGGGGGTCACCGGGCGGGTGTTCGAGGCGGAGGGGGGCAGGATCACCGTGATGGAGGGCTGGCGTCCGGGCCCCGCCGTGCACAGCGCCACCCGCTGGAGCCCGGCCGAGGCCGGGGAGGCGGCCCGGAAGCTGCTCGCGCAGGCCGAACCGCCGCTGCCGGTCTACGGGGCGCGCTGACCGCGCGGCCTCAGGCCTTCCAGTCCGCCCTGCGGCCGAGGAAGTTGAGCAGCGAGTCGGCCTCGTCGGCGTCGATGGCGGGCTCGATGGCCGGGGCGAAGGCGAACCCGCGCAGGGGCTCCACCAGGGCGTCGGCGGCCGGCCGCAGGGCCAGGGCGAGTCCCGGGCTGAGCGGTGACAGCTGGCCGGTGGCGACGGCGATGTCCCAGGCGTGCACCGCCGCGTCCAGCGCGGCCGCGGCCACGGCGACCCCGGCGGGCAGCTTGAACGGCGGCAGCGGTACGGCCACCTCGGTGTCGGGGGAGTCCACCGTGCCGAAGGCCGCGACGGTGGCGGCCAGCGCGGGTTCCAGCACCTCGGCCGGGGTGGCCCCGAGCTCCCCGGAGGGGGCGAAGGGATCCTCCGTCGGCTTCGGCCCACCGGTCAGCGCCGAGGCGTAGGCCCGCTGGTCACCGGCCGCGTGCTGCAGCACCTGGGTGACGTTCCACGCCTCGGCCGGGGTGGGCCGACCCCAGCCGTCGGCCGGGATGCCCATGACAGCGGTACGCAGTGCCTGGTGCGCCTCGGTGAGGAGGTCCCACGTCGTAGTCATGCCCGGATCGTATCCCAGACACCCCCGACATGGGTGATCTTGCCTGCCGGGCCGGATAGTTGATTGCCCATCAGTTGACCGTGCCAACGGTCAGCAGATGCCCGCTCACCCCCAGCAGCGAGGGCACCGACTCGGTTCGTCGCACCGCGGCCAGCAGCGGGCCGCGCCGCTCCGGGTCGGCGAGGTTCTCGGCGCAGTCCGGCATCAGCCAGGCCGCGCCCTCCACCCCGTACTGGCCCAGCACGGTGAGGCCGGCCTCGGTCGACTCCTCGACGACGGCCTCGGGCTGGTGGAAGTAGGCGGTGGTGAACATCTGCCGCTCGCTGATCCGGTTCACCCCGTCGGTCGCCGCCGCCTCGATCAGCGCCCTGCGCTCGGGCCCCTCGAAGAAGACGCCCTGCCGGATGGTGTCGTGCAGCCCGGCGAAGCGGTTGATCGTCGCCAGCACCACGGCACCGCCGGGGCGCACCACCCGTCGTGCCTCGCGCAGCGCCGCCAACCGCTCCTCGCGCTCCGGCAGATGGTAGAGCGGACCGAGCAGCAGCACCGCGTCCACGGAGCCGTCGGCCGCGTCCAGCGAACGGGCGTCGCCCAGTCGCGCGGTCACCCCGGGCAGCTCCGAGGCCTGCTCGACATGGAGCGGCACCGGGTCGACCAGCTCCACCCGGTAGCCGTCGCCGGCGAGCCACTCGGCGTGCACCCCACTGCCGCCGCCCACGTCCAGCACCCGCGCCGGCGCGGCCGGTAGCACCCGGCGCAGCACGTCCTGGGTACGCCAGAACTCCAGCAGCCCGGCCCCGGAACGCAGCCTGCCGTCCTCCTCACCGCGCCCGTAGTAGGCGAGGATCTCGGGTCGGACGCGGCTGCTCGTGGTGCCGGCCCTCGTGGTCTCGGTCATGGCGTCACCCTGGCGGGCAGGGGTCCGCCGGGCAACCGATTATGGCCGTCGGGGCCGCCACATGGTGTCCATGCGGGGGGCGTGTTTCGGCAGTTTGAGGGCGCCGGTGACCTCGAAGCCGAAGTGTTCGTAGAGCGGGACGTTCGTCGGGTTGCTGGACTCCAGGTAGGCGGCCAGGCCCTCGGCGTCCACCCGGTCCAGCCGGGAGCGCAGCAGTGCGGCGCCGACGCCCTGGCCGTGCAGGTCGGGGTCGACGCCGAGGATGAAGAGGTACCAGTGCGGTTCGCTGCTCGGGTGGGCCTTGAAGCAGGCGCTCTGCAGGGTGTTGCCGTACCCGATCCGGCGCCCGTAGGCGCGCAGGTAGCCGGGGCCGGCGGCGGCCTGTTCGCGCAGGGTCGGCTTGGCCCTGCCCGGCGGCAGCCAGAGCGCGGCGCCGACGATCCGGCCCTCCTCGTCGCAGGCCACTTCCACGCCGCCGTGCCGCAGCACCTCGTGCCGCAGCATCGTGGTGAAGATCCCCCGCAGCCGCTTCGGCCTGGTCCGCTCGACCGGCAGCGACCAGAGCCACTGCGGGTCGTCGTGGAAGGCCAGCGCGAGCGTGCCTGCGGTCTCGTCGACGTCCGCGTCGGTGGCCGGTCGGACGGTGATACCTGTAGCCCCCATGGGCCGATCGTAGGCGCGGTGCGCGGGAACTGTCGACGGGTCAGATCAACGCCGACGGCCCCGGGCCCGCTGCGGGAGGCAGCGGGCCCGGGGCCGTCGCGGTCGTCGCGTCGGTCAGGACGACGACGGGGGGTACATCTCCGGCGGGATCTTGGACGCCGCCGCGCGGTCCAGCAGCCAGAGCGTGCGCTGCTGCCCGTACGCGCCGGAGGCCGGCGCCTGGATCTCGCCCGGGCCGCTCAGGGCCAGGGCGACCGCCTCGGCCTTGTCCTCGCCCGCGGCGAGCAGCCAGACCTCGCGCGCCGCCCGGATCGCCGGGAGGGTCAGCGAGACCCGGACCGGCGGCGGCTTCGGCGCGCCCCTGACCCCCACGACGGTGCGGGAGGTCTCCCTCACGCCGGGGAGCTCGGGGAACAGCGAGGCCACGTGGGTGTCGGGGCCGACCCCCAGCAGCAGCACGTCGAAGCTGGGCACGCCGGCGTGGTCGCCGGGCCCCGCGGCCTTGGCGAGCTCGGCGGCGTAGCGTTCCGCCGCCGCCTCCGCGTTGTCGCCGTCCACCCCGTCCGAGGCGGGCATGGCATGCACCCGCGCCGGGTCGAGCGGTACGGCGTCCAGCAGCTCGTCGCGGGCCTGGGTGACATTGCGCTCCGGGTCGCCCTCCGGCAGGAAGCGTTCGTCGCCCCACCACAGGTCGAGCCTGGACCAGTCCACCGCGTCCCGGGCCGGCGAGGACGCCAGCGCGGCGAGCAGCGCGTTGCCGTTGCGCCCGCCCGTCAGCACCACCGAGGCGGTGCCGCGGGCGGACTGGGCGTCGACGATCCGGGTGATCAGCCGGGCCGCCGCGGCAAGGGCCATCAGCTCCTTGTCGCGGTGGACCACGAGTTGCGGCGCGGTCACCGCTGGGTCCGGTTGGCCGAGGCTGCGGACTTCTTCGCCGGGGCCTTGGCCGCGGACTTGGTGGCGGCCTTGCCGGTGGCCGCCTCCTCCTCCGCCGCCTCCGACCGGGCCTGCCCGGCCGCGGTCCTGGCGTCGACGACCTCGTGCCCGGCCGGCGGACCGTCCTGGTGCAGCTTCTCCACGCCGTAGCGCACAGCGGCCGCGTAGATGTCGTCCGGGTCGAGCCGGCGCAGCTCCTCGGCGATCAGCTCGGCCGTCTCGCGACGCTTGAGCGCCACCATCCGGTCCGGCTGGTCCGGCATGGAGAGCTTGGCCAGCAGGCCGTCCGAACGCTCCAGGGTGACGTCGCCGCCCGCGGTGTGCAGGCGTACGGCGGTCAGGCCCGGGCCCTCGGAGACGACCCGGTCCACCTTGATGTTCAGCCGGTCGGCGAGCCACAGCGCCAGCAGTTCCGCACTGGGGTTGTAGGACTCGCCCTCGACCACCGCCGAGGCGACCTTGACCCGTCGCTGGTCCAGGGCCGCCGCCAGCCCGACTGGGCCTGGGAGGCGAGTTCGCCGTGCAGGCGGAGCAGGACGGTCTCGCCGGTGCCGGCGTCCGAGCCGACCCGGATCTCGGCGTCCAGCCGGGCCTCCGCCCGGGCCCGGGGCGAACGCCCGGGCCGGCGGATGACCGCGAGGATCCGCGAGGGGTGCTCGCGGGAGGCCTCGCCGGCCGCCTTGAGGGCGTCGTAGGCGCTGCCCTCGTCGGTGACGATGACCAGGGTCAGCACCATGCCGATGGCACCGGTGCCGATGGCTCTGCGGGCTTCGACGAGTCCGGAGTTGATTTTGCTGGAGGTGGTGTCCGTGAGGTCGATTTTCATGGCCGGCGCCAGCTCCTACCGTCT
>NZ_JOEH01000018.1 GCF_000719095.1 Streptacidiphilus jeojiense | reverse complement strand
CAACCCACCGACACCACCGACCCGACCGCCCTCACCGCCTAACCTCACAACCAGATCACCGACTGGCCGTCAATACACCACGCCAGCAGACGTGACCCATCTCCCGCCCTCCTTCAACCTGTTGATGCGTGATGAGAGGTACTGCCATTTCGCCCAGAACTTCGCGAGTTCCTCGCGTCCGGCGTCGTTGAGCGCGTAGAACTTGCGCGGCGGACCGACCCCGGATGGTCGTTTCGCCACCTGGACGAGTCCGTTCCGCTCCAGTCGCAGCAGGATGGTGTACACCGTCCCCTCGACGACATCGGCGAAGCCGAGCTCGTTCAACTGACGGGTGATGGCGTACCCGTAGGTTTCCTCACTGCCGATGATCTCGAGCACACACCCTTCGAGCGTGCCCTTCAGCATCTCCGTCAGGTCATCCATTGCGGCCCTCCTCGGCTCTGTCGGTACTACGTGCTACCGAGTACCAGTACACGGTATCACCGAGTAGTGGAGCATGTCAGCGATCGGCGACCACGGACCTTGGGGGGCGTGGCGCATCGGCCGCCGTCAGACGGCCAGCGGGGCAGGCGCGGTGAGCCGTTCGCTGAGCTTGAGCAGTCGCTCGACCGAGCGCTTGTCGTTGACCTGCGGGCCGGGAACGCCGAGCGCCAGACCGTCGTAATAGCCGCCGTTGACGACCTCGGTGTCCGGGCGGCACAGCTCGACCACGGTTTCGGCGATCTCGTTGGCGGGCCGACCCAGCGTGCCGTACAGCGGCCGGATCGGCGTCTCGGCCACGCCCGGGTGCAGGGTGATCGCGGTGTGCCCGGCCGGGAGCCACTTCGCCAGGGTGCTGACGAAGGTCGTCAGCGCGAGCTTGGACTGCCCGTAGGCGACGACCCGGGAGTAGCGCTTGGAGCGGGTCAGGTCGGTCCAGTCGATGTTGGCGGTGCGGTGCAGGCTGGAGCCCAGGGCGACGATGCGGCTGTCGGCACTGCGGGCCAGCGGCCGCTCCAGCAGCCGGGTCAGCAGATAGGGCGCCAGGTAGTTGACCTGGAAGGTGACCTCGTTGCCCTGCTCGGTGAGGGTGCGCCGCTCGGGGGCCATCATCCCGGCGTTGTTCACCAGCAGGTCCAGCCGCTCGTGACGCTCCGCCAGTTCGGAGCCGAGGTGGGCGACCTGGTCGAGCTGGGCGAAGTCGGCGACGGCCTGTTCGAGCAGTTCCTCGGGGATGCCGGCGGCGGTGAGCTGCGCGGCGGCCAGGGCGGTGCTCTCGGCGGTCGGTCCATGCAGGATCACCCGGGCGCCGCCGACGGCCAGCAGCAGGGCGGTCTCCAGACCGATGCCCGCTGTGGCGCCGGTGACCAGGACGGTGCGGTCGGTGAAGGCGAGGCCGTGGGAGGGGGCAGAAGACACAGTGATCCGTTCATGGGGGGACCGCACCGCTTTCGGGCGGGGTCGGTCCAGGGGGATGGGATGTCGAAGGTCACCGCTCCCGGCGACATGTGTGCGGGGGAGCGGGCAGGGACGCACGGGGGCGCCTGCGGCCGGAGCCGGGAATGCCGTTCAGCGATACCGGTCAGCGCGAGCGGTATGCGGCGGTCGGTCGTCGTGCAGACGACCCGGATGCGCGGCTGCGGCGGCGTGCTGGGGCCGGGCAGGACCGCACGGCGCCGTGACGGCGCTGCCGGTGCGGTGGATGCGAGGGCCCATGGGGCACGATCCAAGCGGCTGCCGGAGCCGCGGGGCAAGCCGTGCACGGAGTTCCTGACACGGCTTTGACGAGGGCGGCGGAAGTTCCGCAGAGCGATGCCAGGTCGGCATCAAGGCAGCGTTCATACGTATATGGGAACCATTAAGGAGCTTTGCAAGGTCGGGTCCGGCGATGTTGCATGAATTGCGAGGGATTCAACCGGATCTCCCTGGGAAGCAAAGAGCAACGGTCGCAGCAGGCCGGACCGAGGGAAGCGAAGCACCATGGCTGAGAACGTTCGGGTCGTCGTCGGCGTCAGCGGATCGCTGAGCAGCCTGGCGGCGCTGCACCGCGCCGTGGCGGAGGCCCGCAGGCTGGACGCGGTGCTGGTTCCGGTCCTGGCCTGGCACCCGGTGGGCGGGGAGCTCGCCTACCGCTCGCACCCCTGCCCGCCGCTGCTGACCGTGTGGGAGCAGGCGGCGCGCAAGCGCCTGCACACGGCGTTCGAGCAGTGCTTCGGGGGCTATCCGGCCGGCCTGCGGATCCAGCCGGTCCTGGTGCGCGACGAGAAGCCCGGACACGCTCTGGTGCAGGTCGCGGACCGTCCCGACGACGTACTGGTGGTCAGCACCGGACGGCAGGGCCGGCTGGCGCGGCTGTTCCACGGCTCGGTCAGCCGCTACTGCCTGGCCCACGCGCGCTGCGCGGTGACGGCCGTCCCGCCGTCGGAACTGCTGGACGCCCTGGAGGCGGCCGCGTGTGACGGCGAGCCGATGACGCTCCCCAGCCGCTGGACCGACGCGGCTCACGCCGCCTGACGACCGGGCCCGCTGGCGGACGAACTGCGCAAGGGTCCGCAACCCCGCTTGCCGAGGTCGCGGGCCCTTTTGCGTGATCAGGCCGCGCTGACGACCAGGACCACCGCGGTGAGGAACAGCGCCACGCCCGCTGCGGCGAAGGTGTAGTCCACTGCGCGGCGCTCGCGGCCGAGCACCAGGAGCTTGCGTGGGTCGGCGCGGTCGTAGACGATCCGCACCGTACGGCCGTCCACCAGCGGCAGCGAGCGTGCCGAAGGGACCGGCGAGAAGACTTCCATCACCGGTCCCTCCTCGTCCGTGTCGAACTGCAGCAGCGGGGCGGAGTCACTGCCGGGCCGCTGCTTGACCAGTGCCTCCGTCGGCACGCCCTCCCGGAGCAGTCGCCGGGTCTCCGCCAGCGAACCGACGCCGACGAGGTAGGCGACCAGTCCGCCGAAACCCAGCAGCACCGCACTGACCACGAGCGCCGACGTGTCCATTGCTTCCCCCGGTCCGGATTCAGTTGAGGTAGCCGACACCGGCGTGGCAGTGCATCGAGCCGTCAGGCGTGGTCTGCGGCGCGAGCGTGGCTGTGGCCTCCAGGGCGTGGTTGGCCGGGACGATGACGACCTCGCACTCGGCGCGGGCCCAGCAGTAGCGGGCCACCGGGCCGTGCAGCACCCCGCCGCTGCGGGTGCCGCTGTGCCGGCCGCCGCCGACCACCAGCAGGTCCTGCGGTCCGGTGGCCAGTGCCACAAGGGCCCGTCCGGCCTCGGAGCGCACCGTGCGCGGCTGCACCCGGACCCCCTGCGCGGCTCCGTCCAGGGCCAGCTCCACGATGCTGTCCAGCCGCAGCCGGGCCGCGTACTCCAACTCCGACAGCGGGCGCAGGCTGTCGCCGTCGCAGGCCATCCAGGCGGTCACCGGCACCAGCAGCGCGTCCCGACTGCGCGCCTCCGCCAGACCGCGCTGCAGCGCCGCGAGGCTGCTCAGCGAACCGTCGACCCCGACGATGACCCGCGCGCCCTGATTCATGGTGACCATGGCAATCCGTTTCCTTCCGAACCACTGAATGCTGTGCCTCCATGAGATCCCCGGTTCGGCCGGTGCCAGTCCTGCCTTGACGCAGGATCTACGCCTGCTGAGCCCTCCTTGACGGTCCCTTGATCAAGGGCCGGACCCAGGCCCTGCTCAGGCCCGGAATTCGGCCAGCCGGGGGCGCACGCCGACCAGGCAGAGCAGTAGCACCAGCACCGCCGCACCGCCGAGCAGCGGGATCCGGAAGGACAGCTGGCCGTGGCCGCCGTGCGCGGCGGCGCCGAAGGCGTCGGCGTTGACGGCGATGACCTGCTGCAGGGCGGCGTCCTGGGCCTCGAAGGCGGCGTTGGAGCCGCCAGGGGACAGGCTGGTGCCGTAGGCGATGGCGTCGTCCAGCCTGCCCTCGGCGACCAGGGCGCGGATCTTGCGGTCGTCCAGCTCGTAGGCCTGGTAGGTCGTCAGTGCCTGTTCCGCGGCGGCCCGTTCCCCGGTGAAGGTGATGTTGCGGAACTCGGTGCCGTAGAAGCCGCCGAAGCCGACGTCGGTGTGGTCGGCCCGGTACGCGGTGACGGCCGCGGCCAGAGCTGTGTCGTAGCCGGTGATGGAGGCGCCGGGGAGCGCGGCGATCTGCTGCGAGGCGGCCTCGAAGGCGTCCTGGTACTGCGGGGCCCGCTCGCGGTCCAGCAGGTAGCGGCTCTCGTCGGCGTTGGCGTCGGAGACCACCGCCCGGGCCCGGCTCAGCGCGACCACGGAGTCGAAGGCGTCGTGGCGGGCGACCCGCAGGCTCTCGCGCTGGTCCGGCAGCAGCGTGCCGGCCAGCGCCAGGAAGGCCACCACCAGCACGGTCGCCGCGGCCAGCGCGGGGTTGACGATGCGTCGGAAGGTCCGGGTCAGCCAGACCTGGAGCGCCAGCAGTCCGGCCAGCAGCGCCGCGCCCAGCCCCAGGGTCCAGCCCTCGGCGCTGGACAGCGCGGACCGCTGCTGGTCGTAACTGGCGGTGAAGGCGGCGTTGTTGGCCTGCACCAGCCGGTCGGCGGCCGGCAGCAGGGTGGTCCGCATCAGGTCGGTGGCCTGGCGATACTCGGCCAGCGCGGTCGGATCCGGGTGGCTGGCGGCGGCCTTGGCCTGGTCGTTCAGCTCCATGGCCCGGCCGGCCAGGTCCTGGTAGCGGCCCATGCCGTCCAGCACCCCGGCCAGCGCCGACTGCACCCGGGCGTCGCCGGCGGCGCTGACGGTGGCCTGCTGCAGGTCGTGGTCGGCGGTGGTGCGGTCCTGGGAGTACTGGGTGAGTGCGGTGGCGCGCTGACCCACCAGTTTCGGGTCGGCGCCGAAGACCATGATGTTGGCGGTCTGCCCGTCCAGGTCGGTCAGCGACTGGTACAGCCCGGTGGCGTCCAGTACCTGCGGCGCCTGTTGACCGGTCACCGCGGACCAGGTGCTCTTCGCGCCGGTGGCCGCGGTGAGCACCACGGCTGCCAGCACCACCGTCAGCAGCAGGCAGCCGGCGGTGAACCAGCGCAGCCGCGAGGGCACGTTGGCGGCCCGGGGCAGCCGTGCCCGCAGGCGTGGCGGCCGTGGGGCACCCTGCCCTTGTCCGGGTGCCCCACGCCACCGCCCACTGCGTGGGCGCAGTGCGTCCGAACCCCCACCCGGAGTCGGACGCTCTGTTTCCACCTCGGGATCGCGTTCGCTGACCGTCGCCATCTCTGTTGCACCGCCCCCTGGTAAAGCACGCCCGGCCCCCCACGAGCCGACGGCGCGAACGGAGCAGTGCCATGCCGACGGGTGTGCGACTGTGTGAGGTCGGGCGGCAACCCCGCCGACCCCCCACCGCGCCTCCCAGGGGGCCTCAACGACCCCCGGCAGATACTCTGCCGAGGCTTCGCCCGGCCGTGCGCGGTCCTGACGCCGCCCTGACGCGCTGCCCGATGATCTTTACGCGTTCCTGTCGCCGGGGCGCCGCTCGAGGGTGACGGGCTCATCTCCGCCTGGTGGCAAGCCTGTTGATTGCAGGAAGGCTGTGGTGGGGGTCGAGCCGCTGCCTTAGGATATCGAGAGCGGGGTGACATGCAGATCGTGCTGGGGGGCGGATGTGCAGCAATTCGACCAAGCCATTTTCTCGGTGCTGGGGGCCAGTAAGTCGGGCAAATCCAGCTATCTCATGGCGTTGTACTCCACGATGGACGGCATTGACGGCGGATTCAATCTGAACAGTGGGGGTGACGACCAACAGGACATCGCTTTCGCGTCGGCGTGGGACGCCTTCGTCGAGACCCTTCAGGTACCGCCCACCGACGGCGAACCCGTCGAATACACGCTGGTCTTCGGCCGCGGCCTGGAACGGAAGGTCGACATAAAGTGGACCGACTTCCGGGCGCATGCGCTCATGGACCTGTCCCCTGAGGGCTACGGCGTCGAGCTGGTCGAGCAGGTGAATCGGGCCCACACGATTTTCGTGGTCCTGGACGGTGAGAAGCTGCGCCGCCCGATTGCGCCCGCGGATCTCGCCCGGGTCAAAAGCGAGATGCAGATACCGCGGATGACGAAGATCCTCACGGACGTCTTCCAGGAGCGGAAGCGCCACGGCATGTCGCAGCCTTCCGTCATCGTTCTGGTCACCAAGGCCGACACGATTTCCTGGCAGAGCGGCGACGCCGCCAACGGGAATGTCCGTTCGATGCAGGACGTCGTCGAGGACGTCTCGAAGCGGCTGCTTCCCTACGCTTTCCTGCCGGAGATCAGTTCGGCGATCTGTCCGGTGAGCATCGGCTCGCTCGGTCTTAACGGCGATCACCTGACCGGCAAGGTCGAGCCGAAGCGGGTCGGCGCTCCGCTGCTGATCGCCCTCGTCTTCTACTACGAGACCAGGCTGGCGGAGTGCAACCAGGCGGCCCAGCAGCTGGGCCGGCGTGAAGCGGACATCCAGCGGCAGTTGCTCAATCCTGTCGTCCAGCGACCGCTCTGGGTGCACAACCGGGCCCAGGCCAAGCTGCGGACCGAGCTCGACGAGATCGCGGAGCAGCGGGAGGGACTGGAGCAGCGGCAGATCCTGTACGCGGACGAGATCACCAAGATTCGCTCCGAGATCCTGCATCAGCAGCAGTCGCCCGACGGCGTCATCCCGGCTCCGTGGATGTCCGGGAATGTCTGACCACGAGGGCGTCTGGACGCCGGTCGTCTACGGTCGCAACTCCCGCGCGGACGTCTGGTGGCAGGTCCGCCCGCCCGCCGCCGATCCCGCCTGGCTGCACGAGACGGTGGTGGGGTGCGCCGTCGCGCACGGCAAGGACCTGCGGGAGGGCCCCCGACTGCTGCTGGCCCAGCGGTCCGGACTGCGCCTGGTCGGGGTGGCCTGCAGCGCCCGGTTGCTGAGCGGCACGATGTACTCCGACGGCAGCCGCGACCTGCACTGCTTCGTCGGCTGGCTGACCACGGACCTGTCCGCGGGACCGGACTGGGAGACCTTCCTCGGCGCGTACCAGCAGAGCGCCGCGGAGGTCTACGAACGCCATATGAGCCGGGTCTGGGACAAGGCGTACTGGGCGCTCGGCGAGCCCGATCCCGGCACCGCCGTTCCTGCTCCGTGGCCGGCCTCCGCCGAGGAAGTCGGACGGCCGCCCGGCCTGCCCAGGCGGGGATATGTCGAGCCTGGCGGCTGGGCCGAGGTCTGGAACGGTGCGCTCGCCACCGGGAAGCCGCTGACGGTCGTGCTCGGCTGGGCCTCCCGGCAGGCCGCCGGTACCGGGAACGGCGCTGACTGCATCGGCATCGGTGCCATCCGCGCGACGCCGGCCGCACCGCCGGCCGTACCGGTACCAGTACCCGTGCAACTGCCGTCGCCGCCCACGACCTCGGCGGTACCACTGCCCCAGTCGGCGACGGAAGACGTAGCCGCTGACCCGGACCGGGACACAGGCCCGGCCGGAACCGGCGGCGCGGTCGGTGCGAGGGGCGGGCTCCGGGCGGCCGCCGCCGTGTCGGTGATCTGCCTGCTGCTCGGGCTGCTGGTCGGATACCTGGTCTGGGGCCGGAACAGTTCCCAGACCGTCGGCACTGCGCAGCCCCCTGCCGTCACCACGCAGTCCCCGACGCCGACGCCCGATCCAACGCCGACGCCAACGCCGACCCCCAGCCCGTCCCCGTCCCCGATCGTGGTGCACGCGACCCTGCAGGGCGGGAGCAGCTTGGACGGCCTGCAGCTCACCTCTGCCGGAGCCTTGACGTCAGCTGACGGTACGACAGGTGTCCAGCTCCCGCACGGTCAGGAGGTCACCGCGGAGAACTGTCGGAAGGCGCTGGCCTCCCGGTCCGCCCGACTGCCGGCTGTCAGGCCCTGGGCCGGGCTGACGGTCTGCACAGGTACGAAGGGTTCCTCCGTCGTGATGGTCGCCACCGTCACCGGGGTGCAGAACTCGGCGAAGCTGCACGCAGTCTCCGTGACCGTCGGCATCACTGCGGCCGGCGGCACCTGAACAACCGCACGGCCTCCTCGGCAAGGCGGCCCACGAGGTTCTGCGTGCGGTCGACCGGCGACTCGGACGACGGCTCGACCGGTGCCGCGCGGAGCGGTTCGACCTCGGTGAGGACGCCGTTGACCAGCAGGATCGCGCACGGATCCGGCTGTTCGGCGGCTGCCTGCGCGGCTCCGGCCACGGTGGTGAGTGCATGACTGGAGAAGGCCAGGCCCGGCTCCCCGGCCGCCAGGCGCTCGATCCGCGCCAGGAACGCCCCGCGCGCCCGCTCGCCGCCGACGGGTCCCGCCCACGACCCGTCGATCTCCGCCTCGGCGCTGGGCTCCGGGTGCGTGGCATAGGCTGCGCCGAGCAGCTCGGCGAGGTGCCCCACTACCGGCTCGCAGGGGACGGTGCCGGACAGCATCCCGTCCACGGTGTCGGCGTCGAAGACGGCGTCGAGGCGTGCCCCGAACCGTTCGCGCTGCTCGGGATCGAGTCCCATGGCGACGAGTGACCTGACCAGCCCGGGTTGGTCCGTCAGCTCCTCCACGACCAGCGTGTAGCGGATCCTCGTGCTGCGCACGTCCCGTCGGATCGACGGCACTCCGCTGACCAGCACGGCGGGTGAAGCCCCGCCGCGCACCACGATCTCCGGTTGCTCCAGGACGACTCGCCCGCGGTGCGCCAGCGGATGCCACCAGAAAACGGGGGGCGACTCGCCGAGGAAGTCGTAGTCGAGTTGCTGTGCCCACCCCCGGGTCATCAGATAGGGCTTCACCGCAGCTGCCACACCTCCACCCGGGGGTCGTCGGCTTCCGTGGACAGGGAGCGGAGTGCGCTGTTGAGCTTCCGTTCGCTCTGCTTGGCCGCGATCAGCTGTTTGGCGGTCAGTATTCCATCGCGCCGGGCCCACCAAGCCTCGCCGCTCAGATAGAAGGTGAGCGCGCCGAAGAAGCCCTTGCGCAGGTAGCGCCGTTCGAAGATCCTCCGCTGTTCCTCGGTGGCCGCCCTCGCAAGTTCCGTGTTCCGGGCCGCCTGCGCGGAGATGACGGACCGGCACAGCTCCCGCATCACCGTGGCGGCGGCCTTCTCCTGGATGCGCGGGGGCCGCCCGCGGAACCGGTAGTGTCCAGTGAACTCCAGATACTCCCCGCCGACGTCGTGCCAGATCGGCTCCATGAGTTCGACGCAGCCGTAGGTGTCGATGGGGGCGTAGACCACCTTCACCCGGCCGGGCGCCTCTGCCTCGGCCGCCTCCACGGCGTCACGGTAGGTGTCCTGGACGAGCTGCCTGAGTCGGGGTGCCTCCTTGCCGCCGCCGCCGTTGTCGTCGAAGTACTTCTCGCACTTGAGCGGGGCCAGTACCAGGACCGCGGGTTCGCTCCCGCTGTCCTTGCGGGAGCGGGCCCAGAGCCGGGTCATGGCGGTGACCTCCTCGATGCCGAGGAGGTCGACCACCGATCCGCGCTCGGCCGGCTTGCGCGCCTCCATCAGTACCGCCGCGTCGATGGGCACCAGCAGCATGACGCTCCGCTGGATGTGGTCCTCACAGGCCGGCCACTGCTGCTGGGCCTCGGCGGACCGGTTGCGGGTGACCGGGTTCAACCACCCGCCGGGGTAGTCGAGGATGCTGAAGGGGATCTCGATATCGATCCGGTCCTGCGGAGCCACGCCCGGCTCGCTGTCGGCGCGCAGGACCACCTCGTACAAGGACGTCGTCTGGTTGCCGCTGAGCGCGGCGGCGTCGAACTCCTCGGCCGCGATCGCCCGGCGCAGCGCGCGCCGCTGCTGGTGGATGCGCTCCTCGGTGGTCTCTCCGGCGAGGATGCGGACGCCCGTTCCGGCGAGTTGCCGCTCCGTCTCGGAGAGGATAGCGGTCAGCAGCGTGGTCTTGCCGACCCGGGACGGGCCGACGACCGCGACCCTGAAGGGCTCCTGCTCGACGTCGACGAGCTCACTCATCCGTTGCTCCTCTTGCTGCCTGTCAGCGCCTGGTTGAGGTGGTTCAACGCGTCCTTGGCCCGCTGGATCCGGACCGTGGACGTGGCCGGTCCGGAGACCTCCTCGGGCCAGAGCTGGTCCTGGAAGCCGGTGGTGACATTGAGGAAGTCGTCCGGAGTCCCGGCCGACCGGATGAAGGCGTCCTCGAAGTACTGCCCGTAGGCGAGCAGGATGAGCGCGTTCGCCGACGGTTCGCCCGACAGCATGCCGCCGATGTCGGTGATGACCGACCTGGCCAGTCCTGAGATCTGATTGAAGAGCTGGTGTCCGCCTTCCGCGGTCGCGGCAAGCGTGAGCATGGAGAAGAACTGCTCCTCGGTCTCCTTGCGGTGGTACGGCATCAGCGCCTCCAGCTTGCGCCACACCTCGGGCAGCAGCCTGGTGCGGTAGTCCAGCCGTACGTCCAGGGCCTGGTCGAGGGCCTTCACCAGGGAGGGACTGTCGTGGTCGGCGCTGTCCAGGGTGTCGCGCAGGTTCCGCAGTACCTCCTCCGGGCTGTCGCCTTGCAGGAGGTTTGCGAACCGGGGCCCGAGCCCTCCGGCCAGCCCCTTCCAGAACTCGTTCCGGCGCTTGTCCAGCATGGAGTCGATGTCGTTGAACCGGATGGCGATCTCGGTCCGGATTCCGTTGAGCGTGTTCTGCATCACCGTGGCGGGGCCTGCGGCCCGCAGCATCTTCGGCAGGACCTGCTCGACCCAGGCTGCTTGCCCGCCTTCGACGCCAAAGCCGTCGATGACCCAACTCCTGGCCCGGTCCTGGACCTTGGTCACCTCGTCGAGGAACTCCTGATCCGCGTACTCGGCGCCGGTCCGGGCCTGGAGTTCCTCGATCCAGGCGTGCAGATGGGTGGTCACCTCGTCCAGCAGTTCGGTCCGCTTGTGGTCCAGGCGCAGCAGCTCGCTGGGGGTGTGGATCGATCGCAGCGCGGCGAGGTGGCGTCCGATCAGACCGCGGAGCTGCTCGCGGCCGGTCTCGCAGGCGGCCTGGGCGAAGGCGAAGACGTCGGCGTCCATCCGGGGCAGGGCAGTGGCGAGGTGTTCCAGGACGACCTGGAGCACCTTCTCCTTCACCTGCTGCCGGTCGGCGGAGTCCGCCGTGATCACGTTGTAGGAGCGGTCGTCCAGGCCCTCGTTGAGCCGGTCGCGGATGTCCCGCTTGAGGGCGTCGATGTTCTCGGCGGCGCAGCCACCGGAGTTGACCAGGATGGTGACGAAGTCGCGCACGGCTGCCGCGCCGCTGGCGTCGATGATGAGCTGCAGGGCGTCGCCGTCCTCGACCGACCACAGGGCGTTGGTGTCGGTGGGGCGTTTGACGACGATCACGAAGTCGACGTCGTCCTTGAGGCCGTCGAGGTGGTGCCGGTCGGCGTCGGGGACCAGTTCGCCCAGCCCCGGCAGGTCCACCAGGGCGAGGTCGGCCACGTCGTCGATGGGGAACCTGCAGGTCACGGTTGCATCCCGGACCGCGAAATGTCGGCGGTCGGGCATGCCCACGTCGGTCGCCGGGGGGTAGGCCACCCACTGCCTGAGCGAGCCCAGTTCGGACTCGGACAGGGTGATCTCACGCTGATGCCCGGTCAGGTAGCGGCGGAACGAAGGCAGAGCCCGCTGCATTTCGTCGCGCAGCCGGACCAGCATGGGACCGGATTTCGGATGGGGGCCGACGTCACCGGTGAGTTCGTCGGCCGTGAGCGGATAGCGGAAGGTGCTGAACTCCTCCAGGGTCCTCGGCGTCGGCATGAGGTTCAACGCCCGGTGGTAGGGGGCGAGGACCTCGGCGCAGAAGGACGCCTCACTGTGCAGCGTCAGCACGGCCCCGGTGCGTACCGTCGAGTGGTAGATGCTGCTGCGCACGGCCGTGACCGGCTGGCCGCGGCCTGCCGGGATCTGATCGTCCGTCAGGCCGGAGAGTGACTGCAGCAGGGTGCTCTTCCCGTTCCTGGCCCGGCCGCTGACGCCGATGTTGATCGTCCTGCGGCTGACCCGGGACCGTACGCCCGCCAGTGCTCCCAGGGCGGCCACGGCGATGGCGTCCATCGCCGCGACGTCCAGGTCGGCGGTCGCCGCGATCGCGGTGACCTCGTCCCCCTCGCGCAGGTCGTCGAGGGCGGCCCCGAGATCGGCGATCATTCCCCTGACGGTGGTCCAGTAGGCGGTCTCCCGCTCCACCATCGGGATCTGGCGCATCCGGGCTTCCAGAACGGCTGCTATGCGCTCGTTGTTGGTCGGCAATGTGTGTCTCCCCCCAGAGAAGCCGGCACAGGTGCTACCAGCCATTGTCTGTTTCCATGGTGCCGCAGTGGCGGGTGCAGCGGATAGTGAACAGTGCAAGTTGACAGCTCATCAATGAGCAGGCCAGGGACGTGAGATGGCCTCACTCGTCGAGGCCGTCGAGGCCGTCGAGGCCGGCGAGGGCTGCCAGCATCGCGGCCTCGGCCGAGCGCAGGGCCGTGACGCTGTGCAGCGTCTCGGCGAGCGGGTCGAGGATGGCCGCGGTGTCGGCGCGGCCCTGCGCGCGCAGTCTTCGCAGCCGGTGCGGCGAGAAGTCCAGCATTCCGGTCATGTCGCCGCCGGGCCCCGCCGGTGCCAGCGGTCTGCGGGGCCGGATCTCGATCATGCTGGTTCCGGGGAAGTCGTGGGCGTCCCAGGTCGAGCCCCGGGAGAGGTGGACCACGATGACGATGTCGCAGCCGGCGTGCCGCACCAGCGCGCCGGCCGGGGTGTTGTCGGCGAGACCGCCGTCCCGGTAGAGCCGACCGTTCAGTCGCCGGGGCGGCAGGATCAGCGGCAGCGCCGCGCTGGCCAGGACGGCCTGGCGGCAGTCATGGTCCGACAGCCCGTTGAGGTGCAGCCATTCGACCGACGCGCCCAGGCGGGACCTGACCACGTCCACCGCCCAGCCCCAGCGGTTGAGCGGGTCGACCCCCTCCATGGCGGGGAACGCGGAGACCCAGATGGGCGTCCCGGTGCGCAGCCGGCCGGGATCGACGTGCTCGGCGACCAGCCGCTCCAGGTGCTGGGGGCTGACGGCGGGGTGGGTCAGGCGCGAGGGCAGCCGGGCGAGCTGTTCGAGGGTGTTCTCGTCGCGGTCCTCCCGGCTGAGCGAGCCCGCAGGGCCGAGCCTGCCGACCTCGTCCCAGACCTCGGCCAGGTGGGCCGCCGCCGCGTCCAGCGAGTCCGATCCGGCGATGACCGCGCCGTTCAGCGCCCCGATGCTGGCCCCGGCGATGGCGTGCAGCCGGGTGCCGACGGAGGCCAGGTACTCCAGCACGCCGACGTGGTAGGCGCCCTTGGCGCCGCCCCCGGACAGCACCAGACCGATGCGCGGAACCGGCCCGCGGTCCGGCCCGGTGGGCGCACTGGGTTCCACTCCGCCCTGAGTCCCGGCAGTCCCGATGCGTTCCAGTTCCGACCCGGTCCCTGTGCCGCTTCCGGGCGCCAGCTGCCGAGCCCGGCGGGCGAGTTCGCCGAGATCGCCGATCTCGCTCATGACTGCTGCTCCGCTGCCAGTGCGTCGCGACGCTTCCGCGCCGCCTCGGCCTGCTCGCGGACGACGCGCTCCACCAGCGAGTAGGGGTCGCTGGTGCGCGGCACCCAGCCGGGCCGCCGAATGGCCAACTCGCGTGCCGCTGCGGCCGGTTCGGGCGGACGCTCGGAGTCGGGACGTGTCCACAGCTCGGTGGCGTTCGCCACCATGGAGACCAGCGGGCCCAGTTCCGGGGCGAGCCCGGGTTGCAGCCCGGCGCCCAGGATCTCCGCGACGAGTCGCAGCCGCCCGGCGTCCGGCGCGTCCCGGCAGTCGTCGTCGATCATGCGGGTGATGACGATCCCCGGGCGCTCCAGTACCGCTGCGGACCGCGGCGAGGCCAGGATCCGGTGCACCAGCCGGTCGCTGACGGTGTCGGTGCCGTTGAGCCGGGCGTAGCGCCCGGCAGGTCCCTGGGCGATCTCTCCGGCCAGCAGCACGATCTGCAGGATCCAGGGCAGACCCGGGTAGGTCCGTCCGGCCGACCAGCGCTCCAGCGCGAGTTCGAACGCCGAGTCGGCGTCCAGGCGCAGGTGCAGCATCAGCTGCGCCTCCTCCAGCGCGGAGACCCGGGCGTCCAGGGAGCCGATCCGTTCCTCGCAGGCTTCGGCGATCATGGCCACCACTTCGGCGAGCTCGCCGAGTTGGGCCGCGGCCCGGTCGGCGGTGCGGTCGATGCGGCGTCGGGTCTCCTGGACGTGCCTGGCGACCTCGGCGACGGCCAGGTCCGTCACCGTGACGTGGCCGGAGACCTCGGTGAGCCAGCTGACCAGGGCCCGCTGGCCGTCGGTGAGGGCCCGCTCGGTCAGCAGCGCCCGCTTGCGGTCGCTTCCGGTGATCCGGGCGACGATGCCGCCGATCGCCGACTGCTCGCGGCGGAACGCGTTGAGGTCGTCGGCCACCACCAGGGAGTTGGCGAGCTCCAGTAGCGCCCGGTCGGCGATCGGCGGCAGTTCCTGCGCGATTCTCGACACATCGGTGGTCGTGGTCATCCTGTCGCGCTCCAGTCTGTACCGGGTGTGCTGTCCGGGCCCTGGACCAGCGCCCGCACGGATTCCTTGCGCAGGGCCAGTACGTCCAGGGGTTTCCGCGGCAGGGTGACCGCGACGGCCGGGTCGGGTGTTCCGACGGCCTGGGTGAGCCGGTCGAGCAGGACGCGCACGGCCATCCGTCCCGGCTCCTCCGCGCAGGCGCCGAGGAACGAGTCCAGCAGATACGGCACGCCCGAGCGGCGCCAGGCGTCCGAGGCGCGGTCCCTGACCCAGCCGGGGTCCCGGGCCGGCGGCTGCTCGCCGTCGGCGTCCAGGGGGAACAGGGTGCGCAGGAACGCGGACCGGGCCGATCCGGACGGATCCGCCGCGTCCGGGTCGGGGTTCGGGTCCGGCCAGAGCACGGTGGCCGCCTCCAGCGCCTGCCGGGCCGCGGTGCACACCGCGTGGTCGGCCGGGTCCGCGGTCCGCTCGGCCGTCGACCTGGCCGGGGTGAGCCTGCGCAGCACCGAGCGCAGTTCCGCGGAGGGGGGCTGGGCGATCCGGCCGGCCGGGGTGGACTCCAGGTGCGGCACCATGTCGACCCGGTTGACCACCACCCGCACCCCGGTGCGGCCCGGCCACACCAGCGCCTCGTCGACCAGACGCGCCACCGAGGCCTCGGCGCTCGCCTCCATCCGGGTGGCGTCCGCCACCAGCAGCAGTTCGTGGGCCCTGACCACCTCGGCGGCCACGAATCCGTTCAGCACACCGGGCAGCAGGTTCTCGTCCGGTCCCGGCGTGTCCACCAGGACCAGCCAGCCGCCGACCGGTTCCCGCTCCAGCCAGGGCACCGGGACCACCACCTCGGGTGCGCGCAGCAGCTGGATCAGGGGCAGCGCCGAGTCCTGGAGCACCGACAGCGCCAGCCGGAGCAGGTCGTTGGTCTCGGCCAGTCCCCGGCGCACGGCGCGGGTTCCCGACCGGTGCGCTTCGGGGGCCGGCCGCGGCCCGCCGCCGATCGCCGTGGCGACCTGCGCGAGCTGCGGGGACCGTTTCACCGCGGCGGCCAGTGCGGACCGCCGGTCCGGGGCGGCCAGCCGTCCGGCGATGTCGGCCAGGACGGCGACGGTGGCGTCCGTGAAGGTCAGCACGGGCTCCGGGGTGCCCTGCCGGGTCACCGGCACCACCTGCGTCGGCAGGATGGTCATGGCCGGGCCGCGGGCAGGCAGCAGGTCCTGGCACAGCAGCGCGTTGATCAGCGTCGACTTCCCCGCCTTCATCGGGGCGATCAACGGCACGCGGTACTCCAGCCGTCCGGCCGGCGCCTCGCGCAGTGACGGCAGCAGCGCCCGCAGCTGCGCGGCGGTGTCCGGTGGCAGCGGAGGCGCCCCGCCGAAGGGCAGCCCGAGCGCGTCCCGGGCCGCGGTGTGCAGGGCGCTGAGGGCGTACACCCAGCGCGCGGGCATCGACGGGGGCAGCGGCCTGGCGGTCAGCCCCGACGGTTCACGCCGCACGGAGCTGGCTCTCGATGTCGCGGCGCAGGCCGTCGACGGCGGCGTGGAACACCTCCAGCTCCCGGCGCAGGTCCGACTGCTCCTGCTCCTGGAGGGCGTTGTCCTGGGAGGACTGGTCCAGGATGTCCCGGTAGCGCTGCAGGAACGCCTCCACGTTGTCGTAGTACTCGTTGATCTGGTCCACCAGGACCTGGGACACATGGCTGCCCAGGCTGGTCCGGATGCCGTTCACCTGCGCGGTGTAGGAGTCCCGCAGGGCCTTCGCCAGGGCGTCGGCCCGCACCAGGTAGGTGGTGTCGGTGACGTCCACGCTGACCGTCTCGGTGAAGGTGGTCTTCCAGAGCCACATGGTGCGGTACGAGCGCCGGTGGACCTCGCGTTCCTCCTGGCGCTGGGTGGTGCGGGTCTCGCTCTCGAGGGCGGTCGTCGCCGAGACAGAACCGGTGGGCAGGCTCAGGTCGGGAACCGCGAAGTCGATGTCGAACTCTGCCTTGAGCCGGTCCGCGGCTCGCTGCACGATGGGCTGGACCTTCGCCCGCTCGGCCTTGACGTACTGGAGCGTGGAGTCGCGCAGGGTCGACTCGATCCTGCTCCGCGCGGTGGCCAGGGCGTCCTCCAACTCCCGGCGCGGTTGCACGGTGTGGGCGTGGATGAAGTAGTTGGCCGCGTCCTCCGAGTCGAACTCCAGGGTGTCGTCGCCGCGAACCCGGAAGATCTTCCGCACCATTCCGGTGAGGCCGCCGTCGCTGGCCGCCTCACGCCTGATCCCGTCCCGCAGCCGCTGGGTGATGGTGCGTCCGGAATCCGTGGCCGTGTCCAGGAGGCTGTCCACTTGCGCCCGCAGGCGCTTCACGATCGCGTCGGGGGGAGCCACGCTGTCGCGGAAGGTGCCGATCACCGTCATCTCGTCCGCGATCTGTGCCGCGGCCTGGGTGAGCGTGTCCGACTTGCGGCCGATCAGATCCCGCCGGGCGGCGATCGCTGCCAGCAGGTCGGCGACTTCCCCGGCCGCCTTGAGCAGCGCCGCCTCCAGCGCCAGCGGCAGCGCCCGGGCCCGCAGCCCGGCGATGGCCGAACCGAGCAGCGTGTTCATCTCGCTGAGTTTCCAGGCGCGCCGGGCCATCTTCTCCAGCCGGTGCAGGTCCAGGTCCTCGAGCTCGTCCTGCCAGTACAACGGCGACGCCACCTTGAGGAGTTGGACCGCGTTGTCGCTCTCGGCCGGCGCCGGCACCTGGCCGCCGCGCAGGTCGGCCAGCACCCGCACCGCGCGCAGCGCCCACTCGGCGGACGCGGTGAACACCCGTTCGTGCGCCGCCTGGTCCGTCAGACCGAGATTGGCGGCCGCCGAGCTGCGGATGCCGTCCGGGTCGAGGTCGGTGTCGTGCTTGCGCTGGTCGATCTTGTTGACCACGGCGTAGAGCTTCTCCGTCCCGATGATGTCCAGGGTCGGCTGCATCAGGGTGCGGATCTGGGCGTCGGAGTGGCCGCCCATCTTGGTGTAGTCCAGTACGACCAGGACGATGTGACTCTCGGTCAGCTGGGTGCGGACCACCGCGCCGAGCATCGCGGACAGGTCCTCCTCGTCCGGTCCGGGAGTGTCGATCACCACCAGCCGCCCCGGGCCCTCGCTCGCTTCGAGGTCCGGGGACCAGTACGAGGTGCGGATCACCGGGACGTCGGAGAGCTGGAAGGTGCCGCTGTTCCCGAAGACCAGAGCGGCGAGCCGGACCAGGTCGTTCAACAGCAGCAGGGTGATCTGGACCGCCTCGCGCCCGGTGCAGGTCCGCTTGAGGCCGACGTCCTGGCCCGAGGTGATCCGCTGCACCAGGTCGGCGAGGTAGGGGCGCTTCTCGATGATCTCGGGCCCGCGCTCCCGCAGCTCCTTGCGCAGCGAGGAGATCAGCTTGCGGAACTGCGCCTCGTCGGCCGGAGTGATCGTCAGTCGCGGGGAGAACGGCTCGCGATTGGACAACTCGGTGTCGGTGGCCTGCCGTTCCAGCACGATCCGGGTGGGCAGGGTGGTCATGGCGGCCGCCCGGGCGGGCAGGAACTCGTAGCCCACGATGGAGTTCACCAGCGTCGACTTGCCGGCCTTCATCGGGGCGACCACGGCCATCCGCAGCTCCCCCTCGCGCACGGCCTCCAGCTGGTGCTCCATGGCCTGCACGGATCCCTCGTGCCCGTTGAGGTTCCGGCTCCACGCCAGTTCCATCTGCTTGGCCTGGGAGAAGTTCTGCAGGACCTGTCCGATCAGGTCGACGACGTCTCTTCCCCGCTGCTCCTCGTAACTGTCTTCGCGCAGAACCATGGTGCACGACCCCCCCAGGACGGTTCGACCGGTGCCTGCCACCTGCCGATACGCTCCGTATGGTAGCTATGTCAGGCTGTGATCAGGTCTGTTTTGGTCCGCTTGATGTCCTGAATGTGTCTGGTACGACGGGGCGTTGTGCAGTCAGGGCCGCAGCAGCCGCCAGCGCAGTCCGCCGCCGAGGGCCGCGCCCAGGCCGACGGCCGCCAGGGTCTGCACCGGCGTCGGTGTTCCGTGCAGGGCGGACCAGAGCACGGCGGACAGCAGCCACGCCGTGGCCGCACCCGCCGCGGTGAACAGGGCGGTGTCGGTGACCCGGCTCTGCGCCCGCAGGCCGATCGCGGTGCGCCGGGGCAGGATGAGCATCGGCAGGACCAGCGCGGCCAGCGTCAGGAACGCGATCAGGGCAGGTCGGACCGGTCGGGGCAACTGCAGTGTGTACTGCAGCGCCTGAGCGGCCGTCAGCGCCATCAGCAGCGCCCCGACGATCGAGGTCTGCAACAGCGAGAGCTGGTCGCGGCGGGTGCGGTCGGCGCGCTCGACCGCGGTGGACAGGCGCTCGGCGCACTCGGCGGCCCGCTCGGCGGCGGCGGTGAGGCCGGCCCGGGTCGCCGCCAGTTGCTCCCGCGCCCAGCGCGCCAACCGCAGGTCACCGTCGAGCAGGGCGCCGGCCGAGGCCCCGACGGCCGTCACGTTCTGCTCGCAGGCCGCGAGCGTGGCGTCCAGGCTCGCCATCAGCGCCAGGGAGCGGATGATGCCGCTGCGCCCGGTCCGCAGTTCGCTGAGCGCGGCCTCGGCGGCAGCCAGCCGGGCCACCGGCACCGGTCCGGGCGGGGCGGAGCTCAGCAGGTCGGTCGAGGCGTCGCAGGCGCCCTCCACGCGGCGGGTCAGACCGTCCAGGTCCGGCAGCTCCTGCCGCAGCAGGGCGCACTGGTCCCGCAGCCGGGCGCTGTGCAGCAGGATCAGCGTTGCGGGCGCCGCCCCGGCGGCGTTCCCCTGCCAGGCCCAGCGGCTCAGCGCCGGCTCGTCGGCGGTGCCCGCCAGGACCAGCAGCCGCCGCCGCTCCGGATGCGCCGAGGGGGGTGTCAGCTCCCAGAGCGGGAACCGGCCACCGGGTCCGGCCCGGAACGCGTCGGCCGCGATCCCCGGGGCCGACGGTGCCAGGTCCACGGGCAGGCGCGCGCCCAGGCTCCGGGCGGTCGCTGCGGTGAGCGGTGCGGCGGCGATGGCGTCGGACACCGTGCCCAGCAGCAGCTCTGCGGCCCCGAGCAGCCCCGCGGTCCCGGTCGGCACGGTGCCCGGGCCCAGCCGCTGCCAGGATTCGGTCAGGTCCCGCCAGCCGACCGCGTCGTCGTTGGGCGCGAGCAGCACGGACACCGCCGTCACGTCGTAGTAGGCGATCACCAGCATGATCCGGTGCGCACCGGGGACCCGCTGCTGACGTGCGGCCACGATCCGGGGCTGGTCCGGCCGGTCACCCGCGGCCGTCGCAGGCAGCCGGTCCGGCCACGGCGGCAGCGCGTCGTCCATGCCCAGCCGGTCGCCGGCCGACCACCACCGCTCCAGCAGGGCACGGGCCTCGGAACCCGGTTCGGCCACCCGGTCGGTCCGCAGGAACAGGTGCGCCACCAGCGCGGGCCGGTGGACCCCGGCGGCCGTCACCGGGCCGGCGCCGGAGCCGGACCCGGCGGCGGTCCGGGGATCCGCTCGGTCAGCCGGTCCAGCAACGGGACCAGGACCGCCAGGACCTCCTCCGTCGCCCCCGCCTCGGCGGCAGCGGCGGGCAGGTCGCCCTCCAGCAGCACCGGGCCGCGATTGGTCAGCCATCCCAGCGCCCGGTCGAAGGCCGCCGGATCGTCCGCCGCGAGCGCCGAGTCCAGCGCGGACAACGGCTCGGGCAGCGCCGTCCAGCGCGGCAGCGGCATCGACCAGTCCGTGCGGATCAGCTCCAACCGCCGTGCCGCCGCCCGTAGTCTGTCTTCCCGGATCGCCACTCGCAGCCCTCTGCTCCGCCGACTGATCAGCTGTCAGAGGTACATGATGGAACATCAGCGACCTCGGCGCGAGGCGTCCGGATCGGGGGAGGCGCCAGTGGACCAGGAATCGGCCCTGTACGACATCGTCTGGGGAATGGTGCGTCACTTCTTCGACGCCTTTGAGCGGAGTGCCGAACCCCGGGATCTGGATGTGGTGCTGACGGCCTATCAGACCGCCCAGTCCCGGTGCCCGAGCCGGTCCGCAGCGACCCGGTCGCTGGCCCTCGACCTGATGACCGCGCTCGTCGACCGATTCGAGAGCCTGGGCACCGACCTGTCCGACCTGGCCGCGGCCATCGCCATCGGCGAGGAACTGCGCGGCGGTTCACCGCAGACGGGGGAGGATGCGGACAGCGCCTTGCTGCTGGCGCTGGCCCATGGCTACCGGCTCCGGGCCCAGGTCCCGGCACAGCCCGGCGCTGGAGACGGGGACGGGGACGGGACGGGAGACCTCGATCGCGCGGCGGACCTCGCCGAGCAGGTGATCGCCCAGGGCCCGGTGTCCGCGAGGGCGGACGCGCAGGCGTCCCTCGGCGTCATCCTGACCGCCGGCTACCGGGCCGGCCGCGGGCGGCCGGACCTCGAACGGGCGCTGGGGCTGCTGGTGGCCGCCCTGTCCGGGAGCAGGGACCCCTCGGCGCAGCTCGGCATCGCCAACGACCTGGCCGGGGCGCTGCACCTGTGGTTCGGGACCACCGGGGACATCGAGAGCCTGGACCGGGCGGTCGAGCTGATGGACCAGGTCGCCGGGACGGTGGCCGACGATGACCCGCAGGCACCGGTCTACCTGGTGAACCTCGGCGTGCTGCTGGCCACCCGCGGCGAGCGGACCGGTTCCGAGGACGACCTGGACCGGGGCGTCGCCACGCTGAACGCCGCTCTGGCACTCCTGCCGCCCGAAGGCGTCCGGGCGGCGCATGCCCGCTCACTGCTGGCCGAGGCGCTGCGCATCCGGTCGCTGCGGGGCGGCGGCCGGGACGACAGCGGCCAGGACGACGCTGTCGAAGCCGCCCGGGCGTCCGTCGAGGCGTCCGCCGTGGTCATCGGCAGCCAGGGGGCGCCGGAACTGCACCTGGCCAACGCCCTCGCCCAGCGGTACCTGCTGCACGGGGAGTTGGCGGACCTGGACGAGGCCGTGCGGGCCGTGACCGCGGCGGTGTCCAGGACACCCGCAGCCCATCCCCGGATGCCGTCCTACCTCACCGCCCAGGCCAACCTGCTGGTCCAACTGAACCAGCGCACCGAGGAACCGGACCTGCTGGACCGCGCCGTCGACGCGGTGCGGCGGGCGGTGGATCTCACGGCCGAAGGCTCCCCCGACCTCGACGCCCTGCTCAGCAATCTCGCCTACGTGCTGCGGCTGCGCTACCTGACCGACCACGACCGCACCGACGACCTCGCCCAGGCCCTGGCGGCCGCCGAACGGGCGGTCGCCCTCGACCCCGACCGCGCCCACCTGACCGGGGCCCGGCTGAACCTCGCCAACGTCCGGCACCTGGTCTACGAGCACAACCACAACCCCTGGGCGCTACCGATCCCCGACTCCGCCGACGCGCGTGACGCGGCGTACCGCGCGGCGGAGGCGGCCGTCCCAGAACAGCCCGGACACGACGCGGTGCGCGCCCGCGCCCTGCTGGTCCTGGGCATGGTCGCCGAGGCCCACCACCGCTACGAGGCGGACCCCGCCGCGCTGTCCCGCGCGGTGTCCGCCTACCGCGACGCCGCCAGGACCACCGGGGCCCCGATCCTGGTGCGGGCCCTGGCGGCGGCCGACGGCGGTGTGCTGGCAGCGGAACGCCGGCTCTGGGACGACGCCGCCGAATGCCTGGACCTGGCGCTGGACCTGCTGGGGCCGCTGACCGAGCCGACACTGCTGGGCTGGGAGAGCCGGGAGCTGCAGATCAAGAAGTTCTCCGGGCTGGCCGCCGCGGCCTGCGCCGTCCAACTGGAACGGGACCGGCCCGATCTCGCCCTGGCCGCGCTGGACCGGGGCCGGGGCATCCTGCTCGCCCCGGCCTGGGGGATGCGTTCGGAGGCCGAGCGGCTGCCCGTGGAGCAGGCCGAGCGCTACCACGCGCTGATTCGCGCCTCCTTCGAGGACGGACGGGCGACTGACGCCTCGTTCACTGCCGCCCCACCGCCCGGTTCGGCGGAGGCGACGGAGGACGGCGCGGCGCGGCGGCGGCGCGCCCGGGCCAACCGGGAACTGCTGACCGATCCCGCGGTGCGCACGCTGTACCCGCCCACCGACCTGGACCGACTGCGCCCCCTGCTCGGCGACGGCGCGGCCGTCAGCATCAATCTGGACGACAGCCGCTGCGACGCGCTCATCCTCACCGCGCAGGGCGTGCAGTCGCTGCGCCTGCCCGAGCTGACCCACGACGACGCCCTCGGTCGGGCCCGCCGCTTCCTGGAAGCCGTCGAGAACCCCACCGCCACGGCCGTGGACGACGCGCACGAGATGACCGAGTGGCTCTGGGACGTGCTCGCCGGCCCGGTGCTGGAGCGTCTGGGCCACCGCGGCGCCGGCGGCGCGGAGGGCCGGGTGTGGTGGATCCCGACCGGCGCGCTCAGCCTGCTGCCGCTGCACGCCGCAGGCCACCACCGCGAGCAGGGCCGGCCGAGGACCGTACTGGACCGGGTGGTCTCCTCCTACTCGGCCACCCTGCGGGCGCTGGCCCGCGATCTGGGCCGCACACCGGCCAGGGGCTCCGGTCCCGCCCTGGTGGTGGCCCCGGGGCGGGGAATCCCCGCGCCTTTGGCCGACGCGATCCGGCTGACCGGCCCCGCGGCGACCCGGCGCGCGGTGCTGGACCACCTCCCGGACTGCGCCGTGGTCCACTTCAGCTGCCACGGCCGGGCCGACCCGGACTCCCCGGCGGACAGTTTCCTCCGGCTCCACGACGGCCCGCTGCGCTTCGCCGACATCGCCGGCCAGGACCTGCCGAAGGCCTGGCTGGCCTTCCTGGCCGCCTGCGAGACGGCGGTGCCCGGCGAGGAGACCGAGGACGAGGCCATCCACCTCTGCTCGGCCTTCCAGCTCGCCGGGTTCCCGCACGTCATCGGCACGTTGTGGCAGGTACTGGCCGAGACCTCGGCGGACGTCACCCTCGCGGTCCACACCGCGCTGCAGCAGCCGGGCACCCCGGTCCCACCGGCCCTGGCCGTACACCGCGCCGTCCACGCCGCCCGGGACGTCTACGCGGACGCCGGCCCGATCGCCTGGGGCGGCCACGTGCACTTCGGCCCCTGAACGCCCTGAAGCTTCAGCCGTCGTTCCGCGGGTCCGGCGCGGGCAGTTCCACCGTGATGCGGAGGCCGCCGGCGGGGCGTGGGGTGAGGGTGAGGGTTCCGTCGTGGGCCAGGGTGATGGTCTTGACGATCGCCAGGCCCAGGCCGACGCCGGCATGGTCGGTGCGGACCCGTTCGGTGCCGCGGCTGAAGGGTTCGGTGAGCGTCGAGACCAGCTGCGGGGTGAGCCGCTCACCGGTGTTCTCGACGGTGAGCACCGCTCTGCCGGGGCGCACGCCGGTGCTCACCCACACGGTGCCCCGGTCGGGCAGGTTGTGGACGATCGCGTTGTGCACCAGGTTGGTGGTCAGCTGCAGCAGCAGCGACTGGGACCCCGTCGTGGGGGTGGGGTCGGCGGAGGTCTCGATGGTGACGCCACGCTTCTCCGCGAGCGGCAGCAGCGTCTCGGTGGCCTCCTCGGCCAGCAGCGACAGGTCGACGGGTTCCGGGGTGAACGAGGTCTGGTCGGCGCGGCTGAGCAGCAGCAGCGCCTCGGTGAGGTCGATCGCCCGGGTGTTGACGGCGCGCAGGCGGTGGAAGATCTCGCCGGTGTCGTGGGTCGGATCGGTGCGGGCCAGGTCCAGCAGTGCCTGCGAGATCGCCAGCGGGGTGCGCAGTTCGTGCGAGGCGTTGGCGGCGAACCGCTGCTGGCCGGCGACATGTGCTTCGAGCCGGGCCAGCATGGCGTCGAAGGCGTCGGCGAGTTCGCGGAACTCGTCGTTGCGGCCCGGCAGCCGGATCCGGTGGGACAGCGACCGGGTGGTGGCCAGCCGGGTGGCCTCGGCGATGCGGGTCAGCGGGGCGAGCATCCGGCCGGCCAGGATCCACCCGCCCACCAGGCCGAACACCAGCAGGATGGCCAGCACCTCGGCCGCCCTGGGGGCGAAGACCTGAAGCAGCCTGGAACGGACCGGGAAGACACCGCTGGTGAGGCTGGAGCCGCTGGGGACGATGAGTGTCGCCCGGTCGGGGACGTAGCGCAGCAGGAACAGCCACACCGCCGCGAGCAGCAGGACGCCGGCGACCATGAGGAATCCGGCGTAGCTGAGGGTGAGCTTGAGGCGGACGCTCAACCCGGGCGCTCGCTCCATGGTGTCCTCATCCATGCTGTCCTCCCTCGGCTCCGGCCGACGGCTGCCGGTCGATGCGGTAGCCGACGCCCGGGACGGTGGTGATGATCCAGGGCTCGCCCAGGCGCTTGCGCAGTGCCGAGACGGTGATGCGCACGGCGTTGGTGAAGGGGTCGGCGTTCTCGTCCCAGGCCCGCTCCAGCAGCTCCTCGGCGCTGACCACACCGCCCTCGGCGGCGACCAGGACCTCGAGCACCGCGAACTGTTTGCGGGTCAGCGCGACGTAGCGGTCGTCCCGGTAGACCTCGCGGCGGAACGGGTCCAGGCGCAGTCCGGCGATCTCGCGCACGGGCGGCCTGCTGTGGCCGCGCCTGCGGTCCAGCGCCCTGAGCCTGAGCACGAGCTCCTGGAGTTCGAAGGGCTTGGTGAGGTAGTCGTCGGCGCCCAGTTCGAAGCCGGAGGCCTTGTCGTCCAGCCGGTCGGCCGCGGTGAGCATCAGGATCGGCATGTTGCTGCCGGAGGCGACGATGCTCTTGGCGATCTCGTCACCGGAGGGTCCGGGGATGTCGCGGTCCAGGACGGCGATGTCGTAGACATTGACGCTCAGTAGTTCCAGGGCGGTGTCGCCGTCACCGGCGATGTCGGCGGCGATCGCCTCCAGGCGCAGGCCGTCACGGACGGCTTCGGCCAGAAAGAGTTCGTCCTCGACGATCAGCACACGCATGCACCCGATGCTACGAGCCGGTATGTATCGTCGGCGTATCGGAAAACCCATACGCGCCGGCAACATCGCGCCGCGTTGACTGGCGGCATGCACCACACCCCGCCGGCAGCACAGACCGAACCGCAATCCGCACCGCAGACCCCTGTCCCTCCCGAGGGCCCCGCCGGGCCGCGGGGTGCGCGCATCCGGTCGGCTCTGCGCGGCGTGCTGCGCCCCGGGCCCTGGCGTCGCGGCCCGGTGCTCGCGGCGCTGGCGCTGCTGCTCGGACTGCTGATGCTGCTGCACGCGGAGATCCCCAACGGGTGGACCGGGAACCTCGGCAGCCTGGTGGAGACCTTTCTGCCGTGGTTCGGACTGTTCGTCCCGGTGCTGCTGGCCGGGGCGCTGTGGCGCCGCTCGGCCGCCGCGGTGGTCGCGCTGCTGCTTCCGGTGGTGGTGTGGCTGAACCTCTTCGGCGGACTGCTCGGCGACAAGTCGCAGCCAGGCAGCCAGCTCACCGTGGCCGAGCAGAACGTCGACGCCGGCAACCGCGACCCGGCCGGCACCGCCCGCGACCTGGCCGCCTCCGGCGCCGACCTGCTGGCCCTGGTGGAGCTGACCCCGCAGGCCACCGGCGTCTACGAGAGGGAGCTGGCGAAGACGTACCCGTACCGCACCGTGCAGGGCACGGTCGGGCTGTGGAGCAAGCTGCCGCTGTCGGACACCCGGCCGATCGACGTCATGGACTTCGGACCGCTGGCGGCCACCAAGACCGCCGCCCAGGAACTGCCCGCGAACCGGGCGCTGCGCACCACCGTGGCCACCGACCACGGACCGCTGACGGTGTACGTGGCCCACCTGGGGTCCGTACGGGTGAACCCCCGGGCCGGTTTCTGGACGGCCTCGCGGGACATCGGCGTGCAGGCCCTCGGCCGGGCCGTCGCCGCCGCTCCCAGCAAGGCGGTGGTGGTACTCGGCGACCTCAACGGCAGCACGGACGACCGGGCGCTCTCCGGCCTCACCTCCCAGCTGCGCTCGACCCAGACCGCGGCCGGGGCCGGCTTCGGCTTCACCTGGCCGGCCCGGTTCCCGATGGTGCGGACCGACCAGATCCTGGTCCGCGGCGTGCAGCCGGACCGCTCGTGGGTGCTCCCGGCCACCGGCAGCGACCACCTGCCGGTGGCGGCCGGCATCAGCTGGTGACCTGCCGGACGTATCGGACGTATCGCCGGCGTATCGAAAACCGCATACGGACCGGCAACACCGCGCCGCCTTGACTGAGGGCATGCACTTCAGCGAACCAGCACCGACTGCGGACAGCAGACTGACCGTCAGGTCGATCAGCGCCACCGAACACCTGGCGTTCGTCCGCACCCAGCGGTCGGTCAGCTTCCTGCAGACCCCGGCCTGGGGCCGGGTCAAGACCGAGTGGCGCAGCGAGTCCCTCGGCTGGTACGACGGCCGGCGACTGGTCGGTGCAGGGCTCGTCCTGCACCGACCGGTACCGCGGCTCCGACGCTTCACCCTGGCCTACCTGCCCGAGGGGCCGGTCATCGACTGGACCGGTGAGCTCGCCCCGTGGCTGGACCCGCTGGCGGCCCACCTCAGGGCACACGGCGCCTTCGCGATCCGGCTCGGCCCGCCGCTGCCCACCGACGCCTGGAGCGCCGCCCAGGTCAAGGAGGGCATCGCCGCCCCGGGCACCAGCCGGCTCACCGACATGCCCGCCGATCGGACCGACCCGGTCGGCGCCCGGGTGGCCGACCGGCTCCGCGCCGCCGGCTGGCTGCCGCAGAGTCCGGAGCACGGCTTCGGGGTCGGGCATCCGCAGTTCAAGTACGAGCTCCCACTGGCCGGCCGGACCGAGGACGACCTGCTGCGGGGCATGAACCAGCTCTGGCGCCGCAACATCAGGAAGGCGACCAGGGCGAACGGGGGAGTCGAGGTCACCGTCGGCGCGGACCTTAAGGCGTTCCACGAGCTCTACGTCCACACTGCCGAACGCGACCGCTTCACCCCGCGGCCGCTGCACTACTTCGAGACCATGTTCGCGGCGCTGAGCGCCGAGGACCCCGAGCGGATCAGGCTCTACCTGGCCCGGCACCAGGGCGATCTGGTCGCCGCCGCCGTCCTGATCCGGGTCGGCGGCCGCGCGTGGTACTCCTACGGCGCCTCCTCCACCGAGAAGCGCGAGGTACGCGGCTCCAACGCCTGCCAGTGGGCGATGATCCGCGACTCGCTCGCGGGCGGCTGCGACGTCTACGACCTGCGCGGCATCACCCCCACCCTGGACGCCGACGACCCGCACGTCGGGCTGATCCAGTTCAAGGTCGGCACCGGCGGCCGGGCGGTGCGCTACGTCGGCGAGTGGGACCTGCCGCTGCGTCCGATGGTCTACCGGGCCTTCGACCTCTACATGAAGGGGCGCGGGCGGTGAGGATCACCATGTACGGATGCGGGCCGGACGAGGCCGCGCTGTTCCGGGAGATGGCACCGCGCTTCGGCGTCGAACCGACCGTCACGTCGGCGCCGGTGTCCGAGGCCACCAGCGAACTCGCGCTCGGGAACCGGTGCATCAGCGTGGGCCACAAGACCCGGATCACCCGTCCCACCCTTCGGGCACTCGCCCGGATCGGCGTGGCGTACGTCTCCACCCGAAGCGTCGGCTGCAACCACATCGACGTGGAGTACGCGGAGGGCCTCGGCATCACCGTCGAGAACGTCGCCTACTCGCCCGACAGCGTGGCCGACTACACGTTGATGCTGATGCTGATGGCGGTACGGAACGCGAAGTCCACGGTCCGCCGCACCGACCTGCACGACTACCGGTTGAACGAGGTCCGCGGGAAGGAACTGCGCGACCTGACCGTCGGCGTGGTCGGAACCGGACGCATCGGCACGGCGGTCGTGGACCGGCTGCGCGGCTTCGGCTGCCGGGTACTGGCGTACGACAACCGCCCCAAGATCGCTGCCGACTACGTTCCGCTCGACGAACTGCTGCGGCTGAGCGACCTGGTGACGCTCCATGCGCCGCTGAACGCGGACACGCACCACCTCCTCGATCACGAACGTATCGAGCGGATGAAACCCGGCGCATTCGTCGTCAATACCGGACGCGGCCCGCTGATCGACACCGAAGCCCTTGTCGCCGCACTGGAGAGCGGCCGGCTCGGCGGTGCGGCCCTGGACGTGGTCGAGGGCGAGGAAGGAGTCTTCTACGCCGACCGCAGCAGCACACCCATCGAGAGCAAGCCGCTGCTGCGACTCCAGGAACTGCCGAATGTGCTCATCAGCCCGCACACCGCTTACTACACCGACCACGCACTGAGCGACACCATCGAGAACTCCATCACCAACTGCCTGACATTCGAAAGCAGGAACCAGCATGGCTAGGCTGAAAGTCGGAATCATCTTCGGAGGCTGCTCCGAGGAGCACCCCGTCTCCGTCAAGTCCGCGCAGGAGGTCGCCCGAAACCTCGACACCCGGAAGTACCAGCCGTTCTACGTCGGCATCACCAGGTCCGGCGCCTGGCGGCTCTGCGAGGGGCCCACCCCGGACTGGGAGGACGGCGACTGCCGCCCAGCCGTGCTGTCGCCGGACAGCAGCGCCCCCGGACTGCTCGTCCTGGAGCAGGGACGGTACGAGACGATCGCTCTGGACGTGGTGCTGCCGGTTCTGCACGGCAGGCTCGGCGAGGACGGCGCGATGCAGGGACTGCTGGAACTCTCCGGAATCCCCTACGTCGGCTGTGACATCCAGAGCTCCGCCCTGTGCATGGACAAGTCCCTCGCCTATGTCGTCGCCCGCAGCGCCGGAATCGCCACACCGGACTTCTGGACCGTCACGGCGGACCAGGACATCGACCCGGACCGGCTCAGCTATCCCGTCTTCGTCAAGCCGGCCCGTTCCGGGTCCTCCTTCGGCGTCAGCAAGGTGTCCGGGAGGGAGGAACTGCTGAGCGCGGTGGAGGCCGCGAGGAAGTACGACTCGAAGGTGCTGATCGAGGCGGCCGTCGTCGGCAGCGAGGTCGGCTGCGCCATCCTGGGGAACGAGGCGGACCTGGTCGCGGGCGAGGTGGACCACATCTCCCTCTCGCACGGCTTCTTCCGGATCCACCAGGAGAACGAGCCCGAGAGCGGCTCCGACAACTCGACGCCCATCGTTCCCGCCGACATCCCGGCGCAGTTGCGGTCGCTGGTGCAGGAGACGGCCAAGGCCGTGTACCGCGCCCTGGGGTGCAGGGGGCTGTCGCGGGTGGACCTCTTCCTCAAGGACGACGGAACCGTGGTCCTCAACGAGGTCAACACCCTGCCCGGGCTGACCTCCTACAGCCGTTACCCCAGGATGATGGCGGCCGCAGGCCTGCCGCTGACCGAGGTGATCGACCGGATGGTGTCGCTGGCCCTGAGCGGGAAGAGCCGATGAACGACGACTTCGTCTTCGTGGACGAGCTGGTGCCCGGCATACGCTGGGACGCCAAGTACGCCACCTGGGACAACTTCACCGGCAAACCGGTGGACGGATACCTGGCCAATCGGATCGTCGGGACCAGGACGCTGTGCGCGGCCCTGGACAGGGCGCGGGAGGAGGCCGAAGCACAGGGTTTCGGCCTGCTGCTCTGGGACGGCTACCGCCCGCAACGCGCCGTGGACTGCTTCCTGCGCTGGTCGGAACAGCCGGAGGACGGCCGGACCAAGCCCCGGTACTACCCGAACATCGCCAGGGCCGAGATGTTCGAGCGCGGCTACGTCGCAGCGAGGTCGGGCCACAGCCGGGGCAGCACCGTCGACCTGACGCTCTTTCACCTGGCCACCGGTGAACTCGCCGCGATGGGCGGGGACCACGACCTGATGGATTCGATCTCCCATCATGGCGCCCAGGGGATCGCGCCGGTGGAGGTGAGGAACCGGCAGTGCCTGCGCGCCGTCATGGAAACCAGCGGGTTCAGCTCGTACGCCTGCGAGTGGTGGCACTACACGCTGAAGGACGAGGCCCACCCGGACACGTACTTCGACTTCCCCATCGCTTAGACCAGACCCAACAGGATCTCGGCGACCGCCTTGGGTGCGGTCACCATCAGGTCGTGGCCGGCGTCGACCACCCAGGTCTGTTCCTTCCCGGCCAGGGCCTCGGCCGTGCCCGGGGGCGACATCGCCAGGGACGACGTGGTGTGGATCTCGGCGCGCGGGATCCGCGTGAGCGCGGCCGGGTCGTTGAGCCGCAGCGGCTGCTCGAAGCACTTCCACGGATGCGGTGTGAGCTTGTCCCACATCCATGACACATCGTCAGGGTCGGTCACCCCGTAGTACCGGACGGCGTCGGAGTCCGGCCACAGCACCAGTTCGACGCCGTCCACCACCCGGGATCCGGCCCGGGCCGCGGCCATCAGCATGCCGGCCACGGCGACCAGGGACTGTCCGTCCTCGGGGATCGCGGCGTCCAGGTAGACCAGGCGGCCGACCCGGTCGGCCGCCCGGTCAGCGACCCCGGTGATGACCATTCCGCCGTAGCTGTGCCCCACCAGGACCACCTCGGTGAGGCCCTCGTACGTCAACACGCCCACGACGTCCGCGATATGGGTGTCCAGGTCGATGTCCGGGCTCAGCAGGTGCGCACGTTCGCCCAGGCCGGTCAGCGTGGGCGTGTACACCTCGTGCCCCGCCGCTCGGAGCAGGGGCGTCAGCCGCTGCCAGCACCAGCCGCCGTGCCCGCCACCGTGCACCAGTACATAGGTCGCCACCACTGCCTCCGTACTCCGCCTCGCACCGTCTCTCGCCGGGCGAGCACAGCAAAGCACAGGACTGAGAACCCTGCTAGGCATAAGTGAGACTGTGATTCTCGCTGTGTGGTGAGGCGCCGTCAGGTGCGGCTGGCAGCCTCTGCCAGGACCGGGGTCGCCGCGAGATAGGCCGCACCCAACAGCGGTGCCCGCCAGTCGAGTTGTGCGGCGGCGACGACGGTCCCGCCATCCCCGTGCTCGGCGTCGGCGATGCCCTCGCGCAGGGGTGGGGCGACCAGGTCCCACGAGGTGGCGATGGATCCGCCGATCACCAGGACGTCCGGGGCGAATGCGGCGAGCATCGGACCGAGCGCCTGCCCCAGCGCGTGGAAGGCGTTGGTGAGGACCCGGGCTGCGACGTCGTCACCGGCCCGGGCCCGTTCGGCTATCTCGCGGACGTCGGGCTCCCCGGGCGGGTCCGCCTCCTGCCGGGCGCCAGTGCCTTGGGCGTAGGCACGCCGCAGCGCGCGGCGGGACACCGTCTCCTCCAGGGGCCGACCCTGATACTCCATCAGGTCGATCCGGCCGCCGGGCGGGATTCCGGGGCCCTGCCGCACGATGCCGCCCTCGCGCAGGAAGCAGGAGCCGACACCGGTGCCCAGGGTGAGCCCGGCGACCGTGCGGTGTCCCCGCGCGGCGCCGGCCTGCCACTCGCCGTAGGCGAAGGCGTCCGCGTCGTTGCAGAAGCCCAGGGTGGGGCGGCCGGGCAGGTGGTCGGTGAGGGCGGCGCGCAGGTCGAAGCCGCGCAGCGCGTCGAACTTGCCGACGTCCTGGTAGCGTCCGATGCCGCGCTCGTAGTCGAACGGACCGGGCAGCGCGATGGTCCAGTGCCGCGCGGCCGGCCCGGGCAGCCGTCCCGCGCAGCGGACCAGCGCGGCCACGAACTCGTCCGTGCCGGCCGCGCTGTCCAGCGGCTCGCGGAAGGAGGGGCCCAGGTGCAGGCCGCCCGCGGCGACCTCCACCTGAGCAGCCGTCACATGGGTGCCGCCGACGTCCATCACCGACACCGTGGTCGCTGCGTCGGAGGTCACCGGACGAACGCCTTGACGTAGCGCACCGGGTCGGCGCCGAGGGCCCGGACCCGGTAGTCGCCCACCGAGGCGGGCACGGTCAGCGTCTCGGCGTAGGCCAGTTCGTAGCGGTGTCCGCCGTGCGTCTCGAGCAGCAGGCCGTCGCCCTCGACGACGTTGAGGATGTGGAACCGTCCGTCCGTGGTGTCGTCCGCGGCGCTGTCCGCGGCCAGTTCGAACCGCCGCACCTCGAAGAACATCTCCGGCAGCCGGCCGATGACGTCCTCGTTCCAGCCGTCGCCGGAGCGCAGCGTCGCCGGGTGCTGCACCAGGTCGCGGGAGACCGCGTCGCCCGATCGGGCCGGGTCCAGGTTCCGGAAGGCGTGGCCGACGTGGACCGGGCGCTGCCTGCCCTCGCGGTCCTTTCGCAGCCAGTCGTAGAAGCGCAGGCTGTAGAGGTAGGGCGTGGCGCTGATCTCCAGGACGACGTTGCCCTCGCCGCTGCCGTGCGGGGTGCCGCCGGGGATCAGGAACAGCTGGTGCTGTTCGGCGGGGAAGGTCTGCACGTAGCGTTCGATGTCGAAGGCCACGCCGTCGTGAACCGCCCGGTCGGCCTCGTTCCGGAAGGCGTCCAGGTCGGCGTCCTGCTGCAGGCCCAGGAACACCTTGCGGTCGGGGCCTCCGACCATCATGTAGTAGGTCTCGTGCTGGGTGTAGGGCCAGCCGAACACCCGCTGCATGTAGTCGGACTGCGGGTGGCAGTGCACGGAGAGGTTGCCGCCGCCGACCGTGTCGAGGTAGTCGAAGCGGATGGGGAAGGACGTGCCGAAGGCCGCGTGCACCGGTTCGCCCAGGACCTGCTCGGGGTGGACGGCCACCAGGAGTTGCAGCGGCACCTCGACGCGCGGGCCGTCCGGGCCTCCGACCAGGATCCCGCTCTCCGGGGCGATGAGTTCGTAACCGAGCGCGGTGTTGGGGGCCTTGGGGTTCATGCCCAGCTCCTGCTGAGCCCAGTGCCCGCCCCAGGAGGTGGTGTTGAAGGTGGGGCGGGTCCGGAACGGCTGCCCGGCGAGGTCGGTCAGGGCCTGGCGCAGCACCGGCCCCTCCAGCCAGGTCGGACCGTGCTGGTGTTGGGTGTCCAGCCACAGGTCGATCCGGTCGGCGAGCGAGTCGCGGTGACGGTCGAGCACCGGCCAGTCGATGTAGAACAGGCGGCGCGTGGTCCCGGCCCCGGTGCCGGCCGGTTGCCCCAGGTTGTCGCCGGTGCCCGCTGTGATCTGCGCCTCGGCGTAGCGTTTGGGCAGGTCGGCGTACCAGAGGAGGTCGTGGGCCGGCAGCGAGGCGCCGGGGCCGAGGACCACGGTGACGGCGTCGGCGGATGCCGCCGGCTGCGGTACCGCCCGGAAGAAGTCCGCCATCCCGGCCTGCGACAGCGGCGCGAAGTCGGGGTCGTCGGCCAGCTCGGCGGAGGCGGTGAGCGCGAGGATGTCCTCCCAGGCGGCGAAGTGCTCGCGCATGTCGACCTGGTGCACGTCCAGTCCGCGCTCGGCGAGGGCGTCGCGGATCCCGGTGGCCAGGGCCTCCCAGTCGACGGCGACCGGCCCGTCGACGGCGAGGACCTGACCCGGGGTCAGCCGGGCCACGGCCTGCCGGTATCCGGATCCGACCGCTGCGGTGACTGCGTGACAGGGTTCGGCTTCGTAGCTGTGTACAGGCGACATCGCGATGTGCCGGGCCTTTCGAAACGGGGGTTGCGTGGGTGTGCGGGCGTGTTGACGCAGGGTCAGGCGCTGTGCGGGCGACGGCGGATGCCGCTGAGCGTGCCGATGCCGTCCACGGTGATCGAGTCGGGGAGGGATTCCGGGTCCCCGCCGTCGGCGAAGGACGGGTTGAGGTCGAAGAGCGCGGACATCACCGCCTCCGCCCCGGCGGCTCCGGCGATTGTCTCCCGATTGGAGACACCCCGTTCGGCGACCCGGGCCCGCGGTCGTCCGTCCGGGCCGGTGACGATCTCCATGGCCTGCCCCCACAGGCCGCCGGAGGCGGCCGAGGAGAGGTCGCGCAGCAGCGCGAGCGCCCGGTCGCGGAAGCCGAGCCGGGCCAGGCCGTGGGCGGTGACGCCGGGCCAGGCGCAGAAGGCGCCGCCGGCGCCGTGGTCGGGGCGGTCGGAGGTGGCGGCGATCGGGTCGTTCGGGCTCAGTGCCCGCATCCAGCCGGCGACCAGCAGGTCGCTCTCGACGAAGTCGGCCATCTCGCGCCGCACCCGGGGGTCCAGGTCCTCGTGCAGGGAGGCGGCGACCAGACCGAAGTCCAGGCAGTGGCCGATGGTGTCGGTCGCGTCCGGTCGGCGTATGTGCCAGCGGCCGTCCCCGGCGTAGAGGTCCAGGACCGCGTCGGCGAGCTGCCGGGCCTCGGCCTCGGCCCGGTCGGCGTCCTGGTGGCGGCCTCGCCGCCGGTACAGGCCGGCCAGGGAGCGGGTGGTGCCGACGTAGGCGCCGTTGAAGGAGGCGACCACACCGGTGTAGCTGGGTACGCACTCCAGCAGCTGCCAGGGGTCGTCGCCGAAGTCGGCGAGCACTCCGCCGGTGGCGGGGCGGCGCCGGTCGCGCCAGCCGAAGCCGAGGCGCTCCAGGTGTTCCAGGACGGTCGCCGCGCCGGCGGGTGTGTCCAGGAAGCCGGTGTCGCCGGTGATGCACACATAGTGCTCGATCAGGCGGAACAGGGCGTGGTCGTTGGCGCTGTAGGCGTTGCCCAGGGGGCCGCCGCTGCGGGCGTCGATGCCGAAGGACTCCCGGTAGGGGCCGGCCAGGACGCGCAGCAGCCAGGACCGCAGCCCGGCCGGTTCCAGTAGCGCGTACATCCGGCTCCACTCGCTGTGGTCCCAGAAGTAGGTGGTGGTCGGGCCCAGGCGCGGTCCGCCGGTGAGGAACACCGGCTCGCCGGGCCGGATCCGGGTGTTGCGCATGTAGAGCAGTTGCAGGGCGCCCATGTAGTAGGTCTTGGCCAGGCCGGCGTCCTGGGTGTCCAGGGTCGGCAGGTGCCCGGAGAAGTCGGGGTTGCCGGGGGTGAACATCTGGGTCCAGTGCCGGTGCCAGCCGTCCTCCCCGGCGCGCAGCGTGGCCTCGAAGTCCTGTGCGGCAGCCCGGGCCTGGGCGAGTACCTGGTCGGTGTCGGTGCCGTAGGCGCAGGCGATGCCGAGGGTCAGGGTCTGGCCGGGTTCGACGTCGAGGGTCCAGGTCGCGCGGCCGCCGGCGCCGAGGGAGCTGAGGGCGGGGGAGGGCCCGGAGAAGGCGTAGCCGGCCCGCGCCGCCGAGCGGGTGTCCTCGACGGTGAGTTGGGGGTCGGGGTCCTCGGTGGTCCGGGAGGTCCAGCGGTGCGATTCGGTCCAGTGCCGGGTCCGGGCGACCTCCTTCCCGTCGACGGTGAGTACCGCGTGGTCGGCCTCGACATTGGCGCTGACGCGGTTCCAGGTCCCGTCGGGCAGGGCCTCGGTGCCGTACTCGCGCTCCCCGGTGATGCCGAGCCACAGCCGGCCGTCCTCGACGCCGATCTGCAGCGAGTCGGGGTGGTTGCCGTGGGTCAGCACGGTGCCGGACTGCCCGGCGGCGTCCAGGCGCAGGTCGAAACTGACGGCCGTGCCGGGGGTGAGCACGAAGGCGTCGAAGGCCGCCTCGTCGTCGGGGGTGAGCGTGACCGGCCCGTCGACGTCCAGGACCGGGCCGGGGCCGCCGTCGCCGGAGCTGACCTGGAGCGAGCGCACCGTTGCGGCCACGCCGGTTCTGGGTTCGGGTTCCTTGTCGGGGCTGAAGTGCGAGGGCAGCGCGTCGTCCAGCAGCATCGGGCCGGTGTCCTCGTCGCGCTGGATGCCGGGGACGCGCGGCCTGCCCAGCCGCAGCAGCCGCGGTGCCGGCGAGAGCAGGTAGGACGGGGCGCGGCCGCCGGTGGTGGCGCGGATCCGCTCCAGGGCCATGAAGTCGTGGTGGTTGCCGTGGTTCCAGGGCACGTCGTAGAGCCAGCCGTAGCCGGTCTCGGTGTGCGCGACCATCGCGTACAGGTCCTGGGACAGTTCGACGGTCCTGGCCCGGTCGCCCTCGTTGGTGACCGAGATCTGCCACAGCAGCAGGTCGCGGGAGAGGGCCATCCGGGTGTCGGTGCGTATCAGCAGCCCGTCGCCGCGGTGTTCGCGCAGCACGCCCCAGGGCTTCCAGCGGAAGCGCTGGGCGGCCGGGGTGCGGCCGTCGACCCGCAGTTCGCCGGTGTGGTAGCCGAGGGTGAACGGGGGAGCGACCAGCCAGGAGGTGGACGCCAGGTCGGAGTTGACGTGGCTCTGCCCCAACTGGTTGCGCAGCGAGGGCAGATGGGCGATCTCGTCCGCGTCCACCCAGTGGCCGGCGACGTCGTCCAGGTCGGGGACGCCGAAGGTGGTGCGGGTCACTTGGTGGCTCCCGAGGTCAGGCCGGCGATGAACTGCTTCTGCAGGGCCAGGTATCCGGCGACCGGGATCACCGCGGCCAGGAACATCACGCCGAACAGCTGGGCGTAGTTGGTGGAGTACTGGCCCACCGAGAGGTACAGGCCGGTGGTGATGGTCTGCCCGTGCAGCGGGCCGAGGATGAACTGCGGGTTCATGAAGTCGTTCCAGATCCACAGCGACAGGAAGATGGTGACGGTCGCGGTGGCCGGCCGCAGCAGCGGCATGATGATGGTCCACCAGATCCGCAGCGTCCCGGCCCCGTCCACGGTGGCGGCCTCGACGATCTCGGCGGGGATGGAGCGCAGGAAGCCGGAGTAGACGAAGACCGCGAAGGACAGGTAGCCGCCGCCGACGTTGGCCAGGATCAGCCCCGGATAGGTGTGGTCCAGGTGGAGCAGCGTCAGGATCCGGATGGTGGGCAGCAGCAGTACCGCCGGCGGGATCATCAGGCCGGCCGAGAAGCAGGCCAGGACGATCCGGCGGAAGCGGGCCGGGCGGCGGCTGAGCCAGAAGCTGAAGGCGGCGCCGAGCGGGATGATCAGCAGCACCGAGGCGATGACGGTGACGGCCGAGTTGGTCAGGCCGATCTGGATGATCCGGTCCGGGCGCGACAGGGCGTCGGTGAGGTTGTGCAGGGTCGGCGGCGCGGGCGGCGCGGCCGGGTTCTTGACGATCTGGTCCTGCGTCTTGAAGGCGTTGACGATGGTGAGGTAGATCGGGCTGACGAACGCCAGGGTCAGCAGCCCGGCCGCGACCAGGTAGCTCCTGGAGGTCCAGACCCGACGCCTGGTGCGCGGTGCGGGCGCCGGGGGTTTGGCGGCCCGTCCGGTGGTCGTCGGTCGCTGCGAGGTCGATGCGATCACAGGTCCACCTCCCGGCGGCGGAGCAGGCCGGTCACGATCAGCGAGATGACCGCGGAGACGGCCAGCAGCAGCATGGCCACCGCGGAGGCGTAGCCGAACCGGTCGTCGGTGAAGGCGAGCTTGATGATGTAGAGGGCGGTGGACTGGGTCGAGTCGGCCGGTCCGCCCGAGGTGAGCACCGCGATGATGTCGTAGAGCTTGAGCATCGTGATCAGCGAGATGGTGACGCTGATGGTGGTGCCCGGGGCCACCATGGGGAAGGTGATCGCCCGGAACCGCTGCCAGCGGCCGGCCCCGTCCACCATGGCGGCCTGGTACAGCTCGACCGGGATGGACTGCAGCGCGGCCAGGTGCACGACGGTGGTGAAGCCGGTGAGCACCCAGGTGGCGACCAGGGCGATGGAGAACATGGCCAGGTGCGGGCTGCCGAGCCAGGTGACCGGGTGGCTGATGATCCCCAGCGAGCCCAGGATGTTGTTCAGGACGCCGTCCTGGGCCAGGACGTAGCGCCAGACGAAGCCGACGATCACGCCCGACAGCACCTGCGGCAGGAAGGCCAGGGTGCGCATCATCCGGAAGCTCAGCGAGGTCCGGTTCAGCAGCATCGCGAACGCGATGCCCAGGGCGTTGGCGGCCAGGGTGACCACGGCGGCCAGGACCAGGGTGAAGGTCAGGCTCGCGGCCAGGGCGCTGTCGTGGAGCATCTCGGTGTAGTTGGCGGCACCGATGAACCGGGCGTGGTCCTGGAGCGGGTTCTCATTGGTCAGGCTCTTCCAGGCGCTCATGACCACGGGGACGAGGATGAACAGGGCGTACAGTCCCATCGCCAGCACGGCGATGGCGCCGAGGGCTGGGTCGCCGCGACGCGGCCGGACTCGGGTGGTCAATGGCGTGTTCCCTTGGAGGAGGTGGGTGGCGGTGCGGCCGGCGCCGGGGGTGGTGGGCCCGGCGCCGGAGCGGTGGCTACTTGGTCGCCGAGTCCCAGGCGGCGTCCAGCTTGGCCATCTGGCCGTGGACGTCGTCGGAGGTGAACAGGGCCTGGCTGGCGGCGTAGAAGGCGTCGTTCAGGCCCGAGGGCATGGAGTCGTCGTTGGTCGCCCAGCCCAGGGCCGAGACCTTGGTGTTCTGGCTGGTGACGTAGGAGTAGGAGTCCTTGAAGACCTGGGTGACGTTGACGTTGTAGTCGGCCAGCGTCTTGCCCTTGAGCATCGGGAAGGCGCCGTCGCCCTCGATCAGGGTCTTGTAGTTGTTCGGGTCCAGCGACCAGGCCTGGGCGAAGGCGGTGGCCTTGGCCGGGTCCGCGGTCTTGGCGCTGATGGCCATGGAGCCGCCGACCGCGAAGGGCACCACCAGCGAGCCGTCGGCGGTGGGGGTGAGGAAGGCGCCGAAGTCGGCGGCGTTCGCCTTGGGCACCGAGCCGAGGAACCAGCTGCCCATCATGTACATCGCGGTCTTGCCGGCAGTGAAGTTGGTGATGGAGTCGGCGTACTTGACCCCCAGCGCGCCGGTCTCGAAGTAGCCGTTCTTGACCATCGTGCGGTACTTGGCGACGGCCGTCTCCACGTTGGCGTCGGTGAAGTGGACCTTGCCGGCGTAGCGCTCCTGCAGCCAGTTGGGGTCCTTGCCGAGGATGTCCGCGGACAGGATGCCCACCAGCGGCATCGACGCGGAGAAGGGGTCGCCGCCGCCGAGTTCGATCGGGGTGACCCCGGCGGCCTTGAGCTTGGCGCAGTCGGCCATGAACTCCGCCCAGGTCTTGGGCGCGGCGGTCAAGCCGGCCTTGGCGAACAGCTTCTTGTTGTAGAACACCTCGGGGATGATCTGGGAGTTGGTCGGCGGGATGTAGACCTTGCCCTTGTAGGCGTTGCCCAGCGGCAGCAGGAAGTTCGCGTCGACCCAGCTCTGGTCGTAGGGCTTGAGCAGCCCGGCGGTGGCGAAGGTCGACGGCGTGATCGACTGCAGCAGGTCCGGGAACTGGCCGGAGGCCTGCAGCTGCTTGGCGTAGGCGTCACGGTCGGTGCTGGGCGCCACCAGCTTCTTCACCGTCAGCCCCGGGACCTTCTTCTCGGCGTTGGCGATGGAGCTGTCCCAGAACGACGCCGTCAGACTGGGGGTCTCGAAGGTCAGATAGGTCAGGGAGGAGCCGCCCTTCGCTCCGCCGGCCGGGGTGGCTGCGGAACATCCGGTCACCAGCGCGAGCCCTGCGGCCAGACAGGCCGCAGTGAGAATCTTGTGCCGCATGGAAGTCTCCTGGGGGATGGTGTGACCCGTGTATATGTGACCCGTGGGGTGGTTGGGGCGGATCGGTGGGTGGAGATCGACGCCGGGGCACCCTGCGAGATAACGTTATCGCGAGGGTACGCGCGCATTGCGGGAATGTGTCAAGAGTCGATCTGATAACGGTGCGCAGTGACAACGAGGAGTGACTGGATGAGCGGAGCACGGGATGGCAACGGCACCGGGGGACGCCCCAAGCGGCCGACCATGGTCGATGTGGCCAGGGAGGCCGGGGTGGCGCTGCGCACCGTCTCGCGTGTGGTCAACGACGACCCCACGGTGGGCCCCGAGTACGCCGCCAAGGTCCAGGCCGCGATCACGGCACTGAACTACCGGCCGGACGAGCGGGCCCGCCAGCTGCGCACCGGGATCACCGGCACGATAGGGGCCGCGGTCCGGCGCATCGCCGAGGTCAACCCGGAGCTGGCGGCCATCGAGCAGACCGCCCGCGAGTCGGGGCTGACCCTGTTCGCGGCCTCCACCGACTTCGAGGAGGCCAGGGAGCGGGAGATCCTGGTGTCGATGTGCCGCCAGCGCCTGGACGGCATCATCGTCGAGCCGTTCGGCGAGAACCACGGCTACCTGCAGCCGGAGCTGGACGCCGGCATGCCGGTGGTGGCCATGGACCGGCCGATGAGCGGCATCTCGGTGGACTGCGTGATGTCCGACAACGCCTCGGGCATCGGCACCGCCTTCCACCATCTGACCAGGTACGGACACCGGCGCATCGCCTATGTGGGGGACCGCGAGCAGGTCTACTCGGGCCGCGAGCGCGCCGCCGCGTTCCGCGCCGCGCTGGGGGCGCACGGGCAGTCGCTGGACGGACTGGTCCACCCCGGGGAGATCACCCCCGAGCGGGTCGCCGCGGCCCTGGACACCGCGCTGTACGGGCCCGAGCCGGCCACCGCGCTGGTCACCGGCAGCATGGACACCACGCTCACGGTGCTGCGGGTGCTGGGCCCCAAGGCGGCCTCGCGGCTGGCCATCGTCGGCTTCGACGAGGTCCCGCACGCCGACCTGCTGCAGCCGGCGCTGACCGTGGTCGCCCAGCAGACCGCGAAGATCGGCCGGACCGCGGTTGAGCTGCTGCTGGCCCGGATGGCGGACCCGGGCCGCCCGGTCCAGGCCGTCGTGGTCCCGCTGACGCTGACGGTCCGCGGCTCCGGGGAGATCCCGGTCTGAGACCGGGCGGCGCTTGGGCGGCAGTCGGGTGGGGCACGGGCCGTGACCGTGGCGCGGTGTCAGAACCCTTGACACCGCCCCGGGGCGCCAGCACTCTTTCGCGATAACGTTATTTCACCGAAGCCGGCGCGGTCGATCCTGCCCCTGCGACCGGCTGGATCCCGGCTCGCGCGCCGACCTACCGCCCGCCCTGAACCCGCAACCCCACCGACCGGGCGCAACTGCGCCCGGCGCGGGTTCGGCGCGCTCAGAAACGACTTCCATCTCCCCACCCGATCCCGCTGGATGAGAGGTCCGACCGATGAAGATCGAGGCACGTCTCGGGACATTGCGCCTGCACCCCAGAAAGGCCGTGAGCGTCGCCGTGGTCATGGGGCTCGCCGGCGCCATGGTCACCACCACCCTGGCCCGTCCCGCCCAGGCCGACCCGGTCACCGCCAACCAGGCCTGGCGGATCGCGCAGCAGTACACCGGGGTGTGGACCAGCCCGCCCACCCAGCTGACCGGCGGCGAGACCGTCGACGCCCCGCTGCTGGGCAACGGCGACATCGGCGTCGCGGTGGGCGGGTCGATCGCGAACCAGACCATGTACGTGGGCAAGAACGACTTCTTCTCCTCCTCCAGCCATGCGATCAAGCCGCTGGGCCGGATCGTGGTCAAGGCCGCCGGACTCAGCGGCTCCTCGTACCACGTGGTCCAGGACATCGCCCACGGCGAGGTCGACGGCAGCTACACGCTGGGCAGCCAGACGCTGACCACCGCCAGCTGGGTGGACGCGAACTCGGGCCTGGCCGTCACCTCGTTCAAGCTCACCGGCGGCAGCGCGCAGAGCATCGGCGTCACCCTGCAGAACGGCTCGGGCGGCACCCCCACGGTCAGCACCACCGGCAACGACCTGGACGCGGACGTCGCCGCCGACACCGGGACCGGCAGCGACCCCAGGGCCAGGATGGCGGCGCGGATCATCGGCCAGACCCAGTCGGTCTCCGGCAACACCCTCAGCATGACCCTGCCGCCCGGCGGCACCGCCACCCTGGTCACCGGGATCGTCTCCAGCGTCGACAGCTCCTCCTGGCAGTCCGGCGCCGACGCCCTGGTGCAGAACCTCACCCAGACCGACGTCGGCAACCACAACACCTCCCACCGCGCCTGGTGGCAGAACTACTGGTCGCAGTCGTTCGTGGAGATACCCGACAAGGCCGTGGAGAAGAGCTGGTACGGCTCGCTCTACCTGCTCGGCTGCATCTCGCGCTCCGGCAAGTCGGCCCCCGGCCTGTGGGGCAACTGGATCACCGGGGCGATGAACTGGAACGGCGACTACCACACCAACTACAACTACGAGGCCCCGTTCTACGCGGCCCTGTCCACCAACCACATCGCCCAGATGGACGCCTACGACCAGCCGGTGCTCGACTGGCAGTCGGCGGGCCAGGCCCTGGCCACCGCCAACGGCTACACCGGCGTGCTGTACCCGGTCGGGCTGTCCCCGCAGGGCACCAGCGCCGACACCGCCCTGCACAACCAGAAGTCCAACGCGGCCAACCTGGCCAGCGACATGGTGATGCGCTTCGAGTACACCGGCGACACCGCCTACGCCACCAAGGTCTACGCCTGGCTCAAGCAGGTGGGCCTGTTCTGGCAGTCCTACCTGACCTGGGACTCCGCCAACAACCGCTACGTCATCAGCAACGACGCCCCGCACGAGGACCAGAGCTACCCGCAGACCAACGCCGGCCTCTCGCTTGGCCTGGTCCACCTGCTGTTCCAGGGCCTGATCGACATGAGCACCGCGCTCAACCAGGACACCACCACCCGTGCGACCTGGCAGAACATCGTCTCGCACCTCAGCGCCCTGCCGACCATGACGCTCAACGGCCAGACCATCCTGCGCGAGACCGAAGTCGGCAGCGACTTCTACAACGACGGCAACGACATCGACTCCCAGGCCATCTACCCCGGCGGCCTGGTCGGCCTGGACAGCGCCTCGACACTGCTGGCCACCGCGAAGAACACCATCGGCGCGCTCACCAACGCCTGGCACGGCGGCAACGCGCCGGCCACCTTCTACGCCGCGGCCGCCCGCGTCGGCTACAACCCGAGCACCATCCTGACCAACCTGCACGACGAGGCCACCACCGAGAGCTATCCCAACATGGCCGTCCACCACAACGGCGGCGGCGTCGAGAACATCAACGTCACCACCTCGGGCCTGGACGAGATGCTGCTGCAGTCCTTCCAGAACGACGTCAAGTTCTTCCCGGACTGGCCGGCCAACACCAACGCCAAGTTCGGCGACCTGCTGGCCTACGGCAACTTCCTGGTCTCCAGCAGCCTGTACGGCAACAGCGTCCAGTACGCGCGGGTGGTCAGCCAGAGCGGCGGCTCCTTCACCTTCACCAACCCCTGGCCCGGCAGCGTCGAGGTGTACCGCAACGGCACCGACACCGGCACCGTCTCCGGCTCGAAGATCACCCTGACCACCGCCGCAGGCGACACCCTCTACCTCGCCCCGGCCGGAACCCCGCTGGCGACCGTCCAGAGCGAACTGGCACAACCCCTGCAGACCGGCACCGGCACCACCAGCAGCAGCTTCAGCTCCGGCTTCGAGTCCACCGACCCGGCACCGCTGGCCGACACCGTGGACACCAGCGGCGGCGGCGTCGCATCGGTGACCGGCCTGTGCTGCGGCCTGACCGGCCCGGAGTCGTCCGTGCGCACCGGCGAGACCGCGCACACGGGCAGCGGGGCGCTGATGTACTCCGGATCCGGGCAGGGCGGCAGCGCCGTGCACGCCTACATGGAGCTCTACGACCTCAGCGCGAGCCCGCTGGCGATCGGCAGCGGCAAGACCCTGAGCTACTGGATCTATCCCCAGTCCAGCGCCACCAGCAGCTGGCTGGCCGCAGGGTCGAGCAACAGCTCCTGCACCGCCGTCGACCTGGTCTTCAGCGACGGCAGCACGCTCAGGGACTCCGGCGCCGTGGACCAGAACGGCAGGAGCATCCACCCCGCCCAGCAGTGCGGCAAGCTGACCCTCGACGCCTGGAACCACGTCACCGTCAACCTCGGCACCAACAACGCCAACAAGCAGATCAGCCGGATCCTGGTCGGTTACGACAACCCCAACTCGACCGGAGGCTACCGCGGCTACGTCGACGACCTGACCATCGGCTGACCCCGCACCGCTGACCGACCGACACCAGGAGGGCGCCGCCGTGCATCATCCGCATTGGGACACCGACATCCGGACCGAGCTCCGGACCGACCTCGAAGCCACGATGCGCGACGGCACCGTCCTGCGTGCCGACGCCTACCGTCCCACCGGCGGCGGACCGTGGCCGGTCCTGCTGGTGCGCACCCCTTACGGCAAGCAGGACCCCGGCGTGCTCGCTCGCCTGGACCCGTTCGCCGCCGCCCGCCGCGGTTACCTGGTGGTCGTCCAGGACTGCCGCGGGCGGTTCCGCTCGGAAGGGGACTGGCGACCACTGGCGCACGAGAGCGCGGACGGGTACGACTCCATCGCTTGGGCAGCCCGGCTGCCCGGGGCCGACGGACGGGTCGGCATGTACGGACCCAGCTACCTCGGCCACACCCAGTGGGCGGCCATTGCGGCGCGGCCACCCCAACTCCACGCCGCCGCACCCGAACTGACCTGGTCGGACCCGCAGGACGGGCTGCTCGCCCGGGGCGGCGCGGTCGAACTCGGGCTGGTGACCCACTGGACCCTGACCGTGGGCACCGATGTGCTCCAACGCCGCCACGCCGACGACCCTGAGGAGCTGCAGCAACAACTCGCTTTCCTCGACCGGGCGTTGGACCGACTGGCCACCCACACCTACTGGGAGCTGCCCGCGCCGGCGTCCGCGACGATGCGCCGACTCGGCCTGCCGGTTCCGGCTGCACCGCTCAGGGACACGATCGGTTCCCCAGCTCATGGGGTCCCCACGCTGACCGTCGCTGGCTGGTTCGACTGCTTCCTGCAGGGCAGTCTCGACAACTACGTCAGTGCACGCCGGGCCGGCGCCGAGGCTGCTCTGATCGTCGGGCCCTGGTCGCATGACAACCAGACCGGCCGCATCGGTGACACCGACTTCGGCCCGACCGCCGACGCCGTCGGCATCGACGGCGGCGGGTCGCTGCTGGAACGAGAACTGGACTGGTTCGACCGCCAGTTCAAGCAGCAACAGGCCGTGCCCGAGCCATCGTCCGTGCTGCTCTTCGTCATGGGTGTCAACCAGTGGCGCCGGCTGCGGTCCTGGCCCCCGGAGTCCGTCGACACCCCCTGGTACCTGAACGCCGGTGGACGCCTCTCGCCCGACCCGCCGGGCTCGCACGCCTCATCGGACAGTTGGCAACACGACCCGACCGATCCCGTCCCCACCTGCGGAGGCGCCGTCCTCATGGCACCGGGATTCCCCGCCGGTCCCGTGGACCAGCGGCAGATCGAGAAGCGCGACGACGTACTCGTCTACACCAGCGAACCCCTGGAGGCTCCGCTGGAGGTCGTCGGCCGGGTCAGCGTCCGCCTGGTCACCGACTCTTCGTCACCGTCGACGGACTGGGTGGCCAGGCTCTGTGACGTGGAAGCTGACGGCACGTCACGGAACATCAACGACGGCATCCTGAGGGATCATCAGACACGACCGGACGCCGACCTCTCGATCGACCTGTGGTCCACGGCGCACGTCTTCCTGCCCGGACACCGCATCCGTCTCCAGATCACCTCCAGCTGCTTCCCCCGCTGGGACCGGATGCCGGCCACCTCCGTCGCCCGCCGAACCGTGCACCATGACGCGGCCCGGCCCTCGCGACTCGTCCTTCCCGTGTTCCGGCATTGACCCCTCGGGAGGGGTAGCCTCAGCGGCGCAGCAGCGGCGCCGAATTGACCGAGTGAGGGTGGGCATGACCGATCTGAGCACTGTGGTGACCTGGGTGGACGCACGGGAGCGACTGCCTCACAGCGGCGCGCCCGTGGCGGCGGCGGTCACCGGCCGGTATCCGGCCGAGCCCGGCTCGGCATCGGGTGACGAGTTCTGGCTGGTCCTGCCGATGCACTTCACCGCCCTGCACTGGGGCAAGGACGGCACCGAGCACCACGACTGCTTTGTCGATTCCGACGGAATCGTGCGCCTGCCCTACGGCCCCGGCGGCGATGAATCCGTCACCCACTGGGCCGAGTTGCCCACCCTCCCGGGCGCGGCGACGCGCATCGTGCTGGGCGAGGGCGTACCGGCCGCGCTTCGGAACGCCTATCCCGCCGCCTAGGCCAAAGCAAAAGGGCGTCCAGGACCGGTTAGTGACGACCGATCAGGACACCCTCCTGCAACCACTGGTTCAGCTCTCCTCGACGAGGGCGAGGGTCCGGCCGGGGCAGACGTTGACGGCCTCCCTCGCGCGGGCGATCTCCGGCTCGGTGCCGGGGTTGGGCCGCAGCACGATGACGGTGCCGTCCGCGTCGTTCTGGTCGAACGCCTCCGGGTCGACCAGAACGCACTGGCCGGCGCCGACGCAGCGGTCCTGATTGGCGGTGATGCGCATGGTTACCACGCAACTTTCAGTTCGTAGACACCGTAGTTGGGGCCCTTCTCCTTGAAGGGGATCTCGGTGAACGGCACCGCGAGGCGGAGCGTCGGGATCCGGCGGAGCAGGGTGGCCAGGACGATCTCGAGTTCCAGGCGGGCGAGGTTCTGGCCCAGGCACTGGTGCGGCCCGAAGCCGAAGGCGAGGTGGTTGCGGGCCATCCGGGTGAAGTCGAGCTCGTCGGGCTCGGGGAACACCAGGGGGTCCCGGTTGGCGGTGTTGGTCAGGCCCAGGACTGCTTCGCCGGCGCGGATCTGCACGCCGCCGATCTCGACGTCCTCGATGGCCAGCCGGGCCGCGCCGATCTCGGCGATGGTGAAGTAGCGCAGCAGCTCCTCCACGGCGCCGACGGTGCGCTCCGGGTTGTCGCGCAGTTCGGCCAGGTGCTCGCGCCTGTCGAGCAGGGTGGCGACCGACAGCGAGATCATGTTGGCGGTGGTCTCGTGGCCGGCGATCAGCAGCAGGAAGCCGAGTGAGACCACCTCCTCCGGATCGGTGCCCGCGAGGATCTGGCGGCTGAGCAGGTCCTCGCCAGGGGACTTGGTCTTCTCCTGGACCAGCTCGGCGATGTAGGCCTTGAGGCGGCCCACCGCCGCGCCGCGCTCCTCCGCGGTGGCGCCGGCCCGGACGAACTCGGCACTGTTGTCCTGGAAGAAGTCGTGGTCGGCGTAGGGCACGCCGAGCAGTTCCGCGATGACCGCTGACGGCACCGGCAGGGAGAGGGCCTGGACCAGGTCCGTCTCGGCGGGGCCGGCGAGCATGTCGTCGATGCTCGCGTCCACGATCTCCTGGATCCGGGGGCGCCAGGCGGCCAGCTTCTGCACGGTGAACTCGCCGACCACCGAGCGGCGTACCCGGGTGTGGTCGGGTGCGTCCATCTCGATCAGCCCCGGGCGGTGGTCGGGGCCCATGTAGGGCTGGTGGCTCGGATGCCGGGGGTCGCGGCGGTCCGAGCTGAACCGCCGGTCCGCGAGCATGGCCCGGACGTCCTCGTGCTGGGTGAGGACCCACATCTGACGGCCGTCGGCCAGCTGGACCCAGCTGATCGGGGCGTCCTCCTGCAGCCGTACGTGTTCGGTGGGCGGACGGTACGGATCGGTGCGGTCGAGCGAGATCGTAGGCGTTGCCATGGTGTACTCCTGCCGTAGCGATCGTCGCGAGCAGACGATCGTCGTCCTCTTGCTGTCCAAGTGTTCGGCCGGGCCCGTCGACTGTTCGCTTCAAGGCTCAAGTCCCCTGCGGCGGACGGTCGCTGCTGCGAGTCGGTGCGAGTCGGAGCGGGCCGGCGCGAGCAGCCGCGGGCCGGTCAGTCCGCCTGGCGGGGGAGCGCGGCCACGAACGGGACGTCGCGGTCGATCTTCCCGAGCTTCCGGGCGCCCTTGGGGGCTTCCATGTCCGCGAAGAAGTCCGCGTTGAAGTCGGCGAACTGCAGGTCCGGGTCGGTGAGGTCGGCGTCGAAGCGGATCGCCGACATGGGGCACACCTCTTCGCAGGCGCCGCAGTCGATGCACTGGTCCGGGTTGATGTACATCATCCGGCCGCCCTCGTAGATGCAGTCGGCCGGGCAGACCTGGGTGCAGCTCTTGTCCTGCACGTCGACGCACGCCTGTGTCACGACGAAGGTCATTTCTTCTCCCTTGCGATGAACCGCCGACTGTTTTGTTTAGTAGAACGGTCGATCCATTTAACGATTGTTAGTGTTGTGTGCGTTGCGCGCAGTGTCAAGGAGTCGGCTCCATGGACGCGGATCCTGGAACCGGCGGTGAGCGGCGCGTATCTTGGGGCGAGCACCGGCAGCCGCGGCGGCCGGGCGGACGGAGGGAGAACCGGTGGAGCGGCCCGAGGCCGGACTGCTGGATCCGGGGCGGAGCAGGACCAGGACCGGGCGACCGCGGGCGACGTCCCGGGGCGAGCTGGAGCGCATCGGCTTCGAGCTCTTCGAGAGCCGGGGCTTCGACGCGGTCACGGTCGACGACATCGCCGCCGCCGCCGGTATCGGCCGGCGGACCTTCTTCCGCTACTACGCCACCAAGAACGACCTGGTCTGGGGTGACTTCGAGGGCCAGCTGGCCTGGCTGCGGCAGTTGCTGGCCGCCGTCCCCGCCGACGTGCCCACCATGGCGGCGCTGCGGTCCGCCGTGGTCGAGTTCAACCGCTTCGATCCGCAGACGGTGCCGTGGCACCGCCGCCGGATGGATCTGATCTTCCATGTGCCTGCCCTCCAGGCCGATTCCACGCTGCGCTACAACGCGTGGCGCGGCATTGTCACCGAGTTCGCGGCCGCCAGGTCCGGTCAGCAGCCGACCGACACCGGACCGACCCTGATCGGGCACGTCGCCCTGGCGGCCAGTGCGGCCGCCTACGAGCTGTGGCTGCGCGACGAGGAGGCGGACCTGGCGGAGCTGCTGGACGCCACCTTCGGCCGCTTGGCCACCGGGCTCTGAACCCGGGGCAGCAGCGCCGTGGGGGAGCGTCCGCGCAGCGCCGACCACCACACCCCGGAGCCGTAGGCGATGTCGTCCAGGCGGCGTGCCAGCGTGTACCGGACCGGGTCCAGGCCCGCCGCGCTGCCCCGGTACTCCAGGACCACGTCCGCCACCGCGGCCACCGCCGCCGCACGCCGCGCCCGGCGGGAGACCAGGCACAGCACGGCGGTGGCGGGCCACCAGTGCCGGGTGATCAGCGCGCCGGTCTGGCTGAGCGCGGCCACCGCCCCGTTCCCGGTGAGCTGGACCGCGGTGCGTACCGGCTGCTGCGTGCCGGTGAGCCGGCGGCTGATGCGCAGCGCGGTCGCCGCGCACAGGCCGGCGGCCACCGGTGCCGACCAGCGCCGCTGGGCCAGCAGTGCCAGCACCGCCGCGGTGCTCCAGGGGGCGAGCACGGCGGGCGCCACCGACCGGGGGTGGCGTTCGGCCAGCGGCTGGGCACCGGTGCCGTACTCGGCCTTGCGGCGGAACCAGTCGGCGAACCCGGTCCGGTGCTCGTGGGCGGCGCTGACCGAGGGCTCGTACCGCAGCCGCCAGCCGCGTTCGACGGCCCGCCAGCCCAGGTCGACGTCCTCGCCCACGCGCATGCGCTCGTCGAATCCATCGCCCAGTGCCTCGCGGCGGGCGACCACGCAGGCCGTGGAGGCCCAGGAGACGTAGGAACCGGGACGGACCAGGGCCGGGCGGTCGCCGAGGTCCAGCGAGGAGCGGGCCTGTTCGTAGCGGCCGATCCAGTTGTCGGAGCCGGTGGTGTGCAGTGCGGTGATGCGCGGCACGGCCAGCCCGACCCGGGGGTCGGTGAAGTGCCGCAGCAGCGTGGGCACGGTGTCCGGGTCCAGGACGACGTCGGAGTCCACGAAGACCACGAAGGGCGTGCGGACCAGCCGCAGCCCGGCGTTGCGGGCTCCGGCGGGCCCCAGGTTCCGTCGCAGGGCCACCAGCCGCGCTCCGTGCCGGCGGGCGACCACCGCCACGGCGTCCGGGACCCGGGAGGCGTCGTCGACCACGATCACGGTGGCACCGGGGGCGACACTGGCGAGCAGCCGCTCCAACTGGCCGGGCCGGTCGCGGACCGGGACCACATAGGTGACCTCCGGTGCCGTGAGCGCGGGGAGGTCGGCGACCAGCGGATGGGCCAGTCCCAGTTCCAGCAGCCGGTCCGCGAGCGCCGCGCCGGCCCGGTCGCGCACCTGCAGCACGCGGTCGGCGCTCAGCAGCGGCCGCGCGCGCGGGGTGAGCCGCAGCAGCCGGGTGACCGGTGCGCCGCCGAGCAGCGCACGGCCGCCGTCCAGCACCCGGGTGTTGCGGTCCAGGACGATGCGGAAGCCCGTCGGCAGCGGCGCCTGGACCGGCGTCGGCGGCAGCGCGCCCGGCCGTGGGGCCGGGGCCGGAGCGGGGGCCAGCCGCAGGGTGCCCGGCCGGTGCAGTTGACGGAACGTCATCGGACCACCGCCGGGGCGGGATCCAGCAGCCGGCCGTGCCGGTCGGTGCTGAAGGCCGCGATGCGTCGGGCCGTTGTCCGGACCTGCGCCTCCATGAGCAGACGCCCCTCCTCGGGGCCGGCTCCGGTCGGATCGCCGAGCACCCCGTTGGGTGCCACCGCGCGCACGCCGGACGCGACCAGCTGCGGCAGCAGCTCGGCCAGCGGCAGCGTGTTGCCCGGCTCGGCGGCGCCGGTGAGCACGCTCTCCGGAGCCAGATGGAGCATCACCGAGGTCTCGGTGCGGCCGGCGTGGGGATCGGAGCCGGGGAAGTCGCAGCCGGTCCAGGCGACCTGGTGCCCCTCGGCGCGCAGCTGGGCGACCGCGGCGTCGAGGGTGCGGGCGTTGCCGCCGTGCCCGTTGACCAGGACCGTTCGGGCGGCCCACAGGCCGATCGAACGCACCAGTTCGACCAGCACCAGGCACAGGGCCTCGTGGCCGATCGAGACGGTGCCGGGGAAGCCGGCGTGTTCGCCGCTGCTGCCGTAGGCGAGCGCCGGCGCCACCAGGACCGGACCGGACAGTTGCTCGGCTGCCCGGTCGGCCACCGCGCGGGCGATCACGCTGTCGGTGGCCAGCGGCAGATGCGGACCGTGCTGCTCGGTGGAGCCGACCGGGACGAGGACGGTCGTCCCGGTCGGCGGCACCCCGGGCCAGGTGCGGTTGGCGAGTCGGGTGTCCAGGGCGTTGGTGTCCAGGGCGTTGGTGTCCACGGCGTCAGGCCGGGGAGCCGAGGGTGCGGGTGAACCCGTCGGGGATCACCAGGTCGTCCGGGTTCAGCTCGCCCACCGAGGCGTGGCCCAGGCCCAGGACGGCCGAGTCCAGGCCGCCGCGCAGGATGTCCAGCACGTTCTCCACGCCGGCCTGTCCGTTGGCGGCCAGCCCCCACAGGTAGGCACGGCCGATCAGCACGGCCCGGGCGCCCAGGGCCAGCGCCTTGGCCACGTCGCCGCCGCGGCGCACACCGCCGTCCAGCAGCACCTCGATCTGGTCGCCGACGGCCGCTGCGACCGAGGGCAGGATGCGGATGGTCGCCGGGGTGGTGTCGAGGTTGTTGCCGCCGTGGTTGGACACCGAGATGGCGGTCACCCCGGAGTCGACGGCGCGCTTGGCGTCGTCCACCCGGCTGACGCCCTTGAGCAGGAAGGGCCCGTTCCACTCCTTCGCCAGCCAGTTGACGTCCTCCCAGGTCGGCGGGGTGGTCTGCATCCACTCGCCGTAGGCGCCGAAGAAGGTCGGGGCCTGGCCGCCCGGCGGCTGGAGGTTGGGGGTGGTCAGGTCCGGGATGCGGCCGCTGCGGGCGAAGGTCCACATCCAGCGGGGGTGCGGCAGCACGCCCGGGGCCAGCTTGACCATGGTCCTCAGGTCGACCTTCTCCGGGATGGACGGGCTGCCCCAGTCCCGCCCGTTGGAGAAGGACCAGTCCAGGGTCAGGATCAGCGCCTTGCTGCCGGCGGCCCTGGCCCGCTCCATGCGCTGGACCATGGTGTCGCGGCTGCCGGACCAGTACAGCTGGAAGGCGGTGTCCGGGTTGGCCGCGGTCACCTCCTCGACCGGCTTGCTGGCGTAGGAGCTCAGCCCCATCGGGATGCCGCGGTTGGCGGCCGCCCGGGCGATGGCGACCTCGCCGTCGGGGTGCACCGCCTGCACGCCGGTGGGGGAGATCATGACCGGGAAGGCGGCCTTCATGCCCAGTACGGTGGTGGACAGGTCGCGGGCCGCGTGGTGGCCCACGACCCTGGGGGCGAAGCCGAGTTCGCCGAAGGCGCCGATGTTGTCCTCGATGGTGCGGCCGCGCTCGGAACCGGCCACCAGGGCGCCGTAGACCATGCCGGGCAGGTACTTCTCGGCCCGCCGCTGTGCCTCGGCGACCGTCTCGAACCAGGGGTTTCTGCTCATGGGATTCGCTCTCGTGATGCTGGGCGTGATGCGTGGGTGGGAGGCGACGGGTGCGCGGCTCAGCCGAGCCTGAGGCCGGCCAGCGGGGACTCGTCGCAGGCGCTGACCGGGGGGCGGTCCAGGTCGGGGCGCCTGGTCAGGGTGAGCGGGACCGGTCCGCTGCGCGCGGCCGGCGCGGTGCGGTGGGAGTGGTCGCCCGACGGCTTGGGCAGCGCGCCGCGGCGGTCGAGCAGCGGCTCGGCGTGGCCCTGCACGCACTCCGGGTCCGGGCCGTCCAGCGGCAGTCCGGTGAAGAACTTGGCCGCCATGCAGCCGCCCTTGCAGCTGTCGTAGAAGGTGCAGGAGGCGCAGGCGCCGCCCTGCTGGGGTTCGCGCAGCCGGCGGAACAGCTCCGACTGCCGCCAGACCCCGGTGAAGCCGGCGGGCTCGCGTACGCTGCCGGCCAGGAACTCGTCGTGGATCGCGAACGGGCAGGCGTAGACGTCACCGACCGGGTCGATCAGGCAGACCACCCGGCCGGCGCCGCACAGGTTCAGCCCCGGCAGCGGCGCGCCGAACGCGGACAGGTGGAAGAAGGAGTCCCCGGTCAGCACCTGGTCGCCGTTGGCCACCAGCCAGTCGTAGAGCACACGTTGCTGCTCCGGCAGGGGGTGCAGGTCGTCCCAGACGTCCGCGCCGCGTCCGGAGGGGCGCAGCCGGGTCAGCCGCAGCTGGGCGCCGTAGCGGTCGGCGATCTCCTTGAACTCGTCCAGCTGGGCGATGTTGTGGCGGGTGCAGACCACCGACAGCTTGGCGTTGCGCAGACCCGCGTCGGCGAGGTTGGCCAGCGCGCGCAGCGCCGTGTCGTACGAACCCGCCCCGCGCACCGCGTCGTTGACCTCGGGGGTGGCTCCGTCCAGGGAGATCTGGACGTCGACGTAGTCGTTGGCGGCGAGCCTGCGGGCCACCTCGGGGGTGATCCGGATGCCGTTGGTGGAGAACTTCACGCCGACGTGGTGGGCGGTGGCGTAGTCCAGCAGCTCGAAGAAGTCGGGGCGTACGGTGGGTTCGCCGCCGCCGATGTTGACGTAGAAGACCTGCATGGCCTCCAGCTCGTCGATGACCGCCTTGGCCTCGGCGGTGGACAGTTCGCGCGGGTCGCGCCGACCGGAGCTGGACAGGCAGTGCGTGCAGGACAGGTTGCAGGCGTAGGTGAGCTCCCAGGTCAGGCAGATCGGGGAGTCCAGGCCCAGCTCGAACAGGTCGGTCAGACGGGGGGCAGGCTGCGCCGTCGCGGGGCTTGCCGTCACAGAGGTCGCCGTCATCGGGTCACGGTCCTTTCGACCAGCATCGAGGAGTGCGCCAGTGTGGCCAGTGCCTTGGCGTAGCGGGGGAGTTGAGTGTCGGTCACACCGGCGGCGGTGCAGGCGGCCCGGGCGTCGGGCGAGGATTCCAGGGCGCGGACCACATCGAGCAGCCGGCGGTCCTTGAGGAAGGACAGCTGTCGGGTGCCGAAGTGGTACAGCAGGGCGCCGAAGGGTTCGGGGCGTACCGACACCTGGGAGTGCAGCGTCCACGGGCGGTCGAGGTCCAGGCCCCGGTCGGCGTCCGGGGGCGCCGGCGGCTCGGGGCGGGAGGCGGGCATGAGTGGTCGCCCGGCCTAGTAGACGCCGCACATGCCGTCGATCGAGACTTCCTCGACCAGGTCGTCCGCCTCGATGAGTTCGTCGGTCGCGACGGGGGCGGTGTCGGCCTCGGTGCGGTGCAGGTCCTGCGACTGGGTGGTCACGCTCTGGTCCATGGCTGGCTCCTACGGCTCGGGCCCGAGCCCGGGGGTGGGGGCGGGCCGGCTGGCGGAGCGCCCCTGGGCATCAGGGCTTGTGCATGATGCACGTCAGAGTATTGGCATGGAGTGCCAAAAGCTAGGTCCCGGTGGGGCGGGATTTCCGCGACGGTCACTTCCCCGCCTTGTGCTGAGGTCAGGAAGGGTCTTTGATGCCCAGGACATGAACACTTACGACCAGCTCGAAGCAGGCCCGTGCGATGTCGTCGTGGTCGGCGCGGGGGCGGCCGGCGCCGTGCTCGCCGCGCGGCTGAGCGAGGACCCGGACCGCAGCGTCGTGCTGCTGGAGGCCGGACCGGTGCCCCGGGGCGCCGACGGTTTCGGCCCGGAACTGCTCGACGCGCGCCTGGTTCCCGGGGCCCAGACTGGGCACCGCGCGGTCAGGGCCTGGCCGACCCGGCTCACCCCCGACCGCCCCTGGGCGGTGCCGCGCGGACAGGTGGCCGGCGGCTCGACCACCGTCAACGGGGGCTACTTCATCCGGGCCAGGCGCGCGGACTTCGACCGCTGGGCCGCCGTCGGCGGTCCCGCCTGGAGCTGGGACCGCGTCCTGCCGTTCCTGAGGGCCCTGGAGAACGACCTGGACCTGGGATCCGGCGAGGCCCACGGCGACCACGGCCCGGTCCTGGTGCGGCGCAGCCGCCTGCTCCATCCGGCCGAGGCCGCGTTCCGGGACGCCGCCCTGGCCCTGGGCCATCGGGCCGACCCGGACAAGAACGACCAGTGCCCGCCCGGCTTCGGCCCGGTGCCCTCCAACGCGGTGGACGGGATCCGCCGCAACACCGCGCTCAGCTACCTCACCGCCGAGGTGCTCGACCGGCCCAACCTCCGGGTCCTGGGCGACTGCCCGGTCCGACGGGTCCTGGTGGAGCGCGGACGGGCCGCCGGTGTCCTGGTCGGGCACGCCGGGCGGACCGCGCGCCTGGCCGCCCGGTCCGTCGTGGTCAGCGCCGGTGCACTGGCCTCGGCCCAACTGCTGCTGCTCTCCGGCATCGGTCCGCGCGTCGAACTGGAGCGCCTGGGCATCCCGGTGGTGCGCGACGCCCCCGCGGTGGGGGCGGGTCTCAGCGACCATCCGCAGCTGGCCCTGGAGTGGGGCGTCCAGGACGCCTGGGGCGAACCGGCGGACTCCTGGCTGGGCGGCTGCCTGCACCTGGCGCTGGGCGACGGCCTCGGGGAGGTGGAGATCCTGCAGTCGCTGGTGCCGCTGGCCGGCCTCATGGAGGGCCGGACCACGCTCCCCGGCGCGCCGCTGCCGTTCCTGGTCTCCGCCCTGGCGCCCCGCCGCACCGGTCGGCTGCGCCTGGCCTCGGCCGATCCGCGGACGCCTCCGGTCGTCGAGCACGGGTACCTGTCGACGCCGCAGGACCTCCAGCGGCTGCGCGCCGCGGTGCGGGCCACGGCCGCACTGCTGGAGACCGCGCCCTTCACCGGGCACGGCCCCGGCCTGCTGGCTCCGGGGCCCGCGGTCCTGGACCAGGACGGGCTGCTCGACGGCTGGATCCGGGACCATATCGGCACCGCCCAGCACAGCTGCGGCACCGTGCCGATGGGACCCGAGGGCAGTCCGGACGCCGTGGTGGACCAGTTCGGCCAGGTGCACGGGGTGCCGGGGCTGACCGTCGCGGACACCTCGATCCTGCCCGACGCACCGCAGCGCGGGCCGGCGGCGACGGCCGTGCTGGTGGGCGAGGTCGCTGCCGACGCGCTGCGCCGCGGCAGTCGCTGACCGATCGCTGCGTGCACAGCGCGTGCCTGGTCGGAGCGGGTCCACGCCCTATGATGACCAACCATGGCGAGACCACCGGGCCACGGGCCGGGCTACGAGATCAGGCGCGAGGAGATCATCGACACGGCGGCCGCGCTGTTCGCGAAGAAAGGCTACGCGGCCACCGGCATCGCGGAGATCTGCGACGCCGCCGACATGGCCCGGAGCGGGCTGTACTACTACATCGGTTCCAAGGAGAAGCTCCTCGTCGAGATCCAGAACCGGGTGATGCAGCCGATGCTCATGATGGGCCACCGGATCGCCGACATGGACGAGGACCCGGTGCTGCGGCTGCGGATGCTCTCGCAGATGCTGCTGGAGCACATCCTGATGTGGCTGGACCACATCTGGGTCTACGAGCACGACTACCGCAACCTGCGCGGGGTCAACCGCCGGCTGCTGCTGGACCAGCGCAGCGAGTTCGAGGGCATCGTGCAGGACCTGCTGACCGCCGCCATGGAGGAGGGCTCGATCCGCAAGACGGACCCGCGCCTGGCCACCCTGCAGTTCCTGAACCTGCACAACCACACCTACCAGTGGGTGGATCCCCGGGGTGAATGGGACGCGGCGCACCTGTCCCGGGAGTACTGCGCCACCCTCTTCACGGGTCTGTGCACCCCCGGCCACCGGGTCGAGGACCTGGAGGAACGGATGGCCGAGTTCCTGGAGCGGCGGGAGAACTTCACCACCGCGCCCCGCACCCGGCGGGCCCGCAAGCGCTGACGGCCCGCCGTTGACAGGGATGTCGGCGGCGATCACTATAAGAGACGTTGCGTTGTAGGGATCAACTGTTCTCTTTAAAGCGAAGGACCCGGACGATGACAGAAGCAGCCACAGACCGTCACGTCGTCATCGTCGGGGCCTCGCTCGCCGGGACCCGGACCGCCCAGGGCCTGCGCGCCCAGGGGCACACCGGCCCGATCACCCTCGTCGGCGCCGAGGCCGAGCTCCCCTACGACCGTCCGCCGCTGTCCAAGAAGCTGCTGCAGGGCGAGTGGTCGGAGTCATCGGTGGACGGGATCCGCCTGGCCACCCGGGCGGAACTCGAGGAACTCGGGATCGAACTGCGGCTCGGGACCGCCGCTGCGGACCTGGACCCGCAGGCCCGGCTGGTGCGTCTGGCCGACGGAACGACTGTTCGCTACGACGTGCTGGTCATCGCCACCGGGGCTGCGGCCCGGCCCTCGCCGTGGCTCCCGGAGTCGGGCGTCCACCAGCTCAGGACCCTGGACGACGCGCGGGCGATCGCCGCACGGCTCGCGCTGGGCGAGCCCGTGGTCGTGGTCGGCGGCGGCTTCATCGGCACCGAGATAGCCGCCGCGGCCAGCGGGCGCGGCTGCGCGGTCACGGTCGTCGACCCGGTACCGGAGCCGATGGCGCGGCTGGTCGGCCCCGAGATCGCCGGCAGCCTGGTCGAGCTGCACCGGCGCAACGGCGTGCAGACCCGCTTCGGCGTCGGCGTCGTGGGCATCGAGGGCAAGGCCGGGGACCTCACCGTGGAACTGGACAGCGGGGAGCGGCTGGCCGCGTCGACCGCGGTGGTGGGAATCGGGTCCGTTCCCTCGACCGGCTGGCTGGCCGGCTCCGGCCTCAAGCTGGACAACGGCGTCGTCACCGACCGCTTCCTGCGGGCGATCGGGTTCGACGACGTCTACGCCGTCGGCGACGTGGCCCGCTGGCCGCATCCGGGACACGGCACCGATGTGCGGGCCGAGCACTGGACCAACGCCGGCGACCAGGCGCGGTACGTCGCCACCGCCGTCACCCAGGGCGCCGCGGCCGGGTACGAGCCGACCGACTACGTCTGGTCCGACCAGTACGACTGGAAGGTGAACGCGTTCGGCCGGCGCGACCCCGCAGGGCACTCGGTCGTCGTCGGTGACCTGCAGGCGGACGGCCGGGTCGCCGTCGTCCACGCCGACGCGAGCGGCGCCGCGTGCGGGGCCGTCACGGTGAACTGGATCCGGGCGCTGAACCAGGCCCGCCGGCTGCTGGCGGCCGGCGCGTCGGCCGAGGACGTGGTCGAGGCGATCCGCCAGCTGCCCTGAACGGCTTCCAGCCCGGCCCGGCCTGACCGTGCGTCAGTGCGCCAGAGCTGGAGCGGCTTCCTGCTGGGGTTCGTCGCCGGCCGAGGGCCTGCGGCCGTGCCGCATGGCGAGGGCGACGGCCAGGCCGAGGACGCAGGCGCCGGCCATGATCCAGTACAGGTCGATGAAGCCGCGGGTGGTGGAGATGGTCCGGTGGGTGGTCGGGTCGGTGCGCAGTACGTTGTGGGCCAGGATGATGGACATGATGATGGGCATCACCGAGCCCATGAAGGCCGACATGCAGGTCTGGATGCCGGTGGCGACGCCGGTGATCTCCTCCGGCACCGCGTCGATGATCAGGTTGGGCCCGGCCGCGAAGTAGAAGCCGAGGCAGACCCCGCCGAACAGGCCCGCCACGATGACCTGCCACAGGTGGCTGTGGAAGTAGGCGATGGACAGCGCCGCCACCAGACCGCAGAGCGCCGAACCGATCATCACCAGGCGCGGCGAGGTGCGCCGGCAGAGATAGCCGCCCAGCGGTCCAGCCAGCGTGGTGCACAGGCCGGAGGGGATGGCCACATAGCCGGCCTGAAGGGCCGTCAGCCCGAAGCCGTAGTCCATGCCGTGCACCCGGTCCGGGCTGACCAGCTGCGGGAACAGGTAGTTCCAGGTGGAGGCGGGGATGCCGACCAGCAGGGCGACCAGCAGGCTGTTGCGCACCGCGTGGCTGGTGAGCACCCGGATCTGGATCATCGGCTCGGCGACCCGGGTCTCGACCACGACGAAGCCGACCAGCACGGCCAGGCCGATGAGCAGCGGTATCAGGAAGGACGCGCTGGTCCAGCCGTTGTCGGAGCCCTCGGTCAGGCTGAACAGCAGGCTGCCGACGCCCAGCGTGATCATCAGCGAGCCGGGGACGTCGATGCGCCGGCTGATCCGCGGTCCGGAGCGCGGCACCACCAGCAGGATCAGCGGGGTGAAGACGCCGATGTAGATGAAGCAGAACCAGAAGATCGACTGGTAACCGAAGGCGTCCAGCAGCGCGCCGGCCACGATCGGCGACATGATGCCGGCCACGCCGACGCCGGTCACGTTCATGCCCACGACGATCGGCACCATCCGCTTGGGGAAGAAGCCGCGGAAGAACGCGTACACGGCGGCCGGCAACGCGATGATGCCGCCCTGCAGCGCGCGGGCGACCAGGATCAGCGCGAAGGAGTGGGTGACGGCGCCGAGCAGGGACCCGGCCAGGTAGAGCAGGGCGATGACCAGGACCAGCCGCCGGAAGCCGAAGACGTCGGCGAGCTTGCCGACCAGGGGCTGCGCGGCCGCCGCGACCAGCAGGCTGATGCTGACGATCCACGGCAGTTCGGACGGGGTGAACGGCGGGCTCATGTGCGGCAGGGCGTTGTAGAACAGGATCGCGCTGAAGGTGTTGGCCTCGCAGAACAGCAGGATGACGGTGAGCACCAGGGCGTAGTAGCCGGTGGAGCGTTCGGGGCCGCTCGATGTCGGGGATCCGTGGACCGAGGTGTCGGACATGGGTGGTCGCCTTCTTCGGAGTGGGGTGGCGCCATCATCCGGCGGTATGGGTTACTTAGCAACCTAGGTTGAAGAAGTTTTCTCAAATACCTGTATCGGGAGGCTGTGGCATGGAACTGATGATCAGTGACGAACAACTGGCCCTGATCGGGACGGTGCGGGCCTGGCTGGCGGACCGCGCCGATCTGGCCCGGGCCCGTGCCGACCGCGACGGCGCCGGGCTGGTCCGCCGTGAGGACGTCCGTGCCGCCGCCGGGCTGGGTCTGGTCGGGCTGCTGCGCTCGGGGGAGGGCGGTACTCATGCCGATCTCGCCCTGGTGGCCGAGGAGTTGGGCCGCGCCGGATCGCCGCTGCCGATCGGCCGGGCCGCCGTGGTGTGCCGGCTGCTGGAGCTGGCCGGCATCGATGGCGACGCCGCGGACCGGATCGCTTCCGGCGAGCTGCTCGCCGTGCCCGCCGTCGCGGAGCCGGGCGAGGATCCGGTCCTGGCGGTGCTGTCCGACTCGGGCGCGGTGCTGACCGGCACCCTGGGCCAGGTCCTCGGCGGATCGGACGCCGACCTGCTGTTGGTGGCTGCCGTCACCGACCGGGGAGAGCACGTCCTGGCCCTGCTCGACGCCGACGGCCCGGGCATCACCCGCACCCGCCGCACAGCGCTCGACCTGACCCGGGACCTCGCCCGCGTCGACCTCGACGGGGCGGTCGCGCAGCCGGAGCGCAGCGCGGTCGTCGACCCGGCCGTGCACCGGCTACTGGTGGACGCCCTGACGGTTCATCAGGCCGCTGACGCGGTCGGAGCGGCGGACCTGCTGCTGGAGCGGACCGTCCAGTACGTCAAGGAACGCCGGCAGTTCGGGGTGGCTGTGGGCAGTTTCCAGGCGGTCAAGCACCACGCCGCCAACATGGCCCTCGACGTCCGCTGCGCCCGGCTGACCGTACGCGCCGCCGCCCGGGCGCTGGACGGCGGCGAAGCCGTCGAACGCGCCACGCGGGTGGCCAACGCCGGATCGCTGGCAAAGGAGGCCTGCGCCCGGGTCGCCGGCACCGCCCTGCAGTTGCACGGCGGTATGGGCTTCACCTGGGAGCACGACCTGCACCTGTACCTGCGCCGGATCAAGACCTCGGAACTGCTCGACGGCACGCCCCGGCACCACCGCAGCGCGCTGGCCGCGGTGCTGCTGCCGGGCGGCCCGGCCCGGCGGGCGGCCTGACGGGCGGCGGCTTGACGGGGGCGCGGGTGCGCGGCCTGCCGCCGCAGGCCGCGCCGGCACATCGGTCAGCCGGGTTCGACCGAGCGCATCAGCTCCACCGCGGAGGCGGCGTAGCGCTCCCGGCGGCGGCTGCCCACCATGAACCCGGGGGAGGAGAGGAAGGCCAGGTCGGGCAGGGCCTGCCGGGCGGCCAGCCGCTGCCTGGCCTCCTCGCGGGTGCCGCACAGGGCGACGGCGTCCAGCATCTCGTCGGTGACGGCGCGGGCCATGCCCTCGATGTCGCCGACGCCGAAGGCGGTGCGGATCGCGCTCACCTCGTCCTGCCAGCCGTGCAGTTCGACCAGGGTGTCGTAGGTCCTGACGGTCAGGTAGAAGGCGATCTGCAGCCGGGCGTCGCGGCGTGCGCGTGCCGGGTCGTCCTCGTCGACGGCGGTGATCAGCCAGCCCCAACGGCGCAGCGCTGCCGCGTCGCGGCCGCGCTCCTCGGCGCCGCGGACCAGCTCGGGGCTGATGGTCTCGGTCCACCAGCGGTCGGTGAACAGGCCGTGGCCGAGGACTCCGTCGGCGACGCGGCCGACGGTGCGGACCATCAGCTTGTTGAAGGCGCCGATCAGGATCGGTATCTCCAGGCGGCCGAGGACCGGGGCCCTGATGGCGGCGTTGATCGGGTAGTAGTCGCCCTGGTGGGTGACGGTGCTGCCGTTCTCGGCCTCCAGGTAGGCGCGGACGGCGCCGACCAGGTCGGCCATCCGGGCGACCGGCTTGTCGGCGCCGGTGGCGAACCAGTCGGTGTTCATCCGGTAGGTGCCCGAGCCCAGCCCGAGGAAGATCCGGCCCGGTGCCTTGGCGTGCAGGTGGCGCAGCGCGGAGGCGTGCACGAAGGGGGAGCGGGCGAAGGCGTAGGCGATGCCCGGCCCCACCATCGCCCCGGTGGTGCCCGCGACCATCTCGCCGGTGGTCAGGTAGGAGTTGGTGTCGGCGAACTCGCCGGCGCAGAAGGCGGCGGCGCCGGCCTTCTCGGCCTGCGCGGCCACCTCGGGGCCGGGCCAGGGCAGTCCCCAGTGCATGGTTGGCTCCTCCTTCACTCGAATCGTTGTAGCTAACCTAGTTAACCATGTAGTCTCAGCTATGTAAGAGCACCTGGTGATGAGCTTGAGGAGGTCAGATGCCCGCCGTCACCGCCGCGGATGCGGATGCCGACCGCTCGGCGCCGCCCGCAGCCGAGTGGCTGGGCCGGCTGCGCGCCTTCCTGGCCGACCGCGCCGGGCGGCCGCCCCGGGACCGGGCCGAACGGCTCGCCTGGGCCCGCGCCTTCCACGCCGACCTCACCGAGGCCGGCCTGGCGGCTCCCGGCTGGCCGGTCGAGGCCGGCGGCATGGCCCTGGAGCTGTCGGACCAGATCGCCTACCACCGCGAGATGGCCAGGTCCAGGGCGCCCAAGCACCCGTGCGCGCTGTCGTTCATCGTGGCGCCCACCCTGATCAAGCACGGCACCCAGGAGCAGAAGGACCGCTTCCTGCGCCCGCTGCTGCGCGCCGACGAGTTCTGGTGCCAGGGCTTCTCCGAGCCGGGGGCCGGCAGCGACCTCACCGCCCTGAGCACCCGGGCACGTCGGGTCCCGGCACAGGACGGCGACGGCGACGACTTCCTGGTCACCGGCCAGAAGGTGTGGACCACCCAGGCCCACCTGGCCGACTGGATGTTCGCCCTGGTGCGCACCGGCGGCCCCGGCGCCGAGGGCATCAGCTACCTGCTCATCCCGATGGACACGCCCGGGATCACCGTCCGCCCGCTGCGCGATCTGACCGGCGCCGCCCACTTCGCGGAGGTCTTCCTGGACGAGGTCAGGGTGCCGGCCGGCAACCTGGTGGGCGAGCAGGACGGCGGGTGGTCCATCGCCCGCACCAGCCTCGGCCACGAGCGCGCCACCGCGTTCCTCGCCGACGAGTACCGCTACCGGCGCGTCGTCGACGAGCTGTTCGCCCTGGCCCGCAGCACCGGTGCGGGCCAGGACCCGGTGGTGCGCCAGTCGCTGGCCCGGATCGAGGCCTGGGTACGGGTGCTGGCCTCCAACAGCCGCCGCGCCCTCGACTCGGTGCTGGCCGGACGGGACCCCGGGGCCAGCGCATCGGTCAACCGCCTGGTGCGGGCCGAGTTCGACCAGATCCTGCACAGCGCCGCGCTGCGGGTGCTGGGCCCCGACGCGGTGCTGGGGCTGCGCGAGCCCACCGCCCCGGAGGGTGCGCGCTGGACCTACGGCTACCTCAGATCGCTGGCCTCCACCATCGGTGCGGGCACCGCCGAGATCCAGCGCAACACCATCTCGGAGAAGGTCCTCGGCCTGCCCTCGCACCTCGGCGGCACCGTTGCCCGGGAGGGGAACTGATGACCGGTCATGATCTGTCCGACACCGCCGAGCTGGAGGGCGACCTGCGCGACGGCCTGCGGCGGCTCCTGGGCGACCACTGCTCGGCCGCGACCCTAGCCGCATGGTGCGACCAAGGGCGGCGCACCGCGCCGGAACTGTGGCGCGAACTGGCCCTGATGGGTATCCCCGGCCTGCCGGTCGGCGAGGAGCACGGCGGCAGCGCCGGCTCCTGGGCGCTGGCCGCCGCGGCCCAGGAGGAGCTCGGCCGTCGGCTCGCCCCCGCACCCACCGTCTCCGGCTTCGCGGTCCAGGCCGCCCTGGCCGCCGCCGGGACCCACACCGACGCGCTGGCCGCACTGGCCGCGGGCACGGCCCGTGCCGCCGTCGCGGCCGGACGTACCGATGACGGCTGGATCCCCGCACCCGACCTGGTCGCCACCGAACACGCCAGCGGCTGGACCCTGGACGGCACCGTGCCCGTCGTCGCCGAGGCCGCCGATGCGACCCTGCTCCTGGCCGCCGCCGGCGACCGGCTCTTCCTGGTCGACGCCGCTGGCGTCCGCCTCGAACCCGTCGACGCCCTGGACCCCACCCGGCCGCTGTCCAGGGCCGTCCTCACGGCTGTCGATGCCGACCCGGTCGGCGACCCGGGGCAGGCCCCGCGGCTACTGGCCGCCGCCCAGCGCGCCGCCCTGGTCGCGCTGGCAGCGGATGCGGTCGGCGTCGCCGCGGAGGCAACCGACCTGGCGGTCGGCTACGCCCGGACCCGGCGTCAGTTCGGCCGGCTGATCGGCTCCTTCCAGGCGGTCTCGCACCGCTGCGCGGACATGGCGGTCGCGGTCGTGTCCGCCCGGGCCCTGGTGGCCGCCGCCGCCGAGGCCCTGGACGGACCGCCGGACGCGGACACCGACATCGCCGTCGCCCTGGCCGCCTCCGACGCACTGGACACCGCCGTCGCCGTCGCCGCCGGCTGCATCCAGGTCCACGGCGGCATCGGCTTCACCTGGGAACTGCCGGCCCACCGCTACCTGCGCCGGGCCAAGGCCGCGCAGAGCCTGATCGCCCAGCCGGACCGGCTGCGCGAGCGGGCGGCCCGCGCCCTGCTCGATACGGCCCCTCCCACTTCCGTGGCGGCCGGATCCCGGCGATGATCCGTCATGTCCCGCACACCAGCAAGGAGTAGCCGAGTGGAACTCGGAGCCGGAACACCGCTCGAACACTTCCGCGCCGACGTGCGTGCCTTCGTCGCCGCCCACGCACCCGGGCACCAGGTCCGCTCCGGGGTGCGCAGCCCCGAGAACGCCGAGGAGTACAAGGACCTGCAGCGCTGGACCGCCGACCTCTACGCGGCCGGCTACCTGGGCGCCGACTGGCCCGGGGAATGGGGCGGCAGCCCCGGCCACGACCCCCTGCGCGGCGTCGTCGTCGCCGAGGAGATCGCCCGGGCCCGCGCACCCATGCCCCCCAGCGGCAGCAGCCTGGCCGCCAACGCCCTCATCGGCTTCGGCACCGAGGACCAGAAGGCCCGTCACCTGCCGCCCATCCGCTCCGGCGGGCACCTGTGGTGCCAGCTGTTCAGCGAACCCGACGCCGGCAGCGACCTCGCCTCGCTGCGCACCCGGGCCGTGCACGACGGTGACGGCGGCGGATGGACCGTCAACGGCCAGAAGCTGTGGACCACCAACGGCCAGTGGGCCCGCTACGGCTACCTGCTGGCGCGCACCGACCCCGAGGCGCCCAAGCACAAGGGCATCACCGCCTTCATCCTGGACATGGCCCTCCCCGGCGTCACCGTCCACCCGCTGCGCGAGCTCACCGGCACCAGCGACTTCAACGAGGTCTTCCTCGACGACGTCCGGCTGCCCGCCGACGCCCTGATCGGCGCCCCCGGCCAGGGCTGGACCATCGCCAACGCCTCGCTGGCCCAGGAACGCAACGGCGTCGGCGCCTCCGTGGTCCGGCTCCAGCTCGCGGTCCAGGACCTGATCCGCGACGCGTCAGCGGTCCGCATCGACGGCCGCCCCGCCCTGGAGCACGACGACGTCCGCCAGCAGATCGCCCGGCTCTCCGCCGAGGTCGACGCCTGCGCACTGCTGGCCCGCGACTCCACCCTCGGCCACCTCTCCGGCCGCGGCACACCCACCGACGCCCCGATGGCCAAGCTCTTCTTCAGCGAGCTGAACCTGCGCATCGCCGAGTACGCACTGACCCTGCTGGGCCCGGCTGGTGTCCTCGCCGAGGGCGATCCGGACGCCGTCGCCCACGGCCGCTGGCAGGACGCCTACCTCTACGCCCGCGCCTACACCATCGCCGGCGGCAGCTCCGAGATCATGCGCAACATCATCGCCGAACGAGGCCTCGGCCTGCCCCGCTGAGCCCGCCCGCACGCCGCTGACCCCGCCCACACCACCGCCCCGGCCGACACGGGAGACCATCGCCATGCAGCTGAGCACCACACTGCGCTACGCCGGGGACGTGCACCGCACCGTCGACCAGGCCGTCGCCCTGGAGCGCGCCGGACTGGACACCGCCTGGGTGGCCGAGGCGTACGGATATGACGCCGTGTCGATCCTCGGCTACCTCGCCGCCAGGACCACCACCCTGGGCATCGGCACCGGGATCCTCAACGTCTACTCCCGGACCCCCGCCACCATCGCCCAGACCATAGCCGGCCTGGACGCCGTCTCCGGCGGTCGCGCCCTGCTGGGCCTGGGCGCGTCGGGTCCGCAGGTCATCGAGGGATGGCACGGCCTGCCCTACGCCAGACCGCTGGCCCGCACCCGCGACGTGGTCGAGTTCACCCGCCGGGCGCTGCGCCGCGAGGTCGTCTCCTACCAGGGCGCCACCGTGCAGGTCCCGCTGGACCCGGCGCTGGGCACCGGCCTGGGCAAGCCCCTGAAGCTGCTCACCCGACCGGTACGCCCCCGCGTACCGGTCTACCTGGCCGCCTTGGGCGACAAGAACGTCGAACTGGCCGCCGAGATCGCCGAGGGCTGGATACCCCTGTTCTTCCTGCCCGAACGCGCCGCCGAGACCTGGGGCGGGGCGCTGGCGGCCGGCCGGGCCAAGCGTCCGGCCGAGCTCGGCGAGCTCCAGATCGTGGCCGGCGGCGTGCTGGCCGTCGGCGAGGACCGCGCGGCACTGCGCGACCTGGCCCGCCCCACCCTGGCCCTCTACATCGGCGGCATGGGGGCCCGCGGCAGGAACTTCTACAACGACCTGGTGCGCCGCTACGGCTACGAGAAGGAGGCCGAACTCATCCAGGACCTCTATCTCGCCGGCCGGAAGACCGAGGCCGAGGCGGCCGTGCCGGATGAGCTGATCGACCTGACCAACCTGGTCGGCCCGGAGGGGTTCGTGCGCGAGCGGCTGGCCGCCTACCGCGAGGCCGGCGTCACCATGCTCAACGTCGACCCGGTCGGCCCCGACGCCGCGGCGACGGTCGAAAAGGTCAGGAGCTGGCTGTAGCCGGGCCGGTGCGGGACGGCCGCGAATTGGGCGTGTACCCGGCGTCGAAGAGACCCGCGCCACCAGTAGAATGAGTTCTATGAGTTCCACGAGTGCGGGGATGCAGGTCGGCCAGCCCGTCCGCGCGCCCAAGACCGGTGAGTTGATCGCGACCGAGCTGCGCCGTCAGATGGTGCACGGCATCCTCAAGCCGGGTGACTCGCTGCCCTCGGAGCTCCAGCTGATGGAGCAGTTCGGGGTGTCCCGGCCCACGCTGCGCGAGGCGTTCCGCATCCTGGAGGCGGAGACCCTGATCAGCGTGCGGCGCGGCGCCCGCGGCGGTGCCCAGGTCACCGCGCCCGACCCAGCCGTGGCCGCGCGCTACGTCGGCCTGCTGCTGCAGATCCAGGGCACCACCCTGGACGACGTCTACGAGGCCAGGATGATCGCCGAGCCCGCCTGCGCCCGGCTGCTGGCCAAGCGGCGCACCAAGAAGGACCTCCAGGACCTCAACGAGGTCATCGAGAAGCTGGAGGCGGCGATCGCCGTCCGCGACGACTCGCTGCCCGACCCGGCCCAGTGGTCGGGGCTGACCTACCAGTTCCACGAGCTGGTGATGCAGCGCTCCGGCAACCGGACGCTGGCCGTGCAGGGAGCCGTGCTCCAGGACATCGTGGCCACCCACCTGATGATGCGGGTCTCCCGGCACTTCGACTCCACCGAGTCCCCGGAGCGCTTCAAGCGGGCCATCAAGGCGTACCGGAAGCTGGTCGCACTGGTGGAGGCCAAGGACGCGGACGGGGCGGAGCGCCACTGGCGCAACCACATGGAGGCGGCGGCGAAGTACCTGCTGCGCGGCGAGCTCCACAACAAGCCCGTGGTCGACCTCTTCGACTAAGTGGCCCGCCGCCTGCGGCGGCCGCACTGTTCCTCTCGGGCCGGCATCGTGGTATTAAATAGTGAACTGATTTACCTCATGAATGCTGATTGAGGAGGTTCCGATGCCGGCGCAGCCACCCCTCGCCGACCTGCGGGTGATCGAGTTCCTCGGACTGGGCCCCGGCCCCTTCGCCGGGATGCTGCTCGCCGACCTGGGCGCCGACATCCTCGCCGTTGCCCGCCCGGGCACCACGATGCCGGCGATGGCCGAGAACCGGCCGGTCGTCGAGGCGGACCTGAAGAGCCCGGAGGGCCGCGAGCTGGTGCTCGGGCTGATCGACCGGGCCGACGTCCTCATCGAGGGGTTCCGACCGGGGGTCATGGAGCGGCTGGGGCTCGGCCCCGACGACACCGCGCCCAGGAACCCCGGACTGGTCTACGCCCGGATGACCGGATGGGGGCAGCACGGACCGCTCGCCGCGGAGGCCGGCCACGACCTCAACTACATCGGCCTGACCGGCGCGCTGCACCACGCGGCCCGGGCCGGAGCCGTACCGACCCCGACGGCCAACCTGCTCGGGGACTTCGGCGGCGGCGGGATGTACCTGGTGCTGTCCGTCCTGGCGGCCCTGCACCAGCGCCGGAGCACCGGCCTGGGCCAGGTCCTGGACGTGGCCATCGTGGACGGCACCGCCTACCTGACCGCGATGCTGCACGAGTACCGCTCCAGCGGCATGTGGTCGGACACCGCCGGCGCCAACCGCCTCGACACCGGCGCCCCGTTCTACGACGTCTACCGCTGCGCCGACGGCCGCCATGTCGCGATAGGCGCCCTGGAGCCGCAGTTCTTCGCCGCCCTGGTCGAACTGCTGGGCCTGGACCCGCAGTGGAGCCGGTGGAGGAACGACCAGTCCCGCTGGCCCGAACTGCGCCGGGCGATCGAGCAGGCGGTGGCGGGACGCACCCGCGACGCCTGGGCCGCGGCGGCCGCCGGGACCGACGCCTGCCTGACAGCGGTCCTCGACCTCGCCGAGGCCGCCGACCATCCGCACCTGCGGGCGCGCGAGGTGCTGGTGCCGGCCCCCGCCGGACAGAGCGGCTGGCGGCCCGCGATCCCGGCCGGTCACCGCAAGGACGCGGGCAGCGCCCAGGAGGTCATGGACCGCTGGGTCGCCGACGCTCCCGCCCAGGAAGACCCCGCCCGTGCTGCTTCCCAGAAAGGCGAACGGATATGACGCAACGTCGAGCTGTGATCGTGGACGCGGTGCGCACCCCCATCGGCAAGCGGGACGGCTCGCTGAGCCAGGTGCACCCGGTGGACCTGTCCGCGGTGGTGCTGCGGGCGCTGGTGGAGCGCAACGGGGTGCCGCCGGAGGCCGTCGAGGACGTGATGTGGGGATGTGTCACCCAGTTGGGTGACCAGTCCAGCAACATCGCCCGGTTCGCCGCGCTCGCCGCGGGCTGGCCGGTGAGCGTGCCCGGGGTGACCTTCAACCGCGCCTGCGGCTCCAGCCAGCAGGCCGTCGAGTCGGCCGTGCACGCGGTGGTCGCGGGTGCCTACGACTGCGTGGTCGCCGGTGGCGTGGAGTCCATGTCCCGGGTACCGCTGGGGGCCACCCGGCAGACCGGCGTCCCCTACGGGGCCACCGTGCTGGAACGCTTCCACACCGACCGGCTGGAGCAGGGGCCGGGAGCCGAGATGATCGCCGCCCGCTGGAACCTGTCCCGGACCGATCTCGACGAGTACGCCTCGCGCTCGCACCGGCTGGCGGCCGAGGCGATCGACGCCGGATGGTTCGACGACCACCTGGTGACGGTGGATCAGGCCCCCGGGCTGCGCCAGGACGAGGGGCTGCGCCGCGGGACCACCCCGGAGACCCTGGCCCGGCTCAAGCCCTCGTTCCGGGAGGACGGGGTGATCCACGCCGGCAACGCCTCGCAGATATCCGACGGCGCCGCCGCGCTGCTGATCACCACCGACGAGTTCGCCCGGCACCACGGGCTGCGTCCGCTGGCCTCGATCCGGGCGGGCGCCGTGGTCGGCGACGACCCGGTGATGATGCTGACCGCCCCGATCCCGGCCACCCGGAAGGTGCTGGAGCGCACCGGGCTGGACATCGGCGACATCGGCGCCTTCGAGGTCAACGAGGCGTTCGCGTCGGTGCCGCTGGCCTGGCAGGCGGAGCTGAAGGCGGACCCGGACCGGGTCAACCCGCTCGGCGGCGCCATCGCGGTCGGCCACCCGCTGGGCGCCTCCGGCGCGGTGCTCGCGGCCAGGCTGCTGCACCACATGCGGCGCAACGGGATCGCGCTGGGCCTGCAGACCATGTGCGAGGGCGGCGGGACCGCCAACGCCACCGTCTTCGAACTGGCCGACTGAGGCCCCCAGTGTCCGATCACCCGTCGAGCATGGTGGAGCGGGTCGTCCTCATCCTGGGGATCCTCGAACGGTCGTCGGAGCCGCTGACGCTCGGGCAGATCAGCGCCCGCAGCGGACTGCCGCGCTCGTCCGCGCACCGCATCCTGCAGCAGCTGGTCAGCGCCCGCTGGCTCAGCCGCGACGACAACGAGTACGGCCTGGGCCTGCGGATGTTCGAGATCGGCAGCGTGGTCGTGCACCGCACCCGGATCCTCGGCGCGGCCGGGCCGATGCTGCGCGAGCTGAACGCCGCCACCGGCCAGGTGGTGCACTTCGCCGTCCTGGACCAGCAGGACGTGGTCTACCTGGAACGCATCGGCGGTCCCTTCGCGGACGCGCTGCCCTCGCGGGTCGGCGGGCGGTTCCCCGCGCATTGCACGGCGGTCGGCAAGGTCCTGCTGGCCAACGCCCCCCGACTGGTCGTCGAGGAGTACCTCAGGGCCGGGCTGCGGGCCCGCACCGGGCGCAGCATCGCCGATCCCGGGGCGCTGCGGGAGGCCCTCGCCCGGACCCTGGACGCCGGAGTCGCCGCCGAGTGCGGCGAGGCCGTGCCCGGTGCGGCCTGCATCGCCGCGCCGGTGTTCCAGGCCGGCACGGCGGTGGCGGCGGTGTCGCTGTGCGGGCCGCAGCGGCAGATCCTGGGCGGGGGCCTCAAGGTCCAGGTGCAGTGGGCCGCCGCGGAGATCTCGCGGCGGCTGTCGACTCCGGTGCTCAGCGCCCGTGCCAGACCGGTGGCCGTTTCTCGGTGAACGCGGCGGCGCCCTCCTTGGCGTCCGCGGAGGCGAACACCGGGTCGGTGATCTCGGCCTGCCGGGACCAACGGTCCGTCAGGGACCAGTCCGCGGCCGAGCGGACGACCTGCTTGGAGGCCGCGACGGCCAGCGGTCCGTTGGCCGCGATCAGCTCGGCCAGCTCCAGGGCGCCGGCCAGCGCGCCACCCTCCTCGGTGAGCCGGTTCACCAGCCCGACCAGGGCCGCGCGTTCGGCGCTGATCGGCTCGCCGGTCAGCAGCATCTCCAGGGCGACCGCCTGCGGCACGCGGTCGGCCAGTTGCAGCGCGCCGCCGCCCCTGGCCACCAGCGACCGCTTGACCTCGGGCAGGCCGAGCCTGGCGGTGCGGGCGGCCACGACCAGGTCGCAGGCCAGCAGCAGTTCGAAGCCGCCGCCCAGGGCCCAGCCCTCCACCGCGGCGATCAACGGCTTGCGCGGCGGCGTCACCGCGATGCCGCACAGTCCGCGCCCCTCGATCGAGGGCGATTCGCCGCGCTGGAAGGCCTTGAGGTCCATGCCCGCGGAGAACACGCCGCCCGCACCGGTGAGCACCCCCACCCGCAGCTCGGGCGAGGAGTCCAGCTCGTCCGCCGCCGCCGCGACCGCCGCCGCCACCTCGGCGTCCAGGGCGTTGCGCACGGCGGGCCGGTTGACGGTGATCACCAGCACCGCGCCGTGCCGCTCGATCAGGACCTTCTCGCTCATGCCTGCCTCCTGGATCTTCCCGGGCTATAGACTAAATTAGTATACTCATTAAGAAGGGTTTGGAAGGGGAGGGCTGATGCGCAGGACTCTGTTCGACGAGGTCCATGAGGACTTCCGGCTGCTGGTACGGGACTTCATCGCCGGTGAGGTGCTGCCCCACTACGAGCAGTGGCGCGCGGCCGGCCTGGTGCCGCGCGAACTGTTCACGCAGCTGGGCAAGGTGGGGATCATCGGCACCGCCGTCCCGGAGCAGTACGGGGGAGGCGGACAGGACGACTACCGGTTCAATGTGGTGATCCAGGAGGAGTGCGCCCGAGCCTGCGTCACCCTCGGCGGGCTGCGCACCCACCTGGACGTGGTGGTCCCCTACTTCCTCGCCTTCGCCGACGACGAGCAGCGGGCGCGGTGGTTCCCCGGACTGGCCAGCGGCGAGCTGTACACCGCGATCGCGATGAGCGAGCCCGGGGTCGGCTCGGACCTGGCCGGGATCACCACCAGGGCGGTGGCCGACGGCGACGACTACGTCCTCAACGGCGCCAAGACCTTCATCACCGGCGGCTACCACGCGGACCTGGTCGTGGTCGTGGCCCGCACCTCGGCCGAGCCGGACGACCGGCGGGGCGGGCTCTCACTGCTGGTGGTCGAGAAGGGGATGCCGGGCTTCTCGGTCGGACGCCGGCTGGAGAAGATCGGCCTCACCACCCAGGACACCGTCGAGTTGTCCTTCGATGACGTACGGGTCCCGGCGGCCAATGTGCTGGGGGCGCCAGGGGAGGCCTTCTCCCTGCTGGGCCGGAACCTGGCCCAGGAGCGGCTGGCCATCGCGGTGGGAGCCGTCGCCCAGGCGCGCACCGCACTGGACCTGACCGTCGGTTATGTGCGCGACCGGACCGTCTTCGGCCAGTCGCTGGCCCGCTTCCAGAACACCAAGTTCGAGCTCGCCGCGGTGTCGGCGGAACTGCAGGCGGCGCAGGCCCTGCTCGACGCGGCCGTGGCGGCCAGGGTCGCCGGAGAGCTGACCGGCGCGGACGCGGCGGCCACCAAGCTGTTCTGCACCGAGGTGCAGGGCCGGTCGATCGACCGGTGCCTGCAGCTGCACGGCGGTTACGGCTACATCCTGGAGTCGCCCATCGCCCGCCTGTACGCCGACGCCCGGGTCACCCGTATCTACGGTGGCACCAGCGAAGTCATGAAGACCATCATCAGCAAGTCCCTGGGACTGTGAGGAGCCGGAATGCAGATCGACGGAAGCAGTGCGTTCGTCACCGGAGGGGCCTCGGGCCTCGGGCTCGCCACCGCGCGCCGCATCGTCGGGCGCGGGGGCCGCGTGGTCATCGCGGACATCTCCGAGGAGCAGGGCGCCGCGGCCGTGCAGGAGCTGGGCGGGGCGGCGCGGTTCGTCCGGGCCGACATCACCGACGAGGCCGAGGTGGCCAAGGCGCTGGACGCGGCGCAGGAGCAGGGCACGCTGCGCTTCGTGGTGCACTGCGCGGGCCGCGGCGGTGACCGGACCCGGATCCTGGACCGCGAGGGGAACCCGGGTGACCTGGGTACCTTCGCGGAGGTGGTGCGGGTCAACCTGGTCGGCACCTACAACGTGCTGCGGCTGGCCGCCGCCCGGATGGCGGCCAATGACGTGGTGGACGGGGACCGCGGGGCGGTGGTGCTCACCGCCTCGGTCGCGGCCTTCGACGGGCAGATCGGCCAGACCTCCTACACCGCCGCCAAGGCCGGGGTGCACGGGCTGACCCTGGTCGCCGCACGCGACCTGGCCGGCCGTCAGATCCGGGTCAACACCATCGCCCCGGGCATCATGGACACCCCGATGCTGGGACGGCTGCGCGCCGACATCCGCGAGGGCCTGGCGGCCACCGTCCCGCACCCCAAGCGGCTGGGGGACCCCGACGACTACGCCCGGCTGGCCGTCGAGATGCTGGAGAACCCCTACCTCAACGGCCAGACCATCCGCCTGGACGGCGGGATCCGGATGGCTCCGCGCTGAGAATTGCAGCTGACGGACGCCGAGGCCCTCACCCCCGCAGCGGGGTGAGGGCCTCGGCGTCCGCGCGACGGCTCCGGTCAGGCCGCCGGCGCGGGCGGTGCGGGCGGCGGCGTGAACCGGTGCCCCCAGAACGCGCCCTCGGTGATCTCGTAGACCGGCACCGGCTCCGGGACCTGCAGTCCGTTCCAGCCGAACTCGACCGCGTAGTTCTCCGGCGACCAGACGTAGAAGGACACCATGTGGTCGTTGGTGTGCTTGCCCAGGGAGTGCATCATCGGCACCTCCAGGGCGTGGGCGCGGTCCAGCGCGAGCCCGACGTCGTCGATGGTGGCGGCCTCCACCATGACGTGCAGCAGCCGGCCGGGGCCGGGGTGCGGAGTGACGCCGAGGGTGTGGTGGCGCGGGTTGCAGCCCATGAAGTAGGTGGTGCCGCCCGGGGACCTCATGGTGTTGCGCTCGATGAAGCCGAGCACCCCCAGGTAGAAGTCGACCGTCTCCTTGGGGTTCTCCGCGGAGACGATGGCGTGCCCCAGGCCCATGCCGTCGGTGACGAACTTGGAGACCAGCGGGGTGCGGACCGGGACGTGGTCGAGCACGGTGCCGTAGAACAGCTCCACCGGGTTGCCGCCCGGGTCGCTGAACCGGACGAAGCCGGTGACCCGGCGCGCCGCGCTCTCGGCCTCTGTTCCCACCGTGACCTTGATGCCCGCCTGTTCGACCTTGGCGGCCAGCCTGTCCAGTTCGCGTTCGTCGAGGACCTCCAGCCCCAGGGCGGTCATGCCCGGCTGGGAGCCGGGGGCGACGGCTATGCGGGTGGGGAAGTCGTCCATGCGGAAGTACAGCGACTCCGGGTCGGCGCCCTCGACCGGCATCAGGCCGAGGAAGTCGGCCCCGAACCGCCTCCAGCCCTCGATGTCGGGCGTCTCCAACCGCAGATAGCCGAGTGAACGAACACTCATGGTCTCTCCAATCAGGCGGTCAAGGCAGTGAACTAATTGATATGAGTATACTGATTAAGCTCGTGTCACGCACCCAGACGGGTCAGCAGCGCATCGAGCCACCGCGCCGACTGCGCCGCGGCCTCGGCGTGGCCGAACGCGTCGATGTCGGGTCCGTTGAGCTCGCAGTCGAAGGTGCCCTGGTAGCCGGCCTCCAGCAGCTGTTCCACCAGCCCCGCGAGCGGGACGATGCCCTGACCGGGCACGGTCCGGCACGGCAGCGCCCGCGCGCCGGGCGTCATGTCGCTCAGCTGCACGTGGGTGATGAGGTCGACGTTCTCCGCGATCTCCTCGCGCAGCCCGCCCTCGGTCCACACATGGAACAGGTCCAGGCACACCCCCAGGCCGGAGCGCCGGGCGACGGCGATCGCGTCGTGGAAGGAGTGCACGAAACCGAGGTCCGCGTAGAGCCAGTTGACCGGCTCCACGGCCAGGGTGACGCCCCGTCGGGCCGCGTGCGCGACCAGGGGACCGGCCGCGTCGGCGAAGGCCTCGACGCGGTCCTTCCACTCCGCCGCGCCGCGCGGTCCCGGGAGTCCGTAGACGGACCGGGCGCCGACCGCGGCGGCCAGGTCGACGTCCTCCCTGGCCCGGCTCAGCGAGGCGTCCAGGGCCGCCGCCGAGGAGGGGTCGAGTGCCAGGGAGCCGGTGGCGGTGGTGACCGCCACGGCGTGCCGCCGGCAGGCCGCCGCCACCGCGTCGGGGCCGGCCTCGCGCAGGACGCGGCCGGTGAGGGACATGGCGCCGACACCGAGCCGGCCGACCGCCTCGACCGCCTGGACGGCGCCGAGGGCGGGGAAGCACAGGCTGCTGACCGAGACCCGTGGATGCACGGGTCAGCGTCCGAGGTAGTGCATGGCCTGGTCCAGCAGTACCGGCAGTCCCGGCCGCATCCGCGCCATCGCGCCGGTCAGCTGCCGGCCGCTCTTGTCGGCGCGCTTGATCAGCAGGCCGGTCAGGCCGGACTCCTTGTAGCGGGTCAGGGCGTGGAACCAGTCGAGGTCGGGCAGCGTGCGCCCGATGTCCGCCTGGTAGGCGCGCACCACGTCGGCGCCGGCCGGCGTCCCCGCCGCGGGCCCCGGATCGGCGGCGGGGTGACCGGCGTCGTCGGTGAAGAAGGCGAGCCAGGACACGTCCACCCGGGGGTCGCCCACCGACCAGATCTCCCAGTCGATCACGGCGTTGATCCGGCCGTCCGCGCAGAAGGCGTTGCCGAGCCGGAAGTCGCCGTGGTTGATCACCGGAGTCAGCGGGGCCGGGACGGTGGCGTGCAGCGCCGCGGCGACGCGCCGGTAGTCGCCGCTCAGTTCGGCGGGCAGGGTGTCGAAGGCCCGGGTCCAGCGGTCGATCTCCTCGTCCAGTCCCACCACGGGCTCCGCGCCGAGTCCGACCGCCTCCGGCACCACCCGGTGCAGCGCGGCCAACAGCCGTGCGGCGTCCAGGAACCGTGCGTGCACCTGCCCGGGTTCGGGGCGCTCGCCCTGCGGTTGCAGGACGGGCTCCACGCACTCGCCGGTCACCAGGTTCATCGCCATGAACGGCGGCACCTCCGGCGGGATGCCCGGATCGGAGAAGAAGACGTTCGGGGCCAGGGTGCGTTCGGCCGCCTGCAACGCCTTCTGCAACCGCGCCTGGCGCAGCACGTCGCGGTTGCGCACCGGCGGCAGGCCGGGCGGGGCGACCTTGAGCACCATCGGCGTCTCCGCGCGCGGGACGCCCTCCAGCTCGACGGTGAACGTCAGGCTGGAGGTGCCGCCGGTCAGCGGGCGCAGGTCGCGCACCCGCGACCCCCGGTGCCTCGCGGCCGTGTGCGCGTCGACCTGTTCGCGCAGCGCTGCCAGCAGGTCGTCGTCGACCTGACGTACCGTCATCTTCGTCACCTCATGTCACGGCACTGCTTGTCGGGGTTAACATCTATCTTGTATTATTTAGTAAGACGATTCAAGTATGGCTGACGACGGGAGCTGCGGATGTGGGACTTCGCGACCGAGCCCGAGTTCCAGCGCAAGCTGGACTGGATGGCGGCATTCGTCCGTGACGAGTGCGAGCCGCTGGACCTGCTCTTCCCCCACGGTGGAGACCCCTACGACGTCACCAACAAGGCGTCCCGGGCCGTGCTCAGGCCGCTCCAGGAGAGGGTGCGGGAGCAGGGCCTGTGGGCCTGCCACCTCAGCCCCGACCTGGGCGGCCAGGGGTACGGCCAGTTGAAGCTGGCGCTGATGAACGAGATCCTGGGCCGCTCCTACTGGGCGCCGACGGTGTTCGGCACCGCCGCCCCGGACACCGGCAACGCCGAGATCCTGGCGATGTACGGCACCGAGGAGCAGCGGACCCGCTATCTGCAGCCGCTGCTGGACGGCGAGATCGTCTCCTGCTTCTCCATGACGGAGCCTCAGGGTGGCGCCGATCCCAAGGAGTTCGCTTGCCGGGCCACCCGTGACGGCGACACCTGGGTCATCGAGGGCGAGAAGTGGTTCTCCTCCAACGCCCGCTACGCGTCCTTCCTGATCGCCCTCGTGGTGACCGACCCGGACGCGGCCCCGCACCAGCGGATGTCGATGTTCATCATCCCGTCGGAGACCCCCGGCATCGAGATCATCCGCAATGTCGCCACCGTGAACGAGCGCGACGAACTGGACGAGGGCATCCACGCCTACATCCGCTACAACCAGGTCCGGGTCCCGGCCGACGCCATGCTCGGGGCACCGGGGGAGGGGTTCAAGGTCGCCCAGTCCCGGCTCGGCGGGGGCAGGGTGCACCACGCCATGCGGGTGGTCGGCAAGTGCCAGCGGGCCTTCGACATGATGTGCGAGCGCGCCCTGTCGCGGCGAACCCAGGGCAGGGTGCTCGCCGAGCACCAGTTCGTCCAGGGGTTCATCGCCGACTCCGCCATCCAGCTGCAGCAGTTCCGGCTGCTGGTGCTGCAGACGGCCTGGATCATCGACAACCAGCCGCACGGGGCGGCCCGCACCCACATCGCGATGTGCAAGGTCGCGCTCGCCCAGGTGCTGCACGACATCGTCCAGCGCTCCCTGCACCTGCACGGCTCCCTCGGCATCACCCATGAGACGCCGCTGGCCGAGTGGTGGGCGGCGCTGCCGCAGCTGGCCCTGGCCGACGGGCCGACCGAGGTGCACAAGGCCACCGTCGCCAAGCGCGTGCTCCGCGGCTACCAGCCGGCACCCGGCCTGTTCCCCACCGAGCACATTCCCGCGCGCCGGGCGGCGGCCCGGGAGCGGTACGCGTCGATCCTGGAAGAGTTCGGCGTGTGAGCGGCAGCGACCGAACTGACGGTACGTCCGGACTCTTCGACCTGTCCGGCAAGGTCGCCCTGGTCACCGGCGGCAGCCGCGGGCTGGGCCGGCAGATGGTGCTGGCGTTCGCCCGGGCCGGCGCGGACGTGGTCATCGCCAGCCGCAAGCTGGACAGCTGCAAGGCCGCCGCCGAGGAGGTGGAGGCCCTCGGCCGGCGCGCGCTGGCCGTCTCCTGCCACGTCGGGCACTGGGCCGAGTGCGAGCAGCTGACGGACGCGGCGTACGGACACTTCGGACGGGTCGACGTGCTGGTCAACAACGCGGGGATGTCGCCGCTGGCGCCGTCCTCGGCGGAGACCTCCGAGGAGCTGTTCGACAAGGTGGTGGGGGTCAACTTCAAGGGCCCGTTCCGGCTCGGATCGCTGGTGGCCCGGCGCATGTGCGAAGGCGAGGGCGGCTCGGTCATCAATGTCTCCTCCAGCGGTGCGCTGTTCCCCAGCCCGCGGTTCGGCCCCTACGCCGGGGCGAAGGCCGCGCTCAACGCGCTCACCACGGTGCTCGCCCTGGAGTACGCGCCGAAGGTGCGGGTGAACACCCTGTCCGCCGGCCCGTTCCTGACCGACATCGCCAAGCACTGGCCCGACGAGGGTGAGCGCACCTGGAGGAACGCGGCCGGGCGGGCCGGCTCGCCCGAGGAGATCGTGACCGCTGCGCTCTACCTGGCCTCCCCGGCCTCCAGCTACACCACCGGCTCGCTGCTGCGGGTGGACGGCGGGCTGCACTGAAGGCTGCCGCCCCTCAGGGTGTGTTCGCGGCCCGGCCCCTGGCGGGGGCCGGGCCGCACGTACGGGGCCGGCCGTGCTACTGCCGGTCCCAGACGACAGGCACGGTGTCCGGCCCCGAGCTGCGGCCGGTCTCCCGGGTGACCGCCCCCTCGGCCAGTCGGTACTCGGGGATGCGCCGGTGCCACTCGGTGAGCGCGATCTGCAGTTCGTGCCGGGCCAGATGGGCTCCCAGGCACCGGTGCGGACCCGCGCCGAAGGCGATGTGGTTGTTGGGCGTGCGGTCGATCCGCACCTGCCCGGCGTCCTCGAAGGCGGCGGCGTCCCTGGTCGCCATCGCCAGCGGCAGCTGCACCATCGAGCCGGCCGGGATCGGGCACCCGGCCACCTCGACGTCGCGCTTCACCTTGCGGGCCGGGATGACGAAGGAGTAGGCGCGCAGGAACTCCTCGACCGCGACCGGGAGCAGCTCCGGCTCGTCGACGATCCTGCGCCGGTCCTCCGGGTGGGTGGCCAGGTGGTGCAGGATGTAGCCCAGCTGCGCGGCCACGGTGTCCAGCCCGGCCATGAACATGAAGACGCAGTAGGAGCGCAGCTCCTCGTCGGTGGCCGTCCGGCCCTCGAACCGGAACTGCAGGGCCTGGCTGACCAGGTCCTCGCCGGGGTCGGCGCGCCGCTCCCGGATCACCGAGGAGACGTAGTCGCCGACCGCGGTCAGGGCGGCGGTGCGTTGGCGGGCGATGGTGGCCGGATCCGGGCCGCGGGAGTGCAGGATGTCGGCCTCCCAGTCCATGAACCGCTCCAGCTCCCCGCTGGGCAGCCCCATCAGCTCCAGGAAGATGGAGGTGGGGAACCTGAAGGCGAAGTCGGTCATCACGTCGCAGGAGCCGCGGTCGGCGAAGCTGTCGATCAGCTCGCCGGCCCGCTGCCGCACCCGGTCGTCCAGGCCGCTGACGGCGCGCGGGGAGAAGGCCGGGCCCAGGTTGCGGCGCCACTGGCGGTGCTCCTCGCCGCCGAGCATGTGCGGGATCCAGCGGTGCGCCGGATCAGGGTCCATGACCGTGACCGCTTCGCTGGAGTAGGTGTCCGGGTCCTGGTAGGCGGCGAGGATGTCCTCGTAGCGGGTGAGCACGAAGTAGCCGCCCGCGAAGGTGTTGCGGACGACCGGTGCCTCCTCGCGCAACCGGTCGAAGAAGGCGTTCCACTCCCCGAGCGGCCGCGGCTCATGGGGGGAGTAGGTGTGGACGGGACACTGTTCGACGGCTTGCTGCTGCACGGTCTTCTCCTCAGTCCGTCAGGGTGATCGCGCGCTCCGGGCAGGAGGCGGCGGCCAGACGCGCCGCCTGCTCCGCGCCGCTGGGGACGTCGAACTCGGCGCGCAGCGCGTAGCCGACGTCGTCGAGCTGGAAGACCTCCTCGTCCGCCGCGGCGCACCGCGCGTGCCCGGAGCACCTGTTGAGGTCGATGTGTGCCTGCATCTCACTCACTGCCTTTCGTCGGGGGCGAATGGAACTGACCGGTGCTCAGCGGGCGCTCCAGATGACGCTCTTGGAGTGCAGGAACTCCTCCAGGCCGTACTCGCCGCGCTCCAGGCCCAGCCCGCTCTGCTTATAGCCGCCGAACGCGGTGTGCGGGCTGGAGCCGGCGCCGCCGCCGTTGATGTAGACCATCCCGGCGCGGATCCGGGTGGCGATCCGGTACGCGTGGACCGGGTCGGCCGCCCAGACGCCGCCGCCGAGCCCGAACTCGCTCTCGTTGGCCAGCCGCACCGCGTGGTCCTCGTCCTTGTAGCCGATGACGACGCCGACCGGGCCGAAGAACTCCTTCTGAGCGATCGTCATGGAGTTGTCCACGTCCACGAAGAGCGTCGGCTCGACGAAGAACCCCCGGTCCAGCCCGGCCGGTCGCCCGCCACCGTGCACGATCCGCGCGCCCTCCTGCTCGCCGACGCCGATCAGCGCCTCGACCTTGCCGCGCTGGGCCGCGCTGATCAGCGGGCCCATCGTGGTCGCCGGGTCGGCCGGGTCGCCGACCCTGACCTGCGCCAGCGCCTTGGTCACCCGCTCGACCAGTTCGTCCAGGCGCGACTCGTGGACCAGGGTCCGGGTGAGCAGGGAGCAGCCCTGGCCGGCGTGCGCGGTCATGCCGTTGACCACGTTGGGGACGACCCGGTCGAGGTCGGCGTCCGGGCAGATGATGTTGGCGGACTTGCCGCCCAGTTCCAGGACCACCTTCTTCAGCGTCGGCGCGGCCTGGGCGTAGATCAGCCGGCCGACGGAGTCCGAGCCGGTGAAGCTGACGATGTCGACGCCCGGGTGGGTGGTGAGTGCCTGTCCGGCGGCGATGTCCCCGGTCACGATGTTGAGCACCCCGGGCGGCAGCCCTGCCTCGTCGGCCGCCTCTCCCAGTACCAGTGCCGCCAGCGGAGTGGTCGGTGCCGGCTTGAGGACGGTGGTGCATCCGGCGGCCAGCGCGGGCGCCAGCTTCAGGATGTTCAGGTACAGCGGGAAGTTGTAGGCCGAGACCAGTGCGGCCACCCCGTAGGGCTCCCGGCGGACGACCCCCTGTGCGAGGGTGGGGCCGAGGGTGGGGTGCATCGGCTGTTCGAAGGGGAACTGGCCCAGGACCCGCTCGGCCATGTCGCGGAAGTGCTGCAGCGGGACGGTGACCTGCAGGGTGTCCGCCAGGGCCCGGGTCGAACCGGCCTCGCGGACGGCCAGTTCCTTCAGTTCGTCCGAGCGTCGCTCCAGGGCGTCGGCCATCCGGAGCATCAGCCCGGAGCGCTCCCGGACGCTCATGGTCGGCCAGGGGCCCTCGTCGAAGGCCCGGCGGGCGGCGGCGACCGCCCGGTCGACGTCGCCGACGGTCGCGTCGGGGACGGTGGCGATGGTCTCCTCGGTCGCGGGATTCAGGACCGTGAGCACGCCGTCGGCCGCACTGTCCTGCCACTGCCCGTCGATGTAGAGCTTGCGGTGCGCCTGAGCGGCCACGTGCGGTACCACCTTCGTTGTAATTGGATTACTGATTAAGCGATTTCCATGGTGCCCTACGCCGACGCCTCGGTCGAGTGGCCGGGGAAGAGCGAGAGTGCGGGATCCAGGGCGACTGCCGCGTTGTTCACCGCGGTCGCCACCTCGCCGAAGCCCACCGACATCAACTTGACCTTGCCCGGGTACGCGGTGACGTCCCCGGCGGCGTAGACCCGGTCCACCGTGGTGCGCATCCGGGTGTCGACGACGATGGTGCGCCGGTCCAGCTCCACGCCCCACTCGGCGAGCGGGCCGAGGTTGCTGAGGAAGCCGAGTGCGGCCACCACCGCGTCCGCCTTCAGTACCCGGACCTGGTCCTCGCCGTCGACCCGCACCTGCGCCTCGCGCAGCCGGGAGTCGCCGGTCAGTGCCGTCACCTGGGCGTCGGTGATGATGGTGGCGCCGCACTCGTAGGCCTCGCGGATGCTCGCCGCGTGCGCGCGGAACCCGCTGCGGCGGTGGACGAGCGTCACCGACCGGGCGATCGGATGCAGCGCCAGCAGCCAGTCCAGCGCGCTGTCGCCGCCGCCGACGATCACCACGTCGAGGTCGGTGTACTCCTCGGGGGCCGGCACGAAGTAGCTCAGCCCGCGGCCGAGGAACTCCTCGCCGGCCGGAAGGGTGCGCGGGCTGAAGGTGCCGATCCCGGCGGTCACCACCACCGCCCCGGCGTCGACCACCGCACCGTCGGCGAGCGTCACCCGCACCCGTCCGGCCGGGGTGTGCGCGAGCCCGACGGCCTGACGGCCCAGCAGGTAGGTGGGGCCGAAGGCGTCGGCCTGGTCCTTGAGTGCGGCCACCACGTCACGGCCGCGTGCGGTGGGGACAGCGGCGATGTCGCGGATCTGCTTCTCCGGGTAGAGCGCGGTGATCTGGCCGCCGCACTCGGGCAGCGCGTCCACCAGTACGGTCCGCAGGCCGCGGAAGCCCGCGCAGTACGCGCCGTAGAGTCCGACCGGACCGGCGCCGACGATCAGGATGTCGGTGCTGATGCCGGCGCGGATGTCAGGTGCCACGGTCTCGGTCACGGACCGACCTCCAGGAAGTGGTGGGGCGGGGGCTGGGTGGAAGCGTCGGCGAGTGTATGAGCCGCCGTGGCCCGCCCGTCACCCGCGATTCCGCTCGGTGGGACACGCGATGGACGCTCGCCGGCGCCGCGGGGAGAGTCGTCGCCGAGGCCGCCGCCGGGACGGCGAACGGCGCAGGCAGGGCGCCTCCCGCAGCGCTCCGCAGACCACGAGGGTAGGAGCCCATGAGCGATGACGTACGCGTGTGGATCGACCAGAAGCTGTGCACCGGTGACGGTCTGTGCATCCAGTACGCGCCGGAGGTGTTTGAGTTCGGCGGCGACGGGCTGGCCTACGTCAAGGAGCACGCCGACGGCGAGCGCCTGAGCGAGGCGGGCGCGCGGGCCGACGTGCCCGAGGCGCTGCGCCTCGAAGTGATCGACGCGGCCGACGGCTGCCCCGGCAACTGCATCCATGTGGTGCGCCGCGAGGACGGGGCCGAGATCGCCGGCCCCGATGCGAACTGACATCCGTTGGCAGAGACAGGACTTGGTGGAGGAGAGGTTCCGGTGTCCGTTTCGATTGAGTCCCAGCCCCGGCTGACCGGGCAGACCCCGTGGTTCGAGGGTGACGTCCCCGCCGAGGCGGTGCCGGAGAAGTACCGGCTGGACCGCGCGTACGTGCCCAAGGGGCGCTATCTCGACCCCGAGTTCCTCAAGCTCGAACTCGAGAAGGTGTTCACCCGGACCTGGCTGGTGGCCTGCCGGGAGGAGGAGCTGCCCGGGGTCGGCAACTACGTCGAGTACGAGATCGGCTCGCACTCGGTCATCGTGGTGCGCGAGTCCAGGACCGCGGTCAGCGCGTACTACAACGCCTGCCGGCACCGCGGGACCCGGCTGGCCAAGGGGCGCGGCAGGGTCGGTTCGCTGATCTGCCCGTTCCACGGCTGGCGCTGGAACCTCGACGGCTCGATCCGGCTGGTGCTGGACCGCGAGGAGTTCGTGCCGCGCACCGACGAGGACCTGGGCCTGGTCCGGGTGCGCGCGGAGACCTGGGGCGGGTTCGTGTTTATCACCATGGACCCGAACGCCATGCCGCTGCTGGAGTACCTGGACCCGATCCCCAGGATCTTCGAGCCGTTCCAGTACCAGAACATGCGCATCCGCTGGCAGAAGGGCGTGATCCTGCCCTGCAACTGGAAGACCGCGCTGGACGGGTTCCTGGAGGCCTACCACGTGGCCGGGACCCATCCGCAGCTGTTCCGGTTCGACAAGTCCAACACCAACATCGCCTCGCTGGCCGAGCTGGAGAACCGGGTCTGGTCGCCGACCACCACGTACGAGCGGCACGCGCACTACTCCAGCATCGGGCAGAAGAAGAACACCAGCGCCGACGCGGGCAAGGACCCGACCGCCCGCGGCACCAACGACGTGGTCGACCCGCGGCTGAGCGTCGCGCTGAGCGTCCAGTACATCGCCGACGACATGCGCGGGCTGGAGAACGACCGCAGCTGGCGCGCCGCCCAGGCGCTGAAGACCGCCGAGGTGCCCGAGGGCATGAACGCGGGCGAGTACATGCTGCAGCTCTACCGGGAGCTGTCGGTCGCCGAGGGCTACGACTGGCCGGAGATCCCGGCGGAGAAGTGGGCCGACGCCGGCACCGCGTGGAACGTCTTCCCGAACACCATCCTGCTGCCCAACCAGGGCTCCTCGTTCATGTACCGGGCCCGGCCCAACGGCGACGACCCGGACAGCTGCGTGTTCGAGATCTTCAGCCTGGACCAGGTCCCGGTCGCGGACTACGGCAGGAAGCGGGACCACCAGCCGGAGTTCTTCGAGGACTTCCGCGACGCGGACCTCGGCGAGGTCTTCACCCAGGACCTGATGAACGCCAAGGAGGTCACCGTCGGCATGCACTCCCCGAGCTTCGACGGCCACCGGCTGAGCGAGGACCAGGAGATGACCATCTACAACCACCACCGGGTGGCCGACCGCTACCTCTGGAGCGAGTGAACCGGACCCCTGACAGGACCCCGGCGGCAGCGCTCCAGCCTTGGAGCGCCGCCGCCGGGGTCCTGTGCGTCTGCTGGGCCTGCAAGGTTCTTGACAGCCCATCCGGCGGGGATGATCCTACTAACAGGATACTCATTTAGCTCATTGACCCGCGCGGACCGGCCCAGGGACAGGGCGGAATCGGTCGGCGGCGGGAGGCGCCGCAGCCGGACTCACTCCTGCGGTCTGAGGGCAAAGGTGCCCTGAATAGGAGGAAGCCATGTCTTTGAGCATGTCGACGAGAACACTCACCCAGCCGGCGGACACCCGGCACGAGGACGACGAGGACGGCGGCCTGCACGGCTCGGACCGCACCGTGCTGGGGCGGATCGCGGTCATCATGGCGGCCTTCAGCGACGGCCGGCAGGTGCTCAGCCTCGGTGACCTGCGCGAGCGGACCCGGCTGCCGAAGTCGACCCTGCACCGGCTGGCCGACCAGCTGTGCGGGGTCGGCTGGATCGAACGCGACCCCGGCGGCTACCGGGTGGGCCTGCGGATGTTCGAACTGGGCAGCCTGGCGGTGGCCGGGACCAGGCTGCAGGAGGCCGCGCTGCCGCACCTGCAGGCGCTGGCGGCGCGGACCGGGATGGCCGCCCAGCTCGGCGTCCTGGACCAGGCCGAGGTGGTCTACCTGGAACGCGTCACCTCGGGCCCGCTGCGGCTGCCGACCCGCCGCGGCGGCCGCAAGCCGGCCCACTGCACCGCCCTGGGCAAGGCCCTGGCCGCCTTCGACGACGAGTCCGTGCAGGACGTGGTCAGCGCGCGGATGCCCAGGAGGACGGCGAACACCATCACCGAACCGCTCGCGCTGCACGCGGAGCTGATGCGGGTGCGCGAGGCCGGCGTGGCCTTCGACCGCGGTGAGGTGTACGAGGGGCTGGCCTGCGTCGCCGCGCCGATCCGCGGTGGGGACCGGGTGATCGCGGCGGTGTCGGTGACCGGGCCGGTGGGCAGGATGCGGTGGGCCGCGCTGGCCGAGGCGGTGTCCGGCACCGCCGAGGCGATCCGCAATGCGAACCTGAGCGCCGGAGGGGTCGCTGCCCGGCAGTGACCCCTCCGTGGCTCCGAGCGGGACCGGCGCCGGGTCAGCGCCGGACCCAGCCCTCGTCGTGCCAGTAGGTCAGCAGTTCGGCCATCGGCTCGGGCCAGGTCTCGGTGTAGGAGACCCCTTCGGGACCCGCCGTCATCAGGTAGGGGGTGCCCGCCCGGCTGATCCAGAACTCGCCGGGACCGACGGTGCGGCTGCCCTCCTCCCCGTCCCTGCCCCAGGTGACGTGGAACTGGCCGGCGAAGACGATGATCATCTCGTCGAGGTTGTGGTGGTGCCGGGGCACCGCGAAATCGGGGGAGCAGCGCAGGCCGTTGATGTTGAACTCCCGGTCCACTCGCGTGGAGACCCACATGTTGCCGCCGAAGGTCTTCTCGAAGTTCACCGGGGCATCGGCCAGTTGGCCGCCCTCGGCCCACAGGTAGCTGGGCAGGACATCGAGGGGCATGTCCATCCAGCCCTCGTCGTTCACCAGACTGAAGTTCTCGATTGGCATGCGGCGAGTGTGTCGAACCGGGCGGCGGGCGGCATTCCCCGGTCCCGATGGGCGGAACGCCGGCGCATCCCGTCAGGTGGAACCGCTCGGTGACACCGTGTCCGGGCCGCTCCTACGGTTGCCGGGTGACTATCACTTTCGGCAATCTCCTAGAGGATTCGGACTGGGTTCCGATGTCCCTCGACCAGCAGAGCCACCCGAACTACTTCTGGAACGACGGTGGTTCGCTGGCCGATGCCCCGGTGGACTTCGCGGCGACCTTCGACGGTGCGATGTGGGTGACCACGAAGCCGATCGACGTCCCGCGCTTCAACCGCAATCCGCTGCGCGTGCGAGCGGACTTCACCGTGCCGCGCCATCACCACGACCTCGACGAGATGCTGTTCGTGCTCGCCGGCGAGTACCGCATCGAGCACCAGGAGGGTGGAGCGAAGCAGGTCGTCCGGGTCGGGCCGGGCGAGGTGTTCCTCAGCCGGGCCGGCACCCCGTACACCATGACGGCCGGGTCCGAGGGCGTCACCTACATCGAGACCTGGCCCAGGCCGGTGGCCGAGCTGAAGACCTACTGGCACGACTTCGGCTGGGTGCGGGGAGGCCGGGGATGAGCGAACTGACGCACGACGCCACCAGCAGGACGGTCGACACGCCCCGGGGCCCCCTGCACTACCACGAGGCCGGCGACGGCCCCCCGCTGCTGCTGCTCCACGGCTCCGGCCCGGGGGTGAGCGGCTGGGCCAACTTCGGCGCCAACCTGCCGGTCTTCGCCGCCCACTTCCGGACGCTGGTGCTGGACTTCCCTGGGTTCGGCAAGAGCTACCCGAGCGAGGGCAACCCGATGTTCGCGGCGCTGCCCGCCGCGCTCGACTTCCTTGACGCACTCTCCCTCGACGCCGTTCCGGTGGTGGGCAACTCCATGGGCGGCAACGTCGCCGCACGGCTGGCCGCCGGCCATCCGGACCGGGTGAGCCGGCTGGTCACCATCGGCGGCGTGGGGCTGCCGCTGTTCAGCGCGGCCCCTCCGGAGGGCATCAAACTCCTGGTCCAGTTCGTCCAGGAGCCCACCCGCGAGCGGTTGCAGGCCTGGATGGAGTCCATGGTCTACGACACCGCCATCCTGACCGACGAGTTCGTCGAGATGCGCTGGAAGGCGGCGTCGGCCCCGGACGCGCTCGCCGACCTCGGCAGACTGTTCAACGCCGGGTCGCTGGCCGCCATGCGCGACGTCCGCACCGGCGCCGCCGACCAGGCCCGGATGCTCACCTCGATCCAGGCGCCGACGCTGCTCACCATCGGACGCGACGACCGGGTCACGCCGCTGGACAACGCACTGCTGCCGATGCGGCTGATCCCCAGGTGCGAGCTGCACGTCTTCCACGACTGCGGGCACTGGGCGATGATGGAGCGCAAGAACGAGTTTGAAGACGTGGTGCTGTCGTACCTGCTGCGCGACCGGAAGGCGTCGGGCGGCCGGTGAACCGGGGGAGACCGAGATCTGCGCTGCTGTGACCGCCACCGTTGCCGACGCCGGGACTCCTCGCAGCGCGCCGTCGTCCGACAGACGCGCGGTCCAGGTGGCGCGACGGATCGAGGACGAGATCCTCGCCCGCGGCTGGCCCGTGGGCGAGGTGCTCGGATCCGAGGCCGAGCTGCGCGAGCGGTTCGGGGTCAGCCGGTCGGTGCTGCGCGAGGCGGTGCGGCTGCTGGAGCACCACCAGGTGGCCCGGATGCGCCGGGGGCCCAACGGCGGACTGTTCGTGGCCGCGCCCGACATCGGACCGGTGACCCGCGCGCTGGTGGTCTACCTCGAGTTCGTCGGCACCAGCGTCGACGACCTGATGCGGGCCAGGCTGCTGCTGGAACCGCTCAGCGTGCGGCTGGCGGCCGCGGCCGTCACCGAGGAGCTCCGAGGCCGGCTGCGGGAGGTCCTGGCGATCGAACGCGAGCGCTGGGACGAGTGGGACCTGCGCACCGACGACGACCTGCACGTGATCCTCAGCCGCTCCTCGGGGAACGCGGCGCTGCGCCTGCTGATCGAGGTCCTGGTGCGGCTGACCGCGCGCTACGCACGGGCCTCGCAGAGCATCCCGGGGGAGGACCCGGACGCGGAGAAGGCCGGGGCGCACCAGCGCAACATCCGTATCGTCGAGGCCGTCAGCGCGGGCGACGCCAAGGCTGCCGACGCCGTGATGGCCGAGCAGCTGGAGTGGTCGACGCAGTGGATGAAGGACCATCAGGCGCGCCGCCCCGCCGGGCAGCTGCTGCTCGGCCCGGCGGAGGCCCGGCGGAGCGGCGGCCGCAAACTGGCCGAGCTGGTCGCCGACCGGATCCACGACGACATCGCCGCCGACGGCTGGCGCGTCGGCAGCGTCTTCGGCTCCGAGGCCGACCTGCTGGGCTGCTACGGGGTGTCGCGGTCGGTGCTGCGCGAGGCGGTGCGGCTGCTGGAGCACCACAGTGTGGCGCGGATGCGCCGCGGGGCCGGTGGCGGGCTGGTGGTGCAGGCTCCGGATCCCACGGCGAGCATCCACACCACCGCCCTGTACCTCGACCGCGAGGGGATCGGCCCGGCCGACCTGCGCGAGGTGCGCGAGGCGATCGAGCTGGCCTGTGTGCAGGCCCTCGCGGGCGGGCCCGTCCCGCCCGGGACCGCCGACCGGCTGCGCGCGGCCGTCGGACACGGCGACGCCTTCCACCGGGAGCTGGCCTCGGCGGCCGGGAATCCGGTGCTGGCGGTGTTCCTGCGCATCGTCACCGAGCTGTGGACCCGTCAGGGGGCCGGCGACCCGCCGTCCGCCTGTCTGGGTGACGAGGAGGACCGGCAGGCCCACGGCAGCATCCTGGAGGCGGTCGGCGCCGGGGACTGCGGACTCGCCCAGCAGCTGATGCGGCGTCATCTGCAGGTGCTGGCCGATGAGGCCGGCCGGGCTCCCGCCCGGCCGGCCGTCGATCAGCCCTGCTCCGCCAGGTCGAGCGCGGCGATGTAGGAGAAGGCCATCGAGGAGCCCACCGGCACGCCGGCGCCGGCGTAGATCCGGCCCGACATCGGGGCCATGGTGTTGCCCGAGGCGTACAGCCCGGTGATCGTCGAGCCGTCGGTCCGCAGCACCCGGGCGTGCTCGTCGGTGCGCAGGCCGCCCTTGGTCCCGAGGTCGGAGAGGACGATGGTGGCCGCGTAGAACGGCCCCTTGTCGATCACGCCCAGGACCGGGTTGGGGCCGTCGGTGTGGGCTCCGGCCAGGTGGGTGACCATCAGGTCCCAGGGGGCCTCGCCGCGGCCGAACTGCTCGTCCTTGCCCGCCCGCGCGTAGCCGTTGAACTGGTCGACGCTCTTGATCAGGGCCGCGGCGGGCACCCCGATCAGCTCGGCGAGCTCCTCCAGGGTGTCCGCCCGCTTGAGGACCCCGGCCTCGACGAACTTCTCCACGTCGAACCAGCCCGGCACCTCCGGTGCCACCGGCAGCGTGGCGAAGGCCCGCTCGTTGTCGAGCTGGCGCTGGTCGAACACCCAGTGCGTGGAGAGCTGGCCCAGGCGCAGCATCTCGTGGCCGGCCCGGTCGTAGGGCAGGCGCTCGTTCATGAAGCGCTCGCCCTCGCCGTTGACCCAGATGCCGCTCCACACCGAGGTGTAGAACACCGGCCGGGTGTCCGGCACCACCAGCCCGGGGGCGTACCAGGCCTCCTCCAGCAGGTCGGTGGCCGCGCCGACAGCGATGCCCGCGGTGAGCGCGTCGCCGGTGTTGCCCTCGCAGCCCTGGGTCCACTCGTCGCCCACCGCCGGCTGGAAGCTGCGGCGCAGTTCGCCGTTGCGCTCGTACCCGCCGGCCGCCAGGATCACGCCGCGGCGGGCGCGGAAGGTCACCTGCTCGCCGTCCTGCAGGGCCACCACGCCGGCCACCCGTCCGTCCTCCACCAGCAGGCTCTGCAGCGCGGTGTTCACCCGCAGCGAGCCATTGCCGGTCTCCATGTAGGCCAGCAGCGCCCGGCCGATCAATGCCTGACCGCCGATCAACTGCAGGCCGGGGTGCACGCCCCAGCGCTCGGTCCACAGCGGCCGGCGCAGCAGCGGCTCCAGGCTGCCGAGCTCGGCGCGCGGGAAGTCGGGCGGGAAGACGGTGCGGCCCTGTGCCAGGCTTCCGGGGCGGCCCTCGAAGTAGTCCGGCACGCCCTTCCACTCGAACCACTGGAACAGCGGGTTCTGCTCCAGCTCGTCGATCATGCGCGGGCCCGCCTGCAGGAACGCCTCGCGCAGCGCGACCGGTGCGTCGTCGCCGATGATCGCGTCCAGGTAGGGGCGGGCGGCCTCGGGGCTGTCCTCGACGCCGGCCCGCTGCTCGGCGGCGTTGCCGGGCAGCCAGATGCCCGCGCCCGAGTAGGAGGTCGTGCCGCCGACGTACGGGGTCTTCTCGATGACCAGCGTCCGCAGCCCGTGGGAGGCCGCGGTGTAGGCGCCGATCAGTCCGCCGCCCGAGCCGACGACGATGACGTCGTACTCGTCCCCGGCCGCACCTTGCTCGCTCATGCCCGTTCCCTTCGCCATGGTGGATGAAGAAGTCACTGCTTGTCCGTGTCCGTGACCGCGTCCGTGACCGCGTTCGACACCGCTTCGAGCTGGGCGAAGCCCTCGGCGCTCTGCGGCCCGAGCTCCATCACCTCCACGAAGTGGCCCAGCTCGGCCGTCAGGTCGAGGTAACCGAAGCGGATGTCGCCGCTGACGCCGAACTGCGCCCATTCCTTGCCGGCGGCCGCGACGACCGCGGACGCCTCGTCGAAGTCGTCGATCCGGAAGCCGAGGTGGTGCAGGGTGGCCGGCCGCCCGGGTCGTACCGCGCCGCGGTAGAGGTCGACCGCGCCGCTGACCGGGCGGATGATCTCCAGATTGGTGGCGCCCGCGTTGACCAGGGCGACGTCGATGACCCACTCCTCGGCGGGAACGCCGTCGACCACCACGAAGGAGGAGCCCGGTTCGCCGCCGAGGGCCGGGGGGCGTCCGCCGCCCAGTGAGGACTTGTAGTGCTTGACGCAGTCCACGGTCCCCAACGTGGACTCGAAGTACGCCGTCGCGGCGTCGATGTCGTCCGTCACGTATCCGAGCTGCATGACGTTGCGGAAGAGGTCACTCAAAGAGCGCACCGGACCCCCTGGTCCAAGGAAGGAAGTTGTCGGCCGACTTTCCAACGGGGGAGCGGGACGGGTCCATCGAGCATCCCGGCAGGTGGAACCGGGGCGTGCCGCGCGGCCTCCGGGCCGTGAGGATGGCTGGGTGACCCCACCCCTGAACGTGCCCGCGATCGAGCGCAGCCTGATGACCATGCGCACCTCGGTCGGCCAGTTGGAGGCCATCGGCCCGGTGGACGCCGCCCGGCTGGCGGGTGATCCCGCGGTCGGGGTGGTGGTGGAACGGGTCCTGGCGCTGCTCGCGGACCTCTCCGGTGTGATCAACCGTCAGATCTCGTCGGTGCTCCTGGATGAGGCGCCGGGGCCGTCGGCGGGCTCGTTCGCCTCGGTGGCCCGGGCCGGGGTGATCGACGGACGGCTGGCGACCGCGCTCACCCCGCCGGAGGGGCCGCACCACGTGCTGGTGCAACTGCTCATGGACGCCGAACCCGCGGCGGTCGCCCCGGTCGTGGCCGCCGCGCTGTGCGGCTACCGCGACTACGCAGACCTGGTCGCCGACTGGACCATGCGTCAAAAATAGGCATATGATTTAGCTGATAAGGAGTGATCATGGGACGCTTGGACGGCAAGGTCGTCTTCATCACCGGCGCCGCCCGCGGCCAGGGCCGCGCGCACGCGGTTCGCGCCGCGGCGGAGGGCGCGGACATCATCGGCGTGGACATCTGCGCCGACATCGACTCCAACCAGTACCCGCTGGCCCGGCGCGAGGACCTGGAGGAGACGGAGCGTCAGGTCGCCAAGCAGGGCCGGCGGATGGTCGCCAGGGTCGCCGACGTGCGCGACCGGGGCGCCCTGGCCGGGGCCCTCGCCGACGGCGTGGCCGAGTTCGGCAGGCTCGACGGTGTCGTCGCCCAGGCGGCCATCTGCCCGCTGGGCACCACCGACGGCAGCGCCTTCGTCGACGCCGTGGCTGTCGACTTCTGCGGAGTCTTCAACACCATCGAGGCCGCTCTGCCGCACCTGGGCGCGGGCGCCTCCATCGTCGCCACCGGCAGCCTCGCGGCGCTGGTCCCCGGCAGCCTCGACAACGTCGCCAAGGGCTCCGGTGGGCTCGGCTACTCCTGGGCCAAGCGCGCGGTCGCCTCGCTGGTGCACGACCTCGCGGCCGCCCTCGCCTCCCGGAACATCCGCGCCAACGCGGTACACCCCACCAACGTCAACACCGACATGCTCAACAGCGACGTCATGTACCAGGTGTTCCGTCCCGACCTGGCCGAGCCCGGCCGCGCCGACGCCCTGGAGTCGTTCACCTCCCAGACGGCGATGGGGATCCCCTACGTCGAACCGGAGGACATCGCGGACGCCGTGCTGTTCCTGCTGTCCGACGAATCCCGCTACATCACTGGCCTGCAGATGAGGGTCGACGCGGGCGGCTACGTCAAGCTGCGCCCGCAGGCCCCGGCATTCTGACGGAGGAGTACACACACATGGACATCAAGGGTGCGGTAGCGCTGGTCGCCGGCGGCGGCGGTGGCTTCGGGGCCGCCTCGGCCCGCCGGCTGCACGCGGCCGGGGCCAGGGTCGTGGTCTGCGACCTGGACGAGGCCAAGGGCAAGGCGGTCGCCGAGGACCTCGGCGACGGCGCCGTGTTCGTCCGTACGGATGTCACCGACGAGGACAGCGTCCAGGCGGCGCTGGACCAGGCGGCGGAGCTGGGGCAGCTGCGCATCGTGGTCGTCGCGCACGGCGGCCGCGGCGGGTCGCGGACCCTGGACCGGGACAACCGGCCGGCTCCGCAGGAGTCGTTCACCCGGGTGGTCGAGGTCTTCCTCAACGCGACCTTCAACATCGGCCGCCTGGCCGCGGCGGCTATGGCGCGCAGCGAACCACTGGAGCACGGGGAGCGCGGCGTCATCATCAACACCGCGTCCATCGCCGCCTACGACGGAACGATCGGCCAGGCCGCCTACAGCGCGGCCAAGGGCGGCATCGTGGCGATGACCCTGCCGCTGGCCCGCGACCTCGCGCCGCTGGGCATCCGGGTGGTCACCGTCGCCCCCGGCACCTTCCTGACCCCGGCCTTCGGGGACGCCGACCCGGCACAGCTGGACGCCTACTGGGGCGCCGCGGTCCCGTTCCCCAAGCGGATGGGTCGCCCCGAGGAGTACGCCCAACTGATCCAGCAGATAGCCGAGAACGTCTACCTCAACGGCGAGACCATCCGCCTGGACGGAGCCCTGCGGTTCACCCCGAAGGGCGCCAAGTAGGCATTCGCCTCTTGCCGTCCTCACCACGTTGCCACCGGAAGAGGGACCATGTCATCCGACGCAGCCACGGTCCGCAGCGAGCGGCAGGGCCGGGTCCTGGTGATCCGTATCGACCGCGAGGCCAAGCGCAACGCGATTGACCGGGTGACCACCGCCGGCATTGATGAGGCGCTCAACCTGTTGGACGACGACGGTGAGTTGTGGGCCGGCGTGATCACCGGAACGGCGTCGGTGTTCTGCGCCGGCTCCGACCTGCGCGACGGAACGGGCGGCGGTACCGAACGGGGCGGCGAGTACGGAGTCATCAGACGACGCCGGGCCAAGCCGCTGATCGCAGCCGTCGAGGGGCCGGCCTACGGGGGCGGGTTCGAGATCGCGCTCGCCTGCGACCTGGTGGTCGCCTCGGAGACCGCGCGGTTCGCGCTCCCGGAGAGTCGCCGGGGAGTGGTCGCCTCCTCGGGCGCCCTCTTCCGCGCCATGCGCGCCCTGCCGCTCAACGTCGCCAAGGAACTGCTGATCACCGGCGCCGTCCTGGACGCCGAACGCGGCCACCAACTCGGCTTCGTCAACCGCCTGTGCGCCCCCGGCGAAGCCCTCGCGACCGCACTGGCCCTGGCCGAGGACGTCTGCCTCTCCTCACCCGTCTCGGTCGCAGCGAGCCTGGCCGCCCTCGCCACACTTCACGAGGACGAGGATGCGGCGGGCTGGGAAGCCGGCGCCCAGGCCGTCGAGCGGGTCAAGGCCGGCCAGGACATCAAGGAAGGCGTCGCCGCCTTCTTCGAGAAGCGCCGTCCCCGGTGGCAAGGCCGCTGAGCGGCTTCGCCACCGGGGACGGGCGCTTCAGTCGGCGAGCTTGAGGGAGACCCGGATCGCGTCGCGGTCCGGCTGTTCGCGGGCGAGGAGGGACAGGCCCTCGCCGACCGTGTCGAGGGTGACGACCTCGCCGAGCAGGTCGGCGGTCGGGACCTTGCCCTGCCTGATCAGCTCCACCGAGGTCTTGACGTGGTCGCCGGGGAAGCCGGCGTGCAGGTGGAGTTGGCGCATGGGGATCAGGTCGCTGATGAAGCCCTCCACCGGCTTGCGGTCCTTGAGGCCGCCGATCACCACCGTGCCGCCGCGCTGGGCCATCTGCATGCCCTGCGTCACTGTCGCGGTCGAGGCCGAGGCGGCGTCGATGACCACGCTCACGCCGTCGCCGGTGAGCTCGCGGATGCGCTCCACGGGATCGGTGGTGCTGATGTCGATGGCCTCCTCGACGCCCAGCTTGCGTGCCGCGTCCAGCCGCAGGGAGTCCGAGGCGGTGCCGGTGATGAAGATCCTCTCGGCGCCCGCGGCGCGGGCCGCGACGATCGAGGCCAGCCCCAGGTGACCCGGCCCCAGGATGGCGACCGAGTCGCCGGGCCGTACGGCTGTCGCCCACCGGACCGCGATGGCCAGTGGCTCCCAGAGCGTCAGCTCCTCGGCCGGGATGTCGTCGGGGAGCGGTTCCAGCAGCGTCTCCGGCAGCAGTTCCATGTAGTCCGCGTAGCCGCCGGACAGGCCCGACCGCTCGTCGACGCCGAAGTCGTGGCCGTAGACCCGGATGCCGCCCGGCAGCGGGACCGACTCGCGCACGGCGACGCGCCGGCCTTCCTCAACGCCCCATCGGGCGCGGGCCTCGTCGGTGAGCGCGTGGATGCGTCCGACGATCTCGTGGCCGGGGATCGAGGGATAGGCCCCGCCCCACGGGGTGTGCACGATGCCGTGCAGGTGGTCGATGTCGCTGTGGCACATGCCCACGGCCTCCACCCGCAGGACGGCACCGCCAGGAGGAGGGGAGGGCACCGGGAACTCCCGCAGCTCCCAGGTGCCGTCACCGGGCATCACTACGGCTCTACTGATCTGCGGCATGAATACGTCTCCCAGTCGTTACGGGTCGTCACGGGTCGTCAGGTGTCAGTCGGTCGGGCTGCCGGTGTGCAGCCGGGCCAGGCGCAGCCCCTCGCTCTGGCTGGGCGCCTGGATCCGCCACTCGCCGCAGGAGCACCAGCACAGGTAGTGGTCCCCGTCGGGGACGACCGCCTGTCCGTCGCACTGCCCGGCGGAGTTCGCGATGCCGGCGAGGAACTCGGACGGTGCGTCGTCGAGCACGCTCTCGTGGTCGGCCACGGTCACTCCCCTCCCAGGGGCGGGTCTGCGATGCGGAAGACCGGCAGCAGCCAGCCGTCCGAGATGGGGTGGAAGTCGACGGTCAGTTCGGTGCCGATGCGGACGTCGCCGGGGGCGGCACCGACGACGTTGGTGACCAGCCGGGCCCCCGGGGCGTCCGGCAGGTCCACGACCACCGGGACCAGCGTGATGTCCGCCAGCCCGGGGAAGCCCTGGACCACCGTGTAGGTGTACACCGTCGCCCTCCCCGACAGCTCGACCCACTCCACCGAGGCGGACTGGCAGTGCGGGCAGAAGGGTGTGGGCGGCAGCCGGAAGGCGGTGCAGTCGGCGCACCGGGGTGCGACCAGCCGGCGCTCCTTGGCGGCCCGCCAGAACGGCTCGGTGCTCGGGTCGGTGGTGATCCGCACGAGTTCGGCGGGCAGGGCTGTGGCGATCCCGGTTTCGCTCATCGGTCACGTCCCAGGATCAGGCCGCTGACCGGGAGGGCGGCCGGGCCGCCGGTCACCAGGGCCAGTTCGGCGTCGGTGACCTGGTTGATCGCCGTGCCCCGCATCTGCTCGACTCCCTCGACGATATGGGTGGCCCCGATGATGTAGGCCTCGGAGAGCTGCCCGCCGTGCGGGTTGACCGAGACGCGGCCCGGCTTGCGTTCGGGGGAGTGCCTGATGGCACCGCTGAGCACGTACGGTCCGCCCTCGCCCTTGGCGCAGAAGCCGTAGTCCTCCAGCTGCATCAGCACCATGGGGGTGAAGTGGTCGTAGATCAGCGCCACGTCGATGTCCTCCGCGGTGACCCCGGCGCGCTGGTAGAGCCGTTGGGCGATCGACTTGTGCCCGGAGGAGGCGAAGGTCCCGTCGTCGGGCATGCCGAACCAGGAGAACGCTCGGCCCCATTCGCGGGTGCCGCCGTGGGCGACCGAGACGACCGGCACCGGCTTCTGCCGCAGGTCGCGCGCCCGCTCGATCGAGGTGGTGACGACCGCGACCGCGCCCTCGCTCTCCATGCAGAAGTCGTACAGGCACAGCGGATCGGCCAGCATCCGGGCGCCGAAGTACTGATCGTGCGTCAGCGGTTCTCGGTAGCGGGCCTTGGGGCGGTTCAGGGCGTTGGCCCTGGTCGACATCGCGATCTCGGCGAAGGCGTCCCGGGTGGTGCCGTACTGGTGCATATGGCGCCGGGTCAGCAGCGACATCAGGTGTCCGGGCCCGGCGAGTCCGGACGGCTGGACGAACGACGCGAGCGGTGTGGACGCCTTGGCGGCGAACACGGTCCCCAGCCGGGTGCGCTGCTGGAGGGCCATCACGGTCACCACGATCGAGGCGTCGCCCGCGACGATCGCCGCCCGGGCCAGGCCGATGGCACCGGCCGAGCCGCCGCCGCCACCGGTCAGCGCGGCCGAGAACCTGAGCTCGCGGATCCCCAGGGTCTCCACGAACTCGCCGGCCTCCATCTGGTCGGCGTACCCGGCGCGGGCGAGGGAGTAGAAGGCCAGCCCGTCGACGTCCCTGACCGAGAGGCCGGCGTCCGCGCAGGCAGCCAGGATGGCCTCCCCGGCGAGCTGGTTGATGCTCCTGTCGGCGCTCTCGCCGCGCTTGTAGTAGGGGGTCGCACCGACGCCGACGATGGCGGTGTCGCGCAGCCCTGAGTGCTTCAGCCTGACGTTCTTTGACATCGGGTCAGACCGGCTCGCCGACGGGAACCGGCGGCACGTGCGGGAAGAGCTCCAGGAACGCCCCCTGGGTGATCCGCAGCCGGGTCTCCTCGCTGACGCCGTCGAACAGCTGCTTGAGGGTGTCCTGGGTGTGGCCGTAGGTGCCCTCCATGTGCGGGTAGTCCGACCCGAACATGACGTTGCGGTAGCCCATCGCGTCGAAGGCCGCCACGGCGCTCTCGTCGTGCTGGAAGGACGCGTAGACCTGGGTCATCAGGATGTCCTTGGGGTCCCGCTTCAGCTCCGGGCGCACCGCCATCCGGTGCTGCCGGTAGCCCTCGCGCATCCGGTCGCCCAGGAACGGGATCCAGGTGGCCCCGCCCTCGGAGATCAGCACCTTCAGGTCCGGGTGCCGGTCCAGCGCACCGGAGGCCACCAGCTTCATGGCGGCGCGCTGGCCGGAGAAGGTGGTCTCGGTGTAGTTCATCACCGCCCCGCCGGGCCCGCGGTAGGCGACGCCGACGCGCTCGGAGGTGAAGTCGACCGGGTCGGTCCCGATGTGGATGGCGAGCACCATGCTCGCCCGCTCGGCTGCGGCCCAGAACGGCTCCCATTCGTTCCGGTGCCAGTCCGGGGCGCTGGGGTGCGGCCGGGTCGGCAGGAACACCGCCTTGAAGCCCTGCTCGGCCGCCCACTCCAGTTCGGACACGGCGTCCTCGACCGTGAGCGTGGAGACCTGGGCGGTGACCACGTAGCGGTCGGACACCGATGCGACCTCCTCCAGGGCCCACTCGTTGCTGGCCCGCATGCAGGCCTTCAGCAGTTCGGGGGTGCGGAAGGTGGAGGCCCACATGCCCAGCGAGGGGAAGATCACCTCGGCCCAGACGCCCTCCTGGTCCAGATCGCCCAGCCGGAGCCCGGCGTCGCGGATGCCGGCCGCCTTGCGGCTCTCCTCCAGGAAGGTCACCGCCGCCGAGGTAGGCAGCTTGCGGCGGAAGCTCTGACCGTCCACGTGCACGGTCTCGTACTCGCCGTCAGGGTCCTTGGCGGCCTTGGGGGTCAGGGCGGCAAGCCGTCGGGGAAGTCGCGACTCCCACAGGTCCTCCGGTTCGAGGAAGTGCGAATCGCCGGAGTTCGTCCAGAGTTTGGGCATGCAGGGCCCTCCGCAGCGCGGGCGGCGCTAGGCCGCTCAGGTGTGTCGGTCGCCTCGAGCATTCCACTCAATTATTTAACTGTCTACCTTTTCTAAGAGCAGTCCCTTATCTTTTGGTCATGTCCGACCACGACCACGATCACGACCACGACCGGGACGTGCGGCGCAGGCGCCGCCACTCCGCCGGAGACGCCACCCGCGAGCTGCTCATGGTGACCGCCGAGCGCCTCTTCGCCCTGAACGGCATCGAGGCCGTCACCCTGCAGCAGATCCGGTCCGAGGCGGGGCAGTCGAACTCGTCCGTGATCGCCTACCACTTCGGTTCGCAGGCCGGCCTGGTGCGCGCCCTGATCGCGTTCCGCTACGTGCGGATCAACGCCCGGCGGGCCGAACTGCTCAGCGAGGTCCGCGCCCAGGGGGTGCCCGGCGACCCCTGGGCCGCGGTGTGGCTGATCGTGCGGCCGCTGGTCGAGAGCATCGAGGCGGGGGAGATGTTCGTTCCGTTCCTGGCCCGGGTGAGCGCCAACCCGCGGACCTTCGCGCAGTACCTTCCCGAGGGCGCCGACGACTCGTCCTTCGGCCTGCTCGGAGACCTGGTCCCCGACCTGATGGCCGCGCTGCCCGAGCGGGCCCGGCGGGGTCGCCAGGTGCAGCTGTACAACAGCGTGCTCAACCTCCTCGCCGAACTGGCACGCGGCCGGCACCACATCAGCGAGGCCCAGCTGAGCAACTACGTCGACGGCTGGGTGGGCATGCTCACGGCTCCGCTGTCGGCTGCGACAGCGGAGCTCATGGGGCAGGAGCCGGGTACCCCGGAGGGCCGCGGCTGAACTGTGCCTCCTGGGGGTCAGGCTGCGGGATCGGCCAGCCGCCCGGCGAGTGCCGGAACGTCGGCGAGCGCGCGCAGCATGTCGTTCAGGTGGGTGCAGCCCAGCGGGCCGGCCAGGCGCTTCAGCACGGCCTGGCGCAGCCCGCCGAGCGGCAGCCCGACCAGCGCCCCGACGTTGAGGACGGCCAGCGGGCACTCGTCGTAGGGCAGCACCCGGGCGACGGGGGTGACCGCGCGCAGGGTCTGCGAGTCCAGATCGGCCTGCGCCGTCAGGCTGTACTCGTGGATCGACTGGCGGCCGCCCTCGGGGAGGGTCGAGGAGTCCTGGAAGAAGGCGTCCACGTGGACGGTGGAGCCGTCGATCCAGACGTCGATCCGGCGCGCGCGGCGCATGGCCACCCCGGTGTGGTCCGGGTACGCGTGCCAGGCGAGGTCGTCGTCCACGGCGGCCAGGTCCACTGCCAGTGCCCGATTCTGACGCCAGATCAGGGTGCCGTCCTGGCGCAGGGCGCTGGAGCCGCGCTGGTATCCGGTGCAGACGTCGGTCATCACCCGCCGGCTCACGTCGGCCTTGAGCTCGCGGTACAGCTCGGGGTCGTACCAGCGCTGGAACGCGGAGCCGGAGACCAGGGTGGCGCCGGGCACGTCGTCGAGCAGGAGGTGCAGCGGGGTACCGGCAGCGGCCTCGGCCGCCGCCGGCACGGACATCCGGGCCCGGAAGCCCGACATGGCCGACTCGCCCACCAGGTCCCGCAACGGCGGCAGCGGGGGCGTCGAGGTGATCGTCCGGACCACCCGCCGCGGATCGCTGACCATGCCGAGCCGGGCCTCGGCGACAGCTCCGGCCGAGCCATCGCTCAGGGTCAGCAGGTCGCGGGCACGGCCGTCCAGGACGGTGTCGCCGCCCAGGCCGTCCGGCCAGGTGAAGTCCATGGTGGAGGTGCGGCGGACGGATCCGGGCCGCCGCGGCGGTGCCGACAGAACGGATCCGGTCGGCCTCAGTTCTTCGGGTACGGGGATGCTCATCGCACCACGTCCCTGCTGCGAAGGTCCGCTATGGACTCGGCACTGCGGCCCAGTTCGCGCAGCAGCGCATCGGTGTGCTGGCCGAGGGTGCAGCCGGCGTCCGCCTTGACCGCCGAGCGCGAGAAGCGGCTGAGCGGGGCGAGGCGTCGGTGCTCGTCGAAGATGGGGCTCACCGCGTCGACGGCATAACCGGCCCGGTGGAACTCGTCGGACTGCATCCGCCATTCGGCGTTCTCCTGGCAGACGGCGACGCAGCCGACGTCGCGGGCGGTCAGGTCCGCCTCCCAGGCGTCCTTGGTCCGGGTGGCGAAGATGCGGCTGAGCACGTCGGTGAGTGCGTCGCCGTTGGCGTCGCGTGCGTCGGCGGTGGAGAAGCGCTCGTTGCCAAGGTCGCTGTGGCTGCTCAGGGCGGTGGCCAGTGCGGACCAGTCCCGTTCGGCGGAGGCCGCGAGGAAGACCCAGCCGTCCGAGGCGCGGTAGAGGCGGTGCAGCGGTCCGGTGCCCTGGAAACCGTCGTCCACCCTGGTCAGCGGGGGCCGGTCGGCATAGCTGGTGTTGCGGCCGATGAGTGCCTGGGTGCAGCTGCCGAGCATGGTGGTCACCATGCCGGTCAGGGCGATGCCCCGCCGTCTGGCGTACAGGCCGAGCAGCAGGGCGGAACCCACGCTCAGCGCGGCGATCCCGTCGGCCTGGACGGCAGGTACGGCGCCGCCGGCCCACCGTTCGCGTGCCCCGCGCAGCAACTCCTCCTGGTTGGCCGGGCTGGCTCCGGCCGTGGCCGCGTCGGTCAGCGCGATGCCAGAGGCGGCGCCGATGGAGGGCGCGTAGGCCGGCTTGTGACCGTAGGGTCCGTCGATGCCGTAGCCGGGGGAGTTGAGGTAGACCAGGTCGGGGTTGACGGCCTTGAGTGAGGCCTCGTCGATGCCGAGGCGCTCGGTGACACCGGCGCGGTAGCACTGCAGCACCAGGTCGCTGCGGCGGGCCAGGTCGAGGACGACGGCCAGGCCCTCGGGCGTGCGCAGGTCGAGCGCGATGCTCTCCTTGCCCTGGAGCACCTTGGCGCCGCCGGCCTCGGGGAAGGCCATCACCGAGCGGATGGTGTCGCCCTCCAGGGGCTCGACCTTGATGACGCGTGCGCCGAGATCCGTCAGCAGGGTCGCGCCGTAGGGTGCGGCGAACATCCCGCCCAGCTCCAGGATCGTGACCCCGGCCAGCGGGAGGCCGCCGGTTCCCGCAGCGGTGCCCTGTGTTGACGGTGTCTCAAGCTCGGGGGCAGCCAGGGCGGCCAGCCGGCGCAGCTCCTCGCTGTGCTCGCCCGGTCTCGGTGCGCGGCGGATCTCGGTGAGCGGGCGCCCGGCCGCGTGCACCAGCGTCGAGGGCTGGCGCACGGGGCCCAGGTCGGGGTCGTCCACGGTGACCGCCCGGCCCTCGTGCAGGATCTGCGGGTGGTCGAGGGCCTGGTCGGGTGTGCGGAACTGCTCGCCGAAGACGTTGGAGTTGCGTGCGAAGGTCGCCTCCCACTCCGGCAGGGTCCGGGCGCCGACCTCGGCCAGCATCCTGGTCCACCACTCGAAGCGCAGCTCGGGGGTGGGCAGGTCGGGGAAGTCCGTCCACTTCGGATCCTTCAGCTCGTCCGCCAGGCCCAGCTCCTCCAGCCAGGCCTGCATCAGCCGCGGCGCGGTGTGGGCGAACTGCAGCCAGGTGCCGTCCTTGGTCGCGGCGACCAGCAGGGCGTACATCAGCCGTGTCTGCGGCCGTCCCTGCGCGTCGAAGGCCGCGATCTGCGGGGTGAAGGCGTCGGGGTAGCGGTGCAGGATCATCTCGTAGAACCAGTTGTACGGGTCCAGCGCGCCCACACTCGACACCAGGTCGGATTCGACCACCTGGCCGAGGCCGCTGCTCTCGCGCTCGAACAGCGCGGCGAGGATGCCCTGGACCGCCGTCTGCGCGGCGGCGTAGCAGGCGTACGGCGTGGAGACGTACGCCGGATCGGGGCCCGGTGACAGCTGCCGCTTCGAGTGCATCACGCCGGTCTTGGCCATCACCAGGCTCTCGTAGCCCTTGTAGTCGGCCCACGGGCCGTGCGACCCCCAGCCGGTGATTTTGGCAGCCACCAGGCGGGGAAAGGCCTCGGCCAGGCGCTGCGCGGTGAAGCCGTGCCGCTCGGCCGCCGCCGGGCGCATCGTGGTGACCAGCACGTCGGCCTGGAGCAGCAGGCCGTCCAGGACGGGGCGGTCCTCGGAGCCCAGGCCGATGTCCAGGGTGATGCTGCGCTTGCCGCGCAGCAGCCCGGGCCAGCCGGGGTCGGCGCGCAGTGGGCTGCCGCCCGGCGGCTCGACCAGGACGACGTCCGCGCCCGCGTCGGCCAGGAACTGCGTGGCCTGTGCGCCCGGCAGGGTGGTCGAGAGGTCGACGACGAGCAGCCCGGCGAGGGGCGCACTGGTGGCAGGCCGGGTCCCGGCGGTCACTCTGACGCTCCGTAAGCTCCGTGGACGCGGGATGTCGGGTCGGGGCGGGTCGCCGCGACCAGACCCCCGTCGACCAGCAGGTCGATGCCGGTGATGTAGGAGGCGCGGTCGGAGGCCAGGAACTCGATCGCGTCGGCCGTCTCCACCATGGTCCCCTCGCGGGCGATGGGCAGTCGCCGCATCAGCGCCAGCTTCACCTCGCGGTTGGGTCCGTCGAGTTCCCGGGCGCCCATCGGGGTGGCGATGGGTCCGGGGGAGACCGAGACGATCCGTGCGCCCTTGGCGCCCCAGGCCGACACCTGGCGGCGGCACATCCGGTTGAGGGCGAACTTGGAGAGCCGGTAGGCCTGCAGCGGCGTCTGCTCCTCCGGGGTGAAGAGCCGGTCGAGACGGCTGAAGAAGTCCGGCGCCAGCGGATCGTCCAGCACCTCGGTGACCTCCTGGGCCGGAGGGTCGGCGAGGTGGCCGGCGGAGGAGGAGACGAACACCGCCGCGCTGCCCGGGGCTGCCAGGCCCAGACAGGCGCTCTCCATCAATGCGGTGCCGATCAGGTTGACGCTGAAGATGCCGTGCCAGTCGTCCATCGACGGGGAGAGCCCGGCGACATGGGCCAGGGTGCGCAGCGGGCCGCGTTCGGCCACGAACTCCGCGAGCCCTGCGACCGAGGCCGGATCCGTCACGTCGCACTCGACGGCGACGGCGTCCACGCCGTCCTCGCGCAGTGCGGCCTCCCGCTCCTCGTTCGCCTTCGCGGACCGGCTGGCCAGCACGATCCGGTGGGACTGGCCCAGGCGGCGGGCGGTCGACATGCCCATCCCGCCGCCGCCGATGACCAGCGCGGTCGGCTGCCCCGGCCGTGCGTTGGGGTTCGTCGTCATGGCTGCTGTGCTCCCTGTGGTTGCAGTGCGAACTCCGCCGTTCCGTCCACGACCACCGATCCGTCGCCGTCCTTGCGGAGCCGGATCGCCAGTTCCACCCGCTGCTCGCGGTCGACCTCGAAGACCCGGACGACCTTCGCCGACGCCGTCAGCGTGTCGCCGCGGTGGACCACCTCGCGGAACCTGGTGCGGTAGCGGCGCACACCGGTCTCGCCCAGGTGCTCGGTGCAGTAGGCGGCGAGCCAGCCGGCGCTGAGCATCCCGGCGCTGAACGCGGCGGGGTAGCCGGCCGCGCGGGCGAAGTCGTCGTCGTGGTGGATCGGGTTCATGTCGCCGCTGGCGCCCTGGTAGCGGACGATGTCGGTCGCGGTGACCGGGCCGAAGCTGCGTTCCGGCAGGGTGGCGCCGGGTACCGGGTCGATCATGGGTGCTCCCGCTGGAGGTAGGCCGAGGTGTACCGGCACTCGGCGCGCAGTTCGCCCTGCTCGTCCTGGAGGGTCGGCTGGTCGTGGAAGGAGACGGTGAACCGGACCACGACCATGGACCGCCCGCTCCTGGTCTGCTTGACGCGCACGTCGCGCAGCTGCTCCGAGGCGTGCAGCCGGTCGCCGGCCCGGGGCAGTGCACCGTGGTAGACGTACTCCTGCTCCAGCGAGAGCAGGGAGTGCCTACCTGCCTCCATCCCGGCTTCCGCGCAGGCCTTCAGCACCTGCGGGGAGCGCAGGCTCTCGCCGATGGGCGTCCAGAACACCACCGTCGCCAGGAAGGTCGGCGGGATCGGGGCGTGCGGGTCGTCCAGGTACTCCGGCCGCGCCGCCCCCGTCGCCTGCGCGTACTCGCGTACCTTGCCCCATTCGATGGGCATCACTGCCATCATCTGCTCCTTGATGAACAGTCAGGCGGTTCAGGTGACCGCACCGGCGATCTTCAGCTCGATCAGCTGTTCGTCCGTCAGGCCGAGGCCGCGCAGGATTTCGTCGGTGTGCTCGGCGAACTGGGGTCCCCGGCGCAGCCGGGCCGGTGTCTCGTCGAACTGGACCGGGTTGGCCACCAGCTCGCGGTCGACGCCGTCGCTGTCCTGGACGGTGGCGATCATGCCGTTCTCACGCAGTGACGTGTCGTTGGCGACCCCCCAGGCGTCCTGGACGATCGCCCACTGGCCCTCGATACCGTCGAACAGGGAGACCCACTCGTCGAAGGTCCGGCCGCTGATGATCTCCGCGATGATTTCGGCCGCCTGCGGGGCGTCGGCCATGAGCTTCTCGACGGTGTCGAAGCGCGGGTCGGTGATCAGGTCCGGGCGGTCCACCACGGTGCAGAACTCGCCCCAGTAGCGGCCCGGTTGCAGCATGGAGAACAGCAGCCAGCGTCCGTCCGAGGTGCGGTAGCTGCCGACCAGCGGGTTCCTGGCCGAGCCGTGCCGGGGCACCGGGGGACGCGGCGGGGGGCCGCCGGCCATCAGGGCCAGGTTCACGGTGAACTGCGTGGCCCAGGCGCCGACGCCGAGCAGGGAGACGTCGACCACGGAGGTCTCGCCGGTGGTCGCGCGGGCGTAGAGGGCGGCGGCGATGCCGCCGGCGATGGTCATCGCGCCGAGGTTGTCGCCGTAGCCGCCGGCCGGCATCGGCGCCAGCCGGGCGGCCTCCTGCGGGGTGGCTCCGGCGCCGCTGCCGGACCTGGCCCAGAAGGCGGTCATGTCGTAGCCGCCCTTGGTCGCCTCCGCCCCGCGGGCCCCGAAGCCGGAACCGCGGACGTAGATGATGTCCGGGTTGACCCTGCGGACGTCCTCCAGGTCGATGTGCAGCTTGGCGCGGGCGTCCGGGAGGAAGTTGGTCAGGAAGACGTCGCTCTGCTCGATCAGCCGGTCCAGGATCGCGCGGGCCTCGGGCTTCTCCAGCGCCAGGCCGATGCTGCGCTTGCCCCGGTTGGGACCCTCGAAGATCGGCGAGAAGCTGCTGCCGTCGACGATCGCGTCCACGCCCAGGACGTTGACCAGGCCGCGCTGTCCGTCCCCGCGTTCGGCGTGCTCCACCTTGACCACCTCCGCCCCCCAGTCGGCGAGGACCGCGGCGGCCGCGGGGACGAAGGTGAACTGAGCCACTTCGAGGACCCGTATGCCCTGCATGGGTTGGTGCATGGTCGTTGCTCTCCTCGTTTGATCGTGCCGTCGCCGGGTGGCGTGGCGGCTCAGGCGCGGCGCAGCAGCAGGGCGCTGCCCGGGGCTCCGCCGCCGGTGGTGACCACTGCGACGTCGGGGGAGGCGACCTGGCGGCCGTCGGCCTCGCCGCGCAGTTGCAGCATCGCCTCCCGCAGGAAGCCGAAGCCGTGCAGGCGGCCCGCCGAGAGCTGGCCGCCGTGGGGGTTGAGCGGGAGCCGTCCGTCCAGGGCGATGCCGCGGCCCTGGTCGATGAAGTCCTGGGCGCCGCCCGGTTCGCAGAAGCCCAGGGCCTCCAGCCAGGACACGGCGTTGAAGGTGAAGCCGTCGTAGAGCAGGGCGACGTCGACGTCGTCGGGGCGCAGCGAGGTACGGCTCCACAGGTGGCGGGCGGGGCCGAGCACCAGCGGTTCGTGGGTGAGGGTGCCCTGGTCCCAGCTGGGGCGCTCCAGGATCTGGGTGCCGACCGCCTCGACCAGGACCGGGGGCTTGGGGCGGTCGGCCGCGGTCTCGATCGCGGAGACCACCACCGCCACCGCCCCGTCCACCGGCAGGTCGCAGTCGTAGAGGCCGAAGGGCGTGGACACCATCCGGGCCGCGTAGTAGTCGTCCAGGGTCAGCGGTGTGCGCAGCACGGCCTCGGGGTTGCGACCGGCGCCCTGGCGCTGGGTGACCGAGATCCAGCCCAGGGCCGAGCGCTCGCCGCCGTAGCGGTGGAAGTAGTGGGAGGCCTGCATGGCGATCCAGTTGGCGGCGGACATGGCGCCGAAGGGCGCCCGGTCCTCCAGCATTCCGGTGGCGCGGCCGCCCGGGGCGTCCCAGCGTCCGTCGCGCACCATCGCCGCGTGCGAGGACTCCCACACGGTCCGGTAGCAGAGCACATGGCGGCACAGCCCGGAGGCCACCGCCAGCATGCCGGCGATGACCGCACCGGCCTGGCCCGGCGTGTCCCCGGCGCCGTTGAACCAGGTCGGGCGCAGTTGCAGGGCCTCGACCAGCGGCGGGATGCCACCCTCCGACATGCCGGGGGGACCGGACCTGCCCGGGTAGGTGGAGAGCCCGTCGATCTGGTCCAGCGTCAGCCCGGCGTCCTCGACGGCCTGCAGGCAGGCGTCGACGGTCAGGGACAGCGGGTCGACCATGAGCCTGCGCCCCACCCGCGACTGGCCCACGCCGGTCAGCGCGACCCGGTCCTCGAACTTGGCGGGCGAGGCCATCGGGCGCAGGTGGACCGAGAGGTCCTCCGGCTCGGGCAGCGGAGGCGTGGTCCCCTGCCGTTCCGGGTCGGGCTCGAACAGCGCCAGGGCGATGTCGTCGACCGTCTCGAACACGACCCGGACCGGCAGGCCCACGTGCACCTCGTCCGGGTCGCAGTTGACCAGGTTGGTGGTGAGGCGGACCCCGTCGTCCTCCTCCAGGGCGACGATCGCGACGACGTACGGCGGCGGGAACGCGGGCAGCCACTGCTGGTGGTTGACGGTGAATCCAACCACCACGGCCCGCCCCGACACCGGCGAGAGCTTGAGGGCGGCGCCGCGGCAGACCCGGCAGCGCGGCAGCGGCGGATGCGTGTAGCCGCCGCAGTCCGCGCAGCGCAGGACGTGCAGGGTCCCGTCGCTGCCCGCGGCCCAGAACTCCGCGCTGGCCAGGGTCGGTTGGGGCAGTGGACGGGTGTACTGCGGCCCGGGCCGACCGGTCGGCTCAGACACGCGGGAAGGTGAAGACGTCACGGGCGTTCAGCTCGACGATCCGGTGCGCCTCGTCGTCCGGCACCTGGAGCAGCGACTCGGCGATGATCTTGCGGCTGTTCGGCCACATCGAGTCGGAGTGCGGGTAGTCGACCTCGACGCAGATCCGGTCGACGCCGATCTCGTGACGGTTCTTCAGACCGAACTCGTCGCTGATGTAGCAGCCCCAGAAGTGCTTCCTGATCAGGTCGCTGGGGCGGGTGTCGAAGTCGATCGCCTGGTAGTGGCGGTGCTGCTGCCAGACGTTGTCCACCCGCTCGCTGATGTAGGGGAGCCAGCCGATGCCGCCCTCGGCGAGCATGAACTTCAGCCCGGGGTGCTTCTGCAGCTGCCCGGACAGGGCCAGGTCGACCGTGGTCCACATCAGGTTGGTGGCGTAGACGGCGAAGGAGGCGGCGGTGGGTGCCTCGTCCTTGGGGCCCTTGGCCGCGGGGTCGTAGCGCGCGGACACCGACTGGTACTCCTTGCCGGAGGCGTTCGGCGCGAGGGCGGCGGCCGAGGCGGAGAAGCCGGGGACGAAGCTGCCGGAGCCGAAGTGCAGGCTGACCGGGATACCGGTCTCCTCGAAGGCGTCCCACAGCGGACCCCAGTGGTCGCTGTGGAAGGACGGCAGGCCCAGCGGGACGGGGCTGTCGGGGAAGGAGACGGTACGGGAGCCCTTGGCCGCCACCCGACGCAGCTCCGCCGCGGCCAGGTCCACGTCCCACAGCGGGAGTATCGACAGCGGTACGTAGCGGTCGGGCGCCGTCGCGCACCACTCGTCGATGTTGAAGTCGTTCCAGGCCTTGATGCAGGCGAGCCCGAGGTCCTTGTCGGCGGCGCGCAGGAAGACCCGGCCGCCGAAGCCGGGGAAGGAGGGGAAGCAGCAGGCCGCCTGGACGCCGTCCAGGTCCATGTCCTTCACCCGGGCGGCGGGGTCGTAGCAGCCGGGGATCATGTCCTCGAAGCGCAGCGGCTCCAGCCCGAACTGCTCGGGGGACTTGCCGGCGACGGCGTTGAGCCCGATGTAGGGGAAGACCTTGTCCTCCATGTGCCAGACGTGGCAGCCCTGTTCGTCCTCGACGATCCTCGGGCCCTCCTGGAGGAACTTCTTGGGCAGGCGGTCGCTGAACACCCGCGGGTGCTCGATGAGGTGGTCGTCGACCGAGATGATCTGCATGTGGTCCTGAAGCGGCATCGCGCATCCTTGTCTCTCAGCTAGCTATATTATGTAACCTATTCAACTGTCTCGTAAAGGCTGGACCCCCAGGAGGACCACAGTGCTGGACGCCGGAGCCCGGGATGACGAGGACCACGACCTGTTGACCTTCAACGAGTCGGGCGCACGACTGCGGACCGAGATCGAGCAGGCGGAGGCGGACCTGCTGGCCGCCTCGCCGGGCGAGGAGGCCGTGCAGATCCAGGCCCGGCTGCGCGAACTGCGCAGGGCGCTTGAGCGCAACACCGGGTTCGCCTCGGCCAACCCCGGCGAGGCGGGATTCCTCAACTACCGCCCCGCACCGGCCCGGCAGCGGCGGGGCCGGGCCATCGCGATGACCCCGGCGGAGGTGGACGAGTTCCTGGGCGGCGAGCGCACCTGCCGGGTGGCGACCTGCGGCGCCGACGGCAGGCCCCATGTAGCCCCGCTGTGGTTCGTCTGGGACGGAACCTCGCTGTGGCTGAACTCCCTGGTGCGCAGCCAGCGTTGGACCGACCTCGCCCGGGACCCCCGGGTCGCCGTGGTGGTCGACGCGGGGGTCGGCTTCGCCGAGCTGCGCGGGGTGGAGCTGACCGGCAGCGTCGAACCGGTCGGCGAGATCCCGCGACAGGCCGAGCCGCACCGTGAACTCGCCGCCGAACTGGCCGAGCCAGAACTGCTGTTCGCCCGCAAGTACACCGGCGGCGACACCTTCCACGCCGACGGACGGCACGGATGGCTGCGGCTGACCCCGGAGAAGCTGACCAGCTGGGACTTCCGCAAGATGACACGCTGACCCACACCGACAGTGGTGCCGGCGCGCTTCACAGCGACAGCGCGAAGCCGCCGGTCACCCGGACGGTCTCACCAGTCACGAACGACGCCCGCGACGAGAGCAGATGCAGGACCGCATCGACGACGTCCTCCTCCCGCCCCTCGCGCTGCAGGATCTGCTGGCCCAGCACCCGCTGCGCCTCGGCGGCAGGCAGCTCCTTCCGGATGGTGTCGGTGAAGATCAGCCCGGGCGCGACCGCGTTGACCCGGATGCCGTCGGAGGCGAACTCGCGAGCCAGGGACGCGGTCAGGCCGCGCACGGCGAGCTTGGAGACCCCGTAGGCGGTCCGGTTGGCGTAGGCGGCGGAGGAGGAGATGTTGACGATCGCGCCGCCGGGCCGTCCGCGCATCGCCGCCTTCGCCGCAAGGGAGCAGATGAGCACACCCATCACATTGACGTCGAACAGCCGGCGGATCCCGGCGACGCCGATCTCCTCGGACGGCTTGTTGAACGCGGCCGAGTGCAGGCCGGCGTTGTTGACGAGCAGGTCCAGGCCGCCGTGCGAGGCGGTGATCTGCTGGACCATCAGGTTCACCTGCTCCTCGTCGGCCACATCGCAGGCGAGTCCCTCGACGCTCGCGCCGTCGGCACGCAGTTCGGCCGCGGTCGCCGCTGCGGCGTCTGCGTCGATGTCGGCCAGGACCACCCGGGCGCCGCGCACGGCCAGCGCCGCACCGAAGGCCCGGCCGAAGCCGCGGGCGCCTCCGGTCACCAAGGCGACCTTGCCCTGGTGCTCCAATTCTTCGGACTTCCCGGTGCTCATCAACCGTCTCTCCTGTCCGGATCTTCCGGTCTCGCCATGGGGCAGGCTAGTGTCTATAGTGCAATCATTCAACTGAACGACCTTACAGCCGAAGGGGGCCGCATGACTCAGGCCGTAGCAGAGGAACTGCCGCGCCCGCCCGACGGGGACTGGCTCGGCTCCCCGCACCTGCGCCTGGACCGCCACGGCCCGTTCGCCCACCTGGTCGTGGACCGCCCCGAGGCGCGCAACGCCCTCTCCCCGGCGATGTACTTCGGGGTGCGCTACGCGGTCCGCTGTGTCGACGCCGACCCCGGCATCGCCGGACTGCTGATCACCGGCACCGGCGACGTCTTCATCCCCGGCGGCGACCTGGGCAAGAACGCCGGCGACAACTGGCTGCAACTGGGCGGCGTCCCCGGCGCGATCGACGTGGTGCCCTTCGACGTGTTGCGACAGAGCGTCAAACCGGTGGTCTGCGCGGTGAACGGGATCTGCCAGGGCGGCGGTCTGATGATCGCGCTGTGCTCCGATGTCGCGGTGGTCAGCGAGCGGGCCACCTTCCGAGTGCCGGAACTGCTGCGCGGCATCTCGGACACCTACTTCGCGCAGGTGCTGGCGCGCCTGGTCGGCCCGGTGCGGACCCGCGACCTGATGATGACCGGCCGGACCCTGACCGCCCAGGAAGCCCTCGACTGGGGACTGGTCAGCCGGGTCGTCCCGCACGCCGACCTCATGGACGCGGCCACCGAGGTGCTCGCCGAATGCTGCCGCACCGCACCGCTGGCCCGACGCGACGTCAAGCGCGTCCTCGACCAGTACGTCGGACTGCACGACCGGATCGCCATGTTCGACAGCCTGCAGCGCCCCGAGTCCAGGGAGGGCTTCAGCGCCTTCATCGAGAGGCGCTCCCCGGAGTGGGTCCCCGACGACCTGCGCCGCGGCGGCCGGGCATGAGCAAGGAGACAGGCATGAACGAGGCAGTCATCCTCAGCGCCGTACGTACGCCGATCGCCACGTCCTTCAAGGGCACCCTGCGCGACACCCCCGCGGAGGAACTCGCCACCGTGGTGGTGCGGGCCGCGCTGGAGCGCTCGGGGCTGTCCGCCCAGGACATCGACGACGTCATCCTGGCCGAGGAGTTGGCCGGAGGCGGCGACATCGCACGCTACGCGGCGGTCGCCGCCGGCCTGGCTCACGTCCCCGGGCAGGCCGTGAACCGGCACTGCGCCGCGAGCCTGGCCGCGGTCGGCAACGCGGCGGCGTCGGTCAGGGCCGGGATGGACCGCGCCGTCATCGCCGGCGGCACCCACTCCGCGTCCATGAACCCCGCCCTGTCCTGGCGCATCCCCGGCAGCGACGAGCGGCGCACCGGATTCGCCCCGACCTTTCCGTACTACCAGGACGCCAACGACGACGTGGCCGTGGCCGTCGGCTGGAACACCGCCCAGGAGGCAGGCATCACCCGCGCCGAGATGGACGCCTGGGCCAAGCGGTCGCACGACCGAGCCGTGGCTGCCATCGACGCCGGGCTGTTCGCCGACGAGACCGTTCCGGTCGACGTGGTGCTCGACGGCAAGCCGGTACGGTTCTCGACCGACGAGCACCCCCGCCGCGGGTCGACCCTGGACAAGCTGGCCGGCCTGAAGCCGCTGCGGCCCGGGATCGACGGGTTCAGCATCACCGCGGGCAACGCCAGCGGCGTCAACGACGCCGCCTCCGCCCTGGTCGTGGCCGGCTCGGACCTCGCTGCCGAACGCGGACTGCGGCCGCTGGCCCGGGTCAGGGCCTGGGCGGCCGTCGGCGTCGCCCCGCACCGGACCGGGATGGCCGCCGGCGAGGTGATCCCCAAGGTGCTGGACCGGGCCGGCTACGGCGTCGCCGACGTCGACCTGTGGGAGATCAACGAGGCCTTCGCCTCGGTCCCGATCGCTGCCTGCCGAAAGCTGGGGATCGACGAGGAGCGGGTCAACATCCACGGCAGCGGCTGCAGCCTGGGACACCCGGTCGCCGCGTCCGGGGCGCGGATGCTCACCACCCTCGTCCACGAACTGCGCCGCCGCGGCGGGGGAGTGGCGGTCGCGGCCATGTGCGCGGCGGGCGGGCAGGGCGGCGCGGTGGTGATCGAGGTGTGACACCCCGTCCGGGGCCCCGGCCCGTCAGGAGATCTGCAGTTCCCACCCTGGAGTCCCACCTTGGAGGATCCATGAGAGCCGCTCGCTGTGAGGTGTACGGCGGCCCCGCCGACATCGTCGTGCGGGACATCGAGGCACCGCGGGCCGGACCGGGCACGGTCCTGGTCGACGTCGCGGCCGCCGCCGTGAACTTTCCCGACCTGCTCTTCATCGCCGACCAGTACCAGGTCTCGGCGCCGCTCCCGTTCACCCCCGGAAGCGAGTTCGCCGGCCGGGTCGCCGCGCTGGGCGAAGGGGTCGACGGCTTCGCGGTCGGCGACCTGGTCCACGGCTCCGTGCCCACCGGGGCGATGGCCGAGCAGGTGGTGGCGCCTGTCGGATCGGTCTCCAAGATCCCCGAGGGACTGTCGATGGCCGAGGCGGCGTCCTTCCGGGTGGCCTATCTGACGGCCTATCACGGGCTGGTGACCGCCGGCGGGGTGCAGCCGGGACAGTGGGTGGTGGTGCTCGGGGCAGCCGGCGGCGTCGGCACGGCCTGCGTGGACCTCGCGGTACGGCTGGGGGCCCGGGTGATCGCGGCGGCCTCCTCCCCGGAACGCCTGGAGGTCTGCCGCAAGCTGGGCGCCGAGGCCGGCATCGACTACGCCGGCGAGGACCTCAAGAAGCGCATCAAGGAGATCACCGGTGAGGGCGCCGACCTGGTCCTGGACCCGGTCGGCGACCGCTGGACCGAGCCCGCGCTGCGCGCGATCCGCTGGGGCGGACGCCTGGTGACGATCGGTTTCGCCGGGGGTATCCCGAGCATCCCGCTCAACCTGGTGCTGTTGAAGAACGTCACCGTCCGCGGCCTGGAGCTGCGGACCTGGACCCAGCGGCTGCCCGAGGAGACCGCGCGGGCCCGCGAGCACCTGGCCGAGCTGGTCGCCCAGGGCATGCGGCCGCTGGTGTCCGAGGTGCACCCGCTGGAGAAGGTCGGCGACGCGCTCCAGCGGGTCGCCGACCGGGTGAACACCGGCAAGATCGTGATCCGGATCTCCGAGGAGGGCGAACGATGACGGACCCGGACCTGACCCCGGTACTGGTCGAACGGCGCGAGGGCATCCAGATCATCACCATCAACCGCCCCGGCTCCCGGAACGCCGTCGACGGCGCCACGGCCCGCGCCATCGCCGCGGCCGTCGACGAACTGGACGCGGACGAGGAGCTGCGGGTCGGCGTGCTGACCGGAGCGGGCGGGACCTTCTGCGCCGGTATGGACCTGAAGGCCTGGCTGAACGACGACAAGCCCTTCATCCCGGGCCGCGGCTTCGCCGGGGTGACCATGGCCCCGCCGCGCAAGCCGCTGATCGCCGCAGTCGAGGGATGGGCGCTGGCGGGGGGCTTCGAACTGATGCTGGCCTGCGACCTCGCCGTGGCCGGCGAGTCCAGCCGGTTCGGCGTCCCCGAGGTCAAGCGCGGACTGGTGGCCGGCGGCGGAGCGGCGATGCTGCTGCCGCGGCGCATCCCGCACGCGGTGGCGCTGGAAATGCTGCTGACGGGTGATCTGGTCACCGCCGACCGGGCGGCCGCCCTGGGCCTGGTCAACCGGGTCACCCCGGACGGCGAGGCACTCAAGGGCGCGCTGGAACTCGCCGCCGCGATCGCGGCGAACGGCCCGCTGGCGGTGGCCGTGACCAAGCAGATCGCCCAGCAGCAGGCCGACTGGAGCGTCGGCGAGGGATGGTCCAAGCAGGAACAGCTGTACCGGCCGGTCTTCGACTCCGAGGACGCCCGCGAAGGGGCCGCGGCCTTCGCGCAGAAGCGGCGGCCGGTGTGGCGCGGGCGCTGAGCAGACAGGCCGACCGACCCACCCGTCCAGAGTTCACTTGAGGAGCGAACACCATGATTCTTCGGCCCGGTCTGATGCTGGTCAGCGCCACCGACACGACCGCAGTGGTCGTGATCCGGGCGCCCGACGGCGACACGGCGCTGAGCTGCGGCGGCGTCGAGATGGTGGCCTCGGGTGCGGCGGTGACCGCCGTGCCGGCCGATCCGGCCCTGCAGGGCGGAACGGTGCTGGGCAAGCGGTACGCCGACGAGGGCGGCAGGATCCAGGTCCTCTGCACCAAGCAGGGCAAGGGCACGCTGGCCCTGGACGGGATCCCGCTGCAGACCCAGCAGGCCAAGCCGCTGCCGGCCTCGGACTGAGGGGGCGTCCGATGCGCTTGTCGACACTGCTGGACATGGCCGCCGACGGGTTCGGCGACCGGGTCCTGATCGGGGGCAGGAAGGCCGGCATCACCGGCGCCGAGCTGGCCCGGCGGTCACACGCCGGAGCCCATGCGCTGCGCGAGCGCGGGGCCGGCTCGCTGGTCTACCTGGGGGTGAACGGCCCGGCCTTCCCGGTCGCGCTGTTCGCCGCGGCCAGGGCGGGGATCCCCCTCGTCCCGCTGAACTTCCGGCTGGGGGAGCAGCAGCTCGCAGCACTGCTGACGAAGCATCCGAACGCCCTGGGTGTGGCCGACCCCGGCGCCCGCATCCACCTGGAGCGCGCCGGGATCCCGTCGATCACCCCGCAGGAGTGGCTGGAGACGGCTGCGTCCGGCTGCGGCCGGGTCGAGGAGCCGGGCGACGACGGGGACGGGGACGGGGTCGCCGCGGTGATCTACACCAGCGGTACCACCTCCGAACCCAAGGGCGTGCTGCTGCGCCACAGCAACCTGGTCTCCTACGTCCTGGGCACAGTGGAGTTCGCCGCAGCCGGCGAGGAGGAGGCCGCACTCGTCAGCGTCCCGCCGTACCACATCGCCGCCGTGGCCAATGTGATCACCAATCTGTTCGCCGGCCGGCGCACCGTGGTGATCGAGGGCTTCACCCCCACCGAGTGGTTGCGCACCGTGCGCGATGAGGCGGTCACCAACGCCATGGTGGTCCCCACCATGCTGGCCCGCCTCGTCGAGTCGGACCAGGACGTCTCGCTGCCCTCGCTGCGGTCGCTGTCCTACGGCGGGGCGCCGATGCCCGGACCGGTGATCGAGAAGGCGCTGGCGACCTGGCCCGAGGTCGGCTTCGTGAACGCCTACGGGCTGACCGAGACCAGCTCCACCATCGCCCTGTTGGGTCCGGAGGACCACCGCCGCGCCCAGGCGGCGACCGACCCCGACGGGCGGGCCCGGCTGCGCTCCGCCGGCAGGGCGCTGCCCGGCGTGGAGATCGAGATCCGGGACCCGGAGGGAAACCTGCTCGGCCCGCTGCAGCCGGGTCGCGTCTTCGTGCGCGGCGGCCAGATCTCCGCCGAGTACGCCGGCGTCGGACGGGCCCTGGACGCGCAGGGGTTCTTCGACACCAGGGACGAGGGGTACCTGGACGCGGAGGGCTATCTCTTCCTCGGCGGCCGCACGGACGACACCATCATCCGGGGGGCGGAGAACGTGGCGCCCGCCGAGATCGAGGAGGTCCTGCTGCGCCATCCGCAGGTGCAGGACGCGGCGGTGTTCGGCGTCACCGACCGGGAGTGGGGCCAGCGGATCGAGGCGGCCGTGGTGTCGCGTCCCGGGTCCCCGGTGGACGCGGGGGAGCTGCGGGACTTCACTAGGCTGACGCTGCGTTCGAGCAGGACGCCGGACCGCTTCTGGTTCGTCGAGGAACTGCCGCGCACCGAGACCGGCAAGCTGATCCGCCGCAGGGTGGCCGATGCGGTGGCGCGGGCGAACGGGGCCGACGGTGTCCCGGTCTGAGGAGGTCCGACTGATGGCGCGGGACGACGAGCGCGACTACACGACGGTGCTGTTCGAGGTCCAGGACCACATCGCGACGGTCACCCTGGACCGCGCGGACCGGCTGAACGCCTTCAACCAGGCCATGGTGGAGGAGTTCCGCGAGATCTGGGCGCGGGTGCGCACCGACGACGCGATCCACGTGGTGGTGCTGCGGGCGGCCGGTGACCGGGCCTTCAGCAGCGGAGTGGACGTCACCGACGGCATCGTCAAGGCCGAGAACGTGTGGAGCCAGGAGGACCCGGGCCGCGGGCTGGGCCCCAAGCAGAACAAGGTGTGGAAGCCGGTGGTCACCGCCGTGCACGGCATGGTGGCCGGCGGGGCCTTCTACTGGATCAACGAGTCGGACATCGTGATCAGCTCCGACGACGCCACCTTCTTCGACCCGCATGTCTCCTACGGGATGACCTCGGCCCTGGAGCCGATCGGCCTGGCCCGCCGGATCCCGCTGGGGGAGGCGCTGCGCTGGGCGCTGATCGGGCTGGACGAGCGGATGTCGGCGGCCAGGGCGCGCGAGATCGGCCTGGTCTCCGAGCTGGTGCCGCAGGGCGAACTCTGGGCGCGCGCCGACGCCCTGGCCCGGATCATCGCCGCCAAGCCGCCGGCCGCCGTGCAGGGAACGGTGAAGGCGATCTGGGAGACGCTGGACCTGGACCGGGAGACCGCGCAGGCGGTCGGCTGGAACTACACCACGATCGGGAACCCGATCGGCATGCCCGCGGTGTCCCGCGAGGGATTCGTCAAGCCGGAGTGGAAGCTTCGCTGAAGATCAATCATGCTGTCGCGAGCCTTGCCCGGGGCAGGCAGCTCCATTAGTTTGAGGTCTCGATTGTTTGGACCGGTCGGTACACAGTCGAGACCCACGGCGTTGTGGAGCTGGAGCGTTCATGCACGGATGGACCGATTCAGGTGCGGCCGATGTCCTGGTGATCGGCGCGAGCGAGGTCGCCCTGTCCCAGGTGGTCCGGATGCGTTCCCGCGGCTTCCGCGCCTCGCTGCTCGACGAGGAGGTGCTCTCGGCGGTCTTCGACGAGCCGACCGGGAACTGGGACGTCGTCGCCGCCTGCGGCACCCGGTTCCGGGCCCGCTTCGTGGTGGCCGCCTGCGAGCCGGTCAGCCTGGGCGTGCACGGACGCCGGGGGCGGACGCTGGCCGACCACTGGTCCGACGGTCCGCGCAGCTACCTGGGGGTGATGGCGGCCGGATTCCCCAACTTCTTCTTCCCCGGCGGACACCGGCCCGGTCCGGCCTGCGACGCCGAGCAGCAGGTCGAGCTGGTCGCCGACGCCCTGGAGCAGGCCCGCGCCCGGGACCGCGAGGTGGTGGACGTGGACCCGGCGGCCGAGAGCACCTGGTCCGCGCTGGTCCGCTACGACGACTCGCTGGCGCTGCTGGCCGGCGGCGGCTGTCCTGACGTCGAGTCGGTTCCCGGCCCGATCGTCGGGCGGGCCGCGGATCTGATCCGGATGGTCGCCGCGACCGTGACCGACCCCTTCGCCGCCTTCACCTTCTCCAAGGCCGGCTGCGCCGCCTGAGGCACCCTCGCTCTCCCAACAGGCCCATGACGACGTCATGGGCCTGTTCCGCATGCGCCGCCGCGACCCTCGCCGCACCCTCTTGAATCGCTGAATCAGTTTACTAATTTACTTTGTTCTTTGCTACTATTCCGAGCACGGAGGGGCTGCTACTCGGATAGAGGCCATATGACGAACCTGGAACATCCACCGCCGGGGCCCGACCTGCCGGCGCTGTCGGCCCGGCTCCGCCGGGTGCTGACCGTCGACCCCGACGCGACCGCGCTGACCTTCGAGGACACCGACCACCCCTGGTCGTACTTCGAGGCCGCGGCCCGCGACCTGGACGCGATGCTGGCGGCGCATCCCGGCGCGCGGCGGGTGGGCGTGGTGCTGCGCAACCGGCCCGGCCCGCTGGCCGCGCTGCTGGGCACGCTGGCCACCGGCCGACAGGTCGTCACCCTGAGCCCGCACAGTGGCGACACCGGACTGGCCGACGAGGTCACCGCGCTGCGCCCGGACGTGGTCGTCGCCGCACCGCAGGACTGGGGACGGTCGGCTCTGCGCAGCGCCGCCGAACAGGTCCGCGCGGTGCCGGTGGTGTGCCGCGACGGCGCACCGCTGCTGCTGCTCCCCGACGCCTGGCGGCCCGCCCCGGCCACGCTGCCAGCCGAGGACACCGCCGTGCTGATGACCACCAGCGGCACCACCGGCCGCCCCAAGCGGGTGGCGCTCAGCTACCCCCAGGTGACCTCCTCGCTCACCGCCGCCGGGACCGTGCTCGCGGACGAGCCCCGGCTGCGGACCGGCCGAGTCATCCTGTGGTCCTCGCTCGCCCACATCAGCGGTCTGTACTTCGCCCTGGCGCACGCCGTCGAGGGCCGCGCCGTCGTGCTGATGGAGCGGTTCGAGGTCGAGCCGTGGGCCGAACTGGTCCGCCGCCACCGTCCTCGGCAGCTGCGGCTGCCGCCCACCGCCATCCGCATGGTGCTGAGCACCGGCATCCCGCCCGAGGTCTTCGAGGGCGTGCGCGCCATCGGCTCCGGCACCGCCCCGCTGCCGCCCGAGCTGTCCGAGGAGTTCGAGGCGCGCTACGGCGTTCCGCTGCTGACCACCTACGGCGCCACCGAGTTCGCCGGCGCCATCGCCGGCTGGTCGCTCGCCGACCACCGCGACTGGGCCCGCAGCAAGCGCGGCAGCGTGGGCCGCGCCCACCGCGGCATCGAACTGCGGATCGTGGACCCGGACTCGGGCGCCGTACTGCCCTGCGACACGGTCGGCCTGCTCGAAGCGCGCGGCGCGCAACTGCCCAGCGGCCAGGACTGGCTGCGCACCACCGACCTGGCCTCCCTGGACGCGGACCGCTTCCTCTTCATCCACGGCCGCGCCGACGACGCCATCAACCGCGGCGGCTTCAAGATCCCGCCCAGCGTCATCGAGGACGCGCTGCGCACCCATCCGGCGGTCAGCGACGCCGCAGCGGTCGGGCTGCCCGAGGAACGCCTCGGCGAGGTCCCCGCCGTCGCGGTGACGGTCAGCGGCCCCGCCACCGAGCAGGAACTGCTGGACCACCTGACCCGACGCCTGACGCGCTACCAGATGCCGGTGGCCCTGCGGATCGTCGAACAGCTGCCGCGCACCGCGTCGCTGAAGGTCAGCCGCCCCGAGGTGCGCGACCTGTTCGCCGTTGCACCCGGACTCGAATCCGCGAGGAGCACGCCATGAGCGCCGTGACCGACCACACCGGGGCCGGGCAGCTGACCGACGAGGCGGTGGCGCGGGCCCGGCGCCGCACCGGCCTGCCCAAGAAGCAGCTGGCCCCGCACAACCTGGAGGTCACCGCCGACGGGATCCGCCACTTCGCCCACGGCTACGGCGACGACAACCCGCTGTGGTGCGACCCGGGCCACGGCCCGGCCACCCGCTGGGGCAGCACCATCGCCCCGCCCAACTTCTGCTACACCATGGGCGAGAACGCCATCGAACAGGACGCCGAGGTCAAGGCGCAGCTGCGCGGCGACCCGCTGGCGGGCCTGGGCGCCTACCAGGCCGCGATGGAGTTCGAGTACTACCGCCCGCTGCGGCTGGGCGACCGCTGCACCAGCGTCCGCGCCCAGGTCGGCGTCCAGGTCAAGGAGAGCTCCTTCGGAGGCCGGGCCGCCCACGTCACCGACGGCCTGCTGTTCGCCGACGGCGACGGCGCGGTGGTGACCGTGCAGCGCGGCACCTGGATCCACGCCGAACGGGGCCGCTCCAAGGAGCGGTCGCAGAGTCGGCCACCCGTCACCTTCCCGCCGTACTCGGACGACGAGCTGGCCGCGATCGACGCCGCCTACGACAGCGAGACCCGCCGCGGCGCCGAACCCCGCTACTTCGAGGACGTGCGGATCGGCGAGCAGATCCAGCCCCGGGTCAAGGGGCCGCTGACGGTCACCGACGTGGTGGTGTGGCACCTGGGCTGGGGCATGCAGCTCACCCCGCCGGGCGCCTTCGCGCTGGCCCGCCAGGTGCGCCGGAAGGCTCCGGGGCTGTACCCGCGCAACGCCCGCAACATCCCGGACACCGTCCAGCGCCTGCACTGGGAGCCGGAGCGGGCACGGGAGCTGGGCATCCCGATGAGCTACGACTACGGCGGGATGCGGGAGACCTGGCTGACCCACGCGCTCACCGACTGGATGGGCGACGACGGCTGGCTGTTCCGGCTGCGCTGCGAGCACCGCCGCTTCAACTACATCGGCGACACCACCTGGGTGCACGGCACCGTGGTCGACAAGGTCCAGGCGCACGGCCGCAACGAGGTCCACCTGGAGCTGGACTGCCGCAACCAGCGCGGAGAGGTCACCACGCCCGGCACCGCCGTGGTGCTGCTGCCCACCCGCGACGCCGCGGTGCAGCTCCCGCAGCCCCCGGCCGACAACCTGCTGGACCTGCTGCAGAGCGAGATCGCCCGGTTCGCGGACTGAACCGGAAGCGCCCCGTGGTCCCGCACCCTCAGGGCGTGGGACCACGGGGCGTTCGGCTGACCCGCAGTCACTCGAACAGGTCGACCACCGGCTTGTTGTGCAGTTCGCCGCGGAGCAGGTAGTCCGCCGCCGCCTTCATATGGCTGCGCCAGTGCCGCTCGGCCCCGTCCGCGTCCTTGGCGTCGAGCAGGGCCACCAGCTTCTTGTAGGCCCTGATGGCGCGTTGGAACCGCTCCGGCGACTCGGCCGCGTCGAAGTTGCGGGCCACCCGCACCGTGGTGTGCATCCCCACCACGTCCTGCAGCACCGCGCCCTGGATGGCCAGGGTCCTGTTGCCGGAGCGCTCCATCACCAGTTCGTGGAACCGGTAGGTCAGCCGCGACCACTCCGCCAGATCCGGCACCGCGTCGTCACGGGACTCCACGGCGGCCTCCAACTGCCCCACCACCGCGCTGAGGTCCGCGAGGTCCGCACCGGTGCGCCGCTTCGCCAGCATCCGCGCGCAGGCCGGCTCGGCGATCATCCTGGCCTCGTAGACGTCGTCCAGGGTGGTGCCCTGGATCTGCAGCAGCAGTCCGACGTAGCGCGCGGCCACCGACAGGTCCGGGGCGGTGACCTGCGCGCCGCCCCGGCTGCCCCGACGGATGTTGATCAGCGCCTCCGCCTCCAGGATGCGGAACGCCTCGCGCAGGGTGGGCCGGGACACCCCGAACTGCTCCATCAGCTGGATCTCGGAGGGCAGGGTGTCGCCGGGCCGCAGGTCGCCCCGGACGATCTGCCGGCGCAGTCGGGCCGCGATCAGCTCGGCGGTCTTCGGCGCCCGCACCGGCCGACCGACCTGCAGGCCTGCATTCATAGCACTCATAGTATTCAATGTACTAGTTATGCGCAGGTGCGGTGTCCATGACCAGCTTTCCCGCCCTCCGCGGCCCCAGTACGGTCAGCGCCAGCACCGCGCCGACCACGGCCAGGCCGACCATCAGCAGCAGGCTGCCCCGGATCCCGGGCTCGGCGTACAGCACGCCCGCCGGCGAGACGATCGCCGAGCGGGCCAGGATGGTGAACATCACCACCGGGATGATGCTGGAGAAGCCGCTCATGCAGACCTGGATGCTGCCCGCGATCGACGCCTGCTCCTCGGGCGGTGTCTCCGCGATCACCATGTTCGGCACCGCGCCGTAGACCAGGCCCGCCCCCAGCCCGTCGACGACCGCCCCGACCAGGATGGTGTCCAGGTGGGCGTGGAAGGAGCGCAGGAAGAGCCCGGCCGCGGCGATCAGCACCAGGCCCGCGATGGCGAACCAGCGCGGGGAGATCCGCTGCGCCCCCCGGCCCACCGAGAACCCGCCGATCACCTGGGCCACCGCCTGGGGCGAGGCGATGGCGGCGTAGGCGAACGCCGTCATGCCCAGGCCGTAGGTGCGCCCCGCGGAGGCCGGGGTGAGCGCCAGCACCGGCAGGATGGTGGCCGGGACGATGGTGGCCCCGTAGGAGGACGCGCCGACCACCGCCGCCAGCAGGATCGGCCGGCGGGTGAACTGACGCACATTCAGCACCGGCTCGGAGATCCGGCGGCTGCGCAGGGTGAACCCGGCCAGCAGCACCAGGCCGAGCGCGATCAGACCCAGGGTGCTCACCGAGGTCCAGCCCCAGCTGTCGCCCTGGCTGACCGCGACCAGCACCAGCGCTATCCCGCCGCCGAGCAGCAGCGCGCCGGGGAAGTCGGTGCGGGCCGGATGCCGCAGCGGGGTCTCCGGGGTGGACAGCAGGATCAGCGTGCCCAGGACCGCGATCACGATCGCGTCGAAGGCGTACATCCCGCGGAAGCCGAAGGTGTCCAGCAGCCAGCCGACCAGGAACGGCACCCCGACGCCGAACAGCCCGATGCCGGTGACCGACAGGCTGGCCGCCAGCGGCAGGGTGCGCGGCGGGTAGACGTCGCGCATCAGCGAGTAGGTCAGGAACATCCCGGAGATGGCGAAGCCCTCCAGGCAGCGCCCGGCCAGCAGCACCCCGTACGTCGGCGCCAGCGCGGTGAGCACCGCCCCGGCCGCGGACACGGTCAGGGCGCCGAGCAGGACCTTGCGCTTGCCGTGCAGATCCGCCAGCTTGCCCAGCAGCGGGCTGACCACGGCGCCGGTGAGCAGGTAGCAGGTGAGCAGCCAGCCGCCCTGGTCGGTACGGAAGTGCCGGGTGATCGACGGCATGGCTGTCGAGGTCACCGTGTAGCTGAGCGCGACCAGCTCCACGATCAGCACCAGCGAGACCAGCGACAGCACCAGCCGCGGCGTCCAGCCCGACCGGTCGTCCGCCGCGACGTCCTGGACCGGGGTCTGCAGTTCGGTCATCGCCCTGCCCCCCGTCTACCGCCGTCGACCAGGCCCGGGAGCATCGCGCCGGCGGGGGTGGCCGCCTGTGATTCCGTGGTCATCACGGTCTCCTTCCATGGGTGGGGGGAAGCGTAACCACGGGAAAACGGAGCGCGACCGGGCTCTCCCGATGAGCGGAACACAAAATGGAACCGCCCCCGACGGTGCGGGCCCGTCCCATTCACCGGGCCGCGCGGTGGGCGCGCCGCGCGGGCGCTTGGTAGACGTGGTCGCGCAGACCGCGACGGCGGCCCGACCGGGGCCACTCCGGACTGTTCGTCAGCCCGTCCCGGAAGGAAGGCCCGTGGCAGAACCCCGCGACCCCGCCCCGCCACCGGCGGCCGCCAAGGCCGCCGACGCACTGCTGCACGCCGAGCGGAGCGGGCAGCCCTGCCCCCCGGTGCGCGACTGGTTCGCCCCCGGCGACCTGGCGGCCGCCTACGCCGTGCAGCGCATCAACACCGAGCGCTCGCTGGCCCGGGGCCGGCGCATCGTCGGCCGCAAGACCGGAGCCACCTCGGCCGCCGTGCAACGGCAGCTCGGAGTCGACCAGCCCGACTTCGGCACCCTGTTCGCCGACATGGCGGTGCCGGACGCCGGCGAGATCCCGGCCGGACGGCTGCTGCAGCCCAAGGTCGAGGCGGAGGTCGCGCTGGTCCTGAACGCCGACCTGCCGCATCCGGACTGCACCGTGGTCGACCTGCTGCGGGCCGTCGACTTCGCGCTGCCAGCGCTGGAGATCGTCGACAGCCGCATCGCCGGCTGGGACATCGGCATCGTCGACACCATCGCCGACAACGCCTCCAGCGGCCTGTTCGTGCTCGGCGCCGCCCCGGTGCCGCTCAGCGCGATCGACCTGCGCCAGGTGCGCATGTCGCTGACCTGCAACGGCGAGCTGCGGTCCGAGGGACGCGGTTCGGACTGCCTGGAGGGCCCGGTCAACGCGGCCGTGTGGCTCGCCGCCACGCTCGCCGCCGCCGGCGCCCCGCTGCGGGCCGGCGACGTCGTGCTCACCGGAGCACTCGGACCCATGGTCGAGGCCGCCCCCGGCGACCTGTTCGAGACACGGATCAGCGGACTGGGCTCGGCCCGGGTCCGCTTCGGGACCGCGCCCGACCCCGATACGGAGGAGAAAGCATGACCGTTCCCAAGACCAGGGTCGCCGTGATCGGCTCGGGCAACATCGGCACCGACCTGATGATCAAGGTACTGCGGCTGTCCGACCGGCTGGAGATGGCCGCAATGGTCGGCATCGACCCCGAGTCCGACGGCCTGGCCCGGGCCCGCCGCCTCGGCGTCGCCACCACCAGCGGCGGCGTCGACGCCCTGGTCGCCATGGACGAGTTCCAGGACGTCGGGATCGTCCTGGACGCCACCTCCGCCGGCGCCCACCGCCACAACGACCAGGTGCTGCGCGCCCTCGGACGCACCGTCATCGACCTGACCCCGGCCGCGATCGGCCCCTACGTCGTCCCCTCGGTCAACCTCGACGAGCACCTGGACGCGACCAACCTCAACATGGTCACCTGCGGCGGCCAGGCCACCATCCCGATCGTGGCGGCCGTGGCGCAGGCCACCCCGGTGCACTACGCCGAGATCGTCGCCTCCATCGCGTCCAAGTCCGCCGGCCCCGGCACCCGGGCCAACATCGACGAGTTCACCGAGACCACCTCGGCCGCGATCGAGAAGGTCGGCGGCGCCGCCCAGGGCAAGGCCATCATCGTGCTCAACCCGGCCGAACCCCCGCTGATCATGCGCGACACCGTCTACTGCATCACCGGCGACGCCGACGAGGCGGCCGTGGCCGCCAGCGTGGAGCGGATGATCGGCGAGGTCCAGGCCTACGTCCCGGGCTACCGGCTCAAGCAGAAGGTGCAGTTCGACGCGGTCGCCGCCGACGACCCGGTGCGCAGCCTGGCCCCCGGCGCCGAGCACCCGGTCAAGGTGTCGGTCTTCCTGGAGGTCGAGGGCGCGGCCCACTACCTGCCGGCCTACGCCGGAAACCTGGACATCATGACCTCCGCCGCACTGCGCACGGCGGAACGGATCGCGACGCTGCGCGCCGAGGGCACCGCCGGCGCGCTGAAGGGCGGACAGCAGTGAAGCTCTACGTGCAGGACGTGACCCTGCGGGACGGCATGCACGCCATCCGCCACCGCTACACCGTCGAACAGGCCGCAGCCATCGCCGCCGCGCTGGACGCCGCCGGGGTGGGCGCCATCGAGATCGCCCACGGCGACGGACTGTCCGGTTCCAGCGTCAACTACGGCGTCGGCGCCCACACCGACTGGGAGTGGATCGAGGCCGTCGCCGCCAACTGCACCAGCGCGATCCCCACCACCCTGCTGCTGCCCGGCATCGGCACCCTGCACGACCTCAAACAGGCCGCCGCACTGGGCATCCGCTCGGTGCGCATCGCCACCCACTGCACCGAGGCCGACATCTCCGCCCAGCACATCGGCTTCGCCCGCGAACTCGGCCTGGACGTGGCCGGCTTCCTGATGATGTCGCACATGGCACCACCCGAGGAACTGGCCCGCCAGGCCAAGCTGATGGAGTCCTACGGCGTCCAGTGCGTCTATGTCACCGACTCCGGCGGCCGACTGACCATGGACGACGTGCGCGAACGCTTCCTGGCCTACCGGCGGGTGCTGGAACCGGAGACCCAGATGGGCATCCACGCCCACCACAACCTGGCCCTCGGGGTGGCCAACACCGTCGTCGCCGTCGAGAGCGGCGCGCTGCGGGTGGACGCCTCACTGGCCGGCCAGGGGGCCGGTGCCGGGAACTGCCCGCTGGAGGCCTTCGTCGCGGTGGCCGACCTGATGGGCTGGGACCACGGCTGCGACCTGTTCCCGCTGATGGACGCCGCCGAGGACCTGGTCCGACCGCTACAGGACCGGCCGGTACGGGTGGACCGGGAGACCCTGACCCTCGGCTACGCAGGCGTGTACTCGTCCTTCCTGCGCCACGCCGAGGTCGCCGCCGCCCGCTACGGCCTGGACACCCGCTCCATCCTGGTCGAGGCCGGACGCCGCGGCATGGTCGGCGGCCAGGAGGACATGATCACCGACATCGCCCTGGACCTGACGGCCCAGCAGGACTGATCGCTTTCCCCGTCCGCGGTGCCCGTCCGGCACCGCGGACGGGTCAGTCCGTCAGTCCGTGATGTCGATGACCCGGGTCGCCGCCTGGCCCGCCAGCACGATCTCGTCGGCCGCCGCCAGGTGCTTGCGCCAGAACGTCTCGGCCGCCTCGCCCCGCCCGGCGCGCACCAGCCGGATCAGCTTCTCGTAGGACTTCAGCGCCTGCTCGTCCATGCCCGGGCGGCCACTGCTGCGCACCGCGTTGCGGGTCTGCCGCAGGATGATCTCGTGCAGCATCCCGGCCATCAGCGCCAGGGTCTGATTGCCCGCCAGCTGCACCATCCGCAGGTGGAACCTGGCCGAGCCGACCGCGAAACCGGCCGGGGACCCGAGATTGTCCCGCTCGCCCTCCAACGCCGCCTCCAGGGCGGCGTAGCGCTCCTCGTCCCCGGTCAGGGCCAGCAGCCGCGCGGCGGTCGGCTCGATCGCGCTGCGCGCGGTGTAGACGTCGGCGAGCGTGGCGCCACCGATCTGCAACTGCAGCGCGGCCGGCAGCGCCACCGCCTCCGGACCCGGGATGCGCACCCGCGCCCCGGTGCGCGACCCGCGCCGCAGCTCGACCAGCCCCTCCGACTCCAGCACCCGCACCGCCTCGCGCAGGGTGGGCCGGGACACCCCGAAGTGCTCCAGCAGCTGTGCCTCATGGGGGAGGAAGTCGCCGTTCTTCAGCTCACCGTCGGCGATCATACGGCGCAGCCGTCGGGCCACGAGCTCTCCGGTCTTCGGAGCCCGGACACTGGCGGCCAACGCGCTGTCGAGCGGTCCTTCGTCGAGCCGTCGGGCGTCGGCCTGCACCATGGGACCCGCCTTCCCTGAAAGTTGACTAGGGTCACCAGGATACCGAACACTGTCCCGCTCAGTGGGAACCGCACGGGGGTTGCCGGAGCCACGCCCCGACAATGGGCGAAGCGGAGAACGCCTGGAGAGCGGAGTGGCGATGAGTACGACCCTCGAACCCGACGGTACCCATGACGGTCTGCCCGCCTTCTACTTCGACAACCGGCTCGACGGCCCGGTCCTCAGCCATCTGCAGCGCTGGGACGAGCTGGCCGGCACCCACACCGGGTTCCGCAGCACGGTCGCCGGCGGCTACTGGGTGGCCACCGACGGCCCGGCCGTGCAGCGGGCGCTGCAGGACTGGCGGACCTTCTCCAACACCTCGGTGACGGCGCTCGAACCGGACCCGAAGTTCCTGTGGATCCCCGAGATGCTGGACCCGCCCGAGCACACCGCGTGGCGTCGCCTGCTCGGCCGTTACTTCTCCCCGGCCGCCGTCGCCGCCCGGGAACCGGAGATCCGTAGGACCGCGACGGAGCTGATCGACGCCCTCGCCGGCCGGGGCGGCGCCGACGTGCTCGACGACTTCGCGCGCCGCTTCCCGACCCTGATCTTCATGCGTCTGATGGGCCTGCCCGAGGAGGACCTGCCCACCTTCCTCGCCTGGATCCACGACCTGCTGCACCTCTCCCACGCCGAGGACCCGGAGGGCAGCAGGCAGTTGAGCGCCATGCAGGCCGTCTCGGCCTACTTCGACGAACAGATCGCCCTGCGCCGCAGGGCCCCGCGCGACGACCTGCTGTCCCACGCCATGGCCTGGACGATCGACGACCAGCCGATCAGCGACCGGGACATGCACGCCTTCTGCATCCTGATGTTCCAGGCCGGCTTCGACACGGTCCCGATCTCGATCGGCTGGGCGCTGTACCACTTCGCCACACATCCGGAGCAGCGTGCCGAGATCGTCGCCGACCCCGCACTCATCGCCGGCGGGGTGGAGGAGATCCTGCGCGTCTACTCGTTCGTGGTCCCGGCGCGCAAGGCGACCAGGGACGTCGAGATCGCCGGCTGTCCGGTCAGGGCGGGCGAGATGGTGATGCTCCCGCTCGCGGTCACCAACCGCGACCCGCACCGCTACGAGAACCCGCTGGAGGTGGACCTGCACCGCAGCAGCACCAACCACATCGCGTTCGGCTCGGGCCCGCACCGCTGCCTGGGCTCGCACCTGGCCCGCCTCGAACTCACCACAGCGGTCAGGGAGTGGCACCGGCGTATCCCCGACTACCGCGTCGCACCCGGTCAGGAACTGCGGCAGCACGGCAACATGTACGGCCTCCAGTCGCTCCGGCTGGAGTGGTGAGGCTCTGACGATGAGTCACGACATGACGATCGGGTTCGTCGGCGCCGGCAGCATCGGCGAACCGATGCTGGAGCGCCTGCTGACGGCCGGTCACCGGGTGCGCGCCTACGCGCGACGGCCCGAGGTCAGGGCCCGGCTCGCCGCTGCCGGCGCTGAGCTCGTCGACAGGCCGCCCGACATCGCCGACTCCGACGCCGTGGTCAGCTGCCTGTTCAGCGACGCCCAGGTGCTCGACGTGCTGCCCGGGGTCGTCGCGGCCATGGACGCCCACGCGGTGCTCGTGTCGCACACCACCGGCCTGCCGGCGACGCTGCGCCGTCTGGACGAGGCGTCGCCCACCGGCAGGGCCGCGATCGTGGACGCCGCCTTCAGCGGAACGGCGCAGGCGGTCCGCGACGGGCGGCTGACCGTCTACCTCGGCGGCGAGCCCGAACACGTAGCGACGGCGCGTCACATCGTCAGCGCCTACGCCGACCCCGTCCTCGCGACCGGGGCCCGGGGCTCGGCGCTGCAGGTGAAGCTGCTCAACAACCTGCTCTTCGCCGGGGTCACCCAGCTGACCCTGCGCGGACTGCAGGCGGGCCGCGCCATGGGCGTCGACGAGGACACCCTGCTGGCGGCCCTCGCGGTCAGCAGCGGCGGGAGCACCGCGGCCCGCTACATCGCGGCCCGCGGCGGGACCGAGCGCTATGTCGCCGCGGTCGCTCCGTACCTGCGCAAGGACCTGGCGGCCTGTGCGGAGGCCGCGGCCGTGGCGGGCCTGGAGATGGCGGAGCTGCTGGCGGCGGCCCGCGAAGGACCCATGGATCTCGGTGGCGGCGCCACCGGTTGAGGGGGAGCCCCACGGCGCACGGCCGTGGGGCTCCCCGGCGCCTACGCGACCCGCTCCGCCAGCGACGCGCCGGCGACCACCCGGTCGGCGATCAGCGCCGCGACCTCCGACTCCGGCAGTCCGAGCTCGTCGACCAGGATGCGGACGGTGTCCTCGCCCAGGGTCGGCGGGTAGCTGGGTTCGACCTCGGCGGTGTTGACGAAGCGGATCGGGGTGGCGACGTTCTCGAAGGCGGTCCCGTCCTTCTGCACCACCACCAGGCTTCCGTCCCCGGCGGCACGGGCGTCGGCGAGCGCCTCCAGGACGTTCCTGACCGGGGCGACCGGCACCGAGGCGGCGGCGAGCAGCTCGACCCACTCGGCCGCGGGCCGTTCGGCAAAGCGCGCCTCCAGGATCGCCCAGAGCGCCTCCTTGTTGCTCAGCCGGCTCGCCGCGTCGACGAAGCGCTGGTCGACCACCAGCTCGTCGACCCCGAGGACCCGGCACAGGCCCTCCCACATCCGCGGGGTGTTCGCGGTGACCACCAGCTCGCGGCCGTCGCCGCCCTTGAACGAGCGGTAGGTGGCGATGGAGTCGTGGCCGGCGCCCTGCGGCCCCGGGGCCACGCCCCTGAGGTAGGTGTACAGGGCCTGGTAGGAGAGCATCGCCAGCTGGCCGCGGAGCATGGAGACGTCGACGATCCGGCCGCGGCCGGTCTCGTGGCGGGCCTGCACCGCGGACAGCACGCCGATCACCGCGTACAGTCCCGCCACCACGTCGCCGGCCGGGATGCCGAGCCGTGCGGCCGGGGCGCCCGGGTGGCCGTTCAGGCTCATCACTCCGCCCAGGGCCTGGACCACCATGTCGTAGGCCGGACGGTCCCGCAGCGGTCCCTCCTGCCCGAACCCGCTGATGGAGGCCCAGATCAGCGCGGGCTGCCCGGCGGTGACCGTCTCGGGGTCCAGTCCCAGCCGGGCGGTGACGCCGGGCCGGAAGTTCTCGATCACGATGTCGGCGCCGGCGATCAGCCGCATCAGCACATCGAGCCCGCGCGGCGTCTTCAGGTCCACCGCGATGCCGCGCTTGTTTCGGTTGTTGGCCAGGAAGTAGGCGCTCTCGCCCTCGACCGTGGGCCCGACGATGGCGCGGCTGGAGTCGCCGTCGAGCGACTCGACCTTGATGATGTCCGCGCCCAGGTCCCCGAGCAGCTGGGTCGCCGAGGGCCCGGAGAGGAAGGTGGTCAGGTCGATGACCCGGAGCCCTTCCAGGGGCGGGCGTTCGTCGGTCGTCATGCCGCCTCGAAGATGTGAATGGTGCAGGCACCGTGGTCCAGGCCGGCGGTGCCGCCGCCGGTGACATGGGTCAGCGCCCAGCGGGCGTCCTCGATCTGGCGTGCGCCGGCCTGGTCGGTGAGCTGCCAGAAGGCCTCGGCGATCTGGGCGACGCCGCTGGCGCCGACCGGGTGGCCCTTGGCGAGCAGTCCGCCGCTGGGGTTGACCACCACGTCGCCGCCGAAGGTGGTCCGGCCGTCGCGCAGCAGCGCGACCGCGCTGTGCTTCTCGGTCAGGCCGAAGGCCTCGTAGTAGACCAGTTCGGCGATCGAGAACGCGTCGTGGAGCTCGATCATGTCGAGGTCCTCGGGTCCGATGCCGGCCTGGGCGTAGGCGTCGCGGGCGGACTGGTAGCTGATCTCGGGCTTGGTCATGTCGCGGAACCCTTCCTCGACCTGGCCCGAGTGCAGCACCGAGGCGGCCACCCGCATCCCGTTCGGGGCGCCGAGGCGGGCCCGGGCCCGCTCCGAGGCGAGGACCACCACGGCCGCGCCGTCGCCGGTCGGGCAGCACATCAGCAGGGTGAGCGGGTCGGCGACCGGCCGGGCCGCGAGCACCTCCTCGACCGTCACCTCCTTGCGGAACTGCGCGAAGGGGTTGAGCGCGCCGTGCCTGCGGGCCTTGACGCTGACGCGGGCCAGGTCCTCGACGGTGGCTTCGCTCTCGTAGAGGTAGCGGGTGGCCCGCATGGCGTAGACGGCGGGCATGATCAGGCCCTGCTTGACCTCGCGGTCCTCGGGGGAGAGCGGAAGGGCGCCGCCGCCGAACTGGGTCAGCTTCTCCACGCCGATGACCACGGCGACGTCGATCAGGCCCTGGTTGATCGCGGTCCAGGCCTCGTGCATCGCGGTGGCGCCGCTGGAGCAGGCGTTGTCGACGTTGACGGTCGGCACGGTGCCCAGGCCGATCTCCTTGGTGATCCGCTGACCGGTCATCATGCCGCCGTAGGAGTGGCCCACATAGACGGCGTCGACGTCGGACTTCTGGATGCCGGCGCCCTGCAGGGCGTCGATCAGCGGGGACACGCCGAGGCCGACGTAGGACGAGCTCCGGTGCTTGCCGAAGGGGATCATCGCCGCCGATATCACGAACACGTTCTCAGTCATGGGGTTGTCTCCTTCTCACTCGCCGGCGACCGGCGCGAAGAACCACTGGTCGCCCTCGACGCCGAGGACGACCGGGATGCCCGGTTGCAGCGGCGTGTCGCCCTCGCGGAGGTCGGCGAGGGTGCGGACGTCGTCGTCGAGGTCGATGTAGCCGATGGGCCGGACGCCCTCGACGCCGACGTGCAGCCGGGTGAAGGAGTAGAGGACGCCGGTGCTGGGGAGTGCGACCCGGGAGACCTCGCGGCTGACGCAGGAGCTGCAGACCACCCGGGTGCCGATCATGGTCCGGCCGCACTGGCCGCACTCGGTGCCGACCAGGCGCGGGCCCTCGGGGAAGGTCCCCAGCAGGCTGTCGGTCTCCAGGTCCGCGATCGGTGCGGAGACCGGGACCTCGGTGCTGGGCGTCATGCCTGTCCTCCGTTGGCGCCGCTGCGGGCGATGGACCGGGTGGGGCAGACGTCGATCGCCATCTTGATCTCGTCCTCGCCGTCGCCGTGCTGGTCGATGACGACCGCGATGCTCAGGTCGTCGAGGTCGAAGGTGTTGGGTGCGTAGAAGGTGCACTGCCCGGACCCCATGCAGCGGTCGCGGTCCACGGTGAGTTCACCGGCCATCACTGGGCCTCCCGCTCCGTGTAGTCGAGGTACAGGTGGTTGTGGCCGCGGAACTTGTAGCTGGCCATCAGGTCCCAGCGGCGGTCCTCCGCCGGGCCGTGGTGCTGCTCCGAGATGGAGATCCGCTCGGTGCGTTCGAGCAGGCGCTGGATGGAGAAGACCGCCTCGGCGCGGGCCAGCGGGGCACCGGGGCAGGTGTGGATGCCGCGGCCGAAGGCGAGGTGCTGGCGGGCGTTGGCCCGCTTGACGTCGAACTCGGCCGGGTTGTCGAAGATCCGCGGGTCGCGGCCGGCCGCACCGTGCAGCAGCAGCACGACGGTTCCCGGCTCCAGGTCCAGGCCGCCGATGCTGGTGGCCACCTTGGTGAGCCGGAAGGAGCCCTTGATCGGCGCCTCGATCCGCAGCGCCTCCTCGATGAACTTGGGGACCAGCGCCGGCTCGCGGCGCAGCAGGTCCTGCAGTTCCTGGTCCCCGGCGATCCGGGCCAGGGCGACGCCGAGCAGCTGGACGGTGGTCTCGTTGCCGGCGGCGAAGAGGTTGGAGGCGATCCGGGCGACGTCGATCGGCTCGGGGAGGGTGCCGTCCGGGAAGGTGGCCAGGGACATTCCGGTGAGGATGTCGCCGGTCGGGTTCTCCCGCCGCTCTTCGATCTTCTCGATGAAGTAGTCGTAGAGCCGTTCGAGGCTGTTGTGGTGGGCCACCTGGAGGTTGAGGTTGCCCAGGATCGGGCCCTGCCGGGTGGCGAGGAGTTCGATCAGCATCGGGTGGTCCGATTCGGGGACCCCGAGCAGGTCGGCGACGGCCAGGACCGCGTAGCGCTTGCTGTAGTCCCAGATGAACTCGCAGTGCCCCTGGGGCAGCAGCTCGTCCAGGAAGCGGTCGGCGGTGCGCTTGAGGAACTCCTCGTTCTCCTTCAGCCGCTTGGGGGTGATCAGTCCCATCAGCAGGGCGCGGTGGTCGGTGTGCATCGGCGGGTCGAAGGTGACCATCTGGTCGTTCTGCGGGAAGTGCGCGCGGTGCTGTTCGAGGAGGTCGGTGAGGTCCTCGCCGACCAGTTCGAAGGGGAGGTCCAGGACGGGCCCGCCGGTCCGGTTGATCGAGGAGTAGACCTCGGGGTGGTGGTAGACCTGGAGGGCCTCCTCGTACCCGGTGACGATGACGACTCCGTACTTCTCCTCGCGCCAGACCGGGTGGTCGGCGAGCATGTGGTCGAAGTAAGGCACTGAGTCAGCCGCCACTGCGGCGTCGGTGAAGTAGTCGATCTCCGTCGGGTCGATCTTCACGGTGCTCATCCGTACCCCTTTCCTTGCGGCGTGCCTGCGGCTCCGCGTCTTCCGAGCCGATGCGCTGTGTTTCGCTGTACGGAACGCACGTACTGTTATGCGATGGCCATAGGATGGTCCGACCACGGATCCCATGTCAAGGAGCGACGTCGGATTTCACCGCTTCAGCGCGGAGCCCCGAACCATTGACAGCCGCTCGAATCCGGGGGCAGAATCCCGACCGTGTTCCGTTGTAGCGTATCGATGTTCTGTTCTACGTAATACACGACATGGAGTAACAGATGACTGACGACCTCGGTCCCGATCCGCTGGCCCCCTGGGAGCGCGCGATCGCCGACGCGCACGCCGCCGCCCGCCACACCGACGGCGAGCAGTGCCGCGGCTCGGTGGCGCTCATCGACGAGGCCGCCCGGCTGCGCGGCGTCGCCCAGGTGAAGCTCGGCAGGGCCGTCTCGCTCGAACGCGAGGTCGAGACCCGTCCGCACCGCCTGGCCGCCGGCCGCGCGCTGGCCGAGGCCGAGAAGCGCGACTGGCAGCGCCTGGGCGCGGCCGGACTGCCCGACGGCCACGGCGGCGTCGAACTCAATGTGCACGTCGGCATCCACGGCCGCAGCGCCCACGGCGGCGAGGTCATCAGCTACGACCCGCACGGTGTGCACAACACCCACCTCGACGGTCTCTCGCACATCGGCGCGGACGCCGGCTGGCACGGCCCCATCGCCGCCGACGCCTCGCAGACCGACGAGGACACCATGGTCAACTGGGCCCAGCACGGCATCGCCACCCGCGGCGTGCTGCTGGACGTCGCGGCGGCCCGCGGCGTGGACTGGATCGTCGCCGAGCAGCCGGTCACCGCCGCCGAGCTGGACAAGGCCCTCGCGGCCACCGGCGTCACCCTGGAGCCCGGCGACGCGCTGATCGTCTACCAGGGCCGCGACCGCTACGAGGCCGCCGGGAACGTCTACCCCAGCGGCGCCGCCGCCGTGCGCCGCCCCGGCATCGGCGAGGACGGCGCCAAGTGGATCGCCGCCCAGGACCCCGGCCTGGTGGCCTGGGACTTCCACGACGCGCGCAACAACCCCGGCGGAAAGCTGGAGGTCCACGGCCTGATCTACTCGATCGGACTCTGCCTGGTCGACAACTGCCTGCTGGGTCCGGCCGTCGCCGCGCTGAAGGAGGCCGGCGCCTCGACCGGCCTGCTCGTCGCCGCACCCACCGCGATCCACCGGTCGACCGGTGTGATCATCAACCCGCTGCTGCTCTACTGATCCGCTACTGTTCGCGCCGAAGGAGGTCTGGCACCGGACCGGGACACCGGGCCGGCGCCAGACCTTTGCCATGTCCCCATCTGCGCACAGTGCTCCATGTCCAGAAGGAGTCCTTCCATGCTCATAGGAGTGACCCGCGAGCCGGCCGGTGAGACCCGCGTGGCCGCGACCCCCGCGACCGTCAGGCAGCTCATCGCCCTCGGCTACGACCTGGTGGTCGAGGCCGGAGCCGGTGAGCTCTCCGCCTTCACCGACACCAGCTACAAGGAGGCCGGGGCCACCGTCGGCACCGCCGACGACGCCTGGGGCGCCGACGTCGTGCTGCGCGTCAACGGCCCCACGACCGAGGACGTCGCCCGTCCCAAGGACGGCGCCTACCTGGTCTCCACGCTGGCCCCGGCGCTCAACCCCGAGCTGGTGGACGCCCTCGCCGAACGCGACATCACCGTGCTGGCCATGGACGCCGTCCCGCGCATCAGCCGGGCCCAGTCCCTGGACGTGCTCTCCAGCATGGCCAACATCGCCGGCTACCGCGCCGTGGTCGAGGCCGCCCACGAGTTCGGCCGCTTCTTCACCGGCCAGGTGACCGCCGCGGGCAAGGTGCCCCCGGCCAAGGTGCTGGTCGCCGGGACCGGCGTGGCCGGCCTGGCCGCCATCGGCGCCGCCTCCAGCCTGGGCGCGATCGTGCGCGCCACCGACCCGCGCCCCGAGGTCGCCGACCAGGTGAAGTCGCTGGGCGGGCAGTACCTGCCGGTCGTCGTCGAGGAGCAGGCCCAGCAGTCCGGCGACGGCTACGCCAAGGCCACCTCGGAGCGCTACAACGAGGCCGCCGCCAAGCTCTACTCCGACCAGGCCGCCGACGTCGACATCATCATCACCACCGCGCTGATCCCCGGCCGCCCTGCCCCCAGGCTGATCACCGCGGCCGACGTGGCCTCGATGAAGGCCGGCTCGGTGATCGTCGACATGGCCGCCGCCCAGGGCGGCAACGTCGAGGACAGCGTCGCCGGCCAGAAGGTGGTCACCGACAACGGCGTGACCGTCCTCGGCTACACCGACCTGGCCGGCCGACTGCCCACCCAGGCCAGCCAGTTGTACGGCACCAACCTGGTCAACCTGCTCAAGCTGCTCACCCCGGGCAAGGACGGCCAGGTCGTGCTGGACCTCGACGACGCCGTCCAGCGCGGCATCACCGTGGTGCGCGCCACCGGGACCGGACGCGGCGAGAAGCTCTGGCCGCCACCGCCGGTCCAGGTCAGCGCGGCCCCCGCCGCGGCGCCGGCCGAGCAGGTGCAGGCACCGGCGAAGCCGCAGCGCAAGCCGCTGTCGGCCGCCGGGCGGGTCGCCCTGGTGCTGACCGCGATCGCCCTGCTGTGGCTGGTGATCGCGCTCGCCCCGGCGCCGATCCCGCAGGACTTCACCGTGCTCACGCTGGCCGTGGTGATCGGCTACTACGTCATCGGCAAGGTCCACCACGCGCTGCACACGCCCCTGATGAGCGTCACCAACGCCATCTCCGGGGTCATCGTGGTCGGCGCGCTGGTGCAGATCGGACCGGGCGAGCACGTGATCCAGGTGCTGGCCGGGATCGCCACGCTGCTCGCGTCCATCAACGTCTTCGGTGGCTTCGCGGTGACCCGCCGGATGCTCGCCATGTTCAGCAAGGAGAACTGACGTGTCCGCAGCCTCCATCGCCACGGCGGCCTACCTGGTCGCCGCGCTGCTCTTCATCCTGTCCCTGGCCGGCCTGAGCAAGCACGAGACGGCCCGTCAGGGCTGGACCTACGGCGTGGTCGGCATGGTCGTCGCGCTGGCCGCCACCGTCGGCCTGACCGTCCACGACAGCCCGGTGCGGACGACCACGGTGCTGATCGTGGTCGCCGCGATCGGGATCGGCGCCGTGGTCGGCCTGTGGCGCGCCCGCATCGTGCAGATGACCGGCATGCCCGAACTGATCGCGCTGCTGCACTCGTTCGTGGGTCTGGCCGCGGTACTGGTCGGCTGGGCCTCCTACATCGAGGTGGAACGCAACGGCCTGGGCGGTTTCACCGGCTCGCTGCTGCGCATCCACCACGCCGAGGTCTTCATCGGCATCTTCATCGGCGCGGTGACCTTCACCGGCTCGGTGGTCGCCAACCTGAAGCTCAGCGCGAGGATCAAGTCCGCCCCGCTGGTGCTGCCGGGCAAGAACCTGCTCAACCTGCTGGCGCTGCTGGCCTTCGCGGTGCTGACCGCGCTGTTCGTGATCCACCCCTCCTCCTGGGCGATCATCGCGGTGACCGCGATCGCGCTGCTGTTCGGCTGGCACCTGGTCGCCTCCATCGGCGGCGGCGACATGCCGGTGGTGGTCTCCATGCTGAACAGCTACTCCGGCTGGGCGGCCGCGGCCAGCGGCTTCCTGCTCAACAACGACCTGCTGATCGTCACCGGCGCGCTGGTCGGCTCCTCCGGCGCCTACCTGTCCTTCATCATGTGCAAGGCGATGAACCGCTCCTTCCTCTCCGTCATCGCCGGAGGCTTCGGCATCGAGGCGCCCAGTGGTTCGGACGACGGCGAGCAGGGCGAGCACCGGGAGACCTCCGCCGAGGAGACCGCCGACCTGCTGGCCAACGCCTCCCGGGTGGTCATCACCCCCGGCTACGGCATGGCCGTGGCCCAGGCCCAGCACCCGGTCGCCGAGCTGACCCGGCTGCTGCGGGACCGCGGCGTCGACGTGCGCTTCGCCATCCACCCGGTCGCCGGCCGGCTGCCTGGCCACATGAACGTGCTGCTGGCCGAGGCGAAGGTGCCCTACGACATCGTGCTGGAGATGGACGAGATCAACGACGAACTCGCCGACACCGACGTGGTCCTGGTCATCGGCGCCAACGACACCGTCAACCCGGCCGCCGCCGAGGACCCGACCAGCCCGATCGCCGGCATGCCGGTGCTGCGGGTGTGGGAGGCCGCGAACGTGGTGGTCTTCAAGCGCTCCATGGCCAGCGGCTACGCCGGGGTGCAGAACCCGCTGTTCTTCCGCGAGAACACGGCGATGCTCTTCGGCGACGCCAAGACCAGGGTCGACGAGATCGTCGGCGTCCTGGCCGCGGCCCGCGCGGTTCCCGCCCTCGTCTGACGGCTCTCCCCAGGCAACGACCGCCAGAGCAACGAACGCCAGGGCAACGACCGGTCGGCGCCGCACCCGGACCAACGGGTGCGGCGCCGACCGGTTCTGTCGTTCCCCGCAGACGGGGAACGGGACGAACAAGCAGTGGCCGCCGCGCGCCTCTGCGCACGGCGGCCACCGCCGACCTGGGGTTCTCGGGTGCGGCTCCTACGCGGGCGCACCGGAGCTGGAGATGGGGAGCAGCTGGCCTCCGTCGAGCTTGAGCTGCTGCCCGGTGACCCAGCGGGACTCGTCCGAGGCGAAGTACAGGACGGCCGCCGAGATCTCCCGCGGCGTCAGCCAGGGGACGCCCATCGGGGACTTGGTGGCCAGCGAGGGGATCATGTCCTCGCGGGTCGGGTTCTCCAGGTCCGGCCGGAAGGCGTGGTACATGAAGTCGTTGTCCATCATGGCCGTGTCCACGTTGGTCGGGTGGATCACGTTGACCCGGATCTGCTGGTCGGCGTAGATGCGCGCCAGGTCGTGCCCCAGCCGGGCCACGTGCCGCTTGGCGTGGGCGTAGCCCAGGCCGCCGGCGCCGGTGATGTCGACGGAGCCGACCAGCAGGGCCGCGGTGGAGCCGGTGAGGATCACCGAAGCGCCGGACTCCAGGTACTGCGCGGCGGCGGTGACCGTGTTGACCACGCCGACCAGGTTGACCTGCACGACGTCGAAGAAGGCCTGCGGGGTGTCGGTGCCCATGGTCAGGATGCCCGCCTGGGCGACCACCACGTCCAGCTTGCCCAGCTCGGCGACGCCCTGGTCCACGGCGGCCTGCAGCTGCGAGAGCACCCGCACGTCGGCCTGCCGGGCGACGATGCGCCGGCCCAGGGCCTGGACCTGACGGACCGTCTCGTCCAGGTCCTCCTTGGTGGCCATCGCGTAGGGCGCGGTGTCGATGTCCTCGAGGATGTCCACGGCGATGATGTCCGCGCCCTCCTCGGCCAGCCGAACGGCGTGGCTGCGGCCCTGTCCGCGGGCGGCACCCGTGATGAGGGCGACCTTGCCCTCGACGCGTCCCGACATGAGTCTCTCCTGGTGTGATCGGTGGAAGGTGGGTCTGCGGGTGGAGCGGGGAGCGGGGGGCGTCAGTCGAGCGGGTCGTACCCGGTCGGCAGGCCGTCCAGGATCAGGGTCTTGGACTCCAGGTAGGGGAGCAGGCCGTCGCGGCCGCCCTCGCGCCCGATGCCGGACTGCTTGAAGCCGCCGAAGCCCATCGCGGGGTCGGTCCGGTAGCCGTTGTGGCCCACCGTGCCTGCGCGCAGCCGGCGGGCGACCCGGAGGGCGCGGTCGGCGTCGTCGGTGAAGACGCTGGCGTTGAGGCCGTAGGGGGTCTCGTTGGCCAGCTGGATCGCGTGCTCCTCGTCGTCGGCGGGGATGACGCTGAGGACCGGGCCGAAGATCTCCTCCTGGGCGATGGTCGACCCGTTGTCGACGCCGGCGAAGACGGTCGGCTGCAGGTAGTAGCCGCGCTCGAACCCCTCCGGGCGGCCGCCGCCGGTGACCAGGCGTGCGCCCTCGGCCAGGCCCTTGGCGACGAAGCCCTCCACGCGGTCGCGCTGACGCTCCATAGCCAGCGGGCCGAGCTGCGCGTCGGGGTCGAACGGGTCGCCGATGCGGACCGCGCCGAAGAAGCTCCCGAGGGCCTCGGCGAAGGCGTCGTGGCGGTGCCGGCTGACGATGATGCGCGTCAGCGAGGAGCACACCTGGCCGTTGAGGGTGCACTCGGCGGCGGCCAGCGACCTGGCCGCGGTCTCCAGGTCGTAGTCGTCCAGGACGATGGCCGGGGACTTGCCGCCCAGCTCCAGGGTGAAGCGGGCCATCCGGTCGCCGCAGACGGCGGCGATCCGGCGGCCGGCGGCGCTGGAGCCGGTGAAGGCGATCTTGTCCACCCGCGGGTCGCGGACCAGCAGCTCGGAGACCTCGCGGTCGGCGGTGAGCACGTTCAGGACGCCGGCCGGCAGGCCGATCTCCTCGGCCACCTCGGCCAGCACGTAGGCCTCGCCGGGTGCCTCCGGGGGCGCCTTGAGGACGACGGTGCAGCCGGCCAGCAGGGCGGGGCCGACCTTGTGGGCCGCCAGCGACATCGGGGTGTTCCAGGCGACGATGGCGCCGACGACGCCGATCGGCTCGCGGACCACGGCCCCGAAGGGGCCCTGGTTGGGCCGGTGCCGGACCTCGAAGGGGAAGTCGGCGGCCAGGTCGGCGTAGTAGTCGTAGCTGGCCCCGATCCGCTCGATGGAGCCCTTCGACATGGAGTGCAGCACGCCGACCTGACGCGTCCACAGCTGGCTGGCGTCGGCGGCCCGGCGGCGCAGGCGGTCGGCGATCCGGTGCAGCCACTGCGCCCGCTCCGCGGGTGCCAGCTGCGGCCATCCTGAGCTGTCGAAGGCGCGGCGCGCGGCGGCGACGGCCAGGGACATGTCCTCGGCGCCGGCCTCGGCGGCCCGGTAGTAGAGCTCCTCGGTCGCCGGATCGATGATCGCGAAGGTCGACGCCGTGGTCGGCGCCACCCATCGGCCGTCGATGAAGAGGCGGTCGGGGTGTCGCAGCGGTACCGGCTGTTCGCGCGCGGAGGGCGCCGCACCTGCAGATCCGTCAACGCTGACTTGGGTGGACATCAGAGCCTCCGTATCCGGGCCCCACTGTTCATGAGCCGGGGGCCGGGCGTTCGTTTAACCGAACGATCGTTGCTTTATACAGCTGAGTCAGCTTCGCCCACGTTCCCCTGCGTGTCAAGGACCAGATCAGGGCCGCTCCGGCGGCCGATTGCGAGTCGGACGGGTGGCGGTGACGGGGCCATGCCGAGCCCGGAACTACCGCGTGCAGACCCCTTGACTCGCCATGTCGGCGGGATCACACTCAGGGACGCTGTAGCGATCAGCTGTCCCGTTGAACGGAACACCGGGGAGGCGCGGAAGCCTCACCCAGGTATGTGCATCGTGCAGCCAAAGACTAACGCCAAGATCCCCGGATGAAAGAGGCAACGATGCCCCCCATCACCGCAGAAGCAGAGCCCAGGCCTGCGCGCCCCACCCCGTTCATCATCGGGATCCTGATCCTCGCTGCCATCGTCAGCTCCTTCGAAGCCACGATGATGTACACGGCGCTGCCGGAGGTCATCCAGCACTTCAAGACCACCCCCGGCAACGCCGGCTGGGTGCTCACCGGATTCCTCCTGGTGGGGGCGGCGTCCGCGGCCATCAGCGGTCGCCTGGGCGACGCCTTCGGCCGCCGCAACGTGCTGGTCGTGGTGCTGGTGGCCTCGATCGTCGGATCCGTGGTCAGCCTGGCCAGCAACAGCCTCGCCGGGCTCATCATCGGCCGCTCGATCCAGGGTCTGGCCGGCGGTCTGGTCCCGCTCTGCATCGGGGTGCTGCGCGAGAACCTGCCGAAGAAGAAGCTGCCCGTGGGCGTGGCGGTGGTCGCGGGGGCGGCCATGTGGGGCGGGGCCGCGGGCAACGTCATCTCGGGCAACATCGTCGACTCCTGGGGCTGGCACTACATCTTCGTGGTCGCCGCGGTCCTGGCCGCGGTCACCGCGGTCGGCGCGTGCTTCCTGCCGCGGCCGGTCGTGAAGTCGGGGCTGGACCGGATCGACTGGCTCGGCGGACTGCTCTTCGCCCCCGGCGTGGCCCTCGCCCTGTACGGCGTCAACGAGAGCAGCACCTGGGGCTGGTCCAGCGGCAAGACCATCGGCTTCATCCTGGGCGGCATCGTGGTCCTGGTGCTGTGGACCGTGTGGGAGCTGAACGTCGACAAGCCGCTCATCAACATCCGGTTCTTCTTCGACCGCAAGCTCGGCCTGACCCTGGTCGCCACCGCGCTGGTCTCCTTCGGCACGCTGGGCATCTCCGGCTTCGTCGGCCAGATCGTGATGCAGACCCCGAAGATGGCCCCGGTCGGTCTGGGTCTCAGCGCCGGAACCGCCGGCGACGTCTCCTTCGCCATCGGCCTCATCGGATTCGTGGCCGCGTCGCTCAGCGGGCGCATCTCCCGGGGCGGACGGGCCCGTAACTCCTTCATCATCGGAGCTGCCTTCGCCGTCGCGGCGGCCATCCTTTCGGCCCTGCTGCTGCACTCGCTCGCGGGCTGGATCATCTCGCAGATCGTGCTGACCATCGCGACCGGCTTCCTGCTCAGCTCCCTGCCCAACCTGATCGTCGAGGGCGTGCCCGGCTCCAACACCAGCGAGGCGCAGGGCGTCTACATGGTCACCCAGACCGCCTTCTCGGGTGTCGGCACCTCCATCGGCACCGTGCTGATGTCCCACTACCTGGTGACCGGCACGCCGTTCACCACCCGCACCGGCTACAACGTGCTCTTCACCATGGTGGCCGTCGTCGCCGCCGTCGCGGTCGTGGTGGCCCTGTTCATCCGCCTGAACCCGCTGAAGGCCGGCGACAGCGACGAGCTCGCGGAGGCGCGGGCCGAGGGCCTGGCCGACGCGGTCGCCATCACCCCGGAAGCCATCTGAACCGGTCCGTCCGGCCGAAGTCGGCCGCCCGGCTCTGTCCGCGGCCCCCTGGGGGACCGCGGACAGAGCCACGGCACCCCGGCCCGGCCAGCACCACCAGCACCGACGCAAGGAGATCGACAGTGAACGACGGTACCGACCGCCCCTTCCACGTGCGGATGCTGTACCACCCGAGGATCCACGTCCCCAGCCTGGACCAGGCGGAAGACTTCTTCGCCCGGGTCTTCGGCCGCCCGAGCACCAACTTCTCCGTCGTCATGCCCGAGCCGCCGGCGCCCGGACACTCCGTCGGGTACTCGACCTTCACCTCGGTCAGCGACGTGCTCATCGACAGCCTGGAACCGAAGCGCTACCTCACCGGCGGCACCCAGCGCTACCCGGACGTCGAGGTCCCGCACCTGGAGACGACCGGCTGGTACGTCGACGGCGTCAAGGAGCTGTACCGCGAACTCCGCGCCGAGGGCCTGCGGCTGGTCGACTCGCACGACTCCGTCGTCGACGGCGAGGAGTGGCCCGGCGGTCCGTCACCGTTCCACACCCTGCCGGACGACGCCGGGCTGCGGTACGCCTTCTTCGAGATGTTCCCCTTCCCGCTCGACCCGCGGGTGCGCGAGGGCTGGACGGTTCCGGAGGTCGCCGAGGACGATCCGCTCGGCATCCAACACGCCTCGCACCACACCGTGCTGACGTCCCGTCCGGAACGCGCGCTGCGGCTCACCGTGAACGTCCTCGGCGGCGAGGTGGTGCGCACCGGCCGCGACGAACTGCGCGGCGTCGAGGGTCCCTTCGTCCGGCTCGCCGACACGGTGTTCCACTTCGCCGCACCGGACCCCGGCAGCCCGGCCGCCGCCGATGCGGCGGCCCACGTGCCGCAGGACACCTACCACGCGATCACCTGGAAGGTGGTCGACCTGGAGCGCACCGCCAAGCACCTCGATGCCGAGGGCGTGCGCATCGCACACCGCTCACGGACCGCCCTGGTGACCGACCCGGCCACCAGCCTCGGCGTCCCGTGGGGCTTCACCACCGATTCCATTTGAGGAGACATCTGATGACCGACAGTTCCCAGCCCGCGCACGAGATCCTGCTGGCGCTCACCAACCCGGTCGAGGGCCGGGAGGAGGAGTTCCGCACCTGGTACTGGGAGACCCACATCCCCGAGGTGCTCGCCCTCCCCGGCATCGTCTCCGCCCGCCGCTACCTGGCCCCCGAGTCCGCCGCCGGCGTCTCGCACCGCTACGTGACGCTCTACGAGGTGGAGGGCTCCGCCGAAGCCGCCCGCGACAAGCTCTTCACCTCCGGCCTGAGCACGAGCGACGCCCTCGACGTCACCACGGTCGCCATGCTGCCGCTGCTGGCGAAGGACTAGCCGGCCTGCGGTCCGGCAACCGCTGAGGCCCCGCCCCGGAACGTTCCGGGGCGGGGCCTCAGCGCTGGGACAAGGGCCGCCGGCCTACGGCTTCTCGGCGCCGGTGAATCTGCGGGTGAGCACCTGTGCGGCCTGCTTGACCAGTTCGGTGAAGTCCGCGGTGGTCGTCGCGTTGAAGCGGGTCTCCGGGATGGTGATGCCGACGTCGCCGATGACGGCGTCCGCCGGGCCCATCACCGGCGCGGCGATGGCGATCGCCCCGTCGATCCGCTCGCCGTGCGATATGGCGTAGCCGTCCCGCCGGATCTGGGCCAGCCGCTCGGCGAGCTTGTCGGGATCGACCAGGGTCCGGTTGGTGAGCACGTCGAGGCTGCCGTGCACGATCGCGTCCTGCACCTCGGTCGGCAGGAAGGCGAGGATCGCCAGACCGCTGGCCCCCGCGTGCAGCGGGAGCCAGACGCCCTGCGGGACGGTGTAGCGCAGCGGGTGCGGGGACTCGACGGACAGCGCGAACATCATCTGCCGGCGCTGGTCGTTGTAGACCGCGAAGAACGCCGACTCGCCGCTGCGCTCGGTGACGTCGGCCAGGACGTCGTTGGCGGCCTCGCGGATCGGGAAACGGGTGTTGGTGGTCCAGGCCAGCCGCAGGAACTCCATCCCGAGCCGGTAGCTGCCGGTCGGGGTGCGGGCCACCATGCCCAACTCCTCCAGGTCACTGAGGAGTCGGTGGGCGGTGCTGGCGCTGACGCCGATGCGGGTGCCGAGGTCGCGCACCCCGTAGACCTGCTTGCCGCCGTCGACCATCAGGGTGAGGATCTCGACCCCCCGGGCGAGCGGATGCCGCTGGCGATCGGGGGCGCCTGCGGTCACCTCGGTTGCCTGCGACTCCACGCGCTGCTCCTTCTGGCCCGTTCAGTGGGATGGGAGTTCTCTTTAACCAAACACTAGCAGGGGCCGCCCTGGCAGGCGGTGACCTGTGTGAGGATTTCTCGCCTTGATCTGAGCACGTAGAGCATAGGGGTACAGGGGCGGATCCGACGGTGGGTCACCGGTCGATGCCGGCGGCCACCAGCATGTCGGCGCGGTGGTGGAACTTGGCGCGGTCCCGGCCCGAGGCCTGGCCGAGCCGCACCTCGGCCGCCTCGATGGCCAGCCAGCGGCTCCAGTTCACCACCGGCACGCCACGCGAGCGCAGCAGGTCGTCGATGGCCGTGCTGTCGGTGTCCGTGTCCGTGTCGGTGTCTCGCTCCGGTGCGGCAGCGGCGGCCGCGGCGTCCGCCAGGACGGCGGTGGCCGTCTCGCTCGCGCACAGCCGGTTGGTGCCGATCACCCCGCTGGGGCCGCGCTTCGCCCAACCGACCACGTACAGGCCCGGCACGGTCCGGTCGCCGTCCAGCACCCGGGAGTCGCGGTGCGGGACCGTGCCGGTCGCCTCGTCGAACGGCGCCCCGCCGAGGGGGACGCTGCGGTAGCCGATCGCAGGCAGCACCAGGCCCGTCTCCAGGACCTCGACCTGCGTGGGGTCCGCGGTGTGGGCCAGGGCGATGCCGGTGACCGAGGTGTCGCCGACGAACTCGACCGGCGTCCGGTTGAACAGGAAGCGGATGGCGCGCGACCGGCCCTGCGGTTGCCGGTCGGCGATCTTCCGCAGCGAGCCCAGCATCCGCGTGACCGCGGGCCTGCTCGGCGCGCCCGCGCCGGCCTGCTGCGCCGCCTCCGCGAGCGCCAGTTCCTCGGCGGGGACGATCACGTCCGCGCCCTCGACCTCGGCCAGTTCCAGGAGTTCCTTGCCGGTGAACTTGGCGGCCTCGGGCCCGCGCCGCCCGACGATGCAGACCTCGCGGACCGCATGGCCGGCCAGGGCCTCGATGACGTGCTCGGGCACGTCGGTGCGGCGCAGTTCGTCGGGCGTGCGCACCAGCATCCGCGCCACGTCCAGGGCGACGTTGCCGACGCCGACGACGACCGCGCGCTCGGCGGACAGCAGCGAGGTGTCGAAGTCGGCGTCCGGGTGCCCGCTGTACCAGGAGACGAAGCGGCCGGCCGGGACCACGCCGCCGAGGTCCTCGCCGGGGACGCCCAGCCGGCGGTCCAGCGGCGCGCCGGACGCCAGCACCACCGCGTCGTAGTGCTCGCGCAGTTCGCTGACGGTGATGTCCGAACCGACCGTCACATTGCCGAGGAAGCGGACGCCGGGCGTCTCGAAGATCTCGGCGAACGAGGCGACAATGGACTTGATCTTCTGGTGGTCGGGCGCGACGCCGTAGCGCACCAGGCCGAACGGCGTGGGGAGGCGCTCGAAGACGTCGACGGAGACCGGGTGGTCGGCCTCCTCGGCCAGGATCTGAGCACAGAACGCTCCGGCGGGGCCGGAGCCCACGACTGCGACTCGTAGCGCGCGCACGTCCACTCCCAGTGTGTCGTATAACGGAACAGGTGATTCTTTCAGCGAGTGTCGTTTGTGCCGAACGGCATGTCAAGCAGTTGACATGGCATTCTGCAGCGTGCCAACCTGAGCGCATTCTTGACAACGGAACGGTCGTTCCGTTTGCCGAAACAGTCTCTGAGGAAGGCTCCTATGACCAGCACGGATCGGGTCGCCGTCGTCACCGGGGGAGCCGCGGGCATCGGTCGGGCCATCGCCGAGCGCCTCGCGAAGAGCGGACTCAGGGTCGCCATTCTCGACGTGGTCGACGGCGCGGCGGAAGAGGCAGCCACCTCCATCGAGAAGGCCGGCGGCGTCGCCCGCGGCTACCGCGCCGACGTCAGCGACCGCGAACAGGTGGACGCGGCGCTGGCGGCAGCCCGGCTGGAGCTGGGGCCGCTGGCCGTCGTCGTGGCCAACGCGGCGATCGCCCGGCAGCAGCCGTTCCTGGACATGACGCTCCAGCAGTGGAACGAGACCCTGTCGATCAACCTGACCGGCACCTTCAACGTGGTCCAGTCGGCCCTGCCCGACCTGGTCGCCGCGGGCTGGGGCCGGGTGGTGCTGATCTCCTCCTCCAGCGCCCAGCGCGGCGCACCGAGGATGGCCCACTATGCGGCCTCCAAGGGCGGACAGCTCGCCCTGACCAAGGCCCTCGCGATGGAGTTCGGACGCTCCGGCATCACCGTCAACACGGTGGCGCCGTCGTCGATCGACACCCCGAGCGTGGAGAAGAAGCGCGCCACCGGCGCCATGCCCTCGGCCGAGGAGATGGCCAAGTTCATCCCGGTCGGCCGGACCGGCAGCGGCGACGACATCGCCGCCGCGGTCGCCTATCTCGTATCCGACGAGGCGTCGTACGTGACGGGTCAGACCGTCAGCGTCAACGGCGGCTCCTTCATAGGGTGATTTCCATGAGTCAGCCACGCATCCCGGTCCGCCCCGTCGACGACTGGACCGACGAGGTCGACGAGGCCTTCTCCGCGCTCCGCGCCCATGTGCCGGGCGGTCAGGCCGCCGCGACCGACGGACCGGTCGCCCGTCCGCAGTCCCACATCCTCGGCATCTACGCCTGGCACCCGGCCCTGATCCGCGGCTGGATGCCCTTCTCCAACCACCTGCGCAACTCCACCCTCCCGGACCGGGTCCGCGAGATCGCCATCGTCCGCTCCACCTGGCTCGGCTACGGCGAGTACGAGTGGGCCCAGCACGTGCGGATGAGCCGGGCCGCCGGGTGGCTCACCGACGCCGAGATCGCGGGGCTCTCCGAGGGCCCCGACGCCGCCGTGTGGTCGAAGGGCGACAGCGCCGTGGTCAGGGCCGTGGACGAGCTGTGCGGCAGCAAGAACATCGCCGACGGCACCTGGAGCGAACTGGAGGCGCAGTTCTCCCGCCAGCAGCTCATCGACTTCGTCTTCACCGTGGGCACCTACGACATGCACTGCATGGCCTTCAACGCCCTGGGGCTGGAACTGGAGGACGGCATGACCGGCTTCCCCGATGAGCACCGCCCCGCCGACCACCGCCCCGCCGACCACCGCCCCGCCGAGCAGCGGCGCGACCGTTGAGCGGCACGGTGCGCCCGGGGGCGCTGCGCTGGGCGGTGAAGGACTCCTTCGTCCACTATGTGCGCGTGATCGCGGGCGGCAGCTGCGAGGCCCTGGACGGCGCCGAGCCGGGCACCGGCGGGGCCTTCGTGTTCCCGCTGCTGGCGGCCGAGGAGGACAGCGAGGGCCGGACGCTCTCCTTCGGGGGAGCGGTCCGCTTCCAGGCGCACCACGGATTCCTCGACGTCGAACTGCGCGACCTGCAGCTGCGGCTGACGGAGGGTGGCGGCGCGCTCAGCATCCGCGGTGCGGACGACGGCCGGGTCACCGTGGCCACCACGGCGCCCGCCGCTCCGGTCCAGGAGGCCGGGCTGGTCCGCTGGCCGGCCCTGGTCCCGTACCTGACCGAGGCCGGGGTCGCGGTCTTCGGGGACGTCTACGCGGCCGGCTCGGAGTTCGCCCCGATCGACGCCGCCGTACTGATAAATTGAGCGCCCATGTCACAGACCTCGCCTGAGCGGCCCGCGCGCCGCGGCGGCTCCCCGACCGGCGGACAGCGCGCCAACGTCCGAGGTCAGGTGACCCGGCAGCGGATCCTCACGGCCGCCGAGCGGCTCTTCGCCGAACACGGGATCTCAGCCGTTCCGCTGCGGGACATCGGCATCGCCGCCGGCCAGCGCAACCACGCGAGCGTGCAGTACCACTTCGGGGACCGCGACGAGGTGGTGAAGGCCATCATGGAGTTCCGCGGGGCCGAGAGCGAGGCCAGCCGCACCGGCATCGTCGCCGATCTGATGCTCGGCGGCCGGACCCCCACCGTCACCGACGTGGTCAGCGCGTTCGTCCGGCCGCTGGCGATCCACTTCCAGCCCGACAACCACTACCTGCCCTTCCTCTCCCTCTACATCACCGAGGAGGGCGGCTACGAGGGCCTGGTCGGCGTGCGCACCGGTTCCTCGGTGGTCACGCTGCGGACCCTGCTCGGGCGGCTGGTTCCGCAGGTCCCGGAGGCCGTGCTCGACGAGCGCTGGCTGGTGACGCTGACCAGCGCCGTGCACGCGCTGGCCCGCTACCAGTCCGCCCAGCGCAAGCGCGCACATCTGCCTGCCAAGATCGACGTGCTGGTCGAGGACCTGATCACCTTCCTCAGCGCCGGGATCCTGGCCCCGCTGGCCCAGGGGGACCCGCGCGCGGCCCTGACGGACTGACAGCCCCCTTTACGCAGCAGTGCCGTTGACCGGTCCTCGTTGACCGGTCAACGGCACTGCTGCGAGTCGTTCGTTCAGGCGTTCAGGCGTTCAGGTGGGCCATGAACGTCGACGCCCAGTCGTGCAGGTTCGCCGGGACGTAGTAGCCGGACTCGTCGTTGATCTCGTCCCAGTGCTCGGCGATCTCCTCGACGGTGGGCACCTCGGCGCCGGGGGAGCGGTAGCCGGGGGTGACCGCGAGCAGCCAGCGGGCGAACCGGTGCGCGCCGGCCACCAGGATCTCGCCGTTGACCTTGCAGTCCTCGTGCGCCAGGTAGGCCACCATCGGCGAGACCAGCCCGGTCTGCATCGCCTGGATGCGCGCCTCGTCCAGCTGCCGGGTGGTGATGTTCGGCTTCCCCGCGGTCGTGCTCGGCCGGGTGATCGCGTTCGGCGCGATGCAGTTGACCAGGATGCCGTGCGAGGCGGCCTCCACCGCCAGGCTGCGGGTGAAGCCGATGAGCGCGCCCTTCGCGGTGGCGTAGGCGAGGTTGTCGGCGAGCCCGAACATGCCGGTGGACGTCGTGGTGATCACCCGTCCGTAGCCCTGCTCGACCATGTACGGCCAGGCAGCGCGGGTGGTGTGCCAGGTGCCGCGCAGGTGCACGTCGAGGGTGCGCTCCAGGTTCTCCGCGTCGGCCTCCGGGAAGGTGGCGAAGCGGGAGATGCCGGCGTTGTTCACCACGATGTCGATGCGCCCGAACGCGCCGACGGCTCCTTCGACCAGGGCGTGGCAGCCCGCCTCGGTGCCCACGTTGTTGGTGTCGGCGACGGCGACGCCGCCCGCGGCGGTGATCTCCTGGACGACGTCGTTGGCCGGCCCGGAGTCGCTGCCGTCGCCCTCCTTGGTGCCACCGAGGTCGTTCACGACGACCTTGGCGCCGCGCTCGGCGAGCAGCAGCGCGTGTGCCCGGCCGAGGCCGCGGCCGGCGCCGGTCACGATGGCGACCCGTCCATCGAATCGGAAGTCAGGGGTGGCGTTCATCGGTCTCCTTCGACTGTGATCTCGCCGCATCTAATCACTCAGGCTCAGATAGTTCAATGCTTCTGGCAGGGCTAAGAGCTGCTTAAAGACTGGATCCGTTGTCATTTTTCATCACTCGTGCTTAGATCCAGAGAGCTGCTGTCAGGGCAGTCGGAACCGAGTGGGAGTGGGTCAGCATGGCAGGGCAGGTCGACAACGACGTTGACGTCGAGGTGCTGGTGATCGGTGCCGGAGTCGTCGGCATCTACGCGCTCTACCGGGCGCTGGAGGCAGGGTTCTCCGCGCAGACGCTGGAGGCCGGCGACGGCGTGGGCGGCGTCTGGTACTGGAACCGCTACCCCTCGGCGCGCTTCGACTCCGAGAGCTACACCTACGCCTACATCTTCTCCAAGGAGCTCTTCGACGAGTGGCGCTGGAAGGAGGAGTTCGCGACCCAGCCGGAGATCGAGGGCTACCTCAACTTCGTCGTCGACCGCTTCGACCTGCGCGAGTCCATCCGCACCGGGGAGAAGGTCGTCTCGGCGGTGCACGACGAAGCCAACAACGTGTGGACGGTGCGCACCGAGAAGGGCACCGTGCTGCGGGCCCGCTGGGTGATCTCGGCGACCGGCGGCCTCTCGGTCCCGCACTACCCGGAGATCGAGGGCCTGGAGGACTTCCGCGGCGAGGCCCACCACACCGGCGCCTGGCCGCACACCCCGCTCGACTTCGCCGGCAAGCGGGTCGCCATCATCGGCAACGGACCCAGCGGCGCCCAGCTGCTGCCGGCGATCGTGGACACCGTCGCCAGCGTGGACCTCTACCAGCGCACACCGACCTGGACCACCCCGCTGAACAACGCCCCGATCTCGGACGAGCGCCAGGAGTGGCTCAGCGACAACTTCGACGAGATCGTCAAGATCCTCTGCACCTCCCCGTCGGGCTTCCTGCACACCCCGGCCGGCAAGTTCTCCACGGCCGACTCCCCGGAGCAGCGGCAGGCCTTCTACGAGACCATCTGGAAGAGCCCCGGGTTCGCCAAACTGACCTCCAACTACTACGACATGACGACCAATCGCGAGGTCAACCTGGAGTTCTGCGAGTTCCTCGCCAACAAGATCCGCTCCATCGTCACCGACCCGGTGACGGCCGAGCGCCTGATCCCGACGGACCACCTCTTCGGCGCCAAGCGCCCGCCGTTCGTCGCGGACTACTACGAGTCCTTCAACAAGCCGAACGCCTCGCTGGTCTCGCTGCGGGAGACCCCGATCCTGAGGATCGACGCCACCGGCATCGAGACCACCGAGCGGCACCGCGACTACGACATCATCGTCTACGCGACCGGCTTCGACTTCGGCACCGGCGCGCTGACCCGGATGGGCGTGCGCGGCCGGCAGGGCCTGGACCTCGGCGTCGACTGGGAGGACGGCCCTTGCGACTTCGGCGGCTTCAGCGCGCACCTGCTGCCCAACTTCTTCTTCCCCGGCGGCCCGCACGGCGCCGGCGGCGGCAACTACCCGCGCTACTCCCAGGACCAGGTCGACTGGATCCTCGGCACGCTGATGTACGCCCGCGAGCACGGCTACGACGTCTTCGAGCCGACCGCGGCGCAGCAGGAGCTGTGGATGACGATGATCGAGGAGCTGGCCCCGCGGTCGATCTTCTCCGCCGAGCACAGCCACTACTACGGCGCCAACGTCCAGGGGAAGGTGCGCAAGTTCCTGCTCAACCCCGGCGGCCGCGGCAAGCTCCACGAGATCCTCAACGAGGTCTCCTCGACCGAGAACTACGGCGGAGCCTTCACCCGCGCGGCCGTGACCGCGGCTGCGGGCGCAGCCGTGGGCGCGGAGTAGCGAGGACGGCCCCGGGGCGCGGCGGACTCAGTTCTGCTCGCGGAAGATCTGCACGATCACCCGCAGCAGGAGCAGGGCGGAGAAGGAGAGCCCGATGCCGCCGATGACGTCGACCAGACCGATGTCGTGCCCCGGGGCGGACTGCACGGTGAGCAGCAGGGCCGAGGCCAGCGCCAGCCCGGTCCCGATCATGCCCAGGACCAGGCGGTTCAGCAGTCCGGTGGCGACCCGGACGTCCTCCGGTTCGGACAGCAGGCTGGTGCGGGTCCGGATCTCGCCCCGCACCAGGCCCCGGGCCAGGTCGTCGATGTCCTGGGGCAGGCGCTTGAGCAGCGGGGCCGCCGACAGTGCCTCCTGCTGGAGGAACTCGCGGATGCCTCCGGAGAACATCTGCTGGGCCACGACCTCGCCGCCCAGGCGCTGGATGCCCTGGATCAGGTTGTACCGGGGGTCGATGAGTTCGATGGTCCCGACCAGGGTGACCAGGGTGCGGAAGAGGGTCGTGGTCGAGCGGGGGAGCGCGATGCCGAAATCGCGGAACACGGTCAGGAAGTCGGTGAACAGGGCCGGGTTCAGGGTGCCGTCGGGCCGGGTGGCGCGGGACAGCAGCCCGGCCAGTTCGCGGTCCAGGGCGTCGGTGTCCAGCCGCGCGGACAGGGTCCCGATCCGCAGGGCCCCTTGCCGCAGCAGGGACGGGTCCTCGGTCTGCATGCCGCGCAGCAGGTCGATCAGGCCGGCGCGCTCGAAGCGGTTGAGCCGCCCCACCGCACCGAAGTCGATCAGCGCCAGCCGCCCGTCCGGGGTGAGGAACACATTGCCCGGGTGCGGGTCGGCGTGGAACCGCTCCCCGGCGGCCATCTGGCGGATCATCAGTCCCAGCAGGGCGTCGGCCAGCGGCCGTCGCCGGTCGCCGTCGAGCCGGTCCAGCACCCCCGGCGTGGCCAGGCTGCGGCCCTGCACCCGCTCCTCCACCAGGACCCGGCCGGTGGTGAACTCGTCCATCACCTGCGGCACTGAGATCAGCTCCACACCCTGCACGGCCTGTCGCGCGGCTGCGACGTTCGCCGCCTCGTAGCGGAAGTCCAGTTCCTCGCGGGTCGACTCGGCGAAGCCGGCGGCCAACTCCTTGAGGCCCAGCGACCGGGCCCAGGCCGCCCGTCGGTCCAGGCGGTCGACCAGGCGCTCCAGGATGTCGAGGTCGCGTTCGACCGACTCGCGCATTCCCGGCCGCTGCACCTTCACCACCACCGCCCGGCCGTCGTGCAGGGTGGCGAAGTGGGTTTGGGCGATCGAGGCGGCCCCGGCGGGGTCCGGGACGAAGTCCGCGAAGACGTCCTCCGGCGGCCCGAGCTCGTCCTGGATCACGGCGCGGATCGCGGCGAGGTCGGCCGGGACCACCTGGTCGTGCAGCCGGGACAGCTCGGCGGCGACCGCGGGAGTGGTCAGGTGCGGCTGCGCGGCCATCGCCTGACCGAGCTTCACGAACAGGCCGCCCGCGTCCTCGAAGGTCGCGGTGAGCGAACGCCCCAGCCGCGACCCCGGTGGCTGCAGCTCGTCCCCGCCGCCGCGCAGCAGGCCGTTGCGAAAGGCGATCATGCTGACCTGGAGATATCGGGTGGTCCGTGCGGCCAGCCGGCGCAGCGAGGCCAGCGGGTGGAGCAGGACTCGGGCACCCTGCCTGCTGCGCAGGCTCCCGACCAGCAGTTCCAGCAGTGCGAAGGTCAGCATCGACAGGCAGGTCACCATGGCCAGGCCGACCGGCACCCACCGCCACGAGAGGCTGGTCGCGTGCCCGGTGACGGCCTGAAGGATCCCGATCGTCGCGCCCTCGCCGACGACCACCGACACCAGGGTGGCCGCCCAGCGCCCGCGGTCGATGCCGAGCAGGCGCCGCACGATCCAGGCGGCGGCCACGACGATGCCCAGCGACACCAGTACCAGTCGTAGGACCACGGGGCCTCCTCCCGTCACAGGGGCGGGGGTGCCGGACCACCCTGACCACCAGTCATTCGACCACGGAGGGCCGGGTGCCCACCCGGACTGCGCCGCCATCCGGGTGTCGACGGTGGGCGTCTCAGCCCTTACTGCTCCCGGTCAGGAGCCGGCGCAGCTCGGGGAGCAGCGCGTCCAGGTCCTGGTCGCTGCGGAAGGCGAGGACGGTGGTGCCGTCAGTGCTGCGGTCGGTGGTGCCCTGTGGGGTGCCGGCCGGGGCGAAGAGGGCGATGACGTCGCGCATGGCCTCGTCGATCTCGGCGACGGGGTCGGCGCACTCGCCGCGGAGCCAGCGCCGCAGGACGTGGTTGTGGGCGGAGACCACGGCGGCGGCCATGATCTCGGCCCGCAGCGAGGCCCCGGGGGTGCGGTCGCCCATCCAGTCGGTGATGAACTCGCGGAACAGTCGCTGGTAGCGGCCGACGCTTGCGATCTCCCGGTCCCGCAGCGCGGCGACCTTGCTGGTCAGGGCGTAGCGGCGGCGGGCGAGGTCGCCCTCCTCCAGGTAGTGCAGCAGCACCAGTCGGACCGCGTCGGAGACGGCCACCAGCCCGGTGGCGTGGCTGGAGGTGGTGAGGCGGTCGCGGACGGCGTCGAGCAGCCGGTCGTGGTCGGGGAAGATCACCGCCTCCTTCGAGCCGTAGTGCCGGAAGAAGGTGGTGCGGCCCACCCCGGCGCGTTCGACGATGTCCTCCACCGTCGTCTGCTCGTAGCCGCGCTCGTCGAAGAGCGTCAGGGCGGCGTCGGTCAGCCGGTCACGCACGGAAGGCCTGCTCATAGCCGCCCATCCTTCCCTGTTCGATCCCCGGGGACTACTTGCCACCCCTGGTGGGACTCAGTACCGTAAGTATGGCACTGAGTCCCAAACGCTCGATCCCCTCGGCGGAAGGCGAAACGCCATGGACAGCACCCACCCCCTTGCCGCGGACGCGGACCCCGGCAGCCGCGAGCTCTGGTTCCAGCGCTGCGTCTGGTGCAACTCGGCGCAGCTGCGCCACGTCAACCTCTGCCGCGTGTGCGCGGGCGACGAGCTGACCTGGGAGCGCAGTTCGGGCAGCGGCAAGGTGACCTCGGTCCGATCCACCCCGAACAGGACGCACTACCCGCCCGCCTTCTCGCTGATCCAGCTCGACGAGGGCCCGCAGGTCGAGGGCTGGGTCGTCGGCGAGTCCTGGCACGAGCTGCAGTCGGGATCCCGCGTGCACTGCAGCGTCAACGCCGGCCCGGCGGAGCACCCGGTCTTCGAACTGGCCCTGCAGCCGGGCAGCGAGCGACCCCGCGCCGCCCACGAGTACTTCTGAGGCCCGGGAAGGCATCGGTCACCAGGGGACCGGCGTACCGTCCCAGTTGACGAAGGTGCAGGCGGGGCCGCCGTCGGGCAACAGGGCTAGCCGGACCGCTGCGGCAGCCGCCGCAGCCGGGTCGCCGCGATGCGCGCCTTCGGGTCCCGACCCGACCTCGGCTCCCTATGCTCTCCGTTCAGATCACTGCGCGGAGGTCGTCCAGGGCGATCCGTACTCGGGCTGGACCGAACCGCGCTATGGCCCACATCGCAGAGATCTTTGTCGCCCAGACGTGGCAGTAGGTTCGGCTGGTGGATCGCGCACGAGCGCATCGGAGGGGGTGCTGTGAGCGCACGGCGGTCAAGAAGGCAGGAGCCAGCTGTCGTAGCCGTGCGCGCGGAGACTGTCGAAGGCACGATGTACTCCTTCCGGGATCGGCTGCTCGATGGCGAAGCCGCGCTTGGGGTACTCGATCACTCGCTCCAGGTCGCCCATCAGCATGTCGATCAGCTGCTTTTCGTCATCGTGGGTGCTCACGTACTCCTCGTAGGACAGCGGCGTGGACACGCAGACCGGCTCCACTTCGGGCCACTGCTTGCGGCAGGTCGCGTGGGCCCGTCGCTGCATGTACGGCATGGAGATCAACATCAGTGTCGTCACTTCGATCCTGGCGTTCTCCAGGACCTCGCGGGAGAAACTGATGTTCTGCCCGGTGTTGGTGGCCTTCGGTTCGAGCAGGATGGCGTCGGCTGGCACGCCGAGGGTCAGAGCGTGCTCGCGGTAATGCACCGCTTCGCCCCGGGGAACCGGTCCTTCGTGGCTGCGCTGGAGTCGCCGGTGAAGACGACGGTGGGGAACATGCCGGCGCGGTAGAGGTCAGCGGTAGTGGCGGCTACGCCGAGGTCCAGACTACCGAGGGCAATTGCTGCGGAGCAGGGCCGCAGCTCGTGGTTCAGCTGGTGGAAGTCCCAGATCAGCCGCGCGTCGGCGCGGTCCTCCTCGGTGATGCCGACGGCGTTGTGGCTGATCACGCAAACTCCTTGCTGTTGCGAATGTTGTTGATGCTGCGTAGCTGGTGCTGGAGGCCGTACTGCGTGGCGATGCTGGAGGCGTGGTCCAGCGCGAACCGGCCCGGCGCGCTCCGCCAGAGCAGTGGGGGCGGATGCTGCTGTGCGCCGGGTTCGAGCGAGTGGAGGTCGAGGTGCTGCCAGGGCCGACGCCCGATCACGCCGGCCCCATCATCGGGCGCGCGTATGCGCCGTAGTGAGCGCCCCGGCTGACGGTGATCTTCCGGGGCACAACTCGCTACTGGCCGCTTGGCCAGACGGTCACTCGGAACTTGACAACTCCGGTGTTGATCGCCTGGTTCGCTGGCGTTACAAGCTGCAAGGCGGCCACGATGCCCGACCCTGAGTCTGTTTCGCACACCACCATGGAGTCCTTGAAATCTCGGTAGTAGATGTTGTCCACCGGGTTGGCGGCAGCATCGTTCGCGCAGTCAGCTTCGGTTGGCGACGCCACAGATGAGATGGCCAGCTTCGAGTTCAAGGCCGTGCTGATCCGTGCCCCACGAACGTCTGATGCTTCGCAGTTGAAGTTCAGGTCTGCTTCGTAAGCGCCGCTACCCACGACGGGACCGCTCTGGGAGAAGGCTACATACGTCCAGACGGGAGTGCCGGAGCCGCAAGCCTGCGGTGTCTCCGTACTGGCGGTGAATTCCTTCGTGTATATGGCTGTGGGGCCCGCCGCCGTGGTGCCGCCGTCGGTCGTGGGCGATTGTGTTGCCGCCGTGCTGCTGCCCGTCGTGGGCGGCTGCGGGTCGATAGAAGCTGAGTGCGTTTGGATAGGAACTGTGGGGCCGCTCGCGTGCCCCGTCACTTCACTGACGACCCAGCCGGACAGGGCGAGGATAGCTGCGACCACAAGGCCACCCACCACCTGGTTGTTTCCGGAAAGATTCCACAGTCTTCGGAGTGGGCCTGGAGGCGGAGGGCTGTATTGGCCCGGAGGCTGAGGCCCGTTCGGCGATGCCATGCGGCGAGTTTAGACAGTCGAGCACTTAACTTGCCTTAGAAGTACACAAGTTACTCACTTCGGCTGCCCCTTCGTTCCTCCGTTTCTGCCGATGGCGTCCGGCGTGGTCTGCGGGTCGCCGACCACGGTGCTCACGGCCGCGGTGCCACCGGTCCCTCCGTTGCTTAGATGAGAACATATGGTCTATATGCATGGAAATGTAGGACGCCGTCGCCCGGGTCAGCCGCCCGCCGGTGGCGCGGCACCTGTCGTCGCGCCGTGGAATGAGTAGCCCGGTCCGGTGAAGTTGCAGCTCTACCGCCGGGGGTCGACCCGGACCGGATCTCCTTCACGGTGGTGCTCTGCACCGCACGGCACAGCGTCATTGCGGCCGACCACCTCTCACCCGGCATCCCGGATCCGAACATTCAGACGTGCGACCTGCAGCATCCACCTCCGCGCACCCTCCTCCGACGCGTTGACAGCGCTGCCTCACCCGTAACTTCGCGGCATTGCTTTGAAGCGCCCCTGGGGCCGGAGGGCGATGGTGTCGACAGGCGGGGCCACGCATCGTCACACATGGTCGTCTGCACAGGCGGTGATGACGGGCTCGGAGTCGATGGGCAAGAGTTCAAGCACAAGACGCACGGCCTCTTCGGCGGTCCCGACTTCGCCGATCATGGCGAAGGGATCGCGCCGGCGGACCTTGAACCGGCCGTTGTGCAGCGGCTCGATCGATCCGGCCTGCACAGTCCAGGGGTAGCTGGTGGAGCTGCTGAAGAGCAGTGTGAAGTGGCTGGCGAACGGATACAGCCGCCGAAGTCGCGGTTGGGCTGCAGAGGCTTCCAGCAGTGGGACGATGCCCGGATACGGGCTCCCGGGCGAGCGGATCTGGTGTACTTCCTGCCGCCATTGCCAACTGAGTCGTAGGGACTGCCATTGGGCCTCGACGGCGTCAGCCGGTCCGTGACTGCGTGCTGCGGCCATGTCCGGCAGAACGGGTCTTGGGGGCAGGAGTAGCTGTTGATCGGAGGTCACTTCGGTCGCGTCCACTGCCCTAGTTTCGCGGACGGGGTCTGAAAGCGGCACCCTGACAGCGAAGATCACGGCCGGGGCTTCATTCACAGGTGAGCCCGGCGGTGACAGCGTCGAGGTCTTGGCGGAGGAACATGGCGAACTTGGGTGGTGGTCCGTCGGCTGGCAGACTCGTCCGCTGCCCAGTTTCCGGGGAGGCCGTCGGTCATTCGGTGGTGGCGGGGTCCTCGGCGTCGGGCAGGCCGAGTTTCAGGTGTTCGACGTGGTAGATGGCCTGGTCCAGGAGTTCGGCGACGTGGTTGTCGTACAGGGCGTAGACCATGGACCGGCCGTGCCGCTCGGCGACGACCAGGCCGAGGTTCTTCAGCAGCCGTAGCTGGTGCGAGCAGGCGGAGCGCTCCATGCCCGCGGCGGTGGCCAGGTCGCTGGCCGAGCAGGGTCCCTCGACCAGGCGGGCGAGGATCAGCAGCCGGGACGGGGTGGCCAGGGCCTGGAGCATGGTGGCCACACCGGCGCTGCCGACGTGGTCCAGGCGCTCGCGTGCGCTGGCTCGCGCTCTCTCGTCGACTCCGTGTCCCATGACCGCATCCTACCGATGATGCGTGAATGACTGTTCAATCGTTCCGCTATGGTGGACGGGTCACCCCGTCCTGCCGCAGCGAAGGAACCACCCATGTCCACGACCCTCACCCGGCGGCCCGCACCGGTTGCGGACCTCCGGGACACGGTGGCCCCCGCTCGGCGCACCCAGGTGTTCGCGCTGGCCGAAGCCCGCTGGGCAGCGGTCGCCACGGTCGCGTTCCTGCTCGCCCTTCCGCTGCAACTGGCCGGTGCAGGCGCCTGGGTGTGGGGGCCGCTCTACGCGGTCGCCTACGTCACCGGGGGCTGGGAGCCGGGGTGGGCCGGACTGCAGGCGCTGCGCGAGCGGACCCTGGACGTGGACCTGCTGATGATCGTCGCCGCGATCGGCGCGGCCTCGATCGGGCAGGTCATGGACGGAGCGCTGCTGATCGTCATCTTCGCCACCTCGGGCGCGCTGGAGGCGCTGGCCACCGCGCGCACCCAGGACTCGGTGCGCGGCCTGCTGGACCTCGCGCCGGCCACCGCCACCCGACTGCTGGACGACGGCACCGAGGAGTCGGTCGCCACCGAGGCCCTGGTGGTCGGCGACATCATCGTGATCCGCCCCGGCGAGCGGGTCGGCGCGGACGGCAGGGTCCTGGACGGTGCATCCGAGGTCGACCAGGCCACCATCACCGGTGAACCCCTGCCGGTCGCCAAGCGGGCCGGCGACGAGGTCTTCGCCGGCACCCTGAACGGCACCGGGGCGCTGCGGGTCGAGGTCGAGCGCGACGCCTCCGACTCGGTGATCGCCCGCATCGTGGCCCTGGTCGAGGAAGCCTCCCGGACCAAGGCCCCCACCCAGCTCTTCATCGAGAAGGTCGAACAGCGCTACTCGCTGGGCATGGTCGTCGCCACCCTGGCGGTCTTCCTGGTCCCGCTGGCGTTCGGCGCCGCCGTGACCGGCTCGCTGCTGCGCGCGATGACCTTCATGATCGTGGCCTCGCCGTGTGCGGTGGTGCTCGCCACGATGCCGCCGCTGCTCTCCGCCATCGCCAATGCCGGACGCCACGGCGTGCTGGTCAAGTCGGCCGTGGTGATGGAGCAGTTGGGGCAGGTCGATGCGGTCGCGCTGGACAAGACCGGCACGTTGACCGAGGGCACGCCCCGGGTCTCCGACATCCGCCCGTTGAGCGGATCCGGGCTGTCGGAAGGGGAGTTGCTGAGCCTGGCGGCGTCGGCGGAGCACCCCAGCGAGCATCCGCTGGCCCGTGCGGTGGTCGGCGCGGCCCGCGAGCGCGGGTTGGCCCTGCCGGTCGCCGAGGATTTCAGCTCGACCCCCGGGGTCGGGGTGCGGGCCACCGTGCGAGGTGTCGACGTCGCGGTCGGCGCCCCGGCGCGGATGCTGGCCGGGGGCGGCCGGGCCGCCGCGCTGGCCGCGGAGTTGGAGGGCGAGGGGCGCACCGCCGTCGTGGTCGAGTGCGACGGGACGCCCGTCGGTGTGCTCGGCATCGCCGACCGGCTGCGTCCGGACGCCGCCGCCACTGTCGCCGCGCTGGCGGGGCTGACCGGCCGGGCCCCGCTACTCGTGACCGGGGACAACCCGCGCGCGGCCGCGCGGCTGGCCGCCGAGGTCGGCATCACCGACGTGCGGGCCGGTCTGCTGCCGCAGGACAAGGTCGCCGCGGTGCGGGAGCAGCAGCAGGCCGGGCGCAAGGTCCTGGTCGTCGGTGACGGTGTCAACGACGCCCCGGCGCTGGCCGCCGCCCACAGCGGCCTCGCCATGGGCCGGGCCGGTTCCGACCTCGCCCTGGAGACCGCGGACGCGGTGATCGTCCGCGACGAACTGTCCACTGTCCCCACCGTGGTGGCCCTGTCCCGCCGGGCCCGTCGGCTGGTGGTGCAGAACCTGGTGATCGCCGCGGTGTTCATCTCCGGCCTGGTCGTCTGGGACCTGGCCGGACGGCTGCCGCTGCCGCTCGGCGTGCTCGGGCACGAGGGCTCCACAGTGATCGTGGGCCTGAACGGCCTGCGGCTGCTGCGCGACACCGCGTGGAACCGCGCCGCGGCGCTCAGCGCACGCTGAACCGGGAGCGGCTCAGGACGGCCATCCCGCCGGTGGCGAGGAGTCCGAACAGGGCCGGGGCGAGGAAGACATGCGGCAGGCCGAGCACGCTGACACCGAGGCTGCCGGTCAGCCCACCGAGGGCGCTGGCGACGGCAGTTGAGCTCATGAAGACCGCCGACGCGGTCGCCACGGCCTGCGGCAGCAGCCGCTGGGCGACGATGATGCCCAGGCCGGCGAACACCCCCCACACCCCGCCCATCAGTATCTGCCCGGCGAACATCCCGGCCGCGTTGCCAGTCAGGGCGAAGCAGAGGTTCGCGCCGACGCCGAACGCCGCGCCGAGGACCATCAGCGGCATCATGCCGATCCGGCGGGCGACGACCACCGCCACCGGCATCAGGACCAGCTCGATCAGCGGTTGGATGCCGATGACCGCGCCGCTGACCGCCGTCGGCAGGTGCATGCTGTCGCGCATGTAGATGGGCAGGTAGCCGTACTTGATCGGCTCGCCCGCGTAGACGAGCAGGTACAGCCCGGTGAACGCGAGCAGCGGAAGCATCGCCCGCAGCCCGGGGCGCGGCGCATGACGCTCGGTCAGAGCCCCGGTCAGCTCCTCGGCGGGTGCGTCAGCCGCTGCGCCGGGCCGGTCGCCGCTGCTGCGGGCGAAGCCCATGGGGAGGATCTGCGCCAGGGCGCAGGCTCCGGTGGCCGCGAGCATCACCCGGGGCCCTGCGGCCGTCGCCAGCAGCGAGCCGAGGACGGGGCCGACGACCCATCCGGCCGTCAACGCCATCCGTACGACGGAGACCACCCCGTCGGCCACCGGGCTCGCGGTCGCCTTCAGGTCGTCGTGGACCGCGGCGAACAGCTGTGAGCCGGCGGCGCCGGAGAAGGCCAGGACGAGGGCGCTGATCACGAAGGGTATCCAGGCCCGGTCGGCGACGGCCATGGCGGCCCAGCCGAGGGCTCCGGCCAGGGCGCACCAGCGGAACAGCCCGAGCCGCTTCCCGGAGCGGTCCGAGCGTGTGCCGATCAGATAGCCGGCGAGCGGGGCGGTGATGTTGGTGAGGTAGAACAACCCGGCCGTGGTCAGCGACACATGCAGGTCGTTGACCAGGAACAGGGTGATCTGCGGCGCGGCGGCGGAGGTCCCGAGCCCGGAGAGGAACAGCGCGACGGTCGCGCCGCGGTAGAGCGGCGAGGCCCAGACCGAGCGCACGGCGGACGGGGTGGTCGCGACCTCGGCGGTGGCGAGTGCGGATGGCACGGAGGAGACCCCTCGGATCTAGTCGGATCTAGGCGGTGCTGACGACGGTGCCGGTTGCTTCGAGCGCTGCTACTTCGTCGGGGGGTGCGGTGGCGTCGGTGACCAGGGTGTGCAGCAGGGAGGAGGGGCCGACGTAGGCGTGGGCGGTGCGGCCGAGCTTGCCGCCGTCGGCGGCGGCGATGACCCGGCGGGCGGAGGCGATGACCGCCTTCTTCACCGCGGCGTCGTCGAGGTCGTAGGCGGTCACGCCCTCGGCCGCGCTCAGTCCGCAGCAGCCGAGGACCGCGGTGTCGAACCGCAGCGCCGCCAGCGAGGCGAGGGTGAGCGGGCCGGTCAGGGCGCCCTCGGCGGCGCGGGGCCGGCCGCCCGGCACGATCAGCGTGGTCGCGGCGGGAGCGTCGCTGAGCACGTGAACGGCCTGCAGCGACAGGGGCATCACGGTCACGCGCCGTCCTCGCAGCAGCCGGGCCACCTCCAGGCAGGTGGTGCCGCTGTCGAGCAGGACGGTCTCGCCGTCGGCGATGAGCCGGGACACCTCGGCCGCGATCCGGCGCTTGGCGTCGGCCGCCTCGTGGGCGCGCAGCGCGAAGGGCGGTTCCTCGCCCCGGAGCAGCAGGGTGCGCGCCCCGCCGCGGACGCGTTCGAGGGCGCCCTGCTCGGCCAGGGTGTCCAGATCGCGCCGGATGGTCATCTCCGAGGCACCGGTCAGCTCGGCGAGCTCCAGCACCGTGGCACTGCCCGAATCCCTGACGGCCTGGGCGATCTGCCGGTGCCGGTCCGCATTGCTCATGACGGGATTCAACACCACCCGCATCGAACATGCAAGGTGTGCTTAGTAGCGCTTTTCAAACACAATATATGTTCGTTATGGTGGTTTGCATGAACCGCTCCCTCCGCGCCGCCCGTGTCGCGACCTTCGTCTACTTCGTCCTCAACGGCACCCTGATGGGCATGTGGCTGGTGCAGATCCCGGCCATCGAGCAACGCGTGGGAATCAGCAACGCGACCCTGGGAAGCCTGCTGGTCCTGTTGGGCCTCGGCGCGTTCCTCGGCATGCAGGTCGCCGGCCGGCTGGCCGACCGCTTCGGCACCCGCCTGGTGGTCCCCGCCGCCGGCGTGCTGTGCGCCGCGGCCCTGGTGCTGCCCGGCCTGGCCCGCGATCCCTGGGCGCTGGCGGGCGCGCTGCTGCTCTTCGGCTTCGGCAACGGCTGCGTCGACGTCAGCATGAACACCCACGCCGTGCACGTGGAGAAGGCCTACGGACGACCCGTCATGTCCGCCTTCCACGCCACCTTCTCCGTCGGCGGAGTGATCGCCGCGCTGGTCGGGGCACGAGCCACCAGCGCGGGGATGAGTCCGACCGCGACCCTCGGCGTCGCCGGAGCGGTCGGCATCGTGATCGCCCTGCTGCCCGCCCGCAGCCTGCTGGGAACCGCACCGGCCTCCGCACCGACCTCCGCACCGGCCTCCCCGGAGCCCGAACCTGCGGCGAAGCGGCGTGCCGTGCCCGGACGCATCTGGATCCTGGCCGCACTGGCGCTGATGTGCATGCTCTGCGAAGGCGTCGCCAACGACTGGAGCGCGCTGGAGGCGAAGAACATCCTCGGCGCCCCGGCCGCCACCGCCTCGTTCGCCTACGGCACCTACGCCGCCACCATGACCATCGGCCGGCTGCTGGCCGACCGCGTCTCCCGGCGGTTCGGACCGGCGGCCGTCCTGCGCTACGGCGCCGCCGCCGGCGCGGTCGGGCTCACCGTGGTGGCCTTCTCACCGTGGATCTGGGCGACCCTGATCGGCTGGGCGGTCTTCGGCCTGGGCCTGTCCGGCTGCGTCCCGCAGCTGTTCAGCGCCGCCGGGCACACCGACCCCGCCGCCGCGGGCGCCAACGTCTCCCGGGTCGCCGGCCTGGGCTACCTCGGCATGCTCGCCGGACCGGCACTGATCGGCTGGATGACCCGGCTGACGGGCCTCAACCACACCTTCCTGCTCCCTGCACTGCTGCTGGTGGTCGCCGCCGTCGCCGCCGGGATCCTCCGCACCGGAGCCACCGGAGCCACCGGCGAACCCGCGGTCACAGCCGAGCCCGAACTGGCCCAGCGCCCCTGAACACGCCCGTCGCCACAGTCGGAAGGAATCCCATGACGATCAGTCAGCGGATCGTACTGTTCGACCTCTACGGGGTCATCGCCCTGCACCAGCGCCCCGGCTCCCTGGCGCAGATGGCTGCCCGATGCGACGCGCCCGAGGACGCCTTCACCAAGGCCTACTGGGAGCTGCGCCCGCCCTACGACGCCGGGCGGCTGTCCGCCCAGGAGTACTGGGCCGAGGTGCTGCGGCTGCTGTCCCGTCCCGTCGATCCCGCGACGGTCGAGGGGTTGCGGCTGGCCGACATCGACAGCTGGTCACGCGTGGACAGCCGGATGGTCGCCTTCGCGCAGTCCCTGCGCGCCCGTGCCAGGGTCGCCGTGCTGTCCAACATCCCCGCCGACCACGCCGACGCCCTGCTCGCGGCCCAGCCCTGGCTGCGGAGCCTGGACCAGGTCGCCTTCTCCGGAAAGATCAAAGCGGCCAAGCCGGACCCGGCCGCGTTCCGGCACTGCATCAGCACCATGGGCGCCGAGGCCGCCGACTTCCTCTTCGTCGACGACCGCGCGGAGAACGTCCGCACCGCGCAGGCCGAGGGCATGGCCGGCCACCTGTTCAGCGGCCTCGACGACCTGGAGCAGGTCATCGACGGCTGGCTCGCGGCCGGCTCCGGGTCAGCCGGCTGACGTGAGCAGGACGATCTTGCCGTGGGTGTGGTTGCGCTCCAGTTCGCGGTAGGCGTCCTGCACGTCGGCGAGGGGATAGGTGCGGGCGATGGGGACCTCCAGCCGCCCGTCCGCGACCAGCTCCGCGAGCTCGGCCAGCACCGGCGCGCTGGCGGCGGCACCGTTGCCGTCGGTGCGGACGCCGAACTCCTCGGCGGCGGCGAAGTCGATGACGGTGTCGATGCGTTCGGGTGCGACGCCCAGGTCGATCGCCAGCCGCACATAGCCGTCGCCGTAGGTGTCGATGAAGGCGTCGACCTGCCCGGCCGCGGCCTCCTTGATCCGGTCGCCGACTCCGGCGCCGTAGGCCACCGGGATCACCCCGTGCCGGCGCAGCCAGTCGTGGTTGGCCGGGCCGGCCAGGCCGATCACGGTGGCACCCGCGTTCTTCGCCAGCTGGACGGCGAGTGAGCCCACGCCTCCCGCCGCGCCGGAGACCACCACGACGTCGCCGGGCGACAGGGCCACGGCCCGTACCGCCGCGTAGGCGGTCGTACCGGCGACGAACAGCGCTCCGGCCACTTCCACCGGCACCTTGGTGGGCCGGTGCACCAGGTGGTCCGCGGGGACGGCTACGAACTCGGCCTGGCTGGCGCGGTCGTCGGTGAAGCCGAAGACCTCGTCACCCACCGCGAAGCCGCTGACCCCGGCGCCCACCGCCTCGACGGCACCGGCCAGGTCGCTGCCCTGGCCCGAGGGGAAGGTCGCCGGCCAGCGGGAGTGCAGCACACCGCTGCGGATCTTGGCCTCACCGGGGTTGATGCCCGCGGCCCGCACCGCGACCAGTACCTCCCCGGCTCCCGGGACCGGCTTCTCCACCTCGACCACGTCGAGGACCTCGATGCCGCCGTACTCCTTGAAACGCACTGCTCGGGGCATGGCCCGGCTCCCTTCGTATCAGGTCGGCGGCCCGGTGTTCGCCGAGCCCGTCTGCCAGAAGCAGCGGTGCGGCCCGTTCATTCCCTCCCTCGGGTTCACACGCTTCTCAGGGGATGCCCAGAGCCAGGTCATCTCCGAGCAGGACCGTGGATCTACCAGGCAGGAAAAATGCATGATCGAAGCGAAAGGCGCGGTCATGAACGGTCAGGAATCAGCAGAAGACCCGCGGCCAGGCGGCGAGCAGACACCCCCGAGGAAGAAGACCAGGAAGAGGGCGCTGATCGCGGCCGCGGTGGTCGCGGCAGCCGCGATCGGGGGCGCCGGATACGCAGCGACCGCCTCGTCCTCCACCTCGGCCACAGCCTCCGCAGCCGCCGCGTCCTCGGCGTCCTCGGCGTCCGCCCCGGCCCAGGCAGGCTCCGGCGGGGAATCGGGCTCGGGCTCGAACGCCCGCTCAGGGCCGGCCGAAGGAGGGACGACCGGCACCGTGACAGCCGTGTCCGGAAGCGGCTTCACCGTCACCACGGCCACCGGCCAGACCGCGACCGTCACCGGGACGTCCACGACCAGCTACCTGAACGGGACGACCCCGGCCTCCTCGTCGGCCGTCACGGTGGGGCAGCCGGTGCTGGTCCTGGGCACGGTCAACAGCACGGCCATCACCGCCTCGCAGGTCGTCGTCCAGCCGCCCGGCAGCGGCTCGACGCCCTCGACGGCGTCCCAGGTGGTCCCGTTCCAGCAGGGCGCGCAGTCCGCGGCCAAGCAGTCCGGCCAGGTCCCGGCGGACTACACGGAAGGTTCCGGCACGATCGTCAGCGGCAGCACCGCGGACAAGGCCACCGAGGCCGCGCTGGCCGCGTACCCGGGCGCCGTGGTGGACCGGGTGGTCCAGCTCAGCGACGGCGAGTACGAGGTCCACTACATCGGCGTCAACTGGCCCCACCACGTCTTCGTGACCGCGGACTTCACGGTCGCCGGAGCCGACTAGGGCCTACTGCCAGGGCCTACTGCCGGGGCCTACTTCTCGGCCGACTCCTGCTTCGCCCGCCACTCCGCCCCCGCGCGCTGGATGCGGTCCCACAGGGCGGCACGGTCGGCGTCGTCGACGGCCGACAGGTCCAGGTGGAACACGTCCGTTGCGAGCTTGAACAGCTCCTCGGCGGACTCGAGGAGCCGTGTGGTGCGGCGCCCGGCCCCCTCGTCGCGGGTGAACTCGTCGTCCAGCACGAACTCGGCGCCGTCCGCGTCGCGGCGGAAGAGCTCGAACCACATGACGTAGGGAGACTTGGGCGACGTCGAGAACTCGGTGTGGCAGCTGATGAAGTCCTCCCAGACGGCCGGCGCCAGGGTGAAGTCCATGCTGTGGAAGGTCGTCTGCGCCGGATCGGTGAGGAACCGCCAGGCGTCCGGGCCGATCTCCGGCAGCGGCCGCAGCTCGAAGCGGAAGGGGCCCTGGAGGTGGACGCCCTCCCGCAGCGGGATGGGCTCGTAGTGCGAGTTGGCCAGGCCCACGTCCACCGACCAGCGCTCGCCGTCGATGACGACGGTGAGGGCCATGTGCGTGGCGTACTCCTCGGCGGTCGCCTTGGCGCTCGCGGCGGAGCCGTTGATCTGGCCGCGGTGCAGGGTGACGTCGTATCCGAGGACGGTCAGCAGCTCGCTGAAGGCGTTGTTCAGGTTGAAGCAGTAGCCGCCCCGGCCGGCCAGGATCCGGGCTATGGACTCGGCCGGGTCGATGCCCTGCGGGCGTCCGAGCTGGATGTCGAAGTTCTCGAAGGCGATCAGCTCGACGTGTGCGCGGTGAAGCCTGCGCAGGGCCTCCAGCGACGGAGCGCCGAGGGACTCCGGGGCGTCGACGCCGAGCCTGGCCAGGTAGGGCGCGACCCAGGCGGGATGATCGTTCTTCTTCGAGGTCATGGCGCCGAACAGTAGTACAGCGCCGCGTGGATCCGCTCCAGGATTACTGACTTTGGAAGCGTGATGTCGTTGGGGGCTGACGGAGTGTGATTGTCGCGGTATGCCGGGTGTATGAGGTATCCGCAGGGTGGTGGGCTGACGC
>NZ_JOEH01000017.1 GCF_000719095.1 Streptacidiphilus jeojiense | reverse complement strand
CGGACGCTTCCTTCGAGCGGCTTTCACACCAGCCCTCCGGGCGCTTCCTTCGTTTTCTACTCTAGCAGACCGTTTCCGGCTTGCTTTCCGTCCTCCCGGGCCGATTGTTTCCGGTCCGTTCCGACGAGTGAAACTCTAGCGGAATTCCTCGGTCCAAGCCAATTCCGCTGCATTCCCAGGAAATGGGCATGACGAACCAGGGGCTGCATGCGCTGTACTTCCAGGGGATGGCCACCCTCACCACAGGACCGGCCGCGCTCAGCGCGTTCGGAGCTCCTGTTCAGGCAGCTCGACGTACATTAGGCGGCTGCCGACGCGAAGTCAAACCCATTACTGACGGGGCGTCTGACGTGTCGTGGGCAGCAGGAAGTCGCACCAGACGGCCTTGCCGCCGTCCGGGGTACGGCGGGTGCCCCAGCTGCTGGCGATGGTCGCGATGATGGCGATGCCACGGCCGGTCTCGTCGGCCGGTTCGGCGCGGCGGCGGCGTGGGAGGTGGTCGTCGGCGTCGGTGACCTCCACCGTGAGCCGGCGGTCGGTTCGGCGCAGCCGCAGGCGCATCGGGGGGTGGCCGTGGGTGAAGGAGTTGGAGACCAGCTCGCTGACCGCGAGGACGCCCAGGTCGAGCAGTTCCTCGCCGAGTCGCCAGCTGGCCAGCACGCCGCTGGTGAAGGCCCGGGCGCTGGAGACCGCCTCCGCGCCGCCCAGCAGGTCGAGTGAGGCGCTGCGGAACAGCTCCGCGGTCTCGCTGTCGCGCTCCGGGAGCTGGAACACCAGAGCGGCGACGTCGTCGTCGTGGTCCGGGGTCACCCCCATGGCGCGCAGCAGCCGGGCGCAGATGACGTCGGGCTGGCCGGTGGCGCCGGCGAAGGTACGGGCCAGGGCGTCGAGGCCCTCGTCGATGTCCTGCTCGCGCCGTTCGACCAGGCCGTCCGTGTAGAGGACCCCGGTGGCGCCGGTCCCCAGCGCGACGCTGGCCGAGGTGTGCAGGTAGCCGCCGGTGCCGAGGGGCGGACCGCAGGGCTCCTCCGGGCGGGTGACCGAGCCGTCGGCCTCACGGATCATCAGCGGCAGGTGGCCCGCCGAGGCGTAGACGAGGCGCTGCTCGCTGGGGTCGTAGACGGCGTAGACGCAGGTGGCGATGAGCGTCGCGTCGATTTCCGAGGCCAGGCCGTCGAGCAGCTGCAGCACCTCGTGCGGCGGCAGGTCGAGTCGGGCGTAGGCGCGCACCGCCGTACGGAGCTGGCCCATGACGGCGGCGGCGCGCATGCCGCGTCCCATGACGTCGCCGATGACCAGGGCGGTGCGCCCACCGCCGAGGGTGATGACGTCGTACCAGTCGCCGCCGACGGCCGCATCGGCGCCGCCGGGTTGGTAGGTGGCGGCGACCCTGAGGTCGTCGGGCTGTTCGAGCTTCTGCGGGAGCAGGCTGCGCTGCAGGGTGACCGCTGCCTCGCGGTGGCGGCGCTCGCTCTCCCTGAGCCGCTCGGTGACCTGGACCTGGTCGGTGACCTCGGCGCCGAAGACCAGCACGCCGCAGACGTCGGCGGCGTTGGTGCTGCGGCGCAGGGCGCCGAAGGGGCTGCGCGGGCTGGTGGTGATCCGGCCCTGCTGGTGCTGGTGGGTCGCGGCGAGGGCGGTGACCTGGCGGCCGAGGTCCTCGCTGTCGCGGACCGGAGCGCAGACGAAGGTGAAGTAGCGGGGTCGCTCAGCGCCCGCGCCCGCGCCGGCCCCGGCTCCGGCGCCCGAACCCGAGCCGTGATCGGAACTGGTGAACGAAGGGTTGGTGACCTTCCGCGCCTTGACCGTGCGGGGTCGGCCGGTACGGAACGCCTGGTCCATCAGCGGCAGCAGACCCAGCTCCTCCAGCTCGGGCATCACCTGGTGGGCCGGGACTCCGGTGGGCCGATGACCGAAGACATCGGTGTAAGCACGGTTGAGGTAGCCGATGCGGTGACCCGGGCCGTAGCTGACCGCCACCAGGGCCGGCAGGTGAGCCAGCACGTCGTGGACGGTGGGCTGGTCGTAACTGCTGTCGGAGGCCGCTCGGGGGGCGGTGACTCCGGCGGTGCTGCCGGCACTCCCCCCGGCCGCGCCGGCCACGGCACCCGTCCCGGTCCCGGTCCCGGTATCGAACATCCCACCGCCCGCACCAGTCCCCTTCGCGGGCGCGGGCAGCGAGGCACGGACGTCCGCGCCGCCGGCGAGATCCCCGACGGGCCCGTGGTCGAGCTCCTCGTCCTTGAAGTCGCTGAAGGCGTTCGGCTGCTCGACGGGCACGTCACCGGGTTGCGTCTTCTGGGTCCGGGGCGACAGTGCGGACCGTCGCTGTACTCCAGGGAGCCGGGAGCTCCAGCGCGTGAGGTTCACGGGACCCTTCTGTCCGAGTGAGGGAGAGCTGGCTGTCCGGCGGTGGGGGCACGGGACGTCCGGACCAGTGTGGCCGATGTCCCGCGCAAGCAACATCAGGGACGGTCACTCTCAGGAGATACCCATCCTGTGCATCGTGGGGAGGCCTCCCCTGCTTCCTCCCCATCCACCTGACGTCTCTTCACAGCGGAGAGCCCCGATCCGCCCGTCAGTCCTCGGTCACTCCTCCGTCAGCCCTCCGTCAATCCTGGTCGAGTTCCATCAAGGTCTCGAAGCCGGCCCGCGGCTGCTCCAGTGCGCCCATCGACACGATCTCGCGTTTCAGCAGTCCGGCCAGGGTCCAGTCGGCCAGTACCCGGGCCTTGCGGTCCAGCGTCGGCATCCGCCGCAGGTGCACCGCGCGGTGCAGGAGCCAGGCGGTACGGCCGTGCAGCGCGCGGCCGCGCAGCTGGGCCACGCCCTTGTGCAGGCCCAGTGAGGTGAGCGAGCCCTTGGACTCGTAGCGGTACTCCACGGCCCGCTCGCCGCGCAGCTGCGCCACCACGTTGTCGGCCAGCACCCTGGCCTGCCGTACCGCGTGCTGGGCGGTGGCCGCGCAGCACTCCCCGGGCCTGGTCAGGTCCGGTACCGCCGCACCGTCGCCGGCCGCCCAGACGTCCGTGGTGCCGAGTACCCGCAGGGTGGCGTCGCAGCGCAGCCGTCCCTGCGCGTCGCAGGCCAGTCCGGTCTCCCTGAGCACCGGATGGGCCCGGACCCCGGCCGTCCAGACCAGGGTGCGGGCGGCGAACTGGCTGCCGTCGGAGAGCGCGACGACGCCGTCGTGCACCGATTCGAGCCGGGTGCCGACCCTGACCTCGATATTGCGTCCGCGCAGTTCGGCGGTGGTGCGCAGGCCGACGTCGGGCTCGGTCTCGGGGAGGATGCGGTCGCCCGCCTCCACCAGCACCCAGTGCAGGTCGTCGGGTTGGATGCCGGGGTAGTGGCGGGCGGCGTAGCGGGCCATGTCCTCCAGCTCGGCGATGGCGCCGGTGCCGGCGTAGCCGCCGCCGACGAAGACGAAGGTCAGCGCTGCCTCGCGGAGTGCGGCGTCCCGGGTGGAGGAGGCCAGGTCGAGCTGGGTGAGCACGTGGTTGCGCAGCGACACGGCCTCCTGGACGCTGCCGAAACCGATGCCGTGCTCGGCCAGCCCCGGGACCGGCAGGATCCGTGGCACCGCTCCCGGGGCCAGGACCAGCAGGTCGTAGTCGAGTTGGAGGTCCCGCTCGGTCTGCTGCTGCACCGGTGGCGGGACGGTCACGGTGGCCCGGTGGGTCGCCGGGCTGAGGGCGCTGAGCCGTCCGAGCACCACCTGCACCCGCGGCAGTATCCGGCGGAGCGGGACGACCACATGGCGGGGATCGACGGCGCCCGCGGCCGCCTCGGCCAGCAGCGGTTGGTACGTCATGTACGACTTCGGGTCGACGAGGGTCAGTTCGGCCTCGTCCGGGCGCAGCCGCTGCTGCAGCCGCAGTGCGGCGTACAGGCCGACATGGCCGCCGCCGACGAGCAGGATCCGGACCGGGGTGGGGGCGGATACCGGGGTGGGGGTAGACGCGGATGGAGGTGGTGGGGTGGTCACCGGCGTCACTCAGTCTCGACTCGTAGTTTCCGGCCGCTGGTGACTGGCCACCTGCGGCCGCCCGACAGTTGTTGCAACAGGACCGCCGCGACAGCGGACCGTCGCGGCACCGGCATCGGGGTCGCTCCCCGCGTGGTTGGAGTACCGGTCCATTCCGCACCCTCGACGGCGTCTTGTACATAGCCCGTACCTGAACTGGTGGGGCCGGTGCGGCGAACGACATGAGGAGAACGGCCGTAAATGTCCGCTCGATCATCCACGTTTCGACGCAGATGTCCTACGCCCTGACGCAGATTCTCGGTGCTCCGGGGTGCGCCGCGCGCACCCGAGTCTTGGGAAGGCCCCTGTTCGGCCTGATCTGCTCTCAACTATGGTCGGGGTGTCTGCGAATCCGTACTCGGTTCGCTACATCGTGTGCGCGTTGGGGGGCACCGCATCGGACGTGGTGCCCACGGGGGAGGACGAAAGTCATGGTTCAGCGGGAACATGCGCTTCCGCATGTGGGGGAACGGTCCATACCGGATCCGCGAAACGGGCGTCCGACGGCGTCCCTGTCGGCATCGGCATCGGTCTCAGGAACGCCGTCAGGTTCGCCTTCCGGGGCGACGGTGACCGGCTCGGGTTCCACTGGTGGTGGCGGCGGTGGCGGCCGGCTGCGGGTCGACGCACGGCGCAATCTGGAGAGCGTGCTGCGCGCTGCGCGCGAGGTGTTCGGCGAACTCGGCTACGGGGCGCCGATGGAGGAGGTCGCCCGGCGTGCCGGGGTCGGCGTCGGCACCGTCTACCGGCGCTTCCCGAGCAAGGAGGTCCTGGTCAGGAGGATCGCCTCGGAGGAGGTGGCCTGGCTGACCGCGCAGGCCTGGGAGTCGCTGAACGGCGACCCGCAGCCCTGGGACGCACTGGCCGGCTATCTCTCCCGGGCCGTGGCCACGGGCGCCGGACGGCTGCTGCCGCCGGAGGCCTTCCGCTACGCGGAGCGGATGGACCAGGTCCCGGCGCAGCGGACGGCGGGTCAGGTGCCCCCGCTCGAGATCGCGGCCCCGCCGCCCCCGCCGGGTGACGGCGCCGGCGACGCGGATCCGGCCCGACTGCTGGAGCTGCTCGGACAGTTGGTCGAACGGGCCAGGAGCGCGGGCGAGTTGCGCAGCGGGGTGCGGGTCACCGATGTGGTGCTGGTGCTGACCGCCTCGGTGCCGTCGTACACCGAGCCCAGCGGGGACGGCGCCGGCGTCGACGGGTCACCGGTGGCGCAGGGGTCCTCGGCCCGACTGCTCCGGATCCTGCTGGACGGCCTGCGGTCCGACGGCTGACGGGTAGTCGGCTGATGGATGGTCGGCTGACGGAAGGTCGGCTGACGGAAGGTCGGCTGACGGGTGGTCGGTGCACGAATGACAGGTCGCGACAGGCCGGATCGGGCGGTCACCTTAGTGCGCCGCTTCGACAGTCGCTCAGGTTTTCAGTTTTCCGCTCCCCGGACGGGTGGTCGGGTGCTGAAGACCGGACCTGCACCGGCTCGGCATGGGAATCTTTGACCGTGGAACGACACGGGGACTGCCATGCGCGCTGACGGCCAGGACGAGTCGGGGGAGGGTTCCGGCATCGGCTCCAGCGAACCACTGGAGCCCTCGCCCCAGGTTCCGGCCCAGGGCGGCCGGCACCGCGCCGACGACGCCGAGCCCGGGGCCGCCGCGGTCCCGGGGCCGGCCACGGTGCCGCCCCCGGGCGGACCGGTCGACGAGGAGCCGCTGCCCGTCTCCGACGCCGAACTCACCGCTGCGGTACGGGCTGGCGACGACGCGGCCTACGAGGAGCTGTACCGGCGGCACGCCGACGCGGTGCGCCGCTACGCCCGCACCTGCTGCCGGGACACCTTCACCGCCGAGGACCTGGCCGGCGAGGTGTTCGCCCGCACGCTGCAGGCGTTGCGCGCCGGCAAGGGCCCCGAGATCGCCGTCCGCGCCTATCTGCTGACCGCGGTCCGCAACATCGCCGCGGGCTGGAGCCGCAGCGACCGGCGCGAGCAGCTGGTGGACGACTTCACCCTGTTCGCCGCCACCTCGGCGGCCGTCGCCGACGTCAGCGTCGTCGACCCCGGCGCGGACGCCTGGGCCATGGCCGGGATCGACCACTCACTGGTGGTACGGGCGTTCAGCAGGCTGGAGCCGGACGACCAGATGGTGCTCTGGCACACCGCCGTCGAACGCGAACCACCGCGGCAGGTCGCCGAGTTGATGGGCAAGAGCGCCAACGCCACGGCGGTTCAGGCGAGCCGCGCCCGGGACCGGCTCGCCACCGAGTTCCTGCAGGCGCACATCTCCGACACCCAGGAGACCGCCTGCGAGGACTACGCACGGAGGCTGGGCGCGTTCGCGCGCGGCTCGCTGGGGAAGCGGGCGGCCGGTGACGTGCGCGGGCACATGAAGGAGTGCGACCGCTGCTCGGCCGCCTACCTGGAGCTGGTGGACCTCAACCACAGCCTCCGCGAGCTGCTGCCGACCGGCGCGCTGGTGTGGTGGGTCAGCTCGGGCTACTTCACCGCGCTCGCTGCGGGCGCGGCCGGGGCCGCCGGGGTCGCGGCCGGGGTCGGCACCGGGGCGACCGCCGGTGCGGGAGCGACCGCCGGTGCCGGAGCGACTGCGGGTGCGGCCGGCGCAGCCGGTGCGGGTGCCGGGGGCAGCGGGGGTGCCGCCGGCGGGGCCGCGGCCGAGGGGCTGGGGGTGCCCGCCAAGGCCGGGATCGCGGCACTGGTGACGGTGGTGGCGGTGGCCGGGGTGGTGTTCGCGCTCACCGGCAACGACACCAAGCCCAAGCCGCCGCAGGCGGCCAAGCCCTCGGCGGTGAAGGTGGTCCCCAGGCCACCGGCCCTGCCCGCGCCCCGTCCGAAGCCGACCCCGTCCCCGGCGGTCGTCGCGCCGCCGGTGCCGCCGGTGCCGAAACCCACGCCGAAGCCGGCGGCCCGTCCGACGCCGCGTCCGGTTCCGGTGGTGAAGCTGTCACCGAAGCCCCGGCCGACGCCGAAGCCGACCCCCAAGCCGTCGCCGCGGCCCACCCCGACCCCGACTCCCCCGGTGGTCGCCCCCGCGGACTACTACGTGGACGCCCTCCCCTACGGCGGGATCGGCGCCGCCGACGGTCCCAGCGTGGCCCCCGACGCGTCCAGCTGGCTCTGGCAGCGCAGCAACGGGGTTCGGGTCGGCGGCACGTCGTACAGCCGTGGGATCACCGTGCACTCGCCGTCGTCGGTGACCATCGACCTCAACCGCAGTTGCACCGAGTTCTCGGCCGACGCCGGGATCGACGACATGACGCTGGGGCTGGGCGCGGTGCGCTTCTCGGTGCTGGACGCGACCACGGGACGTCAGTTGTGGAGCTCCGGAGTGGTCCGGGGCGGTCAGCCGGCGGTCCCGGTCGGCGTGCCGCTGCGCGGCGTCACCGCGATCCGGCTGGTCACCGAGCCGGCCGCCTGGTCGATCATCGCCAATGTCGCCGACTGGGCGGACGCGCGGTTCACCTGCCACTGAGGCACCCGCGCCCGCCCGGCCGGGCGGATCGGACGGCAGTCGGTTCAGACGGCGCAGCTGTCGTCGTCGCAGCTCCCGGCAGCCCCGGCTCCGTCACTCGCCGTCGCCGTGCTCGCGGTGGTGGCGGCGGCCTGCTCCAGGGCGCGCAGGAAGGTGGAGGTCTCCTGGGCACCCTGGACCGCCCACTTCTCGTCGATGACGAAGGTGGGGACGGAGCTGATGCCGAGGGCGCGGGCGTGCTCGATCTCATCCCGGACCTCCTCGCTCCCCTCGCCGGAGGCGAGGAAGCCGGCCACCCGGTCCCGGTCCAGCCCGGCCGCCACGGCGACCGCCGTCAGCGCGGTGTGGTCGCCGACGTCGACGCCGTCGCTGAAGTGGGCCGCGAGCAGCTTCTCCTTGAGGGCGTGCTGCACCGGGAGGCCGTACTCGGTGGCGGCGAGCCACAGCAGCCGGTGCCCGTCGAAGGTGTTGACGTGCAGGGCCGCGTCGAAGTCGTAGCTGATGCCGTCGGCAGCGCCGAGGGCGGCGACCCGGTCGTCCATGGCCCGCGACTGTGGCCCGTAGCGCTCGGCGAGCCAGGCCCGGTGCGGGGTGGCCTCGGCCGGGGCGTCGGGGACCAGCTGGTAGGGGCGGTAGACCACCTCGACGGGCTGGTTGAAGGCGCTGAGGGCGCGCTCGAAGCGGCGCTTGCCGATGTAGCACCAGGGGCAGGCTATGTCGCTGTAGATCTCGATCTTCATGGCTTCCCTCTTGTCTGCGTCGTCAGGAGTCGGAACCGGTATCGGTCTGCCCGTATTCCTCGGCCGTCTCCCCGGGGACCAGGAGCACCGGGCAGGCGGAGTGGTGGATCACGGCCGTGGCGACGGAGCCCAGCAGCAGCCGTTCGAAGCCCCCGTTGCCGCGGGCTCCCACGACCAGGGTGCGCTGCCCCGCGGTGGCCCTGAGCAGGGTTTCGACCGCGTCGCCGAGGACGACGTGCACGGTCACGGACGGCATCGGCGGGTGGTTGGCGCGGACCGCGGCGAGGGCGCGCAGGGCGACCTGGCCCATACTCTCCAGCAGCCGGTCGACGCTGTCCTCGGCGAGGTCGGCCATCCCCGGCGGGTAGCCGGCCGGGGCCGGGTCGACGGCGGCGAGGACGTACAGCGGCAGGTCGTGGGCGACGGCTTCGGTGAAGGCACGGTCCAGGGCCCACAGCGAGCCGTCCGAGCCGTCGAGTCCGACCAGGATGCCGGGCGGACCGGACGGCAGCTCGTGGACCACCGGTACGGCGCCGGTGGCCGGGGCCGCGGCGGTGCGGTGGTGCACCGGGCCGGGCGCCCCGGCGTGCAGGGTGACGGCCCGGATCGGGCCGGTGCGGGCGGGGCCGCTACGGGTCGGGCTGGTGCGGGGCATGTCCTTCATGCTTGCGCCTGGGCGGCGGGGCGGGGCTACGGCACGCCGATCGGGTCCAGGCCGCCGATGGCCCGGCGTTCGGCCAGCGGCATCCCGGTCCAGCAGGAGCCCTGACGGGCGTGCAGGCGGCGCAGCCAGAGCTCGGTGGAGACGACCGCAGCCAGTCCGTCCAGCGGCACCGGCCGGTCCCGGGCGGCGTTGTGCAGCGCCTTGCGGAAGGCCCGGGCGTCGAGCAGGCCGAGGTCGGCGAGCAGCGGGGCGGCGAAGATCCGGTCCAGGGCGTGCAGCGCCCGGCGCAGGCCCTCGCGGACGCTGTCGGCGGCGGAGTAGGGGTCCGGCGGCGTGCTGCCCCAGTCGGGTACCGACTCGGCCCCCGCCCCGGCGAGCACGCTGCGCAGGATGGCGTGCCGGGAGCCGGGCTGGACCCGCGCCGAGGGCGGCACCAGGCCGCAGGCGCGGACCACCTGGTTGTCCAGGTACGGAGCGTGCAACCGCTGTCCGTGCGCCTCCTCGGCGAGTTGGGTGAGCACCCGGAACTCGCCGGCCTGACGGTGCAGTGCCAGGCGTGCACGACGTGCGCCGGGGCGCTCGTCGGGGGCGGTGCGCCGGGTGGCCAGCCGCAGCCGCACCGAGACCGCGGAGAGGGCGTCGTCGGTCAGCCAGCGGGCCGCCGGGCCGGGGTCGCACCAGCTGAGGGACTGGATGGAGGCGGCCCCCGCCGTTCCTGGGAGCGCGATATGACGGGACATCAGCTGGGCGGCGGCGTCCTCCAGACCGTCCGCGTAGCTGGTGCGGGCCAGCCGGCGGGCCGCGCGCAGCACCCCGACCGGGGTGCCGAAGGCCCCGTGCACCGGGTGGTCGGTGCTGTCGGCCCGGGCCAGCGCGGTGATCGGCCGCAGCAGCGGCAGCCTGCGGTGTTCCAGCAGCAGGTCGGCCAGCCGGGCCGGATGGCCGTCCAGGACCTGGCGGCCGCCGTGGCCGCCCAGGTGGTCGGTGCCGGCCTCGACCAGCCGGCGGCGGTTGCGTGCGCCGGCGACCAGGGCGGCACCGGGTTCGTCGGTCAGCGGCCCGGCCAGGTCGGGGTCGAGCAGGTCCGCGTAGGGGAGCGCCTCGGGACCGCCGGCGATCAGCAGGTGCTCCAGCCGGGGGTGGTCGCCGGCCAGGGATCTGATCCGGACCAGCTCCGCGGTGCGGGCCGGGTCCGAGCCGGGGTCGGCCGAGGCGTCGTCGGTGTAGGTGACCGCGAGCAGCGGGGCGTCCGCGGTGGCCGCCGTGGCGCCGCCCCTGGCCCAGGAGCCGCGCACGGCGCCGCTGCGGGCCGGGGTGGGCAGCGTGGTCGGCGGACCGTGGTGCAGGGTGCGGTAGCTGCGCGGGTCGCCCCAGCGCTCGTCGACGCTGCGGCGGGTCGCCGGGACCGGCTCCTGCTCCTGGCCCGCGGGGACCGCGAGGCGTCCGGCGGCCGCGGCCCGGAGCGACTCGGACAGCGGCGGCACCGGGCGCCGGGCGCCGGGAGTGGGTATGGCGGCGGCCAGCAGGGTGACCACGGTGGAGGCGCTGCCGCCGGAGAGGTCGGTGCTGACCCGGGGCGGCCGGTCGGAGTCGCCGCGGACCCGGCAGCGGACGGCCTCCAGCAGGCTGCGGGTGACCTCCCCGGTGGCCGCGGCCTCGGTGATCTCGGTGCTGCCGCCGACGGCGGGCAGCTGCGGCTCGTACCCCTGCAGCTGCGGGCGGCCGGAGCGGATGCTGAGCGCGCGCGCCGGCGGTACCCGCCGCACGCCGGCGAACGGGCTGCCGCCGTCCACCGCCTCCGGGGCGTCCGGGACGGCCAGTCGGGCGGCCAGGTACAGCGGGTCCACCGGTGCGCCGACCAGGTCGGCCAGCGGCAGCGCCGCGGTGGCGTAGGCGGTGCCGCCGCACCACTGGGTGTGGAACAGCGGGCGGACCCCGGCCAGGTCACCGATCAGCGTGGTCCTGGTGCCCTGCTGGAGCACCACCACGTAGCTGCCGGGCCAGGCGGTGAGATGGCGCAGCGCGCCCCCGCTGGCGGTCAGCAGCGCGGTGCGCAGCGCCGCGTCCCCGGCGCCGCAGTGGCCGACGACCGCGAGCCGGGCCACCGCGCCGTCGGCGGCGGCCGGGTCGTCGGGGTCCTCGGGCAGGTCGGGGAAGCCGGTGCGGACCGTGTCGTCCGGGCGCAGCTGCCGGTGCACCGCGATGGTGCGGATCTCCTCGGGGCGCCAGTCGCCCACAGCCCAGAGCGGATCGGGGCCGCCCCAGAGCAACTGCCCGCCGAGCGGGCGCAGTCCGCGCAGGCCGGGGTCGGTCACGGCGGACGCGCCGTTCCACCCCACCAACCACCGCATCGACGCCTCGCCTCCGTGGGCCCCGGACGGACGGCAGCGGACCTGCTGTCGTACCGTCAGCAACCGTTCAGAGACATGGTGCCATCAGGACGGCTCGACTTCGCCGGGCTGGACGCGATCGATTGTGGCCGTGAGCGGAAAAAGGGCGCGGAGAATCCCGTCGGAACGCGGACAGCGACGGCCGAAGCCCGGACGTCTGCCGACCGATTGCGGTCAGTTCCGGGCATTCGGGGCGGCTCCCCGGGATGCCCCGGGACGGTGCCGTGGACAGGGGTCGACGGGAACCGCATCCGGGCCGCTCCCTCCCCGACCCGGACGCGGCCTGTTCCCCGTGCCCGTTCCCCCGGTTCCGCTCGGGGGGTGTCCGCACACCCCCCGAGTCGGCCGGCCACCGCGCGGGGAGTGCGGCGGCGTCCCCCGACCTGCCCTCCTCGACCGCAGGCCGACCCACACCGGCCATCGAAGCCCGGTCGACCGGGGCCGGGGAGGGGGCACGGGAGGGCGCACGGCCACACTCGGCGGGTGCATGGCGCCCTCGCTGCGGCGCAGCGGCGGACCCGGCCCGGGCGCGGCTGCGACCGCGCGGCAGTCCCAAGGGGGGAGAGCGGTATCCCGCCATACGGAACGGAACCTCTTAACCGTGGGAACGCGGGGAACTACTCTGGGTAGAACGCTGACCGGCGGGGAGGTGGCACAGGGCATGACCACCACAGGGCGAGGGCCCAACGACAAGCTCGGCACGCTCCTGGCGCTCGCCGGCATCAGCAACGCCGGGCTCGCCCGCCGGGTCAACGACCTGGGCGCGCAACGGGGTCTGACCTTCCGTTATGACAAGACCTCGGTGGCGCGCTGGGTCGGCAAGGGCATGGTGCCGCAGGGCGCGGTGCCGCAGTTGATCGCCTCCGCGATCGGCGGAAAGCTGGGACGCACCGTCCCACTGGACGAGATCGGCCTGGGCAGCACCGATCCGGCGCCGGAGATCGGCCTCGCCTTCCCCCGCGAGGTGCCCGAGGCGGTACGGCACGTGACGGCCCTGTGGGGTCTCGACTCCGGTCCACCGCAGGGGAGTTCGGGAACCTCCGGCGGCGTCCGGCGGGGCTGGTGGGACAACCTGGCGGGCACCTTCTCGGTGACCGCGTACGCCACCCCGGTCTCGCGCTGGCTGATCACCCCGGTCGACGGCTCGGTCGCCAGGGACGCCTCGGCGCTGGAACTCTCCGACGAGGCGCTGCGGGTGCGGGCGGTGGTGGGCGACGGACACTCGTACCGGGTCGGCCATGCGGACGCGGCCAAGCTGCGGCAGGCGGCCGAGGAGGCCCGGCGCTGGGACTCCCGCTACGGCGGCGGGGACTGGCGCTCGTCCATGGTCCCCGAGTGCCTGCGGCAGGACGCGGCACCGCTGCTGCTCGGCTCCTACAGCGACGAGGTGGGCCGGGCGCTGTTCGGCGCGACCGCCGAACTCACCAGGCTGGCCGGGTGGATGGCCTTCGACACCGGCCAGCACGAGGCCGCCCAGCGCTACTACATCCAGGCGCTGCGACTGGCCAGGGCGGCGGCGGACGTGCCCTTCGGCGGCTATGTTCTGGCGTCGATGAGCCTGCAGGCCACCTACCGGGGCGCGGCCGAGGAGGGGGTGGACCTCGCCCAAGCCGCCATCGAACGCAACCGCGGCCTGGCCACCACCAGGACCATGAGCTTCTTCCACCTGGTGGAGGCCCGCGCGCACGCCCGCGCGGGCAGCGCGCACGCCTGCGCGGCGGCGCTCAGCGCGGCGGAGGCCTGGCTGGAGCGGTCCCGTCCCGGCGACGACGACCCGGCCTGGATCGACTTCTTCTCCCACGACCGCCTCGCCGCGGACGCCGCCGAGTGCTACCGGGACCTGGGGGTCCCGCTGAAGGTGCGTCAGTTCACTGCGCAGGCGCTGGCGCGCCCGACCGAGGAGTACGTGCGCTCGCACGGCCTGCGGCTGGTGGTCTCGGCGCTGGCCGAGCTGGACGACGGCGATCTGGACGCGGCGGTGGCGGCGGGGACCAGGGCGGTGGAGGTGGCCGGGCGGATCTCCTCGCAGCGGACCAGGGAGTACGTCCAGGAGATGCTGAAGCGGCTGGAGCACTTCAAGACCGAGCGGGCGGCGGTCGAACTCGCGGAGCGGGCTCGGTTGGTGCTGGCAGCCCCGGCGTGAGGTCCGGCTGGAGGGTGCGGCGTGTGCATGGTTTGTCGCGCAGTTCCCCGCGCCCCTAGGGGGCTGCAACTGGGCCAGTTGCACTTGCTAGGGGCGCGGGGAACTGCGCGACCAGCCAGCTACGGTCCGCAGCCGAAAATCCCCCCGGAGGCCACCGCACCCTCCCGCACTGTCGTACCCACGTGGGAGTATGCCCCGCGTGGACACGACCTGTGGGTACGACTGCGACGTGGTGGTGATCGGCGGCGGGATCGTCGGTCTGTCGACGGCGTATGCGATCAGCCTGGCCGCACCGGGGACCTCGGTGATCGTGCTGGAGAAGGAGCCCGCCGTGGCCGGGCACCAGACCGGGCACAACAGCGGCGTGGTGCACAGCGGCCTCTACTACAAGCCCGGCAGCCTCAAGGCCCGCTTCGCCGTCGAGGGCGCCCGGGAGATGGCGGACTTCTGCCGGGAGCACGGGCTGCCCTACCGGTCCACCGGGAAGCTCGTGGTCGCCACCGGCAGCGAGGAGCTGCCCCGGCTGCACGCGCTGGCGCAGCGTGGTCGCGAGCACGGCCTCAGCGTGCGCGAGCTCGGCGCGGCCGGCATCGCCGAGTTCGAACCGCAGGTCAGCGGGGTGGCCGCGCTGCACATCGGGGACACCGGGATCTGCGACTACCCGGCGGTCGCGCGGGCGTACGCCAAGCTCTCCGGCGCGCAGGTGCGCACCGGCGGCGCTGTCGTCTCGATCGCGCGCCGGGCGGACGGGGTCACCGTCGGCACCACCCTCGCCGAGGTGCGGGCCCGGGTGCTGGTCAACTGCGCCGGGCTGCACAGCGACCGGATCGCCAGGATGGCCGGGGACGAGCCCGGGGTGCGGATCATCCCGTTCCGCGGCGAGTACTTCGAGCTGTCCGACCGGGCCGCGCAGCTGGTGCACGGACTGGTGTACCCGGTCCCCGACCCGGCCTTCCCCTTCCTCGGCGTCCACCTCACCCGCGACCTGCACGGCGGCGTGCATGTCGGCCCCAACGCGGTGCCGGCCACGGCCAGGGAGGGCTACAGCTGGAGCCGGGTCAGTCCGCGCGAGTTCGCCGGGACGCTGGCCTGGCCCGGTGCCTGGCGGCTGGCCGCCAAGCACTGGCGGGCCGAGGCGGTGGAGGTACGGCGCTCGCTGTCGCACCGCGCCTTCACCCGGGACGTCCAGCGGCTGCTCCCGGCCATCGCCGGCGCCGACCTGATCCCGGCCCCGGCCGGGGTGCGCGCCCAGGCGGTCGGCCGCGACGGCACCCTGCTCGACGACTTCGCCTTCGCCGAGGCCCCGCGCACCGTCCATGTGCTCAACGCGCCCTCCCCCGCGGCCACCGCCTCGCTCCCGATCGGCCGCGAGATCGCCGGCCGGGCGCTGGCGCAGCTGGCCGGCTGAGCGCCGGTCGACCGCCGGTCGAACGCCGGCCGGGCCCGATGGCCGCGCCGTTAGACTGGACCCCACTGTGACCAGCCATCCCGCATCCCCCGCTGCCCTCCCCGACGACGTCGTCCCGACCCAGCTCGGTGCGCCGGTCCCCGACGACCTGCACCGCGAGCGGCGGATCCGCAGCTTCCACCCGCGCAAGGGGCGGATGAGCGACGCCCAGCGCGCGGCGCTGGCCAGGCTGTGGGAGCGCTACGGCCTCCGGGTGGACGGCAGGAGCCGGATCGACCTGGGCGAGCTGTTCGGGGATCCGGAGCTCCCGGTGCTGCTGGAGATCGGCTTCGGGATGGGCGACGCCACCGCGACCATGGCCGCCGCCGATCCCGGCACCGGCATTCTCGCGGTGGACGTGCACACCCCGGGCCACGGGAACCTGCTGCGCCGGATCGAGTCCGACGGCCTGGCCAACGTCCGGCTGGCCGAGGGCGACGCGGTGGTCCTGCTCCGCGACCAGCTGGCGCCGGCCTCGCTGGCCGGGCTGCGGATCTACTTCCCCGACCCCTGGCCCAAGGCCCGGCACCACAAGCGGCGGCTGCTGCAGCCCGAGTTCCTGGAGCTGGCGCTGTCCAGGCTGCGCAGCGGTGCGACCGTGCACTGCGCCACCGACTGGGAGCCGTACGCCGAGCAGATGCTGGAGGTGCTGAGCGCCTCGCCCGAGCTGGAGAACCCGTACGCCGGGAGTGACGGGGGGTACGCACCGCGACCCGAGTGGCGCCCGGTGACGAAGTTCGAGCGGCAGGGCCTGGACAAGGGCCATGTCGTGCACGATCTGGTCTTCCGCCGCCGCTGAGGGAGTGCCCGGGGGAGTGTCCGAGGGAGTACCGGCAACGCCTTACGGGAGGCTTATCCGCCCCGCTAAGGTCGTACGGTGAGCAGCCCGCAGCCGGAACCGACCGCGACCGCCGACACAGCCGCGCCCCGGCCCCCGTTCGCGGAGGCCGCCTCCGTGCTGCAGCCCCCGACCGCCCAACCCCAGGCCGCCCAACCCCAGGCCGCCGCGCAGACCCCGCCGGTGCCGCAGGCGGAGGGGCAGCCGCAGTTCCAGCTGACCGGCAGCTTCCGCTACAAGGCGCGCCGCAATCCGTTCGACAGCAAGGCGCTGCGGCTCACCGCGCTGATCGTGCTGCTGGCGCTCTGCGGGGTGGCCATCCTGGCCCTGGTGCAGCGGCAGACCGGCACCTCCGGGCTGCTGATCGGGGTGTGCCTGGCCGTGCTGCCGGTGCCGCTGGTGCTGGGGGCGTTCTACTGGCTGGACCGGCTGGAGCCCAAGCCGCTGCGCAATCTGCTGTTCTGCTTCGCCTGGGGCTCCTGCGCCGCGACGCTGGTCGCCATCCTGGCCAACACCTGGGCGACCTCGCTGCTGATCAGTCATCAGATCGGCAGCGGCGAGACGCTGGGCGCCAGCCTGGTGGCACCGCTGGTGGAGGAGTCGGCCAAGGGCTCCGCGATCCTGCTGCTGTTCCTGTTCCGCCGCCGCGACTTCGGCGGCATCGTCGACGGCGTGGTCTACGCGGGGTTCACCGCGACCGGCTTCGCCTTCACCGAGAACATCCTCTACATCGGACGCTCGGTGCTGGACGGCGACAAGGACGGCGCCGGCTTCGCCCAGACCGTGGTCACCTTCATCCTGCGCGAGGTGATGTCGCCGTTCGCGCACCCGCTGTTCACCTCGATGACCGGGGTGGGCTTCGGGCTGGCCGCGGTGTCCCGCAAGCGCTGGGCGAAGGTGTCGGCGCCGATCGGCGGCTGGGTCTGCGCGATGTTCATGCACGGGACCTGGAACGGCTCCTCGGTGCTGGGCCCGCTGGGCTTCATCGGCGTGTACTTCCTGTTCATGGTGCCGGTGTTCTGCCTGATGGTCTGGCTGGTGGTGTGGTCGCGCCGGAACGAACTGCGGGCGCTGGAGCGGCAGCTGCCGGTGTACGCGGCGGCGGGCTGGATCGCGCAGCAGGTGCCGCTGGTGCTGTCGACGATGCGGACCCGGAAGCAGGCCCGGGAGCTGGCGAAGTTCACCCAGGGTCCGGTCGGCGACAAGGCGATGCGGGAGTACGTGGGCTTCGCCACGGCGCTGGCGTTCCTGCGGCAGCGCGCCGAGCGCGGGCTGGCCGGGCCGGACTTCGTGGAGCGCGAGCAGGAGCTGCTGCACCACCTGTGGGAGCGCAGGGAGCGGGTCGCGGAGATATTCACCCGGGTCGGCGCGCAGGAGTGGTACCGCCGCAATCCGCAGGCCAGGGGCTTCGGCGGGTTCCCGGGTGCGCCGGGGATGCCCCCCGGGGTGTTCGGGGTGCCGCGCGCGTTCGGCGCGCCCGGCGGCTACCCCGCGCCCGGCTACGCGGCGGCCCCGGCGCCGGCCGCCTACCTGCCGGCCCAGCCGGGCCCCGGCTACGGCGGGTACGCGCCGCACGTACCGGGCGCCGGCTACGGCTACCCAGGGCCGGCGCAGCCGCAGCCCTGGCCGCAGCCCCCGGCCTACGGCTACGGCTACCCGCAGCCGCGCCCCTACCCGCAGCCGTATCCCCAGCCGTACCCGCAGCCCTACCCCCAGGCCCAGCCCCCGGCCCAGCAGCAACCGCAGCCGACCCCGCAACCGCAGTCCGCGCAGGTCACCGATGCCCCCACCACCGTGGAGCCCCCCGGCTGACCCTGCCGTCCACCGGCGCGCACACACGGCGCGCGCACCATTCGTTCACGCCCTTGGCTGATCGCACCGGAACCATCGGGGGTCCCTCCCGCGTTGGACCTTCTGACCCCGCATGCAGCGTGCGGAGACGCCGACACAGCGTCAGGAGGCCCGCGGATGACAGATGGCATCTACCGCATGGCCGTGACCAGTGGCCACAGCCACCGCGACACGGTCACCCTCGCGGGACAGCAGGTCAGACACTGGCTGAAGGCCCAGCACTATGAGGACCCCGGCGCCGAGGACGGCCGCCACCGGGTCGGGGCGCAGGCCGTGCTCGACTGCGCCCTGAAGGACCGGGTCAGAGGCGCCAGCGGCGCCAAGGAGTCGGTCGCGCGCTGGCGACTACGCGAGTTCACGCCCCAGGGAATCTGGCAGACCTCACTGACGATCAGCACCCCTCCCACCGGCGGCACCTGGGTGCGCCTGGACGCCGAACAGCTGCCGGTACGCGGCGCCTCGGCGACCAAGGCCCCGGTCCCCGCCCTGGCCCGAGGCCTGCTCGACGTGCTCGGCGCGGCCGAGGGCGAGCACCAGGGCGCGGCCCGGGTGCACGGCATGCCCACCGTCATCGAACGCGGCGACGTCGACGAGGTGCTGGACGAGCTCTGCGACCCGGACCGCCGGATGCCGATCGTGGTCGCCAGCACTCCCCCGCGCACGGACTTCGACGACTGGCTGGCCGAGACCGTGGACCCGCTGCTGCGCGGCTGCGCCGGCCTCGCCGTGCTCTACGCGCTGGCCCCCGGTGCCGAGCGGGACTTCAACCGGGCCCTGGAGCACCACCGGGTGTACGGCGGCGCGGTGCGCACCTACCTCCCCGGCCTGGACCCGGCCTGGGCGCCCGAGGCCCAGCGGCACCGGGTGATGGGCCGGCACACCCTGGACACCGACCTGCGCCGCGCCTCCGGCCTGCTGGCCTGGCTGCCGCGCCGGCTCGCGGTGCAGTCCCCGCTGCCGGAGGCCCTGGCCGGGCTGCCGCCGCTGCGGGCCCAGAACCTGCGCGGCGGGTCGGCCCCCTGGTCCGAGGAGAGCGCGGACATCGCCGCGATCGACGGCGTCCAGCCCGGCAGCCTGCTGGTGGACCACCACGAGGAGGAGGTCCACGAGGAGCGGGCCCGCGCCGAGGAGCTCCAGGAGGTGCGCCGCTGGCTGCGCGACGCCGAGGAGCGCGAGTCGCAGCTGGCCGCCGAGTACGACGAGCAGTACAGCGAGCTGCGCGAGGCCCGCACCCAGGTCAGGTCGCTGCGCGGGCGGCTGGCCGAGGCGGACGGCGGCGAGGGCGCGAACCGCGCCGAGCCGGCCACCACCCGGGTCGACCCGGTCTCCTTCGCCGAGCTGGTCGAGCGGATCGACGAGTTCCCGCTGCTCTCCTTCACCGGCGACCCCCGGCTGACCCGCGAGCTGGACGACCAGACCGACCACCCCACCTGGGTCAGGATGGCCTGGGACGCGCTGCTCGCGCTGCAGGACTACGCCGAGGCGGCGGTGCACGGCGAGTCCGGCGGCGACTTCCGCCGCTGGTGCGAGAACACCCCGGTCGACTGCCATGTCTTCCCGCCGCGCAAGGTGATCCGCGACGAGTCGCGCACGGTGCGCACCAACACCAAGTGGAAGGGCGAGCGCGAGCTCCCGGTCCCGGTCGAGGTCAACCCGGCCGGCAAGGTCTTCATGGGCGCCCACCTGCGGATAGGCGGTGGCGGTACCGCGCCCCGGCTGCACTACTTCGACGACTGCTCGGGGACCGGGAAGATCTACATCGGCTACATGGGCCTGCACCTGCGGAACACCAGGACCAACTGAGCCCCCGGCCCGGCCCGGGCGCGCCACCGGGCCCGGGTTAGGGTCGGAGCAGCAGTGGTTCCGGCGTTCGGATCTCAGGAAGGTCGTACGGAGATGGCACGCATTCCCTCGTCCCTGGTCGCGGCGGGCGGGCTCGTCGGCGGTTACGGGATCGCCCGGGCGACCAAGCGGCGGGAGCTGGGCGGGGTGGCCCTGCTCGCGGCCGGCGCGGTCGCGGCGACGCAGTGGAAGCGGACGGCCGGCCCGGCCACCGCGGTGGCGCTGAGCGGCCTGTACATCGCCGCGTTCGCGGGCTCGCACCCGCTGGCGAAGAAGCTGGGCGCCTGGCCGTCGGTGGCCGCCGTGTCCTCCGGCGTCGCGCTGGCCTCCTGGGCGGCCGTGGACCGACGCGCCTGACGGGTCGCCGGCGGCAGCGGTCGGACTCGGAGTCGGGGCCGGGGCCGGACAGGCCGACGGTCCCAGTGTCGGGGGGTGTCACCGGGACCGTCGGAGTTCAGGGGGTGCCGCTCGGGATCACGCGTCGGACCAGCGGCAGTGCCGGGACCCTCAGAGCGCCAGGCCGTGCTGGGACAGCCAGGCCGCCGGGTCGACCGGCTCGCCGCCGCTCGGACGCACCTCCAGGTGCAGGTGCGGGGCGTTGACGTTGCTGCCGGTCGCGCCGACCCGGCCGATGGGCTGACCGGCCGTCACCGTGCCGGAGCCGACGCCGATCACCGAGAGGTGGCAGTACCAGACCTCGGTGCCGTCGGCCAGCGTCTCCACCACGCGGTAGCCGTACGCCCCGGCCCAGCCGGCCGAGGTGATGGTGCCGCCGCCGACCGCGACCACCGGGGTGCCGGTCGGGGCGGTGAAGTCCTGTCCGGTGTGCAGCTGGGACCAGAGCGAGTCGGACTGGCCGAAGCCGGATCCGGCGACCGCCGAGGCGATCGGGGCGACCAGGGCGCCGACCCCGGCCCGAGCCGTGGTCTGCTGCGCCGTCACGGTCTGTGCGGCCACGTTCTGCGCCGCTGCCGCCTGCGTCGCAACTGCCTGCCGGGCCGCCGCCGTTGCCTGGGCCGCGGCCTGCTGGGCGGCCAGCTCGGCCGCACGGGCCTGTTCGGCAGCTTCCTGCGCCGCCGTCTCGCGGGCCGCCGCCTCCCTGGCCGCAGCCTGGCGCGCCGCGGCCTCGGCCGCCGCCTGGCGCCGGGCCGTGTCCTCGGCGGTCGCCCGCTGCTGCGCGGCCTGGGTGCGGATCCGGTCGGCCAGGGCCGTACCCGGGTCGGCCGCGGGCCTGGTGAGGGTCGCCGTGGTGCCGTGGGCCTGCTCCTGGGCGACCAGGGTGCTGCCCCCGGTCTCGCGTACGGCCGCCGATGCGGAGGGGGCCGCGAGCGCGACGGCTCCGGTGGCACCGACCGCGGCCATGGCCGCGAAGCCCAGCACCGCCGAGGGGGCGGTCCGCTGCGGCGGGATCGGCTGCACGGGTGCCACGGGTGCCCAGGTGGGCGAGTTCGACGCCACGTTCGGCGTGCTCCTTTCCTTCCATCTCGCCGACCGGGTTAGCTGACGGGTTCGGAGAGGAAGGTCTCCTACGGCCAGGTGCGGCCGATTCACCCCGGGGTACTGAACCTCAGTACCGAATGGTTCCCCGGTTCCAGACAGGATTAGGCGATCGCGTGCGATGCCGTCCGAGCAACGGCAGACCTTCGCACTGCGTTATTGAACGGTAATCCTAGTGACGGTTGATGCCAAGCAATCCAGGGGGTGCAGTTGAGTGCTCACGGAGCGGAGTCGAGTTTTGTCCGGTTCTGCCCCGCAGTGACTGTTCCTGAGTATGCATCAGCCCGACTCTTCTCACCTTCCCTGCGGCTTCCCGGCAGCTTCCCCGCAGCCCCGGTGCTCACCGGGACGGCAGGTAGAGCCAGTCGACCAGGGTTCCGGCGAAGCCGTCGGCGTCCAGGTCGCGCGCATTGGCGAACGCCGACGGGTCGCCGGTGTCCCGCTTGGTGCCGTCCGGGCCGAGCAGCACCAGGGCGGGGATCCCGCTCTGCGCCAACGAGACGTAGCGGGCCGCCAGTTGGGTGTTCAGGTCGTAGTGCCCGACGTCCACGGTCACCAGGTGGTAGTTGCGGGCCAGGATGCGGTTCACCCCGGGGGTGTCCACCAGCGCGGACAGCGCCTGGCAGTCCTCGCACCAGGAGGAGCCGAAGTCGAGCAGCACCGGTCGGCCGTCCGCCCCGGACGCCGCGACGGCCGCGGCCACCGCGGCGTTGGCGTCCGCCGAGGGGTCGTAGCTGTCCGGAACCGGGGCGAGGCTCACCGAGGGCAGCGGGACGAACGGATGGGCGTAACCCACCTGGCCCGCGCCGTGGGCGGCTCCGGGGGCGGCGGCGTCGCCCGGCGCCCCGCGGTGGCCGGGCGCCTGCCCGGACACCGTCATGCAGCCACCGAGCAGCAGCAGGGCTCCCAGCGCACCGGCGATCACGGCAACCCGTCGCCGAAACCCGCGCACGGCACTCCCTCCCTCGCTCCACCCCCACCGTCGCCGGTGGAGGATCTCCACGATCATGGGATCAGAGCAACGGAGCTTCCCGGGTGCAGCAACGCGGAGGGAGTGCCTCGATCACCCGTACGAGGGACTCCCCCGAACGGGCCTGCGCAGGGCTCAGCCGAGGGTGAGGTAGGCGAGGCTGCCGAGTCCGGCGACCGTGCAGTAGATCGCGAACGGCGTCAGCGTCCGGGTCTCGAAGTACTTGGTCAGGAAGCGCACCGCGACGTACCCGGCGACGAACGCCGCCACCGCTCCGGCCAGCACCTGACCGCGGATGCCGTCGCCCTGGTGACCCATCAGTGAGGGAACCTTGAGCAGCGCGGCCGCCCCGATCACCGGGGTCGCCAGCAGGAAGGCGAAGCGGGCCGAGTCCTCGTGCCGCAGGCCCTTGAAGATGCCGGCACTTATGGTCACCCCGGAACGGCTGATGCCCGGCAGCAGCGCCAGGATCTGGGCGCCGCCGACGATCAGCGCCGAGCCCCAGCGCAGCTTGGTGATCCTGCGGTCGGAGAGGACGTCGGGGTCCACCTCCTCGGCGTCCGGGCCCGCCTCGACCGGGGCCGGGTCGCCGGCCCTGCGCCGTCCGGTCCCGCCGCGCTTGAGCCGCTCGGCGATGAACAGCACCAGACCGTTGAGGGTCAGGAAGATCGCCGCCGGGATCGGCTTGCCCAGGTGCTCGCGGAACACCTTGTCGAGCGCGAGTCCGGCGATGCCGACCGGGATGGTCGCCACGATCAGCAGCCAGGCCAGCTTCTGGTCCACGGTCTCGATCCGCCGCTCGCGGATCGAGCTGACGAAGCCGGAGATCACCCGGACCCAGTCCCGCCAGAAGAACACCACCAGCGCCAGCGCGGTGGCCAGGTGCAGACCGATCAGCACGTTGAGGTACGGGGAGTCGGCGGCGGCGACATTGAGGTCGCGCTTCCAGGAGCCGCCGATCAGGGCGGGCACCAGGATGCTGTGGCCGAGACTGGAGACCGGGAAGAGCTCCGTGACGCCCTGGAGCAGGCCGACGCCGATCGCTTCTGGATAGGTGAGGACGGACATCGGCGACCTTCGGCACAGGGGATCGACAGTGGCAGTCAGAAAGTACTACAGCGATGTAGACCCTCCACCACCGCACGCCCCTTGTTCACCGCTCGGCCCCCGAGCGTTCACCCGGGACAGGCCGCCGAAGCCGTCACGCCCCGAAGCCGACTAGCCGTCAGGCCGCCGGGCGCAGCTCGCCCGCCAGCCGCGGCTCGACCGAGGTGGTGACCACCCTGGTCCGCCGCACGGCGTTGTCCTGCGCGGCGGTCAGCTGTGTCCGCAGCCGCAGCGCCAGCGCCACGATCAGCACCGTGGAACCCGCCATCACCGCGATGTACGCGGCCGGCAGACCGGCACCGACCAGCAGCACCCCGGCCGCCGGGCCCATCGCGATGGCCACCTGCTTGACCAGCGCGAACGCCGCGTTGTAGCTGCCCAGCAGATGCGCCGGGGCCAGGTCGGCGATGATCGGCCCGAGGGTGGGCGCGAGCAGCGCCTCGCCGACGCCGAACAGCATGTAGACGGAGAGCATCGCGGCGGTCGCCACCATGCCCCCGGACACCAGCCCGGCCACGGCGGCCGCCGCCCAGGCGCCCAGCCAGACCACACCGGTGGCCGCGATGGCGGTGCTGCGGCGGCGACGCGCGGTGATCCGCACGACGATCATCTGCAGCACCACGATGGCCAGGGTGTTCACACCCAGGGCCAGGCCCAGGACGGACGGCGAGGTGCCGACGACGTCGGTGGCGTACGCGGCCACACCGGACTCAAACTGGCCGTAGCAGGTGAAGAAGATCAGCCCGGCGAGCAGGCAGATCCGCACCATGGCCTTGTCCGCCAGCAGGGTCCGCAGATCCGACTTCGGCTCCGCGACCCGTCCGCCGGCGGTCGGCGCCGCGGCCGGCACGGCGGCGGGCGCCGCAGCCGGCATCCGGATGGTGCCGGTGACCGCGGCGAGCACCAGGAACATGACCGCCTCGACGCTGAACAGCAGGGTCAGGCTGGCCGGCCGGCTGACGTCCACGATCTGGCCGCCGATCAGCGCGCCGATCCCCATCCCCAGGTTGACCAGGGTGAACTGCAGCGCGAAGGCATGCGCCCTGGTCTCCTGGGTGGAGCAGCGGACGATCATCGTCGCCAGCGCCGGCTGCACCGCGGCTACCCCGGCACCGAAGAGGAACGCGGACATCAGGATGTGCCCGCTGCCCGAGGCGTGGCCGAAGGCCAGCGCCCCGGCGGCGGCCGTCACCGCTCCGGCGACCAGCACCGGACGGGCCCCGTAGCGGTCGATGCCGCGCCCGGCGAGGGGCAGCGCGACCAGGGCGGCCAGCGCGAACAGGGTGAACACCAGCCATGCGGTCATCGAGCCGAGCCCGCGGACCGTGCTCACGTAGACGAACATGTAGGGGACGGTGAAACCGCTGCCGAACGCGCTGAGCGCGTTGCCGATCTGCACCCGGCGCAGCGTGCCGCCCGCCGTCCCGTACTGCTGGTTCTTCTGTCGCATTGCGCGCGTCATGCTGCACCACCCTTCACGGTCGTCCCAAGTTTCTCCTCGAAGAGTACACTACTAAAGTCTTCGGTGAGAAATGCTACAGGAGCGAACCCTTTAGCCCCGTTATGAGAGACTGGAAGGCATGACAACCGACGCCCCGGCACCGCAGGACGAGGTGGCCGGCGAGCTGCGGATCGACGAGCAGGTCGCCGCCTACCAGCGCGAGTTCCCGCTGGTCGACCCCCAGGTCGAGACGATCGTCTCGACGCTGAGCCGGCTGGCCCGGCGGATGTCGGTCGCCTACGGGCGGCAGCTCAACGAGCTGGGCATCAGCTCGGCCGACTGGGAGGTGCTGAAGGCACTGATCGTGGCCGGCAGCCCGTACCGGCTGGGGCCCGGCGAGCTGGCCAAACGGCTCGGTCTCACCCCGGCGGCGATGACCCACCGGATCGACCGGATGGCCGCCGCCGAGCTGGTCACCCGCACCCGCGACGAGAGCAACCGGGTCCGGGTGATCATCGAACTGACCCGGACCGGCCGGGAGAAGTGGCTGGAGTCGATGCGGATGGCGGCGGTGTTCGAGGAGGAGCTGCTGCAGGACGCCTCCCCCGAGGAGCGCGCGGTGCTCTCCGGACAGCTGGGCCGGATGCTGCGCCGGGTCGAGGAGCACCAGCCGGACGCGCTGGGCCGCTGCGACGACCTGGACGACTGACGCGCCGAGGGCCGCCCACCGTGATCCACGGTGGACGGCCCTCGGCGCGGAGAGCGCCGGCTCAGCAGTGACAGCTCGGCAGCGGCAGCTCAGGAGCTGAGGCCGACCGACTTCAGCCAGGCGTCGGCCACCGCCAGCGGGTCCGCGCCCTTGGCGCCGACCTTGGAGTCCAGGTCCATCAGCGTCGCCGTGTCCAGCTTCGCCGACACCGCGTTGAGCGCGTCCACCGCGGTCTGCGGCAGGGTCTTCTGAGCCACCGGGATGACGTTCTGGAAGCCGAAGAGGCTCTTGTCGTCCTTGAGGGTGATCCACTTCTCGGTGGCGATGGTGCTGTCGGTGGTGAAGATGTCGCCGACCTGGATGTCGTTCTTCTTCAGCGCCGCCTCGGTGAGCGTGCCGCCGGCGTCCAGCGCCTTGAAGCTCTTGAAGGTGATGCCGTAGACCGACTTCAGACCGACCAGGCCCTGCTGCCGGGTCTGGAACTCAGGGGCGGCACCGGCCACCAGCTGGCCCGCGATGCTCTTCAGGTCCGAGATGGTGGAGGAGGCGGTCAGGTTGTACTTGGCCGCGGTCGCCGCGTTGACCGTGAGCGAGTCCTTGTCCTCGGCCGCGGCCGGGGTGAGGATCTGCAGGTTGGAGGCGATCTTGGCGGTCAGCTGGGTGTCGGTGTCCTCCGCGCTGGTCGGGACCGCCTTCGGGTCCAGGTAGGCCAGCAGCGAGCCGTTGTACTCCGGCATCAGGGTGACCGTGTTGTTCTTCAGCAGGCCGTAACTGACCTCGCGGCTACCGATGTTGGGCTTGTAGGTGACGGTCAGGCCCTTGGCCTTGAGCGCCTCGCCGTAGATGTCGGCCAGGATGGTGCTCTCGGCGAAGTTGTTGGAGCCCACGATGATCGGCCCGCTCGCGGCGCCGGAGCCGGTGGCGGCGGCCTGGGTCGGCGCCAGCGGGTTCGACGAGCCGGAGGAGGACGACCCGCAGGCCGCGAGGGACACAGCGGCAGCAGAGGCGACGAGGACGGCGGCTATACGGGTGCGGCCGCGGGTTGTGGAAGTAGTCACTGGTCCATTCCAATGGTGGGGGAGGCTTGAGGCGCAGGGGACGTGCGGGGCAGAAGGTATAGCTCACGGACGATCAAATCTGCTTGTATGAGCGGTAGTCAACCGAAGTCCGTCCTGCGGTTGGGGCCCCGCTACCCGGTCGCACACAGGTGGTGCAGGTGAGGCAGGTGCGACCGGACGATACTGGAACGCAGAGCTGCAGTTGCGGAAGGTTTTTGATCACTTCGTAGCGCAATGTTCACAACTCCCCTGTCACGGGGATCCCCGCAACCGGTAGTCTCCGCACGGTCACTTATTCGACGAGAGCGTTCCGGTTCCCGCCGACCACCCGTCAGGGCAGGGGCGTGCCAACTGCCAGGCACCGGAGCCGATCGAGGAGATTCGGTTGTCCCTCCAGGACGCGCACCCGGCCCCACCGGCCGCCCCGGACGAACCGCTCGCCCCGGGCGAACCGGTCATACCTGGCACCCCGGAAGACGCAGGCTCCCCGGAGACGCCCGGGGAGACGACCGGCACCCCGGAACCGCTGGAGACCGGCCTGCGCGCCCGACTGGGCCGCCAACTCGACCGGATCCCCTTCCGTCACAAGCTCAACGTGCTGGTCACCGTGCCGGTCGTGGTGATCTCGATCCTGTTCGCCGTGGTCGTGAACAGCGAGATCAGCACCGCCCAGGCCACCGCCAGCCAGGCCGACCTGGTCCGTAACAGCTACCAGGTCGCGCTGCTGGTGGACGACGTGCAGACCGAGCAGCAGCAGGCGCTGCTGCTCTGGGCGCACTACGACCGGCAGGACGCCAAGGACAAGGCGCCCTCCAACGCCGCCTTCCGCGCCGCCCAGGCGGCCACCACCGCCCAGGCCGCGATGGTCCGCCAGGCCTTCGGCTCCTCCATGCCGGCCGCCGAGAGCATCGCGCTGGCGGAGCTCAACGGCCTGCCCCGGGACCAGATCGCGGTCGGCACCCTGGCCGCCCCCAACATCGACCAGGCCTACAGCCCCACCGCCGACGACCTGATCGACGGCCTCGGCCTCACCACCGACCACGGCGGCAACGTCCGGACCACCCAGAGCCTGGACGCGCTGCTGCGGGCCGACACCGCCCACGCCGTCTACGAGACCAGCGTGCTGTCCACCCAGACCGGCGACTCCAACGCCCTGGTCGAGTTCCTCGCCGCGGTCGGCGCCCAGGAGCAGTACACCTACCAGGTCACCCGGTTCGGGCAGTTGGCCACGCCGGCCCAGGTCACCGAACTCGGCGGGATGGACTACAACACCAACCAGGCCTACATCAAGACGCAGCTGTCGCTGCTCGAGGTCTCCCCCGGCGACCTGTCCTCGGTCTCCGACAAGGCGTCGATGCAGGCCGCCGCGGCGCAGGTGGACGAGACCCTGCCGAAGATCGTCGGCGAGTCGCAGATCCGGCTGGCCATCACCCAGAAGCTCACCCAGGAGATCGCGGCCGGCGCCGACAGCGCCTCCAGCTCCGCCTGGCTGAGGGCGATCCTGCTGCTGGCGCTGGCGCTGCTGATCTTCGTCACCTGGCTCACCCTGTCCGTGCTGATCCGGCACTCGGTGGTGCGGCCGGTCCAGCGCCTCACCAACGCCGCCCGCAAGGTCGCCGCGATCTCGGAGAAGGAGCTCGCCCGGGTCGCCGACGACGACGCCGCGGACGAGAGCCCGGCCCGGCTGGAGGCCGTCCCGGTGCTGGCCCAGGACGAACTCGGGGCCCTGGCCGAGGCGTTCAACCAGGTCCAGGTCACCGCCGCCGGACTGCTGGAGCGCCAGGTCACCAGCCGCCGCAACATCGCCGAGATGTTCGGCAACATCGGCCGCCGGGTCAGCAACCTGACCAACCGTCAACTCGCGCTGATCGACGCGGTGGAGCGCGGCGAGACCGACCCGGAGCTGCTGGAGCAGCTGTACCGGATCGACCACATCGCAGTCCGCATGCAGCGCAACGCCGACAGCCTGATGCTGCTGGCCGGCATCCGCGAGTCCGAACTGGACGGCCGGCCGGCACCGGTCAGCCATGTCATCCGCGCCTCGCTGGGCCAGATCGAGGGCTACCAGCGGGTGGTGCTGCGCGCCGAGTCGGACCCGACGGTCGCCCCGGACATCGTCGGCGACCTGGTGCTGATGCTCGCCGAACTGCTGGAGAACGCGGTGTCGTTCTCGCCCGCGCACAGCAGCGTCGAGGTGACCGTGCGGACCCCCGGCGGGCACGCCGCGATCGAGATCGTCGACCACGGTCTGGGCATGGGCTCGGAGCGGCTGGCCGAGGAGAACGCCCGGCTGGTCCGGCGCGAGCGCCTGGACCTGGTGCCGACCCGGGTGCTCGGCCTCTTCGTGGTCGGCAACCTGGCCCGGCGCTGGGGGATCACGGTCACCCTGTCGCGGACCCCCGGCGGCGGTGTCAGCAGCCTGGTCCTGGTGCCGGCCGCGCTGCTCAGGGCGACCCCGGCGGCGCCGGCCGCGCCCGCACCCGCCGTACCGGCCGCGCTGACCGCCCCGGCGGCCCCGGCCCCGGCGCCCGCCGCGCTGCCGCCGGCCCCGCCGGTGGCTCCGGCCGCCCCGGCTCCGGTCCCGGCCGCCCCCTCGGGGTGGCCCGCGGGCGGACCCGCAGCGGTCCCGGCCGCCACGGCCGCACCGGACGGCGGGCTACCCCGCCGGACGCCGCGCCGCGCCCCGGACGAGCCGGTCCACGCGCAGGCCGGCGCCGTCGAGCCGCAGGCAGGCGAGGCGGCCCGGCCCGGGCCCGAGGGCGGCACGCTGCGCCGCCGGGTCCGCGGCGCCACCCTGAACCAGGCCCGACCGGCCCAGCCGCCCGCCGCAGCCGCCTTCGCCCCGCCGCAGCTGGACGCCGAGGCCGTGCGCGACTCGCTGGAGGAGTTCGAGGCAGCGGTCGACCGCGCCGAGCGCGACGCCACGCTGACCGGACTGCGCGTCGGCGACACCCAACAAGGCAGTACCCAACCGGACGCCGCACCAACGGACTTGCTACAACAGAACGCTGCGCCAAACGTCGCCGCACCGCAGGAACTTCCGGAAGGAGTGGGACCGTGACCACGCCCACAGACGACCCCGCCGCCCTGGCTTCCGCCGCCGCCGACTTCACCTGGCTGCTGAACCGTTTCGCCACGGAGACCGCAGGCGTGGTTGACGCCATCGCCGTGTCCTCGGACGGACTGCTGATCGCCGTGTCCAGACTCAGGGACCCGGCCGACTCGGAACGGCTCGCCGCCATCGTGTCGGGCATCACCAGCCTCGCCGCGGGCGCCTCGGGCAACTACGGTCTGGGCGCCCTCAACAAGGTGATCATCGACCTGGAGGGCGGCCACCTGCTGGTCTCCTCCATAGGCAACGGTTCGGTGCTGGGCGTGGTGGCCTCCAAGGAGGCCAAGCTCGGCAACATCGCCTACGAGATGACGCTGTTCGCCAACCGGGCCGGCGCCGCGCTGAGCCCGCAGCTGATCATCGAGCTGAAGAACGGCGTGGGTGCCTCCTCGGCCAGTTGATCGACTTTGACTGTGCTCGAACAACCTAACCAATATACTTACTGCTTACTGTGACTGACGAAGCATCAAGACGCCGGGACGAGCGAGAGAGGACCAGCATGGTGGGCAGCGCGGCAACCACCGAGGGCCCGTACGGCTCCCCGCAGGTACGCCCACTGCGCCCGTACGTGATGGCGGACGACCCGCCTCCCCCGCCCCTGCCCGCCGCTCCGGCTCCCGAGCCGGAGCCGGAGCCCGCTCCGGTCACCGCGCCCGAGAGCACCCGCAGCAGCCTCGCCGTCCGCCCATTCCTGCTCACCACGGGTCGTGTCGCCGGGGCCGCCGAACTGCCCCTGGAGACCCAGGTCGTGGCCACGTCGGACGGGCTGGCCGCGCTTCCGGGCCTCACCTTCGAGCAGCACGCGATCGTCGCGGCCTGCCGGGTCCCGCTGTCCCTCGCCGAGCTCGCCGCCCGGCTACGGCTCCACCTCAACGTCGTCCGGGTGATCGCCGGCGACCTGCGCACCGCCCGGCACCTGGCCGTCTACGTACCCCAGGCCAGCACCGCCCAAGACGTTTCCGTACTGCGAAGGGTTATCGATGGTCTCCGCGCCGTCCCCGACTCCCGAGGACTTCCACGTGACAGCGACCGCCCTGCCTGAGTCAGACCACCTCGGCACCGCCGTCTCCAACCGCCCCCCGCTCCCCGTCAAGATGGTCATCGCGGGTGGGTTCGGCGTGGGCAAGACCACCACCGTCGCCGCGATATCCGAGATCGAGCCGCTGACCACCGAGGCCAGCATCACCGAGGTCGCGGCCGGGGTCGACGACCTGACGCACACCCCGCACAAGACCACGACCACGGTCGCCATGGACTTCGGCTGCATCACCCTGGACCCCACCCTGAAGCTCTACCTCTTCGGCACGCCCGGACAGGACCGCTTCGGCTTCATGTGGGACGACCTGGTGGAGGGCGCGCTGGGCGGTCTGGTGATCGTGGACACCCGGCGGCTGGACGACTGCTTCGCCGCCGTCGACTACTTCGAGAACAAGGGCCTGCCGTTCGCCGTGGGCGTCAACGTCTTCGACGGCAGCCTGGGCCACGACCTGGACGAGGTGCGCTGGGCCCTGGACATCGGCGAGAGCGTCCCGCTGGTCCTCTTCGACGCCCGCGAGCGCGGGTCCGTCCGCGACGCTCTTCTCGTCGTCCTGGAGCTGGCCCTGGCCCGCGCGGAACGCTAACGCTGTGGGGGTGGCTGGTCGCGCAGTTCCCCGCGCCCCTGGATAGTGCAACTGAACCACGGCGGGCATGTTGCAGCCCCCTAGGGGCGCGGGGAACTGCGCGACCAGCCAGCTACGGTCCGCAGTCAGCCGAAAAGCTTACCGCTGCTGCCTGCGCACCCCAGGAGACACGAGCACCCGCCCGGCCACCCAGAACACCCCCAGCGTCACTACCGCCAGCGCAGCGACCAGCACAGCCCCGCCGACCACCTTGTTGTAGTCCACCTGGTAGAGCCCGTCGACGATGTACCGCCCCAGCCCGCCGAAGGACACGTACGCCGCGATCGTCGCCGTCGACACGATCTGCACAGCGGAAGAGCGGATCCCGCTCAGGATCAGCGGCAGCGCCACCGGCAGCTCCACCTGGAACATCACCCGCAGCGGCCCCATCCCCATGCCCCGGGCCGCGTCCACCAGCGAGCGGTCCACCGAGCGGATCGCCTCGTACGTGGTGACCAGCATCGGCGGCACCGCCAGGGCCACCAGCGGGACCATCACCGGGGTCAGGCCCAGCCCCATCAGCACCGTGAGCAGCACCAGCAGACCGAAGCTGGGCAGCGCCCGGGCCGCGGTGGCGACCAGCGCCAGCGCATTGCCGCCGCGCCCGGTGTGACCGGTGACCAGCCCGAGCGGCAGGCCGATCACCCCGGCGATGCCGAGCGCCATCAGCGTGTACTGGACGTGCTCCCACAGCCGGGTCGGTATGCCGTCCGCCCCGCTCCAGTTGGCGTTGTCACTGAAGAAGACATTGGCGTAGTGGAACAGGTTCACCGCACCGCCCAGGGAGTGAGGAGCCGGCGCAGCAGCACCAGCAGGCCGTCGATGAGGATCGCCAGGACGGCGGTGGTGAGCACGGAGTTCCAGGCCAGGATCGGGCGGTGGTAGTGCAGGGCGTCCGACAGCAGGTTGCCCAGGCCGCCCTCGTTGCCGATCAGCGCGCCGACGCTGACCAGGCTGATGCTGGAGACGGTGGCGACCCGCAGCCCGGCGAAGATCGCCGGGACCGCGATCGGCAGCTCCACCTGGATGTAGCGGCGGATCGGTCCGAAGCCCATCGCGGTGGCCGCGGCGTGGGTCTCCTCGGGCACCGAGCGGACCCCGTCCACGATCGCGGGGATCAGCACGACCAGGCTGTAGATGGTCAGCGGGATCTCGACGGTGGTGGTGCTGAGGCCGGTCCAGTTGATCAGCAGCACGATGAAGGCCAGCGACGGCAGCGCGTAGAGCACGGTGGTGATGCCGAGCATGGGCGGGTAGAGCCAGCGGAACCGGGCGCAGAGCTGGGCCAGCGGCAGCGCGATCAGCAGTCCGAACAGGACCGGGACCAGCGCCTCCTCAAGGTGCAGCCCGATCAGGCCCCACCAGCTGGCCTGCAGGTCGCTCGGGATGTCGAAGAAGCCGCCCATCACGCATCCACGGGAGCTGCGTCGGCGACTCCGGAGGCCGACCCGGTGGCCTGCTGCTCCAGGTGCGCGGTCCTGATCGCGGCGGCGATGGTCTCCTGCGCGGCGACACCGACGGCGCGGCCGTTCTCGTCGACCGCGACCGCCCAGCCGGTCGGGGAGAGCACCGCCGAGTCCAGCGCGGCGCGGAGCGAGTCGCGTCCGGCCGTGAAGGAGTGGCCGAAGGGGATCAGCGCCTCGCTGCCGGCGGCCCGCTGCTTGGCGTCGGCCCAACCGAGGGGACGGCCCTCGGTGTCGGTGACAAGAAGGTAAGGAGTCTGTGGGACTGTGCGGGCCGCCAACTGCTCGGCCGTGCTGTCGACCGCGACGATCGGCACGGTGTTCAGTTCGAGTCCCGCGGCGGTGAAGAAGGACAGCCTGCGGATGCCGCGGTCCAGGCCGAGGAAGTCCTCGACGAAGCCGTCGGCCGGCGCCGACAGCAGCTCGGCCGGCGGCGCGTACTGGGCCAGCTTCCCGCCCTCGCGGAGCACCGCGACCATGTCGCCGATCTTGATGGCCTCGTCGATGTCATGCGTGACGAAGACGATGGTCTTGCCCAACTCGCCCTGAATGCGTATCAGTTCGTCCTGCAGACCCTTGCGGACGATGGGGTCGACGGCGGAGAAGGGCTCGTCCATCAGCATCACCGGCGGATCGGCGGCGAGCGCGCGGGCCACGCCGACGCGCTGCTGCTGGCCCCCGGACAGCTGGTAGGGGTAGCGCTTGGCCAGCGAGCGGTCCAGGCCGACCCGCTCCATCAGCTCCAGCGCGCGGGTCCTGGCCTCCCGGCGGTCCCAGCCGAGCAGCCGGGGGACGGTGGCGATGTTCTCCACGATGGTGCGGTGCGGGAACAGCCCGGCGTGCTGGATGACGTAACCCATGGTGCGGCGCAGCGAGTTGACCGGCTGTTCGCGGATGTCGGCGCCGTCGAGGGTGATCCGTCCCTCGGTCGGTTCGATCATGCGGTTGATCATGCGCAGCGTGGTGGTCTTGCCACAGCCGGACGGTCCGACCAGAACGGTGATGGAACCGTCCGGTATCTCCAGGGTGAGTCGGTCCACGGCCGTAGTGCCGTCCGGGTAACGCTTCGTCACAGCGTCGATCAGTATCAAAGCGGTACATAACCCTTCGGGGCACGCAATAAACAGCGGGGTTCCATTTTCCTGGCCCGAACACATGCCCGTCAACGTTCAAAATCAGGGGCCCCGACGGTGCGTGGACGTCTCTTACGCCCCTCCACTCCCAACGGCCGGGTGCGGATGGCAGAGTGGATCCCCACGTGATCCCGCTCACCCCACGGTGCTCCCCCGCGATCGTCCGATCACCGGACGTGACGGCGGCCGTCACTCACAGCCGCTCGTTACCCCGCAGAAACGATTCGCAGGGTTGTCCTTATGTCGTACTCACAAACACTTGCTAAATTGCCCAGCCGTGGAACCGGAACCCAGGAGCGGACAGTCCTACCTCCTGTGCCCCCATGCCCCCGATACAGAGCACGCGCGTTCGACGAGTAGCAAAAGTTTCGACCGGTAGCCTTCGGGCTCACCTGACCAAGGATGTGACCATGAGCGACGCCAGTACCGGTGGCCGGGCCGCTGCCCGCCGTGGTGGCGGAAGTCCATCCCAGGGCAGAGGTGCGGCACCCGGAGGTCCCGGCGCAGCGGGTCCGCCCCCCGGCGGTCGCGCGGCGATGCGCAAGGCAGCGAAGAAGGGCCAGAAGAAGAGTCCGATCAAGATCATAGCCATCAGCACGGCCGGCGTCATGGTCGTCGCGGCGGCGGGCGGCGTCTACGCGTACGAGAAGCTCAACGGCAACATCAAGAGCGACGCGCTCTTCGCCGGAACCTCGGGCAACGCGGGCACCGAGAAGGTCGACGCCTTCGGCCGCAGCCCCATCAACATGCTGGTGATCGGCTCCGACATCCGCGCCAACGCCGCCGACTGCAAGCTCGGCGGCGACTGCGCCGGCGGTAGCAGCGGCGGCGACGGCAACGCCGACGTCGAGATGGTGGTCCACATCTCCGCGGACCGCAGCAACGCGACGGTGATGAGCGTCCCGCGCGACCTGATGACCAACCTGCCCGCCTGCAAGGACGACAAGACCGGCGCCAGCACCAGCGGCGGCTACGGAATGATCAACAGCGCCCTGCAGTACGGGCCCGGCTGCAGCGTCGCCGCCATCCACCAGCTGACCGGCATCCCCATAGACCACTTCGCCATGGTCGACTTCAGCGGCGTGGTCGCCATGTCGGACGCGGTGGGCGGTGTGAAGGTCTGCGTCAGCAACAACGTCTACGACCCGCAGTCGCACCTCAAGCTGGCGAAGGGCACCCACACCCTCAAGGGCGTGGCCGCGCTGGAGTTCGTCCGCACCCGGCACGGCTTCGGGAACGGCGGCGACATCGGCCGGACCGCGGCGCAGCACATCTTCCTGACCGCGATGATCAACCAGATGAAGAGCGCCGGCACCCTCACCAGCCCGACCAAGCTGTGGAACCTGGCCAACGCCGCCACCAAGGCGCTCACCGTGGACACCTCGCTGGACAGCATCCCCAAGCTGACCGGCCTGGCCGAGGACCTCAACAAGGTCCCCACCGACCGCATCACCTTCACCACCATGCAGACCGGGGCCGACCCGACCAACATCAACCGCCTGGTGATCGCCCCCGGCGCACAGACCCTGTTCTCCACCATCGCCAACGACCAGTCGCTGACCACCGCCAGCGGCGCCAAGTCCAGCGCCGCCGCAGCCACCGCCAAGGCCGCGCCCTCGACGGCCGCCGCGAGCGCCTCCAAGGCGCCCGCCGCCACCAAGTCGGCGCTGGCTCCCTCGGAGATCGCCGTCCATGTGGCGAACGGCACCACCACCCTCACCGGTCGCGCCTCCGAACTGCAGAAGGTGCTGATCGCGGACGGCTACGCGTCCAACACCGACATCGAGTCGCCGCCGTCCACCAACATCAAGACCACCACGCTCACCTACGGCCCCGGCCGCGCGGCCGACGCCCAGGAGGTCGCCAGCAGCCTCGGCCTGCCGAGCAGCGCGCTCAAGCAGGGCACCGCCAGCGGCATACACCTGCTCATCGGCACCGACTGGCCGACCGGCAACACCTACCCCGGCGGCAAGGCCTCCGCCCCGCCGGCCAACACCAAGGTCGCGCTGAGCAACGCCAACGTGCAGACCGGCAACCAGACCGGCTCCTGCGCCCAGGTGGGCACCCAGGACACGGTCAGCCTCCCCGGCTACGGCGGGATGACCCCGATACGGGCCTACGCCCTCAGCCCCAACGTCAAGGACTCCGCGCCGTGACCTGAGCGCCGTGACGCGAGCGCCGCGACCTGACCTGACCGTGCGACGAGGGAGGGCCGACCCGTTTCGGGTCGGCCCTCCTTGCTGCGCTGCGCGGCCGGTCAGGCCGCGTCCGCGCCGAGGCTCCGCTCGGTCTCACGCTCGACCTCGGCCAGGTCCAGGCCGTGGTCCCTGAGCACGCCCACTGCCAACCCGCCGCCCTCGCGCACCATTCCGAGCAGCAGATGGCCGGTGCCGATGCTGCTGTCCCCCCGGCCCTGCGCGGCCCGCACCGCCAGCTCCAGGACCTTCCTGGCCCGGGTGGTGAAGGTGCCCCGGCCCTGGGTCCTGGTCCGCCCCCGGCCCGCGGCCCCGCCCGGGTTGGCGAGGGCACCGACCCCGAAGGCGGCCTCGACCCGGGCGGTGACCATGTCCAGGTCGATCCCGATCGTCTCCAGTGCCGCACCGTCGATCGTCGCGCCGGACTCCCCCAGCAGCCGCTGCACCGCCGCCCTGGCCGTCTCCAGGTCGAGGCCGTGCCGCACCAGCAGGGCGGCCGCCGGTTCCGCCGGCTGCCGGAGCAGGGCGAGCAGCAGGTGCTCGGTGCCCACGTGGCCGTGGTGCAGCGCGCGCATCTCCAACTGCGTCTCGGTGACCACCCGGCGCGCGGGCGCGGTGAATCGTTCGAGCATGGCTACTCGTCACCTCTTCCAAAGAATCCCGGCCCGCGCCGGGCGTGCTTCTTGTGCACGGCCTGCCTGCTGACGCCGAGACAGGAGGCGATGTCCTGCCACGACCAACCCTGCGCCCGGGCATTGCCGACCTGCAGGTCCTCGAGCCGCTCGGCGAGGTCGCGCAGAGCGCGGACCGCTCTGAGCCCCACCGCGGGGTCGCGGCTGCCCGCGTCGTCCGCGAGCTGTCTGGTCTCACTCATGCTGTCAATGTACGTTGACACTCGCCGGGCGTCAACCATCATTGACACGCCCGGCTGCCCGGCTGCTCCAGCCGTCTCAGTCGCCCAGCGCCAGCCGCAGCCCGAACCCGACCACGACGACCCCGGTGACCCGGTCCAGCACCCGCCGCGCGACCGGCCGCCGCAGCCAGTTCCGCAGCACCCCGGCGAAGGCCACCAGCACCACCGACCAGGTCAGCCCCTCCGCCACGTGCACGCAGGTCAGCAGCGCGCCCATGGCCAGATGCGGCGCCCCGGCCGGGATGAACTGCGGAAGCACCGCCACGTAGAACACGCCCACCTTGGGGTTGAGCAGATTCGTCAGCGCCCCGCGCCGCAGCCCCACCAGCACCCGGCCCCCGGCACCCGCCGCGTCGCCCGCTGCCGCCGCCACATCCGCGTCCGTGTCCGCCGCCGCCTCGCCGCTCCGTCGCCGCAGCGTCCCCCACAGCATCCGGCCGCCCATCCACAGCAGGTAGCCGGCGCCCGCCACCCGCAGTGCCTCGTACGCCGTGTGCGACGCCGTCAGCAGCGCGCTCACCCCGAGCGAACTCAACATCCCCCAGGCCAGCGTCCCGGCCTGGATCCCCAGCACAACCCCCCACGCCTCAGGCCGGCTCCGCAGCGCGGCGGTTCGCAGTATCAGTGCCGTATCGAGCCCGGGCGTCAGCGTCAGCAAGCCGACGACCAGGGCGAACGACCAGATTGCCGTCATGGTGTCCATGCCCGCTCACCCTACGTGCCGACATCGGTGCCCTGTCCCTCAGGCCCAGGCGAACGCCCGCGCCGGGTTCACGGTGTACAGCCGGTCCGCGTTCTCCTCCCCCAGCTCGCGACGCAGCCGGGGACGGAGGGTGTGCAGCAGGTAGGGGATACCGGGGCCCCCGCCGGTGGCGGCGCGGGCGCCGGCGGTGGTGGTGTCGCCGCCGATCAGGAGCTGATCCGCGTGGCCCGCGTCGACCAGCGCGGCCAGAGCGTCCAGCAGCCTCCAGTCCGTGGCGTGGTTGGCCTCTGACGGACCGTCGAAGCAGAGGTAGGCTCCGCGCTCCGCCGCCTCCCGGTGCAGGCGCAGGTCGGGGAGGCGGTTGAGGTGGCCGAGGACGACCCGTTCCGCCGGTACCGCCAGGTCGTCGTAGAGCAGGGCGAGGACCTCGGCGGCGGCCGAGCCGTGCTCCAGGTGCACCCCGATCGGCGCGCCCGTGGCGTGGTGCGCCTCCGCCGCAGCGGCCATGACCGTACGGGCATGCGGGTCCAGCCGGTGGAAGCCGCCGGCCACCTTGATCAGGCCGGCCCGGGCCGGCAGCACCTCGTTGCCGGCCGACGCCCGGAGCCCCTCGGTCAGTTCGGCGGTGAACAGCGCGGCCGGGGCGAGCCCGGTGGAACCCGGATCCGCGAGGTCGAACCCCGGGCCGTAGTGCCGGGCCTGGTGCAGCCCGGTTGCCGCGACGATGTTCACCCCGGTCACCCGGGAGACCTCCGCCAGCAGCTCCGCCCTGCGGCCCAGGCCGTAGGGCGTCCACTGGACGAGGGTGCCTCCGCCCTGCGCGTGGAACGCCAGGGCCTCGGCCTGTGCCGCCTCCATGTCGTCCAGTTCCTGACCGGGCAGCAGGGCGCTGGCCAGGAAGAGGTGGTCGTGGGCGTCGACGATGCCCAACTCCGCCGGCGGGACGTCCCCGAGGACCGTGCGGACCATGGTCACGGCGTCGTCCGGGGCTCGTCCAGCACCGCTGTGGCCACCCGGAGACCGGCCAGCGCCTTCGGCACACCCACATAGGGGGCCAGGTGCACCAGCACTTCGACGACCTCCTCCGGGCTCATCCCGACCCGCAGGCTCGCCCTTACGTGCTGGGCGAGTTGGGGCTCGACACCACCCATCGCGGTGAGTGCGGCGAGGTTGGCGATCTGCCGGTCGCGCAGCGCCAGCCCCTCGCGCTGGTAGGTGCCGCCGAAGAGCGCGGTGACGATCCAGTCGGGGAAGCCCGGGGCGTGGACGTCCAGGGCGGCGAGGGTGCCGAGTTGGGCCTCGGCGTCCTGGAGCTCCCCGAGCAGCCGGTAGCCGGCCTCGCGGTCCAGGGGTGCCTCGGTGAGCGGGTTCATCGGGCTCAGGGGGTTCGGCGGGTTCATCGGGTCGCTCCTGCTGTCCGATCGGCGAGGGTCAGCTCCGCCAGCCCCGGAGCCGAGAGGTGCAGTACCTGGTAGCGGTCGCCCGGCAGGTCGGCGGGCGCGGTGTCCGCCCACAGGCTGAAGTGGACCAGCTCCCAGTGGTGCGGGTCGAGCGCGACGGCGGCGCTGTGCAGGCCGGGGGTGCCCGCGAGCGCGGACAGTTCGGCCGCCGCCCGCGCCATCGACCCGGCCGGGTCGGCGCCGTCCGGCACCGTGCCGGTGCGGCGGACCGCCGTGCGCGGCGGACCTCCGGCCGGCTCCGGTCCGGCCGTGGCCGCGGCCCCGATCCAGTGGCGGACGGTCGGGCGGCCGAAATCCGCGACGATCCCGCCGAAGCCGGAGCCGCCCCAGAGGAAGCGGCCGAGGCCGGCCGTGCCGTTCCAGAGGTAGAACGGGGCGTACTCGTTGACGGGGGAACCCTCGCGGCCGCGCTCGCGGATCAGGTAGGCCTTGAGGCCGAGGTCGGGGAAGTCGTCCAGCAGCGAGCCCTTGGCCGCGACCCTGCGGCGGATGACGTCCATGTCGTAGTCGGCGGGGAGGGTGATCGTGTACTGCATGGCGTGCACGGTTTGGGCCCTTCCAGGCGGGTGCTCGGTCGGCCGGTGGCGTCAGCGCAGTTCGCGGGCGGCGAGCAGGGCGATCGCACCCTCGGTCGCCCGCCGGAACGGCTCGACCGAGTCCGCCGCCCGGGCCAGCACATAGCCGCCCTGGAGTACCGCGACGACGGTGGCGGCGGTGTCGGCGGGATCGAGTTCGGGGTCCAGTTGCCCCAGCGCCTGGCCCTCGGTGAGGACGGCGGTGAGCCGCCGCATCAGGTGCTCGAAGGTGTCGGCGACGGGCTGACGCAGCGTCGGATCGGCGACCACCTCGGGGTCCTGGGTGAGCCGGCCGATCGGGCAGCCGCGCAGCACGTCCCGTTCGCGGCGCAGGTAGGCGGCGACCCGCTCAACCGCCGTGCCGGGGCCGGAGAACTGCTCCTCGGCCAGCGCCTGCCGCTCGTCGGCGCTGCGGCGGATCGCGGCCAGCGCGAGGTCGGGCTTGCCCTTGAAGTGGTGGTACATGCTGCCCTGGCCGGCCGCGGCGCGCTGCTGGATCGCCTTGGGGCTGGTCCCGACGTAGCCGCGCTCCCAGAGGAGCTCCTGGGTGCTCTCGATCAGACGTTCAGGGGTGCTCATGAGACCTACCGTACATACTAGTAGGTACAGTCCGCAAGACCGCTCCCACCTGCATGGACATGCGTGTGGGCGGTCAGGTCCGAGGACCCGACCGCCCACACTCCCCCCAGCCGACGTCGGACAGGCACCGTCGCGGCGATCCCAGCGCCGCGACGGCGCACCGTCACGTCGTCGGCAGTCCCACCAGCACCACCGGCGTGGTCGTGGGCTGCGGCGACCCGCCCGCGGGCTCCACAGTCACCCCGACCCCGGCGGCACCGCTCGGAGTTCCGGTCAGCATCGTTGCGCCGTCCACGGCCCGCTCGGGCAGCAGCCCGGCCGGGACCATGTGGCCGCCCTTGCTGTACCAGAGCTCATAGACCTTGCCGGACGGCAGTTCGGCCAGCCCCTGGAAGACGAAGGCGGTCTGCTGCAACAGCTGCGAGCTGACGACCGTACTGCTGCCGCCGCCCTTCACCGCTGCGCCGTGGAAGCTGGCGTCCGGCGCCGAGAACAGCGCGCTCAGCGCGGCCGCCTGCGACTGGGCCTGCGCGGTGGCCTGCCGCTGCCGCTGCTCCTGCTGATGCGCGTCGATCGCGAACCCGCCCGCGACCAGCGCCAGCACCAGGCAGGCGGCCAGGGCGAGTTGCGGCAGCCGACGCTGGATCAACCGCCGGCGCAGCGGCCAGAAGGACCGCCCACCCGCGTTCTCGACCAGCGGCGGCAGCTGCCTCACCTCGGGCAGCGCCGCCATGACCCGGGCCCGGAACTCGGCCGAGGGCGTCACAGCCGCGGCGAGCGCCAACCGCGCCGCCGTCTCCTGGAGCTCCCGCACCTCCTGGTCACAGGCCTCGCAGGCGGACAGGTGGCGGGCGAACTCCTCGGACTCCCGGTCGGAGAGCGCATGGAGAGCGAAGGCGCCGGTGAGCGTGTGCAGATCGGCACTGGTCACGAGGTCACCCCCAGGCAGTCGCGGAGCCGGATGAGTCCGTCCCGGAGTCGGGTCTTGATGGTCCCCAGTGCGATACCGAGCAGGTCGGCGGTCTCCTGGTAGGTACAGCCACGGTAGTAGGCGAGCATCACGGACTCCCGTTGCAACTCCGTGAGCGACCCGAGGCAGCGCCGTACCTGCTCACGTTCCAGCCGGCGTTCGACCTGCTCGCTGACCTCGTCGAAGGCCGGCGAGTGGTCCCGGGCGGCCGCGCGCTGCTCCCGGTCGCTCGACGCCTGGGCCGAGCGCACCCGGTCCACCGCGCGGCGGTGCGCCATGGTCATGATCCAGGCCATCGCGCTGCCCCGGTCGGGATCGAAGCGGGCGGCGCACCGCCACACCTCGATCAACACCTCCTGCGCCACCTCCTCGGACTGCGCAGGATCCCGGAGCAGTCGGCGCACCAGGCCGAGCACGGGCCCGGCGACAGCCGAGTAGACGGTCTCGAAGGCCTGTTGGTCGCCCCTGGAGACACGGTCGAGCAGCGTCTCCAGGGAACCTGGGCCGGGAGCCGCGGGCTCGTCGCCGCGGGCTGCCACGTGCATCGGTACCTCCGGTGGGATCAGCGGTCGCCCTTGGTTCGTCGCCACCGCAGGGACGGATTGGTCCGTTCATGCGGAAGTTCGGATGATCATTCGAATGCTCCCGCCGACCGCCCCAACACCGGGCATCAGGACGGCGGCATCAGCACCGTGTCGATGATCTCGACATTCGCGTTCGCCGTCCTGACATTGCCGCATACGACCTTCGCCGTGCCGTTCACCGTGTAGGACGTGCCGCTGCCCGCGGTGGTCAGCGACTGCTTCTCCAGCGTGGGGTAGCTGCCGCTGCCGAGCTGGGCCGGAGTGAGCTTCTGACCCACCACGTGGTACGTCAGGATCTTGGTGAGCATCGCCTTGTCCGCGAGCACCTTGTCCAGGGTGGCCTTGGGCAGTTTCGCGAAGGCGGCGTTGTCGGGCGCGAAGACGGTGATGTTCTGCGCGCTGTTCAGGGTGTCCACCAGACCCGCCGCCTTGACGGCCGTCACCAGCGTGGACAGCGCCGGGTTGTTGGACGCGGCCGTCGCCACCGGGGCCTGGGCCATGCCGTCGAAGCTGCCGGCGCCGGTCGCCGGGACCGTGGCGCAGGCCGAACCGAACGGCGCGTCGGCCATCGCCGTCCCGGAGGCACCGCCGGACGCCGCCGCGGAGGACGTCGAGGACGTGGCCCCGCCGTTGGCCGAGCCGGTGCCGCTGGAGCCACTGGAACAGGCGGCGGCGCCGAGGGCGAGAGCACCTGCAGCAACGGAAGCGGCGGCGATACGGGTGGTGCGGGTGGCACGGAAGGTGCGCATGGTGGTCATGGAAGGCTCCTTTGTCTCATCTGTTATTCGAAGCAGCATTTGTCATGGATTGCCTTGTACAGAAGGATTTTTGGGGTTTCGTCAGCCAACGCTGACGACCACCGAGTGCCAGCCGGTCGCGCCGTTCGGAACCGTTCCGACACGCTGGTCGGTCTGCGTGTATCCGGTGCGGTCGGTCGCCCGCACCTCGAGGGTGTGCGAGCCCGGGGTGGCCGGCCATCGCCAGACCCACTGCCGCCAGGTGTCCGTGGTGTCCTCGGCCGCGAGGTCGGCGGTGTGCCAGGGGCCGCCGTCCACCCGTACCTCGACCCGGTCGACGCCCCGGTGCTGCGCCCAGGCGACCCCGGCCACCGCCACAGCCCCCTCGGCCGCGCCGATCTGCGCGAACGGCTTGGGGGTGTCGATCCTGGACTCGGTCTTGATCGGGGCCTGCGGCGACCAGCCGCGGCGCACCCAGTAGGCGTCGTAGTCCGAGAAGCTGGTCAGCTCCAGATCCCTGAGCCACTTGCAGGCCGACACGTAGCCGTACAGGCCGGGGACCAGCATCCGCACTGGGAAGCCGTGCGCGAAGGGCAGCGGCTCGCCGTTCATCCCCAGGGCCAGCATGGCGTCCCGGCCGTCCATGACGGTCTCCACCGGACTGCCGATCATCATGTCGTCCACCGACCGGGCCAGGAGCTGGTCCGCCGGTCCGCCCCGGGAGGGCGGCCGGACCCCGGCCTCACGCAGCAAGGGCGCCAGCGGGACGCCGATCCAGCGGGCATTGCCCAGGTAAGGGCCGCCGACCTCGTTGGATACGCAGGTCAGGGTGATGTCACGCTCGATCAGGTCGCGGGCGAGCAGATCGTGGTAGCCGAGGTTCAACTCCTTGCTGACGCCCTTCCCGTGGATCCGCAGCCGCCAGGAGTCGGCGTTCACCCGGGGCACCACCAGTGCGGTGTCGACCCGGTAGAAGGACGGGTTGGGCGTGGTGAAGGCGCTGAGCCCGGGCACCTTGAGGTCGACCCCGCGCGGCAGGGCCGCAGCCCGGGACGAAGGCACCGGAAGGGCCACGGCGGCGCGCTCGGCGACGGCCCTGTCCCCGCCGGCGGCGTTGAGGCCGCGCCCGAGTGCCCCCAGTCCCGCCGAGGCCGCCGAAGCGGCGAGCGCCAGCAGGACGAAGCCGCGTCGGTCGAAAGCCCCTTCGGGCGCGACTCCTTCCGCCTCCTGCGCCCCGTCCGGCCCGGCGGACCCGGCGGGCGTCAACCGCCCCGCCAGCAGGTACAGCACCGCCGCCCCGGCCACCGCACCCACCGCGGAGGGCAGCCAGTCGAGACTGCCCGCGTCCGGACGCGAGGCGGCGGCAACGGCGCCGAGCAACCCGAAGAGGAGCACCCCCGCGGCCCCGAGTCGGCGCCACCGCACCGCGACCGCACCGATGGCCATCGCGAAGACGGCGAGCAGCGCCAGGATGCCCAGTTGCAGCATCAGCTTGTCGTTGGTCCCGAAGTGCCGGACCGCGAACTCCTTCACGGCCCCCGGCGTCCGGTCGATGACCGCGCCGCCCACCGCCGTGACCGGACCCGCCTGCTGTCGCACCGGGACCGAAGCCAGTTCCGCGACCGCCAACGCGGTGAAGCCCGCCACCAAACCGCTCAGCGCGCCGAGCCCGACCCGGAGCAGCCGGGCGGCGCTATGCCAGGTTTGTTGGCTTCTGTCGCGGTTCTCGGTCACGCCTCGCATTCGGACCTGTCGGCCTCCCGGATTGGCCACCGGACCGATCCCCTCCGGATCGGCCGGGTCCTGGTCGACCGGCTCCGGATGGGCCCCTGCCCACTCGACCGCGCCGCCACTGCACCACGACGGCCACCGCCGTCCCGGCGGCCACCGCGGCGAGCAGCAGCAGCCAGTTCCGCAGGTACGGGAGCGGCAGCAGGGTCGGGTTGCCGTTGTGGTCGTGCTCCCGGACCACCGCGGGCAGCCCCACCGCGGCGAGTGCGGCAGACGTCATCAGCCCTGCCGTGACGGCGCCCCGCACCCGGTCCGGCACCACCCGGCCCAGCAGCAGCCCGACCACCAGCACCAGCGGGATCCACACCCCGTCGTGCAGCAGGATCCCGCCCGCCGCCCAGACCAGCACCTGCAGCCGGTGCCCGCTGAGGTACGGCTCGTCCAGCAGGCCCTGGACCCCGAACACCAGCAGGGAGACCCCCGCCACCAGCAGCGCCAGCCGCACCCGTGTCGCCCGGCTCACCCGTGTCGTCCGGCTCACCCGTGTCGCCCGGCTCATCCGAGCACCTCCAGTCGGGACACCCACTTGGTCTGCAGCACGCCCGGCCGGTTCGGCGCGATGATCCGCGCCGGGTACCCGTGGTCGGGCGCCAGCACCTCGCCGTTGACCCGCAGGGCGAGCAGGGTCAGCGGGTCCCGGGCGTAGGACGCCTCCATCTCGGTCGTCGCATAGCCGCCGTAGCGTTCCAGCGACACCACCCGCAGCCGGGCCCCGGCCCGGGCCCCGGCCCGGTCCAGCAGGTCGCGCACCCGCACCCCGGTCCAGTGCGCCGAGGCGCTCCACCCCTCGACGCAGGAGATCGGCAGCAGCGCCGTGTACTGGGGCAGCGCCTCCAGCTCGGCCAGCGTCAGCGTGTACGGGGCCGGGCCGGCCACGGTCAGCCGCCAGCCGGCCGCCCTGACCCCGGCGGTCCCGGCGGCGGCCGCGGTCCGGTTGACCGGCAGGCCCTGCGGCCCGATGTCGGGACGGCGCGGCGCCAGCAGGTCCAGCCGCCGCAGCCAGGGCACCGACTGGCCGGCGGTGACCGCGGTGACCGTCGCCACCGAAACTGCCACCCCGGTCAGGAACGCCCGCCGCCCGGGCACCGGGGCTGCCCTGACCCTGCGCCAGTTCGCGCTGATCTCCGGGTACTTGGCGGCGATGTGGAGCAGCAGCCCGCCCACCGCGATCCAGGCCAGCCAGAAGTGGGTCTGCCGGAACGGGAACGGCCAGGGGTACCACTGCAGCGTGTTCAGCAGCCCGGTGAAGACCTCCAGCAGCGCCGCCCCGAGCAGCAGGACGATGCCCAGCCGCTCCAGCGCGTGCAGCACGCTGCGCACCGGCGGCCAGGCGAACAGCCGGGGATACACCGTCCACAGCTTCGCGCCGAGCAGCGGGATCGCCGCGATGCCGCTGATGACGTGCAGCCCCTGGGTGATCCGGTAGCCGTCGACCGGCCGGCTGGGCAGGTGGTCGCGCAGCCATCCGGGCGGGTCCTGCAGCCCGTGGCTGATCAGGCCGGTCAGGAAGCAGATCACGAAGGCGGCGCCGAGCCACCGTCCGATCACCACGGCGGTGCGCGGTTCGTGCAGCCGGGAACGGAATGCGGACTGCAACCGCGCCGGATGCAGCCCGGGTGGAACCTTGGCGAGAACTGATCTCTGCAGAGTCTGTCTGGACACCTCTCCATGAGACCGCCACGGATCATCGAATCACGTGAACCGCCTGCTTACGGAAGTCCTACGGAGCCGTCGCCGTGCCCGTCAGCCGGCCTGCCGGTCCGCCCGTCCGCGTCCGTCCGCCCGTCCGCGTCCGTCCCCGTCCGTCCGCTGGCCCGCTCACCCGGCGACCCCGAGCACCCGTCCGAGCCCGGTCGCCGCGAGCAGCCGCTCCAGCCGTGCGCCCACCCGTACGAGCCGGAGCGACACACCCTTCTCCGCCGCCCGGTTCCTGGCGTTGAGCAGCGCACTCAGCCCGCTGCTGTCGCAGAACGCGACCAGCGCGACGTCGAGCTCGATCGAGCGCACCAGCGGGTCCACCAGCACCTGCCGCACCACCGGCGCCAGCAGCGGGGACACGGCCAGGTCCAGATCGCCCTCCAACAGGATCTCCACGACGGGACCACCGTCCAGAACCACCACGGCGGTACTCGATCCAGTGCCCATGGCCGCCAGCTCTCCCTGTGTCACACACATGCCGGGCCATCAAGGTAGTTGAAGACAAGACCAGTTGGGCACAACTTCTCCATAATTCACAGGCGGCAATCGCAACAGCACCGGAGCGGCCACCACCGCCGACGGCGCAGCCGCCTACCGCCGGCCGTCGTACGCGGCCAGGTCCAGCCACTCCCAGTCCGTCTCGCCGGGGATGGTCCGCCCGCGCCCGCGCCACTCGGCGACCAGGGCCGCGTACACGGGCTCGTCCGGATCCGCCACGACCCGCCGCGAACGACGGCGCCGCCCGGCGGGCGCGGGAACGGGGGGAGTGGCGGCCAGAGCAGTGTCCATGCCCGAATAAACGATTCAGCACAGCATCGGGACACGCATCCCGCCGAGACAACCGTCAGCCTCGAAGAAGGCAGAAGGGGTGGCCCGCCGGGTCCGCGAAGATCCTCCAACCACGGGGGTCGGCACGGAGCAACGTGGCCCCGAGGGCATTGACCTGCTCCTGGGCGCGCTCGAGGTCGGGAACATCCAGATCCAGATGGAACTGCTGCGGGCGAGCGGCATCGGGCCACCGCGGGGCGTGGTAGTCCTCCACCCGCTGGAACGCGAACACCAGGCCGAACCCCGTGTGCAGAGTCGAGAAGTCGTCACTGACCGCCCACCTGGGATCCGGCTGATCGACCACCCCACCGAGGAGCGCCTCGTAGAACCGGGCCAGTTCGAGGACATCCGGACAGTCCAGAACCACGCACTGCAACGTACCGATCACGGATGTTCCTCCAACCAGGGCTCAGCCGGATCTGACCTAATTCGGGTGGGAGGGGTCGTAGTAGAAGGCCACGGCGGAGGACCCCTGCTCCAGACGGCCTCCCGCGGTGGTGCACCAGGGGGTCGAGAACTGCTCCCAACCCGAGTACATGCCGGAGTGGGCGTTCCGGACGAAGCTGGTGGAGATCTCCAGAGTGCGGGTCTGGCCCGGGTTGAAGAACCCGAGGCCCAGTTGGGCGGTGGTCCAGACCGGGTCGAAGTTCTTCCCGCCGGGGTGCCAGGTGAAGTGGATCTGGTGCCAGCCGCCCTTGTCGACACGCCACCACACGGTGGGCGGAACGGTGCGCCATTTGCCTCCGGCGTCGATGGTGAGGCTGTACTGGGCCCATCGCCGGATGGTGTCCCGGTTCTTGATCGGCGTCCAGACGTCCAGCTTCTGGCCGGCACGGTGGGCATCGGGCACCACGCCGAAGTGGCCGGCAGCCTGGAGACTGCCGTCCCAGCACGCCTGCCTGTAGGCGTGTGCCGTGGCCGCATCGGCGGCAGTGGGCGTGACCGCGAAGGCCGCTGCGACAGCAACGGCCATCGCAGCGGAGCGCGCGATCCTGAACATGGTCCCCCTTGTGTGACTGCTGTGCGGAAGTCAGTGGATCCTAGCGACGCGCCAACCGGCCCTCACCCCAGGGGTCGCAGGCACTACGGTGGCCGGGCGAGATCGGCCATGGGGTTGGGGGCGGAGTGGACAACTGGCCTGACGGACCGGCAGACCCGGAGGCGGCCCGGGAGCGCTACCTGCGAGATCTGCGGGACAACCGACGCCTGCTGCGTGAGGTATTTCGGGCCGACATGCCGGCGGCGCATGTGGGCGCGGGGGCGGTCGTCCTGGTCTCCGTGGTGACGGGGTGCTACGCGGGGCCGTGGTCCGGCGCACTGGTGGCGCTGGGCTTCGTGGCGCTCTTCACCCTGACACTGACGGTGCTCCGGCTGCGCGGACGCCACGGTCGGGATGCCGTACGCAGGGCCTACCTGTTCACCTTCGGCTGGGGCAACTGGCTGTAGGAGTCCACGAGCAGAGCGGCCCCGCCAGGATGGCCGGTGCGGGGCCGCAGGTGGGTCGGGTCAGCAGTTGACCCAGGCGGCCTTGGCGTTGTTGTAGGCGCAGGTGTCCTGCACGGCACCGCTGGCGCGCTTGAGGGTGGCCTTGTCCTTGTCGTTGTTCCAGATGTAGTTGCCGGAGCCCCAGTAGCGGTTGGTGGCGGTGTTGGTGCCGTGTCCGGTGTGGATCGTCACGGACTTGCCCTTGGCCAGGGAGAAGCTGGCGAAGGTGTACTTGTGGTTGGAGGCGTCGACCAGAACCCAGCCCTTGAGGTTGACTGCGGCCCCGGTCGTGTTGGTTATCACGACGTACTCGGCGTTCAGCGACGCATTGCTGCGGGTGTCGCTGCCGGGGCTGTTGTAGTAGATCTTCGTGAGGTGCACGGATCCGGCGGCCTGCGCCGGCACGATCGTGAGCACGGCGGCTGCCGCGGCGAGGGCAGTGGCGGTGAGTGCTGCGGCACGGTTCATGGGGTGGCCTTCGATCGGAACGGGCGCGGACCCGTCGCATCCAGTGTTGCGCCGTGGCCTGCCCCCGGCGAACCGGGCTGTGATCATCGGCGTACGGGCAGCCTTGCAGGTCCGGTCAGGCCCGGGGCATGTGTTGCGGAACGGTGACCTGGAGGTTCGCCGACAGGCGCTTGGAGAACTCGCCCGGCAGTGCCGGGTCGCATCGCCTTGAGCCGCGCGCACCGTGGTCCCTGCAGCCGGAATGGCAGAACTCAGCTGCAAAGCACCGCACTTGCCGCACACTGGCGGGATGGCTGCACCCAAGAAACCGCCGCGCCCGCCGAACGCCGTGGGCCTTCGCATGCGCCTGGACACGTCGGAGTTGCACACCACCGGCTTCAGCCCGGTGCGCACCCCCATCAACGGCGCGCGCCTCCACATCCTGGACGCGTCCGGGCAGTACCTTCCGCTGCCCCGGCCCAAGGGACGCAGAGGGAAGAAGCACGACGGAGACATCACACTGATCCTGGGCGGAAGCAACGGGAAGGTCGCCACCATCCCGGTCAGGGCGGCCCTGGCCGAGGCGACGATCCGATGGGCGGAGGCGTTCACCGCCTGGAACGCCGAGGCCGGTTCCGCCTAGCGAGGGGTGGAAGACGTCGTACGCGGCGACCAGTGTTGACATCGATCACCCCAGGTCAGGATCGTTTCGGGTGTCTGCGCCAGTACAGGCCCACGGCCCCCTCGATGAGCATCAGCACGACGCCGAGCCACACCGCAAAGCGGAACGCCAACCAGTCGACGACGACGACCGCGCCCACCGAGCCGACAGCGACACCCAGGACGACCAGCGCGATCACCACACCGCCCAGGAACTTCTTGGCACCGCTCTTGATGCTCCTGCCCTTCAGCGCCTCGGTCGCGCTGTAGCCCTGCCCCTGATCATCAGTCATAAGCCCCTCCTCAAGGGGATCAAGACTATGCAGCTACCCCGAGCCGACAACAGACCCCCTCATGCTCATGGCAGGCGACCACACACAGCGGGCCAGGGAGGCGGGCAGGGAGAGTTGAACTCCCGACCAGGTCGAGGTGGCTGTGGCTACTGGTGCCGGCCGCGCCGCGCCAGACGCTTCGCCTGCCTGGCCTCGAACCGCATCCCCGGAAACCGGATCAGCAAGCACTCGACGCAGATGCCCGCAACTGCGTACACCCCGGCCATCCACAGCGACGCCGTCCAGGAATGGCCGCCGATGAAGTGCCACACCGGATACAACACCAGCCCGAGAGCCGCCTCGCGGCGGATCCGGAGCAGGACCGATCTGATCTCTCCCCGATTCACGCCCGCAACGTAGCTGCACAACCTGTGCAGTCACACCCCCAGCGATCAAGGAAAGGCAAACGTGATCGCCAAAGCCGCCCGAACCCGCCGAGCACCTACTGTCCTGCTCCGCTTCCCGAACTGTCGGGCGTCCCACCGATGTACGGCCATCGGGACCGCGGCGGTCAAAGGCAAGACACATCCGATGCCTTCGTGCACGCGCGTGGGTCAGCTCGGGTACGGACCAGCGTTCAGTACGGCCGTCTCCCAGTCCTGAACCGCTTTGGTCTTCGCGCACAGCGTTCTGCCACCAGCCGCGTAGCCGATGATGGTCGATCCGTCTCCGCGCGACCAGCCCTCGTGCTCCAGAATCGTCAGCACCTCGGCAGGCGTGTGGCTTGTGAGCGCCGTGCAGACCTCACGGCCAACCGCAATCAGCTTCGCATCACTGATCCGCTGGGGCGAGAACTCGGGAACATCCGTCATGCCGCGGAACAGACTCAGGTACATGGCAATAGCCGTCGAGCTCGTCGCGATGGGGGTGCTCGGCATCGCCTGCGGCGTGGACGAGGCGCTGCCGCAGCTGGTGACGGTCCCGAGGACACCGAGGACCGCAGCCACGATGACGACGGACGCTCTGGCCCTCATCTGCAAGCGCGTTGACATGCCACGAACTGCAGTGCCGGACAACTACTCACCCCAACCGCTGCATACGGCGCTCGGCCTTCTTGGCCTCGGCCTTGGCCCGTAGCGCGACAGCCTTTTCGGACGGCCCGTACGCCCACCACACGTACCCGGCGTACGCGACGCCGACCAGCGTGTACACCGTGAACCCGGGTGTGATGCCCCAGTGCCAGCCCGGCTTGGCCATGTCGGGGACGGTCAACAGGAGGTTGATGCCGACCCAGACAGCGAGAACGATCAGGGCCCTTCTGATGCGCAGTGACATACGCGAACTGTAGGGGCTGATGATCAGCCAGAACAGCGAGAGCAATCACGCTGATCAGGCAAAACCCAGCAAACAGTAACAACACGCGACTCGCGGAGAGTGTGACGTCCATGGCAACCCGCCTGCAGCGCGTCTCGACCAGAACCTCGAAGAAGATCACCGTCACCGTCACCGCCCGCTGTCTCGTGGGTGCGGAAGTGAGCCAGGACCGCCAGGGTGGTGTTCGCGCCGAGAAGGCAGGTGAACCTACCAGCGGAAATCCAAGGTCGGCCCGGCGCGTACGGCGCGCCGGCCTGCGTGTAGGCTCACCGCTTCCAGCGCTACCGAACGGCGCGAACGAACGCCACGAGGCAGCCATGATCAACCGCGTCCCCGAATGGTTGAGACGCTTCGGCCCCCGCTTCGCCTGGATTATCGCCGTTCGCACCGTCTACACGGCGACCCAGAGCAACAACTCGGCTGTCTGTACCGTCGGCATCATCGGCGCGGTTCTGGTCGTCGGCCTCCTGCTCTTCGACCTCTGGGAGCAGTACCACCCGCGTCCGAAGCGCCGCCGGTCACGCGAACACGAGGCCTCCGAGCAGACCGACATCTGACCTCGTGCCCCTATCGGCGGAACTGATCAGGCCATGGCCGCCCGGTCGTCCGCCGGGATCCGGGCCAGCACGGGCTGACCTACACACGTGCCCGCGCCAGGAGATGTGGACCCGACGGTTCGGCACCGCGGCTTGCTTCCGATCGCGACCAGTCCACAGGGCACCACCACGGCTGGCCGGTCCGACCGGGAGACAGCACCGCCGGTGCGAGCCCGAGCGCCGGCGCCTCTGCCTAGCCCTCGGCCTCCACGACCGCCGCGGCCACCACCCCCTCCCCGTCGGCCTCCTCCTCCCTGAGCACCCAACAGCGGCAACAGCTGGCTGCCCAGGCAGACAGCGCGCGGAGCAGCACCCCGGCTGATCCCGCCCTCCGGACCAGCCGCATACTGGGGCGCCGTCTGAGAGGGGGAATCATGGTCGCCACGGTCAGTTTCGTGACCGTCGTGCTGTTCTTCATGGTCGCAACGAGCGCGTTCTCGGTGTATGCGGCGCGGCTCCACTGGATCGGTTCGAGCCGGGCCCCCCGCGTGGCTGCCTTCCGCTATTCGTCGGATCCCTCGGCCGTCAGGGGGCACGAGCGCGGCATCGTTCCCCTTGCTGGTTGGACGACGTGCATGACGCTGGGCCTTCTGCTCACCGCGCTCACTCACTTGGGCCGTGTCGCTATGGGCTTCATCTTCGGGTCGTTCCTGCTGCTGGCGATGTACTTCACGGTGGTGTGGTTCAACTGGCCGAAGTCCATCGTGCCGCCGGGCCGGCGCAGCGAGACCGGCTCGGTCATCGAACGGGTGCGCTGGCGCAGGGACATCCAGATCGGCCTCAAGGAGGCCGCCGAGCGCGATGCCCCCTCGATAGGGAAGGTTATCCACGGTCACGGCGGCGAAGTTACCTGACACGGCCGCCGCGGTGGCGGGTACGAGCAGGTGGCGGGCGTGCCAGCCGAGCAGGAGCAGGCCGAGGGTGACGAGCGTGGAGGGGCGCAGTGCGGGGCGAACATGCATGGCCGTTCCCTTCTGATCCGGGGGTGGTGGTGCCACGGCCGGTGGAGGATGATCTCCGGCGTGAAGAACTGGCTGGTGAGGCGTCGCTGGTGGCAAGAGCTGCTGATTCTGTGGCTGCTGTACGTCGCGGTTATGCCGGCGGTGTCCGTCGTCACCGTGTTCGTACTCGGCTGGAGTTGGACGGACGTGCTGACGGACAGTCCCTACAAATTCGGGATCCTCGCCTTTTCGGTAGCGGCCTTCTCCACGTGCGGTCGTCGGTGGGAGCGCCGCCGTTCGGCTGGCCGCTGACCGGTCGCCTGTGGCCACAAGCGGCTACTCTCGCGGCATGACGCCGGACTCTGACGCCGAGTACGACACAGCCCGGAGGCCCGTGCTGCGGTGAACGCGCAGTCCGCCCGCGACCGGGCCCGGCGCAAGGAGGACACCCAGCGCACCCGGGCGCAGAAGATCCTCGGCAGCGTCAGTTGAGCCCCCGGGTCAGGTCTGGCGGGACAACCTATGCGTGGGATCGGACTGAAGGCGATGAACCGGACTGAATTGAAGGCGATCCTGGAAGCGGAGGGCTTTCCGGTGCAGGCCTACAGTCTGGACGGTGGCCTGCCCGACGAGGCGTACTGCATCGGCCTGGACGGCGACGGGTGGGTGTACTACTACTCGGAACGGGGAGGCCGCTCCGGGCTGCTGTCGTTCCCGGATGAGGCCTCGGCGTGCACGTACCTGCTTGAACGACTGCGCCACGACATAGGCGGCCGGCCGCGACCGCAGTGATACGGGGCGGTGGACCAGCAAGGCCCTGCTCGGCTTCCGGGCTTGCGCGGCTCGGCGTCGCCTTGCCCGCGCCACCAGCCACAGCCACAGCCACAGCCACACGGTGAGACCAAGCAGCCCCGCGGCGAGCGTAAGCGCCATCGTCACCCACGGGGGCCAGCTTGGCACCGGCCTGCGCCCGGCCTACGGGGGTGTTGCCGAACGGTGACCGGGGGTTCGACTTCGCTGCCCTACCTCACGTGGTTGAGGAAGATTTTCGACCCGTCGTGGAACAGAATCGTGGCCCCATGCTCGATGGCGCCGGGCGGGGTCCGCTTCGAGTACGGATCGAGTTCCTGCGACCGCTCTTCTGCACCCCGCCCCGGCCTCCCGAGGGGCAGGCCGAGTTGTCCGAGGCGGGAACTGAGGATTGAGGCTGACGGCGGCTCATCAGGCTTACCGCGCCGGGTGCAGTCCCCAGATCGGACACTCCAGGTCGTGCGGCTCCCCTGCCCTCCGAGCCCGCGGCAGCGGGCGCACACGGGACGGTTGTCGCCGGTGGTGCCGGGCTGGAAGCCCCAGCCGTGGCAGTCGGGGTCGCGGTCAGGGGCGGGCAGGCGCACAGTGAACGAGGTCAGGGGCGAGCGGGTCACTGCCGCGGGTCGTGAAGCCCTTCGGCATCACCTGCTCGCTACTCGACAGCAACTGCCTCGCGCCAGGCGTTGAACGCTACGGCCCATGACAGGGTGCGTTCCGCGAAGTCGGCCTTCACTCTGTGCTGCTTCGTCTCGCCGCTCGGGGTTGAGATCACCACCGACACGATCCCTGTACGCTTCTTCGCGCCCAGAGCGAAGAGACCCACCGTCAAGGCCCGGGTCACCGTCACCCGCCGGCCTGTCTGATCGATGGTCTGCACTACGCAGTCGACGGCGGGGGCGGACCACTTCTGCCAGAGCTGGCCAATGACGAGATTGCCGTCCTTGAGCTTGATCTGCGAGCCGAATGGCGGCCGAGGCGGCTTGGGAGTCTGCATGGCTGGTGTGGTCATCCTGGAACTGTGACGCAAGTCACCATGCCCGCGTACGGAACGTGATGGTTCTGTAACGCTCCAGGAGTCGGTCGAACATCACGCAGGGCTGAGTGCGGCCTTCGCCATCGCCGTGATTCCCGCTACGGTGCGCAGCAGCCCGGTGGCTGATCCGGGATCGAGCGAAAGGTGATCACCATGAAGCTCACGTTCCTCGGCACCACGTCGAACGACGGCGAGTGCCCCACCCTGTACGAGACTGAGACCGGCGACTTCGTCGTGCAGGGCGACCGGCTCACCGACCCGGAAGCCCTGGAGCAGCTGCGCGACGTCAAGGACTCGGAGACCTTCGTCGTCATCCCCCGCGCGCTGCTAACGCGTTTCGCTCCGAGGGCGTGACGTGCCGCAGATCCTCCCCTTCGGCGACATCGTCCACCTGTTCCGCGAATTTGAGCACACTGCTTGGCGGCTGGAGGTCAGGCGCAGCTATGCGGCTGACCTCACCTCCGAGAAGTTCCTCCAGTTCCTGCGCACCGGATCCGTACCAGCCGAGCCTGGGAACGCCTGGCTGCTCAACACCCAGGAGCAGCTCGCCCTGGGCAAGCGATTCGAGCGCGTCCGAGTGGTGGACGACCCGATGACCGACAACCAGCGCTTCCTGCTCGCCAGCGCTGTCGAACGCCCAGAGGACATCCGGATCCTGAGCAGGGCCAAGGCCGAGGCGCTCCAGCTGCCCGAAGCAGACTTCTGGCTGCTCGACTCGAAGATCCTCGCCACGCTGCACTTCGACGGCGAGGACCGCACTATGGGTGTCGAGCTGAGCGAAGAACCGGATCAGGTCCTGCGAGCGTGCCAGATCAGGGACGCTGCATGGCACTACGCAATCCCTGCCAGGGAGTTCGCGGCAACGGTACCTTCACCTGTGTGAGCACCGATTTCCAGCAGGCCAGGGTCACCCTCGGCGCGCGGTTGCTTGAGCTGCGCGCCGAGGCTGGCCTCACTGGCCGGCAGCTCGCCGAACGGCTCGGGTGGACCCAGTCGAAGGTCTCGAAGCTGGAGACCGGCAAGCAGACCGCCACCGTGGAAGACCTGCGCGCCTGGGCTCAGGCTGTCGGTGAGCCTGGCAGCGGTGACGAACTGGTCGCCCGGCTGCGTGGCTTCGAAACCCGGTACCGGACCTGGCGTCGTCAGCTCGCCTCTGGTCATCGCCCCCGGCAGGAGCTCGGCGGTAGCGAGCTCGCCCGCAGCCAAACCGTGCGGTGCTTCGAACCCGCGATCGTCCCTGGTCTGATGCAGACCGCCGACTACGCCCGCCATGTGCTCACCCACAACGCTGAGTTCCGGGAGTCCGTACCGGATACCGAGGATGCCGTGCGCGCCCGCCTGAAGCGGCAGGAAGCCCTCTACGAGCGCGAACGACGCTTCCACTTCCTGATCTGGGAAGCCGCGCTGCACGTGGTCCTCTGCCCTCCCGAGGTGCTGATCCCGCAACTCGACCGCATCGGCGGCCTCATCGGCTTGGACAACGTCTCGGTGGGCATCCTCCCGCTACGCGCACCGATGCGACGCTCACCAGCCCACGGGTTCATGATCTATGACGAGCGGCTCGTCACGGTGGAGACGTTCAACACCGAGATGTGGTTGGACGACACAGCCGACATCCAGCTGTACGACAAGGCATGGTCATGGCTCTCTGACTCCGCGGTCTTCGGCCGTCAGGCACGACGCCTGATCTCCCTGGCGCAGGCCGCTCTTGAGGCTCCGTAAGAATCCTCGCGAAGCAGAGAACCTGCCTGGCGAATATCCGAGAATCAGCCCCCAAAGAGCGAATCGCTCGGCTCTACGGTGCTGGTCATGGCGGAAATCGCGGCTCTAGCGGTGCCGCAGCCTGAGGTTCGGCTGCTGCCCGTGGACGACAACACCCTGACCCGGCTGCATGCTCTGGCGTGCTTCTTCTGCGGCACCACCACCGGCCCGCTGGTCCCGGCCGGCCACGTCTACACCGGCGACGGGGACGGTGCCCGGTACGGATGGCCTGTCGTCGCCTGCCCCGAGCACGTCGCCGACCAGCCGCCGCAGGCGGACCGGCCATGACCGCGCCGCCGGAACCCGTCGCTCCGGACACGGTCGCCGTCAGGGTGCTGCCGCATCCCTGGGACCTGCACATCGACCAGTGCCGCGGCCTGCGCTGCGTCTGGTGCAAGACCACCCTCAGCGGAGACCGGATCCCGGTCGGCACGACCGAGAGCGTCCACCAGCACGGTGCGTACCGACGCGTGGTGACGTTCCGTCTCTTCTCCTGCCCGGACTGCCCGAAGGAACCCAAGCCATGACCGATCCACACCCCGATGGGGCCAGCTCATGAGCGAGCAGCCGAAGCCGGCCACCGCTGCTGGCACCTGCACCCTCTGCGAGAAGTGGACGGCCAAGGGCATCGTCATCGCAGAGATCCACGGCAACTCCGGTGCTGGCGGCGTCGTGGTGCGACACCCGGGCTGCCTCGGCAAGCGCAAGGCCGTGAGCACCCACCAGCCCCGGACTTGGCCGGGCTGACCAGACTCCCGCCCGGCTGGCCCCTGCGGTAGTGCCGCAGCCGGGCGGGGCACCGCGGCCGTCCGGGCGTCCTGCTCCCCAGGCAGGCTCGGACGGTCCCTCTTCCTCGCCCCGTCCGTGTTGCTGGGGAGGCCGCGGACGGCGAGGGCGGTGCCGGATCAACTGTGGTTGGCCCCCCGCAGGTACCGGCACCATGGCCCCGGCGGTACGCGTATCCCGCCGGGGCCGACATCCTCTCCAGGAGTAGATGTGCAAGACCGCGCCCCGACATGCCCAACGAGATCCTGACCGAGTACCCGCCGTGGTGCGGGGGTGTGCACAATCCGCGCCAGGGCTGGGGAGAGTCGCAGTTCCGCGCCACCCAGCCGGTGTGCCTGGACGTCGAGCTACAAGGGCGCGCCTACGAGATCGGGTCGGTCGACATCACCCAGCACCCGAACGCCACCGACCCGTTCAAGCGCGAGGCGGACATCTCGCTGCAGCTGGCGGACCCCGCCATCGAGCCGGACCCGGACGACATCGAGGCCCCCGCTGCCGGACTCGTCGACTATGCCGGGCGGCTGCGCGACCTGAACGCGAAGCTCGTGCAGATCCGGGCGGATGACCGGGCGGCCAAGGCCTGGCGGACGTAGTCGCTGATCGCTGGCCGAGGTGGTGTGCGGCCTGTCGGGCGGGCTTCAGGGCCGCGATGCGTGAAGATGCCCGGCATGAGCAGCCAAGATCGGCCTCCCGCCACGCTGACATTGGTGCAGGCCTACCGCGCGGCCTTCTACATGGTGGATCAGTACATCGCGCTGGAGGAGCGGCCTGATGAAGGGCTGGTACTGCTCTGGCAGTACTTGCAATCCGACCCGGCGCGGTGGACAGACTGGCTGGCCTCAGTCCAACGGGGGCTCGATGACGTGAACAGCATCGAGCCGCACGGGTAGTGCAGCGTCGGCGCAGGAGGGCTTCTTCGCCCGGCCCGAGCAGGAGCAGGCTAAGGACCTCGCCGCCCGGTCCTCTGGCAGCATGGCTGCCGTGACCCCAATCGATGACCCCGCCCTGCCGCTCCCTCGCCGTGACGGGTGGCCGCTCCGGATCAGCGCTGTCTCCCTCAATCGCGTCGGTGAGCGTCAAGTCTTCATGGTTGAGGAGACGACTCGACGCAATGCTCGGCTATCGAGTCCCGGAGCAGGTCGGCCGGCGACACGGCGGACGCGACGTGTGGGCACAGCCGCCGTGACGGGGTTCCTCAGGACTGGGTCAAGTCCATTGCCGCAGGTCAGTACCTATGCCACGCTGAGCCCGCCAGACGCACCATGAACCCGGGGGACCCCATGAGCGTGTTCGACATCCTGATCGCCGTCGTCGTCGTGATCGCGTTCGCGGTCCTTGTGATCCGCTTGGTCACAGATGGCGTGGACGACCGCCGGCGGTCGAGCGACCCCGATGCCCAGGGCGCATGGACCGGAGCGGACTTCTCCGACGACGCTCACCACTCCAGCGGCGGCCACCACGCCCACCACGACCCCGGTATCCACCACGGCGGCGGAGACTTCGGGGGCGGAGGCCACCACGGGTGACCCTGCTACTGCCGGTGCAGAGCGGACTGATCAAGGGGCCTGTGACGGTAGCCCGGTGCCGGGCAGCTGTCGCACCGCCCGGCCGGGGCGGACTACTGCTGCTGGCCGAACTCCCCAGCGGGACCGCCGATTTGATCTGACCAAGGTGGCTGGCCACCACTGTGCGCAGAGGGATGGACCGGTGGCAATCCACCGTGCGAAGATCTGTCCATGCCTTCAGTCCACAAGAATCCGGCCAGGACCTTCCGGCCCGAGCCCGAGCTGTACGAGCGGGCCAAGACCGCTGTCGCCGAGGTCGGATCCGACATGAACGGGCACCTGGTCGCATTCCTGCGCTGGCTCACCCATGAGACGAACGAGCTCCCGGAGCGGCCTTCGCCTGGGCCGCGGCTCAGCCCTGCACCTGGGGCCACCAAGCGGATTGACGCCAAGGCCACCGCGAGCAAGACCCGCACTCAGGTCGAGTAGCCGACCGGAACGCGCCGCCCGGAAAACGTAGATCATCTAGCGTTCGAGCGAGCAGCGGGCGAGCAGGGCCTCCATGTGATCTCCCGCCGGATACGAAAAAGCCCCCACCGCAGGCGAGTTGCCTGGTGGGGGCTTGATCACAGGGTGGGCCGCGTGGGGCTCGAACCCACAACCTACGGATTAAAAGTCCGCAGCTCTGCCAATTGAGCTAGCGGCCCAGGCTGCGGTGCCGCTGCCCCCGGAAGGGACAGGGCGAGCTGCCGAGTGAAGCCTACCTGGATCTACGGCTGGTTCCGCCACCGGATTGCCGTGCCGATCGGCAGGGCCCGGGGCGAGTGGCTGCCGGGCTGCCCCGGCCCGCCGGGTGGCGGGGCGGGGCAGCCGGTGGCAGGGGTGTCAGCTGGTGCTGAAGTAGCCGGCCAGGTCGGCGATGACGTTGACGGTGCCGAAGCCGTTGAAGAAGTCGACCTTGCCGTCGGTCATCGGGGTGATCGACAGGTTGGCGACGGTCTGCCCCGGGGTGAAGTTCAGCGTGGAGGTCGTCGGCTTCCCCTGCCCGTCCGGGCAGACCGCCAGCCAGCCGCCGAGCGTCGCCCCGGTGACGGTCACGTTCATCACAACGGCCGACACTCCCGTCGCGGGCACCGGGGGCTGGCCGGCCACCGGGAGCGCGATGCCCGCAGTTGCGCTCACCGGCTTGTGGAAGCCGCCCGTTCCATTACGGGTGTCCAGCAGCCGGGTCGGAACGGTGGGGTAGAAGTACGCCCCGGTGTCGTCGCCGGTGAAGTAGCCGGTGATGTCAGCGACGACGTCGACCGAGCCGAAGCCGTTGTAGAAGTCGATCTTCCCGTCCACCACCGGCACGATCGCGAGGTTCGGTGTGGTCTGCTTCGCGGCGAAGTTCACCGTCGAAGTGGTGGGCCGGGCCTGGCCGTCCGGGTAGGCGGTGATGTAGCCGCCCTGGGTCGACCCGGTCGCGGTGACGTTCATGGCCACCGCCGTCACCTTCTCGGGAGCCCCGTTCACCCCGGCGATCTGCAGCGGGATCGCCTTCCCCGCGGCCAGCTGCTGCTTGGGGGTTCCGGTTCCGGTCCGGGTGTCCAGCACCCGGGTCGGCCCTGAGCTCACGAAGGTCGAGCCGGTCGCCGCCGTCGTGTAGTAGCCGACCAGGTCGGCTACGGCGTTGACCGAGCCGTAGGCGTTGTAGAGGTCCACCTGCCCGTCCACCACCGGCACCGTCACCAGGTTGGCCACCGTCCGCCCCTTGCCGAAGTTCAGGTTGGACACGGTCGGCCGGGGCTGTCCGTCCGGGTAGACCGACATCCAGCTGCTGAGGGTCGCCCCGGTCGCCGTCACATTCAGCACGACGGCTCCGACGCCGCTCGACGGCACCCCGGCGCGTCCGGCCACCGGCAGGGCCAGCGATCCGCCGGCGCCCAGCGGCCTGTTGAAGCCGCCCGTACCGCTCCGGGTGTCGAGCACCCGGGTCGGCGCCACCGGCACATAGGTGGTGCAGGCAGGTGGCGGCGTCGAGGCCGGCGCCGGAGGCAGGGTCTGCGACGAGACGTAGAAGGTGTACTGGACCGTGCCGCCGCGCAAACCCGCCTTGTCGATCGGGGTCACGAAGAGGGTGTGGGTGCCCCAGCCGAAGGAGAGGCCCAGCGAGGCGTTGCCGCAGTCGTCCGGGGTCAGCTGCGGGGAACCTGATCCCGGCTGGCTGTCCACCGAGTAGAGGTAGTAGGCGAGGCCGCTCGCCTTGCAGTCGGGCGCAGACGCCGAGGTGCACCCGGACGGAAGCGGGTCCTTCGAACCGCTGATGTCGAAGGTGCCCAGCTGGTTGGCGCTCTTGACCGGCGCGACACCCGCGAGGGACGGAAAGTCGGTGCTCGAGACCAGCGGGGTGGACGGCCAGCCTGCGTCCACCGTGAAGTAGCAGCTGACCGACTCGGGCGAAGACGCGGTCGCGTTGGCTATCTGGGCGTACCAGCCGTACGTGTGACCGTCGACGAGCGGCAGGTTGAGGTACATGTAGGCCGTCTCGCCGCCGGCCAGGTCCGAGTCCGAGACGTCGACGGCTGACGAGCCGTCGGTGTCCCAGACATGCGCTGTGGTGGACCAGAGCCCGTTCACCGCCGGCAGTGCCGGAAGCGACACCTTGAGCCTCACCTGGGTGGCGCCGCTGTACGCCAGCCAGGACGAGCCGCCCGCTCCGCAGCTGGTGCCACCGGTGGTGCCGGGGTCCGTCCCCATCTCCGCCGCCGTCGGCGTCGGAATGGTCGGATCGATCGTCTGGGACCCCGCACGGGGCGCCTTCGCCGCCGCCTCGGCACCGGTCACGGGCAGCAGCAGTGCGGACAGCACCGCCAGCAGCAGTACCAGCAGGCCGAACGGGCCTCCGGCCGACACGCGGCCTCCCCGGCCGCCCAGGCTTCCCCGGCCGCCCCGGCCTCTCTCGTTGCGACGGCGGCCGGTCGGCCGCGTCGTCGTTCCCCTGGACATGGGTGTCCCCCCCTCGCGCTCGCATGGATGCGACGGCGCCGTGTGTGGGTCCGTTCAGAAGGCCCACAGTCCCCTCAGGCCCCGCGCACAAGATCAGGCGGAGCGTAGCAATGCGCCCCCGGCGGTTTGTCCTCTAAGTCAGTACAAGAACCGCTCCCACCCTTGGTAAAGCTTCAGTCAAAACACCGCTGCCCCACCGGAGTTCCGGTGGGGCAGCGGTGTTTCAGGTGCTGGGTGCGTCAGTTCTTCCAGCGCGGCTTGTTGCGGTCGCCGCCGCCGAAGGACGGACGGTCGTCACGGCGCTGGAAGCCGCCGGGGCGGCTGTCGCGGTCGCCGAAGGAGCGGCCGCCGCCGGAGGCCGGACGGTGGTCGTCGCGGCGGCCGAAGGCCGGACGGCTGCTGCCGCCACCGCTGCGGTCGTCACGGCTCTTGTAGGGGCTGGACGGACGGCCGCTGCGCTCGCCGTAGGACGGACGGTCGTCGCGACGCTGGAAGCCACCGCGCTCGCCGCCACGGTCCGAACCGCGGTTGTCACGGTCACCGTAGGAGGAACGGCCGCCACCGTAGGACGGACGGTCGTCACGACGCTGGAAGCCACCACCGGAGGCGCCACCGGAACGGTTGTCGCGGTCGCCGTAGGAGCGGCCGCCCGAGGTGGACGGACGGTCGTCACGACGCTGGAAGCCACCGCCGGAACCGCCGCGGTCGTCACGGCGCTGGAAGCCGCCGCGCTCGCCGCCACGGTCCGAACCGCGGTTGTCACGGTCACCGTAGGAGGAACGGCCGCCACCGTAGGACGGACGGTCGTCACGACGCTGGAAACCACCGCGGTCACCGCCACGCTCGCCGCCGCGGTCGTCACGGCGCTCGAAGCCCCGGCTGTCACGACCCTCACGGCTGTCGCGGCCGCGCTCGTCGCGCACCGACGTGGTGCGCGCCGGACGGCTGTCCTCGACGTCCACGGCCGCGCTCTGCGCCGGGACGGTCGCCTCGGCGACGGTCTCCGCCGCGGCGTCGGCCACCGGCTCGTCCTCGATGCCCAGTTCGGCCCGCTCACGCGCGGCCCGGGCGGCCAGACGCTCGGCGTCGGCCCGCAGGTCGGCGGCGTGCTTGGTGGCACGCTCCAGCTCGCGGGTCAGCTCCTGGACGTCCTTCTCGGCCTGCTTGGCCTGGGTCGCGACCGACTCGGCCTGCACCTCGCTCAGCGAGCGGGCACCGGTGATCTTGATCAGGTCGGCGTCGAAGGCGCCGCCGACGATGTGCCGGGTGGCCTCGACCCCGGCGTCCTCCAGCAGGCGGAACGCGCTCCGGCGCTGGTGCGGGAGGATCAGCGTGACGACGGTGCCGGAACGGCCGGCCCGCGCGGTGCGGCCGGAGCGGTGCAGGTAGTCCTTGTGGTCACCGGCCGGGTCCACGTTCAGCACCAGGTCGACGTCGTCGACGTGGATGCCGCGGGCCGCGACGTCGGTGGCGACCAGGACGTTGACGTAGCCGTCCTTGAAGTCGCCCAGGGTCGCGGTGCGCGCGCCCTGGGTCATGCCGCCGTGCAGGGCGTCGGCGAGGACGCCGGCGTCGCGCAGCTGCTCGGCGACCCGGTCGCAGCCCATCTGGGTGCGGACGAAGATGATCGTCCGGCCCTTGCGGGCGGCGATGGCGTTGGTGACCGGGGCCTTGTCCTTGGGCTTCACGACCAGGACGTGGTGGCTCATGGTGGTGACGGCGCCGGCCGACGGGTCGACCTCGTGCGTCACCGGGTTCTTGAGGTAGCGCTTGACCAGGGTGTCGATCTCGTTCTCCAGCGTGGCGGAGAACAGCATCCGCTGGCCGCCGGCCGGGACCTGGTCGAGGATCTCGGTGACCTCGGGCATGAAGCCCATGTCGGCCATCTGGTCGGCCTCGTCCAGGACGATGACCTCGGTCTCGTCCAGGGTGCAGGCGCCGCGGTTCAGCAGGTCGCGCAGTCGGCCGGGGGTGGCGACGAGGATGTCGACGCCGCGCTCCAGCGCGTAGATCTGGTTGGACATCGAGGTGCCGCCGCAGACCACCTTGAGGCGCAGGTTGAGCACCGAGCCGTACGGCTCCAGGGCGTCGGCGACCTGCATGGCCAGCTCGCGGGTCGGGACCAGGATCAGGCCGCGCGGGCGCTTGGCCTGGCTGCGGCTGCCGCCGAGGCGGGTCAGCAGCGGGAGGCCGAAGCTCAGGGTCTTGCCGGAGCCGGTACGGCCACGGCCGAGGACGTCCTTGCCGGCCAGCGCGTCCGGGATGGTCGCGGCCTGGATCGGGAAGGGCTCGGTGACCCCGCGCTTGGCGAGGGTGCGGACGATGTCCTGGTGCAGGCCCAGGTCGCCGAAGGTGACCTTCGGCTCGGCGGGCTCCGCGGGGGCGGCGTCGGTGTCGACGTCAGCGGTGTCGGTCGCGGTGGTGTCGATGGAGTCGGTGCCGTCCGCGGAGTCGGTCGACTCAGTGGTGACATCCGTGGTGACGGTGGCGGCGGGGGCCTCGGTGCCGTTTTCGGGCATGGCGAAGCGGTCGTCGTCAACGAGAGACATGAAGAACCTTCCGGAATATGGCACGCGCCAATTCCGCGGGGTTCACCTACAACCGCCTCAATGCGGTCAGCCACGGAGTGCACGGTACGCGCCAGGGCGCCTGATGGGAGTAGCAGCAGCGCCGGGCAAATGAAACAAACAACGATCTACCAAGATAGCCTAGGCCCGACCCCCCACGCAAACAGCTCGATCTTGGCCGGGAGTGCGAAGGGCGACCTGAGGCCCATCCGTACGCTGCCTCACGAGGTGGTCAGCGAACCGGGCCCTGATTCTATTCCCGCCTCACTGGGTCGAGTTGGAGGGGGCCGGCTGGGACGGGGCGCTGGAGGCCGGGTCCGACGTGGGCGTCACCGGCTGGGTGGCCGGAGCGGTCGAAGGGACCGCGGACGGGGTGGGCGCACCGGTCATGCTCCCGCCCGAGCCCCCCGCAGTGGTGCCTGCACCGCCGGTGCCGCCGGCACCGCCACCGCCGGAGGTACCGGCCGCAACGCCCTGCGCGGGGGTGCCGCCGGCGACCGGGGTCTGCTCCGCGACGGCCGCACCGGGAGCGCCCGGAGCGGTGGCCTGCGCGGCTCCTGACGCTGCGTTGCCGGTACCGCTGGGCGCGGCGCCGGCGGACTGCCCGGGCCCTGGCTGGTGCTGGGCCCCGGTCCTGGTCCGGCCGCCGATGCCGTCCTGCGAGTGGCCCGGGGCGGAGGCCCCCTCGGAGACCGGCCCTCCCGTCACCGAGGGGCTGCCGGCGCCGTCCACCTCGGTGCACCCGGTCAGCGCCACCGCCGCCAGCGCGCCGACCGCGGCCCCCACCGCGACGGTCCGAAGCCTCCGCCGCAGTCCGGCCCCACCACCATCAATCCTGCTGCCCACCGTGCGCGGCCCCGCTTCCCGTTCGGTACGGCGACCGCCACCGACGGCCCTCCTCAGTCCAACGGGAGGGCGCGGCGAAAGGACACGGCCGTTCGGCCCGGCACACCGGGATCCGGCCACAGCCCCGATCCCGACCCCTGCTCAGCCGTACCCGAGTGCGTGCAGCCGCTCGTCGTCGATGCCGAAGTGGTGACCGATCTCATGCACCACGGTCACCCCCACCTCCGCGACCGCCTGCTCCTCCGTCGCACAGATCCGCAGGATGGGGTTGCGGTAGACGGTGATCCGGTCCGGCAGCACCCCGGCGTACCAGTCGCCGCGCTCGGTCAGCGGCGTCCCCTCGTACAGTCCGAGCAGTTCCGGCATGCCGGGCTCGGGCTCGTCCTCCACGAAGATCACCACGTTGTCCATCAGCCGGGCCAGCTCGGGCGGTATCCGGTCGAGCGCCTCACCCACCAGCTCCTCGAACCGCTCTCGGGACATCTCCAGCACGGTGCTCCTCGGGACGGGGCGGAACGAAACCATTTTGGCGTTACCCGTCCCCATCCCATATGCTTCTGAACGTCCCCGACGGCCGCAAGGAAGCCGGGAGGGCCAGCGCCCTCATCGTCTAGTGGCCCAGGACGCCGCCCTTTCAAGGCGGTAGCACGGGTTCGAATCCCGTTGGGGGTACGCATTACACCGCGCGCAGGTTCGCCTGTGCGAGGCCTCGTGGAGCAGTTGGTTAGCTCGCCACCCTGTCAAGGTGGAGGTCGCGGGTTCAAGTCCCGTCGAGGTCGCAGTGTTCCTCCTTTCGAGGGGGACCACGGCCAGGTAGCTCAGTTGGTACGAGCGACCGCCTGAAAAGCGGTAGGTCGGCGGTTCGACCCCGCCCCTGGCCACAGCGGTACTGCGCGAAGCAGTGGAGAAGCCCCCGGTGAGATCACTCACCGGGGGCTTCTCGTCGTCCCGGCCGCCGTACCGGAGCGGACGCATGCTTTCCTCTTACGTCCGCCCCGTAGCCTGTGCGCGCCCTGTCGGGCGTATGTGCGGTCGCGCGGGGCGGGGAGGACCAGGTGGGCAGCCGAGTCGAGGGAGCAGCCGCCGGCGGCGACTACGGCAGGCGGACCGGGCGGATCGGCTTCCTCCCGCTGCGCCGCCACAACGCCCTGCTCGGGCTGTGGACCGTGGTCTGGTTCCTGCTGGTGGCCCGGAGCGGCGGGGTGTCCTGGCACTACCTGCGGCAGGGCGAGCAACTGCTCTTCGGCGACGCCCCGGGAGGCGGCCTGTCCCTCTACGCCCGGCATCCGGAGCTGCAGATCGGGCCGGTGAGCCTGCTCGCCGCCCGGCTGTTCGCGCCCTTCCCGCCGCAGACCGGACAGCTGCTGGCCGAGGCGGTCATGTCGGCGCTGGGCCTGCTGATGCTGATCCTGGTGGGCCGCACCGCGGCCCTGCACTACCTGGGCACCGGGACCAACCACCGGCGTCTGCAGCAGCGGATACTCATCGCCGGGCTGGCCTTCATACCGATGTGGGTGGAGGTGTCGGTACGGTTCGCACACCTGGACGACGCGCTGGCGCTGTTCTTCACCACACTGGCGGTGTACTCGCTGAGCCGGGGCCGGAGCACCGCCGTCGGGGTCTGGCTGGCGCTGGCCGCCGACTCCAAGCCCTGGGCGCTCTCCTTCGCCGCGCTGCTGCTGGTGCTGCCGCAGGGACGGCGGCTGCGGGTGTCGGCGCTGTTCTGCGCCCTGGTCGCGGTCGCCTGGCTGCCCTTCTACCTGGGCAACCTGGACTCGGTGGCCGCCGCCAGGTTCGTCATCCCCAACCAGCCCGCCTCCTCGCTGCGCTGGCTGGGGGTCAGCGCGCCGTCCACCCCGCCCTGGGACCGCCCGGCGCAGCTCTCGCTGGGACTGGTGCTGGGGGCGCTCGCGGTGCTGCGCGGGCGCTGGCCGGCCGTGGTGCTGCTGGGCGCCGACGCCCGGATCCTGCTGGACCCCAGCGTCTACACCTACTACACCGCCTCGGTGCTGCTGGGCACGCTGATCTGGGACGCGGTGGGCCAGCGGCGGCTGGTGCCGTGGTGGAGCTGGATCGCGCTGCTGTCGCTGTACGGGGGGACGCTGCTGATCCCCTCGGACCCGGCGCGCGGGCTGGTCCGGCTCGGCTTCGTGGTGCTCTCCACCGCCTATGTGCTGCTCTGGCCCACCTCGCGGAAACGCACCCGGCAACGCACCCGGACCCGCGCCCGCACGCGCGCGGCGGAGCCGGTGGACCCGCCGTCCGAGTGGCCGGCCCCGCTCCCGTCCAGCACGATCGGAGCATGACGCCGCCTCAGCGACCTGCCGGTATCGATGTCGTCAGCGAGGCCCTGGCCGACCTGTACCGCCGCTGCCGGGACCTGGACCAGGGCGAGGTGGCCGACTACATCCCGCAGCTGGCCCTGGCCGACCCGGACTGTTTCGGCCTGGCCCTGGTGAGCATGGACGGGCACCGCTACCAGGCGGGCGACTCCGGGACCGGCTTCACCCTGCAGTCGGTGACCAAGCCCTTCGTCCTCGCCCTGGCCCTGGCCGAGCTCGGCACGGACCCGGTGGGCCGGCGGGTCGGCTGCGAGCCCAGCGGCGAGGCGTTCAACGCGATCAGCCTGGACCCGGTGACCGGGCGCCCGGCGAACCCGATGATCAACGCGGGCGCCATCGCGGTCACCGCGCTGGTCCCGGCAGCGGACCCCGGGGAGCGCTTCGCGCGGATCCTGGACTGCCTGGGCCGCTTCGCCGGGCGCCGGCTGGAGGTCGACGAGGCGGTGTACCGCTCGGAGGCGGAGACCGGGGACCGCAACCGGGCGCTGGCCTATCTGATGCGTGGGACCGGTGCACTGGCCGGCGACCCGGCGGAGGCGGTGGACACCTACTTCCGCCAGTGCTCGGTGCGCGCCACCGTCGAGGACCTGGCGGTGATGGCCGCGACGCTGGGGAACGGCGGGGTCAACCCGGTGACCGGCGAGGCCGTCGTCCCGGAGCCGGTCGCCGTGCAGGTGCTGGCGGTGATGGCCACCTGCGGGATGTACGACGCGGCGGGCGAGTGGATGCTGCGGGTGGGGCTGCCGGCCAAGAGCGGGGTGTCGGGCGGCCTGGTCGCGGTCGCCCCGGCGCGCTTCGGCGTGGCGGTGCACAGCCCCCGGCTGGACCGGGTGGGGAATCCGGTGCGGGGAGTGGCGGTGCTGCGCGAGCTGTCGGAGCGGTTCGGCCTGCACCTGATGCACAACCCCGCGCCGGGAGCGGCGACGGTTCTCCCGGACGGCGCCGAGGCGGTGGCCGGCGGCGAGGCCCTGCTGGCGGCACAGGGGGCGCTGGACTTCACGGCGGCGGAACGGCTGCTGTTCGCCCTGGCCGATCGCGTGCCGTCGGCCCCGGGACGGCTGGTCCTGGACCTCGACCGGGTGACGGCCGTGGACGCGACGGCGCGGGCGATGCTGACCAGGGCGCTGAACCTGCTCTCCGAGCGGGGCTACCAGGTGGTCCTGGTCGGAGACGTACTGGGGAGCGGGCCGTGGGTGGGTCCTGGGGGCGTCTGAGGGATTTTCGGCTGCGGACCGTAGGGGGCTTGTCGCGCAGTTCCCCGCGCCCCTGAGGGGGCTGCAACTGACCGCTGTGGGCAAGTTGCAGCCCCCTGGGGGCGCCGGGAACTGCGCGACCGACCAGGCAGACGCCGCGGACGGGCTCCGGCGGAAGTCCAGCTCGCCCTAGAGGTGCACGGGTGCACCCGGCCCCAGCGGGATGCCGATCAGGTACCAGGCGATGAAGAAGATCAGCCAGGTGACGGCGACCACCAGGGTGTAGGGCAGCATCATCGACACCACCGTGCCCACCCCGGCCTCCTTCTTGTACTTCTGGGTGAGCAGCACGATGAAGGGGATGTAGACCATCAGCGGGGTCACGATGTTCATCGGGCCGTCGCCGACCCGGTAGGCGGCCAGGATGGTCTGCGGGGCCACGCCGAGGCGGATGAACAGCGGGATGAAGATCGGCGCGAAGATCGCCCACTTGGGGATGACGCCGGGGATGATGATGTCCAGGACCAGGGTCACCAGGATGAACCCGATCAGCAGCCAGACCGCCCCGATGTTGGCCCGCTCCAGCGCGTCGGCCAGCTTCACCGCGATCACCGTGGCCATGTTGGAGTAGTTGAAGTAGGCAATGAACTGGGCGATGATCAACAGCAGGAAGATCAGCCCGCCCAGGCCGGCGAAGGTCTTGGTGATGGCGGCCATCGCGGCGGCACTGCCCTTGAGGGTCCCGGCCCCGGCGCCGTAGCAGAGCCCCGCCACCAGGAAGAGCAGCATGATGATGAAGATCAGGCTGTCCATGAAGGGCGAGTTGTCGAAGACGCTGCCGGTCTCCGGGTTCCGCAGCGGAGCGCTCGGGAACGCGGTGAGCAGCACCAGCACCACCACGACGGCCAGCAGCCCGTAGAGGGCGAACTTCAGGCCGCGCGCCTCCCGCTCGGGGGCGAGCGTCCCTTCCGCCTCCTCCTCCGCGACGGCCTGCGCCGGCGGCTGGTACGGGCCCAGGCTCGGTTCGACGAACTTCTCGGTGAGCACGGTGATGACGATCGCCAGGAAGAACGTCGAGGCGATGCCGAAGTAGAGGTTCGAGGTCAGGTCGATGCTGCGGTTGGGGTCGACCAGGTGGATCGCCTCGTTGGTGACCTCGGTGACGATGCCGTCGACCGGGGTGATCAGGACGTTCACCCCGAAGGTGGCGCCGACCGCGGCGAAGGCCGCGGCCAGCCCGGCCAGCGGATGGCGTCCGACGCTCTTGAAGGCGACCGCGCCCAGCGGGATCAGCACCAGGTAGCCGGCGTCCGAGGCGATGCTGGACAGGACGCCCAGCAGCACGATGATGAAGGTCAGCGTCGCCGGCGGGGAGACCGCGACGAGTTTTCGGATCAGCGCCCCGATCAGGCCCGCCTCCTCGGCGAGCCCCACCCCGACCATGGCCACCAGGATCACCCCGACCACACCGAAGTCGGTGAAGTTGTCCACCGCCGAGGTGAAGATGAAGCGGATGCCGTCGGCCGTCAGCAGGCTCTTGACGTGCGTGGTCTCGGTGGTGACGTGCACGTCGGGGTGGAGCGCCGCACCCGGCGGGTAGCTCACCGTGGGCTCGCTCGTGCCCTGCGGATAGGTGACCGAGCCGGCGACCGGTGCCGGCGAGGCGGTCTCGTAGGTCGCATGGACGCCGAACGCCGACAGGATCGCCGACAGCACGACCACCAGGACGATCAGCAGCAGGAAGATCACGGCCGGATGCGGGACCTTGTTGCCCGCCTTCTCGATGCCGTCCAGCATGCGCTGGGTGAAGGACCGCTTGCCCGAATCGTCGGGAGCGGCGGCGGCAGTACTCATGGGAGGGGCTCCTCGCGCTGGGCGGTGCCCCATCTGTCCCATATGTATATCTGATCCATACGTGGGCACGCCGCTGCGCCCGGAAGAAATACCCTCTCGGCCGAACCCGTGCTCAGTAGTGCTGGGCCTTGGCGACCCTGGGGACCAGGTTGAGCTCGGACGGCTTGGTGCTGAAGGCCACCGGCTGGGCCTTCTGACCGGCCGCCAGATCGGCGGCGCCGACCACGTCGCTGTCGACCACCTTGCCCGAACCGTCCACGAAGTCGACCTGCACCGCGAAGTTCGCGGTCGAGCCGGTCCGGTTGGTGATGTTGACGATGGCCGCGTAGAGGCCGCCGGTCCGGTCGCGGTTGAGGCCGGTCAGCCCGACGTCGGCCATGGCGTTGCCGCTGCCCTCCACCTTCGCCAGCGCCGCCGTCGCGGCGGCCTTGATCGCGGCGGTGCCCGCCGCCGCGGAGGAGGCGAAGGCCGTGGCGGCCGCGGCCGAGGAGGCGGCCGCCGACTCGGCCGCCGCCACCGCGGAGGCCGCCTTGGAGGCCAGCGACGAGGGGCCCTCCCCCGAGAACGACGCGGTGGCGGCCGCGGTGGCGGACATCGAGGCGGCCGCCGACGAGGCGGAACCGCCCGCGTTGCTGGAGGAGCTGCTGCACGCCGCCAGCCCGACGACCGCGGCCGTCCCCCCGGCGAGAAGCGCACCGGCCAGCGTCAGCCGCCCCGCACGCGTGCCTGTACCCACGTGAAAAACGCCCACCGTCGCACCCATCGTCCGGGGCCGGGCTCCTGATCCCGCACCTGGCCCCATCGTGGGCGCCGAACCGGACGCACCGCGACCGCGCAGACCCGTCCGGGGTACACGCGGGTTTGCCGAGCAGTGTCCGCTTGCCTCAGGCCCGCCGCCTCGGGACCTGACGGGATCTCAGCCGAGCCGCTGCTCGACGGTGAAGGCGTGGGCGGCGGTGCTCAGCGTGACGTGGTGGTGCCAGCCCGGCCAGGACCGGCCCTCGTAGTGCCCGAACCCCAGCCTGTCCCGCATCACCACACGGTCCTCGGCGACCCTGCTCCGGCTCCCCGCCAGCCGCACCAGCTCGGGCAGCGGAGTCCGCTCGGGCAGATCGGTCAGCCAGAAGCCGGAGGGCGCGGGTGCCGCGTCGGGCCACTCGGCGAGCAGCCCGGCGACCGGCAGCACCCCGTCCCAGCGGCCCTCGCGGGCCACCGCCGCATCCCGCACCAGCCGGCGGGTCCGGGCCCCGGCCGGGCGCACCCGCAGGGCCAGGAAGCGGGTCGCCGGGCCGGCCCCGTCGACCCTGGCGTAGGCCTCCCGTCCGGCGCTCTGGGCCATCGCCCGGACCGACCACGGTGCCTCCCGGTAGCGCGGCAGCCCGCGCGCGCCGCGACCCGCGCCGGTGCTCCCGGCGGGCCGCAGCGCCTCCGGATGCACCGTCAGCTCGCCGTGCACACCGACCAGATGGGGCACCCCGCGAGCGGCCAGGCCGGCCCGGAACGCGGTGCCGGTCCCGTAGGCCGAGTCGGCGACCAGCACTGGTGGCACCATCCCCCACCCGGCCAGCTGGTCCAGGGCGTCCAGGGCCAGTCGCCACTTCTCCCGGTGCCCGATCCCGACGGGCACCCGCGCCTGCTGCCGCCGCTCCGCGTCGTCGGCCCACTCCTGGTTCAGGAACAGCCGCCACTGCAGCGGGCAGGACGCCTCCGGGACCACGGCGTGCACGCCCACCGCCACCTGGCAGCGGGCCCTGCGGCCCAGGCCGGCGCTGAACTGCCGGGCCACACCGACCGACAGCCGCCCCCGTTTGGGGAAGGAGACGTCCTCGACCACCCAGGCCTGCGGTCCGAGCACCGGCAGCACCCGTTCGGCGATCCGCCGCAGCACCGGTGCGGGATCCCAGGGTGAGCGGTTGACGAAGTACCGCAGGTTCCGCGGCACGCCGCCGCCGGCTCCCCCGTCCAGCACCGCCCGCTCCAGCCAGCCCACCGCCCTGGCCCGCTGGTCCCGCCGCCGCACCGACCCCAGCACGTCCGCCGCGTACGCGGCCAGCGCATCCGCTCCCGACGCCGCCACGGCGCCCCCACCCCGAGCTGTGTCCATCCGACCACGGTGCGCCACCGGCGGGCATTGCGGAAGACGGCGGGGCGCGGACGCGCCGCAGGGCAGCTGCGCTGAGAGGCAGCTGCCCTGCGGCAACGAGCGGGTGGGACGGCACTGCTGATCAGTGGTTCAGGATCAGCGGTTCGTGATCAGTAGTTCAGGTAGTACCCGAACAGGTCCACCACCAGGTGGTTGGGCGTGGCGGAGACGTTCCAGAAGTCGATGGCTCCGGTCGTCGCGCCCGGGGTGGCCTGGACCAGGTTCGGCACCGTCTGGTTCTTCACGAAGTTCAGCGTGGAGACGCTGGGGAGCGAGGTCGGCGCCGTCGTGGGCTCGGGCGTCACTGCGAGGTAGCCGGGGCCGGTGGCCACCGGAACCGTCGCGTTGTACACCAGGGCCGTCGGCAGCGCCTCCGTCCCGTTCTTCTCGAGCTGCAGGCTGATGCCACCGTAGGCGGCCATCGGCTGCTTGGTCCGGCTGTCCTCCACCCGGGTGGGGTCGGTCGGCAGGAAGGCGCTGGTGCTGCCCGCGCTGTAGTAGCCCGCGACGTCCACGACGGCGTCGACGCCCAGCCCCGGGCCGTTGGCGATGCGGATCTTGCCGTCCGCGCCCACCGGCACGACCACCGCGTTGGCGACGGTCTCGTTGGCGGAGAAGTTCACGTTGGACGCCGTCGGCGGGGTGCTGCCGTCCGGGTACGTGGTGAGGTATCCGCCCGACTTGTCGTTGGTCGCGGTGACGTTCAGCGCCACTGCGGTGACCCCGCTGGGCACGCCGGCCTTGCCCGCGATCTGGACCGCGATGGAACCCTTCGCGGGGATCTGCGCCTTGGTCGCGCCGGTGCCCTTGCGGGTGTCGACCAGCCGGGTCGGCCCGACCGGGGTGTAGCCGCTGGCCGCGGTCTGGCTGAAGTAGCCGTCGATGTCGGCGATCACGTCGACGGTGCCCTTGCTGCCGTTGTAGAGGTCCACGTAGCCCCCGCTGCCCACGGGGACGAAGGACAGGTTGGCCACGGTCTGCTTGGCCGCGAAGTTCACGTTGGAGCTCGGCGGGCGGCCGGAGCCGTCGGGGTAGGCCGTGATGTAGCCGCCGCCGGTGGCATTGGTGACGGTCAGGTTGAGTATCGCCGCGATGGCGTAGGCGGAGATGCCGCCGTTGCCACCGACCTTCACCTTGACCGTGGTGTTCGGCTTGAGCGTGGTCTTGCTGACGCGGGTGTCCAGCAGTCGGGTCGGACCGTAGGCGGTGTAGTCCGAACCGTCGGGGTACACGGGCGTGCCGTTGGTGAAGGTTCCGGTCTGATCGGTCACGCTGACGCTGAGGGTGTGTTCGCCCACCGTGGTGAACGTGTGCCCGATCGCCACAGCACCGTCGCCGGACGCCGTGATCGGGGTGGCCTTGACACCGTCCCAACTGGCCGTCAGGGTCACCGCACCGGTGCTGCCGGTGACGTCGATGCTGTACTCGACGTCATAGGCGCCCTTGCCCGGGGTGCGGGTGGGGGTGAACGACAGGGTGGAGGCGGCGGCCCTGACGCCGGCCGCGCGCGGGGAGAAGACCGGGTGGGAGAAGCCGGTGAGGCCCTCCACCGAGGTGGTCGTCAGCGGAACCTTCTGGACGACCAGCTTGGACACGGCGGGGGCGGTGGTCGAACCCGCGGCGAGGGCCGTGCCGGGAACTGCGATGACAGCGGCTGCGCCAGTGGCAGCCAGAACTATGAGTCGGCGACGAGACACCGTGCTCCCAAGATTCTTGAGTGATGGTTCGGTGTGGAGCGGGCTCACAGTACACACACGCACCGACAGACCGTCGGGCAATACCCCCACCGTCCGTTCGCCCGCGCCCGGTTCGGGAGGGCAGACTCCCTTTTATGACACTTCTGGTGGCGCACCGCGGCGATCCGCTGCTGCTGCGGGAGAACACCCTGCCCTCGGTGGAGTCGGCGATCGGGCTCGGCGCCGACTGGGTGGAGATCGACGTGCGGCTGACCCGGGACGGGGTCCCGGTGCTGCTGCACGACGAGACGCTGAACCGGCTGTGGGGCCACGACCTGCGGGTGGACGCGCTCAGCCACGCCGAGCTGGACGGGCTCGCGCACGAGGGCGACTGGCGGATCCCGACGCTGCGTCAGGCGCTGGAGCTCGCCGCCGACAGCGGCGTCCCGCTGATGGTGGACGTCCCGGCGCCGTCCGAGGCCAGGGTGTCGGTGGAGCTGGTGCGGTCGATGGGACTGCTCGGCGGCAGCGTCTTCACCGGGGTACCGGCCGCGCTGGTGGACGTGCGGGCGGCGGCGCCGGAGGCGGCCATCGCCATGAGCTGGGAGTCCGTGCTGCCGCCGCGCGCCGGGCTGATGCGCCGGGTGCGCCCGCAGTTCTTCAATCCGCACCACCGGCTGCTCACCCGGGGCAGGGTGGCCCGGATCCAGCGCCGGGGCCTGAAGGTGAGCACCTGGACGGTGGACGACCCGCTGCGGATGGCGGCGCTGGCCTCGGCCGGGGTGGACGCGATCATCTCGAACGACATCCGCGCCCTGCTGGCGGCCTGCACCCGAGCGGGCGCCGGAACCCGCGACACGCCCCGCGACGAGTAGCCGCTCCGCCGTCCTGCGGGCAGACTCCCCGGAGTGACCACCGACAGTGCCGACGCTCCGCACGAACCGCACCAGGACGGCCTGGCCACCCGGCTGAACTGGCTGCGCGCCGCCGTCCTCGGCGCCAACGACGGCATCGTGTCCACCGCCGGCCTGGTGGTCGGCGTCGCCGGGGCGACCGGCTCCGCGCAGACGCTGCTGACCGCCGGCCTCGCCGGCCTGCTCGCCGGGTCGCTGTCGATGGCGGCCGGGGAGTACGTCTCGGTCAGCACCCAGCGCGACTCCGAGCAGGCCGCGCTGGACCTGGAACGGCTGGAACTGGACCGCACCCCGGAGGCGGAACTCGCCGAGCTGGCCGGCCTGTACCAGCAGAAGGGGCTCACCCCGGACCTCGCCGCCGAGGTGGCCCGGCAATTGACCGCCCACGACGCCCTGGGCGCCCACGCCGAGACCGAGCTGGGCATCGACCCGGACGAGCTCACCAACCCGTGGCACGCGGCCGGGGCGAGCTTCCTGGCCTTCACCGCGGGCGCCCTGCTGCCGCTGCTGGCCATGGTGCTGCCGCCGGCGTCGGTCCGGCTGTACGTCACGGTGGTGTCGGTCCTGGCGGCCCTGGCGCTCTGCGGCTGGGGGAGCGCGCGGCTGGGTCGCGCTCCGGTCCGTGCCTCGGTGCTGCGCAACGTCGCGGGCGGCGCGCTCGCCATGGGCGTCACCTACCTCGCCGGAACGCTGCTGGGGGCGGCCGACTGATCCCCGGGGCGATCCCCGGCGGCGCCCACCTGCGTCCCACCTGCGTTTGGACCTCACCCCCCGGAATGGAGTATGGTCTGGGAGTCGAACAGCACAGCCTGGCCTCGTGGAGCAGTTGGTTAGCTCGCCACCCTGTCAAGGTGGAGGTCGCGGGTTCAAGTCCCGTCGAGGTCGCAGTGATCAGCCCGAATCCCACCGGATTCGGGCTGATGTGCGTTCCGGTGTGTTCCCGTGTGCATCCGCTGTCACATCCGTGACACCTGTGACACAGGTCACTTAAATTTTCTTGAGATGCTCTCACATCGGCACCCCGACGAGGGCATCAATTTTATATGTACAATTGCACCGGCAGATAAGGCCACCCTGACCAGCAAAAAGAAGTCGCACCGAACCCGGCGGAGTTCGGTGCGACTTCTCTGTGTTTCAGGTGCACTGCAAGATCTCGAATTACTGCGTGCCGACGCAGAAAACGAGGTGTTACTACGAGCCTCAGGCCTCGCTGCGCTGCTGCGGAATGCCCGCCAGCAGAGCGCGGACCTCCGCCTCACGGTAGCGGCGGTGCCCACCGAGCGGACGGATCGACGTGAGCTTGCCGGCCTTGGCCCAGCGAGTGACCGTCTTGGGGTCAACGCGGAACATGGTGGCAACCTCAGCCGGCGTCAGCAGCGGTTCGGCGTCAGGGGTACGAGCGGTCATGAGCGGCCTCCTCGGGAGAACCGAACCAACGCGGTTCTTTCCTTCAAATTCTGCACCTTGGTCTGCGATGCCCGAAATGGCATGCGCCGACCGAGTCGGTAATAGGACGAACGGCTTGTCCTCGGCACTACAACTACACCATCCGTCCAGCACCGACGGCCAAACCATCGGAATTGACCCTCGCGGGTTCAAGCTCGACGGATGGCCATGGACCATGCCATAGCGGACAGTCACCCCTTAGTGACGATCAGTCATGACATGCCCAGACCCCCCGCGTCCCCCGCGAAGTCTCTCGATCCTCCGCAGATCTCCACAGGTTGTGGACACATTGATCTGCGGTGAGGCTGGTTGTCCTATTTTGACACCCTGAGAGTACTTCGCGTCAACGGTGAGTCACGTCACGTTCGTGGGGTATTGACCCGTTCCAGGACGTTGGTCCCATGTGGGCGGGAGATAAGCCCCCGTGTGACGTATGAGGGAAGGATGCCATGCGTCCCCAGAGGTGGTCTGGTCCAGCCGTGGCGTGAACTGTCGTGGCGGAACTCCGCCAGAGCCGTTCCCGAGCGCCCGCCGGGACGATCCGACCCACCGTCAGTTCGCGTACTGGAGCTCCTGCACCCGCCGCCAGCGCTCGGTCAGCGCCCGGTAGGAGCGGCCCGCCCCGGCGCCGTCCCCCTCGCGCAGAGCCGCTATTCCCTCGGCTACCTCCTCGACCGAGCGGTCCGCCGCCAGGCCCTCCTCGGGGATGACGTCCACCAGGCCGCCGTAGTCCAGCTCCACCAGCGAACGGGGGTGGAACTCCTCCAGCCAGCGGCCGACCTCCTCCACCCCGGCGACCATCGGCCCCTCGTCCAGGGTGTCCCGGAGCACCCGGAAACCGCGGGCGACCCGCCTGCGCGCCTGGGCCATCGGTGTCCGGTAGCGCATCACCGGCGCGGTCCGCCGCTTCACGCCCCCCGCAGGCTCGTCCGCGCCCTCCGCGGCGTCCGAGGTGTCCGCGCCGTCGCCGCCGTCCGCGCCGGCGCCGTCCGTCCAGCGGCCCGGCTCGAACTCCCGGTCCTCCGGGCCGAAGAGCAGGAACCAGCGCACCGGCACGTTCCAGGTCTCGGTGAGGATCCACGGCCGCCCGTCCGGGTTCTGCGCCCTCCAGCGGTCCCAGTCGGCCTCCGCGGCCGCCCGTACGCCCGCCGGTACCGCCGCGTCCAGCAGCGGCGCCGGGAGCAGCTCCTGGAGCTCCTCCAGGGCCATCCAGCTCCGCAGCCGGGTGCGCCACGGGCAGAGGTAGACCACGCCGTCCGCCTCGTGCACGAAGGCCTCCCGGCTCTCCTGCTCGGGCACGGCCACCGGCGGCACCGCGATCAGGTCGGCCAGCCGCCGCCGGGCCTCCTCCAGCGCGGTCGCCCCGGCCACCGCCGCCGGGCCGCGCCGGGCCGCGGCATAGCCCTGCCAGTAGGACCGCTCCGGCTCCCGGAAGGCAGCCAGCGGCTCGTACACGCGCAAGTAGGCGGCGTAGGGAGGTCGTACCGAGGTCCGCAAGGTAGCCACGTCCCGCATCGTCGCACGGCGAGCCACGCCGGTCCTACGCTTCAGACACAACGCCCGCACCACATCAGCGGGCGCCGTCCGACAATGGAGTCACCACCGTGACCGATGTCAGCGAGCGCTCCGGCGTACTGCGCCGGATCTTCGCCTCCGAGACCGAAGCGGCCCCCGGCGACAGCCACGAGCAGGTCGTCCTGTGCCACGACCGCGACAGCGGCCTCAAGGCCGTCATCGCCATCCACTCCACCGCCCTGGGCCCGGCCCTCGGCGGCACCCGGTTCCACCCCTACGCCTCCGAGGAGGAGGCGGTCCAGGACGCCCTCAACCTGGCCCGGGGGATGTCCTACAAGAACGCCCTGGCCGGACTCGACCTGGGCGGCGGCAAGGCCGTGATCATCGGCGATCCGGCCCCGCGCGCCGAGGGCGGCGACAAGAGCGAGGCGCTGCTGCGCGCCTACGGCCGCTTCGTCCAGTCCCTCGGCGGGCGCTACGTCACCGCCTGCGACGTCGGCACCTACGTCGCCGACATGGACGTGGTCGCCCGCGAGTGCGACTACGTGACCGGCCGCTCCCCCGAGCACGGCGGCGCCGGGGACTCCTCGGTGCTGACCGCCTTCGGGGTGTTCCAGGGCATGCGCGCCTCGGCCCAGCACCGCTGGGGCAGCCCCTCGCTGGAGGGCCGCCGGGTCGGCGTGGCCGGGATCGGCAAGGTCGGCCACTACCTGGTCCGGCACCTGGTCGAGGAGGGCGCCCGGGTGGTGGTCACCGACGTCCGCGCGGAGGCCGTCGAGCGGGTCCGCGCCGAGCACCCCCAGGTCGAGGTCGTCGCCGACGCCGACGCGCTGATCCGCGCCGACCTGGACGTCTACGCCCCCTGCGCCCTCGGCGGCGCACTGGACGACACCACCGTCCCGGCCCTCACCGCCGGAATCGTCTGCGGCGCGGCCAACAACCAACTGGCCCACCCCGGCGTCGAGAAGGACCTCGCCGACCGCGGGATCCTCTACGCGCCCGACTACGTGGTGAACGCCGGCGGAGTGATCCAGGTGGCGGACGAGATCCAGGGCTTCGTCTTCGAGCGGGCCAGGGCCAAGGCCGCGAAGATCTTCGACACCACCCTGGAGATCTTCGACCGGGCCCGGGCCGACGGCGTGCCCCCGGCCGTCTCCGCGGACCGCCTGGCCGAACGCCGGATGGCGGACATCGGCCGGCTCCGCTCGATCCTGCTCACCGGACCCCGGAAGCAGTAGCCCGACCGACGGCCGGAGCAGCGCCCCCGACGGGGCCGCCGACGGCGAAGCAGACAAGAACGGCATTCTCACCTGACAGGGCCGTCCGAGGGATACGGAGTGCCCGGACGGGGGACAATCGTCCTGGAGCGGCCCCTTCCGGCGCTCCGGGACGAGTCCTGCGAAAGCCACTCATTCCTGCTCTGACCTGCATCGATATGGTCACAACCCGAGCCGGGGTGCGGCATGTCGCACGGGCGGCGTACCGTACGGCGCTGTAAGCAGGTACCGTTATTGCTCTAAGGACCGACCCTCTCACTCCGGCGAGGGGTCGTTCTTCATCATGAACGCGTGTCAAGACTCGGGGCCATGAGCCCCGTCGTTGAGGGGGTCGAGCCATGGGGCGCGGCCGGGCCAAGGCCAAGCAGACAAAGGTCGCCCGCCAGCTGAAGTACGGCGACGTGGGTTTCGACCCGTCACGTCTGGCCAACGAGCTGGGCGCATCGCCAACGAGGGAACCGGTGAATCCGGAGCCTCTCGATGACGATGAGGATGACGACGATCCGTACGCCTCGTACGCACAGCTGTACAACGGCGAGGACGACGAAGACGAAGAGGATGAGCCAGCGGGCCACCACGCCCGCAAACACGCTTGACCTCTTCGAGCCGACCGAAGAGCCGATCCGGTGCCGACCGGGTCGGCCCTTCGGCGTATCCGCGCACCGAAGGCGTTCGCCCACCCGGCCCCGACCTTGACGGACGGGCCCGCGGCGGACAGGGGCCGGAACTGGACGGGGGCGCTGCCGCAACCGGCGCGCCCCTCGTGCCCCTACTCTCCTACTCCGCGTACGCGCCGTACAGTGCTGCGCCGCCATCGGACCATTCGCCGCCGCGCTCGACGATGTCGCCCAGCGGCCAGGCCTCGACATCGCGGTCGGCCAGCACCGCCAGCACGGTGTCCACCGACTCGGCCGGGACCACGGCGACCATGCCGATGCCCATGTTCAGCGTCTTCTCGATCTCCAGCGTCTCCATCCGGCCGACCTGGGCCACGGTCCGGAACACCGGCAGCGGCGTCCAGGTGCCCCGGTCGAGCCGGGCGTGCAGGCCCTCGGGGATCACCCGGGCCAGGTTGGCGGCCAGTCCGCCCCCGGTGACGTGCGAGAAGGCGTGGATCTCGGTGGCCCGGATCAGCGCCAGGCAGTCCAGCGAGTAGATCCTGGTCGGCTCCAGCAGTTCCTCGCCCAGGGTCCGGCCGAACTCCTCGACCCGGCGGTCCAGCTTCCAGCCGGCCTCGTTCAGCAGCACGTGCCGGACCAGCGAGTAGCCGTTGGAGTGCAGCCCGGAGGCGGCCATCGCGATGACCACGTCACCGGCCCGCACCCGGTCGGCGCCCAGCAGCGCGTCGGCCTCGACCACGCCGGTGCCGGCGCCCGCCACGTCGTACTCGTCCGGGCCGAGCAGCCCGGGGTGCTCCGCGGTCTCGCCGCCGACCAGGGCGCAGCCGGCCAGCACGCAGCCCTCGGCGATGCCCTTGACGATCTGGGCGACCCGCTCCGGGTGGACCTTGCCGACGCAGATGTAGTCGGTCATGAACAGCGGCTCGGCGCCGCACACCACCAGGTCGTCCACGACCATGCCGACCAGGTCGTGGCCGATGGTGTCGTGCTTGTCCATGGCGGCGGCCAGGGCGACCTTGGTGCCCACGCCGTCGGTCGCGGAGGCGAGCAGGGGGCGCTCGTACCGCTTCAGGGCGCTGGCGTCGAACAGCCCGGCGAAGCCGCCGAGGCCGCCGACCACCTCGGGCCTGGTGGCCTTGGAGACCCACTGCTTCATCAGTTCGACGGCGAGGTCGCCGTTCTCGATGGAGACTCCGGCGGCGGCGTAGGTGGCGCCGGCGCCGGCGCCGGGAGTGGTCTGGTCGCTCATCAGAACGGCCCTTTCAACGGGAGAGACGAAAATCAGGGGCGGCGCAGGGCGTCGGCCGCGCCGATGCCGCCGAGCATGGACTGCACGCCGTCGGCGTCGCTGCGGTTCTTCCCGGCGTTGCGCACGCCCGGCGCGCGCCCGGCCGAGGCGATCTCCGCCTCCAGCAGGTGCTTGCCGAGCAGTTCCGGGTCGGGCAGCTCCATCGGGTACTCACCGGTGAAGCAGGCGGTGCAGAGCCGCTCCTGGGGCTGGTCGGTCGCCTCGACCATGCCCTCGGTGCTGATGAAGGCGAGCGAGTCGGCGCCCAGCGAGGCGCCGATCTCGTCCACCGACAGGCCGTTCGCTATCAATTCGGCCCGGGTGGCGAAGTCGATGCCGAAGAAGCAGGGCCACTTGATCGGCGGCGAGGAGATCCGGATGTGCACCTCGGCGGCGCCGGCCTCGCGCAGCATCCGGACCAGGGCGCGCTGGGTGTTGCCGCGGACGATCGAGTCGTCCACGACCACCAGCCGCTTGCCCTTGATGACGTCCTTCAGCGGGTTCAGCTTCAGCCGGATGCCGAGCTGCCGGATGGTCTGGTTGGGCTGGATGAAGGTGCGCCCGACGTAGGCGTTCTTCACCAGGCCCGAGCCGTAGGGGATGCCGCTGGCCTCGGCGTAGCCGATGGCGGCCGGGGTCCCCGACTCCGGAGTCGCTATCACCAGGTCGGCCTCGGCCGGGGCCTCCTTGGCCAGCCGGCGGCCCATCTCGACCCGGGAGAGGTGCACGTTCCGCCCGGCGATGGTGGTGTCCGGACGGGCCAGGTACACGTACTCGAAGACGCAGCCCTTGGGCTTGGACTCGGCGAAGCGGGAGCTGCGCAGCCCGTTCTCGTCCACCGCGATCAGCTCGCCCGGCTCGACCTCGCGGATGAACGAGGCGCCGACGATGTCCAGCGCCGCGGTCTCCGAGGCGACCACCCAGCCGCGCTCCAGCCGGCCCAGCACCAGCGGGCGGATGCCCTGCGGGTCGCGGGCGGCGTAGAGGGTCTGCTCGTCCATGAAGACCAGCGAGAAGGCGCCCTTGACCTTGGGCAGGATCTGCCGGGCGGTCTCCTCGATGGAGAGGTCCGGGTAGCCCGCCAGCAGGGCCGTGACCAGGTCGGTGTCATTGGTGACCGCGGACCGGCCGGAGCGGGAGACGTGCTGCTCGCCGGGGAGCTGCGCGACCATCTCGGCCAGTTCGGCGGTGTTCACCAGGTTGCCGTTGTGGCCGAGCGCCAGCGAGCCCTGGGCGGTGGCCCGGAAGGTGGGCTGGGCGTTCTCCCACACCGAGGAGCCGGTGGTGGAGTACCTGGCGTGGCCGACGGCGATGTGGCCGAGCAGCGAGCCGAGGGAGGTCTCGTCGAAGACCTGGGAGACCAGACCCATGTCCTTGTAGACCAGGATCTGGGAGCCGTTGCTCACTGCGATGCCCGCGGACTCCTGTCCGCGGTGCTGCAGGGCGTACAGCCCGAAGTAGGTGAGTTTGGCGACCTCTTCACCGGGGGCCCAGACACCGAAGACACCGCAGGCGTCCTGGGGGCCCTTCTCGCCGGGAAGGAGGTCATGGCTGAGTCGTCCGTCACCGCGTGGCACGCCACCGAGTCTAGGGCAGTCCGGCGGTGCCAGCCGAACGGGGGACGGCCGCAGGTCACGCAGCGGATCGCCGACGCGCGTAGATATCGGGCGAAACGGATCAGCCCATCACCGGGAGTAGCGAAGAAAGATCACTGCGCTCGCCGGAAGCCGTGAGTTGCGCCACGTCCAGCAGCTCCGCCCAGGCGGCCCGGCCGGTGGCCAGGCGGATCCACGGCAGCGGGGCGGTCTCGACCACGTTGGGCGGGGTGCCCCGGGTGTGGCGCGGGCCCGCCACGCACTGGACCACGGCGAACGGGGGGATCCGCAGCTCCACCGAGCCGCCGGGGGCCTGCCCGGCCAGGGCGTCGGCGAGCAGCCGGGTGGTGGCGGCCAGCGCCTGCCGGTCGTGCGGGACCTCGGTGCCGAGGGCGTCGGCCAGGTCGTCGCCGTGCACGACGGTCTCCAGCAGCCGGGTGACCAGGAAGTCGGAGAGCAGCATCGGACCGTAGCGGGTCGGCAGTGCCAGGCCGGCGGCGTGCTCCTCGGCGAGCGTCCTCAGCAGCAGGTCGGCGGCCCGGTCGAACTCGGCGGCGACCTGTCCGGGGCTGCCGCCGAAGGCCTCGGCCGCGTACTCGCGCACGCCCTCGTCGATGTCGGCCGCGGCGGTCCGGGTGCCGGTCACCCAGGCGGTCGGCGAGAGCAGCGCGGCGCCGGCCGGGACGTCGGCGCCGAGGTTCCGCGGCACCCAGTCCAGGACGAAGCCGAGATGGGCCACCAGCTCCCGGACCCGCCACCCGCCGAGCCGGGTGGGCCGGGCCAGCAGGGCCTCGGCCGCGTCGTCCGCGCACAGGCCGTGGACGGCGGTGCGGAGGACCTCGGTCTGGGCGGCGAGGGCGGCCCGGGTGCGGGCGGGGTCGTAGCTGCGGGCCCGGGGGCCCCTGCGCTCCCGTGAGCTGGTGTCGGCTGGCGGCATGTGAGCGAGAGTAGGCACGAATCCCGCTTGCCGCCAGGACATTGAGGCGGCGACGCTACTGTCATGACCACCGAACCCGCCGTCCGCACCGACACGCCCGCGTCCGCGCCGTCCTCCCCCGCCCGCAGGCAGGCGCTGCTGGCCTCGGCCGCCGCCGGTGTCACCGTGGTGCTGTGGGCCAGCGCCTTCGTGGGGATCCGCTCGGCCGGCCACGCGCTGGCACCGGGGCCGCTGGCGCTGGCGCGGCTGCTGGTCGGCAGCCTGGTGCTCGGGACGATGGTGGCGATCCGGCGCGAGCCGCTCCCGGCCCGCCGGGACTGGCCCGGGATCGTCGCCTGCGGGGTGCTCTGGTTCGGGCTCTACAACGTGGCCCTGAACGCCGCCGAACGGATGGTGGACGCCGGCACCGCGTCGATGCTGGTGGGCGTCGCGCCGGTGCTGCTGGTGCTGATCGCGGGGGTGGTGCTGCGGGAGGGGTTCCCCAGGCCGCTGATGCTGGGACTGCCGCTCTCGTTCGCCGGACTGGTCGTGATCGGCCTGTCCTCCTCCGGCGGCGGTGGCGGCTCGGTCGGCTGGGGCGTGCTGCTGTGCTTCGTCGCCGCGCTGGCGTACTCCTGCTCGGTGGTGATCCAGAAGCCGCTGCTGGCCCGGGTCTCGCCGCTCCAGATCACCTTCCTGGCCTGCACCGTGGGCGCGGTCACCTGCCTGCCGTTCGCCCCGGCCCTGGTCCGCGAGGCCGGACACGCCCATGCCTCCCCGCTCGCCTGGGCCGTCTACCTGGGCGCGCTGCCGACCGCGGTGGCCTTCACCACCTGGGCCTACGCGCTGGCGCGCACCAGCGCCGGCCGGCTGGGCGTGACCACCTACCTGGTGCCGCCGATCTCGGTGCTGCTGGGATGGCTGGTCCTGGGCGAGGTGCCCGGCTGGGTGGCCCTGGTCGGCGGCGTGCTGTGCCTGGCCGGGGTGGCGGTCTCCCGGCTCCGGCTGGAGCGGTGGACCCGTCAGAGCGCGGCGGGCAGGTAGTAGTCGTAGCCGTGCCGGTCCGGACGGGCCGCGCGCAGGCCGTCGAGCAGGGCCGGCGGGGTGGTGGCGTGGACGGTCGGGTAGTCGACCTCCTGCTGCGCCGGGTCCACCGGGAAGGCGGGCCGTTCGTCGGCCGGGTCCGTACTGAACCGGGCGCCGGCCCCCGGAGCGCCGCCCCGGGCATCGAGCCGCACCCAGCGGTCCTGCAGCAGCACGGCGTTGAGGCCGTGGACGACGAAGCCGCCGGGCACGTCGTCGGCCAGCCGCTGGTAGCAGAGCCCGGCCGGGATGCCGTTGGCCCGCAGCAGGGCGGCGAACAGGTGCGCCTTGCCGTGGCAGATGGCGTTGCCCGCAGCCAGGACGTCCGAGGCGGTGTAGGCGGCGCTCCACTCCCCGAGGTCGCGCGAGTGCGCGATCCGCTCGCGGACGAAGTCGTACGCCGCCCGGGCGGTGGCGGTGCCGTCGCCGGCGCGGTGCAGCTCCGCGGCCTTGGCCCGGACCGCCGGATGGGTGTGGTCGATCACGTCATCGGCGGCGAGGTAGTCGGCGGAGGCGGGGACCAGTGGCACGATCATGCGGTCACCGTACCCAGAACCCTTGACCTGGACCGGACTCCAGGTGCTTGGCTCTCCTCCATGAAGGACTTCCTCTCCCCCGGCCAGGTGGTCGAACGCAGCGGCTTCAGCCTGGACACGCTGCGGTACTACGAGCGGATCGGACTGCTGGACCGGATCGAGCGCGGCCCCGGCGGCCGGCGCCGCTACGCCGACGAGGACCTGGAGTGGCTCGGTGTGCTGCGCTGCCTGCGGGACACCGGGATGCCGATCGCGCAGATGCGCCGCTACGCCGAGCTGGCCAGGGCCGGCGACAGCACCATCGCCGAGCGGATGGCGCTGCTGGTCGAGCACGACGAGCAGGTCGAGCGCACCGTCGCCGACCTGCGCAGCCAGCAGTCGCACCTGAAGGAGAAGATCAGCTGGTACCGGACCCAGCTGCCGGGCCCTCAGGCGGCTTCGGAACGCTGACGTTGCGCATCTTGTCGGGATTGCGGACCACCTGGATGCCGGTGATCCCGGTCTCGTCCAGTTCCAGCACGAAGACGCTGTCGGCCACTCCGGCGGAGGTCAGCAGCAGGCCGGGCTGACCGTTGACGTCCACCGGGTGCACGGCAAGGTCCGGGCGCGGACGGACGGTCAGCACGCCCAGGATCCAGCGGGCCGCCTTGTCCGCGCCGACGATGGGCCGCAGCGCGGCGCGGATCTTGCCGCCGCCGTCCGACCACACCGTCACGTCCGGGGCCAGCAGCTCCATCATCCGGTTGAGGTCCCCGCCCATGCAGGCCGCCAGGAACTCGTCGGTGGCCCGGCGGCGCACCTCGGCCGGGGCCTCGTAGCGGGGGCGCCGGGCCTGGACGTGGCTGCGGGCCCGGGTGCCGACCTGACGGACCGACACCTCGGTGCGGTCGAGCATTCCGGCGATCTCGGCGTAGGGGAAGCCGAAGACCTCCTTGAGCACGAACACGGCCCGCTCCAGCGGCGAGAGCGACTCCAGCACCACCAGCATGGCCATCGAGACCGCCTCGGCCCGCTCCACCCCGCCGCTGGCGTCCGGCCCGGTCACCAGCGGCTCCGGCAGCCAGGGGCCGACGTAGGACTCGCGTTGCACCGTCGCCGACTTGAGCCGGTTGAGGGACAGGTTGGTGACCGTGCGGGCCAGGTACGCCCTGGGCTCGGCGACGCCCGCGGTGTCCACCCGGCTCCAGCTGAGCCAGGCGTCCTGCAGGATGTCCTCGGCGTCGGCCGCGCTGCCGAGCATCCGGTAGGCGATGCCGAAGAGGACCGGGCGGTGCTGCTGGAACAGCAGCAGGGCTTCATCGGTGGCGGTCGTGGTGGTGGCAGTGGTGGCGTCGGAGGCGTCGGTCACGCCTCGGAAGCTACCCGACGGAGCGGGGTCCCGCAGCGGTCCCGGCTCCAGCCTTTAAAGCGGCCCTGGCCGACCAGCCCGAAGGCGCTGTTCGCCCGCGAGCGGAGGTTCTCCACCGCGATCATCGCGGTGAGTTCGACGAAGGCCGGCTCGCCCAGGTCGGCGATCAGACACTGCGTCATCTCGTCGGTGACCGCGGGCGGGGTCGCGGTCACCGCCTCGGCGTACTCCATCACCAGCAGTTCCAGGTCGGTGAAGACCTCGGTGCGGTCCCGCCAGTCCGGGACGCTGCGCAGCTTGACCGCGGGGACGCCCTTCCTGTGGCTCTCCCAGTAGCCGAAGTCCAGGCACCGGGAGCAGCCGATCCGGGCCGCGACCGCCATCACCGCAAGGGACTTGAGCGTGGGGTCGAGCCGGTTCCAGCGCGCCAGCCCGCGCTCGAAGCGGGTGGTCGCCAGGAGCACCCCGGCATGGTGGGCGTAGGCCTTCCCGGGGTCGAGCACCGCGCCGTAGACGCGCCTGGAGTACCACGCGCCGATGCGGAAGAGCACGGTGCGCGGCGGGTCGAGGGAGATTCGGGCCATGGCTTGCTGCCTCCTTGGATCGCGGCGGATCGCGGTGTCCACAGGTAAGACAGAACAGCGGCGGCAAACGTGACACGGCTGCCCCCGTCCCGGGGCGGGGTCGCCTGGGGACGGGGGCAGCCGGGGTGCTCCGGTGGCCGGCGGATCAGCCGATCAGGGCCTCGATGACGCCGGTGTGGGCCTCGTGGAGCTCGGCCAGCGGGAGCGTGAACTGGCCCTGGATCTCGATGCTGTCGCCGTCGACGACGCCGATGCGGGTGGCCGGGAGGCCGCGGACGCCGCACATCTCGGTGAAGCGGAGCTCCTCGCTGCGGGGGACCGAGACGATGGCGCGCCCCGCCGACTCGGAGAAGAGGAACACGAACGGGTCCAGCCCCTCGGGGACGACCAGCCGGGCGCCCTTCCCGCCGCGCAGGCAGCTCTCGGTGAGGGCCTGGATCAGGCCGCCGTCGGAGAGGTCGTGCGCCGCGTCGATCATGCCGTCCCGGGAGCCGGAGATCAGGATCTCGGCGAGCAGCCGCTCCCGCTCCAGGTCCAGCCTGGGCGGCAGGCCGCCGAGGTGGTCGTGGGCGACCTGGGTCCAGGCCGAGCCGCCCAGCTCGTCGGCGGTGTCGCCGAGCAGGTAGACCAGCTGGCCCTCCTCCGCGAAGGCCATCGGCGTACGCCGGTTGACGTCGTCGATCACGCCGAGCACGGCGACCACCGGGGTCGGGTGGATGGCCACCGCGCCGGTCTGGTTGTAGAGCGAGACATTGCCGCCGGTGACCGGGGTGCCCAGGGTCAGGCAGGCGTCGGCCAGGCCGCGGGTGGCCTCGGCGAACTGCCACATCACGTCCGGGTCCTCGGGGGAGCCGAAGTTGAGGCAGTCGGAGACGGCCAGCGGCTTGGCGCCGGTCGCGGCGACATTGCGGTACGCCTCGGCCAGGGCCAGCTGGGCGCCGGTGTACGGGTCGAGCTTGGCGAAGCGGCCGTTGCCGTCGGTGGCGATGGCGACGCCGAGGTTGGACTCCTCGTCGACGCGGATCATGCCGGAGTCCTCGGGGGTGGCCAGCACGGTGTTGCCCAGGACGAAGCGGTCGTACTGCGAGGTGATCCAGGACTTGTCGGCCTGGTTCGGCGAGCCCACCAGCTGAAGCACCGCGGTACGCAGCTCGTCCCCGCCGGCCGGGCGCTTGAGGCGCTCGGCGGTGGGGGCGTCGGCCTGCAGCTCGTCCTGCCAGGACGGGCGGGCGAAGGGCCGGTTCAGCACCGGGCCGTCGTGGGCCACGGTGCGCGGCGGCACGTCCACGATCTGCTCGCCGCGCCAGAAGATCTCCAGCCGCTCGCCGTCGGTGACCTCACCGATGACGGTGGCGATGACGTCCCACTTCTCGCAGATCTCCAGGAAGCGGTCCACGTTCGCCGGTTCGACGATCGCGCACATGCGCTCCTGCGACTCGCTCATGAGGATCTCCTCGGGCGAGAGCGTGTTGTCGCGCAGCGGCACGTCGTCCAGCTCGACCCGCATGCCGCCGGAACCGGCCGAGGCCAGCTCGCTGGTGGCGCAGGAGAGGCCGGCCGCGCCGAAGTCCTGGATGCCGGAGACCAGCCGCTCCCGGAACACCTCCAGGGTGCACTCGATCAGCAGCTTCTCCTGGAACGGGTCGCCGACCTGGACCGCGGGGCGCTTGGACGGCTTGGTGGCGTCGAAGGTCTCCGAGGCGAGGATGGAGGCGCCGCCGATGCCGTCGCCGCCGGTCCTGGCCCCGTAGAGGATGACCTTGTTCCCGGCGCCGAAGGCCTGCGCCAGGTGGATGTCCTCGTGCTTCATCACGCCCACGCAGAGCGCGTTGACCAGCGGGTTGCCCTGGTAGCAGGGGTCGAAGACGACCTCGCCGCCGATGTTGGGCAGGCCCAGGCAGTTGCCGTAGCCGCCGATGCCGGCGACGATCCCGGGCAGCACCCGGCGGGTGTCGGGGTGGTCCGGGGCGCCGAAGCGCAGCGGGTCCATCACCGCGACCGGGCGGGCGCCCATCGCCAGGATGTCGCGCACGATGCCGCCGATGCCGGTGGCCGCGCCCTGGTAGGGCTCGACGTACGACGGGTGGTTGTGCGACTCGATCTTGAAGGTGACGGCGTAGCCCTGGCCGACGTCGACCACGCCGGCGTTCTCGCCGATGCCGACCAGCAGTGCGTCGGTCTCCGGCTTCTTGTCGCCGAACTGCTTGAGGTGCACCTTGCTGGACTTGTACGAGCAGTGCTCGGACCACATCACCGAGTACATGGCCAGCTCGGCGCCGGTGGGGCGGCGGCCGAGGATCTCGCGGATGCGGGCGTACTCGTCGGCCTTGAGGCCCAGGGCGGCCCAGGGCTGCTCGGCGTCCGGGGTCTCGGTCGCGTGCTTGACCGTGTCGAGAGTCATCAGGAGCTCACCAGCTGCTTCAGGATCGAGGTGAAGAACCCGAGGCCGTCGGTGCGGCCGGTGCCGACCAGCGGCTCCACGGCGTGCTCGGGGTGCGGCATCAGGCCGACGACATTGCCGGCGGCGTTGGTGATGCCGGCGATGTCGTTGATCGAGCCGTTGGGGTTGACGTCCAGGTAGCGGAAGGCGACCCGGCCCTCGGCCTCCAACTCGTCGATGGTCCGCGCGTCGGCGGTGAAGCGGCCCTCGCCGTTCTTCAGCGGGACGGAGATCTCCTGGCCGACGGTGTAGTCGGTGGTCCAGGCGGTCGCGGCGTTCTCGACCCGGAGCTTCTGGTCGCGGCAGACGAAGTGCAGGCTCTCGTTGCGCAGCATGGCGCCGGGCAGCAGGTGCGACTCGGTCAGCACCTGGAAGCCGTTGCAGATCCCGAGGACCGGGAGACCGGCCTTGGCCTGCTCGATGATGGTGTCCATCACCGGGGAGAAGCGGGAGATAGCCCCGCAGCGCAGGTAGTCGCCGTAGGAGAAGCCGCCGGGCAGCACCACGGCGTCGACCTGGTGCAGGTCCTTGTCGCGGTGCCACAGGGCGACCGGCTCGGCTCCGGCCAGGCGCACGGCGCGCTGGGCGTCGCGGTCGTCGAGCGAGCCGGGGAAGGTGACGACGCCGATGCGGGCGGTCACTTCTCCTCCTCCACCCTCACGGTGAAGTCCTCGATCACGGTGTTGGCGAGGAAGGTCTCGGCGGCTTCGCGGATCCGGGCGAGGGCGGCGTCGTCCACCGGCCCCTCCAGTTCCAGCTCGAAGCGCTTGCCCTGGCGGACGTCCGCGATCCCGGCGAAGCCCAGACGCGGCAGCGCACGCTGCACCGCCTGGCCCTGGGGGTCGAGGATCTCCGGCTTGAGCATGACGTCGACAACGACGCGTGCCACGGGTACTCCCGGTGAGTGGTGGTGCGGGGGGAGCCCCCACTCTACTGGGGCGGCCGGGCGTCCTTGGATGATCGCCTGGCTGGACGCGCGTAGAACGGGGGCAGCGTGCGGAGGTTCACACAAATGACTACCGCCTGGTAGGCACGGATTGAACGTCGGAAATTCCCTCATTCGCCACATTCAGCCATGCATTAGCAGCACCGCCGAGAGCCCGTCCAGAGGTTTCGGTCCGGTATCGGCGAGGTCTCGAACCGACACGGAATAGGGGGCAGAAAAACTTGCCTCTTCGATTTTGGGACGCTTGAGGGGCAGAATGGCGGACACCGGCCGCCGCTTCGGCGCGCGCTCGGTGGGCAAGCGGCGCTCCCAGCCTCGCGACCTCCCGAAATGTACCTCCGACCTGCGGGTTTCAGGCGGCGCCAAGGCGCCGTGGAAATCCGAGAGGATTGGCATCCATGGCTCAGCGCGTAGTGGTAACCCTCTCTGACGACATCGACGGAGGGGTGGCCGAGGAAACCGTCCACTTCGCCGTCGACGGGAAGTCGTACGAGATCGACCTGTCTGCCCGAAACGCGGAAAAGCTGCGGAGTGCGCTCGCCCCGTATGTGGCGGCGGCCCGCAAGCAGAGCCGAGCCGGCAAGGCGCTCCGTCGCACCGAGGTCGCTCCGGACCCGGCGACGGTCCGCGCCTGGGCGCAGTCCCGGGGCATCGACCTGCCCGCCCGCGGCCGGCTGCCCAAGCATGTCTACGAGGCGTTCGCCGAGGCGAGCTGAGCCGGGCCGGGGCTGGGCCGGATCAAACCGGACTTTCCTTGACCTAAAGGTCAAAGCGCCCACCCTCGTGGATCGTGCAGTGATCCATGGGCTAGTGTTCTTCTCAGCGGAACACACCGGAGACGGAAGCCGAAAGGCCAGGTCAACGGGGTGGGCTCGCAGGTGTAGCTCAGTAGTAGAGCGCTCCCCTTCCAGGGGAGAGGCACAGTGTGCAATCCCTGTCACCTGCTCAACTCGACGCTCCGACCGGCTGGCGCAAGCAGCCGAAAGGATCAGGTAGAGTAGAGCTCGCCGGAACGGACCGGAGGCCAGCAGGCCGAAGGACCGAGAAGGCGAACACCATGCGGACGTGGCTCAGTTGGTAGAGCATCACCTTGCCAAGGTGAGGGTCGCGGGTTCGAATCCCGTCGTCCGCTCCAGATCGTGAGAAGGCGCACTCGTCAGAGTGCGCCTTCTTTCTTTTGTGTCGGCCAGGACCTGACGGTGCGCCAGTTCGACGCCGCTGCGGGCCCGGACCCTCCCGGGCCCGGACCCGCTGCGCTCTCAGGCCCAGCTCTGGCCGGTGAGGCGCTCGTAGGCCTCGACGTACTTGGCCCGGCTGTCGGCGACGACCTGCTCGGGCAGGGCCGGCGGCGGCAGCTCCGAGGCCGGGTTCCAGCCGGAGGCCGGCGAGGCCAGCCAGTCGCGGATGAACTGCTTGTCGAAGGAGCGCTGGGCCCGGCCCGGCTCCCACTCGTCGGCCGGCCAGAAGCGCGAGGAGTCCGGCGTCAGCACCTCGTCGCCCAGCACCAGGCTGCTGCTGCCCGGCTCCCCGTCGGCCAGGCCGAACTCGAACTTGGTGTCGGCCAGGATGATGCCCCGGTCCCTGGCGATGTCCCTGGCCCTGCCGTAGACGGCCAGGGTGGTCTGCCGCAGCTGGGTCGCGACCTCGGCGCCGAGCCTGCGGGCGACCTCCTCGTAGGGCACGTTCTCGTCGTGGTCGCCGACCTCGGCCTTCAGCGCGGGGGTGAAGATCGGGGCGGGCAGCTCCGAGCCGTCCTCCAGCCCGGCCGGCAGGGCGACCCCGCACGCCGTCTGGAACTGCAGGTACTCCTTCAGCCCGGAGCCGGTGAGGTAGCCGCGGGCCACGCACTCCACCGGCAGCATCTCCAGGCTGCGGCAGACCAGGGTGCGGCCCTCCCAGTCGGCCGGGGCGCCGGCCGGGACCTCGGTGGAGATCACGTGGTTGGGCACCAGGTCGGCCAGCCGGTCGAACCACCACAGCGACAGCTGGGTGAGGATGCGGCCCTTGTCCGGGATGTCGGTGGGCAGCACCCAGTCGAAGGCCGAGGTCCGGTCGCTGGCGACCATCACCAGCTCACCCGCGTCGTTCCGGTAGAGGTCACGCACCTTGCCGGTGTGCAGATGAATCAGGCCGGGCACCTGCACCGGCTGGGGCTTCTCGACGAATCCGCTCAAGACATGTCCCTCAGTCAAGTGAATCTCGGGGTGGGAGCTTGCCGGAAGTCTTTCACAGGGCCCTTCCCGGCCGACCGGGGCCGCTGTGGTGTCCCCTCCGGCGGCCCGCTCCGGTGGACGTCAGTGGACCTTGCAGATGCGGTCCAGCAGGTTCGCCGTGGCGCGTTGGACCCGCTCGTCGGTGTGGCCGGGCCGGTCCAGCGCCGGGGACCAGGCGAAGGTGCCGCTGGCGAAGACCAGGGCGCCGCCCGGGGCCCGGTACAGCGAGGTCTCCTGGTGCTGCAGCGCCCCCCTGGCGTCCCGGTACGGGGAGTGGGCCAGCAGGGTGCGCTCGGTGTGCGAGGGCAGCGGCACCCGCGGGAAGTAGTGGTCGGACTCCCCCGCGACCAGCCCGGGCAGCCGGTCCTCGTCCCGCAGCCCGGTCCCCTCCCAGACCCAGTGGCCGGTGTTGCGGACCACCATCGGCGCCGGCTCGGGGACCCGGCCGCTGTACTGGATGCCCATCAGCAGCTGCTCCGGGGCGCCCTGGTCGCGCCAGAGCGCCGACGGGGCGGCCCCGGCCGGGCTGCCGTCGGCCGGGCGGCGGCGCTTGCGGCAGGTCAGCAGCCGGTCCGGTTCGCCGTTCGGGCCGGGGTCGAGCTCGACCTTCCAGTACATGGTGTTGGCGCTGAGGAAGACCAGGGAGGTGCCGCCGTCCCTGGCGTCCTCCACCGACCGCCGCATCCGCGCCGACCAGTACTCGTCGTGTCCGGGGAAGACCAGCCCCCGGTAGCGCCCGGGGTCGACCCGGCCCGAGTGCAGGTCGGTCGCGTTGGCGTAGGCCAGGTCGTAGCCGTAGCGCTCGGCCCAGCGGATGAAGTCGTAGGCATGGCCGATGTGCAGCGGCAGCCCGGCCCCCGCGTAGGGGCGGTCGAAGGACACCGTGGTGGCCGCCTCCTCCTCGCCGAGCAGCTCGCCCTTCTCGTTCCAGGCGTGGTAGAGGCTGGCGCCCGTCCGGCCGTCCTCGGGGTAGAGGTTGTACGCCTGCCAGGTCACGTCGGGGAGCAGCAGCAGCAGGTCCGCCGCGAAGGGAGGTGCGGAGCGCAGCTCCCCGTCAGAAGGGTGGTGGTGGGCGAGGGGCAGGCCGCGGACGGTGAAGGGGATGTGGCTGCGGTGGCGGTGGTCGGCGGTGGTGAGCACCGCGACGTAGGCGCCGGGGCTCCAGTGCGTGGGGATCTGCAGCCGCCAGGACATCCACCAGTGGTGGCAGGAGACGGTGCGCCCGGCGACCAGCGGGGCGGGCTGGACCAGCCCGGAGATCCGCGGACTGGCCGCGAAGTGCCTGGCTCCGGCGCCGCCGTAGTGGCCGATCCGGTAGACGTCGACGGTGAACTCGCGGGCGGTGCTGACGCTGACCTTCAGGTCCAGCGAGCCGCCGAGGTCGGCGGCGGCCGCCGCGAAGCCCTTCAGCTGGCCGCCGACGTCGTCCGAGGGCCGCGGCAGGCCCAGCGCCGGGCGGGTCTCGGCGCCGGGCGGGCGGCGGGACAGCGGCAGCTGGCCCTCGGCCTGGCCCAGGTCGACGTACCAGGGGACCTGCAGCCCCGAGTCGTCGAAGTACTGGTCCGCGCCCCGCAGCCAGGGCAGCGGGCCCTGGCCGAAGGGGTCGGTGGCCCCGTGCGCGAGCGCCCCCGACTCCCAGCGACGGCCCTGCTCCGCACCCACGCGCCCCTCCCCTGGTTGCGGCGGCGAGGTGACGCTTCGTCACCGAATACGGTTGTCAGCTCACCCCATGTGTACTCATCGTACGTGCTGACGGGTTGTCAGGGCAGACGCACGGGCTTCTCCACCCGGACGCCGATCCCGGTGAGCCAGGCCCACAGCGGCTCCCCGTCGCCGTGCTCCACGGCCAGCGCGACCGGGGCGGCGAGATCCGTCCTGCGGACGCCGTCCACCAGCAGCACCGGGCCGTCCAGCCAGTCGAGCCCGGCCGCGGCGGCGCCGCTGCCGACGGCGACGCAGCAGACCAGCGCGCTGAGGTGCTCCCCGAGCAGGTCCCGGCCGGTCCGCGGCGGCTGCAGCTGCTGCGCGGGCTGCTGTGCGGGAGCGGCTGCGGCGGCCCGCAGCCGGCGGCTGGTGAGCGCCCCGGCCAGGGCGTCGGCGGCGCCGTCCTCGCGCAGCCGGACCAGCAGCTCGCTGATGGCCCGCGCCGAGGGGGCCGTTCCGGTCCGGTCCGTGCCGGTCCGGTCGAGTCCGGCGACCGCGAGCAGGTCGTCGGCGTGCGAGCGCCACACCCGCTCGACCACGTCCTGCGGGTAGTCCTGCCAGTCGACCGGGGCCCAGCGGGCCGCGGCCGCGGCGGGGGCGGCGGCCTGCGGGCCGCCGTGGAACAGCCTGGCGGCCAGCAGCGAGACCGCCTCGTCGATCCGGCCCGGCTCCTCCAGCAGATCGCAGGCCGGGCGCTCGCCGAGCCGGGTCTCGAAGCCGTCGGCGAGCCGGTCGCGCCGGGAGAGCTCGGTCAGCGCGGAGACCACGCCCGCGTCCAGCCGTCCCGGCCAGCGGCCTATCTGCCAGGCCGGCAGCGCGACCCGGGTGAGCAGCCGGTCCCAGCCCGCGTACGCCAGGCCGACCTGCTCCTGCGCGGCGATCCGCAGCCCGTAGTCCACCTGCCTGGCCTGCTCGGAGGCCCATCCGGCGACAGCGCGCTCCATCTCGGCGGCATGGCCCCGGCAGCGGCGCAGCAGCAGCGCGGAGACCCGGCCCAGCAGCACCAGCGCGGGGCGCTGCCAGGCCGGGGCGGCGGCCCGGTCGGCGGCGAGGCCGAGGGCGGCGTCCAGGGCCCGGACGAACCGGCGGGCCGCGGCGATGTCGGGGTCGGCCGAGCAGGCGGTGCCGGCCACCACCGGCGCCAGCAGGGCGCGCAGTTCGGCGACGCGCATCCACCACATGAACGGGGAGCCGATGACCAGGGTGGGCGCGGGCGGGGCCGCGGCCTCCCGGCCGAGGGCGTCGCCGCCGGCCGCGGCCGGCACCGGCAGCGCGGGGGCGGCGGCCGGGGAGGGGTCCTCCAGCCAGCTGTCGCAGTCCGGGGTGAGCGCGATCCTGGCCGGGGCCGGTACGTCCATCCGCTCGGCGACGTCACGGACCAGCCGGTAGAGCTCCGGAGCCTCGGTCTCGGTCAGCGGGACGGCCGGCACCAGCGGGGGTCTGACCCGGCGCAGCACCGCGGCGAGGGCCAGCACGCCGAGCAGCACCACGGCCGCCACCGCGGACACGGCCCAGCGGGCGGCGTCCCACCCGGCCGCGTCGGCGGAGCCGGCGGCGCCGAGGTGGCCGGTGACACCGCCGGCGATCAGCACGGCGGCGGCAGCGGCCGGCAGCGCGGCCACCGCGAGCGCGGCACCGCGCACCCGCAGCACCGCCTGGGCGCGATCGCGCGCCGCTTCCACACCGGCCATGGATCAGTCACCCCCTGCCTGCTCTGCCGCGGATCCGCCGGACCCGGACTGTCGTCCCCCGTCGCCTATTGACGACGAGCGACCCGGGCACGGTGTTCCAGGAACGGGTCGGAACCACTCGGATAAGTGATTCCCTCTGAACCGCAGCCTCCCCCCTCGACGCCCGGCGTACCCGGCACCGGCCTCCGGGGGCGGACGAGGGCACAGCGGTCTGCGGTACCTTCGGGGCACCATAAGGCCGAGGGGCGACAGGCGTCAGCCGGATGGGGTTCCCGTCACCCGATGGGCTTGGTCCTTGGGCTTGTTGCCCCGATCCGGTCGCGGTCCGTTCCGGCAGGGCGGCGTTGGGCCCTGCGGGTGGCGGTGGGATCCCCCGCGGTCAGATCCCGGCGGCGATGTCGCTGCGGTGGTGCGAGCCCTTCAGCCCGATCCTGGCGGCGGCCTCGTACGCCCGCGTCCTGGCCTGCGGGATGTCCTTGCCGGTCGCGGTGACCGAGAGGACCCGGCCGCCGGCGCTGACGACCCCGCCGTCCGCACCAGCCGCGGTGCCGGCGTGCAGCACGTAGGCGGTGCCGTCCGGGGCCTCGGCGGCGTCCAGCCCGGTGATCGGGTCACCGCTGCGGGGGCTCTCCGGGTAGCCCTCGGCGGCGATGACGACGGTCACCGCGGCGCCGTCGCGCCAGCGCAGGTCCGGGAAGTCGGCCAGCCGCCCGGTGGCGGCGGCGTGCAGCAGCCCGTTCAGCGGGGTCTTCAGCCGGGCCAGCACCACCTGGGTCTCCGGGTCGCCGAAGCGGGCGTTGAACTCGATCACCCGCACTCCGCGCGAGGTGATCGCCAGGCCGGCGTAGAGCAGCCCGGAGAACGGGGTGCCGCGGCGGCGGAGCTCGTCCACGGTCGGCTGCAGCACGGTCTCCAGGACCTCGTCGACCAGGCCGGGGGCGGCCCAGGGCAGCGGGGAGTAGGCACCCATGCCGCCGGTGTTGGGGCCCTGGTCGCCGTCGAGGGCGCGCTTGAAGTCCTGGGCGGGCTGCAGCGGGACCACGGTGGTGCCGTCGGTGACGGCGAACAGCGAGACCTCGGGGCCGTCCAGGAACTCCTCGATGACCACCCGGTCGCAGCCGGCCGCGTGGTCCAGCGCGGCCTGCAGGTCGGAGGTGACCACGACGCCCTTGCCGGCGGCCAGTCCGTCGTCCTTCACCACGTACGGGGCGCCGAAGGCGTCCAGCGCCTCCGCCGCCTCGGCCGGGGTGGTGCAGAGGTAGGAGCGCGCGGTGGGGACGTTGGCGGCGGCCATGACGTCCTTGGCGAAGGCCTTGGAGCCCTCCAGCCTGGCCGCCTCGCCGCTGGGTCCGAAGACCGGGATGCCGCGCTCGCGCACCGCGTCGGCCACCCCGGCGACCAGCGGCGCCTCCGGGCCGACGATGACGAACTCGGCGCCGAGCGAGACCGCGAGGTCCGCCACCGCGGCGCCGTCGAGCTGGTCGACCGGGTGGACCCGGGCGACCCGGGCGATCCCGGCGTTGCCGGGGGCGCAGTGCAGTTCGCCGACCTCGGGGTCGAGGGAGAGGGCACGGCACAGGGCGTGTTCGCGGGCACCGCCGCCAATGACAAGGACCTTCACGGGGCTGAGCCTAGTCGGTGCCGGAGGACGCCCGGTCCGCCGGTCCACGTGGTGGCGGCGTGACCGACGCAACAGGCCCGGGCCGCCGGGTCAGGTACGCTCCTGCGGGCCACCCACCCGTAAGGGTGAGAGTCGCGGATCCCTGCCGCAGCCGCCCGTCCGGGTTGCTGTCTGGGGTTTCTGCGAGGGCCCCGGTGACGGTTTTGCAGCCGAATCCGAGCGGAACGGTCACATGGTCAGCCATTTGGCGGTAAGAAGTGGTGCTTGGAACCAGGAGGGCTGAGGGCAGTGCTTGTGTCAGTGGCACCTGGGACGATCGGACCCGATGGGCCGAAGGACAGGGAGTTCCCACGGTGAGCCAGCCCGAAATGCAGCCCGAAGAGAGTCCTTGGGGTACCGACCCCGGGATGGAGGAACCGGTGACCGCTGCACCCCCGCAGCCGGAGGCGTCCGGCGGTCGTGATCTCAGTACCCGGCAGTTCCCGCTGGGCGACTGGGGCGAGCCCGCAGAGCGCCTGGAAGAGCTCTACCGCTGGTCGGAGGAGCGTGCCGTCGAGGCGATCGACTGGTACCAGCGGGACCGCCGCTGGAAGCGCCGCGGCGCCCGTACGCTGCGGTATCTTGCCGCGCTCTCGGGCGTGGCCGGCGCGGTGCTGCCGCTGGTGCACCTGACCGGCGTCTGGAACGGCGCGGCCGACTGGGGCTACGTGCTGCTGCTGCTCGCCGGGGCCTGCCTGGGCGCGGACCGGGCCTTCGGCCTGACCAGCGGCTGGATGCGGGACGTCAGCACCGGCCAGGCGCTGCAGCGGCGGCTGGAGGCGTTCCAGTTCGACTGGGCCTCGGAGTGCGTGCGCGAGGTGCTCGGCCCGACCGAGGGCACCGCGAGCGAGGCCGCCGAGCGCTGCCTGGGCGTGCTGCGCCGGTTCTGCGAGGACGTCTCGGACATGGTCCGGATGGAGACCTCGGAGTGGATGCTGGAGTTCCGCGCCTCGATGACCCAGCTGCCGACCCAGGCCGCGGGCAACTGGGGCGGCCGTACCGAGGGCGCGGGTGCCCAGGTCCGGGTGCTGCCCACGCTCGGCGGCGGCCGGCCGACGATGCCGCGGCAGCGTCCGCCGGAGCCCCCGCTGCGGTAGCGCGGTCGTGGACGTGGTCGGTAGACGTAGTTGAGGGGGCGCCCGTCGGGCGCCCCCTCAACCGCTTCCGGAGCTCAACCGTTTCCGGGCCTCAGGCGAAGACGACCATGGAGCCCTGTCCCAGCGCGCGGACCGCCGCCGCGTGCAGCCCGGTCCAGGCGTGGCGCTCGCGGGAGAAGGGACCGTCGTTGCCGGGCGGCGGGTGCGCCGGGCCCTCCAGCGTGGTCGGGGCGACCGGCCGGACCGGGACCGGCGGGGCCTGGTGGTCGATGCCGATCCAGGGGGCCACCGCCTCCAGCTCCCGGAGCAGCCCGTGCAGCGATCCCAGCGGCCCTCCGGTGGCCAGCAGCGCGTCGTCCACGATCGGGCTCTCGAAGTCGATCGGGACGTACGCCCCGGCGTGGTCGAAGTGCCAGACCAGGTGCGACCGCTCGGCGGTGTCCTCGAACATCTCCAGCAGCTGCTCGTAGTCCCCGCCGAGCTCGTCCACGGGGGTCACCGGCAGGTTGGTGAGCTGCAGCAGGTAGGCGCGGCGGAGGAAGTGCAGTGACTCGTAGTCGAACGCGGCGACGGGTTCCACGTCACCGCTCAGGCCCGGCATGTACTGGAACACCGGCACCGGCGGCAGTCCGTGCGCACCGAGCGAGGCGTTGTAGATCTCCAGGTCCTCGGCGAACGGGTTCTCCGGGCTGTGGACGAGTACGTCGACGAGCGGGACGAGCCAGATGTCACAGGCCACGGGCACTCCTGGGCGCGTACGCGCCGGTTGCGACGACGGTGGGGTTTGCTCTCATCGCAGCCACCCTAACGCTCTGCGGCGAAGCCTCACAGGGAGTCGCGCTGAGCGGGAATCGGCAGGATGTCGGCGTAGCCGATGAGGGTGCCCTCGGCGCTCTCACCGCAGAGCGCGGCCATCTGCCGGAGCGACTCGCGGTTGTAGTCGATCAGCATCCGGTGCACCGTCTCGCGGTCCTTGGCGACCAGGTGCTCCATCAGCTCCAGGTGCCCGGACCAGCAGTAGTCGGCGATGTCCGGGCGCCCGCGCAGATAGGGCGCCGCGAAGATCCAGTACTGCACCCGGAGCCAGTCCAGGTACCCGGTCAGCCGCTCGTTGGCGACCAGGCCGGCCAGCTCCCCCCAGAACCGCAGGTCGCACCCGACCAGCACGTCCAGGTGCCCGGCCCGGGCCGCCCGGTGGGCGGCGTCGGCACGGCGCTGGAGCGAGGGCAGCCGCTGCCAGTCGATCGCCTTCAGATGGACCGCGAGGCGGCGGAACATCCCGTCCGAGACCAGGGTCCTGGCCTCGACGATGTCGACGAAATCGGCCCAGCCGAGCTGCGGGACGGTGAAGCCGCGGTGGTGCTCGGTCCACAGCAGGCCCTGGGCGGTGAGGTCGAGCAGCGCCTCCCGGACCGGGGTGGCCGAGACCCCGTACAGCTCGGCGATCTCCTTGACGGTGAAGTGCGTTCCGGCCGGCAGCCGGCCCGCCATCATCTCGTCGCGCATGGCGCCCGCGACCTGCTCGCGCAGGCTGCTGCGGCGGAGCGGGGACGGCTGGGCCGGCGATGTCTCCGCGGCCTGTGAGGCCCGCGGCCCCGAGGGCGGCAGGTCGGACGGCACGACCCCTCCTCGGGTGGGCTTCAGTGGTTCGGGCCTCCCAAGGGTAAGGCCCCGAACCCGCGGAAGCAGCGGAATTCGGGGCCAGTGTGGTCTAGACCTTATGTCAAATCAGTAAAGATCACCTGAAAGTAACCCCAGCTCAGACCGTATGTGCATCGGCGATGCTGAGCACCTCGTCCAGGATGGCCAGGCCCTCCTTGACCTCGGCCTCGCTGCTGTTGCACGGCGGGACGACATGCAGCCGGTTCATGTTGACGAACGGCCACAGCCCGCGCTGCTTGCAGGCCGCGGCCAGCTCGGCCATCGGCGCGGCAGCGGCGCCGGCCGCGTTGTAGGGGGTCAGCGGCTCCCGCGTGGTCCGGTCCCGGACCAGCTCCAGCGCCCAGAACACGCCCAGGCCGCGGACCTCGCCGATGACCGGGTGACGGTCCGCCAGCTCGCGCAGACCGGGACCGATCACCGTCTCGCCCAGCTGCCTGGCGTGCTCGACGATGCCCTCCTCGGCCATGGCGTTGATCGTCGCCACCGCGGAGGCGCAGGCCAGCGGGTGGCCCGAGTAGGTCAGCCCGCCGGGGAACGGGCGCTCGGCGAAGGTCTCCGCGATGGCACCGCTGATGGCGACGCCGCCCAGCGGGACGTAGCCGGAGTTGACGCCCTTGGCGAAGGTCAGCAGGTCCGGCGTGACGCCCCAGTGGTCGGCGGCGAACCAGGCGCCGGTGCGGCCGAAGCCGGCCATGACCTCGTCCAGGATGAAGACGATCCCGTAGCGGTCGCAGATCTCGCGGACCCCGGCGAGGTAGCCGGCCGGCGGCACCAGGATCCCGGCCGTGCCGACCACGGTCTCCAGGATGATCGCGGCGACGGTCTGCGGGCCCTCGAAGGCGATGGTCGCCTCCAGGTGCTGCAGCGCGCGCTCGCACTCCTGCGCCTCGTTCTCGGCGTGGAAGTTGGAGCGGTAGGCGTAGGGGCCCCAGAAGTGCACCACACCGGAGACCCCGGTCTCGTTCGCCCAGCGCCGGGGGTCACCGGTCAGCGCGATCGCGTTGGCGGTGGCGCCGTGGTACGAGCGGTAGGTGGAGAGCACCTTCTGCCGGCCGGTGTGCAGCCGCGCCATCCGGATGGCGTTCTCGTTGGCCTCGGCGCCGCCGTTGGTGAAGAAGATCTTGTCCAGGTCGCCCGGGGTGCGCTCGGCGATCAGCCGGGCCGCCTCGCTGCGCACGTCCAGGGCGAACGCCGGGGCGAAGGTGCAGAGCTTGCCGGCCTGCTCCTGGATCGCCGCGACCACCTTGGGGTGCTGGTGCCCGATGTTGGTGTTCACCAGCTGCGAGGAGAAGTCGAGGAAGCGGTTGCCCTCGTAGTCCCAGAAGTACGAGCCCTCGGCGCCGGCGACGGCGAGGGGGTCGATCAGGGCCTGCGCGGACCACGAGTGGAAGACGTGGGCGCGGTCGGCAGCCTTGACGGCCTGCCCCGCTGCGGAGTCGACAGAGATGCTCATGGCCGCAGCCTACGGAGCGGTTCGCCGCCCCGGCAGCGACAGCCTGTTCGCCGATACCGGGGCAGCGCTACAGGCTGTCAACCGGGGTCAGGACGGTGCAGCGTCCATGCTGTAGGTCAGGAAGACCGTCTTGGCCGCATGCCGATCGTAGACGGCCCGGGCCCGGTAGTTGTTCTCCGCGGTGTTCCAGCGGACGGTCGCCCAGCCCTCGTCCGCCGCGATCCGGGCCAGCGCGCCCAGCAGCGCGTCGGCCGCACCGCTGCCGCGGCGGGCCGGGTCCACGAACAGGTCGTCGAGGAAGCCGCTGGTCCCCCGCAACGGCGAGTCATAGGCCCGGAAGTGCGCCAGCCCGACCGGCACGCCGTCTGCGTCCCGGGCGACCAGGCAGCGTGTCTCCCGCTCCGGGTCGTGGATCCAGGCCCAGACCCGGTCGTAGTCCGCCTCGCCCAACTCCACAGCGTAGAAGGCGCAGTAGCCCGCATAGAGCTCCTGCCAGCGCTGCCGCTCCCCGGCCAGGACCGGGGTGATGCTCAGATCCGACACGGCGTCAGCCCTCCAGCAGTCGGTTGGTCAGCCGGGCCTTGGCCTCCGGCCACTCGTCCACCAGCATCGAGAAGTAGACGCTGTCGCGCCAGGACCCGTCCGCCCGCAGCCGGTGCCGCCGCAGCACGCCCTCGCGCTGCGCGCCGAGCCGGGCGATGGCGTTCTGCGAACGGGTGTTCAGGTGGTCGGTCTTCCACTGGACCCGGCCCATGCCGAGGTCCTCGAAGGCGTGGGTCAGCAGCAGCAGCTTGGCCTCGGTGTTCACCGCCGTGCGCCACACCGGGCGGGCGTACCAGGTCCAGCCGATCTCCAGGCGCTCGTCGTGGGGGACGATCTCCAGGTAGTTGGTCCATCCGACCGGCTTCCCGGTGGCCGAATCGATCACGGCGAAGGCGACGGCCGAGCCGACCTCCACCTCCGCCAGGCGCTCGTCGAGCAGTCGGCCGAGTTCCTGCTCGCTCTGCGGTGGTGTGACCGTCAACCAGCGCCACACCTCCTCGTCCCGGCCCCCGGCCAGGAAGAGCTCGGGCAGGTGGTCGCGGGACAGCGGCTCGAGGCGGACATGGGCCCCGGTGAGCGTCGTGGACGCGGGTGTCTTCGCAGGCATGGTCAGACAGTAGGCAACGTTTGAACTAAGCGCAATTCAATTCTGCATTAGTACAACAAGGGGATGGTGGCGCCCGAACGCCGAGGACCCCGCCCACCCGCGACGGCGGGTGAACGGGGTCCTCGGTCGACGACGGCAGCGGGCCGGTCGGAGCGGCTACGACAGGAACGACCTGACCTGGATGGTCTCGGTGCGGCCCGGTCCCACTCCGATCGCGGAGATCGGGGCGCCGGACATGTCCTCCAGGGCCTTCACGTACGCCTGGGCGTTCTTCGGCAGGTCCTCGAAGGTCTGGGCCTTGGTGATGTCCTCGGACCAGCCGGGCAGGTTCTCGTAGATCGGCTTCGCGTGGTGGAAGTCGGTCTGCGAGTAGGGGAGTTCGTCCACCCGCCGGCCGTCGATCTCGTAGGCCACGCAGACCGGGATCTGCTCCCAGCCGGTGAGCACGTCCAGCTTGGTGAGGAAGAAGTCCGTCAGGCCGTTGACCCGGGTCGCGTAGCGGGCGATCGGGGCGTCGAACCAGCCGCAGCGGCGGTCGCGGCCGGTGGTGACGCCGCGCTCGCCGCCGATGCGGCGCAGCGCGTCGCCGTCGGCGTCCAGCAGTTCGGTCGGGAACGGGCCCGAGCCGACGCGGGTGGTGTAGGCCTTGAGGATGCCGATGACCCGGTCGATCTTGGTCGGTCCGATGCCGGAGCCGGTGCAGGCGCCGCCGGCGGTCGGGTTCGACGAGGTGACGAAGGGGTAGGTGCCGTGGTCCACGTCCAGCAGGGTGCCCTGGCCGCCCTCCATCAGCACGACCTTGTTCTCCTCCAGGGCCTTGTTCAGGACCAGGACGGTGTCCGCGACGAACGGGCGCAGCTTCTCGGCGTAGCCGAGGTACTCCTCGACGACCAGGTCGACCGGGACCGCGCGGCGGTTGTAGAGCTTGACCAGGATCTGGTTCTTGTCGTGCAGCGCGGCTTCGACCTTCTGCAGCAGGATGCTCTCGTCGAACAGGTCCTGGACCCGGATGCCGACGCGGTTGATCTTGTCGGCGTAGGTCGGGCCGATGCCGCGACCGGTGGTGCCGATCTTGCGCTTGCCCAGGAACCGCTCGGACACCTTGTCCAGGGTCCGGTGGTACGGGGTGATCAGGTGCGCGTTCCCGGAGACCAGGAGCTTGGAGGTGTCCACGCCGCGGTCCTGCAGTCCCACCAGCTCGGAGAAGAGCACGGCCGGGTCGATGACCACGCCGTTGCCGATCACCGGCGTGCACGTCGGGCTGAGAATGCCCGAGGGAAGCAGGTGCAGTGCGTACTTCTGATCGCCTACGACCACCGTGTGACCGGCATTGTTGCCGCCCTGGAAGCGGACTACGTAGTCGACCGAGCCACCGAGGAGGTCGGTGGCCTTCCCCTTGCCCTCGTCGCCCCACTGAGCGCCGACCAGCACGAGTGCGGGCACAGGCGTACACCCCTTTCGGGCGGGGCACAACAGACGGCGGAAGGCCGCCGTTCTGGCCCCGGATAGACCAAGCCCCTGGCGCAACAGCGCAAGGGGCTCTTACACCGAGAGATTACCCGAGGAAGGAGAGCGGTGTCGGCTGTGCGATCGGCGGGAGAGGCACTCCTGGTGGTGGTCTCCCCCGCCGCCCTGGCCCTGGACGCGGAATCGGTCAGGGTGGCCAGGGACGTTCTCGGGGCAGCCTTCGCGGTGAAGCTGGTGGTTCCGGGGAGCCTGGCCGAGCTGGAACGGACGCTTTCGCGCAGGGGCGGGAAGCGACTCGTTGTGATTGGTGATGACCGTGCGGTGCACCAGGTGGTGCAGGTGTTGCACCAGCGTGCGGAGCTGGCGGTGAGCCCCCTCGGGATCATCCCGATCGGAAATGGCGAAAAGGTGACCCTGACCAGGTCACTGGGGGTGGCCGCGCGCCCCGTGGACGCCGCCAGAACGGTCGTCGGCGGCGCCGAACGCACCCTGGGCCTGCTCGTCGACGAGAGCGGCGGAGTGGTGCTCGGCGGACTGCGCATCCCCGGCCGCGGGCACCCCGGAGCCGTGCCCGGAGCAGCCGCGGAGCTGATCCACCCGGACCGTCCGCCCGGCTCCGCGGACGGCGCCGCAGCGGTACCGCAGCCGAGCGGCGCCGACTCCGAGCCGCGTTCGCTCAGGGCGAACAAAGCTGCGCCCGGGCGAGGCGGTCTGCTTCCGTCCCGCTGCCTGGGCTGGGGCCTCCAGTTCGGACGGGCCGCCCGCAGCGTCGCCGCACAGCTGCGCCCGCTCCGCGGCGACCCCGGGCAGGCGCTGCTGGTCGAGGCGGACGGGCGGATGCTGGCCGATCTGGACCACCCGGTGTACCTGGTCGCCGCCCCCGACGACGGCCTGATGGAGGTGCTGCTGAGCCCCTCGTCCGGGTCCGGCGGGCCGTTGCGGGTCCGGGTCCGGCGGATAACCGTCAGCGGCGGCCCGGCCACCAGCTTCACCTATCTGGCGGACGACGCGCCGGGCGGCCCGGTCCAGCACCGCACCTGGACCGCCGAACCCGCCGCCTGGCGGCTGACCGTCCCACCTGCCGCCTGACGCCTGCGGCTCAGGCCGTCTCCGTCCCCAGGTGCAGCTGGTCACCGGTCCGGGTGATGCCGAAGCGGGCGAGCGCCTTGGTGGCCGGGCCCTGGAGCACGGCGCCGGTGGCTGCGTCGAAGCAGGAGTTGTGGCAGGGGCAGACGAAACGGCCGTCCTCGGGCGGGTTCACCGTGCACCCCGAGTGGGTGCAGACGCCGGACAGCGCGGTGTAGCGGCCCTCCTCGGGCTGCTGCAGGTAGACCGGATCTCCGCTGCCCGGAGCGGCCACCCGGAGCACACCGCCGACCGGCACCGAGGCCACCGCCGCGACGGCGGTCCCGGTTCCCGTCCCCGCCCCGGTGCCGGTCCCTGCCCCGGTTCCGGTCCCTGCCCCCGCACTCGGCGCGGCCGTCCGGCCCCGGCTCCGGGCCACCCCCGCGCCGGTCAGCAGCACCGCGCCGGCCACCGCGAGGGTCGCGATGCCGCCGTCCACCAGAACCTGCCTGCGGCCCCGGCCGGCGGCCGTCCCGCGCGCATGACGGGCGATCAGCTCGTCCAGCGAGTACTGCGGCGTCCCCGCCAGCACCAGCGGCACCCAGGCCATCAGATAGATCAGGTCGTTGCCCAGGTAGTACGGGTGCACGCCCCAACTCACGCTCAGCCACAGGGTCAGATTGATCAGCGCGCCGCCCAGCGCGGCCAGTCGCCCCCACAGCCCCAGCAGGGTGCCGAACCCCACCGCCAGTTCGCCGAAGGCCATGGCCAGCCCGGCGGGCGTGGGCGAGCGCACCGCCTGGTCCAGCAGCGCGCCGATGGGGCTGTGCGCGGCCACGGCGTGCGCCTGTGCGGCCATGGACGCGGGGTCGGCCACGCCGGCCAGGAAGTGCGGGTCGGCGAGCTTGTCCAACCCCGCGTAGACGAAGGTCGCGCCGAGGAACAGCCGCAGCGGGAGCAGCGCGTAGCGGCTGGGTGAGCGGTCGGGCGGAGTGTCCATGGCTTCGGTCCGATCGGGCTGCGGCTGCGGGTAAGGACGGTGACGGTTCATCAGGGGTCAGTCGGCGGAGCTGCTGCCGGGGGCGGCGCTCCGGCAGAGCCGGGCGGCGTCACCGCTGAGCTGCGGGCAGAGCCTGTCCCTGGCCGCCGACCTGCTGGCGTAGTTGACGTCCCAGTAGCTGACCATCCCGCTGACGCAGTCGGCCCGCTGCCAGGCGGACGACGCCTGCTCGCACTGCGCCGCCGTCCAGACCGGGCGGTCGATGTTGTACTTCATCAGCCGCGAACCGGTGCCCCGGGAGCAGTCCTCGCGGGCGCTGCTGGTCGGTGCCGCGAGGCACCAGGTGAGGGACTGGACGAAGGCCGTCGGGTGCGCGGTGTAGTCGTGGGTCTGCAGGAAGTAGATCGGGGCGTAGAAGTAGCAGGCGCTGCGGTAGATCGACGGCTGCTCCGCGCAGGGGTACTGCGGCTCGCCGGCCAGCCGGTCCGCCGGGAGCTTCGCCAGCGCCGTCGGATCGCCCTCGTCCGGCTCGAAGAGCTGCATGAAGATGCCCTCGGAGCAGGCCACCACCTGGCTGGACTCGGGGAAGCGGTCGCACATCCGTTCCGCTCCGGCCACGTCCAGGTGGGAGACGAACATCGCTCCGTGCCCGATGCCGTGGATGCAGGACAGCGACTGGTCGGGCGAGCAGAGGGTGGTCACCGCCGTCTCCGGATCGGGCATCTGCTGCAGCTTCTCCTCCACCACTCCGTGCAGGTAGCCGGAGCCGCAGACGTCGTTCAGGAAGGAGACCGCCCTGGTGAAGTTCCCGTGGTACTTGGCCAGCGCGGCGTGCCCGATCTCGTGCGCCACCGGATGGCAGAAGCCGTCGACGTACGGGTCCTTGAGGGTGATCCGCTCCAGGTCGGCGAGGGCCGCGCCGGGGTCCTTGGCATCGGTCTCGGCGACCAGGTAGTTGCGCAGCGTGCTCAACGTCCAGACGGCGGGAACCGTCGGGGCCGTGCTGGACGGCGAAGGGGTCGGGGACGATCCGACGGACGACGGGCCGGAGGACGAGGCGGACGGCGACGAGGAGGCGGTGGACGAGACCGGCGGCGCGGACTCGGCGACCGCCGACCAGGAGGTCGTGGCGACCGCCCAAACCCCTGCGATGTATAGGAAAAAGGCCATAAGAAGCGCCAGTGGTCGATACATCCGCGAGTCCCCCCAAGACTGCCGAACAGGTCATCCGGCAGGGAACACGCTCTCCACGGGCGCCCCGGTTCCGCGCTGACAGCCGGTGCTTACAGGACCTTGACAGCCGGATGGCAGACTTCAGGGCATGAGCATCCACAAGAATCTGCTGGACGGACCGGAGCCGACGCTGCTGCCCGAGGACGAGCAGCCCTACCGCATGCTGGCGGAGGAGTCCGCATCGCCGGCGCAGGTGGCGGCGGAGTTCCCGACCTTCTCGCTGGCCTGGGCCATGCTCGCCGACGACGCCTACGACGCCGGGCATGTCGTCGAGTCGTACGCCTACGCCCGCACCGGGTACCACCGCGGCCTGGACGCGCTGCGCCGCAGCGGCTGGAAGGGCCACGGGCCGGTGCCGTGGGAGCACCGGGCCAACCGCGGCTTCCTGCGCTGCCTGGCGGCGCTGGCCCGCGCCGCCGACTCGATCAAGGAGACCGAGGAAGCCGACCGCTGCTGGCAGTTCCTGAAGGACAGCAGCCTGGCCGGCTACGAGGAGCTGAAGGGGCAGTAGCCCTGGGGGCCGAAAGCCCGAGGCCCGGTACGCGGTGATCGCGTACCGGGCCCCTGCATGAAGCGGTGCGGCGCACCGCCTGCGGCTACTTCAGCCGGGTGCCGGCCGAGCGCAGGCTCTGGGTGGCCTCGACCACGCGCGCGGCCATGCCGGCCTCGGCGAGCTTGCCCCAGGTGCGCGGGTCGTAGGTGCTCTTCTTGCCGACCTCGCCGTCGACCTTCAGCACACCGTCGTAGTTGCGGAAGATGTGGTCCACGATCGGCCGGGTGAAGGCGTACTGGGTGTCGGTGTCGAGGTTCATCTTCACGACGCCGTTCTCCAGCGCGGTGGCGATCTCCTGGGCGGAGGAGCCGGAGCCGCCGTGGAAGACGAAGTCGAACGGGTCGGTCTTGCCGTACTGCTTGCCGATGGCGTCCTGCAGCTCGCGCAGCAGCTCCGGCTTGAGGACGACGTTGCCCGGCTTGTAGACGCCGTGCACGTTGCCGAAGGAGGCGGCCAGCAGGTAGCGGCCCTTCTCGCCCAGGCCCAGCGCCTCGGCGGTGCGGACGGCGTCGTTGACGCTGGTGTAGAGGTTGTCGTTGATCTCGTGCGAGACGCCGTCCTCCTCACCGCCGGTCGGGGTGATCTCGACCTCGAGGATGATCTTCGCGGCGGCGGCCTTGGCCAGCAGCTCCTGGGCGATGGCCAGGTTGTCGGCGAGGGTCTCGGCCGAGCCGTCCCACATGTGCGACTGGAACAGCGGGTTCTCGCCGCGGGCGACGCGCTCCGCGGAGATCGCCAGCAGCGGGCGGACGTAGCCGTCCAGCTTGTCCTTGGGGCAGTGGTCGGTGTGCAGCGCCACCGTGACCGGGTACTTGGCGGCGACGATGTGGGCGAACTCGGCGAGCGCGACCGCGCCGGTCACCATGTCCTTGCTGTACTGGCCGCCCAGGAACTCCGCACCACCGGTGGAGATCTGGATGATGCCGTCGCTCTCGGCCTCGGCGAAGCCGCGCAGGGCTGCGTGCAGCGTCTGGGTCGAAGTGACATTGATGGCCGGGTAGGCGAACTTGCCTGCCTTTGCCCGGTCCAGCATCTCGCTGTAGACCTCGGGGGTGGCGATAGCCATGACGAATCCGCTCCTGTCGGTGATGCGTTTACGGACACTGCGACCCCGACCAGGAGTCGGGCACCGGCGTCATTCTCCCATCCCTGCCCGTCGGCTTCACCCCCGCGGGGGACACCCGGGACGTTTCCCCCCTCGCACACCCGAACGGATTAAAAAGGATTAATTCTGCCAAGCCGGGCAGCCCTGCCGGGAAGCGTCTCCCCGGTAGGGCTGATGGATCGACAGAACGGGGGGCACCCGAATGGTCACGCGGGCGGGCACGGAGCGGACGTCACGATCGAGGTGGGTGAACGCCGCGGTGACGGCGGCCGCGCTGCTGCTGCTCGCCGGGGTCCCGGCGGCCGGCACCGCGCGGGCCCAGGCCGGGACGCAGCTGAGCCGCCGTGCCCCGGAGGCCTGCGGGGCCACGGCGTCGATCCGGCGACCGGCGACGGCCGGGCCCAGGCCCGCCGCGTACCGGACCGTCGCCCTGTCCCACCAGGCGGCGGCCCGGCGGCTCTGGTACGACCAGCAGGGCGAACTCCCGATCGGGCTGTGGTCGGACGCCACCGTGGTGCTGCGCGCCCCGGCGGCGCACGGCACCGTGCGGCTCGACCTGGCCAGCCGAGGCTTCAGCACCGACTCGGTCGAGGTCCAGCGCTGGGTCCCGGCCTCGCACCGGTGGGTGGACCTCGCCGCGGCCCGGAGCAGCGCCGCCTTCCCCACCCGGGGCAGCTTCAGCTTCCCGATCGCCACCGGCGCCTCGCCGTCCAGCCCCGAGACCGTCCCGCTGCGGCTCCAGGACCTGGACACGCCCGGCAGGCTCAGCGTCACCGCGTCCTTCGCCGACGGGCACGGTCACCGCTACCGGGCGCCGGCCGTGAGCTCGACGGTCACCCGCCCGCGCATCGACTTCACCGGCTGGCCGGCCCGGGTCACACTGCACCGCGGCGGCCCGGCGCAGCGCTTCGGCCTGACCGTGCGCAACACCACCGATCGGTCCTACCCCGCCCTCACCGCACTGTTCTACGCCTACGGCACCGGCGCCGGACGTGTCCTGACGCCGCGTGACCTGGTGCTCCAGCAGTATCTGCGCGGGCGCGGCTGGGTCGGGCTGCCGCTGCTGGCCGGCGCCTGCGATCCGGGCATGAGCACCGCGCTGCGGCCGGCGTCGGGCGTCGCGCTCGCTCCCGGCGCCGTGGAGACCGTGCAGCTCAGGCTGGCCGTGGCGAAGGGCGCCCCGCACGCGGTGGGCTCCGCCTTCGCCGGACTCGCGGTGCAGAGCGGGGACACCGCGCTGGCCGCGGAGAGCCTGCCGTTCACAGTGCGGAGCTAGGGGGCTCCTAGCCGCACGGGTTACTCTGCGCGGGTGACCACGACTCTCGCGTTGAACGTATCGACACTGCTCGACGCCAAAGCCCTGATCGCCCAGGTGGGTGCGATCGGCCTGCTCGCCATCATCTTCGCGGAGACCGGCCTGCTCATCGGGTTCTTCTTCCCCGGCGACTCGCTGCTGATCCTCGGCGGCGTGGCCGCGTCCAGCGCCGGCATGAAGGTGCTGGGCGTGCAGATGTCGATCGCGGAACTGCTCGTCGCGGCGCCGCTGTGCGCCATCGCCGGCGCGCAGCTGGGCCATCTGCTGGGGGCCAAGGCCGGGCCCAAGCTCTTCAGGCGGCCCAACTCCAAACTGTTCCGCCAGGAGCACGTGGACAAGGCCGAGGAGTACTTCGTCAAGTTCGGCCCGGCCAAGGCGGTGCTGATGGCCCGCTTCATCCCGGTGGTGCGGACCTTCCTCAACCCGGTGGCCGGCACGCTGGAGATGCCGGCCCGGCAGTTCTTCGTGTGGAACGTGGTCGGCGGCGTGGTCTGGACCGAGTCGATGCTGCTGATCGGCTACGAGTTCGGCGCCTCGATGGCCCCGGTCATCGACAAGTACCTGGTCCCCGCCATGGCGCTGATCATCCTGCTGTCGATCTCGCCGATCCTGCTGGAGCTGGTGCGCGAGCGCCGGAAGAAGCGGGCCGGCGGGGCCGGGACCGGTGAGGCCGACGGGCTCGCCGCGGCGGCCACCGCCTCCGCCGTGGCGGCGCAGCGGCCGTCCGCGGACGAGGCCGCAGCGGGCGGGCGCCACCGCAGGCGCTGACGCCGGCCGGTAGCGGCCCCCGCTCCGCGCTGGTCAGAGGCTTGTCAGAGCCCGAGGTCGGTCAGCTGGTAGGCGGCGAGGTACGGCAGGCCCTGGGCCTCGACGGTCGGGGCCGCGCCGCGCTCCACGATGACCGCGACCGCGACCACCTCGCCACCGGCCTCGCGCACCGCCTCGACGGCGGTCAGCGGCGAGCCGCCGGTGGTGGAGGTGTCCTCGACGACCAGCACCCGGCGGCCCTTGACGTCGGTGCCCTCGATCCGGCGCTGCATCCCGTGCGCCTTCTGCGCCTTGCGGACCACGAAGGCGTCCAGCCGCTCGCCGCGCGCGGCGGAGGCGTGCAGCATCGAGGTGGCCACCGGGTCCGCGCCCAGGGTGAGCCCGCCGACGGCGTCGAAGTCCAGGTCCGCGGTGAGGTCCAGCATCACCTGGCCGACCAGCGGTGCGGCCTGGCCGTCCAGGGTGATCCGGCGGAGGTCGATGTAGTAGTCGGACTCCAGGCCCGAAGACAGCGTGACCTTGCCGTGGACCACGGCCTTGGTCTTGATCTGGTCGAGAAGCGCGTCGCGGTGGTTGCTCATGAGGCCCCAGCCTATCGACGCCGGCTCAGTGGCGCCGCCAGGTCCAGGTGGTGCTGACCTCCAGCGGGTCGATACGGGTGACCAGGCGCGGAGCGGTGTTCAGGCCGTTGGGCGGTCCGGTCTGCGGCTCCACGCAGATGGCGTCGTCCTGCTCGTCGAAGACCACCAGCCAGTCGCAGCCCGCCTTGATCTCCAGGCTGAGCTCGTCCTCCCAGACGAGGGTGGCGTCGACCCCGTACGGGAGGCCGAAGCAGTCGTCGCGCGGTCCGTCGACCGGACTGATCCGGTTGCCGGTGGGCAGGTGGTCGCTGCCGCGCTCCTCCTGCCAGGACGGCTCGAAGTCCAGCCGGGCTGCCGCCCCGTCCGGGCTGAGCTGCTTGCGGAACCACGGGTGCCAGCCGGCCATGGCCGGGAAGGAGACCTCGGCGGTCTCCACCGAGAGGGTGGTGCGCAGCGACTCCGGGGTCAGCTCGAACAGCTGGGTGACCCGGCCCGCGTAGGGCCACGGCTCGGTCAGGTCGTAGTAGTACGCGGCGCTGGTCGCGCCGACGGGTGCGGCCTCGCGCCAGGCGGTGCGGACGCCGGTGCCGTGGATGGCGTGCGGCGGCATGTCGACCGGCAGCTCGTGGCGCTCCCCGCCGTTGCGCCAGCGGCCGTGGTCGACCCGCCCGGCCCAGGGCACCATCGGGAACGAGCCGTAGGCGAACACGCCCTTCCCCTGCGCGGCGGGGTCCTGCCCGGTCCGCAGCAGTTCGGTGCCGCCGATCCTGAGGCTGCCGAGGCGGCAGCCGTCGCCGGGCAGCACGGTCACCTCGACGTCACCCGCCGTCAGCAGGACGGCGGCGTCGGCGGGAGCGGCCGAAGAAGCGGCGGAGCGGGGCATCGGGCCTCCTGGAGTGCGGGGACGTCGGGTCGACGGAGTCGTCGGGGTCGACGCTACCCGCGCCGGCGCAGCACCCTGACCAGGATCACGGCCCCGCCGAGCAGGGCCGCTCCGCCGCCGACCACCCAGGGCACCCGGCTGGGCTCGCCGTCGGCGGACGGCGGCTCGCCCATCCGGCGGGACGGGCCGCCCCAACGGGCCGCGGCGCGCGAACGGGCACTGCGCGGAGGCAGGGTGGGGCCGTAGCGACCGCTCGGCGGGGCGTGGTCCACCTCCTCGGCGGACCGTCCCACCATGCTGCGGCGGGTCCCGGAGGGGTCCGGCCAGGGCTCGTTGAGCGCGGCGGCGGCGTTGAAGGAGGATGCGTCCAAGGAGCCGGCGGGCTCGTCGATCAGGAACAGTCCGGACTCGTCGACGCCGTCGATCCCCTCGATGCCGTCCGGGTCCTCGGGGCTGTCCGGGCCCTGCGGGTCGTCGAAGTCGGCCAGCTCGGAGAGGTCGGTGAGCTCGCCCAGCTCGGCGAGCTCCTCCAGGTCGGCCAGCTCGGCGAAGAGGATCGGATCGTCCTCGGCGCCGTCCCCTTGGGCGGCACCGTCGGCGCCGATCAGGTCGGCGTCGGCGAGGTCGGCGACCATCGCCGCGCAGAAACGATCCAGCAGGCGGCGCAGCGCGACCGAGACCGCCTCCGGGTGGAGTTCCTCCACCCGGCCCTTGGCCGCGAGGTCGCCGTGGAACAGCACCCGGGCCCGGTCCTCGCCGTCCGGCAGCACCGCGACCCGCAGCAGCCCCGACACCGCGCCGCTGCCGACGGACTGCTGCGCCCGGACGGCGACGACCATGTCTCTGGCGTAGCCGGCGTCGCCGTCCGGATCGGCGTCGGTCGCGGGCACGAACTCCAGCTCGCCACGGTAGGTGATGGAGGAGCTGCCGATCCGCAGTTTCAACCGGCCCACCAGCGCCGGCCCCGCCGGGGTGCCGCCCGGATCGTCGCCGCCGCCGGCGCCGGGCCGGACCTCGGGCTGCTCCGCCGTGAATCCCGGCAGGCAGCGCGCCAGCAGCTCGGAACGGCGCAGCGCCTCTCGGACGGCCTGCTGCGGAAGCGGTACCAGAACCTCATGCTCCATGCCTTGGAAGCCTACAGATCACCCGGCTCCCGGGCGGGCGTATGCGGCTGTGAACCTCACGCAACGTGAACCCGGCACGGATTCGGCACGGATTCGGCGCAGCCCGCCACGGGCCACGGGCCTCGCCCGGCCTCGCGACGGGCCTCAGCGCGGGTTCAGCAGGGTCGACGGGGCCGGCTGGTGCGCGGGACGACGCAGGTCGGCGAGGGTGACCGCGATCCGCAGCGCGGCCGCGTCCAGGCTGCCGGGCGAGGCGTCGGAACTGGTCGGCGGGCGGAGCCTCGGCGTGCCGACGGAGGCCAGGATGAACCCCCAGTCGGTCGGCCCGTCACAGGAGCGGTCCGCGGGCACCGCGTACTCGGCGGTCCGCAGCCCGGTGGAGCGCAGCGTGGCCTCGGCCGCCCAGAAGGCGTCCGCGGCCACCGGTCCGGCGTGCACGGCGAGCCGCCCGTCCGGGGCCAGCACCCGGTGGACCATGCCGTAGAACTCCTGGGTGTAGAGCTTGCGCCCCTCGTCCAAGCCGGGATCGGGGAGGTCGGCGACGACCACGTCGTAGCGGTGCCCGCCGCGGGCCGCCGTGCGCAGCCAGTCGAAGGCGTCGGCGGTGACCACCCGTACCCGGGGATCGGCCAGGGCGTTCCGGTTCATCCGGGTGAGCGCCGGGTCGGTGCGGCCGAGGTGCACCACCGCCGGGTCGATCTCGACCACGGTCACCTCCCGCACGCCCGGCTCGCGCAGCGCCTCGGCCGCCGCCAGGCCGTCGCCGCCGCCGAGGACCAGCACCCGGGCGTGCGCGCCGACCAGGGCGGGCTGGACCAGCGCGGCGTGGTAGCGGGCCTGGTCGGCGCCGCAGACGGCGAGCCTGCCGCCGAGGTACATCCGCAGCGAAGCCGCAGCCGCCGCGTCCTCGGCCGGACGGAAGGCGGGTTGGCTGCCCTCCCCGGGCACTTCGTGCGGGGGGTACCCCATGCTCGCCGTGCGCGGCGGGGGCACCCGTGCGGCCCCGGTCAGCACGATGTCCTGGTAGCGGCTCTGGGTGGAGAAGCGGATCGGCGCCCCGTACAGCGCTTGCCGGGCGGCGCGTTCGAACGCCCCGGTGAGCGCGGCGGCGACGGCCAGGACCACCAGCACCGCGCCGCACAGGCCCCAGAGCAGCACCCGCACCCGGGGGCTGGGCTCCCTGGGGAACAGCCACAGCACCACCACCGCACCGGCGACGGCGTTGACCGCGCCGGTCAGCAGGGCGCCGGTGGCCTGGCCCAGCATCGGCAGCAGCAGGAAGGGGAAGGCCAGACCGCCGACCAGGGCGCCGACGTAGTCGGCGGCGAAGAGGTCGGCGACCGCCCGTCCCGCCTCCTGCCTGCGGATCCGCTGGATCAGGGTCATCAGCAGCGGGATCTCCGCCCCGATCAGGATGCCGATCAGCAGCGCCACCCCGACCAGGGCGGTCCGGTAGTGGCCGACCCAGACGAAGCAGCCGTAAAGCAGCAGCACGGACAGCCCGCCGACCAGCGCGAGTGCGCTCTCCACCAGGGCGAAGGAGGTGGCCGGGCGGCGGGTGAAGCGCTTCGCCAGCAGTGAGCCCACACCCATGGCGAAGACCATCACCGAGAGCACCACGGAGGCCTGGGTGACCGAGTCGCCGAGCAGGTAGCTGCCCAGGGCGACCAGCTCCAGTTCGTACACCAGACCGCAGGCGGCGCAGACGAACGCCGCCAGCAGCACCAGCAGCCGGGCGGCACGCCTGCCGTCGGCAGGCGTGCCCTCGGTCGGCGGCTGCGAGGAACCTGCGGAATGGTTGATCACGAACAAACGCTAGGCGACGTCAGGTCACGGCCACTTCCCCCGTGAGAGTGATAGGGACATGTTCCGCATTGACGCTTCGATCATGTGAGCGGACATACACATGGGCATGTCCATGAAAACCGCACCGAGCCTGGTACCGCCCTCGTGCAGAACCTCTGACGGAACCCCGCACGGAATTCCGGTTCCCCTGCCGATCCGTCAACTCCGGTACCAGTCCTGAACTTTCAGCGACGAGCGGGTGCACACCAGTCGCCCCTCCTGCGGATAGGCATGCCAGGTGCGCCAGTGGATGCCCTGCGCGTCGCCTCCGGCGAGCAATGCGGTGAAGGCGGTCGGGTCGCCGGGGAACACCCCGGCCAGTCCATAGGGATGGTTCTCCACCAGCGCGAGCAACTCCTGTGCCCTACCGGCGAAACTCTGTTCCTCCAGTCTTTCCACCCGGGCCGCGAATTCGTACTCCCGACCCTGGACGCGCTCGGCCACCCGGGCCGGCAGCGGCGAGCGCCGCCCCGGCAGACAGGCCACGGTCTCCGAGCAACGGCCGGACTCCGTACCCAGGACCACCTGGTGAGAGGCGCCGAGCAGGCGCAACTGGAGGTCCACCGGGCCGATCCGGAGATCCAGGACCGCCAGCGCGGGCAGTTCCTTGCTGCCCAGGCACCAGGCCAGATCCCCGGCGCGGGTGTCGGTGTAGGAGGTGTTCAGGGTGGTGAGCATTCTTGGCTCCGCGTACTCGGGTCACTCGAGGGCACCGGGTCGGAACTGCCGCCGAACACGCGCACGGTCCTGCGGGCATGGCGCATCGGGACATGGCTGCCCTGCGGCAGCGGTCATTCGGGGACTCAGAAGCAGGGAAGCACGAATACTCCGTGTTCGTAGAGCATTTACCCAACTTCACCGCCCTACCATCATTCCCGGATGGATTCCTTCTCCTTGTGTCCGCGGCCCTGACCGATGCTGCCCGTTGACGTGGGAAAACCCTGGTCGCAGGGATAACCGGCAGCACCCTGGGAACTGCTTCGGAAGGGCCGGTGAAGGAAATCGACGATTGTCACATGCCCTGGGCAATCGACCCCAGCACTGTCCCCCGCTGTTCTCACTCCTTCGAGGGTCACTCGTACGGCACACCCGCCTGTCAATCGCCGACGCGCCGTCACCCCCCAGGGTGGCGCGGCCGACGCGGGGGAGGCGGTCACGTCACCACCCCGCCCTGACCGGGCGTCCGGTCGCGAACCCGTAGGCTGCCCGGCAGGGGCGTCACCGGACGGCGCAGGAGAGGTGTTGGCGACATGGGTGCGAGGCCGCTGTTGAACCGCCGGCTGGCCGGGCTCGGGACGACGATCTTCGCGGAGATGTCGGCCCTGGCCACCGCGACCGGGGCGATCAACCTGGGCCAGGGCTTCCCCGACACCGACGGCCCGGCCGAGATCGCCGAGGCCGCCGCGCGGGCCATCCGCGAGGGAAGGGGCAACCAGTACCCGCCCGGCCCCGGCATCCCCGAGTTGCGCACCGCGATCGCCGAGCACCAGCAGCGCTTCTACGGCCTCGGCTACGACCCGGACACCGAGGTCCTGGTCACCGCCGGTGCCACCGAGGCCATCGCCGCGGCGATGCTCGCCCTGCTCGAACCCGGCGACGAGGTCATCGCCTTTGAGCCCTTCTACGACTCCTACGCCGCCTGCATCGCCATGGCCGGCGCCACCCGGGTCCCGCTGACGCTCCGCGCCCCGGACTTCCGCCCCGACCTGGACCTGCTGCGGTCCCTGGTCACCCCGCGCACCCGACTGCTGCTGCTCAACACCCCGCACAACCCCACCGGCACGGTGCTCACCCCCGACGAACTGACCGCCATCGCCGAACTCGCCGTCGAACGCGACCTGCTGGTGGTCACCGACGAGGTCTACGAGCACCTGGTCTTCTCCGGCGCGCACCACCCGATCGCCGCGCTCCCCGGCATGCGCGAACGCACGGTGAGCATCTCCTCCGCCGGGAAGACCTTCTCCTTCACCGGCTGGAAGGTCGGCTGGGTGACGGCCACCCCGGAGCTGGTCAGCACCGTCCGCACGGCCAAGCAGTACCTGACCTACGTCAGCGCGGGCCCGTTCCAGTACGCCGTCGCCGAGGCCCTGCGCCTGCCGGACGCGTACTACGCCGACTTCCGCACCGACCTGCTCCGCAAGCGCGACCTGCTGGACGCCGGACTGCGCAGCGCCGGGTTCGAGGTGTACGAGCCGCAGGGCACCTACTTCATCACCACCGACATCACCCCCTTCGGCGAGAAGGACGGCTACGCCTTCTGCCGCGCCCTGCCCGCCCGTTGCGGCGTCGTCGCCGTCCCCAACTCAGTCTTCTACGACGATCCCGACGCCGGCCGCAGCCAGGTCCGCTTCACCTTCTGCAAGCGCCTGGACGTGATCTCCGCAGCGGTCGAGGGACTGACCGCAGGCCTCGCCGACCTGCGCCACCAGTAACGCTTTCGACGCGGTGGTCCGGGAGGTCGCCGAGGAGACCGGCTGCGACGCGGTGGTCGAGCGCCTGCTGGGCGTGGACTCCAGGGTGATCCCGGCCGCCCTCGCTCGCGCGGGGGCCGAGCACCAGAACGTCGGCGTCTTCTACCAGGTCCGCATCGTCGGCGGCCGGCTCCGGCCCGAACCGAACGGCGAGACCGCCGAGTCGGTGTGGACCCCGGTCCCCGACGTCGCCCGGCTGCGCCGGTCGTCGCTGGTCGACGTCGGCCTCGCCCTGGCGCGGACCGCCCCGGCCACCGGCCACGTCCCGCCCGTGCCGGTCGGCGGGCTGATCCAGCACTGAGATCGCGACACCGCTGGTGTCTGATTTGGTTCAACTATGTTGATTATCCTGGGAAGTTGAGCTGATCCGTTGACGCTCAATGTTTGATTATGGTTAGCTCCGGATTGTGAACGGAGCGTAACACCGACCCGTCCTACCGCCCGGTGAGGGCCTTCTGCCAGTGCATCAGCACCGCAACGATCAGAAGGGCACAGCCATGCACGCGATGCCGCACATGCGCTTGTTAGTCCGGTTGGAGTCGGGAGAGGAGCGGGAGTTCGGCCCCTTCGCGCTCGGGGAGGCCGCCGCGGTCACCCGCGAGGGCGTCGAGGTCGGCGTGGGTGCGGCGGCGCCGTACCGGGTGACCGTGCGCCCGCCGGGCGGCGAGCGGATCGTCTCCCTGGAGTACCTGCTGCGGGCCCCGATGGGGAACTTCGACGAGGTGGTCCCACCGGACAGCGGCCGCTGGTTCATGAACCTGATGCACGTCACCGGCTTCTGGAAGTACGGGCGGCTCGCCCAGTCGAAGATCAACGACGTCAAGGTCCCGCTCTACCTGTTCACCGGGCGGGACGGGAACGTCGAGCTGGCCATGGGCGTCCTGGGCGAACTGGTCGAGACCGACCTCCGGCTCCTGGAGCCGGTCTCCAACCGGGCGTTGAACGTCCACACCCGTGGCGTCGAGGTGAGTGTCCGCCGCGGGACGGACGAGTACCCGCTGCCCCGGTCCGTTCCGGCGGCCGACGGCTCGGTGACCGAGTACGTCTACCTCCGCACCAGGCCGGAGCAGGGCAGCCACGGACCCTGGCTGGACGTGCTGCGGGACTTCTCCGAGCGGACCCGCTCGGTCTTCGGGCTGGAGGACCGCATCGTCGCCACCTCCTTCGAACCCTTCTGGTGCAGCTGGACCGACTGGGCCAGTGACGACATCGGCGAGGACATGGTCCTGGAGAACGTCAAGATCGGCCTCGACGTCGGCGTCCGGAACTTCATCATCGACGACGGCTGGTTCGGCCCCGGCCTCGACACCGCCTACGAGACCCCGCTGAACATCGGCGATTGGACGCCCGACCCGGCCAAGTTCCCCGACATGCACGGGCTGGTGCGCCGCATCGAGGCGCTGGGGGCGCGGGCCGTCATCTGGTGCGCCCCGCACGCCGTCGGACCGGCGTCCGACGCCTTCGCCGGGCGCCGTCACCTGCTGATCGCACCCGCTTCGGGTGAACCCGTGCTGGGCGAGACCCAGTTCTACTCGCTCTGCTTCATGAACGCCGAGGCCCGCCGGGCCATGGCCGACGTCTGCGTACGGCTGGTCCAGGAGTACGGCTTCCACGGGGCCAAGTACGACCTGTTCAACTGGATACCCGACCTGCGCTGCGAGAGCCCGCACCACGAGCACGACCTGGACTCGATGCTCATCGGCCTGCGGCTGATGCTGGCGGAGGCGGACCGGCGCACGCACGAGCTGTCCCCGGACTACATCGTCGAACTCAAGCAGAACTACGGCACGGTGTTCCTCACCCCGTACGGCACCTGCATGCGCGCCGGCGACGCGCCCTTCGACCCGCGGACCAACTTCCTGCGCACCCTGCACGTCCAGGCCTACACCCCGGCCGCGATCAACGACTACCAGACCTTCGGCCCCGACGACTCCCCGCAGGACGTCGCGGTGGCGGTCATCGCCATGCTGGCCGCCGGCATCCCGGCCTACGGATCGGACTTCGCCCGCCTCTCCGACCAGTCCAGGGACGTGCTGCGGTGGTACCACCGCCTCTACGCCGACAACATGAGCGGCTTCCTGGAACACCGGACCGCCCACAACGCCTCGCACGGCGTGCTGCGGGCGCGGGCCGCCGAGCGCGACATCGTGTTCGTCCTGCAGCCCTCCACGTCCTGCCGGATCGACCGGCCCGCCGTCGTGCTCAACGGCGGCTACGCGACCCGGCTGACGGTCGACGCCGAGGCCGCGGGGCTCTGCTTCACCGTGCTGTCGCCGTCCGGCGGACGGCTCACCGAACCGCGCGAGCACCCGGGCGGCCCGCTCACCGTCGACGTCCCACCGGGCGGGGGCATCGACTTCACCGAGAGCACCGCGGACGGGGTCCGGCTGCCATGACTCAGGCGCTGGAAGTCCCGTCCCGTGAAAGGTCGTTGACCGCAGCCCGGCGCACCCTGGCCGAGCTGCGGAGCGCCGCGCCCGACGGTCCGGCCGAAGCGGCGGACCTGTCCGGCATCACCAGCGCGGTGGCCATCGTGGCCTCCTCCCGGGGCGGCAGCAGCCTGCTCCACCAGATCCTCTCCGACCAGCCGGACGTGCTGTCCATCTCCGGTGAGCACACCGCGCTGTACAAGCTGAACAGGCTCGACCGCGGCCCCGACGGCTCCGACGCGCTGGAGCCGGACGTCGCGTTCGACCGGGCCGAGTTCTCCCGGGACTTCATGTCCCTGCTCGGCTCGGGGCCGGCCCGTTTCCCGTCGGATGCCGTCGGCCTGAAGCGGTACGCGGCCGTGGTGACCCGGCGGCTGGCCCTGCAGTGGCCGTTGGAGCAGATCGGGTACCCGACCGTCGAGGACGCGGTGACCCGTGCGCTGCGGACCTGCCCCGGCCCCGACGATCCCGACACGCTGTTCGCGGCGGTGCTGCAGCAACTCCGGGCCGACCATCCGCGGCTCGACCCGTGCTGCTACGACCTGCCGCCCGCGCTGCGCGGCCGGCCGGCCGACGACGCGCTCCGCCCGCCCCACGACGGCTACTGCATCGAGGAACCGCCGTTCGTGGTGCCGCGCGCCCGCACCGCCGCCGGTCCCGACGCGCTGCGGCGGCATCCCGTGGTGATCAAGTCGTCGGTCGACGCCTACCGGCTGCCGCTGCTGCGGCGGCTGATGCCGAACGCCCGGATCCGGGTGATCCACCTGACCCGCAATCCCGCCGCGAGCGTGAACGGCCTCTACGACGGCTGGCGCGACCGGGGGTTCTTCTCCTACGACGTCTCCGAGCAGCACACCCTGTCCATCGACGGGTACTCGGAACTCGGGTCGGCGGCGCGGCGCTGGTGGAACTTCGACATCCCGCCCGGCTGGGGGAAGTTCGTCGACCAGCCGCTGGAACGGGTCTGCGCACACCAGTGGGCGGGCGCGCACCGGGCGGCCCTGGACGGCCTCGGCCCCGACACCGCGGACGCCGTCCTGCGGGTGCCGTTCGAGCGGATCCTCGATCCCGGCACCCGGGAGCCGACCCTCCGGTCCGTCTTCGCCTTCGCCGGGATCCCGCAGCCACCCGGTCCGGTGGACTTCCCGGTGGTGATGGCGACCGCCCGTCCCCGTCCCGCGCGCTGGCGCCGGCGGGCCGACCTGGTGCTCCCCGCGCTGGACCAGCCGGCCGTCCGGGCGGTCGCGGACGAACTCGGCTACCACCAGGGGCAGGAGGAGCGATGGCTGTGACCGCGGCCGCCTACCACGGACCGGGCTGGCGCTCCCGGCCCGGGCGGCAGGAGGACGACCTCGCCCGCGGTGGTGCATGGGCGCCGCTGCGGGTGGGCCGCGACTTCGACCCGCTCACCGACGTCGTCCTGCACTGCCCGTCGGCCGAACTGCTCACCGCCGCTGAGCCGGACGCGCTCCAGCACCTGGAACGGCTCGACCGCACCGCGCTCCGCCGCGACCTGGACGGGCTGGCCGAGACCTACCGCGCCCTGGGCGTCACCGTGCACGAGCTGCCCGCCCCCGGGCCCCCCGGCGGGAACCCGTACCGGGGCGCCAACGCCATGTACGCGCGGGATCTGCTCTGGATGACCAGGGCCGGCGCGGTGATCCCCCGGATGGCCAGCACCGTCCGTGCGGGCGAGGAGCTGCAGACCCTCAGACTGTGCGCCCGGCTGGGCGTACCGGTGGCCAGGACCATCGGTGCCGACGGCGTCTTCGAGGGCGCGGACGCCCAGTGGCTGCGCTCCGACCTGGTCGCCGTGGGGCTGGGCGCCCGCACCAACGAAGCGGGTGCACGACAGGTCGAGGACGAGGCCGGACAGCAGGGCGCGCGGGTCGTCCGGCTGTCCGTGCCGACCGGGGTCCAGCACCTGCTGGGCGTCCTCCAAGTGCTGGACGCGGACCTGCTCGCCGCCCGGACCTCGGTCATGGACCCCGGGGAGGTCGGGCTGCTGCGGGAACTGGGCTTCACCGTGGTCGACATCCCCGAGTCCGACGAGGTCCGCACCCAACTGGCGTTCAACTTCGTCACCGTGGCACCGCGGGCGGTCCTCATGCCGACCGGGTCCGCGGACACGGCGACGCTGCTGGCCCGGCACGGAGTCGAGTGCGTCGCCCGCGTTCCGATACCGGAACTCGCCAAGGGCGCCGGGGGCATCGCCTGCGCCACCGGAATCCTCGCCCGCACAACCCAGGACTGAGGTAGCCCCCATGCCGACACTCAGCATCGTCGTGCCCTTCTACAACGTCGCCCCCTACTTCTCCGAACTCCTGGACTCGCTGGCCGCGCAGGAGCTCAAGGACATCGAAGTCGTGCTGGTCGACGACGGCTCCACCGACAGCAGCCCGCGGACCGCCGCCGCACGGGTGGCCGAGGACGAGCGGTTCTCCCTGGTCACCCAGCCCAACCGCGGCCTCAGCGCGGCCCGCAACGCCGGCGCGCTGAGGGCCACCGGCAGCTATCTGGCCTTCGCCGACTCCGACGACGTCGTCCCGCCGGCGGCCTACCGGGTCCTGGTGGAATCCCTGGAGCGCACCGGCTCCGACTTCGCCTCCGGAGACGTCAGACGCCTCGACTCCTCGGGCACGCACCGCCATCCGCGGTACGCCGACGTCTTCGCCACCGCGCGCAGCCGCACCCACATCACCCGTGACCGCGACCTGATCCTGGACCGGATGATCTGGAACAAGGTGTTCCGCCGGTCCTTCTGGGAGCAGCACCGCTTCGCCTTCTCCCTGGCCCAGTACGAGGACGCGCCCGTCACCGTACGGGCCCACATCGAGGCGCGGACCGTGGACGTGGTGGGGGAGGTCGTCTACCACTGGCGGATCCGGGAGGCGGGCGAACGCTCCATCACCCAGCGCCTGTACGAGCCCGACAACATCGCGGCCCGGATGCGCATGATGGCGGTCACCGGGGACGTCGTCCGCGAGCACGCCCCCGAACTGCTGCCGGTCTACGAACGCGACATGTGCCTCGGCGACCTGCGGATCGCGATGCACGCGATGCTGGAGAACACCGACCGGGCGATGGCGACGGCCCTGGACATCGGCCGCGGCTTCCTCGCCCGGGTGGACGGTCGGGTGATCGGCCAACTGCCCGATCCCGACCGGCACCGGCTCGCCCTCCTGCTGGCGGGGCGGTCCGACGAGCTTCGTGCGAGCCTGCGTGCTGACGGGCAGTAGCGCGAAGGAGAGCGAACCGAGACCGCCGCTGCCACCGCGGCCGGCCGGGCGACTGCTGCGCCAGGAGGCCGACTTCCGTCGCATCTACCTGTCCCAGCTGGTCAGCCTCGGCGGCGACTGGTTCGCGATGATCCCGCTGCTGGCCCTGCTGCAGAAGCTGACCGACGGCCCGTTGTGGGGAGCGCTGGTCCTCGCCGCCGACACCCTGGTCATCGCCGTGATGTCGCCGTACGCCGGGGTGGTCGTCGACCGGGTCGACCGCCGCCGGCTGATGGTCCTCTGCGACCTGCTCTCCGCAGGGTTCATCGCCACCCTGTTCCTGGTGCGGTCCGGGTCGACCGCCTGGATCGCCCTGGTCGCACTGGGCGGTGTCGCGGGCGTGAAGGCGTTCTACGGTCCCGCCGCGAGCGCCGCGCTCCCCAACCTGGTGCCCACGTCCGACCTGCTGACCGCCAACGCCCTCAGCGGCGGCGCCTGGGGCGTCATGCTGGCCGTGGGTGCCTCGCTGGGTGCGCTGCTCGCCTCCGTCCTCGGCATCGACTGGTGCTTCGCCCTCGACGTGGTCACCTTCTGCGTCTCCGCGGCCCTGGTCGGACGGGTGCGCAAGCCCTTCGGCGACAGCCGGGACGCAAGGCCGCGGGCGAGGGTGCGGGACGACCTCCGCGAGACCGCGTCGTTCGCCCGCGAGGACCGCCGCATCGTCGCGCTGCTGCTGGCCAAGCCGGGAACCGCGCTGGGCAACGGGGTGCTGGCGCTCTTCCCGGCGCTGGGGGCGGCCGTGTTCCACGTGGGCGATGTCGGCGTCGGGCTGCTGTACGCCGCCCGGGGAGTGGGCGCGCTGATCGGTCCGGTGACCGGCCGGCGGCTGCTGTCGGGTCGGGAGGGCCGGATCCGCGTCCTCACCCTGGCCTCCACGCTGACCTTCGGCGCCGCCTACGCGGGCTTCTCCACGGTCACCTGGTTCCCGCTGGCCGTGCTGCTGGTCGTGGCGGCCCATGTCGGCGGCAGCATGAACTCCACCCTGTCCTCCTTCGCCCTGCAGTCGGCCACCCCGGACGGCATCCGCGGGCGCGTCCTCAGCGTCGACTTCATGTTCTCCACCCTGTCCCTCGGCGCGAGCCAGCTGGTGGCCGGGGGGCTCGCGACGGCCATGGCACCGTCCGAGGCCGCCCTGTGCATCGCCGGCATCGTGATCGCCTACGGCACCCTCTGGTGGACCCTCTCCGGAGAGCTGTGGCCGCGCCGGACCAACTCGCCGCCTGTGGAACGAGGTTGAATCGATGATGCAGATGCGCAGCAAGCCGTGCGGCTGCGGCGTCACGGTATGGCTGACCGGTCCGTCCGACGTCGGCACATCGGCCCTGACACAGGCGCTGGCCGAGCGGCTGCGCGGCGCGGGCTACCGGGTGGCGGCACTCAGCACCGACGAGGCACCCGCCAGGAGCGTGCACCGGGTCGGCCTGACGGCCGAGGTGCTCGCGCACAACGGTGTGATCGCCCTGGTGTCCTCGGCCGCACCGGACGCGAACGCTCGCGACGCCGTACGGGACCGGCACCGCAGCAGCGGCACCCACTTCCTCGAAGTCCACGTGGAGGCGCCGGCCCGGGCCCACGACCCGATCGGGGCCGACCGCCGGTACGAGCCGCCGCACCACCCCGACCTGGTCATCCCGGCGCAGGCCCAGTCGAGCGGGGAAGCGCTGGTGATCCTGGCGCGGCTGCTGGCGGCGAAGTCCTTCGTGGCGTAGCACCGGCGCCGGGACGCCGGGCAGCGGTGCGATCCCGGACTGCGGTCCGGCCCTAGGCGGCGGTCCGGCCCTAGGCGGCGGTGCGCTCCGGCATCGGGAGTTCCCGGCCGTCCAGGAGCAGGGTGCAGGTCAGGGCGCGGGTGCCGTGGCAGAGGTGGTCCAGGCGGAGTTCGAAGGGCTGCGGAGGGTCGTCGGGCAGTTCGCTGGTGAGGACGGTGGCGTCGGCGCCGCGCTGGTGGCGGTAGCCGACCTCCTTGCCGTCGACGAGCAGGGTGACCTCGGGGGTGCGACCGGTGCGGGCCTCGACGGTGATCGAGTGCCCGGCGTGGTCGAGGTGGAAGTGGTGCTGACGGGTCATGGCAGCCTCCGTAGCCGGTCCCCCGCCTGTCACGTTCTGCTCTCACGCTACGCCGAACCGCCGTAGGGGGCGGATCAGGCCCGCATCGGGGCGGCGAGTTCCTGCATGGCGGTGTCCAGCTGGGCCGGGGTGAGCGTGGGCGCGGGGAGGGGGTGCGCGCCCTCGGCACGGAAGCCGTCCAGGAGCAGGGCGAGGTAGCGGCGCCAGGCGTCCGGGGCCGCGGCGGAGAGGGCGGGTACCGCGGCGCACAGGGCGCCCAGGCTGACCAGCAGGTCCTCCGGGGTGACGTCGGTGCGCATGGTGCCCTGCCGCTGGGCGCGGTGGACCAGCAGGGTGACCGTCTCCAGGTTGTGCTGCTTCAGCGCGTCCAGGGTGGGGATGCCGCGGATCCCGGTGGTGAGCAGGTCCTTGGCGCCGTGGTCGGTCACCAGCAGGGTGCAGATCTCCTCCTCCAGCGCCGTCAGCCCGGCCCAGGCGTCCTCCGCCCCCCGCGCACGCTCGCCGGCGCGCAGCACCGTGCTGAGCCCGTCCGCGAAGACCGCCTCGATCAGGGCCTGCCGGGTGGAGAAGCGCCGGTAGAGGGTGGCGTTGCCGACGCCGGCCCGGCGGGCGATCTCGTCCAGCGGCGCGTCCAGCCCCTGGGCGGCGAAGACCTCGCGGGCCGCGGCTATCACGGCCTCCCGGTTGCGCAGGGCGTCCGCCCGCAGCGGAGGGGCCTCCGCCCGCGGCGGCCGGGGGTCCGTGGGGCGCGCGTTGCTGACGTGCATGGAAGCAGGATAGCAGGGCAAGTGGGGAGTCCTGTCCGGTTACTGCTACGATCCTTTTCGGGAAGTGGGGAGCTGACCCCACTTGATCGCAGGGGGTGCACCATGTCGCAGCAGGAGGCGCAGCAGGAGGAAGGCCCGGCGGTCGCGGCCGCCGACTGGGTCGACGGCCGGCTCGGCCTCTACGCGATGGCCAAGGCCAACCTGCGGAAGCTGTTCCCGGACCACTGGTCGTTCATGCTCGGCGAGATCTGCCTCTACAGCTTCATCATCATCATTCTCACCGGCATCTACCTGACGCTGTTCTTCCAGCCCAGCATGGGCGAGGTCGTCTACCACGGCAGCTACACCCCGCTCGACGGCATCCGGATGTCGGAGGCCTACAAGTCCACCCTGGACATCAGCTTCGACGTCCGCGGCGGGCTGCTGATCCGTCAGATCCACCACTGGGCCGCCATCGTGTTCGTCGCCGGGATGACGGTGCACATGATGCGGGTCTTCTTCACCGGCGCGTTCCGCAAGCCCCGCGAGATCAACTGGCTGTTCGGCTTCACCCTGCTGGTGCTCGGCCTCTTCGACGGCCTGCTGGGCTACTCGCTGCCGGACGACCTGCTGTCGGGCACCGGCATCCGCTTCGTCGAGGGGGCGGTGCTGGCGACACCGATCGTCGGGACCTACATCGCCATGTTCCTCTTCGGCGGGCAGTTCCCCGGGAACGACATCATCCCGCGCTTCTTCACCATCCACGTGCTGCTGATCCCGGGCGTGATGGTGGCGCTGCTGACGGCCCATCTGATCCTGGTCTTCTACCACAAGCACACCCAGTTCGCGGGCCCCGGGCGGACCGAGAAGAACGTGATCGGCGCCCCGCTGTTCCCGGTCTACGTGGCCAAGGCCGGCGGGTTCTTCTTCCTGGTGTTCGGGGTGATCTCGGTGGTTGCCGCCGTCGCCACGGTCAACCCGATCTGGGCCTACGGCCCCTACCGGCCCGACCAGGTGTCCACCGACGCCCAGCCGGACTGGTACCTGGGCATGGCCGAGGGGTTGATCCGGATCATGCCCGGCTGGGAGATCAGGGGCTGGGGCCACACCCTGGAGATGGGCATCCTGGTGCCGCTGACGCTGTTCCCGCTGGTACTGGTGGCCATCGCGGTCTACCCGTTCCTGGAGAGCTGGATCACCCGCGACCGACGCGAGCACCACATCCTGGACCGCCCGCGCAACGCCCCGGTGCGGACCGCGGTCGGCGTCGCCTGGATCGCCGAGTACCTGCTGCTGCTCGCCGCCGGCGGCAACGACCTGTTCGCGCTGCGCTTCGGCATCTCCGTCAACGCCATCACCTGGGCCTGCCGGATCGGCTTCTTCGTGGTGCCGGTGGCGGCGTTCACCGTCACCAAGCGCTGGTGCCTCGGCCTGCAGCGGATCGACCGGGAGAAGGTGCTGCACGGCCGCGAGACCGGCACCATCAAGCGGCTGCCGCACGGCGAGTTCGTCGAGGTCCACGAGCCGCTCCCGGCGGAGCGGCTGCACGTGCTGACCGCGCACGAGCAGTACCGGCCGGTGGAGCTGCCGCCCGCGGTGGACCCCAACGGCGTACGCCGCAAGGTGCACGCGGCGGAAAGGCTCCGGGCGCTGCTCTCCCGGGGCTGGTACGGCGAGGCTGCCCAGATACCCAAGGCGACCCCCCAGGAGGCGAACGGCCATGGCACTGGCGAGGCGGCACAGCAGCACGAGGCGGTACAGCAGCAGGCCCCTGCGGCTCTCGGAGAGCAGGCATCTCCTGCTCACCGCGTACTCCCCTGACGGGGTCCCGACCAGCCTGGTGTGCAAGGTGGTCGCAGACGGCGACGCCCTCGGGGTGCTGCTGGCGGCGGACTCCCCGATCGCCGTCCGGCTCCGGAACCGCCCCGGCCTGCTGGTCGCCCCCTGCGACGCCCGCGGCACCCGCACCGGCGGCCAGTCCCCGGCCCGGGCGGCGCTGGGCACCGCCGACCTCGGCGCCCAGTACCGCGCCGCCCTGATGAACAAGTACGGCTTCACCACCGCCCTGGCCCTGGGCCTGGCCCGGCTCGCCCACGGCCTGACCGCCAGCACCCCGGTCCGACTCACCCCGGCGGGCACCACCTGGCCCCTGCTCTGCCCGGACTGGCGCCCGCCCGCGACCCACTACAGCCCGAACTGAGGACCGCCGCCCGGCGAGGGCAACGCGAAGGGCCGGTACGCGACGTGCGCGTACCGGCCCCCGGAGCAGCGAGCGGTCAGCTCTCGGCCGGGCCGTCCTCGGTGCTGTTGCCCTCGGTGCCATTGTCCTCGGCGTCACCCTCGGCCGGGCCGTCGGTGGCGGTGCCGTCCGCGTCCTCGTCGACGTCGGTGGCCAGGCCGAGGCGCTCGACCAGCCACTGGTCGAAGCCGACGGCGGCCTGGGTCCAGTTGGCCGTCATCGCCACGAAGTAGTTGATGTTGACGCCCATGCCGACGATCATCTGCGACTCGCCGATGACCCGGACCACGCCGTCGTCGTGGACGTGGGTGTAGACCTTCGGCCAGAGGGTCTCCCGGTTCCACTCGTCGAGGGCCTCCAGCAGCTCGGCCTTCTGCTCGATCGGGTGCGGGCGGTCGTAGAAGGCGCGGACCGCGAAGAGCTCCTTCTGCTCGCCGCGGAACATGTAGTAGACGCGGAAGCCCTCCCAGGGGGCGAGCAGGTCGCCCTCCTCGTCCACGGCGTGCTTCAGCTCCATCTGGTCCAGCAGCTGGGTGACCAGGTCCTGGTCGGGCACGACGACCGGCGGCGGCCCGTCCTGGCCCGACGGCTGCGGCTGCGGCACCCCGAATGAGGGGATGGAAGACGGGTCGATGCTCATAACTTGGCCGGGTTCCCTTCGAATGGACTTACCGCCCCCATCCTGCCTCATCCGGGGGGTCCGGCGAAGCCCCGGAGCCCCTCGTGACGGGGTTCCGGGGCATGCGCCGCACAGGCCGCCGCACCCGGGGCGCGGGCGGCCGGGTGCGGGCTACTCCTTCTCGAAGGAGGTGGCCGTGCGCTCCGCCGGGCCGACGGTCAGCCGGTCCGCGTCCGGGGCGGTGTCGACCACGACGGTGTCCCCGTCGCGGACCTCGCCGCTCAGGATGGCGCGGGCCAGCTGGTCGCCGATGGCCGACTGGACCAGCCGGCGCAGCGGGCGGGCGCCGTAGGCCGGGTCGTACCCGGTCAGGGCGAGCCAGTCGCGGGCGGCCGGGGTGACGTCCAGGGTCAGCCTGCGGTCGGTGAGGCGCTTGGCCAGGGCCGCGACCTGGAGGTCGACGATCCGGGCCAGCTCCTCGGTCCCCAGCGGGTCGAAGACCACGATGTCGTCGAGTCGGTTCAGGAACTCCGGCTTGAAGGAGGTGCGGACCGTCTCCAGCACCCGCTCCTTCTTCACCGCGTCGTCCAGCGACGGGTCGATCAGCCACTGCGAGCCCAGGTTCGAGGTCAGGATCAGGATCGAGTTGCGGAAGTCCACCGTCCGACCCTGACCGTCCGTCAGCCGGCCGTCGTCCAGGACCTGGAGCAGGATGTCGAAGACCTCGGGGTGGGCCTTCTCCACCTCGTCCAGCAGCACCACGCTGTACGGGCGGCGCCGGACCGCCTCGGTGAGCTGGCCGCCCTCCTCGTAGCCGACGTAGCCGGGCGGGGCGCCGACCAGCCGGGCCACGCTGTGCTTCTCGCTGTACTCGCTCATGTCGATGCGGACCATGGCCCGCTCGTCGTCGAAGAGGAAGTCGGCGAGCGCCTTGGCCAGCTCGGTCTTGCCGACCCCGGTCGGCCCCAGGAACAGGAAGGAGCCAGTGGGACGGTCCGGGTCGGCGATGCCGGAGCGCGAGCGCCGCACCGCGTCGGAGACCGCGCGGACCGCGGTGGTCTGGCCGATCAGGCGGCGGCCCAGCTCGTCCTCCATCCGCAGCAGCTTGGCCGTCTCCCCCTCCAGCAGCCGCCCGGCCGGGATGCCGGTCCAGGACGCCACCACGTCGGCGACGTCGTCCGGGCCGACCTCCTCCTTCACCATGGAGGCGCTGGTGGCCTCGGTGCGCGCGTCGTCCTGCGCCTCGGCGAGCTCCTGCTCGGCGGCCGGGATGTCCGCGTACATCAGCCGGGAGGCGGTGGTGAAGTCGCCGTCGCGCTGGGCCCGCTCGGCCTGGCCGCGCAGGTCGTCCAGGCGCTCCTTGAGCTCGCCGACCTTGTTCAGGGTCGACTTCTCGGCCTGCCAGCGGGCGGTGAGCCCGGCCAGCTGCTCCTGGCGGTCGGCCAGGTCGCGGCGCAGCCGCTCCAGCCGCTCCACCGAGGCCGCGTCGGACTCCTTGTCCAACGCCATCTCCTCCATCCGCAGCCGGTCGACGGCGCGCTGCAGCTCGTCGATCTCCACCGGGGAGGAGTCGATCTCCATCCGCAGCCGGGACGCGGCCTCGTCGACCAGGTCGATGGCCTTGTCCGGCAGGAACCGGGAGGTGATGTAGCGGTTGGACAGGGTCGCCGCGGCGACCAGGGCGGCGTCCGAGATCTGCACCTTGTGGTGCGCCTCGTAGCGGGACTTCAGGCCGCGGAGGATGGCGATGGAGTCCTCGACAGAGGGCTCGCCGACCATGACCTGCTGGAAGCGGCGCTCCAGCGCGGCGTCCTTCTCGATCCGCTCGCGGTACTCGTCCAGGGTGGTCGCGCCGACCATCCGCAGCTCACCACGGGCCAGCATCGGCTTGAGCATGTTGCCGGCGTCCATCGCGGAGTCCCCGCCGGCGCCCGCGCCGACCAGGGTGTGCAGCTCGTCGATGAAGGTGACGACCTCGCCCTCGGACTGCTTGATGTCCGCGAGCACGGCCTTCAGCCGCTCCTCGAACTCGCCGCGGTACTTGGCCCCGGCGACCATGGCGCTGAGGTCCAGCGAGACCAGCCGCTTGCCGCGCAGCGACTCCGGGACGTCGCCGGCCACGATGCGCTGGGCCAGCCCCTCGACCACGGCGGTCTTGCCGACGCCGGGCTCGCCGATCAGCACCGGGTTGTTCTTGGTCCGGCGGGACAGCACCTGGACCACCCGGCGGATCTCCTGGTCCCGGCCGATCACCGGGTCCAGCTTGCCGTCCCGGGCGGCCTGGGTCAGGTCGGTGCCGTACTTCTCCAGCGCCTTGTAGGTGCTCTCGGGGTCGGCGGAGGTGACCCGCGCGCTGCCCCGGACCTCCTTGAAGGCCGCCAGCAGCGCCTTGGGGGTGGCGCCCTCGCCCTTGAGCAGCTCGGCGACCGGGCCGCCCTCGGCGGCGAGGCCGACCAGCAGGTGCTCGGTGGAGACGAAGGAGTCGTCCAGTTCGGCGGCCCGGGCGGCCGCCTCGTTGAGGGTGCCGACGGTCTGCCGGGCCAGCTGCGGCCCGGACACGGTGGAGCCCTGGGCGCTGGGCAGCGCGTTCTGCTGCCGGGTGGCGGCCGCCCGGATCCGCGGCACGTCCGCGCCGACTGCCTCCAGCAGCGGGGCCGCGATGCCCTCCGGCTGCTCCAGCAGCGCGAGCAGCAGATGCACCGGGGTGACATCGGGGTTGCCCGTGCTCGACGCCTGCCGGATCGCCGCCGACAGGGCTTCCTGTGCCTTGGTGGTGAGCTTGCTCGCGTCCACGCTTGTACGTCCTCCCGTGTTCTGCTGTTCGAGGTGCTCTGCTGTTCGACTGCGTGCGGTGGTGCCACCGCTTTGTTGCCATGTTCAGCATGACGTAAGTTGAGTCTATTCCACTCAAGGCGACTGTGAAGCCCGAACCGCCCCTGGCGCGGCACCCGCCCCGACTATGCTCCTGGTTCTGCCGAGCCGGGGGGACCGGGGCGGCAGCGCGAGGGGGAGTGCCGCATGGGCGTCGCTGCATTGTCGGCCGCCGCAGTACCGGGGGCGGGTCAGAACTGGGCGCAGGGCGAGACCTGGAAGCCGATCGCCGTACTACTGGGCATTGTGCTGCTACTGCGCCTGCTCGGCATCGCCTGGCTGCTGCGCTCCCAGATCGGCTGGCGCAGCCGCGCCGTGGCCGGGGAGCGCCGCAGGGAGATCCGCGGCCACTTCGCCGACGACGCCTCCCAGCGCCAGTACGCGCTGCGCCAGCTCGACCTCGGCTACCCCCGGCACCTGCTGGCGAGCGGCCTGGAGCTGCTGTTCGGCGTCCTGGTCGTGGGCGGCATGACCGTGCTGATGCACATCGAGAACATCGCCGTCCCCAAGAACCCCATCGACCGGCGGGACCTGGCGCTCTTCCGCTTCGAACCGCCCTACCCCAGCACCTGGCTGTCGCAGGCCTTCCAGGGCCGCACCCACGGCGGCGCGACCACGCTGCTGATCTGCCTGGTCCTCGCGCTGCTCTGGCTCGGCGCCTGGTACCGGACCCGCTACCTGCTCCACGTGGTGCACACCCCCTCCGGCACCTGGGAGCGGTCCCGGCTGCGCCGGACCCTGTGGCCGCAGCTCGCGGTGCGGTTCCTGGCCGCGCTGCTGCTGCTCCCGGTGCTGGGCATCGCGACGCTGCTGCTGTGGCAGCTGGTCGCACTGCGGGCTGCCCGGCGTTTCCACGGCAAGCGGCCGATGACGACCCCGCTGCCGGTGATCGGCCGCCCGGTCGCCACCGGTCCGGTGGTCTCCCAGCTGTGGACCGGTCCGGCCGCCTTCCCGCCGGCGCACACCGGTCCGCCGGTACCGGCACCCGCCGCGGCACCCATCAGTGCCCCGTACGCCAACCTGCCCAACCCCGGATCGGTCCCCACGCCGCCGGCGTCCCCCACCGCCCCCGCCACCGCACCACCGCCGCGGCCGGCCACCGCACCCGCAACCCGCGCGCCCGATCCGGCGCCGGCCCCGGTGGTCCGCTGCTCCCCGCTCGGCCCGCACGAGCCGCGCACCCTCGGCCCCTACCGGCTGCTCGGCCGCATCGGCGCCGGCGGCATGGGCACCGTCTACGTCGCCTGCCTGGAGGGGTCGGCCACCCAGGTCGCCCTGAAGACCCTGAAGCCGGAACTGCTCGACGACCCGGAGCTGGCACAGCGCTTCCAGCGCGAGGCGGAGGCGCTCGGCCGGGTCTCGAGCGCGTACACCGCCCGGGTCATCGACTCAGGCATCGCCGACGGCCTGCCCTTCATCGCCATGGACCTGCTGGACGGCGCCCCGCTGGACGCGCACCTCAGCCGGCGCGGTCCGATCCTCGCCCCCGAGGCCCTGAACGCCTTCGCCCTGGCCCTGGCCGTCGCCCTGGACGGGGTGCACCGCAGCGGCCTGGTGCACCGCGACCTCAAGCCGGCCAACATCATGCTCACCACCGCGGGTCCGCGGCTGCTGGACTTCGGCATCGCGGTGATGCTGGACCGCACCCGGCTCACCCGCACCGGGATGGGCATCGGCACCCTCCCCTACATGGCCCCCGAGCAGTTCGGCGAGGAGCCGGCCGGACCCTGGACCGACGTCTGGGCCTGGGGCTGCTGCCTGGTCGCCGCGACCGCGGGACGCAGCCCGTTCCAGGCCCGCGACACCGCGGCGATCCTCAACCGGGTGCTGATCGCCGGCCCGGACGAGACCGCGCTGGCCACCCTCGGCCAGGTCTCCCCCGAACTGCTCCGCGTGGTCCGGCTGGCCCTCACCAGGGACAGCGCGCAGCGTCCGGCGGACGGCAACGCGCTGCTGCTGCAGCTGCTGCCGGGGGCGCAGCGCCCGCCGGACCTGGGCGAGCGGATCACCCGCGGCTGGCGCACGCTCCACCTCGGGTGAGCACCGCCCCCACTGAAGCCGTACGGACGGTGACGCCCCGTCAGTCCCCGTGCCCCTCCATCCGCTGCAGGTGGTCCACGCACACCGCCACGCACAGCAGCAGCGGGACGTCCTGGCCGTCCTCGATGTCGATGCCGTAGGTGTCCCTGAGGGTGAACCACTTGCGCGAGATCCGGGCCACCCGGTCCCCGTTGTCGTCCTCGATGTCGAACTCGTGGTCGAGGATGTTGCCGTGGATCTCGAACTCGCGGCCGTCGTCGAGGTGCGCCTCGTACTTGTCCCGGAACGGGGTGAACAGCTTCTTCTTCACCGTGGCGATGGTCTCGCCGTCCCGCTCGATCTTCATGGCGTCGCGGACGCTGACGATCTTCTTCTTGATCACCGCGACCTTCACCCCGGACGGGTCCTTCAGCTCGAAGGTGTCCGAGACCCGCAGCACCTTGCCGTCCACCAGGAACGCCTTGTCGCCGTGCTCGGTGGTGATCCAGTGATCGTCGCCGATCGAGAACATCCGGTCACGCATCAGGAACTTCATGGGTGTCGCCTCCGGGAGTGGTCCTGTACCGGGTAGGACGCCTTCCCCCAGGAGGGAGTTCCTAGCCGCCCGGGGCAACTGTCCCACTCCCGGGGACGAACCCGGCCCGGAATGCGGACCCGGATCATGCTGTTGGATGGGGACATGGCTTCACGTGCACGCGTTCGCGCTCCCGAACTGGTCGGCAAGGGTGGTTGGCTCAACACCGGCGGCAAGGAACTGACCCTCGGCGATCTCCGGGGGAAGATCGTCCTGCTCGACTTCTGGACCTTCTGCTGCATCAACTGCCTGCATGTCCTGGACGAGCTCCGCGAGCTGGAGGAGAAGCACCGCGACACCCTGGTGATCGTGGGGGTGCACTCGCCCAAGTTCGTGCACGAGGCCGAGCACGGCGCGGTGGTCGACGCGGTGGCCCGGTACGACGTGGCGCACCCGGTGCTGGACGACCCGGAGCTGGTGACCTGGAAGCAGTACGCAGTGCGGGCCTGGCCCACGCTGGTGGTGGTGGACCCGGAGGGGTACGTCGTCGCCCAGCACGCGGGCGAGGGGCACGCACACGCCATCGCCACCCTGGTGGGAGAGCTGGAGGCGGAGCACGCCGCCAAGGGGACGCTGCGGCGCGGCGACAGCCCCTACGTCCCGCCGGTGGCCGAGCCCGGCGCACTGCGCTTCCCCGGCAAGGCGGTACGGCTGCCGGGCGGCGGCTACCTGGTGGCCGACTCCGGGCACCACTCGCTGGTCGAGCTGGCCGAGGACGGCGAGACCGTGCTGCGCCGGATCGGCGACGGCGAGCGCGGGTTCGTCGACGGACCGGCCGGCACCGCCCGGTTCAGCGAGCCGCAGGGCCTGGCCCTGCTGCCCGCCGACAACGACGGAGCCAGCGGCGCGGTGGTGGTCGCCGACACCGTCAACCACGCGCTGCGCCGGGTGGACCTGGCCACCGGCGAGGTGACCACGGTGGCCGGGACGGGCCGGCAGTGGTGGCAGAACTCCGCCACCTCGGGCCCGGCCCGCGAGGTCGACCTCTCCTCGCCCTGGGACGTCGCCTGGTTCGACGGCCGGGTGTGGATCGCCATGGCCGGCACCCACCAGCTGTGGGCCTGGGACCCGGCCGACGGAACCGTCGCCGTGGCGGCCGGGACCACCAACGAGGGCCTGGTCGACGGCCCGGCGGACGAGGCCTGGTTCGCCCAGCCGTCCGGACTGGCCGTCAGCCCGGACGGGCAACGGCTCTGGGTGGCCGACTCGGAGACCTCCGCGGTCCGCTCCGTGGCCGCGGGCACGCACCTGGTCAGCACCGCCGTGGGCACCGGGCTGTTCGACTTCGGGCACCGGGACGGCGCGGCCGAGCAGGCGCTGCTGCAGCACCCGCTCGGGGTGACCGTGCTGCCCGACGGCTCGGTCGCGATCGCGGACACCTACAACCACGCGCTGCGCCGCTACGACCCGTCCAGCGGCGAGGTCACCACCCTGGCCACCGACCTGCGCGAGCCCTCCGGCGCGGTGGTGGTCGACGGTGACATCGTCGTGGTCGAGTCGGCCCGGCACCGGCTCACCCGGCTGCGGCTGCCCGAGGAGGCGGTCCAGGTCGAGGCCGCGGCGCACCGGACCCAGCGTCCGGCCACCGAGGTCGCCCCGGGCGCACTGCGGCTCGACGTGATCTTCACGCCGCCGGCCGGGCAGAAGCTGGACACCAGCTTCGGGCCCGCCACCCGGCTGCTGGTCAGCTCCACCCCGCCCGAACTGCTGCTCGCCGGCGAGGGCTCGGACACCGCGCTCGACCGCGAGCTGCGGTTGAACCCGGCGGTCACCGAGGGTGTCCTGCACATCAGCGCGATGGCCGCCTCCTGCGACGACGACCCGGCGATCGAGTACCCGACCTGCCATGTCCACCAGCAGGACTGGGGCGTCCCGGTCCGGCTGGTGGAGGGGGCGGCCTCGCGGCTGCCGCTGGTTCTTGCGGGCATGGACGGGTAGGGCGGTGCTGCACGGGCTGCGGCGTGTGCATGGCTTGTCGCGCGCGCTCTTCATCGAGCGGAGCCTCGCGCCCCTGAGCATCTGCAACTGCCCAGTTGCACGTTCTGGGGGCGCGGGGAGGCGGCTGCGCTCAGCCCTCCAGGAAGGCCTTGAGCGCTGCCGCCAGCAGGAACGGGTCGTCGGCGCCGCACAGTTCGCGGGCCGAGTGCATGGACAGCGCCGCGATGCCGCAGTCCACGGTGGAGATGCCCAGCCTGGCGGCGGTGATCGGGCCGATGGTGGTGCCGCAGGGCATCGAGTTGTTGGAGACGAAGCTCTGCCAGGGCACCCCGGCCCGCTCGCAGGCCGCGGCGAAGACGGCCCGGCCGATGCCGTTGGTGGCATAGCGGTTGTTGACGTTGACCTTGAGGATCGGGCCGCCGTTGGGCAGCGGGTGGTGCCCCGGCTCGTGCCGCTCGCTGTAGTTGGGGTGCACCGCGTGGCCCATGTCCGAGGACAGGCAGATCGTCCCGGCCAGCGCCCGGGCCCGGTCCTCCAGGTTGCCGCCGCGGGAGAAGACCGAACGCTCCAGGACGTTGCCGAGCAGCGGGCCCTGGGCACCGGTGTCGGACTCGCTGCCGTTCTCCTCGTGGTCGAAGGCGGCGACCACCGGCAGGTAGGGCAGCTCGTCGGCGCCCGGCGCGGAGGCGACCGCCGCCAGCGCCGCGGTGGCGGCGTGCACCGAGAGCAGGTTGTCCAGCCGCGGCGCCGCCAGCAGCTCGCGGTCCCGGCCCAGGTAGGACGGCGGCTGGACGTCATGGGTCATCAGGTCCCAGCCGACCACCTCGTCCGGGTCCAGTCCGGCGGCGCGGGAGACGTAGTCGATCAGTGAGCCCTCGGTGGGCCGGCCCAGGCCCCAGACCGGGGTGAGGTGCCGCTGCTTGTCGAGCGTCATGCCGTCGTTGACCTGGCGGTCCAGGTGGATCGCCAGCTGCGGCACCCGGAGCAGCGCCTCGTCCAGCTGGACCAGCCGGGCGGTGCCGTCGCGCAGCGCGAGCCGTCCGGACAGCCCGAGGTCGCGGTCCAGCCAGGTGTTCAGCGGGACGCCGCCGTAGATCTCCACGGCGACCTGGCGCCAGCCCACCGAGCCGGTGTCCGGGACCGGCTTGACCCGGAGGTTGGGCGAGTCGGTGTGGGTGCCGACGATGCGGAACGGGGTCGCCGCGGTCACTCCCGCGGGGACGTACCAGGCGATGAGCGCACCACCGCGGATGACATAGCGCCCCCCTGCCGTGCCCTCCCAGGACGCGGTCTCCTCGACCTGCCGGAAGCCCGCCTTCTCCAGCCGCTCCGCGGCACTGGCCACCGCGTGGTACGGCGATGGACTGGCCTGCAGGAACGCGATGAGGTCGTCGGTGTGGCTGCGGTCGAAGGCGACGCCGCCCGCGCCGGCTGCGCTGGTCAATGCTGCTCCAGGGGTGAGGGGAGGGCTGGTACGTGGGCGGGGCCCCTCCTGGGAAGGGCCCCGCCCACGTTTCCTGCCGTCCGAGCCTACGCCCGGCTGTTCATCGCTTCGTCGCTACGACCACGGACCGGTGTCGGAGAAGTGCCACTTGACGTGTACTTGTCCGACATCTTCTCGTCAAGATCTGGTCAAGGGACCTGACACGGCGTCCCGACCGGGATCAGAATGCCGCCTCCGGCAGGTCCATACTGCGCTCATGGATCAGAACCCTGCCTCCGGCAGGTCCATGATCGAGTTGTCGATGCCCTCGGCGATCAGCCGCTGGGCGTGCACCGTCGGCAGCACCGTGCTGCTGAAGAAGCGGGCCGCGGCGACCTTGCCCTGGTAGAAGGCGGTGTCCTTCTCGGAAGTCCCGCCCTCGGCCAGCTTCGCCTGGGCGACCGCTGCCTGGCGCAGCAGCAGCCAGCCGATCACCACGTCGCCGGAGACCAGCAGCAGTCGGGTGGTGTTCTGGCCGACCTTGTACATGTTTCGGACGTCCTGCTCGACCGAGCCCAGCTGGTTGAGCATGGCGCCGACGATGGCCTCCAGGTCGCCGGCAGAGGCGGCCAGCTGCTCCCGCTCGGCGGCCAGCTCGTCGCCGCCGAGACCGGAGGCGATGGCCTTCTGGATCTGCTCGGAGAGCGCGGTCAGGGCCTGGCCCTGGTCCTTGACGATCTTCCGGAAGAAGAAGTCCTGGCCCTGGATGGCGGTGGTGCCCTCGTAGAGGGTGTCGATCTTGGCGTCCCGGATGTACTGCTCGACCGGGTACTCCTGGAGGTAGCCGGAGCCGCCGAAGGTCTGCAGCGACTGGGCCAGCTGCTCGTAGGACTTCTCCGAGCCGTAGCCCTTGACGATCGGCAGCAGCAGGTCGTTGAGCCGCTCGGCCGCGTCGGCGGACTCGCCGCGGGCCTTGAGCAGCTGGATCTCGTCCTGGACGCTGGCGGTGTAGAGCACCAGCGCGCGCATGCCCTCGACGTAGGCCTTCTGCGTCAGCAGCGAGCGGCGGACGTCGGGGTGGTGGGTGATGGTGACCCGGGGGGCGGCCTTGTCCAGGAACTCGGCGAGGTCCGGACCCTGCACCCGCTCCTTGGCGTACTCCAGGGCGTTGAGGTAGCCGGTGGAGAGGGTGGCGATGGCCTTGGTGCCGACCATCATCCGGGCGAACTCGATGATCCGGAACATCTGCCGGATGCCGTCGTGCTTCTCACCCAGCAGCCAGCCGCGGGCCGGGTGCTTGGCGCCGAAGGTCATCTCGCAGGTGTTGGAGGCCTTCAGGCCCATCTTGTGCTCGACGTTGGTGGCGTAGACGCCGTTGCGCTCGCCCAGCTCGCCGGTCTCCCAGTCGAAGTCGTACTTCGGCACGATGAACAGCGAGAGGCCCTTGGTGCCGGGGCCGTGGCCCTCGGGGCGGGCCAGCACCATGTGGATGATGTTGTCGGACATGTCGTGCTCGCCCGAGGTGATGAAGCGCTTGACGCCCTCGATGTGCCAGGAGCCGTCGGCCTGCTGCACCGCCTTGGTGCGGCCCGCGCCGACGTCCGAGCCGGCGTCGGGCTCGGTGAGCACCATCGTGGAGCCCCACTGCTTGTCGGCCATCAGCTGGGCGACCTTGAGCTGCTCCTCGGTGCCCTCCTCGGCGATGACGCCGGCGAAGGCCGGGCCGGAGGAGTACATCCACACCGCCGGGTTGGAGCCCAGCACCATCTCGGCGTAGGCCCAGATCAGGCTGGAGGGGGTGGGGGTGCCGCCGATGGACTCGGGGATGCCGAGGCGCCACCACTCGGCGTCCATGTAGGCCTGGTAGCTCTTCTTGAAGGTCTCCGGCACCGGGGCGGTGCTGGTCGCCGGGTCGAAGACCGGCGGGTTGCGGTCCGCGTCGGCGAAGGAGGCAGCCAGCTCGTTCTCGGCGAGACGGGCTATCTCGGCGAGGATGCTCTTCGCCGTCTCCACGTCCATGTCGGCGAAAGGACCGCTCCCGTAGACCTCGTCGCGGCCGAGCACCTCGAAGAGGTTGAACTCCAGGTCGCGGAGGTTGGACTTGTAGTGACCCATGGAACCTTCTCCGGTCATCGCGTCGGTAGGTGCCGGGATGTGCGCGGACGCAGTGGAGACAGCGTCCCCTACCCAGCGGTAATCACTATGATGCTACCCGCAGGTAACTTATTTCAACCCCACCGGGCCGTCCGGGTGGCGTCGAACTCGATAACCTTGGCCCTGTGTACGGCTACGAGCAAACGACGAGCGGCGCCGGACCCGGCTACCAGGGCGGCCCCTACCAGCAGCAGAACCCCTCCGGAATGGGCCCCGACCTGGGCGCCGGGATGGCCGGCGGCGGCATGGGCGGGTACGGGCAGCCGCAACAGCCCCAGCAGCCGCTCTACCCGGAGCCGTCGCCGCCGTCACTGAGCGACGCCGTGCGCGCCTTCACCACCGGCGGCCTGCCGGTGGAGGACTTCCAGTCGATCTTCATCACCTCCAAGGTCTACTGCCCGCGCGGGGAGCGCCCCGGGTTCCTGGCGCTGCACAACACCCCGCAGCCGGTGATCCCGATGTTCAGCTCGCTGAAGGAGCTGCGCCGCTACGCCGGCAAGGAGTCCAAGTACTTCACCGTCACCGGCGCCGAGGTGCTGGACCTGCTGCCGACCGGCTACGGCTTCGCGATGGACATGGAGGGCGAGCACCGGATGGTGTTCGACGCCAAGGCCGTGGAGCAGATGGTCGACTTCACCATGCGCCGCATGTACGGCTGAGACCCGCACCGAAGGACGTCCGAGCCGCCGCATGACGCAATGGTTGAAGTTTCAACTTGCCTTCGGTTGATGCATCAACTAATCTCATGGGTGTCGGCAGGAATTGCCGCCCATGCTTCATCAGAGGAGGACGCCATGCCCGCAGTGACAGTCGAGAACCCGCTGGTCCTGCCGCGGGTGGAGGCTCCGGACCCGACCACGTCGACGGCCCGTCCGGTGCTCCAGGTGGTGACCGCGCCCGAGGGCTACGAGGGCGAGGGCTTCCCGGTCCGCCGGGCCTTCGCGAAGATCAACACCAAGTACCTGGACCCGTTCATCATGATGGACCAGATGGGCGAGGTGGAGTACGCGGCCGGCGAGCCCAAGGGCACCCCCTGGCACCCGCACCGCGGCTTCGAGACGGTGACCTACCTGATCGACGGCAAGTTCATCCACAAGGACTCGACCGGCGGCGGCGGCTTCCTCGGCGACGGCGACACCCAGTGGATGACCGCCGGCGCGGGCATCCTGCACATCGAGACCCCGCCCGAGGACCTGGTGGTCTCCGGCGGCCTGTTCCACGGGCTGCAGCTGTGGGTCAACCTGCCGGCCTCCGACAAGATGATCCAGCCCAAGTACCAGGACATCTCCGGCGCCAACGTCAAGCTGCTGACCACCCCGGACGGCGGCGCGGTGCTGCGGCTGATCGCCGGCGAGATCGGCGGGGTGCAGGGCCCCGGTGCCACGCACACCCCGATCACGATGATCCACGCCACGGTCAGCCCCGGCGCCCGGATCACCCTGCCCTGGCGCAGCGACTTCAACGCCCTGGTGTACGCGCTGAACGGGCGCGGCACGGTGGGTGAGGAGAACCGTCCGCTGCAGATGGGCCAGGCGGTGCTGTTCGGCGACGGCGACAGCATCACCGTCCAGGCGGACGCCACCCAGGAGTCCCGCTCCCCCAACCTGGACCTGGTGATCCTCGGCGGACAGCCGATCCGCGAGCCGGTGGCGCACTACGGGCCGTTCGTGATGAACAGTCACCGCGAGCTGCAGCAGGCCGTGGAGGACTTCCAGTCCGGACGCTTCGGCACCATCCCCGCCGAGCACAACTGAGACACCCCACAAGCGGGTTGACCACCCGCCCGCGGAGGCCCGGCGCGAGCCGGGGCCCGGGCGGCTCAGCGGAGCCGGGCGTAGACCACCGTGGCGTCGTCCCGGGCCTTGCCGCGCGGCCAGCGGGTGCAGGAGGCGTCGCCCGCCTCCGCCTCGCGGACCCGGCGGAGCAGCTCCGCCGGGCCCTGGCGTTCCAGCAGTGTCATCGCGTCCGGCCAGCTGCCCAGGTCGAACCGCTCCACATAGCGCGAGGAGCCGTCGGTGAGCGCGGCGAACGAGCGCAGTTCGGCCAGCGCGACCGAACCGGTCTGCGCATGGTCGGCCGCCTTCGGCAGCGCGGCGGCGATCCACGGGCCGCGCCCGGTGTTGCGGGCCGCCCGGACCGCCAGCGCGTAGCGCATGTGCAGGGCGGCGCGTTCCGGGGTGCCGGGCGGCATCGCGTGCACCTCGCGCCGCAGCGCCTCCCCGGCCGGGAAGGGCTGGTTGTCGCCGATCACCTCGACCGTCCCGAACCGGTCCAGCACCAGCAGCGAGTCGCCGAGCACCAGGTACTGCAGCACCGGACCGTGGTGGCGCACCGCGACCACCATCGCGGCAGGGGTGTTGGGGTGCGCAAGGTCACAGCGGGCGCCATGCAGCGAGGCGGTCTCGGCGATGGCGTCGCCGAGGCACTGGGCCATGGTGCGGTCGGGCCGGTCCACCAGCCTGGCCAGCAGATGCGCACCCAACCGGCGCGCGTACCAGGCGGTGCCGTGCTCGCAGCCGGACTCCATCGCGGCCGGCGAACTCGACCCGTCCAGCAGGACCAGCGCCTCCGGCGTCATCACCGTGTAGTCCTCGCTCACCCGATCAGGGCGTTGCGCCTCCCCCGCCATCTCCACGCGCATAGCTGACAGTGTGCGCGACCTGTGCGTTGTGGGACAGGGCTTCGTCAGCCGTTCCCCCGCAGAGGTGGACGGCAGCACGGCTGTACGGCAGCCGAGGGGCCCACAGCAGGCCCACAGGAGGCCGGAGTCAGGCACGAATGCGTCTCGACTCGGCAGCGGATCTGCCCCTCACGCTTCACCTGGCGCATACTTCAGGTAATGACCAGAACCGCCGCGACCCGGCGCCACATGCCCACCAGTCCCTTCAAGGCACCTGCCGCACCGCCGACTCCGGAGACGTTCGTCGTCGGAGACATGGTGACGGACGACCAGTACGGGCTCGGACGGATCACCGGAGTCGAGGGGGAGACCGCGGTTATGGTCGACTTCGGCGCCCGGCAGGTCCGAGTCACCACTCCTTTCTCCAAGCTCAGCAAGCTCTGAGGCCGCCGAGGCTTTCCTGAGAGCTCCCTCCGCCGTTCACCGGGTCCTGTGCCGGGTGGGCGGCGGCTGGCATACTCGCCGGTGTGGGCAGCGGACTCCTGGCAGTGAGGGTGATGCGCGCGGCGGTCTTCGCCGGCGTCTCGCTGGCGCTGTCCGCGGGCGGACAGGTCCTGGTCACCCACGCACCGCTGCCGTTCGCCACCGTGCTGTGGGCCTGGCTGGCGGTCTTCGTCCTGGCCCTGCTGCTGACCGGCGCGGAGCGCGGTTTCGCGCGGATAGCCGCCGTTCTGGTGCCACTGGAGCTGTCGCTCAACGCCATGTTCAACCTGGGCCAGCAGAGCTGTGGCCCGGCTGTGCCGACCACCCCCTCGACCGGCCTGGTGAGCGGGCTGCCCACGCTGCTGCTCTGCGGTCGGGGCAGCGTGCCGGTGCACACCGCGGCGGCCGGCTCGGGCCCGCTCGGCGGGCTGTTCCGGCTGACCCTGCCGGCCGATCCGACGGTCTGGCAGTTCGCCCTGCTGCTGACCGTGCACCTGGCGGCGGCGCTGCTCGCCGCGGCCTGGCTGCGGCGCGGGGAGGCGGCGGTGTTCCGCACCCTGCTCGCCGTCGCGGTGTCCATGACCGCGCCGCTGCGGGTGCTGTTCGCGGTGCTGGTCCCGCCGGCTCCGGCCGGTGTCGCTGTCCCGGCCGCGCCGAGGCGCAGCCAGCCCGGACCCCAGCAGGTCCTGCTCAGGACCGCGCGCAGGCGCGGTCCACCGCTCTGCTCCGCCGTGTGCTGAGCAGTTAGCCACCCCCCTTCACCAGCCGTACGGGCCACCGGCCCGTGGGGGCGCTGCCGCTGTTCGCGCACATCCGCGTACCGGTTCGCAGCATCCCTCACGGAGCAGGAGCACCATCACCATGAGCACCGACAGCAAGAACAGCAGGAACAGCAACAGCAGCAGCGGCAAGCGGTCCTACGCCAGGACCGAGGCCCGGGACCGGCTGACCGCCGAGCGGGAGCGTGAGCAGCGGGTGGCCGCGCTGCGGAAGAAGATGCTGATAGGCATCTCGGCCGTGGTCGTCGTCGCGGTCGGCGCCGGGGTCGCGGTGGCCGCCGCCGACTCGGGCTCGTCCGGGGGCGGCAGCGCTTCGGTCGCCGTCCCCGCCAACACCACCGGCAGCGGCGGCACCGTGATCACCTACGGCAAGGCCGACGCCGCCAACACCCTGGACGTCTACGAGGACTTCCGCTGCCCGATCTGCGACGAGCTGGAGAAGGCGGACGGCTCCACCATCACCGCGCTCGCCGACAACGGCACCTACAAGATCCAGTACCACATGGCCACCTTCCTGGACAGCAACCTGGGCGGCTCGGGCTCGGAGAACGCGCTGGCCATGGCCGGGGCCGCGGTCAACGAGAGCGTGGCCAAGTTCGTCCAGCTGCACACCGTGCTCTACGCCAACCAGCCGGAGGAGACCAACGACGCCTTCGCCGACACCGACCACCTGCTCGACCTGGCCCGCAAGGTGCCGGGGCTGGTCACCCCGGCCTTCGAGCAGGCCGTGAAGAACGGCACCTACAAGCCCTGGGCGCAGCAGGTCGCCAAGGCCTTCAACAGCAGCGGCGTCACCGGCACCCCGACGCTCAAGCTCAACGGCAAGACGCTGACCGTCTTCGACAGCAGCACCGGCAAGCCGATCAGCGCCGCCGCCTACCAGGCGCTGGTGCAGCAGACCATCGCGGCGGCCAAGTAGTGAGCGCCACCGCGACCACGGCCCCGGCCGTGCCGGAGGAGCGCCGCACCGCCGCGACGGTGCCGACGGGCAGGGCGTTCGCGCTGCTGCTGGTGATCGCCGGGGCGGCGGGTCTGGCCGCCTCGGTGATGCTCACCCTGGACAAGATCCGACTGCTGGAGAACCCGAACTACGTCCCCGACTGCAACATCAACCCGATCATCAGCTGCGGCTCGGTCATGCGCACCTCCCAGGCCTCGGTGTTCGGCTTCGCCAACTCGCTGCTGGGCATCGCCGGTTTCGCGGTGGTGGTCACCCTCGGTGTCGGCCTCCTGGCCGGGGCCCGCTACCGGCGCTGGTTCTGGCTGGGGCTCCAGGCCGGTGTGCTGGCCGGGATCGTCTTCGTGGGCTGGCTGATCAGCCAGAGCCTCTACGTGATCGGCGCGCTCTGCCCGTACTGCATGGTGGTGTGGACGGCGATGATCCCGCTGTTCTGGTGCACCACCGTGCACAACCTCCGGCACGGGGTCCTCCCGGTGCCGGAGCGCCGGCGCGGCGGGGTCGCGGCGGTCGCCCGGTACCCGTGGGTGCTGCCCGCGCTCTGCTACCTGGTGGTGCTGCTGATGGTGCTGAACCGCTTCTGGTTCTACTGGCGGACCCTGCTCTGATCCGGAACTCCGGGTGGCCATCTGCGTTTGCCGCTACGGGCGTTACGCTTGCGCGTCGCAGTCCGTACGGGGGAGGGAACCGCAGATGGCCACTGCTGTCACAGCAGGGCACGATCCGGCCGAGTGGGCCGGGCTGCTGGAGGACGTCGCGAGGACCGGGCGGCGGTTGCGCCGGGAGGAGCTGGAGCAACTGCGCTCCTACGGCGACCGCGCCGCCCAGGAGGGCCGGGGGCTCGCCGAGCTGGTGGACGAGCGGCTGGTGCAGACCGGCGCGGTGTGGACCGGGCGGACCGTGGACGGAGCGTCGATGGCGGCGCTGCGGGCCGCGGTCGCGGCGCTGGCCACCGGGCACGGCCGGGCCTACCGGGAGCGGCTGCAGCGCGACGAGTCGGGCCGGCGCGAGTTCGTCGCCGACCTGCTGAGCAGCCGCAGCGACCTCGGCCGGCTGGCCGAGCACGCCGAGCGCTTCGGCCTCAACCTGGCCTGCGCCCATGTGGTCGCGGTGGCCGACGGCGACGGCTACGACCTGGAGGACCCGCTGGTGCGGGGCGTCGAGCGGCAGCTGCTGGGCCGCTTCGGCGAGCAGGACGTGCTGCTGGCGGTGAAGCACGGACGGCTGGTCTGCATCGTGCCGGGCGGTCCCGCCGAGGCCCCGGCGGTGCAGGCGTTCGCCGCGCTCACCGAGGGCCGGCGGGTGGTGGTGGGTCGGCCGCACAGCGGCCCCGGCGGGGTGGTGCGCTCCTACGAGGAGGCCCGCAACGCGCTGGAGCAGGCCAACCGGCTGCGGCTGCCCGGGCAGCTGCTGCGCGCCGCCGACCTGCTGATCCTGCCGGTGCTGCTGCGCGACCGGGACGCGCTGGAGGAGCTGATCCACGGAGTGCTGGAGCCGCTGGTCGGCGCGCGCGGCGGCCCGGGCCCGCTGCTGGAGACGCTGGCCGCGTACGCCGACTCCCGCTATGTCGCGGCCGAGGCCGCGCGGCGGCTGGGGCTGAGCGTGCGGGCGCTGTCCTACCGGCTGGAGCGCATCGCCCGGCTCACCGGGCTGGACCCGGACGACGCGCTGCAGCGCTACACCCTGGAGACGGCGGCCTTCGGGGCCCGGTTGTTGGGGTGGCCGGACCAGGCCGGTTCGTAGCCGCCGGGGGCGTGGTCCGCGGGTTCGTGGTCTGCGGCGGCGTGGTCGGCGGCGGCGTGGTCGGCGCACAGCCGGCGCCAGCGGGCGGTCTGTTCGGCGGTCGCGCGGCCGCGCAGCAGCGCCAGCTTGATCAGGTTGGCCTCGGCGGCGCTGCCCAGGGTCTGCGCCTCGGCCAGGTAGTGGTCGTCGACCAGGGCCTCCAGCTCGGCGTCGTTGAGCACCGGGTCGATCCGGGCGGCCAGCGCCGCCATGGTCCGGTAGGAGCCCTGCAGCAGGAACGGCGGCTCGGTGCGGGTGGCGTCCTGCTGCGCGGCCGAGGCGATGTAGGCGCGGTTGACCTCCAGCACGGTCTGCTGCACCCGGCGCATCCTGGCCAGCACCGCGAGCACCCGGTCCAGGTCCTGGACCGGACGGGCCAGCTGGTCCGCCTGCGCCGAGGGGTCGCCGGCGGCCATCCTGACCAGCAGTCGCAGCTCCTCCGCGGGGCTCCCGGCGAGCGGCGCCAGCACCGGGTTGGCGGCCAGCGCGTTCTCCAGGAAGCTCTGTGCGAACAGGTCCTCACGACCTGTCAGCACCTCGCCGAGGTTCCAGACGTCGGCGCGGTTGGCGAGCATGTCGGGGATCCGGAACCGCTGTCCCGACGTGGTGTAGGGGTTGCCGGCCAGCGAGACCGCGAAGCGGCGGCCGCGCAGGTCGAAGCTGCGGGCCCGGCCGTCGCTGACCGCCTCGATCCGGCGCTGGGCGTCGCACAGCGGGATGAACTTCTGCAGCAGCTCGGACGAGACGTGCTGGATGTCGTCCAGGTGCAGCAGCACATTGCTGCCGGCCTCCAGCGCGAAGACGATCTTCTCGACCTCGCGGCGGGCGGCTGCGTCCGGGGCGCGGTCCGGGTCCAGCGAGGTGGTGCCGGCGCCGAGGGCCGGGCCGTCCACACGCACCATCAGCAGCCCCAGCCGGTCGGCGACGTACTCCAGCAGCGTGGACTTGCCGTAGCCGGGCGGGGAGAGCAGCAGCAGCAGGCCGCTGCGGTCGGCCGAGGTGGAGTCGGCCGAGCCCAGCTGCTTGGCGAGGTTGTCGCCGATCAGCGGCAGGTAGACCTCGTCGATCAGCTGGTTGCGGACGAAGCCGGCCAGCGGGCGCGGGCGGTGGTCGTCCAGCCGCAGCCGGGCCCGCTCGGTGGCCAGTGCGTCCGCGCGCTGTCGCTGGAAGGCGCGGAACGCACTGACCCGCTCGGCCCGGAACCGGGCGGCCTGGTAGGGGAGTTGGTCGATTCGGACGGTGAGCCGGCCGTCCTGGATCCGGGGGTGGCTGCCGAGCAGGCCGTCGACGGTCTCGCTCAGCGGGGCGTCGACCGGGTAGCGGGGCAGCTCCGGGGCGCAGAGCTGGGACACCGCCTCGGGCAGCGCGGTGGCGGCGTCCGGGGCGAAGGCGCTGAGCCAGGCGGTGGCGAGCTGGTGCCGGGCCGGGAGGTCGTCGGCTAGTTCCCGCAGGTCGGCTGCGAGCAGCGGGCCGCCGGGGGTCTGCTCAAAGGCGTCCAGCAGGGTGCGGGCGTCGGCGCTGGCGGCGAAGCCCTCCGTCGGGTCGGCGAGCTCCTCCAGCAGGTAGTCGCCGGCCGGCGGGGTCTGCGGGAGCCCGGCCGCCGAGCCGAACCGGGCGACGGCGTCGGAGAGTTCGGCGGCCAGGTCGGCCAGCGCCGCGGCCGGACCGAAGGTGCTGCGGGCCAGGGCCAGTGAGCGGGCCCGGCGCTGCCAGCTGCGGCGCCGGCCCTCGTCCGCACCGTGGGCCCAGAACAGCTGGGCGGCGGCGCGGACCTCGGCGGGGTGCTGCAGCAGCCCGGCCCCGGCGCGCAGCCGCAGCAGGGCGCCGAGGATCAGCACCGCGTCCTGGTCGTGCACGCCCCGCTCGTAGCCCTCGTCGTACGCCGCCTCGGCGGCGCGGCGCACCTGCCGCTCCAACGGTTCGTCAGTCGTCGCTCCCAGCAGCCCTGTTGCCAGGTACTCGGAGCGGTAGAGCAGCGGTGACTCGCTGACCAGCGGCTGGGTCCAGAACTCGCGTCCGGCCAGCAGCGCCGGGTCGTGCGCCGGGCGCCGGTAGCCGGTGCCGGTGACCGAGAAGGCCAGCCCGTCCCCGTCCGGGAGCAGGGTCAGCTCGACGGGCTCGCGGCGGACCGCGAAGCGGTGCCGGCCCAGCCGGACCGTGGCGCCGCCGTCGGCGGACAGGTCGGCCCGGTCGCGCAGGGTGCGGACCGCGGTCTGTCCGGCACCGGTGAGGCCGTCCTCCAGCTCCTGGGCGCGGACCCGGTCGTCGAGCGCGCGCAGTTCGGCGGCGGCGGAACGGACCCGGAGCGCCATCGGGTCGGCGGCCAGCGCGGCGTGCACGTCCTCGGCCGTGTGCAGCCCGGCCAGCCGGCGGCGCAGTGCCTCCAGTGCGCGGGCGGCCGAGTCCGCGAGCCGGTCGGCGCGGGCGGCGGCCTCGTCCAGCAGGGTCTGCCGGCGGGCGGCGAAGGCCTGCTGGATCGACTCGCGGCGTTCGGCGAGCTCGGCCGCCAGGTCCTCGGCCTCGGCGAAGCGGGCCTCCAGGCCGTCCAGCCGCAGCAGCAGCCTGGCCAGTTGGTCGTCGGCGGCCGCGGGCGAGTCGGCGGCGGCCAGGGCCGCCGTGGTGGCCTGGGCCAGCAGCGCGGACTCGGCGGCGTGGGCGGAGCGGTGCTCGGTCTCCAGCAGCGAGCGGCGGCGGCTGTCCAGGATCGCCCGGGCCCGGTTGACGGCGGCCAGCACCTCGCCGATGGCGAGCAGCACCGTGGTGCCGGCGCCGGGGTCGGCCGTGACCGCGCCGGTGACCAGGTCGGTGACGGTGGTCAGCGACTCGGCCTGTTCGGCGAGCCGGTCCGCGACCCGTCCCGCCTCGGCGGCGGTGGCCAGCTCCGCTGCTCCGTCCGCGGCCTCGCGGGCGGCTGCGAGCGGGGCGGCGAAGGCGTCGGGGCCGGCGAAGTAGCCGAAGGCGCGTTCGGTCGCCGACTCCAACTCCGTTGCCAGCGAGGCCTCGACGGCCTCCAGTTCGGGCAGGTCCAGCTGCGGCAGCTCGCGCAGCGAACGGGTCCGGCCCTGGGACCGGCGCAGCTCGCCGAGCAGCGCGGTCCAGCCGTCGGCGTCGGTGGGGGGTCCGCCGTGGGAGCGGCGGACCAGGGCGGCCGCCTCCTCCCGGGCCGCGGAGACGGCCTCGGCGGCCCGGGCGGCCAGTGCGCCGATCCGGGCCTGCTCGGCGCCGACCTGCTCGGCGGCGTCGCGCAGTTCGGCCAGCGGCTCCAGCAGCCCGGTGCTGCCCAGCCAGTAGTGCCGGTCGGCGGCCTTGGCGCAGGCGTCCAGGATCAGCGCGGCGTCCACCAGGTCGGCGCCGGAGGCGCTGCGGACCACGTCCAGGCAGTCGGCGATGCCGCGGACCAGGTCGGCGTTGCCGATCCGCTCCAGCGGGTCCTCGCCGACCTGCTGCGAGGCGGCGAACTCGGCGGAGGCGAAGGGGGTGTGCCACAGCTGCATCTCATGGCCGCGCACCGGTTCGCGGTCCGGCTTGAGCAGGGCGAGGGTGCCGTCGGGCAGCAGGGTGTAGCCGGCGCCGTGCAGCGGGGCCGCGGCCTCGCGGCGCACGGTGTTCCAGGACAGCAGCAGCACCTGGGCCGTGCCCGGCCGGCGCAGCACGTAGAGCAGGTCCTCGCCGCCCAGCGAGGGCAGCACCGCGTCGAAGCGCAGCCCGTCGGTGCCGTCGGTGCGGAAGGCGCGGTTGGTGCCGTCGGCCAGCTCGTAGCCGCCGGGGAAGATGAGGCCCTGCTCGGCCGGCAGCAGCCGGGCCCCCTGGGCCAGCGAGTCCTGCCTGCGGACCGAGCCGGTACGGGTGTTGACGACCAGGTAGCGGTCGGCGGCCTCGTTGTAGGGGCGGACGCAGAGCACCAGCAGCGGTTCGGCGACGGTGTAGGCGATGGCGGCGTCGGCCAGGCTCTGCAGCGGGTCGTCGACCGCCTCCCGGTACAGCTCCCGCCCGTCGACCGCGGAGCGGACGGTCAGGCTGCCGCCGGTGGCGGCCACCGAGACCCGGCCCTCGATCAGCACCCGGCCGCTGTCGTGCTGCTCGCGCCCGGTGGTGGTCCACGGCAGTTCGAAGACCGGCGGGCTGGGCAGCTCGCGCTCGCCGTGGTTGTCCAGGTACTCGACCTGACGCTCGGTCAGTTTCCACTGCAGCACCCGGATGTCGCCGTCCTGCTCGCCGGTGCGGAACACCGCGAGCAGCCGGGCGGAGGGGGTGCGGACCAGCTCGACCAGGCGGGCGTCGCGGTAGTAGCGCAGCAGCTCGGCCAGGTCCCGGTGGAACCGCTCGTCGTCCAGCAGGCCGGGGACGGTGCCGGGGTCCAGCGGTCCGCCGTCCTCGTCGTGCAGCGAGAGCATGCCCTCGGCCAGGCCCGGCGCCGAGGTCCCCAGCAGCAGGACTCCGGGCCGGATGGCGATGATGCCGCAGGCGGTGGCCTCGGCCGCGGTGCGCAGCCGGGCCGAGGCCGCCAGCTCCAGCACGGGGGCGCCGAAGACCTCCTGCCGGCGGGTGTTCAGCTCCGCCGCCCGGCGGCCGAGCTCGGCCGCGCGGTCCGCGAGCCGGGTCCGCAGGATCTGGAAGGTGCCGTCCTCGACGCCCATGGCTGTTCCCTGCTCCTCTGTGATGCGGTGGATTACTTGGTGGTGCCGTTGACGATCTGGGCCGGCACGGGCGGCACGGCGGGTGCCGTTCCGTCGGCTCCGGTGCCCAGCAGCTTCAGCAGCATGGCCAGGTTCCAGGGGCCGCCGGCCGCCAGCGAGCTGAGCACCTCGGTGGCGTCCTTGCTGAAGCTCTTCTCGCCGCTCAGCCACTCGGCACCCAGTGCCTTGATGACGTCGGAGTTGTCCACCGCCGCGTCGATGCCCTTGCCGAAGGAGACCGCGCCGACCAGCTTCTCGAAGAACATGCTGTCGCCGCCGACGATGTCGATGTCCGCGCTGGTGAGACCGGCGGCCAGGACCGAAGCCTGGGCCTCGGCGACCTTGCGCTGCACCTCCAGCGCGGCCAGCCTGACCTCCTTGTCCGCGGCCAGCCGCAGCCGGAACTCCTCGTGCGCCCGGGACACCTCGTCCAGCGCGGCCATCGCCGCCGCCTTCTCCTTGAGGCCGGCCGCCTCGCCCAGCAGCCGCTCCCTGATCCCGGCCGCGTCGGCCATCGCCTTGCTCTCGGCGACCGCGGCCTCGGCCAGTCCGGCCTTCTCGATGCCGACCGCCTTCTGCTGCAGGCCCTCGGCCTCGGCCTCCATCTTCGCCCTGATGCCGGCCGCGTCCGCCATCGCCTGACGCTCCGACACCTCGGCCTGGGCCAGCCCGGCGGCGCCGACCCTGGCCCGCTCGCCCTCGGCCAGCCGCACCGCGGCGGTGGCGTCCAGCTCCGCGGTCTGCTGCCGGGCCTCGGCCAGCACCAGCTGCTCCCGGGCGGAGAACTGCGCGGTCTGCTCGGCGGCCTCGGCCGCCTTGATGTCCTTGACCAGCTGCTCCTGGGCCTCGCCCTCGGCGGTGATGATCACGGCCTGGCGGGTGCGCTCGGCCTCCTGCACCACCCGGACCCGCTTGATCTCCTCCTCCTGCTCGGCGACGGTGCGGTCCACCGCGATGCGCTCGCGCACCACCTCGGCGACGCCCCGGCGCTCGACCTCGACCTGGCGCTCCATCTCGGCGCGGGACAGCTCGACCTCGCGCTCCCGGTTGACGACCTCCAGCAGCCGGTCCTTCTCGATCCGCTCGGTCTCCACCGCGATCACCCGCTCGCGGTTCTTCTCGGCGACGGCGATCTCCCGCTGCTGGTTCTCCCGCTGGACGCCGAGCAGTTCCTCGGTGCGCAGCAAGGCGCTGTGCGACTTCAGCCGCTCCTCCTCCTGCACCTGCAGGGTGGCCGCCTCCTCCTGGGCACGCAGTGTCTCGATGCCCTTGCGCTGCCGGATCTCGGCCTCGGACCGGCGCCGCTCCAGCTCCAGCACGGCCTCGCGGGCGTCGACGTCCTGGCGGGTGATCTCCATCTGCTCGTTGCGCTGGAAGTCGTTGGTGCGGATGTGCTCCAGCGCGGTCAGTTCGGTGATCTTGCGGATGCCCTGGGCGTCCAGGATGTTGGCCGGGTCCAGCTGCACCATCGGGGTCTGTTCGAGGTGGTCGATGGCCGCGTCCTCGAGGTGGTAGCCGTTGAGGTCGGTGCCGATGGCGGCGATGATCCGGTCCCGGAACTCCTCGCGCTTGGTGTAGAGGTCGATGAAGTCCAGCTGCTTGCCGACGGTGCGCAGCGCCTCGGCGAACTTGGCGGCGAACAGCGTCTGCAGGGTCTCCTGGTGGCTGGCCCGGTCGGTGCCGATCGCCTGGGCCACCTTGACCACGTCCTCCTTGGTCTTGTTGACCCGGACGAAGAAGGTGATCTTGATGTCGGCGCGGATGTTGTCCTGGCAGATCATCCCCTCCCGGCCGGAGCGAACGATCTCGATGGTCTTCACCGAGATGTCCATCACCTCGGCGCGGTGCACCATCGGCAGCACCAGGGCGCCGGTGAAGGTGACGTCGACGTTCTTTGGCTTGTTGATGATCAGGGCCTCGCCCTGCACCACCTTGCGGAACAGCCGGCCGAAGAGCAGCAGCGTGCCCAGGCCGATGAGCAGGAGGACGGCGACGAGCACGCCGATTCCGATCGTGACAACAGACATGACCGACCCTTTGGCGGCCGCTTGAACGGCCTTGGAGTGATTGATTGCTGAAGTTACGTCAGCTGAGCTGACGGGTGGCTGCGCCCGGGACTCCCGGCATCACCCGGAAGAACTCGCCCTCGGCGTCGTAGTCGTAGATCAGTGCTGAGGCGCCCTTGGACAGCGCGCTCCCCGGCCCGGCCGCTTCGTCGAGGCTCTGCCGTACCTGCACCAGGGCCGCGGATCCGTCCTCCGCGCGCACCTCCGCCTGGCCGAAGTCCGGGCCGACCCGCCCGGTGCGGATGACGCAGGGACGTCCGACGAAGTCCCGGCGGGAGGGCGGCGGGGCGGGCGCCGGCATGAGCCGCCGCAGCGGCCAGGCCAGCACCCGGGCCCCCGCCCAGCCGACCACCAGGGCCCCTGCCAGCACGGCACCCCCGTGCCTGCCGTCCAGCAGGGACTGACCGGTCAGCGCGCCGAACCAGGCGAAGGCGACCACCAGCGAAATCGCGACGGTGACCGGCATCCCGCCCAGCCCGAACGTTCTCTGCAGACCCCCGTTGAGGTGGCGCAGTCCGCCGCGGACACCACCGTGGTGGTGCCCGGCCGGACCTCCGTGACCGCCGCCGTGGCTGCCCCCGTGACCGCCGTGGCCGCCGCCGTGGCCACCGTGGCCACCCCCGTGACCGCCCCCGTGGCCACCACCCCCGTGGTGTCCCGCGTGCAGGTGTGCTCCCCCGAGCAGAACCAGCACCCAGTACGCCACGACGACGACCAGTGCGAAGCTGAAGACCACGGTCGGGAACCCCGTGACCACCCCCGTGAAGCCACCCACTGCTGTCGCCGCCTCTGCAGATCCTCCGTAGTGGCACTCCGTGCCACCTGGGCCAGAGTGACAGCGGCGGAGCAGCCCGCGCACTGCGTGATCCCGGCAGTCTTAACGGTCCTTTGACGTCCGGGATCTGATCATTCAGGCCACTCCGCGCGGGCGGAACTGGATGCTGATCCGGGGGCCGACCCGCCGGGCCGTCTTGGGCACCGCGTGGTCGTGGGTGCGCTGGCAGGAGCCGCCCATGACCAGCAGATCGCCGTGGCCCGGCATCAGCCGCACGGTGTCCCCGCCGTCCCTGGGCCGGAGCAGCAGGGCGCGCGGCTCGCCGACGGAGAGGATCGCGACCATGGTGTCCTCGGACCGTCCCCGGCCGATCCGGTCGCCGTGCCAGGCCACGCTGTCCCGGCCGTCGCGGTAGTAGCAGAGCCCGGCGGTGCGGAACGGCTCCCCCAGCTCGGCCGCGTAGTGGGCGCTCAGCGCCGCACGGGCCCGGTCCAGCACCGGATGCGGCAGTTCGGCGCGGTCCGCGTAGTAGGCCAGCAGCCGCGGGACGCCGACCACGCGCTCGTACATCTCGCGCCGCTCGGCGCGCCAGGGCACGGTCCCGGCAAGGTGTTCGAACAGCTGGTCCGCACCGGTGAGCCAGCCGGGGAGCAGGTCCACCCAGGCGCCGTACCCGAGCGCGGTCCGGCGCACGCCGTCCAGCCCCAGCAGGGCGGGGGCCTCCGCCTCGCCGAACAGGGATCCCTGGAGTGCGACGGTCATGGGATCCAGGCTACGCCTTCTTCGAACATATGTACTACTCGGCGATCGACCGGTCCGGCTTCTCGCTCAGCACCAGGTCCAGCAGCCCGGGGAAGCGCGCGTCGAACTCGGCCCGGCGCAGCCGGTTCACCCGCCGGGCCCCGCTGTCGCGCTGCTCGATCAGCCCGGCCTCGCGCAGCACCGCGAAGTGGTGGCTCAGCGCCGCCTTGCGCACCGGCACGTCGAAGCTGCCGCAGGACCGCTCCCAGTCCCGGCTGGCCGCCAGTTCCCGGACCAGGATCAGCCGCACCGGATCGGCCAGCGCCGCGAGCGCGCCCTGCAGCGGCACCTCGCGCGGATGCCGGTGCTCCGGCGCGCCCCGGCCCGCTGCGGTTTCGGCGGTCCCCATGACGACCCCTCGGTTCTGTTCGTAGTTGATCGAACAGTTTAGTCGGGAAGCACCCCCGGCTGCTTCAGGCGCGCGTCTTCAGGTACGCAGCACCAGCGCGACACCCATCGCCAGCATGGTCGCCGCGATCAGCAGGTCCAGGGTCCGCCAGGCACCCGGCCGGGCGAACACCGGACCGAGCAGCCGGGCGCCGAAGCCCAGACCGCTGAACCACAGCACACTGCCGGTCGCCGCTCCCAGCGCGAACATCCAGCGGGCCGGTCCGTACCCGGCGGCGACGCTGCCCAGCAGCAGCACAGTGTCCAGGTAGACGTGCGGATTGAGCCAGGTGAAGCCGAGGCAGCTGAGCACCGAGGACGCCAGCGACCCGCCGCCGCCGGCCGCTGCGCCCGCCGGTCCCTCGACCAGCCGTCCCGGCCGCAGCGCCCGCCGGGCGGCCAGCAGCCCGTACCCCACCAGGAACGCCCCGCCGATCCAGGCCACCGCGGTGATCACCCCGGGGAAGCCGCGGACCAGTGCGCCGAGGCCGGCCACCCCCAGCGCGATCAGCACCGCGTCGGAGAGGGCGCAGATCCCGACGATCGCCGGGACGTGCTGCCGCCGGATGCCCTGGCGCAGCACGAAGGCGTTCTGGGCGCCGATGGCGACGATCAGCGAGAGGCCGGTGCCGAGCCCGGCCGCGGCGGCGACGATGTCTGCGTCCATGCGTCCGACCGTAGAAGCGGCCGGACGCATCAGGCCAGCTAAAGTTTCTTACGTATCATTAGCAGCTGTGATGTCGACGATGTCGGAACTCCCGCTCGACCAGGTCCGTACCCTGCTCTCCGTCGTGGACCGGGGCAGTTTCGACGCGGCCGCGCAGGAGCTGCGGCTGACGCCCTCGGCGGTCAGCCAGCGGATCAAGGCGCTGGAGCGGCGGGTCGGCCGGGTCCTGGTGCTGCGCACCAAGCCGGCCAGGCCGACCGGCTCCGGCGAGGTGCTGGTGCGGCTGGCCCGGCAACTGGTCCGGCTGGAGGACGACGCCGCGGCCGAGCTGGGCCTCCCGGCCCCGGGCGGAGACAGCGACAGCGGCGGCGCGGGGGCCGGACCCGCCACCACGCTCGCCGTCGCGGTCAACGCCGACTCGCTGGCGACCTGGTTCCTGCCCGCGCTCTCCCAGGTCCCGGCCGAGCTGCGGGTCTGCTTCGAACTCCACAAGGAGGACCAGGCCCGCACCGCCGACCTGCTGCGGCAGGGCCTGGTCTCGGCCGCCATCACCGCCTCACCGCATCCGGTGGCGGGCTGCACCGTGCGTCCGCTCGGCAGCATGGCCTACCGCGCCCGGGCCACCCCCGGGTTCGTCCAACGCTGGCTCGCCGGCGGCCCGGTGGCGGAGACCCTGCCGTCGGCCCCGGTGATCGTCTTCAACCGCGACGACGACCTCCAGGACGCCTTCCTCCGCGACCTCGCCCCGCAGGCGGTCCCCGGTCCCGGCCGGGTCCGGCACTCCATCCCCGCTTCGGACGCCTACGTCCGCGCGGTCGCGGCCGGCCTCGGCTGGGGCATGCTGCCCGACGAGCAGGCGGCGCAGCTGCCCGCCGGCACCGTGGTCGACCTGGCCCCGGGACGGACCGTCGAGGTCGCCCTGTACTGGCAGCAGTGGAAACTGGACTCCCCGCCACTGGCGGCCCTGGCCGCCGCGGTCGCCCGGGCGGCCGCGGGGACGCTGACCGCGCCGAAGGGCGGACACTCCGCGGGCACTCAGTAATTTGTGGCAACTCCGTGACAGTCCTGACGGCCCCTACGTCGGATCCTCTTAAGGTCGCCGCCTATCGTGGGGCCCATGGCAGCGAAGCAGATCAGCACTCCCCTCCAGAAGGTCGGCAACGGCCTCGGCCTTGTCGGCGCGAGTGTGCTGGCGGGTGCGATCGTCGCCGGGCTCGCGATCCCGGCGGTGGGCGCGGTCGGTCTGGGGGCGAAGTCCACGGCCGACGACTTCAACAGCATCTCCGACTCCCTGGCGATCCCCACCCTGTCGCAGTCGTCGACGATCTACGACGCCGACGGCGGCGTGATCGCCACGGTCTACTCCCGGGACCGCCAGGTCGAGCCGTTGAGCAAGATCGCTCCGGTGATGCAGAACGCGCTGATCGACATCGAGGACCACCGGTTCTACCAGCACGGCGCGATCGACCTGACCGGCACGCTGCGCGCGCTGACCCGCAACGCCTCCAGCGGCTCCACCCAGGGTGGTTCCACGCTGACCCAGCAGCTGGTCAAGAACATCTTCATCGAGGAGGCCGGCGACGACGCGACCCTCGTCGCCCAGGCCACCGCGCAGACCACGGACCGCAAGATCAAGGAACTGCGGTACGCGATCAACTTCGAGAAGACGCTCACCAAGCAGCAGATCCTCGACGACTACCTCAACATCACCTACTTCGGCGGCAAGGCCTACGGCGTCGAGGCGGCGGCGGAGCAGTACTTCAGCGTCCACGCCAGCGAGCTGACGCTGCCGCAGGCCGCGCTGCTGGCCGGCCTGGTGCAGGCTCCCTCGCAGTACGACCCGATCGCCAACCCGGAGGCCGCGCTCACCCGCCGCAACGAGGTGCTCAACTCGATGGCCTCGTACGGGACCATCACCCCGGCCGCGGCCAAGGCGGCCGAGGCCACCCCGGTCAAGCTGAAGATCAAGCACGCGTCCGAGGGCTGCATCACCGCCAAGAAGGGTGAGGAGTTCTTCTGCGACTACGTGAAGTCGATCATTCTGAAGGACCCCACCTTCGGCAAGACCGCCGAGGAGCGGTCCGCGGTCTGGTACACCGGCGGCCTGAAGATCTACACCACGCTGAACCCCAAGGACCAGGCCGCCGACGTCAAGGCGGTCGAGGACCACGCCTACGCGAGTGACAAGGCCATCGCCGCCTCGACCATGGTCGAGCCCGGTACCGGCAAGATCCTGGCGATGGCGCAGAGCCGCCCCTACGGCACCGGCACCAACCAGACCGAGATCAACTACAACGCCGACTCGCAGCACAGCGGCGGCGGCGGCTTCCCCACCGGATCCATCTTCAAGGCGGTCACCGCGGCGGCCGCGCTGGAGCAGGGGATCCCGCTGAGCTACACCATCAACTCGGTGGCCAGCGGCGACTTCCCGGAGATGACGAACTGCAACGGCGACCGGCTGCTGGCGACGCCCGGTGACGAGAACGACACCACGACGCCGTACGGCAACATCAACATGGTGCAGGCCATGGCCGCCTCGGTGAACACCTACTTCGTGCCGCTGGAGGCCAAGGTCGGCCTCTGCAACGTGGTCAAGATGGCGCAGCGGCTGGGCCTCACCTACCAGGGCAGCGCCGACTCCAAGTCCCCCAGCGGGCTGACCCCGCTGGACCAGGTGCAGACGCTGACGCTGGGCGTCAACAGCCTCACCACGCTGCAGATCGCCAACCTCTACGCGACCTTCTCCGCCAACGGGACCTACTGCAGCCCCACCGCGATCAGCCGGATCACCAACAGCTCGGGCAAGGACATCAAGGTCCCGGGTTCGAACTGCACCCAGGCGCTCACCCCCAGCGTCGCCGCCTCGGTGAACACCCTGCTGCACTCGGTGGTCTCGGACCCGGGCGGCACCGGTGCCTCGATCGGCGACATCGGCGGCTACGACGACGCCGGCAAGACCGGTACCACCAACAACGAGGACCAGGCCTGGTTCGCCGGCTACACCAAGCAGATCTCCGACGCGACGATGATGACCAGCCCGTCCGCTCCGAGCACCTACTCGCTGTCCGGCAAGACCATCGGTGGGACGTACTACGCGAAGGCGTGGGGTTACCTGACCTCGGGCGCGGTCTGGCACCAGGCGATGGTGGCGTCGATGAGCGGGCTGCCGCACCTCAGTCTGACCGTCGCGGCCAAGCCGGCCGACGCGGTGAAGGCGACCACCACCACCAAGAACAACGGGAACAACAGCAATAACGGCAACAACAACAACGGTAATAACGGCGGGAACAACAACGGCGGCCACTGAGCCCCTCCGGCCCAGGCCGCCCCGCACCTGACGAGTGCCGCACCGCTCCCCGCGGTGCGGCACTCGTGCTGTTGCCCCGTCCTGGGTCCGAACTTCCCTGTACTATCCGGGCAGTTGTGACCTGAGTCGGTACGAAAGCGTCAAGAGACCTGCCGGGGCGGGCGGGTGGCCACCATACTGACGTATGACTCGTGCATATGCCGCTGGCCAGGTCCGGCAGCGGTGGCACGGGCCCGGTCGACGGCCCCTGCGCCAGGGGGCAGGGCTGGTGGCCTACAGGTTGATGTGCGAATAGGCACATGCCCGAAAGCCGGAGGTGGTTCATGTGAACAGGGTCAGGAAGTCGAAATCCTGCGGAAGCCGAGTGCTCGGCGAATTGGGTCCGCCATGGTGAACAGACGACTTGCACTCGTGGGTGCTTCATCGATTTTCCAGGACGGCCTCCGCGCGGTTCTCGACGCCGTCGACGGATTCAGCATCGTCGGCGAAGCACAGGACATGACCGAGGCGCTGCACGCGGTCGGCCGCTGCCATCCGGACGTGCTGGTGATCGACACCGAATCGGTGGGAACCGGGTGGCTGGCCCGAATTCCGGATCTGCACGGACACCCCGACGGGCAGGCGCCGCGGGTGCTGCTGCTGATCGTCAAGGTCGACGACAACCAGCTGATGCGGGCCGCCGCGGCCGGGGTGGACGGGTGGGTGTTCAAGGACGAGGAGACCGCCGATCTGATCGCCGCGGTACGGGCCCTCTCGTCCGGCTACGCCTGGCTGTCGCCGCAGGTCGCAAGGCAGTTGCTGGACCACTGGCGGGACACCCTGGCCGCGCCGGCCAAGCCCCCCTCGGAGGAGGTCGACCGGCTCAGCAGCCGGGAGTTGAGCGTGCTGGGGCTGGTCGCCCACGGCTGGTCCAACGCCGAGATCGCCCAGGAACTGGTCCTCGGCGAAGCCACCGTGAAGACCCATGTGTCCCGGATCCTCACCAAGCTCGATCTGCGCAATCGGGTCCAACTCGCCGCCTTCGCGCACCGGAACGGCCTAACGGTGTAGCGGAACGGCCGAACAATACGACGGATCTCATCCTTTCGACGGACCTGTGGATTCCCGCTCGCGGCCGACGCCGGGGGAACGGCACGGGCCTAATGTGGTGTGGCCCGCTCATGAATTCCCGGTGCCGCGGAAGGCCGAGGACGGCGCACCGGTACCGGGAAGGAGCGGGAACGGCGGTGCGTGCGGACACCGTCGGACCGTGAGTACGGAGGTGGGTTCCGAAAATGCGGTCAGCCGCGCCGACCGGGTGAGGCCGAACGGTCGGCGCACCGGCAGGTCGGCCCGAAGCCCGCCGAACCAGGGCGGACTCCGGGCCGGCCTGCCGTACGCAGCAGCAGCCCCGACCGGGCGCCGCGGAACCGACAGGGCGTCAGGCCCCCGCGGCGGGCAGTGCCAGCCAGTCCTGCCAGGAGATGTCACGTCCCAGGTAGCGGGGCTTCCGGAACGGCCACTCCGCCGCCATCCAGGCGGGGACCAGCGCGTCCAGCGCGGCCTCGACCTCGGTGCCCACCAGCTCGTCCACCACCCACCAGGCCAACTCGGCGTCCGCGCCCGGCTTCTCCGGCGGGTCGATGTAGACGCAGCCCAGCAGCACCGTCTCGGCGTCGTCGAACAGCGCGTAGTTGAAGGACTGGTGGGCCTCGATCTCCCGCTCGTGCCGGGCCAGGTCCTTGCGGTCCTCCTCGACGGTCATGTCGGCGGCCGGCCAGCCCCAGGGCTCGCCGTAGAACGACCACAACCGCTCCCGCGAGCCCATCACGGCGGGGTAGTCGAGCTCGGTGTCGGTCGCCCTGATCGGGCGCAGGTGGTAGCCGTCGAGCACGGCGGTACGGACGGGGTGCACGAAATCCTCGGGAAGCCAGGTCATGGTCCTGGACGGTACCGAGACCCGGCCTCCCTCCCCAGTGGTTTACCCGATCAGGTGTCCGACGCAGGCGCGCGAGGGCGATCCGCTACCAGGACCTGACCCCGGCGACGCTGCTGATCAGCGCCAGCGAGGCGGTCGGGCCGGCCGCCCTGGCCAGCAGCATGCCGACCGCGGTCCGGTAGCGGCCCACCGACGGCTGGTCGTCCAGCAGTTGCACCCCGGTCAGCTGCTCCCGGACCACCACCGGCGACGATCCGTCGGCGAAGCCGAAGACGGCGAACGGGCCGCCGAGACCGGGCACCGCCGCCCGGCTGAAGGGCAGTACCCGCAGCTCGACGCCGGGCCGCCGGGCCAGCTCCACGAGTCTGCGCAGCTGCCCCCGCAGCACCTCCCGGTCGCCGAACGCCTGGTGCAGCACCGCCTCGGTGAGCACCACCCGCAGCCGCGGCGGGGCGTCCGGCCGGTCGACGACCGCGCGTCGCCGGTTCCCTGCGGCGACCAGGGTCCGCACCCGCGCGGCCGACGGCTCGCCGGGCGGCCACCCGCTCCAGCCGGGGAGCGCGGCGACGGCGGCGCTGTACTCCTCGGTGCGCAGCAGTTCCGGCACCGCCTCCGGGTCGTAGAGGGCGATCTCGGAGGCGGCGGCCTCCAGTCCGAGTTGGTCGTCCGCGCCGGGCGGCAGCAGCCGGTGGTACTCGCGGGCCTGCCACCACTGCGGCGTCCTGGTCCGCGCCGCGCACTCGGCCAGCACCGCGGCCCGGTCCCCGGGGACGTGGTACAGCGCGCACACGGCACTCACCTCGGCGTCCCGCAGCCTGCCCTCGGCCCGCTCCAGCCGGGACACCTTGGCCACCGACCAGCCCATCGCCTCCGCCACCTGACGCCCGGTCAGTCCGGCGTCCTCGCGTAGCAGCCGCAGCTCGGTGCGGAGCCTGCGCCGGCACAGCGCGGCCGCCCGCGGCGCCGGCAGCAGCTCGGGTTGCCGGTCCGACCGCTGGTCCGACCGCTGGTCCGACTGCCGGCCCGGCAGCGGCTCGGGCAGCGGGTCCGGCAGCGTCCCGGTGCCGTTCATACCCGCCCCCTCAGTCCGAGCGCGGCCGGGACCACCAGCCCGCCGTGCTCGACCGAGAGGAAGGCGTCGGCCTGCTCGGCGAGCCGGGTGTCATGGGTGATCAGGAAGGTGGTGCGGTCGGCCATCAGCCGTTGCAGCGGCCCCATCACCCGCGCCGCCGACGCCTCGTCGAGCCCGGTGGTCGGCTCGTCCAGGACCAGTACCGGCGTGTCCCGCACCAGTGCGCGGGCGATCGCCAGCCGCTGCCGCTGGCCGCCGGAGAGCAGCCGTCCGCGCGGGCCGACCGGAGTGTCGTAGCCGTCCGGCAGCGAGTCCACGAAGGCCTCCAGGTCGGCGCCGGCCGCGGCCCGGCGGATCTGCTCGACGCTCGCGCCGGGCCGCCCGTAGGCGATGTTCTCGCCGATGCTCGCGTCGAACACCATGGTCTCCTGGGGGACCAGGGTGACCGTGTCGCGCAGCCGGCTCAGCGGCAGCCCGGCGATGTCCCGGCCGTCCAGCAGGACTGTGCCCGTGGTCGGGTCGTACAGCCGCAGCAGCAGCTTGGCGACGGTGGACTTGCCGGCCCCGCTCGGCCCGGCGATCAGCACCAGCTGGCCGGGCCAGGCGGTGAAGCTGACGTCGTCCAGGATCGGCCGCCGGGTGCCCGGGTAGGTGAAGCCGACCCGGTCGAAGGAGAGCACCCCGCGGGCCCGGGGGCCAGGTGCCGCTGCCGAAGGCGGCGCTGCCGCCGCTGACGTCGCCCGCCCGGAGCGCGACGGGGCCTGCGGGTCGCGCACGGAGGGCCGGGTCTCCAGGATCTCCAGCACCCGCTCCGCCGCCGCCGTGGACGAGGCGAGGCTCAGCTGCACCGATCCCAGCGACTGGATCTGCGGATAGAGGTAGCCCAGGTAGGCGGAGAAGGCCAGCAGCCCGCCCAGGGTCAGCCGTCCGGACGCGACCTCCCAGGCGCCGGCCACGATCACGCTCAGCAGGCAGACCGTCTCCACCAGGGTGGCCAGCGGACCGTAGGCGTAGGAGAGCCGGTACTGCCGGATGACCGCGCCCATCCAGGCGACGCTCTCCCGGTGCACCTTGGCGCCCTGGGTGTCCTGCCGGTTGTACGCCTGGACCAGCGTCATATTGGCCAGGCTCTCCTCGATGGCGGCGGTGAGCGCGCCGTTGCCGTCCCGCTCCTCGCGGGAGGCGCTGCGGATGCGCTTGCTGAACACCCGGGCTGCCAGCCAGAACAGCGGGGCGGCGGCGAAGGTCAGCAGGGCCAGGTCCCAGCGCACGTACAGCGCGGCGCAGGCGAAGAAGACCGCGTTCGCGGCGCAGGTGAACAAGGTGACCGGGGTGGTCACCACCAGTCCCTCGATGGCGTCCACGTCGGAGGTGAGCCGCTCCACCAGGTCGCCGGTGGGGCGGGACTCGAAGAAGTCCGGGGAGAGCTGCTGCAGGTGGTGGAAGGTGCGGTCGCGCAGCCGCCGGAGGAAGTTCTCGCCGACCCAGCTCAGCGTGTAGTTGCCGGCGAAGGTGGCCAGGCCCTCGACGGCGGCCAGCCCCAGCCAGAGCACCGCCGGCACCCAGACCAGCCCGAGGTCGCCCTTGGTCAGCACATGGTCGGTGACGTACGAGAACACGGCGACGACGGCGACGTCGCAGGCGGAGGAGACCAGCAGGCAGAAGGCGGCCAGAGCGAGCCGCAGCCGCCAGACCCGGGCCAATGGCCAGAGGTTCCGGAATGCCTCCCGCGCGGAGATCCTGGCGCGGCGCCGTTTCGGCGCCTGTTCCACCAGATCCCCCAGTCTGATCATGAGGGTGTTGTCGTTCATGGCCCCCGCTTTCCTTGTGTACCGCACCGGCGAATTCCGAACCTACAGACCGGGTAACGGGTCCCGTGGTTCCGCCGAATGGGCGCGTTCCGGCCGGAAGGGAATACTCACAGGCTGCCGATATCAACACCACAGGATTGACAGCATCGACTGAAACCCGGAGGACATAACACCAGGTGGACGGTGCATGGTGACCATGGGGCGGAAACGTGGCGAAACTGTGGCGGCCTGAGAATTACGCCCCCGCAGGCCGACTTCGGGGTTTCACAGGATCGTCCCTCCGAGGCACAGCCCAGTCACATAGAGGCAGACGGGAATGCATCCGGTAAGAGGCGGTTCCTGTGAATTGCGACGGAGTGCGGCGGGCGCCGGAAATGACGGAACCGAACCGGGCCCGGGGAGGTCTGTATGGTCAGTTCCACCGCAAGGGGCCGACCGGAAAATCCGGCCCCGAGCGGAAAGAAATTGGCTCCCCTCCGAACCCGGAGGGGAATAGGAAAGGAATCACCATGGCCCTCCCCCCGCTGCCGCTGCCCAAGCCCAAGAAGCAGCTGCCCCCGCCGCCGAAGCCGGCCCACGGCAAGAAGCCGCTGCCCCCCAAGGGCCCCAAGCCGTTCGGTGCGCCGAAGGGCTGATCCCGGGCGCCGGGCCGCTCGCCGGTCCGGCGCCCCCTCTCCCCAGGGCGGGGACCTCGCTTCAGGCGGGGTCCCCGCCCTGCGGCGTGCCCGGGGCCGGCGCCTTCCGTACCTGATCTGCCGTCACCCGCCGGCTGAGTGGCGGTCAACCCCCGTTCGGACCACCCCGGAAGCGTCGCGACCCGGCACGCCGCACAGTGGGACACCCTGGGAACCCACGGCCGGGAGGCACGGATGTCGGACGATCCGCAGCAGGCGGAGCTCTCCGCGCTGCGCGAGCGGGTCGCCGCGCTGGAGGCCGGGCCGCGGCGCGAGCGGCACCGGCTGCGCTCCTTCGCAGCGGTGGCACTGATCCTGGTCGCCGCGGTGCTCACCCCGCTGAGCGTGGTCGCGGTGTGGGCGAGCCAGGAGATCGGCGACACCGACCGCTATGTCGCCACAGTGGCCCCGCTGGCTTCGGATCCGGCCGTGCAGGACGCCGTGGCCAACCGGGTGACCACCGCCCTGGTGCAGCAGATCCCGGTCGACGCGCTGCTGAGCGGTCTGCCCACCAGCAGCCTGCCCAGGGTCGGATCGGCCCTGGACACCTCGCTGACCAGCGCCCTCACCAGTCTGATCCGCTCACTGGCCGACCGGGCCGTGCAGAGCAGCGCCTTCGCCACCGTCTGGACCGAGGCCAACCGGCGGATCCACGCCTCCCTGGACAAGGCCCTCACCGGTGCCGGCGGCGGCGCCGTACAACTCACCGGCAACACCGTCACCATCGATCTCGCTCCCGTCATCGACCAGGTCAAACAGCTGCTGGTGGACCAGGGGGTCACCGCGGCGGCCAGGATCCCGGAGGTGCACACCCAGTTCACCGTGGCGACGGACGACCGGATCGGGAGGCTGAAGACCGGATTCCGGCTGCTGCAACTGGCCGGTGTCTGGCTGCCGGTGATCGTGGTGCTGATCGCGGCGGCCGGGGTGCTGCTGGCGGTGCGCCGCCGCCGGGCCCTGGTGACGGCGGCGCTGGCGGTCGCCGCGGGTGCGGTCGTCCTCGGCGTGGCCCTGGTCGCCGCACGGGCGGTCTATCTGGACTCGCTGCCCACCGGGGTGTCCTCGGACGCCGCCGCCGCGGTCTTCGACGCGCTGGTCCACTTCATCCGGGTCTCGGTGCGCACGGTGGCCGTGCTGGGCGTCGCCGTGGCGCTGGGCAGCTGGCTCAGCGGCCCTGGCGGGTACGCGCGGCGGGTGAGGTCGGTGTGGAGCTCCGGCCTGGGCGCGGCCCATCACGCCGCCGCGCAGGCGGGGATGCGCCTGGGCCCGGTCGCCCCCTGGCTGCGCCGCCATCAGCTCTGGGTCAACTGGGCGCTGTTGGCCGGGGCCGCGCTGATCCTGGCGTTCTGGAGCCGTGCGACCGCCGGGGTGATCGTCGCCCTGGTGCTGGGCCTGGTACTGGCCCTCGCCCTGGTCGAGTTCCTGGCCGAACCGGTGGCGCCGCCGGAACCGGTGGAGCCGGCAGCACGGACCGGTTCCCGCCCGGACGGACCGGCCCCGGAGCCAGCGCCGTAGCCGCCCGCGGCGCCCCCCGCCTCCTGCCCCCCTCGCGTCAGAAGAGCCGGGCCGCCTTCTCCTCCGCGGACTCCTCCAACTCCAGCAGGAACCGCTTGCGCTCCAGCCCGCCCGCATAGCCGCGCAGGCTGCCGTCCGCGGCCAGGACCCGGTGGCAGGGGACCACCACCGACACCGGGTTGAGCGCATTGGCTGCGCCGACGGCCTGGGCCAGCGCAGGGTCGCCGAGCCGGCGGGCGAGCTCGCCGTAGGAGGTGGTCCCGCCGTAGGGGAGGGTCAGCAGCAGGTCCCAGACCCGGCGCTGGAAGTCGTTCCCCACCGGTGCCAGCGGCAGCTCGAACTCCCGGCGGGCGCCGGCGAAGTACTGCTCCAGCTGCTGCCGCACCGCCGCGAAGCCCTGGTCCTCGCGCTCCCCGAAGGTCTCCACCGGCGGGCGGCGGAGGTGGCCCTCGAAGTACAGGCCCGCCAGCGCACCGTCCTCGGCCACCGCCGTCAGCTCGCCGACCGGCGAGTCGATCACGGTGTACGTCCTCATGCTCCCCACCGTAGCCGCCGGCACCGACAGGCCATGTCCCGGTACCCGGACATCTACCCGGAGCCGCACGCGAAGTCCCCGGGTATGCACGTACGATCAGCCAATGTCAGACATGACGGAAACCACGCCCGGCTGGCTCGCCTCCGACGAACTGGAACTGGCGCGCGCCCGGATGCCGATCCTCTACGTCGAAGCCGTACCGGTACGGGTCGACGACAGCGGCGAGGTCACCCACATCGGACTGCTGCTGCGGATCGGCTCGGACGGGACGGTCAGCCGCACCCTCGTCTCCGGCCGGGTGCTGCACCACGAACGGGTCCGCGACGCGCTGCTGCGGCATCTGGAGAAGGACCTCGGTCCGGTGGCGCTGCCCAGGGTCCCGGCCTCGCTGCAGCCGTTCACCGTCGCCGAGTACTTCCCGACGCAGGGGATCACCCCGTTCCACGACCCGCGCCAGCACGCGGTGTCGCTGGCCTACATCGTCCCGGTGAGCGGTGACTGCCGGCCCCGTCAGGACGCGCTCGACCTGGTCTGGTTCAGCCCGCAGGAGGCCTCGTCCGCGCTGGTCCAGCAGGAGATGCCGGGTGGGCAGGGAGTCCTGCTCAAGCAGGCCCTGGCCCATGCCGGCTGCCTGAGCTGACCGGGCCGTCCGCGCTGCCCGGCCGCCCGGACCTTCCGGGCCCTCCGGACCTTCCGGGCCGCGTCGCGCAGCCGAAGCCGAATGTTCCCCTGGAACCCCTTTTTCAACAAAACGTCAGATGCCAGTCTGGGGGCGCCTCCGCTCCGACATCTCCCAGGAGCGCTCCCGCCGAAGGAGTACCTGTGCCTCCGTCCAAGACGCCGCACCCGACCCGATCCAGCCGCGTCAGAGCCGCCGCGGTCGCCGCCCTGATGCTGGCCTCGCCGCTGGCGATCCCCGCCGCGAGCGCGCGGGCCGAAGCACCGACCGGCGGGCACCTCCCGTCGCCGTCGCTCGCCTGCGGGGCCGACGCCTGGGCGGAGGGCTACAGCGACGCCCTGAACAAGCTCGTGGTCGACGGGGACACCGTCGGCGGCCTGTCCGCGCTGAGCTACGACGCCCGCCGCCACGCCTACGGCGCCGTCGTCGACCACAGCACCGGCGAGCTCGCCAAGATCTGGTTCTTCGCCGATCCGGCCAGTCCGAAGGTGGTCGGCAGCCTGGTGCTGCGCAAGCCGGACGGCACCCCCTACGACGAGACCGACTTCGACGGCGAGGGTCTGGCCGTCCTGCCCAACGGCGACTACCTGGTCAGCTCCGAGACCGAGCCCTCGGTACGCGAGTTCGACCGCCAGGGTGTCCAGCGGTCCGAACTCGCCGTCCCGGCCCGCTTCCTGGTCGCCCCGGCCGGCCAAGCGACCTCCAACGCCACCCTGGAGGGCCTGAGCGTCTCCCCGGACGGCAGCACGGTCTACGCGGCCATGGAGGGTGTCCTCAGCGGTGACGTCAGCAGCACCGGCGCGGCGACGGACCGCCGCATCCTGGTCTACCGGGCCAACCACCGGCACGGCTACGACCTGGTCAAGGAGATCGGCTACCAGGTGGACCCGGGCAACCGGATCTCCGAGGTCGCCGCCTACGGCCAGCACGGCCTGTTGGTCCTGGAGGCCGCCTTCACCGCGGGCTTCGGCAACACCATCAAGGTCTACGCCGCCCCGAACGTCCAGCGCTCCGCCGACGTCACCGCCGTCACCGACCTCGGCAACGCCGGCAGCGGCGAGCTGACGAAGAAGACCCTGATCGCCGATGTCAGCCAGTGCCCGTCCCTCGGCGCGACCGCACCGGAACCGCAGCCCAACCCGATCCTGGACAACTACGAGGGCATGACCCTGGCCCCGGGAGCCCCCTGCTCGGGCCTCAGCGAACTCCTGCTGATCAGCGACGACAACTTCTCCGCCGCCCAGAACACCCGTCTACTGCGGCTGACGGTACGTCTGCCCTCCTGACCGAGGTCCTTCCGGCCCGCCCCGGCCCGTCCGGTTCGGGCGGGCCGGAAGGAGACCCGGGGCGCCCGACCGTGAAGCCACCGGTCATAGCGTTCATTCTCAATCCATTGCAACGTTCAAGGTGAAGCCTGTTGCATTAGATTCAAAACCATTGCAATGAAATCCTGGCCTTGACCTTTGTCTATTGGGATTTCAAGCAACAGAGTCGTTGCCAGTTCCTTGAACGCAACGTAGCGTTTCCCGTGTCAGAAAGAGCGAACGACTACGGGAGAGCATGATGCAGAAGTTCGACACCCCCGCCCCGGTCTCCGCCGTCCTGGAGATCCCCGCCGGCCGGGTCCAGTTCATCGCCGCGGACCGCGCGTCCTGCGGATCACCGCCGGAGCCCCGGACAGCCGGCTCCTCGGCTCCGGCTCCGTGGAGGTCACCGTCCAACTGCCCGCCGGCTCCCACGTCCAGGCCAGCTGCGCCGGCACCGAGTTGCGCGGCGTCGGACGCCTGGGCGACATCGTCTTCGACGGCGCCTACCGCACCATCAAGATCGACGAGGCCGCCAGCCTGCGACTGACCGCCGTCGACGGCGACATCGAGGTCGGCCGTCTCGGCGGCTCCGCCACGATCAGCACCGCCCGCGGCGACATCCGGATCGCCGAAGCCGCGGCCGGCACCGTCGAACTGCTCACCCAGTCCGGCAACATCTCCGTCGCCGCGGCCCCCGGCGTCTCCG
>NZ_JOEH01000016.1 GCF_000719095.1 Streptacidiphilus jeojiense | reverse complement strand
GCGAAACCTCCTGTGCACATCCGCTGACACCCCGAAGCCATGTACGACCAGCATGTCCGCGACCGCGCAGTCCCGCGTGCGGGGGCCGCCAACGGTGTGCGGCGAAGCCGCGCTCGGGATGGTGACGCTGCGGCCGAACGGGCCGCTGTGCCGGTCATGCCGCGGGGTCACCCGGAGCGGCGTCCCCGGGCTGTGCTCCCTCGTCGAGGAACTCGACAACGGTCAGGGCGAACAGCACTGCCAGGACGATGCCGGTGACGACCCAGCCGGTGGGGTAGGACCACAGGGCCAGGGTGAGGCCGCCGGCGGCGAGGACGGTCCAGGTCAGCCAGCGCTTCCAGTGGTGGACGAAGCGGCCGACCGGGCCGAGGCGCAGGCCGGCGGACTGGGCGGAGCGGCGGGTGGCGTCGATGCCGGAGGTCCTCAGGGAGCGGAACTGGGTGGCGCGGCGGCCCGGTCCGGAGAGCCAGGCACCGAGGGCCACAGCGGCGCCGAGGACGGCCACCGACCGCACCGCCGTGCGCAGGAAGTGGACGAGCTGGTCGAAGATGTCCGCCGCCGCGTCGGGGGAGACCCCGGCGGGGAGTTTGTCGAGGTAGAGCGCGCGGGCGACGACCAGGCCCAGGCCCAGCAGCAGGACTCCGACGGTGATCGCCAGGGCGGCGGTCACCAGCGCGCGGCGGCGGCGTCGCGCCAGCCACACCGCCGCCGCCGCGAGAACGGCGACCAGGACGGCCAGCCAGTTGCCGAGGATCTGGAGCAGCCGGAAGCCGGTCCTGGCTGCCCCGATGTGCTGCGCGTCCAGGACGGTGTAGGAGGTGTGCACCTGCGGGATCCTCGCCGCCACGGTCAGCCCGGAGTCCACCAGCCGCTGCTTGACCTGCTCGACCACCGGGCCGAGGTCGATCACCACGGAGTCGTCCGTGAGCTGGACCGCACCGCCGCCCTGCCCGGTCAGGGCCTTGACCATGGTGCTGTGGATGCGCCGGTTGGCGTCGGTCCAGAAGGTGTGGAACCAGGAGCTGGACACCACCGCCAGGGCCTCCTTCTGGACCAGGCCACCGATGGCGTTCTCGATCGGGGCCGCGAGGCTGCCCAGCCCCTTGGCCATCAGCGGCCGGTCCTGCGGGGCGGCCTGCTGGAGCACGGTCTGCAGGTCCAGGTGCCCGGTAACGGCCTGGGAGGCTCGGGCGGCGACGGCGGACTGCACGGCGGGGCTGTCCACCAGGGGTCCGACGGTGGCGACATAGCGGTCGGTGTCGCCCATGATGCCCGCCGTCCAGGAGGCGACCACGGCAAGCGGGGCGAGCACGAACGCCAGCACCAGCAGCACGGCGGCCCCGGCCGAGCGCAGTCTGTGGTGCGGCCGGGAGAGTTCGGCAACCTGCTGCCGCAGCCGGGAGACCTCCGCCGCATCGTTGTCCTGGCCCACAGTCACTCCTGTTCTCCCATCGCTCCCGCCGCAAGCGCCTCGACGGTTCGGACGCCCAGTCAACGGGCTGCGCGTACCATCCGCGACCGCGGCTGATCCGTTGGGCTCACGGAGCAGTGACGGCAGCGCTGACGCAGATGAGGACGGCCAGCACCAGCATGGCCAGGGCGATCAGTGGCTGGTACCCGGCCCGGCCCAGTGGCTGGCGCAGCCGCATCCGGTGCTGGACGGAGCGCCAACGGCGGTATCCCACCAGGACGGTGCCCACGGCGAGGGCGATCAGGTAGGCGGCCAGGGCCAGCCGCAGGGCAGTGGGGGTGGCCTGGCCGAGCTGGACCACGGCGAGTGAGCCGGCCAGCAGGGCCAGGCTGGTTCGGGTCCAGGCCAGGAAGGTGCGCTCGTTGGCGAGGGTGGCACGGTAGTCCGGTTCCTCGCCCTGCTCCTGCCAGGGCACTTCGGCGCCGGGTGACTCCGGCGTAGGCGGTCGTTCTCCGGTCGCCATGCGTTGCCTCTCCGTTTCACGCTTCGGCGGGGCCCTGCTGGGGCGATCTGGCGGTGTGTCGCCGGACCAGCCGCACAGCGACACCGACCACCGACATGATCAGGGCGGCCCACAGCGCGGTGCCCAAGCCGTGGATCTGCAGGTCGGAGGTGACCAGCGCGGTGACCTTGAGCGTGATGGCGTTGATCACGAACAGGAACAGGCCGAAGGTGATCCAGACCAGTGGTCGGGCAACGGTTCTGAGGAATCCGCCGAGGACGAGGTTGACGACGGCGAACAGCACGGTCGTCCACAGCACGCCCAGCAGGCCGCCCTGCAGGGTCATGCCGGGCAGCAGCCAGCCGCACAGCAGGAAGGTGGCGGCGAGCACGAGCAGGGAGACCACACCGTGCTTGATCAAGAGGGTCTCCTCCCTGGCGCCGTGCGGTGTCGTCGCGGGGTGTTCACCGTCAGGCCAGAATCTTCGCCTTGGCCTGTTGGAACTCCGCTTCGGTGAGTGCGCCCTGCTCCTTGAGGGCGACCAGTTTCGTCAGCTCGTCCGCGTTCCCCGCCCCGGGGGTGCTGCCGGTGCCGGCTGCCTGGCGGACGTAGTCCTGGAAGGCCTCCTGCTGGCGCTGGGCCTGGGCCAGGTCGCGCCGGCTCATGTCGCCGCCGTGGATGATCACGTAGACGAGGACGCCGAGGAACGGCAGGACGATCACCAGGATCAGCCAGGCCGCTTTGCTCCAGCCGCTGGTCTCGTGGTTGCGGAAGATGTCCCCGATGATCCGGAACAGCAGGAACAACCACATGATCCACAGAAAGAACCAGAGCATGGTCCAGAATGCGTCCAGCAGGGGATAGTTCACGGCCAGACTCCTGTCGCCGGTGCCGGGTCCCTGACCTCGCGTCATGCGACGCCAGATCCTCCAGGCTCGATGAATCTATATGTATTGATATCACCGCAAATCGCCCATCGCCTCCGGATCCCTCGGCGGTCGAGCGGGTGCCACTGCAGCCGTCATCCGTATGCCGTAGGTCGGCTGGCCGGCTCTGGTGGGTGCGGCGAGGGTGGTCGCAATGCCCTCGGAGTCGAGGGCACGGGCGAAGGGGAGCGGGATGGCACAGGACGGCAAGGCCAAAGGCGTGGAGTCCTCGATTCTGGCGGCGAACAAGGCGTTGCTGGAGCGGTTCGCGTTCGGTGAGACCCAGGACTTCGAGGATGCCGCCCGGGGTCTGCTTGGGACCCGGGAGGATCGTCAGATCCGCGACGCCGAGGGGCGCGTGGTGTGGGATCTGGACGCCTACGCCTTCCTGCGCGGCGAGTGCCCCGACACCGTCAACCCGAGCCTGTGGCGGCAGGGGCAGCTGGTCATCCACGACGGCCTGTTCGAGGTGACCGAGGGGGTCTACCAGATCCGCGGCTTCGACCTGTCCAACATGACCCTGGTCGAGGGCGACACCGGCGTCCTGGTGATCGACCCGCTGCTGACGGTGGAGACCGCCGCCGCGGGTCTGGCGCTGTACCGGGCGCACCGGGGCGAGCGACCGGTCAGGGGGGTGGTGTACACCCACAGCCACGCCGACCACTTCGGCGGCGTCAAGGGGGTCGTGAGCGAGGACGAGGTCGCCGGCGGTGTCCCGGTCCTGGCGCCGGAGGGCTTCCTGGAGCACGCGGTCAGCGAGAACGTCTACGCCGGCGCCGCGATGAACCGGCGCGCGGCCTACATGTACGGCGCGGCGCTGCCGCCCGGGGTGCAGGGTCAGGTGGGTGCGGGGCTGGGGCAGACGCTGTCCACAGGTTCGGTCAGTCTGATCCCGCCCACGGTCACCGTCACCAGGACCGGTCAGGTCGAGACCGTTGACGGGGTCCGGATGGACTTCCAGCTCACCCCGGGCACCGAGGCCCCCGCCGAGCTGAACATCCACTTCCCCGACCGGGCGGCGCTGTGCATGGCCGAGAACGCCACGCACAACCTGCACAACCTGCTGACGCTGCGCGGCGCGCAGGTGCGCGACCCGCACGTGTGGGCCCGGTTCCTGTCGGAGAGCCTGGACCTGTTCCTGGACGGCACCGAGGTGGCCTTCGCCTCCCACCACTGGCCGGTCTGGGGACGCGAGGGCGTCGAGCGGTTCCTGTCCGAGCAGCACGACGTCTACGCCTACCTGCACGACCAGACCCTGCGGATGCTCAACCAGGGCCTGACCGGCCCGGAGATCGCCGAGCGCATGCAGGTCCCCCCGGCGCTGGAGCGTGCATGGCACACCCACGGCTACTACGGGTCGGTCAGCCACAACACCAAGGCGATCTACCAGCGCTACCTGGGCTGGTTCGACGGCAACCCGGCCCACCTGTGGGAGCACCCGCCGGCGGAGGCCGCCGCCCGGTACGTGGCCTTCATGGGCGGCGCCGACAAGGTCCTGGACCAGGCCCGCCGCTCCTTCGCCGAGGGCGACTACCGCTGGGTGGTCCAGGTCGTCAACCACGTCGTCTTCGCGGACCCCGGGAACAGCGAGGCCCGGGCCCTGCAGGCCGACGCCTTCGAACAGCTCGGCTACGGCAGCGAGAACGGCACCTGGCGCAACTTCTACCTCATGGGCGCCTACGAGCTGCGGAACGGATCGGTCGGCACCCCCACCGCCACCACCTCCGCGGACGTCCTGGCGGCGCTGACCCTCGACCAGCTCTTCGACGCCCTCGCCATCCGCGTCGACGGCCCCCGGTGCTGGGACAAGGACATCACCGTGCGCTGGAACCTCACTGACGGCCCAACGATCCTCATGCGCCTGCGCAATGGCGTGCTGTCCCACCGGATCAGCCCCACTACCAGCAGCGGTGATGCCCATGTGGAGATCACCCTCTCCGAGGCCGACCTGCGCGCCGTCCTCCTCGGCGAGCTGTCCCCTTCCGATCTGGCCAACCGCGCCCAACTGTCCGGCGATCCCACCAAACTCACCGAACTGCTGGGATGTCTCAGCGACCCCGATCCCGACTTCGCCATCGTCACTCCCTGACAGTGCCGCGGGCCCGGTCGCACTGAGGCGACCGGGCCCGCGGCACGGCAACAGCCCGCACCACCGAAGGTGGGGCAGGACCGGGGCCGCTCCCGAGCGGTGGGAGCGACCCCGGGGCACTGGGGGTGTTACTTCATGGCCGCGAGAGCGGTGTCCACGCCGGCGAGGGGTGAGCCCATGCCGGTGACGGTGTCGAAACCAGGGCCAGCGGTGCACTCGGTGCCGCACAGGCCGTTGGAGCCGGTGGTCACGTCGTTGAGCTTGCTGCCGAGGGCGTACACGTCGGTGTGGGCGGTGTCGCCGTTCTTGCCGGCGCCGGAGGACTGGACGCCCTTCTGGTAGGCGGGCTCCTTCTCGAAGTAGCTGAGGCCGCCGCCGGTGGAGGACCAGGCGGACTCGCTCAGCGTGTTGCCGGTGGCGTCCAGCTTCATGTTGGTGCCGCCGATGGCCAGGGCGTAGGGGCTGGTGGAGGAGTACCCGGCCGGGTAGCCGTCGTCACCCGTGGACTGGGTGCAGACGGAGTCGGCCAGGTCGCAGTGAGCGTCGTAGAACGGCTCCTCGGAGAACTCCGGCATGCCCCAGCTGTTGCTGATGACGGCAGGGTCCAGCGTGGAGGCCACGTCGATGCCCTGGTAGAGGCCCTGCGCCGAGGCGTCGGCGGCCTCGACCAGCACGATCTTGGCGTGCGGGGCGACGGTGTGGGCCCACTCGATGTCGAGCGCGGCCTCCTCGTTCCAGCTGGAGTCGGCCTCCGGCTGGCTGCCGGCGGCGTACTTGACCGAGAAGTCGAAGCAGTCGCTGGTGGCGTTGGTGCTGCCGCAGGTCTGCGGCAGGTTGAACTGGGCGGAGAAGGTGTTGAGGTCGGACTGCGCGTTCGGGTAGTCGTAGGCGTCGACGATGGCGATGGTTTGGCCGGTGCCGTCACCGGTCAGACCGAGGCGGCCCTGGATCTGCTGCGGGGTGTAGCCGCGGATCGCGGCGGCGGCGTCGGCGGTGCCGGCGTCGGCCTTGATGGTGGTCGCCAGGGTCTTGGACTTGATCTTGAGCGAGGTGGTGGCGGCGCCGGTGCCCACGGTCTGCTCAGTGACCGGGGCCGCGGTGGCGTCGGTGGCGGTGGCGGTGGTGGTGGTCGGAGCGGCGGCGGCCTTGCCGCTGCCGACGACCTCGTTCACGGTGACGCCGTGGTAGTAGCTGTCGGTCGCGAAGGAGTCCACGCCGAAGCCGCCGACGGAGACGGACAGCGCGTAGGCGGTCCAGTCGTAGGGCAGGCCGACCAGCTGGGTCGCCCCGTCCTTGGCGGCGCCGATCGGGGTGACGGTGCCGGCGAACTCGGAGAAGGTCTCGCTGTCGGGGCTCAGGTACTCACCGTCGTTCGGCAGCGGCAGGCTGTACTCCTCCAGACCGCCCACGCCGCCCACGAACACCTCGTGACCGTCGCTGGTGGTGGTGAACGCGCCCTGCTGGTTGTTCGGCAGGGTGTGCACGTCGTACGCCGCGGAGCCGTCCGCCGGGAAGACCGTCATCTCGTACCAGTGGAGCTCCATCAGGCCGTAGGTCTTCGAGGTGGTGAAGCCGTTGAAGGTCTGCGCGCCGGGGGACAGGTGCGTGGTGACGACCTTGCCGGTGCGGCTGTCGAGGATCTGCACCTCGTGGTCCTCGTAGATCTTGCCCGCGCCCCAGGCCAGGGCCACGCCGTGGCCGTTGGTGCCGGGGATGTCGGCGCTGGCGTAGGCACCGGCCTGCGCCTGGATCCAGGCCGCGTTGTCGGTGTTGGGCTGCTCGGACCAGATCTGCTTGCCGGTGGTCGCGTCCAGCGACACGGCGGTGGGGGCCGGGTCGGTGACGCCCTTGTTGAAGCCGGCGGCCACGCCGCCGTACTCCAGGATCAGACGGCCGTCGACGTCGACAGTGGCGGTGGAGTACGCCACGTTCTTGCCGACCGCGGCGCTGGGCTTGTAGGTCCACTTGGTGGTGCCGTCGGCGGTGTACGCGGAGACGCCCGCGGTGCCGTTGGCGATGATCTCGCCGTTGGTGACGGCGGTGCCGTACTGGAAGGCGCCGGTGGTCACGTCGCTGTCCAGCCGGCCGTCGGTCTCCAGGACCGCGATGCCGTGCGAGGTGGAGGCGACGATGCGCTGCGCGGTGTGCCCGTGCTTGTCGGCCACGGTCGCCAGCTTCAGCTGGTGCACGGCGGCGCTGACCGGGGTGTCCCACAGGATGCGCGGGGTCGGGTCGTTCAGGGTGCGGCCGTCGAGGGCGAAGACGCCGTGGCTCTGGCCGGCGACGACCAGGTCCTTCACGCCGTCGCCGTTGACGTCCACGGAGACCGCGGAGTAGTTGTCGCCGAGCAGCGGCTCGGTGACGGACTTGCCGCTGTTGCCGAGGAACCGGTTCGCCGTCAGGTCGTAACCGACCGTCAGGATGCCGCCCTGGTAGGGCATGACCTGGTCGCCGACGGCGTCGCCGTCCCGCTTCCAGTCGATCGAGCCGTTGCTCGCGTTGAACGCCAGCAGCTGGTTGTGGTAGATGCCCTCGGGGTTGGTGAGGGTCATCGCGGTGGCGTCGCTGACCGCGGCATAGACCTCGCCGCTGCCGTTCGGGTCGAAGGTGAGGGACAGCGTCGGGGCGTTGGCGTTGCCCACGGTGCTCGCGGTCCGGTAGCTCCACAGCGTCTTGCCGCTGCCGTCCAGGCCGGAGATGGTGGACTGGCCGTCGCTCAGGTCGGCGTTGATGCCCAGCTCGGCGACCGCGATGGCGGCCTCGTGGCCGTGCGGGGTCGGGTTGACGACGAAGGCCTCGGGGATGGTGCCGTTGCGCGAGGCGACGACGGTGCGCTTGCCGGTGACCGAGTTGATCGCGGTCAGGTCCCAGCGGACGGCGTCCAGCGGGTCGTTCTGCTCGGCGACCAGGATGTTCTGCGAGCCCGGCTGCTGGGCCATGAGGCGCGGGTAGCCGGGGGTCTTCAGGTCCACCGAGGCATTGCCGGTGGCGGCGTCGACCACGAGCACGTGGCCGTCGGCCGGGCGGGGGTTGCCCAGGCCCATCGGGGTGTCGGTCCAGCTGGTGACCAGCCGGCCGCCGCTGATGGCGGTCAGGTCGCCCCAGTTGGCCCAGGGGGCCTTGGTGGAGTAGGTCCAGGCGGTGCTGCCGGTCAGGGCGCCGCCCTTGCCGACGGCGAAGGAGTACGCCAGCAGCGAGGAGCGGCTGCTGCCCTGCGTCGCGACCGGGTTGTAGGTCCAGTCCGGGCCGGTCTCGTCGGCGGCGATCAGCTTGCCGTCCTCGACCAGCAGCGAGCCGACCGTGCCGGGGACCAGCGTGTGCCAGAGCATCTTGCCGGTGCGGCCGTCCAGGACCGAGACGAAGGTGCCGGTGGACACGTCGGAGCCGGACGCGGTGAACGGCCGGTACGGGCTGGAGCCCACGTTGTAGGCCACCGCCACGTCGGCGACGCCGTCGTGGTTGAAGTCGGCCTGGGCGTAGGGGTGGCTGCCGGTGGCGCCGGGCTGGTACGGGTCGTAGCCCTCGTACATGACCGCGGTGAACGGCTGGTCCAGGTACGCGGTCTGGGGCTTGACGCCCCAGTCGCTGTACAGCTGCTCACCGGTGGTGTTCCACACCGGCTTGCCCGCCGCGTCGTAGCGGGTCAGGCCGCCGCCGGAGAACACCGAGACCCAGTCTGCGGTACCGCCCAGCGCCAGCGTGGACGCCGCGCCGCGCGCCGTCTCCCAACTGCTCTCAGTCGTGATGCCGCTGGACGCCGAGGTGGTGCTGCTGCTCGTACCGGTCGCAGCCGACGAGGAGGAGCCGGAGCTCGTGCCGGTGGAACTGCTGGAGTTCACCGAGTCGGCCCCGGTCGACTCGGCCGCGGCGGCCACCAGGCCGGGCGTGCCGTCCGAACGCGGGGTGTACTTGGCGCTCAGTTCGGCCAGCTTGGCGGCGGTCAGCCGCACCGTGCCCGAACTTCCGGTGTCCGCGCTGGCCACGGGCGCGACGGTCATGGCCGCGGCCGTGGCCAGCACGGCGGTCGCGGCCGCCGTGCGTATACCGGTCCTTCGACGTCTTGTTGACGACACTTCCACTCCTTGTCACCACAACGGGGGGTGCACGTACCCTCCCAGGTCGCGCCTGCCGTCGGTGGGATCAGGGGTGGCCTGCCCCGGCCGCTGGCCACATCTGGCCAACCCGATATGCTCACTGCCTCGATCTTTTGTTTCTGTCGTTGACAAATTGCTGGGGAGGCAGCTGGTGCTGGAGTCGATCGGCGTGGACGACGTCGCGGAACGCGCCTATGAACTACTGCTGCACCAGGAGTTCTTCACCGCTGCCGCCATGGCCGCGGAGCTGGGGCATTCGCCGCAGCGCACGCGTCGGGCGTTGGACGACCTGGTCGCCGCTGGTCTGGTCGCCCCAGCCCCCGGCCGTGCCCGCAGCTATATGGCGGTCGACCCTAGGGCCGGCCTGTCCGCACTGATCCGTTCCCGTCAGGCCGAGTTGGAGCGGGTGGCCTCCTCTGTCGAGACCTATGCCGGCAGATACCACGAGCGCGCCCTGCGTACCGACCCGCACCGGCTGGTCGAAGTCATCGAGGGCTCAACCCAGATCAGCCGCCGTGTCCATGAGCTGATCGCCAGTGCCCAGGTGGAGGTCATGGCATTCGACGCTCCTCCGTACGTCAATCCTCACGCCAGCGCGTCCGAGACCGAGCAGCTGGTGTTGGCACGCGGCATCCCCGTGCGAGCGATCTACGCCACGGAGGTTCTGGAGGTTCCGTCGCTCGTCGAGTGCCTGCAGGCCATGGTCGCCCTGGGCGAGCAGGCCAGGGTCGTACCGCAGGTCCCGATGAAGATGGTGCTGGTGGACCGTCGCGACGCCATGCTGCCGCTGACCGCGGGAGCGGAGGCCGCACGCACCGCCGCCGTGTTCGTGCGCCGATCGGCACTGTGCGACGCGCTGGTCGACCTCTTCGAGGCCACTTGGGCAGCGGCCACCCCCGTTTTCACTGACCCGTCGCCGTCCGCCTCGCCCGGTGAGGCGTCGGACGAGGACCGCGCCCTTCTCCACTTGTTGAACGCCGGTCTCAAGGACGAGGCGATAGCGCGCCAGCTGGGACTGAGCGGGCGCACTCTGCGGCGCAGGGTCGCCGAGCTGACATACAGGCTGGGTGCCACGAGCCGATTCCAGGCGGGAGCGCAGGCCATGCGCCGTAGGTGGCTCTAGCAGGCGCCCCGGCCCGTGCCCGTCGGCGCCCCCTGCCGGCGCGAATGACGAAGGAGGGGTCCGATCGGGCTCAGGTGGCCCGACCATCGGGTCAGCTGTGTCGCCTCCTCCGCGCCGTCAGGTGCAGTACGGCCCCCGCGAGCAGGATGGTTGCGGCCAGGAGTCCGCCGAAGGCGAGGTATCCCGGTGCTCCGGTGCCGGCCAGGTCGCCGCGCTTGGGGGTGTCGGGGGTGCCGGGCACCGACGGTGTGGGGGTCGGGGTGGGGCTGGGGGTGCGGTTGAAGGTGTTGGTGACGGTGATCGTGATCGGCGTGGTCGGGTCGGTGGTGACCACCGCCGGATCGCCGGCCGAGCCGTGGTCGACGGTGACCTGCCGCGCGCCGTGGCTGTCGGTCTCCTGGGCCCAGCAGCGGCTGTTGACGGGCAGCGGTTGGACGGTGACCGGCTTGCCCGTGGTGACCTGGTAGGTCTTGTGCAGTACCAGGTCGCTCGGGGATCCGTCGCCGTTGGGCAGGGCGCAGGAGAGCTCGATCGGAAAGGAGGTGGTCGCGAAGTCGGCCGCACCGTCGCCGTTGAGCTGCTTGACCAGTTGCAGCGTGCCGAACTGGAAGGTGTTGGCGATCTCCACGGTCTGCACCGCGGGCGTGCCCAGGCCCGGGGCGATGGTGAGCTGCACGGGTCGGCTCACGGGGTGGTCGGTGCTGCCGCCGCGGGCCGAGGTCTCCCAGACCGAGCAGTCGGCTCCGGCCGGGATGCCGTCCACGGTCCTCGGCCGGGCCGCAGTGACCCGGTAGTCCTGGTCCAGGACGGTGCGGTCGGGCCGTCCCTGGGGGTGGATGACGCAGGTGACGTGGAACGCGAACGGCACGTGCGACAGCGCGCCGGTCAGCTGCGCCGAGGGCGAGTCGACCGTCTTCACCAGCTTCAGCGAACCGTAGGCGAGTGCCACGCCGACCTGGATTGGCTCGTTCGCCTGCAGCACCCGGGCCGAGCCGGCGCGGTCGGTGACCTCGTTGTGGGCGTAGGAGTTCCAGGCGATGGTCGGGTCGCCGTTGTGGGCCACGTCCAGCGGGGTGTCCATGGCGTAGGTGAGGTTGACGAACCCTCCGGGCACCAGCGGGGTGGGGAAGGTCAGTTCCGCGCGGAAGCCGCTGGCCCTGGCGCTGAACGGGTCGTCCCAGGTGGAGGCGGGGCAGGAGGCCGCTCCGGCGTCGGCGCCGGCCCCGGCCATGCTCAGGTCGTCGGCGCAGACGGCGGCGTCGTTCTCGTAGGCGAGGGTGAGGTCGCCGGGGCCGTCCAATGCGGGGCGGGTGGCCAGGGTGGGCCGGTGGTCCCAGGCGGTGTTGCGGGCGGAGTCGATGATGACGCCCTTGTCGCCCTGGACCGGGAAGCGGTCCACCACGCGCATGGCGGTGGCGTTCTCGGTGCCGGCGTTCTGCAGCCGCAGCAGGTAGTGGTACCGGTCGCCGGGGTTGACCAGGGCGATGCAGGGGCTGGTGGTGTACAGCAGGCCGTCTGGGCCGGTGAGGGACAGGCAGGAGGAGTCCCCGGCCGGCACGGTGGTCTTGCTGAGTACGTTGTACCAGCCCAGGCTGTCGCGTCCGGAGACCCACTTGCGGGCGGCGAAGCTGGCCCCGGCCTTGGCGGTGAGGGCGGCGGTGGCGGTGCAGTACAGGCCCGTGCCGAAGGTGGCGCCGTCGCGCTGGGAGGCGCCCTCGCAGGCCAGGTCGGGGTCGGTGGAGGTGGCGCCCATGGTGTTGGTGACCACGTCGCCCGCGTTGACGCCGGCCTCCAGCTTCACATGGATCTCGATGGTGAAGGTGGCGCCGGGCGCCAGCACCCACGGCTTGCCGTCGTCGGCCTTGGAGAAGTCCCAGGTCAGCATGGAGACATGAGTGCCGCTGTTGGTGGTGGAGAAGACCGGGGCCGGAACCGCCGGGGTGCCGGTGGGCACCTGCTGGTCCTCGATCTTGTAGGGCTGGCCGTTGTCGCCGGCGAACGAGTCGTTGAAGGCGATGCCGGCCGGCAGGCTGTCCCGGACCACCAGGTCAGGGACATTGGCGGTGCCGGTGTTGACGACCTTCAGGAAGAACGGGGCGTCCTCGCCGGGGGAGAGCGCGGTGTCCGGGGTCTTGCTGACGTCCAGCCGCGGGGTGCCCTTGACCAGGTCGAGGGTGGCGGTGACCGGATCGATGGGGCGCGGCCGGCCGGGCAGCTCCAGCTTGGTCAGGAAGGACCCCGAGACGGTGTCCTCCAGGTGGTCGGGCACCGTGCCGCCGGTGCTGCGCAGCTTCTCGCGCGGGCTGACGTCCAGGTGCAGGATGCCCTGGCAGCTGGTCCCGCTGGTGCACGGGGTGAGGGCGTAGCCGCCGTTGGCGGTGCTGGTGGAGGAGTAGGTGACGCGGAGGCCGGTGACGTCCGCGGCGCTCACCCCGGACGGCAGGGCGGCGGCGGAGGACGGGGTGCCGTTGACCCAGGCGCCGTTGACGTAGGCGTCGATCTGTACCCGGTCGGCGCCGCCGGGCATCTGGTTGGACGTGATGGACAACAGGTCCACGGCGTCGAAGAAGTCGCTGTCCTGGTCGGTCATCTGCAGGTACTTGGCTGACATGTTGCCGGTGTTGGCCACCGTCAGCGCCACGTCGGCATGCTGCTGCGGCAGGCCGGGGACGGGCTTGGGCAGTTGGCCGGGGGAGATCGACTTGTTGAGCGAGGCGCTGTCGGAGGCCGGGTCGGTGTTCATCGACGCCGAGCAGGACGGGGTGGTGGTGTAGCCGCCGTCGGCGCTGATGCCGAAGCAGTTGGTGAAGGTGGTGTCGTCGGGGGTGCCGGGCCGGCGTTCGGTGACCACGTTCACGGTGAAGGTGCCCTCGGGCGGCAGGTCGCCGGTGTAGGCGACGCGGATTCCGGTGGCGCGGTGCAGCAGCGCGGTGTCGCTCGCGTTGTAGGGGACCCAGCCGCCGGCCCCGCTGTTGGCGGTCGGGTCCCACAGCTCGATGGTGGCCGGGGTGGAGGACGGGTCCAGGGTGACCGAGTCGATCTGCATGACCGAGAAGGGGTTGCCCTGGCTGAAGTCGGGGGTGCCGTCGGCCTTCGCCGGAGGGTCCGTCAGCACCGGGTTCACCAACGGGGTGTTGCCGTTGTTGGTGATCTTGAGGTGGAACGGGATGGGCTGGCCGACCGGGACGGAGGTCTGGTCCGTGGTCTTGTCGCCGCCCGCGTCGGTGTTCGGGTTCTCGACCGTCATGTCCTTGCAGACGCCGCCGCTGGCGGTGCCGGAGCCGTCGGTGCGGCCGGCGTCGCCGGTGAAGGAGGCGCAGTTGGTCAGGGTGCCGGCCGCCACGCCGTCCTTGAGCGTGCCGTGCAGGTCCAGTCCGGCGTCGGCGTTCGGGGCGATGGTGGGGTTGCCGTCCGCGTCGGTGCCGGTGTAGGTGACCTCCACTTTGGTGACGCTGGTGCCCGCTTTGGCGACGTCAACGGTGGTGTCGGCGGTGTAGGTGTTGGTGCTGGTGGTGCCGTCGGCGTAGGTGACGGTCAGGGTGGCCGAGGTGGCGCCGTCGGGGAAGCGCAGCCGGACCTGGCTGACGTCGATCGAGTCCAGGCTGCTGGGGTTCCTGCTCGGGTCGGGTTCGGTGACGGTGATGGTCTTCACCGGGAACGGCGACTTGTTGGTGACGTCCACCAGTGCGCTGACCGGGGAGTTCTCGCCGGTGACGGCATGCTCGCTGCTCTGGTGGGTGAAGTCGCCGTTGGTGTCGGGGAAGAAGTCCTTGGTGGAGTCCAGTACCAGGATGTTCGGCAGGATGTCGTACGGCGCGCACGCCTGGGCGCCGTTCGTGCTGCCGGTGGTCTTCTCCTGCGCGGACGGGGTGGCGCAGTTGTCGACGGTGATCTTGTCAGTGGGGCGCAGCGGGGCCCCGGTGGTGCGGTCGGTGTCGCGCAGCTTCAGCTTGACGGTGACGCTGCCGCCGTCGGTGTCGTAGGGCAGTGGGTCGCCGTTGCTGTTGGTGAACACCACCTGGAATCCGGTGACGTCCCCGGCAGCCACGCCGGTGGGCAGGGGGAGCGCGCCGGGCGCGGTGATCGGGTCCCCGGTGTGGGTGGTCCCGTCGGCGGTGGTGACCACCAGTTGGGCCTGGTCGGCGCCGGCCGGGAACTTGGTCACCTCGGCGGACTCGAAGTCGAAGTACTCGAACGTCTGCTGGCCGGTGTCCGAGATCGTCAGCGAGGTGACGTCGGCCGAGGAGGAGGAGTTGTTGCGCACGCCCAGGGTGAGCGTGCTCTCCTCGCCGCTGCCGGCCACTGCCGAGCCGTCGGTCCAGGTCTTGGTGGCCACCGGCTTGACGACCAGCGGGATGTGGACGGTGACGTCGCTCTCTGCGGACTTGGTGGCGGCGTTGTCGGCGGTCACGGTGGCGGTGTTCGGCAGCACCGTGCCGTCCTTGAGCTGGGTGTCGGCGGGCAGCCGCATGCCGACCTCCACCGAGCCGCTCTGACCGGCCCGCAGTCCGGTCTCCCCGGAGGGGTTGGTCAGCGGCTGCTTGTAGACGATGGTCAGCTTGCGGGTCGCGGCGACGTAGGTGACGTCCCGGGTGGAGTTCGACTGCGGCAGGCTGGTCACCTCCAGGCCGGCGGGCAGTACGTCGGTGACGGTGAAGTGCACGCAGTCCACGGTCAGACCCGAGCACTGCCCCTGCAAGGTGTAGATGAACTCGTCCCCGGGCTCCAGCGGACCGCTTGCATCATTGGTCTTGGTGATACTCACCGAGCTCTGCGGCAGGGCGCGCCTGGCCTCGGCGGCGACCGCCCCGGGGGCGGCGGCCAGCAGTCCGAAGGTGAGGGCGGCCACCGCCAGGCGGTGGAGGCCGCTTGCGTGCAGGCGCATGTGACGGTCCTTCGGCAGAGGGCACGGGGTTTCTCCGGACAGTAAATGGGATGATCCGCGAAGAATGGTCAGCGGCACTGACGCCCCGCACCTTTTCACTCAGACGGCCCCGAGCTGCGAAAATGCAACACAGGGTCGTCCGGTCGGTGACAAGGACTGAACCTCACCGACGTCCTGTGGTGAGGCGCTCTGCGCGCAGCGGGTCGCCAGCTTTGGGAGGCCGAGGGAGGGTGATGGTGCTTCAGAACGGGCTGTCGCTGTAGGTCGGGAACCTGTCAAGCCCTAGTTCGCGCACGTGGGCGTGGGTGCTGGAGTCGGCCCGGTGGACGGTGACCGGGGGATTGCGGGTCTGAGACGCGTTGAGCGCGGCGAAGAAGAACAGGACGGAGGCGGCAGTAGCGCTCAGGTTTGGCCTGGCCGACATCGAGGTGCGTCTAGCCCCGAGGTGGTCGGTGTCTGCTGGGTGGTGGTGCAGAGCACGTCGGTCCTGGTCGGTCTTAGGCCCCTCTCCGCCTAGGTTCTGGGTAGCTGTGCTGTGGAGCGCAAAGTGTCTGTGCGGTCATCGGCCGCCGCTGATGCCGGACTCCTCCAGGTCGAGGTCGTGCTGCAGCTGGCGCCGGGTGGTGTCGCTGATCTGGTGGGTGTCGTACATGCCCTGCAGTTCGGTGCCCTGGACGGCGATGACCTCGCGTCGCAGTTGCTGGTAGATGTGCAGGAGCGGTGTCTGGTCGGTGCTGGGGTCCTGTTGGTCCTGGGCCAGGCTGTGGCGCAGGCGCGCGTCCAGGGCCAGGCGTACGCGTTCGAGTGCGGCTTGTGGGGCTGCGTCGAGGTCGGCGAGCTGGTCGAGGTAGTCCAGGCCCGCGCGGGCCAGCTGTTGACGGGCGTGTTCCTGCTCGCGGGCGGTGTCGCGCGGTTCCAGGGCCAGTCCGGAGCGGCCCACCAGAGGTGCCAGGCTCAGGCCCTGGACGACCAGGGTGAAGACCACTACCGCGGTGGTCAGCACCAGGACCAGTGGGCGTCCCGGGAGTGCTGTGCCGTCGTCGGCTATCAGGGGGATGGACAAGGCGGCGGCCAGCGGCATCACCCCGCGGGTGCCGGCCCAGGTCACCACGGCCGCCACCCGCCACGACGCGGCGCCGTCCACCGGCTTGACCACCTTGGACAGCGGCCACACCCACAGCACCCGCAGCCCGATCAGGACCGCGGCCAGCGCCAGGGCCTGCAACGGCCATCGACCGCTGCCTGCGGGCAGGTCGCGGACCATGGTGGGCAGCTCCAGGCCGATGACCGCGAAGACCACGCTCTCCAGCAGGAACACCACCACCGAGTACACCGCCTGTAGTTGCAGGCGGATCCGTGCGTCGGTCAGCCGGTAGCCGGAGCGGCCGAGGACCACGCCCGCGATCACGACGGCGGTGACCCCGGAGGCGTGCGTGCCTTCGGCGAGCACGTACGCGCCGTAGGGGGTGGCCAGGGCGATCACGGTCTCCAGGACCGGGTCGGTGGTCCGGGCCCGGATGAACGCCACCACTGCGGCCACGGCCGCGCCGACGAGGCTTCCACCGCCGGCCAGCAGGAAGAACTCGCCGCCCGCAGCTGGCCAGCTGACCACGGTGGAGGCCACCGCAAGCCCGACGGCGACCTTGAACAGCACCAGGGAGGTGGCGTCGTTGAACAGGCTCTCGGCCTGCACCATGGTCTGCACCCGCCCCGGCAGTGCTAGCCTGCGGCCCAGAGCGGTTACGGCCACCGGGTCGGTGCTGGCAAGGACCGCGCCCAGGACCAGGGCCATCGGCGCGGTCAGCGGCGTCAGCGCAACCGCGAGCACGCCGACGGCGGCGGCCGAGGCCAGCACCAGGCCCAGGGCCAGGACCGTGACCGGCCGCCACACGGTCTTCAGGTCGCGCAGTGACATCTCCTCCGCTGATGCGTACAGCAGGGGCGGCAGCACCACCAGGGCGATGGTCTGCGGGGCGATGCGCAGTGCCGGGGTGCCCGGTATCAGGGCCACCACCAGGCCCGCGATGACGAGCAGGGAGGGTGCCGGGATACGCCAGCGGCGGGCTCCGGTGGCCACGACGGTGGCCAGGACCACGAGAACAAGCACAGTGCCGACGGCGCGCATTTCGGGATCCCCGGATCGTCACCGGGGTCCCTGCCGCGCGATTGCGGCAGATCCATCCCCGGGCCGACCAGACTTCCCGGCACACCGTGGAGCTACTTTATCGAATCCTTAACACCCTGGGCCGCTGGCAGCACCGACATGTCAGCCGGCGCAGATCCATCTGCCGTGCCCTGCTGTGCACGGCCGATGATCCTGACCGACTGGCCTCCACCCTGTCGCGGGCAGCAGGGTACTTCGATCATCTATGCGGGTTGTAGAGTTTCCGTGCGCCTATGCCATTCGCCCTCGTCGGCGTCAGTGCGCACGAGCGGGTGCAGCTTCTCGGCCAGGAAGCGCAGGAGCGCGCCGGGTCTTGGCCGGCCAGGATGCCTAGGCAAGTCCGCGAAGGTGCTCGGCGAGGGGAAGCGTGGATGTCGGCGGGTGTTGGCCTTGTTGCCGAGAGCCGGAGGTGCATTGACGCGGCTCCAGGGGTCTGCCGGGTTTTCCGCGTCAGTGGGTTTGGGCGTCAGTCGGGGGCCTTTCGCCCGGCAGGTGCTGTGGGCCCGAAGGGTGGATTGGACGCCGCCGGGCAGGATGGCGGGCGGCTGCCTAGGATCTGGCTTAGTGCCAGATGATCATCCTGCTAGGTGAGGCGGCGGCGTATGAGTGGTGCGGGTCTGGACCTGGATGCGGTGCGGGAGACGGCGGCGCAGGGGTGGGTGTACGGGCATCCGGTGCTGGAGAACTACCGCACGATGTACACCCAGGCCATCGACTCCACTGACCCCCGGTACGTGGGCGGCTTCGGCCGGTTCCGGCACTACCCGCAGCCGTCCCGACCGCGGAACACCGACATCGTCACCCCGAACAACGACACCCCCTACTCGTGGTGCTGGCTGGACCTGCGGGCCGAGCCGTGGGTGGTGTCGGTGCCCGCGATGGACCGCTACTACGTGCTGCCGTTCCACGACCTGGACACCACCTACCTCGGATACATCGGCGCCCGTGCTACCGGCCAGGCCCCGGGCGACTACCTGATCGCAGGCCACGGCTGGGACGGCGAAATGCCCGCGGGCATTGCCGCGGTGCTGCGCGCCGACACCCAGCTGATCGGCTGCCTGGGCCGCACCTACCTCACCGGCCTGACCGACCAGGACGTCACCCAACTGAAGAGCATCCAGAACCAGTACCGGCTCCGCCCCTTGAGCGCCTTCATCGGCACCGCCGCCCCGCCCGCCGCCCCGGTGCCGGCGTGGCCGCGGTGGCGCGAGGAGAACAGCGACGGCCTCGGATTCCTGGCGGTGCTGGACTTCCTGCTCGGCTTCTTCCCCGTCCTGCCCACCCAGCGGGACCTGCGCGAGCGCCTGGCCGCCCTGGGCGTCGACGGCACCGGCACCTTCGACCCGGCCGCACTGGACCCCCAGGTCCGAACCGCCCTGGAAGAGGGCCTGGCCCGGGGCCGCGCGCAGGTCGAGGACGCCAAGGCGCAGGCCGTCGGCTCCACCGGGCTGTTCGGCACCCGCGACCAGCTGGGCGAGGACTACCTTGCCCGGTGCGTGGGCGCTGACAAGGGCCTGTACGGGCTGCCCGAGGAGGAAGCCTGGTACGGCGGCTGGATCGCCGACAGCGCCGGCAACCGCCCCCCGAACGCCGCCACCCGCGACTACACCGTCCACTACCGCGCCGACCAGCTCCCCAAGGCCCGGTTCTTCTGGTCCGCCACCCTGTACCGGCTGCCCGAACGCCTGCTGGTCGACAACCCGATCAACCGCTACTCCATCGGCGACCGCACCCCGGGCCTGGTCTACGACCCGGACGGCGGCCTGACCCTGTACGTCCAGCACACCCGGCCTGCCGACCCCGACCGGGTCGCGAACTGGCTCCCCGCCCCGGACGGGCCGTTCACCGTCATCACCCGCATCTACGGCCCCGACCCCGCCGTCCTGGACGGCACCTGGACCCTGCCGGACCTGACCGCCGGACCCGACCGTGGGTGACGCCATCGGGCAGATGCTGCCCTCCGCCGTCGGCATCGCCATCAGCCCATTGCCGCTGATTGCCGTCATCCTCATGCTCGCCACCCCGAACGGCCGAACCAACGGCATCGCCTTCACGGCCGGCTGGACCGCAGCCCTGGGCCTTGCCACCGCCGCCCTGGTCCTGCTCGGGTCCGGCGCCGACGCCGCCAGCGGGGACGGCACCCCGGCGACCTGGACCAGCTGGCTCAAGCTCGCCCTGGGACTGCTGTTCGCCCTGCTCGCCGGCAAACAGTTCACCTCACGCCCCCGTGATGGGCAGGAAGCCCAGGCCCCGGGCTGGATGAAGGCCATCGACCAGTTCACCCCCGCCAAGGCCACCGCCCTGTCCGCGGCGCTCGCGGTGGCCAACCCGAAGAACCTGGTCCTGGTGGTCGGCGGCGCCATCGCGATCGCCAGCAGTACGGCGGGCACCGGCGGCAAGACGATCGCCGCGGTGCTCATGGTGCTGATCGCCTCGCTGTGCACCACCGTGCCTCTGGCCGTCTACCTCTTCGGTGGCCGGCGCGCCGCCACCACCCTGGACAGCTGGAAGGCATGGATGTCCGCCCACAACGCCGCCATCATGACCGTCGTCCTGGCCGTCCTGGGTGCCAAGTACATCGGCGACGCCATCAGCGCCCTCACCTGACGCACCCCAGACGACACCGCCTCCTGTTCGCCGCAGACGACCGACTTCAGTTGAGCCCGACTTGGCCCAGTGCGCGATTGGAGTACCGGCCATCGCGAACACACTGGGGAATGCACGAGTGCCTATTCTCGTGCTCGAATTCTGAGTTCCGGTTGGCCGTGCCGCGATGACGGCTGTCAGCATTGAGGGCGGCCGAACCCTCTCGTCGGACGTGTCCCCACTGCTGACTCTGTCTATTTGACAGATCCATATGTCGCCTTGACAGGAGTGGCGGTGGGGGGTGAGACTTTCGATCACTACCGATGCGACAGAAGTGTTCGTGTGCTGGTCGTGCTGAGCCGGGGATGACGAAGGGCCTTGGGAGGCAGGGCGGTTCATGAACAGGCTTGGCCGAACAACATCGCCCTACCTGCTTCAGCACGCCTCCAATCCGGTGGATTGGTGGCCGTGGGGTAGGGAGGCGATGGCGGAGGCCGTCAGGCGAGATGTGCCTGTTCTGTTGTCAATCGGTTATTCGTCATGCCATTGGTGCCATGTGATGGCCCATGAGAGTTTTGAGGACGCCGGGTTGGCCGGGTACCTCAATGAGCGCTTCGTGCCGGTGAAGGTGGACCGGGAGGAGCGGCCCGATGTCGACGCCGTGTACATGGAGGCGGTGCAGGCGGCGACCGGGCAGGGTGGGTGGCCGATGACGGTGTTCCTGACGCCGGGGGGCGAGCCGTTCTACTTCGGGACCTACTTCCCGCCGCAGCCCCGGCACGGGATGCCCTCGTTCCGGCAGGTGCTGGAGGGCGTCTCGGCGGCGTGGCGGGAGCGGCGCGACGAGGTGGCCGAGGTGTCGGCGCGGATCGTCGCCGACCTGGCCGGGCGGGGCGATGTCTACGGCGCCGCCGGGCAGCGGCCGCCGACCGAGGCGGAGCTGCACGAGGCCGCCGTCGCGCTCGGACGGGAGTACGACGACAAGCGCGGCGGCTTCGGTGGCGCGCCCAAGTTCCCGCCGTCGATGGCGCTGGAGTTCCTGCTGCGGCACCACGCGGCGACCGGCTCCGCCGAGGCGCTGCGGATGGTGGAGGGCAGCTGCGCCGCGATGGCCCGCGGCGGGATCCACGACCAGCTCGGCGGCGGGTTCGCCCGCTACGCGGTGGACGCCGAGTGGGTGGTGCCGCACTTCGAGAAGATGCTCTACGACAACGCCCTGCTGCTGAGGGTGTACCTGCACCTGTGGCGGGCCGACGGATCCGAGCTCGCGCGCCGGGTCGCGCTGTCCACCGCCGCCTTCCTGCTCGCCGAACTCCGCACCCCCGAGGGCGGGTTCGCCTCCGCCCTGGACGCCGACAGTGCGGGACCGGACGGGCACAACCACGAGGGCGCCTTCTACGCCTGGACGCCGGCCCAGCTCGTCGAGGCGCTCGGCCCGCAGGACGGGGCGCGGGCCGCCGCGCTGTTCGCCGTCACCGCCGCCGGGACCTTCGAGGCCGGGGCGTCGGTGCTCCAGCTCCCGGAGGACCCCGACGACGCCGAGTGGTTCGCCTCGGTTCGGTCCCGGCTGCTCGCCGCCCGCGCCGGGCGCCCGCGTCCGGCCCGCGACGACAAGGTGGTCGCCGCCTGGAACGGACTGGCGATCGCCGCCCTCGCCGAGACCGGCGCGCTGCTGGAACGCCCCGAGTACCTGGAGGCCGCCCTCGCCGCCGCCGACCTGCTGGTCGCCGTCCACCTCACGCCGGAGCCGGAGGGACGGCTGCTGCGCACCTCGCGCGACGGCCGCCCCGGCGCCAACGCCGGAGTGCTGGAGGACTACGCCGACACCGCGGAGGGCTTCCTCGCGCTCTACTCGGTGACCGGGGACGACAGTTGGCTGACCCTGGCCGGAGTGCTGCTGGACACCGTGCTGGCCAGGTTCACCGACGAGGAGTCAGGAGCGCTGTACGACACGGCGTCCGACGCCGAACGGCTGATCCGCCGCCCGCAGGACCCGACCGACAACGCCGTACCCTCCGGCTGGACGGCGGCGGCCGGAGCGCTGCTCGGCTACGCCGCCCTCACCGGGTCGGAGCGGCACCGCACCGCGGCCGAACGGGCGCTCGGCGTGGTCAGCGCGCTGGGGCCGCGCGCCCCGCGCTTCATCGGCTGGGGCCTGGCCGTGGCCGAGGCACTGGTCGACGGCCCGCGTGAGATCGCCGTGGTGGGCCCGGCCGACGACCCCGGGACGGCGGCGCTGCGCCGCACTGCGCTGCTCGCCACCGCGCCGGGCGCGGTGCTCGCGGTGGGCGAGCCGGGGGCGACGACGGTGCCGCTGCTGGCCGACCGTCCGCTCCGGGACGGGCTGCCCACGGCGTACGTCTGTCGCCGTTTCAGCTGCGACGCCCCGGTCACCAATCCCGTGGCGCTGGCGGAGAAGCTGGCTGCGACTTTCTAAGACGGAGATCGACTGCATGGCTTGGGAGATAACGCACGACGTCGATGCCTTCCACAGCGTCGCGGCCGCGTACCTGGCGGCGGATCCGGTGCGCAACACCGTGCTGCTGACCGTCGCCGACACGGTTCGGTCGCGCGGGCCGCACGCCTACGGCGGCGATCTGCCGGCCCGGTTCGGGTGGTGGCGGGGCCAGGACGGCACGGTGCAGGGGGCGTACGTCCACACGCCGCCGTTCCGGCCGACGCTGGGGCCGATGCCCGACGAGGCGGCGCGGGCGCTGGTGCGGAAGTGGCGCAGCAGCGGCGCGACCGCCCCCGGGGTGTCGGGCGGTGCCGGACTGGTCCGGACGGTCGGCGCGGAGTGGGCCGCCACCGGCGGCGGCTGGACCGTGTTCCGGGACCAGCGGCTGTTCCGGCTCGGTGAGTTGACGCCGCCTCAGCCGGAGCCGCCCGGCTCGGCGCGGCTGGCCGACGCGGCGGACGTCCCGCTGGTGGTGCGTTGGTTCGAGGAGTTCTCCGAGTCGATCGGTGAGGGCAGCGGGAACACCCCCACCCAGGCGCAGCGCCGGGTCGCGGCGGGGAACCTGGTGCTCTGGGTGCTGGACGGGGCGCCGGTGAGCATGGCCGGCTTCTCCCGGGTGATCGCCGGTCAGGGCCGGGTCGCTCCCGTCTACACCCCGTCGGAGCTGCGCGGACGCGGCTACGCCGGGATGGCCACGGTCGAGGCGAGCCGCGCGCTGAGGGCGGCGGGCGCCGCGGAGGTGCTGCTCTACACCGACCTGGCCAACCCCACCAGCAACGCCCTGTACCAGCGCCTCGGCTACCGTCCGGTCGAGGACGTCACCGTGCTGGACCTGCACGACTGACGGAGGCACGACTGACGGAGGCACGACTGACGGAGGCACGACTGACGGAGGCTCAGCTCCAGGCTGCGCCGCTGAAGCCCTCGGCCACCGCGTTCAGCGCCAGTTCGCACAGGTCGGCCACGTCCCCCTCGCCGTCCCGGTCGGCCCAGTACGCGACCGCCTCGCTGCAGGCGGCGAGTATGGCCGAGACCAGGGCGCGCAGCCCGAGGTCGTCGTCCGGGCGGCCGGTGCGCTCGGCGAGGACGGCGACGATCAGGTCCCGGGAGCGGATCATCTCCAGGGCGCTGCGGCTGCGGATCGCCGGGACCTCGTTGAGCAGCTTCATCCGCAGCAGCATGTCGCCGCCCTCGGTCCCGGTGATCTGGCGCAGGGCCGGCACGATCGCCTGCCGCATGGACTCCGTCAGCGGCTCGTCCAGCGGCCTGGTGCGCAGTCCCGCCACCATCACCGGGTCGTAGTCGTCGCTGACGACCAGGTCTTCCTTGGTGGGGAAGTACCGGAAGAAGGTGCTGGGCGAGACCTCGGCGTCGGCCGCGATCTGGTCCACCGTGGTGGCGTCGTAGCCCTGGGTGGTGAACAGGCGGAAGGCCGCCGTGCGGATCGCACGGCGGGTCTTCAGCTTCTTGCGCTCCCGCAGCCCCAGCGGGGCGGCGAGGAGTTCCTCGAGTGCGTCCTGATCGGTCGTGTGCTGATCGGTCGTGTCCTGATCGGTCGCGTTCGGCGGTGCGGGGGTCATGCCACTGATTGTGCGTGATCCGCCGCACCGTTGGCGATGTCCCGACCCTCCTGCCGGGCCGCGCGCCCGGCGGCACCCGGCATCCGCAGGGCGATCAGCGCCGCGGAGAGCACCGCGGTGATGCCGCAGACCAGCAGCACGGTGGTCATCCCGTGCAGGAAGGCGCTGTGCGCGGAGGCGGCCAGTGCGGTGGAGTGCAGCTGGTCGGCGACGGCCTGGGCGGCGGAGACGGAGCCGCGCGCGGTGTGGGCCAGCGGGCCGGGGAGGCCGGAGGTGTCGAGCCGGCCGGTGTAGATCCCGGCGAGCAGCGCGCCGAGCAGGGCGACGCCGATGGCGCCGGCGGACTGGCGGAGGGTCTGCAGCAGACCGGAACCGACGCCGGAGCGGTCGGCCGGCAGCGCCGTCATGGCTGCGCCCATCGCGGGCACCATGGTGAGGCCCATGCCCAGGCCCAGCACGGTGAGCCAGATCGCGGTCCAGCCGTAGCCGTCGGTGGAGCCGGTCAGGCTGCCGAGGAACATGGCGGCGGCGACCAGCAGCAACCCGGAGCTGATCACCCAGCGGGCGGAGACCGCGGCGACCAGCCGCTCGGACAGCCGGGCCGCCACGATCAGGCCGAGCATCAGCGGCATCAGCCGGACCCCGGTGCCCAGCGCGTCGTAGCCGAGCACCGACTGCAGGTACTGCGGCAGCACGAACAGCGCGCCCATCAGCACGGCGGTGACCAGCACGGTGGCGATGGTGCTCCAGCGGAACACCCGGTCGGCGAGCAGGGTGAGGTCCAGCATCGGGTGCTCCTCGGAGCGTTCGCGCAGGACCAGGCCGCCGAGCAGCAGGACCGAGGCGACCAGCATGCCGACGATCAGCGGGGAGCCCCAGCCGTCGCTGGGGGCCTGGATGAACCCGAAGGTGAGGGCGGCCAGGCCGGCGGTGCCGAGCAGGGCGCTGACCGGGTCCACCCGGGGGACGGCGGGGTTGCGGGACTCGGGGACCAGCAGCACCAGGGCGAGGATGCCGACGGCGATCAGCGGCACGTTGATCAGGAAGATCGAGCCCCACCAGAAGTGGTTGAGCAGCAGCCCGCCGATGATCGGCCCGAGCGGCAGGCCGAGGGCCGTGCCGGTGGTCATCACGGCGACGGCGCGGCCGCGCTCGTCCGAGGGGAACAGGTTCGGCACGATCGACATGGCCAGCGGCATGATCAGTGCTCCGCCGAGGCCCATTCCGGCGCGGACGGCGATCAGGGTGGCGGGCGAGTCGGCGAAGGTGCCGACCAGGGAGGCCGCGAGGAAGAGGGTGAGGCCGGCGATGAGCAGCCTGCGCCGCCCGAAGCGGTCGCCGAGCAGCCCGGCCGGCAGCATCGCCGCGGCGAAGACCACCAGGTAGGCGTCGACGATCCACTGCAGCTGGCCGGTGCCGGCGTGCAGTTGGACGGCGATGTCGGGCAGGGCGACGTTGAGGACGGTGCTGTCGAAGCCGATGACCAGGACGGCCAGGCAGAGGGCGCCCAGCGCCCACCAGCGGCGCGGGACGGCGGCTGGTGCGCTGGCTGGTGCGGCGGCGGGGGGCTCGGACGAGGAGGACATGGCAGGCTCCATCAGTTGAGTGAAACTGTCTTATGACAGTAACTCTCAAAAGATTGGAGCCGTCAATATGCGGTTGTATGAAGCTGTGCGGGAGCGACGGTTTCAGGCCACGGCCGAGTACGCCACCAGTGAGACGCCGACGTACTGGACGATGAAGGCTGCCAGCGTGCAGAGGTGGAACACCTCGTGGAAGCCGAACCAGCGCGGTGACGGGTTTGGCCGCTTCAGGCCGTAGATGACGCCGCCGGCGCTGTAGAGCAGCCCGCCGACGACCAGCAGCACGACCACGGCGATCCCGCCGGTGCGCAGGAAGTCCGGCAGGAAGAACACCGCCGCCCAGCCCAGGGCGATGTAGCAGGGGGTGTAGAGCCAGCGCGGCGCGCCGACCCAGAAGACCCGGAAGGCGATCCCGGCCAGGGCGCCGGCCCAGACCAGCCAGAGCAGCAGCTCCCGGCGGCCGCCGCTCAGCAGCAGGATGGTGAAGGGGGTGTAGCTGCCGGCGATGATCAGGAAGATGTTGCTGTGGTCGAGCCGGCGCAGCACCGCCTCGCCGCGCGGGCCCCAGTTGAAGCGGTGGTAGAGCCCGCTGATGCCGAAGAGCATCCAGGCCGAGGCCGAGTAGACCGCGCAGGCGATCCTCGCCTGGGTGGAGTCGGCCAGGCAGATGAGGACGATCCCGGCGGCGATCGAGGCGGGGAACATCCCGGCGTGCAGCCAGCCGCGCAGTTTCGGCTTGAAGGTCTCGAGCGACTCGAGGGGCGCGGGAGCTGCGGCGTCACTGGTGGCGCTGGTGGCGTCGGTCATGGGGCAACCATACCTACGGAACCGTAGGTTACTTATCAGTAGAGGGTGTGAATCCTCACTCATAGGTTTCCGGAAGTCCTGTTTCGGCGCCGTGGATGCGACGGATTTCCGGATTCGTCTCCCAGGAAGGCGAGATCTTTGTGCGCTGGGTCACATTGAGCGGACAGGGGCGGTATGTCGCATTCGGAATATCGGCGTTACGCTGCGAGAACCCTCAACCCCGTCACCGAATCAAGGACGATTCGGTGCGAAACGGAGCGATCGTGCCGTACGAGAACTCTGCCCTGGCCACCTCCGCGCCCACGCAGCACAAACCGCTGCTCGCCTGGGTCCAGGAGATCGCAGAGCTCACCCAGCCCGACCGAATCGAGTGGTGCGACGGCTCTGAAGCCGAGTACCAGCGCCTGTGTGACCTCCTGGTCGACAAGGGGACATTCACCAGGCTCAACCCCGAGAAGCGGCCCAACTCCTACTACGCAGCCTCCGACCCCAGCGACGTCGCCCGGGTCGAGGACCGTACCTTCATCTGCTCCGAGCGGGAGCAGGACGCCGGACCCACCAACAACTGGAAGGCCCCCGCCGAGATGCGGGCGGTCTTCGGCGAGCTGTTCGAGGGTTCGATGCGCGGCCGGACGATGTACGTCGTGCCCTTCAGCATGGGCCCGGTCGGATCCCCTCTCGCCGCGTGCGGCGTCGAGATCACGGACTCCGCGTACGTCGCCGTCTCCATGCGCACCATGACCCGGATGGGACAGGCCGTCCTGGACCACCTCGGCGAGGACGGCGAGTTCGTCCGGGCCGTGCACAGCCTGGGCGCCCCGCTGGCCGAGGGGCAGGCGGACGTCGCCTGGCCCTGCAACCCGACCAAGTACATCTCGCACTTCCCGGAGACCCGCGAGATCTGGTCCTACGGCTCCGGCTACGGCGGCAACGCGCTGCTCGGCAAGAAGTGCTACGCCCTGCGGATCGCGTCGACCATGGCGCGGGACGAGGGCTGGCTGGCCGAGCACATGCTGATCCTCAAGCTCACGCCGCCCGAGACGCCCTCCGGCAAGGGCGAGCCGGTCTACCTCACCGCGGCCTTCCCGAGCGCCTGCGGCAAGACCAACCTGGCGATGCTCCAGCCCACGATCCCGGGCTGGACGGTCGAGACCATCGGCGACGACATCGCCTGGATGCGCTTCGGCGCCGACGGCCGGCTCTACGCGATCAACCCCGAGTTCGGCTTCTTCGGCGTCGCCCCCGGTACCGGCGCGGACACCAACGCCAATGCGGTGGAGTCGATGTGGGGCAACACCGTCTTCACCAACGTCGCGCTGACCGACGACGGCGACGTGTGGTGGGAGGGCCTCACCGAGGAGCCCCCGGCGCACCTCACCGACTGGCGCGGCAACAGCTGGACGCCGGAGAGCCCGACCCCGGCCGCGCACCCCAACGCGCGGTTCACCGTGCCGGCCTCGCAGTGCCCGATCATCGCCCCCGAGTGGGAGGACCCGGCCGGGGTGCCGATCTCGGCGATCCTCTTCGGCGGACGCCGCGCCAGCGCGGTCCCGCTGGTCACCGAGTCCTTCGACTGGCAGCACGGCGTCTTCCTCGGCGCCAACGTCGCCAGCGAGAAGACCGCGGCGGCCGAGGGCACCGTCGGCGAGCTGCGTCGCGACCCCTTCGCGATGCTGCCGTTCTGCGGCTACAACATGGGCGACTACTTCGCCCACTGGGTGAAGCTGGGCAGGCAGGCCGAGGCCGCCAAGCTGCCGAAGATCTACTACGTGAACTGGTTCCGCAAGAACGCCGACGGGAAGTTCGTCTGGCCGGGCTTCGGCGAGAACAGCCGCGTGCTCAAGTGGATCGTCGAACGGCTGCAGGGCGGCGCGGACGGGGTGACCACCCCGATCGGGGTGCTGCCCACCCGCGCGGCGCTGGACCTGGACGGGCTCGACATCGACGAGGCCGACCTGGAGCTGCTGCTGAGCGTGGACCCGGAGATCTGGCGGCAGGAGGCCGCGCTGATCCCCGAGCACCTGGAGCTCTTCGGCGAGCACACGCCGAAGGAGCTGTGGGCCGAGTACGACCGGCTGGTCGAGCGGCTGGGCTAGCCCACCGCAAGGGTCGACAGTGCCGTCGCATGGGCGTCCATGCGGCGGCACGCCAGCATCGCGGTGGCGGTGTCCTGCTGCGCGGCGGCGACCACCAGCAGCCGCCCGGCCAGTGCGTGGGCCTGCTGGTGCAGCTCGCGGAGCGGGCGGCCACCGGCGGACGGGACTGACGGCAGGACGCCGGCGGCCCGGTCCGAGACGGCCGAGACCTCGTGGATCCTGGTGCCGATCTGCTTGAGCGCGGCATCCAGCTCGGCCTGCTGCGCCCGGTCCTCGGCGGCCTGCCGGACCGCCTCGGTGGCGGAGCGCAGCGCCGCGAGATGGCCGACCAGCCGGGTGTCACGCTGCGGGGCCGGGACGGTGCTGCTGTGCGCGCTGCTGTTGTGGACCGGCGTCTGTCCGGATTGGACCCGGGTCGGTGCGCGCCGGTAGGCGGGAAGGGTCTTGGGCTGCTCGTACATGGGGCGCCCTCGGGGCATGCTGGTGACGATGTGCGGGACACCATCCTAACTTGGACTCAGTCCAAACTGGATCGCATTTCGCCCCGATCCCCGTCCCGGGCCCGGCGCCGTCCCGGTTCAGGGCTGGCTGTAGCCGTCCAGGAAGTGGCCGATCCGGGTGACCGCCTCGGCCAGGTCCTCCGCGCGGGGCAGGGTGACCAGGCGGAAGTGGTCCGGGTCGGGCCAGTTGAAGCCGGTGCCCTGGACCACGTAGATGTGCTCCTGCTTCAGCAGGTCCAGCACCAGCTGGGCGTCGTCCTTGACCCGGTAGACCTTGGGGTCGAGCTTGGGGAAGGCGTAGAGCGCGCCCTTGGGCTTGACGCAGGAGACGCCGGGGATGTCGTTGAGCAGCTTCCAGGCCACGTCCCGCTGCTCCAGCAGCCGGCCGCCGGGGAGGACCAGGTCCTTGATGGACTGCCGGCCGCCGAGGGCGGCGGCGATGGCGTGCTGGGCCGGCATGTTGGCGCAGAGCCGCATGGTGGCCAGCACGTTCAGACCCTCGATGTAGCTGCGGGCGTGGTCCCTGGGGCCGGAGACGGTCATCCAGCCGGAGCGGAAGCCGGCCACCCGGTAGGCCTTGGACAGCCCGTTGAAGGTGAAGCACAGCAGGTCCGGGGCGAGCAGCGCGGTGGGGGTGTGGGTGACGTCGTCGTAGAGGATCTTGTCGTAGATCTCGTCCGAGTAGATGATCAGGTTGTTGCGGCGGGCGATCTCGGTGAGGCCGCGCAGCAGCTCGTCGTCGTAGACGGCGCCGGTGGGGTTGTTCGGGTTGATGATCACGATGCCGCGGGTGCGGTCGGTGATCTTGGCCTCGATGTCGGCCAGGTCCGGGTACCAGTCGGCCTGCTCGTCGCAGCGGTAGTGCACGGCGGTGCCGCCGGACAGGCTCACCGAGGCGGTCCACAGCGGGTAGTCCGGCGCCGGGACGAGCACCTCGTCGCCGTCGTCCAGCAGCGCCTGCATGGCCATCTGGATCAGCTCGGAGACGCCGTTGCCGATGTAGACGTCATCGACCGTCAGATCCTCGAAGCCGAGGTCCTCGTAGTGCATCACCACGGCGCGGCGGGCCGCCAGCAGCCCCTTGGAGTCGCCGTACCCGTGTGCGTTGGCGAGGTTGCGCAGGATGTCCTGCAGGATCTCGGGCGGTGCCTCGAAGCCGAAGGGTGCCGGGTTCCCGGTGTTCAGCTTGAGGATCCGGTGGCCCTGCTCCTCGAGGCGCATGGCCTCGTCGAGGATCGGTCCGCGGATGTCGTAGCAGACATTGGCGAGCTTGCTGGACTGGATCACCTGCATGGCTCGGTACTCTACGGGGCCTGGGTGCTGGATGCCTTGTGGTTTTCGTCATGCGGACTGGTGTCGTCACCGCTGCCGGTGCGCTGACGTGGGAACTTCACCGGCAGTCTGACACCGGACGGGAGCTTCGGCCGGCTCGGCAGCCTCACCTTGGCGGGCAGCTTCACCTTGGCCGGCAGCTTCACCTTGGCGGGGAGCCTGACCTTGGCGGGCAGCTTCAGCGCGGCGGACAGCCCGGCCTTCGACGGGAGCTTCAGCCCGCTCGGCAGGTTCAGCCGGGCCGTCAGTTTCTTACCCGCCGCGAGCGCCGCCGCCAGCTTCAGCCCCAGGCTCAGCCGCAGCTTCGCGACCCGCGCCGGTCCGCTCCCGGCCCGCCAGCGGCGGGCCGCCCGGCCGCCCAGCTCCCTGGTCGGCTCGACCAGGTAGACCAGCACCAGCCGGCCGCTCTCGGCCCACCACTCGCGGGCGCGTTCCACCGCCGCGGCCGGGACCACGGCGAACACCGCGGCCAGGCCCGGGATCCAGCCCAGCGCCACGCACCAGACCAGGCTGACCAGCGCGCCCAGTGCGGGGTAGCCGAAGTAGGCCAGCGGTCCGCCGGCCACCTCCCGGGCCACGACCAGGCCGCGGAAGAAGCCGGAGAGCAGCCCGCCGGCCATCAGCGCGCCCCAGCCGACGAAGAACCGGTGCAGCCGCCCGGAGCTGGGGAAGTTGCGGCGGTGCCGGGCGAGCAGCCGGACCACCGTGCCGACCAGCAGCAGCGCGGCGAAGTCCTCGCAGCCCAGCGCGGTCCAGCTCTCCTGGGCGAAGCGGGTGAAGCGCAGCCCGGGCAGCAGCACCGGAACGCCCAGGGAGCCGGGTATCAGCAGGTCGCCGTAGTTCTGGGTGAACCAGAAGAGCAGTGAGTCCGTCCCGAACAGCAGCACCAGAAGCAGCGTCACCAGGCCGCCGGCGTAGGCGACCTTCCGTCCCGTCAGCGCGCGCGACACGGCCGCACGCAGGAGGGAGGGACGCTGCTCGATCATGGCCATGCGCCGGACTCTAGTGCCGGACGATCCGTCTGGACAGCCGTTCCCCGACAATCTCAACCTGCGAATACGCCGTGACATCTTGGTACTGAATCAGGACATTGCCAGAGTGGGATGTATGGTTCCGGCGATCTAGGATCACCGGATCGGTACTTCGGGGCGGGCGGGGTGTGGGGCTAGTGGCGCGGCTGCGGCGATGGCTGGTGAACCTGGTGGTTCTGGCCTGCGCGATAGGACTACTGGGGGCGGTGGGGGCGAAGCCCTCCGGGCACGGTGCGTGGCAGGAGCGATTCATCACGGATTCGCAGGGCCGCGCTCTGATCCTCTACGGACTGAACACCTCCAGCAGCTCCAAGTACTCGGCTGACGGAATGCCCTGGATCAAACAGGCCGACGTGGCCGCGGAATACAACACTCTGGGCACGGATTTCGTGCGCTACCTGATCCAGTGGAGCGATGTCGAGCCCGAGCCCGGGGTGTACGACGACCACTACCTGGCCGAGGTCAGGCAGCGCATCGGCTGGTACCAGGCGCAGGGCTACCAGGTGCTGCTGGACATGCACCAGGACGTGTACGGGGCCGCGGTCGGCGGCAACGGCGCCCCCGGCTGGGCCACCGACAGCGGCGGCCTCGCCGCCACCGTGCAGAGCCCGTGGGAGATGACCTACGTCCAGCCCGGGGTGACCCACGCCTACGACGAGTTCTGGGGGACCCGGACCGACCACCCGGAGTACCAGCAGCAGTACGTCGCGGCCTGGACCCATGTCGCCTCGTACTTCGCCAGGAACAACACCGTGCTCGGCTACGACCTGATGAACGAGCCCTGGGGCGGCTCGGTGCAGGGCCCGGCCTTCGAGACGGGGCCACTGGCGCACCTGTACCAGAACGCCATCGACGCCATCAGGACCGTGGACCCGAACCACTGGATCTTCGTCGAGCCCGAGGCGGCCACCACCAACTACGGCCTGCCCAGCGCCCTGCCCAAGCTGGACGACCCGAGGACGGCCACCCCGGGCGCCGAGGCCAGGATCGGCTACGCGCCGCACCTCTACCCGGCCCCCATCGACTCCGGCGGCACCTACAGCGGCACCGACCAGTACCTGACGGACCGTACGCTGGCCTCCTGGCAGACCCAGGTGCAGCGGACCGCGGCGCGGATGGACGCGCCGGTGCTGATGGGCGAGTGGGGCCTGGACGCCACCCAGGACGGGGCGCACCTCTACGTCGACCACATCCAGACGCTGCTCGACACCATGATGATCGGATCGGCCTACTGGTCCAGCGATCCGGGCAGCTGGTCGCCGTGGAAGGCGCCGGGCAAGCCCTCCGACATCGCCGACGTGCTGGCCACCGCCTATCCGCGGGCCATCGCCGGGCAGCCGGTGGACTTCAGCTACGACAAGTCCACGCTGGAGCTGACCATGGACTGGAACGACAAGGCCGGCGTCACCGGCAGCACCGACGTCTACCTGCCGCCGGGCGACTTCCCGGACGGCGGCGACGTCCAGCTCAACGGGGACTACAAGGCGAAGTGGGACGCGAGCCGGCACATCCTGTCGCTGACGGTGAAGGCGACGCCGGGGGTGACGCACCATCTGGTGATCACCCCGACGGTGCCGGGCGTCAACGAGAGCTCGATCGGCTGACGCCCCGTCTGACGCTGCGTCCGGGGGTGGCGGCGGTGCGCCGATGGTCGTCGACCACCGGGACGCCGTCCACCAGGACGTAGGGGATGCCGGACGGCGCGGCGCGCGGCTGCTCGTAGGTCGCCCCGGCCGCCACCGTCTGCGGGTCCAGTAGCACCAGGTCGGCCCGGAAGCCCTCGCGGACCAGGCCGCGGTCGGTCAGGCCGAGCCGCCGGGCCGGGCCGGCGGAGAGGTGCCGCACGCACTCGGCCAGCCCGAGCACTCCCTCGGTGCGCACGTAGTGGCCGAGGTAGCGCGGGAAGGTGCCCCAGGCCCGGGGGTGCGGCCGGTCGCCGACCAGCAGCCCGTCGCTGCCACCGGTGTGCGCGGGGTGCCGCATGATCGCCCGGACGTTCTCCTCGTGGCCGACGTGCTGCAGCACGGTGGTCCCCAGTCCGTCCGCGCGCAGCAGGTCGACATAGGCGGTGAAGGGGTCGACGCCGTCCCTGGCCGCGAGTTGGCTGACCGTCAGGCCCACGGTGGACCGCAGCTCGGCCCGGCGCACCCCGCTGACCTGAACGGTGTCCCAGTCGGCGACCACGCCGTGGCAGCCGTCCGAGCCGTGCAGCTCCAGGTCGGCGCGGATCCGGGCGAGCACGGCCGGCGACGCCAGCCGGCGCAGTGTCTCCTCGGGGCCGCCGGCGGTGGCCCAGCCGGGCAGCAGTGCGGCCAGGGTGGTGGACCCGGGCAGGTAGGGGTAGCTGTCCAGGGTCAGGTCCACGCCGTCGGCGAGCGCGGCGTCCAGCAGCTGCAGCAGCTCGCCCGCCCGGCCCGCGTTGACCTGGAAGTTCATGGTGGCGTGGGCCAGGTGCAGGGCGCAGCCGGACTGCCGGGCCACCTCGGTCATCTCGGCGTAGGCCGCCAGGGCGTGGGCGCCGTAGGAGCGGTGGTGCGGGCAGAAGTAGCCGCCGCGGGCGGCCACCGTCCGGCACAGCGCCACCAGTTCGGCGGTGTCGGCGTACATGCCGGGGGAGTAGCTGAGCCCGGCGGACAGGCCCATGGCGCCCTCGGCCAGGGCCCGGTCCAGGTGGCGGTCCATCAGCTCCAGCTCGGCCGCGGTGGCGGCGCGGTCCTCCCAGCCCAGCACCAGGGCGCGCAGGGTGCCGTGCGGGACCAGGTAGGCGGCGTTGACGGCCAGTCCGCCGCCCAGCGGTCCGGCGTCCAGCCGGTCCAGGTACTCGCCGACGCTGCGCCAGGACCAGTCCAGGCCTTCTGGATCGCCGTTCCAGCCGGCGAGTTGAACCCGCAGCCCGGCCAGGGTGGCGTCGTCGACCGGGGCGTAGGAGAGGCCGTCCTGGCCGAGCACCTCCAGGGTGACGCCCTGGGCGGCCTTGGCCTCGTGCCCGGGGTCGGTGAGCAGGGCCAGGTCGGAGTGGGCGTGCATGTCGATGAAGCCGGGGGTGAGCGCCAGGCCGTCGGCGTCGACGGTGCGGCCGGTGGTGCCGGGGCGGGGGCCGGGGTCGGACTCACGGTGGATCAGTGCGATCCGTCCGTCCCGGACGAGCGAGTCGGCGAGGTACGGGGTCCCGCCGGAGCCGTCCACCACCAGCGCGCCGCGGAGCAGGAGGTCCTGACGGGCCCCCTGACTCGTCGTCGCAGGCATCAGAAGAAGGTCCGGATCAGGTCGACCACGGTGCCGTCCGCCTCGACCTCGGGGATCAGCTGCCACTTCTCGAAGGCCGTGCAGGGGTGCGAGAGGCCCAGCGCGACCCAGTCGCCGACGTTGACCTCGGCGCCCGGGGCGACCGTCACGAAGGCGTGCTGGTCGGCGAGCTTGTCGACGGTCAGCCCGGCGGCCGGGCGCTGCGCGCCGGTGCCGGGGTCGCGGACCAGCTCCGGCAGCGGCAGGCCGAGGTCGTAGGGGAGGTCCCGCTTGCCCGCGTTGAGCAGGGCCAGTCCGGGCTCGGGCCGGGAGACGACCTGGGCCCACAGCCGCAGCGCGGGCCGCAGCCGCTCCGCCTCGGCGGCGTCGCGCAGCGGCGAGATCCCGGCGTAGTGCAGCGCGTCATGGGTGACGTAAGCGCCGCTGCGCAGCAGCCGCAGCACCGGCCGGGAGAGCCGCAGCGCCGGTTCGGTCAGCGCCTCGGCGACCAGGTCGAAGTGCTCGCTGCCGCCGGCGCTGACCACGATCTCCTCGGTGCCGGCGAACAGCCCGGCGGCGTCCACCCGGTGGGCCGTCTCCACCAGGTCGGCCAGCCAGGCCCGGACCAGGGCACGGTCGTCGACGGTGGCGATGGTCCCCTCGTAGCCGGCCACCCCGACCAGCCGCAGCCGCTGGCTCGCGGCGGCGCGCCGGGCCAGCTCGACGGCGGCCGCGACTCCGCGCACGCCGGTGCGGGCGCCGTCCGCGCCCAGCTCGACGACCACGTCCACCGGCCGGACGCCGGTCGGCAGGGCCGCCTCCATCAGTTCCACGCCGCGCACCGAGTCGACGTAGCAGACGAAGCGGAACCCCGGATCGGCGTCCAGCTCGGCGGCCAGCCAGGCCAGCGCGGCCGGGTCGACCAGCTCATTGGCCAGGAACACCTGCGGCACCCCGAAGGCCCGGTACATCCGCAGGTGGGAGGGCATGGCGGCGGTGATCCCCCAGGCGCCCAGCTCCAGCTGGCGCCGGTAGAGCTGCGGGGCCAGCGGGGTCTTGCCGTGCGGGGCGAAGGCCAGTCCGTGGGCCGCGGTCCAACGGGCCATCAGGGCCAGGTTGTGGCGCAGCGCGTCCGCGTCCAGGGTGAGCACCGGGGTGGTGAAGCCGTCCTCGAAGAGGCTGGGCTCGGCCGCCACCAGCTCGGCGACGGTGCCGCCCGCACGGGCGGGCGGCATGCCCTTGAACCGCCAGTCGAGGAGGGTGCTGCCGAGCTGCTCCAGCGCGAGGTGGTCCACGATGCTCCTGACAGGGTGTTGCGGCAGACGCAATGCTGGTTGCATATCCTGCCGCACGGCAGTTCGTCCGTACAGATCCGCCCGTACAGATCCGCCCGTGCCCGTCCGTCCGTTCCAGCGCCGAGGAGTACCACCGCCATGAGCAAGAGCGTCGTCCGCACCGACCAGGCCCCGACCCCGATCGCGAGCTTCTCCCAGGGCGTCGCCAAGGGCGGGCTGCTCCAGGTCGCCGGCCAGGTCGGCTTCGACCCGGCCACCGGGACCCCGGTCGGCCCCGGCCTGACCGAGCAGATCGAGCAGACCCTCCGCAACGTCCAGTCCGTGCTGGAGGCGGGCGGCGCCGGCTGGGACGACGTGCTGATGATGCGGGTCTACCTGACCGACACCGCGCACTTCGCCGAGCTGAACGCGGTCTACGACGCCTGGTTCGCCAAGGCTCTGCCCGAGGGCGGCTTCCCGGCCCGGACCACGGTGTACGTGGGCCTCCCGGCCGGCCTGCTGGTCGAGATCGACGCCCTGGCCGTCACCGGCTGAGGTTAGTCTGAGGGCCTCCGGGGGAGAGGGGGCGACCGTGCTGGGTCCGTATGCGTTCACCGTGGTGGCCGGCGGCCTGGTCGGGGTGGGGGTCCATGGCCCGGTCCGGCGCGAGGCCGCCCGGTACACCGCGCAACTGCCCTCTCCCGCCCAGGTCATGGGCCTGTGCGTGGCGGCCCTGGGGGCCACCGCGGCGGCCACCGGCTACCACTGGCACGTCCTGGCGCTGCTCTGGGCGGCCGCCTGCGCGGTGCCGCTGGCGCTGGTGGACGTCACCGAGCACCGGCTGCCGCGCCGGCTCACCCACCCCTCGGCGGCCGGGACGCTGCTGCTGCTCGGCGCCGCCCGGCTGGCCGGTGACCGCACCGGCTCCGCGCTGCACGCCCTCTACGGGGCCGCCGCGCTGGGCGCGGTGTTCTGGCTGATGGCGCTGGCACTGCCGTTCGGCCTCGGCGACGCCGCGCTGGGGCTGACCGTGGGCGCCGTGCTCGGCTGGTACGGCTTCGGGGCGGTCTTCGAGGGGGTGCTGCTCGGCTTCCTGCTGGCGGCGGTCTACGGCACGACGAAGCTCGCCGCGCGCCGTGCCGGGCGTCGCGACGAGCTTCCCTTCGGACCGTTCCTGCTGCTGGGGGCGCTACTGGCGATAGCGCTCAGCCATTAGCCAGCTACGCCATGGCGTGGACGAACACACCCTCGTTGTTGGCGAACTGGTTGCCGTTGCTGGCGTCCCAGTTGGTCGACCAGGTCATCACCCCGCCGATGGCCGGCCAGGTGGTGCTGGGCTTGAAGGTGCCGCAGTTGGTGCCCTTGGCCAGGCAGTTGAGGGCGTTCTCGACCACGCTGGGTGCCACGTAGCCGCTGCCGGCCGCGCTGGTCGAGGCCGGGACGCCGATGCCGACCTGGCTGGGGCTGAGCCCGGCCTGGATGGCGGTGCAGGCCATCGAGGTGATGAAGTCCACGGTGCCCTCGGAGTAGACGCCGCCGTCGCAGCCGTTCATCGAACCCGAGTTGTAGTACTGGGTGTTGACGATGGTGAGGACGTCCTTGACCGCCAGCGCCGTGGCCAGGTAGTCGGAGCTGGAGTTCAGCATGTCGATGGTCTGCGGGGCCATGGTGAGCACGAAGCCGGAGCCGGCCTTGCTCGCCAGCGAGTGCAGCGCCTGCGCCATGTAGGTCGGGTTGAGGCCGTTCTCCAGGTCGATGTCGACCCCGTCGAAGCCGTACGTCTGCATCAGCGAGTAGGCGCTGTTGGCGAAGTTGGTGGCGGCGGCGGAGCTGGCGACGGAGATGGTGCCGTTCTGGCCGCCGACCGAGAGCACGACCTTCTTGCCGGCCGCGTGCTTGGCCGCGATGTCGGCCTTGAACTGGGCGTCGGTGTAGCCGCCGAGCTTGCTCTGCAGGGTGGAGTCCAGCGAGAAGGTGATGCCGCCGGTGTTGCTGGGGTCGGCGGTGGCGAAGGAGACCGCGATGATGTCGTACTGCGAGCTGACGTCGCTGATCTTCTGGTCGGTGGCGCCGTTGTCGAAGTCCTGCCAGTAGCCGGTGACCAGGTGCTTCCCGGTGCCGGTGCTGCCGGTCGAGGTGGCGGTGGGGGTCGGCGAGGCGGTGGTCGCGGTCGGCGTGGGGGAGGCCGAGGCGCTGGCGCTGGCGCTCGCGGAGGCCGACGCGCTGGCGGTCGGGCTCGCCGAGGTGGTCGCGCCCGCGGCGCCGCTCAGCACCACGTCGTCGGCGTAGTACGCCGCCTGCCCGTACCAGCCGTGCAGGTAGATGGTGACGCTGGTGGTCGAGGCGCCGGTCTTGAAGGTGGTGCTCAGCTGGTTCCAGGAACTGCTGTTGGACCAGGTGCTGACGTCCGTCGTGCCGTCACCGCTGGTGCCCAGGTAGACGTACGGACCCTGGACCCAGGAGCTGAGCGAGTACGAGGAGTTGGGCTGGACGCTGATGGTCTGGGTGCACTGCGCGTCGTCGCCGCTGGTGGGGGTGGCGACCAGGGCGTGGGTGCCGGAGTGCACCGTGGCCGTGGTGACGGCGCCGCCGCTGCAGGTCCAGTTGGAGAGGGTGCCGGTCTCGAAGCCGGGGTTGGCCACCAGGTTGGTGGTGTCGGCGCTGGCGCCGCCGGTGAAGGCGACCAGGCCGGTCAGACCGAGTCCGACGGCCGTTGCACAGGCGGTAACTGCGCCGATGGCGCGGCGAGGGGAAGCCATGGATCTGTCCTCAGGGTGTGGGGGAGGGAAGACAGCAAGTGAAGCTTGACCCACAAGTTGGACTAGACCAGTTGGCATGTCAAGACCCCCAACTGCTGCTTAAGGTTCCGTTGAGACAACTCCGAGCAGGCGGTCGGGAGAGCAAAAAGGTACAGACCACATCCGGAGGGGATCCCCCCGAATGCGGTCTGTACCATGTTTTCCCAGTTGGGCGGAGTGCCTTTTCAGCCCTCGCTGGACGCCGACCAGATGTTGATGTCCGCGTCGGTCGCGTAGCGGTCGATCTCGGCCAGCTCCTCCACGGTCAGGGCCGGGCCCTGGATTGCGGCGATGTTGGTCTCCAGCTGCGCCACCGAGGAGGCCCCGATCAGCGCCGAGGTCATCCGCGGGTCCCGCAGCAGCCAGGTCAGCGCCAGCTGGGCCAGCGACTGGCCGCGCTTGGCGGCGATGTCGTTGAGCGCGCGCAGCTTGAACAGGGTCTGCTCGTTCAGCGCGCCCGGGTCCAGAGACTTGCCCTGTGCGGCCCGCGAGTCCTCCGGGATGCCGTGCAGGTAGCGGTCGGTGAGCAGGCCCTGCGCCAGCGGCGCGAAGCCGATGCAGCCCGCCCCCTCCTGCTCCAAGGTGTCCAGCAGCCCGTCCTCCTCGGTCCAGCGGTTCAGCATGGAGTAGGAGGGCTGGTGGATCAGCAGCGGAACGCCCAGGTCGCGCAGGATCGCCGCGGCCTTGCGGGTGTTCTCGGCGTTGTACGAGGAGATGCCGACGTACAGCGCCTTGCCCTGCTGGACGGCGGACGCCAGCGCGCCCATCGTCTCCTCCAGCGGGGTCTCCGGGTCGAACCGGTGCGAGTAGAAGATGTCGACGTAGTCCAGGCCCATCCGCTGCAGCGACTGGTCCAGGCTGGCGGTGAGGTACTTGCGCGAGCCCCACTCACCGTAGGGGCCCGGCCACATGTCGTAGCCGGCCTTGGTGGAGATCACCAGCTCGTCCCGGAACGGACGGAAGTCCGCGGCCAGGTGCCGGCCGAAGTTGGCCTCGGCGGCCCCGTACGGCGGGCCGTAGTTGTTGGCCAGGTCGAAGTGGGTGACGCCGAGGTCGAAGGCCCGGCGCAGGATCGCCCGCTGGGTCTCCAGCGGCTTGTCGTCGCCGAAGTTGTGCCACAGGCCGAGCGAGATCTCCGGCAGCTTCAGCCCGCTGCGGCCGGTCCTGCGGTAGTTCATCGAACCCTGGTAGCGGGTTTCGGCCGGCTGGTAAGGAGCTGGGATCATGGGGTGGATGCCTCTCCGGATGGCGCATTTTGTCAGACCACTGAACAATAGTCCGCCGATCCCACCGGCACGATTCCATGACGCTCAGGTGCCGGGAGTATGGTGACCCCCCGGGGACGGGCTGCTGCTGACGCCCGCCTGCCCGGAAGGTCGCAGCCGACCGGAGGGTCGCAGTAGAGGGGCGCAACAACCATGGACCTCGGGCTGGTCATCCGCCGCACACCGGTACTCCGCAAGCTGACCTACGGGCTCTACGGCCGCCGGGTCGAGGCCCACCTGGACCGGGCCACGGTGCCGCGCCACGTCGGGGTGATGCTCGACGGGAACCGCCGCTGGGCCCGCGCCGCCGGGATGTCCACCGTGGACGGGCACCAGAGCGGCGCCGACAAGATCCCGGACTTCCTCAGCTGGTGCGAGGAGGTCGGCGTCGAGGTGGTCACCCTGTGGATGCTGTCCACCGACAACCTCAGCCGGCCCAAGGAGGAACTGGTCCCGCTGCTCGGCATCATCGAGCAGGCGGTGCGCGACCTCGCCGCCACCGGCCACTGGCGGGTCCACCCGGTCGGTGCCCTGGACCTGCTGCCGACCGGCACCGCGGCCGTGCTCAAGGAGGCCGAGCAGGCCACCGCGCACCACACCGGGATACTCGTCAACGTCGCCGTCGGCTACGGCGGCCGGCACGAGATCGCCGACGCGGTCCGCAAGCTGCTGCAGGAGCAGGCCGCACTCGGCACCTCGGTCGAACAGCTGGCCGAGATGATCGACGTCGAGCACATCGCCCGCCACCTCTACACCAGCGGCCAGCCCGACCCCGACCTGGTCATCCGCACCTCCGGCGAGCAGCGGCTGTCCGGCTTCCTGCTCTGGCAGAGCGCGCACTCCGAGTTCTACTTCTGCGAGGCGTACTGGCCGGCCTTCCGCAAGGTCGACTTCCTCCGGGCGCTGCGCGACTACGCCAACCGCCAGCGCCGCTTCGGCGGCTGACCCGCGGTCCGGTTTCTTGTCCAACGGCCGAAGAACGGCTGATGACGATGGGGCGTCAGTTCGTTTCCATCGGCATGGGTTCGGGCGAGCCGGGGAATAACCGGGTCAGACCGTGACCTCGGCCATCGGGGCCCGAGGGTCCGGCGAACCGCGGATGACAGCAGGTCGTCCGCCCGGGAGGCCCTGTGGTCAGCTCCAAGAGCCGCCGGAGTGAGCAAGACCGGCGCACGTACGTCCTCGACACCAGCGTTCTGCTGGCCGACCCGAACGCGATGACGCGATTCGAGGAGCACGAGGTCGTGCTCCCCGTGGTCGTGGTCACGGAGTTGGAGGCCAAGCGGCACCACCCGGAACTCGGCTACTTCGCCCGCCAGGCGCTGCGCCTGCTGGACGACTACCGGGTCCGCTACGGACGGCTCGACGCCCCCATTCCCGTGGGCGACGTCGGCGGAACGATCCGGGTCGAGCTGAACCACACCGATCCGTCCGTCCTCCCGGCCGGCTACCGGCTCGGGGACAGCGACAGCCGCATCCTGGCGGTCGCCCGCAACCTGCAGGCCGAGGGCTACGACGTCACCGTCGTCTCCAAGGACCTGCCGATGCGGGTCAAGGCCAGCTCGGTCGGCCTGCTCGCGGAGGAGTACCGCGCCGAACTGGCGATCACCTCCGGCTGGACTGGTATGCACGAGCAGGCAGTCTCCGGCGAACAGGTCGACGCCCTGTTCGAGGCCGGGAGCGCCGACACCGTCGACATCCCCGAGGTGCGCGAGCTGCCGGTGCACACCGGCCTGGTGCTGACCTCGGAGCGCGGCAAGGCCCTGGGACGGGTCACGCCGGACGGCAGGGTGCGCCTGGTGCGCGGGGACCGCGACGTCTTCGGGCTGCGCGGCCGCAGCGCGGAGCAGCGGATCGCGCTGGACCTGCTCCAGGACCCGGACATCGGCATCATCTCGATGGGCGGACGGGCCGGCACCGGCAAGTCGGCGCTGGCGCTGTGCGCCGGGCTGGACGCCGTGCTGGAGCGCCGGCAGCACCGCAAGGTGATGGTCTTCCGGCCGCTGTACGCGGTGGGCGGGCAGGAGCTGGGATACCTGCCCGGTTCCGAGTCGGAGAAGATGAGCCCCTGGGCCCAGGCGGTCTTCGACACCCTCTCCGCGGTGACCACGCCGGACGTGATCGAGGAGGTGCTGTCCCGGGGGATGCTGGAGGTCCTCCCGCTCACCCACATCCGCGGGCGCTCGCTGCACGACGCCTTCGTGATCGTGGACGAGGCGCAGTCGCTGGAGCGGAACGTCCTGCTGACGGTGCTGTCCCGGATCGGCCAGGGGTCGCGGGTGGTGCTCACCCACGACGTGGCGCAGCGGGACAACCTGCGGGTCGGGCGGTACGACGGGGTCGTCGCGGTGGTGGAGAAGCTGAAGGGGCATCCGCTGTTCGCACATGTGACCTTGAACCGGTCGGAGCGGTCGCCGATCGCCGCGTTGGTCACGGAGTTGCTGGAGGACATCCACAGCTGAGCCTTGCGGGCCGGGGCGCGGGGAGCTGCGGGCTGACGGTGCACCTAGGTGCATGGTTGGCAGCGCAGTTCCTCGCGCCCCTTGTTGTGGTTCGGCGCGGAGGCAAAGTTGTCCGATCGTAACCATGGCACCAGCTGTCCCACAGGGGTTCGGCCGAACTTCCTGCCCCATCCGCCATGTGAGCTTCACCACGCAACCGGGAATTGCGCCGGGCCGTCCGAGTCGGGCAAGGTGTGGGTTCTGTCAGGCCCCGCGTGGGACAGGACTGACCACTCGTCAGAGTGAAAAGTCCGGTCGTACGCCGCCCGAGTTCGTTGGCGCCCCGTTCCCTTCGAGGCGCTCCGGGCCCGTGTCTCCCGTGACCATCGCAGCGGGGAGGCCAGCGTCAGGGGTGGGGTTCGTCCGTGCGGTCACCACACGGACGACGCTGGAAGGAAACCGTGTGAACCGGATTTCGGTTCGGGGTGTGGCTGTGGCCTCCGCCACCGCCGTCACTGCCGTCGGAGCCGTGGTCGGCGTCGCCTCCGGCGACACCAAGCCCACCGTTCAGACAGCCGATGTCGCAGGATCCACTCTTCTCGCCGAGATCCCGTCCGGCGAGCAGGCCCAGACGGTGAGCGAGAACATCGCCATGCAGGCCGACGCCCAGCAGGCGTCCGCCACCGCAGCCGCGCAGAAGGCCGCCGCCGAAGCCGCCCGGATCAAGGCCGCCCAGGTCGCCAAGGCCAAGTCCGACGCGGACAAGGCCGCCGCCGCTGCGAAGGCCGCCAAGGCCCGCGCCGACGCGGAGGCCGCGGCCAGCCGTGCCGCCGCCCGCGAGGCCGTCACCAAGACCTACACCGCCGGTTCGGCGCAGGCGATAGCCCAGTCGATCGTCCCGGCCTCGCAGTTCACCTGCTTCAGCAACATCGTCGAGCGCGAGAGCGGCTGGGACTACACCGCCACCAATGCCAGCTCCGGCGCGTACGGCCTGGTCCAGGCCCTGCCGGGGAGCAAGATGGCCTCGGCGGGATCGGACTGGCGCACCAATCCGGCGACCCAGATCAAGTGGGGCCTGAGCTACATGGACTCGCGCTACGGCAGCCCGTGCGACGCCTGGGCCTACTGGCAGGTCCACCAGTCGTACTGACGAGTAGCCCCGAGGCCGTGCAGGGCGCGGCCGCGCGGACATGTTGAAGCCCCCGATCCCTGTCCGATCGGGGGCTTCGATACATCTCCCACGGAACGGCCGCCGTGTGCGGAGCGGCCTTGATGCTGGTCGTCCCCCGATCTCTGTCCGGCTAAACCCATAAAGCCAAGAATGACCGGATTTTCCGATCAGCTGTCGAAGGATGACCGGCTCAGCTTTCCGGTGGGCCGCCCCGGTGACCGCTGTGAGCACCGGGTAGCGTTCGGGGCGCGGACTTCATCTGGTTCACGGGGCTATCGGGTGTGAAGGGGGCGGGGCGGCGATGCCAGGCGAGCAGCACAGCGGACCGGTGGCTTGGGGGGCGTCGCTGCTCTCGCGGATCGCCTCGCGGCTGGAGCACCGGCGCCGCGAGGTCGAGGCCGACGTCAAGGTCGCCGAACACCGCAACGACCCGCCGCCGGTCCCGGCCCTCCCCGCGGTGGAGAACGGCCTGTCGCACTATCCCGCCAGGCCCAGCAGCCCGACCGAGGCCGTGCCCTGGTCGCTCAGGGTCACCGCCGAGCTGATGTGGCGGCTGCTGATCGTCGGCGCCGGCGTCTACGTGCTGTTCCGCGTGGTCCAGACGCTGCGCATCGTCGCCTTCGCCTTCATCGCGGCGCTGCTGATCAGCGCGCTGCTGCAGCCCACCGTGGCCTGGCTGCGGCGGCACGGGGTGCCCAGGGGGCTGGCCGCCGCGATGACCTTCATCGGGGGCCTGATCGGCATCGGCCTGGTCGGCTGGTTCGTCGGCTGGCAGGTGACCACCAACCTCAACGAGGTCACCGGCAAGGTCCAGAACGGCATCTCGCAGATCCGCACCTGGCTCACCCACGGGCCGATGCATCTGACCGACAAACAGATCAACGAGTTCGCGGGGCAGCTGTCCAAGGCGATCGGCACCAACAGCGACCAGATCACCTCCTTCGGCTTCTCCACCGTGGGCATCGTGATCGAGATCCTGACCGGGGTGTTCCTCGCGGCGTTCTGCACCTTCTTCCTGATCTACGACGGCGAGCGGATCTGGGGCTGGCTGCTGCGGCTGTTCCCGCCGAGCGCCCGGCGCGGGATGGCCGGGGCCGGGCCGCGGGCCTGGTCCACGCTGACCGCCTACGTCCGGGGCACGGTGCTGGTGGCGTTCATCGACTCGGCGTCGATCGGCATCGGCATCTATCTGCTCGGGGTGCCGCTGGCGCTGCCGATCTCGGTGCTGATCTTCCTCGGTGCCTTCGTCCCGCTGGTCGGGGCCCTGGTCACCGGCACCGTCGCGGTGCTGATCGGGCTGGTGACCAACGGGGTGTTCACCGCGGCGATGGTGCTGGCGGTGCTGCTGGCGGTGCAGCAGATCGAGGGCCACCTGCTGCAGCCGCTGATCCTGGGCCGCGCGGTCCGGGTGCACCCCATCGCGGTGGTGCTGTCGGTGACCATCGGATCGGTGATCGGCGGCATCGGCGGCGCGGTGGTCGCCGTCCCCCTGGTCGCCGTCACCAACACCACGGTCGGCTACCTGAAGACCCGCCAGCACGTCGACGAGGACGTCCGGGCCGCACTGATCGCCGCCGAGGCCGACGCCGCGGCGAGCGTGCACGACCAGCCGCCGCAGACCTAGGACCCGGCTCCGCAGGACGCTCGTCGCGCTGCCGGTCCGGCTAGTCTCGTCACAGCGGCCCGTGACGGCCGGCGGCACGGAAGGGGAGACCACGGGTGTACGTGTCGAGAGTCCAGATCGACGGGATCCGCGGGTTCCACGGGGCCCGCTCGGTCGATCTGGCGCTCACCCGCCCCGATGGGACCCACGCCGGCTGGACGGTTCTGGCCGGCCGCAACGGTTCCGGGAAGTCGACCCTGCTCAAGGCGCTCGCAATAGCTCTGTGCACCCCGTCCGTGGCCTATCCGCTCGCCCCCGACCTGCACGCGTGGCCGACGGCGACGCCCAGCCGGATCCGGCTGACCATGGACGCCGACCCGGACGACATCGAGTTCCTGCTGGGCGGCAGGCCGGGCAGCGGCAGGCCGGCGGACGGGGCCGGGCACGGGGAGATCCGTACCGAGTGCGTCTGGGTCGACGCCAGGAGCCGTTCCGGCAAGCGCCCCCCGCAGCCGGTCTGGAACCGCAGGCTCACCCTGCGGTCCACAGGCGGCCGGGGCCGGAAACCGGTGCGCGTCGCGATCGCCGACCCGGAGTGGGACAGCCTGACCGACGGGATGTTCGTCGGCTACGGTCCGTTCCGGCGCCTGGCCAGGGACGGCGGGCAGGACGCCGCCACCTTCGCCACCCTCTTCGACAACGACGCCGCCCTTGCCGAAGGGGTGGCCTGGCTGGTCGGTGAGCACCACCGCAGCCTGGAGGGGCGGGCGGGCTCGGCCGAGATCATCGACGCGGTGCTGGCCCTGCTCGGCGACGGACTGCTCCCGGACGGGTTCCGGGTCTCCCGGGTCGACTCGCAGGGTCTGTGGGTCGAGCGCGGCGGGCGGGAGTTCGCGCTGCAGGAGATGAGCGACGGCTACCGGACGGCTGTCGCCATGGTGGTCAACCTGGTCTGGGAGACGCTCGGCCCGCTGCACCCGGCCGAACCGGTGGTGGAGCGCAAGGACGGTCGGGTGGTCGTCCCCAGGGCCGGGGTGGTGCTCATCGACGAGGTCGACGCGCATCTGCACGTCACCTGGCAGCAGCGCGTCGGTGACTGGCTGAGGACGCACTTCCCGCGGATCCAGTTCATCGTCACCACCCACAGCCCCTACGTCTGCCAGGCGGCGGACCCCGGCGGCCTGATCCGCCTGGCTGCGCCGGACGAGGACGCCGCTCCGGAGGTCGTCGACGACGACCTCTACAGCCGGGTGGTCTACGGGAGCGGGGACGACGCCGTGCTCTCCGAGCTGTTCGGGCTGGAGAGCCCGTACTCCGCCGTGGCCGAGCGGGCCCGCCGGCGGATCGGCGATCTGGAGGGCCGGGTGCTCAACGGCGCGGCCTCCGAGGCGGAGCTCGCCGAGTACGAGGAGCTGAGCAGCAAGCTCAACAGTTCGCTCAGCGCCCGGGTGATCGAGGTGTCCGCCCGCCTGGCCCGGCGCTGATGATCCCACTGAGGAGGCCGGCCCTGGAGGAGCGGCTGGACCGCCGGCTGGTGTCGCGCACCGCCGCCCTGGTCCGCAGCGGTGCCACCGCCGAGCAGGCGCGCCGGGCCTGGTCGGGGGCGGCCGCGTTACGCAGGCAGTTGCGCGAGGCGCTGGAGCGGATGGCCCCCGGCGTCCAGCGGTGCATGTACTGCGGGGACAGCCACGGTGCGTCCATCGACCACTTCGAGCCGCTGGCCCGGAACCCGCTGAAGGCGTTCGTCTGGGTCAACCACCTGCTGGCCTGCACGCACTGCAACAGCAACCACAAACGCGACCGCTTCCCCGTCGACGCCTCCGGCGACTGCCTCCTGGTCGATCCCACCCAGGAGGATCCGGCGGACCACCTACAACTGGTGCTGCGGTCCGGGGAGTACCGGCCGCGTTCGGAGAAGGGCGCGGTCACCATCGACGTCTTCGGTCTGAACCGGAGGGCACTGGTGGACGGGAGGGCGGCGGCCTTCGTCCGCTGCCGGTCCATGCTGCGCGACATCCACCACCAGCTCGGTTCCGCGCAGGGTGCGGAGGCCGGCCAGGTGGCGGACGCGCTGGCGATCCAGCCCTTCGCCGACGTGCTGCATGCGATGCAGGCGCTGCGCGAGCAGCCCGGTGCCGCCCTGGTCATGGGGGAGCCCGAACGGGAGAGCCTGCGTTGGCTGGCCCGCCGTTCCGGCTAAGGTGCGATGGTATGAGCAACCTGGAGACCGCGCCGCAGGCGCGGGTGTGCGGTGGGCGTGAGGACGTTGCGGCGGAGCCGGTGCACGAGCTGCTGACGGGCCGGCAGGTGCCGCTGGGTGGCAGCACCGTGGTGCGGCGGCTGCTGCCGAACCTGGGGCGGAGGATGGTCGGCGCCTGGTGCTTCGTGGACCACTACGGGCCCGACGACATCGCCAGCGAGCCGGGGATGCAGGTGGCCCCGCACCCGCACATCGGCCTGCAGACCGTCAGCTGGCTGCACGACGGCGAGGTGCAGCACCGGGACAGCCTCGGCAGCCTGGCCACCGTCCGGCCGCGCGAGCTTGGGCTGATGACGGCGGGTCGGGCCATCGCGCACTCCGAGCAGTCCCCGTCCCCGCACTCCCCGCTGCTGCACGGCGCGCAGCTCTGGGTGGCCCTCCCCGACGCGGACCGGCACACCGAGCCGCACTTCGAGCACCACCCGGTGCTGCCCGAGGTCACCGCGCCCGGGCTGCACGCCACCGTGATCATGGGCGAGCTCGACGGCGCCCGCTCGCCGGGCCGGACCTACTCGCCGCTGGTCGGCGCCGACCTCACGCTGGCCGCCGGCGCCTCGGCGCGGCTGCCGCTGCAGCCCGACTTCGAGTACGCGGTGCTGGTGATGTCGGGCGACGCCGAGGTGGACGGGGTGCCGGTGCAGCGCGGCTCGATGCTCTACCTGGGCTGCGGACGCCGCGAGCTGCCGCTGCGCGCCGCGGCCGACAGCGGCCTGCTGCTGCTCGGCGGCGAGCCGTTCGAGGAGAAGCTGGTGATGTGGTGGAACTTCGTGGCCCGCAGCGGCGACGAGATCACCGAGGCCCGCGAGGCCTGGATGACCGGCTCCCGCTTCGGCGAGGTGCACGGCTACGACGGCGCCCCCATCCCCGCCCCGGCCCTTCCCGACCTGCCGCTGAAGCCGCGCGGCCGAGTGCGCTGAGCTGAACCCCGGGGATCAGGGTTTGCGGGCGATCAGCAGGTAGGCGTCGTCGACGGCCGGGTCGTCGGCGTAGGGGAGTGCGGCGTCCCCGGCGAAGGCGGGCCACCAGGTGGTGGGCGTGGCGACGCCGGGGGCGAGCAGCTCCAGGCCGTCCGCGAAGGCCTCGACCTCGGCGCGGTCGCGGGTCTGGAAGCGGACGCCCGCCGCGCGGTAGGTGTCCGCGCCCCGGTTGACCGCCTCCGGGTTGCTGTCGGCGGTGGCGTGCGACAGCACCAGGTAGCTGCCGGGGGCCAGCGGCTTCAGCAACTCCCGGACCAGGGCGTACGGTTCGTCCTGGTCCGGGACGAAGTGCAGCACCGAGATCAGCTGCAGTGCGACCGGGCGGTCCAGGTCGAGCGCCGGCTGCTCGCCGGTCAGGCAGCTGTGGCCGAGGATCTGCTGCGGCTGCCGCAGGTCCGCCTCGATGTAGTCCACCCGGCCCTCGCCGGTGGTCCCGGTGAGCAGCGCACGGGCGTGGGCGAGCACGATCGGGTCGTTGTCGGTGTAGACGATGCGGGCGTCCGGGTGGATGCCCTGGGCGATCTCGTGCACATTGGGCGTGGTCGGGATGCCGGTGCCGATGTCCAGGAACTGGGTGATCCCCTGCCTGGCCAGGAACTCCACCGCGATCCGCATGAAGGCCCGGTTCATCCGGGTCACCGTGCGCAGCCCGGGGTAGGCGGCCAGCGCCTGCTCGGCGACCGCGCGGTCCACCGGGAAGTTGGTCTTCCCGCCGAGCAGGAAGTCGTACATCCGTGCCGACTGCGGACGGTCGGTCCGCAGGTCCACCGGCTGGATCGGCTCAAGACGCACGGCTGTGCTCATCCACCCCGACGCGCTATCGGTCATCGCCGACCACCCTTGTCCGTACGGGACCGCTCTCGGCCACTGTAGGGCCGACGATCTGATCATAACCGGCAGTCAGTCACCTTATTGGTCCAGACCCTTGACGGAGTGATTGGTCTGTACCACATTGAGTGGCAGGTACCTGCCCAACGCATGCGCATGCGCTCACGTCCCCCTCATCCCCCACTTCGGGAGGACGCACCATGCACCAGTCCATGCGCCGTTCCATGCGGCAGCCCGTGCAGCAGTCCACACGCGGTCCCGACCGGCCGCGCCGTGGTCCACGGCGGCTCGGCATGACCGTCGCCACCGTCGCGGCAGCCCTGGTCGGGCTGTCCGCGTCGCTGCTGGCCACCTCGGCCGGGGCCGCCACGGTGGCCCCGGCGACCAATACCACCGGCGCCGCTGCCACCAGCGGCGGGCTGAAGATCGGGTACTTCGACCAGTGGTCGATCTACCAGAACGCCTTCTATCCCAAGAACCTGCAGACCGAGGGCATCGCGCCCAAACTCGACTACCTGATCTACGACTTCGAGAACATCGACCCGACCTCGCACACCTGCTTCGAGGCCAACTCGGCCGCCTCGCAGGACGAGACCAACCCCAACGCCGGTGACGGCGCGGGCGACTCCTTCGCCGACTACGGCAAGTCCTACGACTCCAGCATCAGCGTCGACGGCACCTCGGACGCTTACAACATGCCGATCGTGGGCAACTTCCACCAGCTCCAGGAGCTCAAGGCGAAGAACCCCAACCTCAAGATCCTGCTGTCGATCGGCGGTTGGACCTACTCCAAGTACTTCTCCGACGCCGCGGCGACCGACGCCTCCCGCAAGGCGCTGGTGTCCTCCTGCATCGACATGTTCATCAAGGGCAACCTGCCCTCGCAGAACGGCTACGGCGGGGCCGGCACCGGCAAGGGCATCTTCGACGGCTTCGACATCGACTGGGAGTACCCGGGCGGCGGCGGCCACACCGGCAACCACTCCAGCACCGCGGACAAGGCCAACTTCACCGCGCTGCTCGCGGAGTTCCGCAGCGAGCTCAACACCCAGGGCACTGCCGACGGCAAGACCTACGCCCTCAGCGCCGCCCTGCCGTCCGGCCAGGACAAGATCCAGAGCATCGAGACCAACAAGATCGGCCAGTACCTGACCTTCGGCGACGCCATGACCTACGACATGCACGGCGGCTGGGAGCCCACCGGGCCCACCAACCACCAGGCGCCGCTGTACTCCGGACCGAACGACCCGATGACCCCGATCGCCCCCGGCACCGCCAAGTACTCGGTGGACGAGGCGGTGAAGGCCTACACCGTCGGCGACTCCCAGTACGGCATCACCGGCGGCTTCCCACCGGGCAAGCTGACCCTGGGCATCCCGTTCTACTACCGGGGCTGGACCGGGGTGCCAGCCGGCAGCAACCACGGCCTGTTCCAGACCGCGACCGGTCCGGCGACCGGCGCGGCCGACTCCGGCAACGTCGCGGGCGTGCGGATGTACAAGGAGCTGACCGGGGTGGTCGACAACGCGGCCGACACCTTCTGGGATCCGACCGCGCAGGCCGCCTACTTCTACGACGGCAGCAACTTCTGGAGCGGTGAGGACGCCCAGTCCATCCAGGCCACCGCCAACTACCTGCACTGCAACGGCCTGGGCGGAACCATGATGTTCTCGATGTACGACCTGGACCCGGCGGCGACGCTCTTCAACGACACCGTGGCCGACACCAACGGCTCGGCGTCCAGCTGCCCGGCCCCGCCGACCACCGCGCCGCCGACCACGGCCCCGCCCACCACGGCTCCGCCGACCACGGCGCCTCCCACCACCGCCCCGCCCACGACGGCGCCGCCGACCACCGCACCGCCGACCACCGCCCCGCCCACCGGCGGAGCAGTCGTCAACGGCGGCTTCGAGACCGGCTCGCTGTCCCCCTGGACCTGCTCCGCAGCGGGCGGCGCCACCGTCCAGAGCAGCACCGTCCACAGCGGCAGCCACGCCCTCACGGCGACGCCGACGTCCAGTGACACCGCCCAGTGCCAGCAGACGCTGACACTCAAGGCCAACACGGCCTACACCCTCACCGGGTGGATCCAGGGCAACTACGTCTACCTGGGCGTCAGCGGCGGGGCCACGGCCAGCACCTGGGCCAGTCCCGGCTCCACCTGGCAGAAGCTGACCGTCACCTTCACCACTGGCTCGTCCACCTCGGTCACCCTCTACATCCACGGGTGGTACGGCCAGAGCGCCTACTCGGCCGACGACATCGCCGTCGCCTGAGTAGTCGGATGCCGGCTGTCACCACCTGTCAGCCCTCAGCCGGCATCCGACGGCCCGGCCCTGACCGCTTCCCCCACGCGCGGTCAGGGCCGGGTCATGCCCAGCACGTCCAGGGCCGTGTCCAGCTGCTGCTCCGTCAGCTCGCCGCGGTCGACGTAGCCGCGCTCCAGCACCACCTGACGGATCGTCTTCAGCTCGGCCAGCGACTGCTTGGCGACCTTCGCCGCCTCCTCGTAGCCGATGTAGCGGTTCAGCGGGGTGACCACGGAGGGCGAGGACTCGGCCAGCTCGCGCATCCGCCCCACGTTGGCGGTGATGCCGTCCACCGTGCGGTCGGCCAGCAGCCGGGCGACGTTGGCCAGCAGCCGGACCGACTCCAGCAGGTTCCTGGCGATCACCGGCAGCATCACATTGAGCTCGAAGTTGCCCGCCGCGCCGGCCGTCGCCACCGTCGCGTCATTGCCGACCACCTGCGCGGCGACCATCACCACGGCCTCGGGGATCACCGGGTTGACCTTGCCCGGCATGATCGACGAGCCGGGCTGGAGGTCGGGCAGGTTGATCTCGCCCAGCCCGGTGCGCGGTCCCGAGCCCATCCAGCGCAGATCGTTGGCGATCTTCGTGAACCCGACCGCGACGGTGCGCAGCTGGCCGCTCAGCTCCACCAGGCCGTCCCGTGCGCCCTGCGCCTCGAAGTGGTTCCGCGCCTCGGTCAGCGGCAGCCCGGTGGCCCGGGCGACCTCGGCGATCACCGCGGCCGAGAAGCCGGGCGGGGTGTTGATCCCGGTGCCCACGGCCGTCCCGCCCAGCGGCAGCTCGGCCACCCGGGGCAGCGTCGCCCGCAGCCGCTCGACTCCGTACCTGACCTGGGCGGCGTACCCGCCGAACTCCTGCCCCAGGGTCACCGGCGTGGCGTCCATCAGATGGGTCCGGCCGGACTTCACCGCGGCCGCGAACTCCACCGCCTTGCGCTCCAGCGCCTCGGCCAGGTGCTCCAGCGCGGGGACCAGGTCATGGGTGACGGCGGCGGTGGCCGCGATGTGGATCGAGCTGGGGAAGACGTCGTTGGACGACTGGCTGGCGTTGACGTGGTCGTTGGGGTGCACCGGCGCCCCGAGCCGCTCGGCGGCCAGCGCCGCGATCACCTCGTTGGCGTTCATGTTGGACGAGGTCCCGGAACCGGTCTGGAACACGTCGATGGGGAACTCCCCGTCCCAGCGCCCCGACGCCACCTCCTCGGCCGCCGCGGCGACGGCCTCGGCCACGTCGCCGTCCAGCACCCCGAGCTCACCGTTGACCCGGGCCGCCGCCGCCTTGATCCGCGCCAGCGCCTCGATGTGCGCCCGCTCCAGCCGCTGCCCGGAGACGGGGAAGTTCTCCACCGCCCGCTGGGTCTGCGCCCCCCACTTGGCGTCCTTGGGAACCCGCACCTCGCCCATCGAGTCGTGCTCGATCCGGTAGCCGTCGGTTGCATCCATGTTCATGGTCATGACCTCCGTCTACCCACAGCGACGGGGGCGGAGCTGGTGTTCCCCCGCTCCACCCCCGTCCGGACGAACTACCGCACCGGAATGCTGGTGATCAGCGGCTGCGCCGCCGCACCCGGGTCGGTGAAGAAGTCGTTGCCCTTGTCGTCGACGACCACGAAGGCCGGGAAGTCGACGACCTCGATGCGCCAGACCGCCTCCATGCCGAGCTCGGCGTACTCCAGCACCTCGACCTTCTTGATGCAGTCCAGGGCGAGCCGGGCGGCGGGGCCGCCGATGGAGCCGAGGTAGAAGCCGCCGTGCTTGGCGCAGGCGTCGGTGACCTGCTGGGAGCGGTTGCCCTTGGCGAGCATGACCATGGAGCCGCCGGCCGCCTGGAACTGGTCGACGTAGGAGTCCATCCGGCCCGCCGTGGTCGGGCCGAAGGAGCCGGAGGCGTAGCCCTCGGGGGTCTTGGCCGGGCCGGCGTAGTAGACCGGGTGGTCCTTGAGGTACTGCGGCATGCCCTCGCCCGCGTCCAGCCGCTCCTTGATCTTGGCGTGGGCGATGTCGCGCGCGACGACCAGGGTGCCGGTCAGCGAGAGCCGGGTCTTCACCGGGTGCTTGCTGAGCTCGCTGCGGATCTCGCTCATCGGCTGGTTGAGGTCGATCCGGACGACGGCATCGTCCAGGTGCTCGTCGGTGGTCTCCGGGAGGTACTTGGCCGGGTCGGTCTCCAACTGCTCCAGGAAGACGCCCTCCGCGGTGATCTTGCCCAGCGCCTGGCGGTCGGCCGAGCAGGAGACGGCCATCGCGACCGGCAGCGAGGCGCCGTGCCGGGGCAGCCGGATGACCCGGACGTCGTGGCAGAAGTACTTGCCGCCGAACTGGGCGCCGATGCCGATCTTCTGGGTCAGTTCCTGCACCCGCGCCTCCAGCTCCAGGTCGCGGAAGCCGTGGCCGGTGGGGGAGCCCTCGGTGGGGAGGGTGTCCAGGTAGTGGGCCGAGGCGTACTTGGCCGTCTTCAGGGCGAACTCGGCGCTGGTGCCGCCGACCACGATCGCCAGGTGGTACGGCGGGCAGGCGGCCGTCCCCAGCGAGCGGATCTTCTGCTCCAGGAAGGCCATCATCGACGACTCGTTGAGGATCGCCTTGGTCTCCTGGTAGAGGTACGACTTGTTGGCGCTGCCGCCGCCCTTGGCCATGAACAGGAACCTGTAGGCGTCGCCGTCCGTCGCGTACAGCTCGACCTGTGCCGGGAGGTTGCTGCCGGTGTTCTTCTCGTCCCACATGGTCAGCGGGGCCATCTGCGAGTAGCGCAGGTTGAGCTTGGTGTAGGCGTCGTAGATGCCGCGGGAGAGCGCCGCCTCGTCGCCGCCCTCGGTGAGCACGTTCTGGCCGCGCTTGCCCATCACGATCGCGGTGCCGGTGTCCTGGCACATCGGCAGCACGCCGCCGGCCGCGATGTTGGCGTTCTTCAGCAGGTCCAGGGCGACGAAGCGGTCGTTGGGGCTGGCCTCGGGATCGTCCAGGATGCGGCGCAGCTGGGCCAGGTGCGCCGGGCGCAGCAGGTGCGAGATGTCGTGCATCGCCTCGGCCGCGAGCAGCCGCAGCGCCTCGGGCTCGACCTGCAGGAAGCGCCGCCCGTTCGCCTCGAAGGTGGAGACACCCTCGCTGGTGAGCAGCCGGTACGGGGTGGGGTCCGTGCCGAGCGGCAGCAGGTCGGTGTAGGCGAAGTCCGGCATCGTGGGTCCTCATTCTTCGGCGATCGGAGCTCGGCGGCGGGCTCCGAGCTCCGGCAGCCGTGGCGGAGCCCTCCCCAGGGTACTGATCGGGGCTGCCGGGGCTGTCATGGAGGGTGGCAGGGTGACTATCCTCACCCTGTGGACAACTCACCCGTGCCGAAGCCCGTTCCGGATCCGTTGAAGAAGCCCTACGCCGACCCGGCGGCGGCCGAACTGCGTGCTTCCGACGCCGACCGCGAACGTGTCGCCGAGGCGCTGCGCGAGGCCTACGCGGAGGGCCGGTTGACCGCGGAGGAGCACGGCGAGCGGGTGGACGCGGTGTACGCGGCGAAGACCCTGGGCGAGCTGGTACCGCTGACCCGGGACCTGCCCTCGCACCACGCCACCCAGCAGGGGATGCCGACGGCGGGTGCGGCCTCCACCGCCACGCGGCCGGCGCCGCAGTCCGGCCGGCCCCCGCTGCCGTCCCGCTCCGAGCCCGAGTCCATGGTGGCGATCTTCGGCGGGGCCGAGCGCAAGGGCCGCTTCCGGGCCGGGCGGATGCTCAAGGCCGTGGCGATCTTCGGCGGGGTGGAGATCGACCTGACCGAGGCGGTGTTCGACGCACCTGAGCTGGAGATCCACTGCACCGCGGTCTTCGGCGGCGTGGAGATCAAGGTCCCGGAGCATGTGACCCTGCGCGGCGGCGGTGCCGGGATCTTCGGCGGCTTCGACGTGAAGCAGCAGGAGAGCCCCGATCCGCACGGCCCGGTGGTGACCATCAAGGGTGCCGCGGTGTTCGGCGGGGTCGAGGCGAAGCGCCGCAAGCCGAACAAGCTCGCGGCGAAAGCACGGGAGAAGGCGCGCAAGTTCCTGGACGCCGGCGAGGGCTGACGAACCGCGCGTCGGATTGTGTGCGCAATGCATGAATCGGTCGGCGGCGGGGTAGTTCTGGCCTCACACACCGAGCATTCGCCGCTGTCGTCAGGAGTGCGTCGTGCTTCATCCGATACAGGCCCGTATGGACGACCCCCGTGCGCATGTTGCACACGTCCCGGCACAACGCGGACCGGCGGATGACAGCCCATGGCATTCCAACGCGGCCTGCCGCCGCGACGAGGCGGGCCTGTTCTTCGCCCCCTCGAAGGAGCCGACGGCGGCCCGGCTGGCGCGCGAGGAGCAGGCGAAGCGGGTCTGCGCCCGCTGCCCGGTGCTGCTGGAGTGCCGGGAGCACGCGCTGCTGCAACCCGAGCCCTACGGCGTCTGGGGCGGCCTGACCGCCGCCGAGCGCCGGGTGGTGCTCGCCCGGCGCCGCCGCCGGGAGCAGGAGCTCCGGGAGGCGGCGCGGGTCGGCAGCCAGATCGCCGCCGCGGGCTGAGCGCCCGTCAGTTCTGGGCTACCGCCTAGCGAGCACGGTCGAAGTCGATCGCGCTGTAGGCACGCAGCTTGGACAGCTTGTGGGTGCTGTCGATCTGTCGGATGGTCCCGCTCTTGGACCGCATCACCAGTGAACTGGTGGTCGCCGTCTCCGACTTGTAGTGCACGCCGCGCAGCAGCTCGCCGTCGGTGATTCCGGTGGCGACGAAGAACACGTTGTCGCCGCTGACCAGGTCGTCGGTGTGCAGCACCCGGTCCAGGTCGTGTCCGGCGTCCAGCGCCTTGCGGCGCTCCGCCTCGTCCTTGGGCCACAGCCGGCCCTGGATCACACCGCCCAGACACTTTATGGCGCAGGCCGCGATGATGCCCTCGGGCGTCCCGCCGATGCCCAGCAGCAGGTCGACGCCGGTGCCCTCGCGGACGGCCATGACGGCGCCGGCCACGTCGCCGTCCGAGATGAACTTGATCCGGGCGCCGGTGGCCCGGATCTCGGCCGCCAGCTGCTCGTGCCGCGGGCGGTCCAGCAGCACCACCGTGACGTCCTCGGGCGCGGAGCCCTTGGCCCTGGCCACCGCGCGGACGTTGTGCTCGACCGGGGCGGTGATGTCGACCAGTCCGGCCGCGTCCGGGCCGGCGACCAGCTTGTCCATGTAGAAGACCGCGCTGGGGTCGTACATGGTGCCCCGGTCGGCGACGGCGAGCACCGCGACTGCGTTGGGCATGCCCTTGGCGGTGAGGGTGGTGCCGTCCACCGGGTCCACGGCGACGTCGCACTCGGCACCGGTGCCGTCACCGATCCGCTCGCCGTTGAAGAGCATGGGCGCGTCGTCCTTCTCGCCCTCGCCGATCACGACGACGCCGTTCATGGAGACGGTCTGGACCAGGGTGCGCATGGCGCGAACGGCGGCGCCGTCGGCGCCGTTCTTGTCGCCACGTCCTACCCAGCGGCCGGCCGCCATGGCGGCGGCCTCGGTCACGCGGACGAGTTCGAGGGCGAGGTTGCGATCGGGCGCCTCGGGGGCGACCTCCAGGGATGAGGGAAGAGCGTGGTTGTGGTGCTGGTTTTCGGTCATCGGTTGCGTACCTCTCTTGTACGACGACGGCCGGATGAGGGTGCTGCGAGCCTATCCGTGACCTGCGCGGATGTCTGTGGCCTGGGGCACCCCGACCAGGCGGCACACGGCATCGGCCCCGGTCGGGGCCCGGAATGCGGCGGTTCGGCACCCCGGTGCGGACACCCCCGCGGGGCATGGGCCACCATGGAGGCGTGGCAACTGAGAGCGCGCCGGCGCAGACCGGGACAGCACCCACCAAGACCCAGAAGCGGCCGGGCATGGCCGGGAAGTCCGTGCGCGACATGATCCTGTCGCTGCTCGCGGTGATGGCGGCGGGCTTCGTGATCTACTACTTCGTCCCGCACAGCGGCGGCGACGGGGTGCACCCGGTGCAGTACCAGGCCGCACTGGACTCGGCCGAGCGCGCGGCCCCGTACCAGGTGCTGGCGCCGACAGGGCTGCCCTCCGGCTGGAACGCCACGGCCGTCGAGTACGACGGCGCCGACCCGCAGAACGCCGAGTGGACGCTCGGCTTCATCGACCCGGCCAAGCAGTACGTCGCGGTGCGCCAGAGCAACGGCCCGGCGGCCGCGTTCCTCGCGGACGCGACGACCAACGGCGTGAAGCAGACCGCCACCAGCACGGTCGACGGCCAGGTCTGGAGCCACTACCAGGGCGACCGCTACCGGGCCCTGGTGCTGCAGACCGACAAGGTGACCACCGTGGTGACCGGCACCGAGTCCTTCGCCGGCCTGGAGAAGTTCGCCGCGACGCTGAAGTAGCACGACGCACGAATGCCCCGGCCGTGAACACGGCCGGGGCATTCGCACACCTGGCGTCAGACGGTGGTGACGGCCTCGTCGAAGGTCAGGCGGGGGTTGCGCGGGTACCAGGCGTCCTCGCCCGGCTTGCCGATGTTGATGACGGCCAGCACGGAGTGGTCGCCGTCCGGGAAGAAGTCCTTGTTGATGCCTGCGGCGTCGAAGCCGGTCATCGGGCCGGCGGCCAGGCCCGCGGCGCGGATGCCGACGACGAAGTAGCCGACCTGGAGGGCGGCGTTGAAGGAGCTGGAGGCCTCGCGGACCGGACGCTCGGTGAAGAAGAGGTCCTTGGCCTGCGGGAAGGCCGGGAACTGGGCCGGCAGCTCCTCGTGGAACTCGTGGTCGGCGGCGACGACGGCGACCAGCGGCGCGGTGGCGGTCTTGGCCTTGTTGCCGTCGGCCATGTGGCCGACCAGGCGCTCACGGGCCTCGGCGGAGCGGACCAGGACGATGCGCAGCGGCTGCTGGTTGAACGCGGTCGGGCCGAACTTCACCAGGTCGTAGATCGCCTGGATCTGCTCGTCGCTGACCGGCTCGTCAGTGAAGGTGTTGGCGGTGCGGGCCTCGCGGAACAGCAGATCCTGGGCGGCGGCGTCGAGTACCAGAGCGTCAGACATGATTCACCTTTGCGATGTGTACCTGTGGAGGGACGGCAGGTGCGCCGCCGTCACGGGTACCAACATAGGTGAACTTTCAACTATTTCCCAAGGGCACCCCTGCCCGCGTGACGTGGATCACCCCAGGTCGGCAGCGCTCAGTCCGTCTCGGACTGCTCCTCGCCCTCGGCCAGCGCGGCGTCCAGCCGGGCCTTCGCGCCGTCCAGCCAGCGCTCGCAGGTCTTCGCCAGCTGCTCCCCGCGCTCCCACAGGGCCAGCGACTCCTCCAGCGACGTCCCCCCGGTCTCCAGCGTCCGGACGACCTCCAGCAGGGCGTCCCGCGCCTGCTCGTAGCCCAGGGTGTCGTCCACCGCTGCCTCACCCGCCGACTTCTTTGCCATGCCCCCAGCGTAGGGGCCGCCACCGACATTTCGGTCCGGCGCGGGCTCAGCCCTGATCCACCGTCACCGCGAACTCGCCCTCGGCCACCCGGGCCCGCAGCCGCTCGCCGGAGGCGACCTGCGCCGGGTCGCGCACCACCGCGCCGCCCTCCCGCTGCAGCACCGCGTACCCGCGCTGCAGCGTCGCCGCGGGGGAGAGGGCGACCACCCGGGCCAGCGTGTGCTCCAGCTCGGAGACGGCCCGGTCCAGCCGGTGGCCCAGGGTCCGCCGGGAACGGTCCAGCAGGGTGCTCAGCTCGGCGGCCCGCTCGTCCACCATCCGGTGGGGCGCGGCCAGCACCGGCCGGCTGCGCACCGAGGCCAGCCCGCTGCGCTCCCGCTCCAGCCGGGCCTGGATGCCGTACCTGGCCCGGTCGCGCAGCCCGTGCACCCGGGACAGCTCCTCCCGCACGTCCGGGACGACCCGCTTGGCGGCGTCGGTGGGGGTGGAGGCCCGCAGGTCGGCGACGAAGTCCAGCAGCGGCTGGTCCGGCTCGTGGCCGATGGCGCTGACCACCGGGGTCCGGGCCGCCGCGACGGCGCGGACCAGCTGCTCGTCGGAGAACGGCAGCAGGTCCTCCACGCTGCCGCCGCCCCGGGCGACGATGATCACGTCCACGTCCGGATGCTCGTCCAGCTCCTTGACGGCCGCGATCACCTCGGGGACCGCGTGCACGCCCTGCACCGGGACGTTGCGGACCTCGAAGCGGACCGCGGGCCAGCGCCGTCGCGCGTTCTGCAGCACGTCGCGCTCGGCGGCGGACGCGCGCCCGGTCACCAGGCCGATGCACTGCGGCAGGAACGGCAGCGGCTTCTTGCGCTCGGCGGCGAACAGCCCCTCCGCGCCCAGCGTGCGCTTCAGCAGTTCCAGCCGCGCCAGCAGGTCGCCCAGACCGACCAGCCGGATCTCGGCGGCACGCAGCGACAGCGTGCCGCGCGGCCCGTACCACTCGGGCTTGGCGTGCACGACCACCCGCGAACCCTCGGTCACCAGTTCCGCCACCGGGTCGAAGACGGCCCGGTAGCAGGTCACCGAGAGCGAGACGTCCTCGGAGGGGTCACGCAGCGTCAGGAAGACCACCCCGGCGCCGGGACGCCGGCTCAGCTGGGTGATCTGACCCTCCACCCAGACCGCGCCGAGACGGTTGATCCAGCCGCCGATGAGCTGGGACACCTTCGCCACCGGGATGGGGGTGTCCGCCGAAGTGTCCAAGGCCATGCGTCGAGACTATCGGCAGGGTCCGACAGTGCCGAGAGCCACGACCGGCCGCCGCCGTCCGGTCGCCCCTGGGGCCGGCGCCCCCTGCCGGTAGGCTGGGCCCCATGCCTGCTACCGCATCCCGCCGTGTCCTGCTCGCCGCCCCGCGGGGCTACTGCGCCGGTGTCGACCGTGCCGTCATCGCCGTGGAGAAGGCTCTGGAGCAGTACGGGGCCCCCATCTACGTCCGCAACGAGATCGTCCACAACAAGTACGTCGTGCAGACGCTGGAGAAGAAGGGCGTCATCTTCGTCGGCGCCACCGAGGAGGTCCCCGAGGGCAACATCGTGGTCTTCTCGGCCCACGGCGTGGCCCCCTCGGTCCACGACGAGGCCCAGCGCGGCAAGCTGGCCACCATCGACGCCACCTGCCCGCTGGTCACCAAGGTGCACAAGGAGGCCCTCCGCTACGCGGAGGAGGACTACGACATCCTGCTGATCGGCCACGAGGGCCACGAGGAGGTCATCGGGACGATGGGCGAGGCGCCCGAGCGGACCCACCTGGTGGACGGTCCGGGTGACGTCGACAAGGTGCAGGTCAGGGACGAGTCCAAGGTGGTGTGGCTGTCGCAGACCACGCTCTCGGTGGACGAGGCGATGGCCACCGTCGGCGCGCTGAAGACCCGCTTCCCGCTGCTGACCAGCCCGCCCAGCGACGACATCTGCTACGCCACGCAGAACCGGCAGGTCGTGATCAAGCAGATCGCGGCCGAGTCCGACCTGGTCGTCGTGGTCGGTTCGCGCAACTCCTCCAACTCGGTGCGGCTGGTCGAGGTCTCCCTGGAGGCCGGCGCCAAGGCCGCCCACCTGGTCGACTTCGCCGACGAGATCGACGAGGCCTGGCTGGAGGGCGTCAGCACCATCGGCGTCACCAGCGGCGCCTCGGTCCCGGAGATCCTGGTCGACGGCGTGCTGGAGTGGCTGGCCGCGCGGGGCTTCGGCGACGTCGAGGTGGTCCGCACCGCGGACGAGCACATTCAGTTCTCCCTGCCCAAGGAGCTCCGCCGGGACCTCCGCGCGGAGGCCGCAGGCAAGTAGGGCCGTACAGATCCGGGTACGTGAGGCGGCTTGGCGGGGTAGGTCCTACGTTGGCGTTATCGGGTTCAACGACGAACAGGGGATTCTCGACGTGAACGTCTTCGGTGTGGACATCGGCGGCTCGGGCATCAAGGGGGCGCCCGCCGACCTGGATCGGGGCGCCCTCGCCCAGGAACGGCACAAAGTGCTCACCCCGCACCCGTCCGAGCCGAAGGCGGTGGTCGGTGCGGTTCAGGAAGTGGTCCGCCACTTCGACTGGCAGGGCCCGGTCGGTCTGACCTTCCCCGGCGTGGTGGTGGACGGGCACACCCGTACCGCCGCCAATGTCGACAAGGGTTGGATCGACCTGGACGCCAGGGCGCTGTTCTCGGAGGCTCTCGGCCTGCCGGTGGCCGTGGTCAACGACGCCGACGCGGCCGGCATGGCCGAGGTCGCCTACGGCGCGGGCAAGGACCGCAAGGGCGTGGTGTTGCTGCTCACCCTGGGCACCGGCATCGGCAGCGCGCTGTTCATCGACGGCGCGCTGGTGCCCAACACCGAGCTGGGCCACCTGGAGCTGCACGGCAAGGACGCGGAGAAGCACGCCTCCTCGGCGGCCAAGGAGGAGCACGACTGGAGCTGGGCGCACTGGGCGGAGCGGCTCGACGACTACTTCGCCATGGTGGAGCAGCTGTTCTCACCGCAGCTGATCATCATCGGCGGCGGGGTGAGCCGCAAGGCCGACAAGTTCCTGCCCCTGCTCAAGCCGCTGCGCGCGGAGATCGTGCCGGCGCAGCTGCAGAACGATGCGGGGATCGTCGGCGCGGCGATGGCCGCCTCGAAGCTGGGCTGACCGGTCCGTTCCCCGTGCCCCCAGGGGCGCGGGGAACTGCGCGATCAGCCACTTACGGTCCGCAGCCGAAAAACAGTACGTCAGCCCCGACGGCGGGCCCTGCCGAGAGCGATATGCCGGGCCAACGCGATCACCGCAGAGATCGCGGTGCCGGTGAACAACCACCCCGCCTGCAGGGCCAGCCCGGTGGCCAGGCTGACGATCCGTCCGACGAACCCGCCGGGCCCACCGCCCAGCACCAACAGGGTGATCGCGAACGCGATCGGCCCGCTGATCGGGGCGACCGCCAGATCCGCAGGGCGTACCCGCACCGCGACCTGGAAGCAGGCGGCGACATAGGCGAGCCCCATCACGATGCCGGAGCCGCCGAACAGCCAGAAGTCCAGCGCCCCGCCCAGGAAGGTCGCACCGAGGGTGACCACGGCGCCGCCCACCGCGGTGAGCCGGTGCGGGGTCCGCGGTCCGGCACCCGCCCGCTGCGCGGGCCGCGCGGCGGGCCGACGGGCGCCGCCGCCCCGCTGTTCGGGGGTACGCGGCCCGGGGCCGGCCTCGGGGTCGTGGGAGCGTGCCGGTCCGGGCACGGCGGCGGCCCGCCCGGGGACTGCTGCGCTCCCGGGGCGGTCGGTGGTGCGTGCGTCAGACATGCGTCGGTACTCCACGAGTCCAACGTACGGTCGGATGAACGCCACTCCCTGTGACGGACACGCCGGTGCCGCGTCACCGTCACCCACTGTGCCTAACGTCCCCGCGAACCTCCGTAGACTGGGGCACCGACCCCTTGTCCTCTCGTCGCCTCCGGGCTGCCTCCTCCACCAGGATCTCGCCACATGTCGCTTTCGATCGGAATCGTGGGCCTGCCGAACGTCGGCAAGTCCACGCTCTTCAACGCCCTGACCAAGAACGACGTGCTGGCGGCCAACTACCCGTTCGCGACGATCGAGCCCAATGTCGGCGTCGTCGGCGTCCCGGACCCGCGCCTCGCGGTGCTGGCGAAGATCTTCGGATCGCAGCGGATCCTCCCGGCGACGGTGGACTTCGTGGACATCGCCGGCATCGTCCGCGGCGCCAGCGTCGGCGAGGGCCTGGGCAACAAATTCCTGGCGAACATCCGCGAGTCCGACGCGATCTGCCAGGTCATCCGCGCCTTCGAGGACCCGGACGTGGTGCACGTCGACGGCAAGGTCTCGCCCAAGGACGACATCGAGACCATCAACACCGAGCTGATCCTGGCGGACCTGCAGTCCATTGAGAAGGTGCTGCCGCGGCTGCAGAAGGAGTCCCGCCTCAAGAAGGAGTCGGCGACCCTGCTCAAGGCCGCCGAGGCGGCCCAGGCGGTGCTGAACTCCGGGAAGACCCTCTTCGAGTCCGGCTTCGACCGCGACTCGGTCCGCGAGCTGCACCTGCTGACCGTCAAGCCCTTCCTCTACGTCTTCAACGTGGACGAGGACGAGCTGACCGACGAGGACTTCAAGGAGGCCCAGCGCGCCCTGGTGGCCCCCGCCGAGGCCATCTTCCTCAACGCCAAGATCGAGTCCGAGCTGATCGGCATGGACGAGGACGAGGCCCTGGAGCTGCTCCAGTCCATGGGCCAGGAGGAGGCCGGCATGGCCACCCTCGGCCGGGTCGGCTTCGAGACCCTGGGCCTGCAGACCTACCTCACCGCGGGTCCCAAGGAGGTCCGCGCCTGGACCATCAAGAAGGGCGCCACTGCCCCGGAGGCCGCGGGCGTCATCCACACCGACTTCCAGAAGGGCTTCATCAAGGCCGAGATCGTCTCCTACGACGACCTGGTCGAGTGCGGCTCCATCCCCGAGGCCCGCGCCAAGGGCAAGTCCCGCATCGAGGGCAAGGACTACGTCATGCAAGACGGCGACGTCGTCGAGTTCCGCTTCAACGTGTAGCGCCCGCTCTGTCACGGGTTGGTGCAGTTCGCCGATCTGCAGGTGGGGCGGGGTTTGCGCATATGCCAACGGCCCCGTTCCACCACCCATGCTGGATATGTGCTGGATAAGATGACGCCCGGTCGGACCCGGGCATCATCATCGTGGGGTACGGTCCTGCCGCAGTCGGGTCTCCAGGGCGTCCAGCCCGGCCTCGACCACGACCACGGTGCGGACGGTGGTGTAGCCGAGCCGGAGGTTCACCTCGATCATGTGGGTGTTCTCGGCCCCGGTCGAGGTGCTGATCCACACCATCTGCGGGCGTTCCGCCACGAGCCGGCGCATCATCGCTGCTTTGGCGAACCGCCCGAGCCCCCTGCCGCGGTGCTCCGGCAAGACGGCGGTGTACTGCTGCCATCCGTCGCCCGGCTGGTTCGGATGGCGCACCAACTCCGTCAGCCCGACGACCTGTCCGCCTTCGTCGCAGGCGGCCGCGACGAAGTACTCGAAGCCTCGCGCGGCCCAGTCCCGCTCCTCCTCGCGCACCAGCTTGGCGTCCCACCGGGGAGTGGAGTAGCTCGATGTGCCCACGGGTGCGTCGTGGATGGCGCCGCGCGCCCGGGCGAAGGAGTCCACCAGCGATGCCGGCGCCGCTGCGAGCCACTGCTCCAAGTGGTAGCCGCTCGGCGCCTGGACCTCCCACAGCCCGGGATCGACGTCGGCGATCATCAGCCGCTGCAGCACCCGGCGGCGATGTGACCGTTCTCGGCCTCGGGCAGGTGCACGTCCGCCACCCCGGCCAGGCGGCCGCTCCGGTGCGCGGTCCAGAACAGTGACGGCCCCGGACCCGTGACCGGCTCCAGCAGGTCCGCGACGACCGCCTCGCGGGACGGCACGGGGGCGTCGGGGCGGTCGACCGCTATGGACGCCAGAGTCAGCTCGTGAAAGCCGGCGAACTCGGCTTCGGACGCCTCAACCGGAACGAACCGCCTGATTTCCATTGCGGACCTGCTTCCTCATGCTGGTGGGTACTCGACGTTTCGAGCTGGGCCGGTCAAGCCGGGCCTCCCGCAAGGGCGGCGGCTGCAGAGGCAATAGCGACCATTCGATCATGATGGCCACTGCGCCGATCGCTGAGGTCGGCCGGGGTGTGGTGCGTGATCTACATTCGGTACGAGATTTAGGTACGAGAGTGGTACCGTAAACAAGTACAATACTGGAGGTGGCGTGCATGACGATCAGTGCCAGCGAGGCCCGTTCTCGGCTGTTCCCCCTCATACAGCAGGTCAATGACGACCATGCGCCGGTGCGGATTTCATCCAAGGCGGGCGACGTCGTGCTCATGTCTGCCGAGGATTTCGACTCGTGGCAGGAGACGATCTATCTCCTGCGGTCGCCGGCCAACGCCCGGCGCCTCATGGAGGCCGTCGCTCGGGACAAGGCGGGGTACACGGTCGTCACCAAGACGATGGCTGAGTTGGAAGCTCTGGCTGGTGATGCGTGAGGAGCGTCCACTTCGACCCGGGCGCCTGGGAGGACTTCCTCTTCTGGCTCGGTGCGGACAGAAAGAAGGCCAAGCGGATCACACGCCTGATCGGGGAGATCCAGCGGGATCCGTTCACCGGCGCGGGTAAGCCTGAACCGCTCAAGGGGGATCTGTCCGGCTACTGGTCGCGCCGAATCGACGATGAACACCGGCTTGTATATCGGGCTGACGACAAAGAAGTGAAGATCCTCAAGGCCCGCTACCACTACAGCGACTGATTTCCCGGTCCGTGACGAGGTGGACGAGTCGGTGCTCGTCGTCGATCCGGCGTGACCACGCGCCGGGCAAGTGCTACTTCAGCGGTTCGGGCTTACCGATCCCGACGAACACGCGGCAGTGCCGGGGCTCAGTGCTCCGGGGTGGCGTTGGCGGCGAGGCGGGCGAGGGTGTGCTCGAAGCGGGTCAGGTCCTCGTCGGTGAGGCCGTCGCGGAGGCGGTGGTCGAAGCCGAAGGCGACCTCGCGGAGCCGGAGGAAGAGCTCCTCGCCGGCCGGGGTGAGTTCCACCGCGTGGACGCGGCGGTTCTCCGGGTTGCGGGCGCGGGTGACCAGGCCGGACTTCTCCATGCCGTTGAGGTGGTGGGTGAGGGTGGCCCCCTGGATGCCCATGGACGCGGCGAGTTCGCGCTGGTTGCCGGTCTGCCGGCTCTTGACCGCGATCAGCACCTGCCAGATCGCCATCGAGCCCCCGGCGGCGGCCATCTCCTCGTCGAAGGCGCGGCTGACCGCCTTCGCGGTCGCTGCCAGCCGGAGGCCGACGGGCGTGCGGAAGGGGATCGGCGGGGTGCTCATGGGCCGACTTTAGCATTGACTTCTAACCGTTAGATATCTAATGATGAGGTATCTAACGGACTGCGAGGAGCGGAGTACCGCCATGACCGGCACCAGTACCAGCAGCAGCACCGGAACCAGTTGGACCGGTCGCCCTCTCGACGGCGCGGTCGCGTTGGTCGCCGGGGCCAGCAAGGGCATCGGCGCGGCCACCGCGCTGGCGTTCGCGCGGGCCGGGGCCGCCGTCGTGCTCGGGGCGCGGGACGGCGACGCGATCGAGGCGCTGGCCAAGGAGATCCGCGCCGAGGGCGGCCGGGCGCTCGCCGTGCGCACGGACGTCGGCGACGCCGAGTCGAGCGCCGACCTGGTGCGGCGGGCGGTGGACGCCTACGGGAGGCTCGACGCCGCCTTCAACAACGCCACCGACGGACCGCGCCCGGCCCCGCTGGCCGAGATCGACCCGGACGACTTCGACCGCGGCATCCGGACCAACATCCGCGGCACCTTCCTGGGCATGAAGTACCAGATCCCGGCCATGCTCGCGGCCGGCGGCGGCGCGGTGGTCAACATGGCGTCGACCGCCGGCACCCATGGCGTCTCCGGGCTGGCCGCCTACAGCGCGGCCAAGGCCGGGATCATCGGGCTGACCAAGGTCGCCGCGCTCGACTACGCCGACCAGGGCGTACGCGTCAATGCGGTGGCGCCCGGCCCGATCCTGACCCACCACCTGGAGGCGGCCGGCCCCGAGGCCCGGCGCGGAGCCGCGATGGCGGTGCCGATGGGCCGCATCGGCCGCGTCGACGAGGTGGCCGCCACCGTGGTCTGGCTCTGTTCCGAGCAGGCCTCGTTCATCACCGGCACCCTGATCCCGATCGACGGCGGCCAGCTGGCGGGCAACCGGATCCGGCGCCCGATGGGCGGTTGAGCCGGGAACCGATCGGAGCGCGCGCCACCGCCCGTCCGGCTGGGATGCCGGGCGGGCGGTGGGGCGGACGGGATCAGCAGTGGCCAGGGGTGGCCAACGCGGTCAGGAGCCGTCGGTCGGGGGTGTCTCGCCGATCTGCTTCTTGGCCTGGTCCTGGACCATGTCGACCTGGCTCTGGAACTTGTTGCCGGTCTTCTGGTCGATCATGTCGCCGGCCTTGTCGACGGCCTGATTCGCCTGGGCTTCGTGACCCTTGAGCGCACCCTTGATCTTGTCGAGCACGGACATGACGGTCCTCCTCACGGATTACTGACCCCACCAGCATCAGTGCCCGGCGCGCAGTCCGCATCTCCAGCGCCCGGCGCCCCTGGCCGCCGGAAAATCGCGGTGCCGTCCGGCCGGTCCGTCGCTAGCCTCGACAGGACTGCGCCCCGGCGGGGCGGGTCGGCCCTCGGACCCGGAGGTAAGCGATGCCCACAGCACGTTTCAAGGACCTGTGCCTGGACGCCAACGACGCCCCCGCGCTGGCCGACTGGTGGTGCACGGCGATGGGGTACCGGCGCCGTTGGGACGGGCCCGACGACGGCGGCTCCATCCCGATCGAGGACCCGTCCGGCGCGGGTCCGCTGATCTGGGTCAATCCGGTGCCCGAGGCCAAGTCGCTGAAGAACCGGATGCACCTGGACGTCGTCGGCAGCACCGACGAGCTGGTCGCCCTCGGCGCCACCCTGGTCCGCCCGATCGGCGGCGACATCGAGTGGGACGTCCTGGCCGACCCGGAGGGCAACGAGTTCTGCTGCTTCGCCAAGGACACCGCGCCGGAGCCGGAAGGCGCCTAGAGGGGCGTGGGCGTCCGACGGTTCAGAGATCCGCGCCGTAGGAGTCGTAGCGGCGTCCCTCCGCGGCGGCGAGCTTCATCCCGGAGCCGCGCTGGAAGGGGGAGATGCCGCCGGGGCTCCAGGGGCCGACCGAGCCGGCCCGGACCGCCAGCGGATCCTTCTCCGGCAGGCCCAGATCGCGCCGGACCCGTTCGACCGGCAGGTCCGCCAGGTCGAACCAGTCGATGCCGAGCAGATCGGTCCCGGTGACCGCGCCCCGGCGCATCGCGTCGCCGAGGCGCAGGGCCACCCCCTCGCGGGAGAGGTGGCCCGCGTCGGCCTCGAACAGCCCGGCGGCGCGTGCCAGCAGCCCGGTCTCGAACAGGCCGAGCACCATCGCCAGCAGTGAGAAGCCGCGCGGGTCCGGGATACCCCGGCCGATCAGGCCGAAGACCTCCAACTCGGACTCCAGGGTGGTGCCGTAGTCGGCCACCACGTGCACCCAGTCGTGCTGGGCGAGGTACGGGGGTGCGCTGTCCGGCAGGCCCGGGTGGACGAACCCCCTGGCCCGGTAGAAGCGGTGCACCCCCAGCCCCAGCGAGCCCTCGGGGCAGTGGGCCAGCGCGGCCCAGCGGGCGGCGAGCTCCGGGTCGTCCGCCACCTGCTGCCAGGGCTCGGTGAGGGCGCTGCGGGCGTGCAGTTGGGTGGAGCGGTCGGCGTCCCAGCCGGCGGTGTAGCCGTTGCGCTCGAAGTCGGTCAGGGCCAGGCCCAGGGCGCCCTCGGCGTAGTCCTTGGCGACCTCGCGCATCCCGTCGTCCACCCCCAGCGCCTGGGCGTACCCGCCGATCGCCACGCACACGTCCTCCGGCGGCGGGTTCAGCACCAGCTCGCCGAGCAGCATCAGCTGCAGCACCCGGGTGCGGAAGATCTCGTTGCGCGCGGCCAGGGCCTCGGCCAGGCCGCGGGCGTCGAGCGGTTCGACGGTGTCGGGATCGACCTCGAAGCCGGTCATCGACCGGGACACCGCCCGCAGCAGCAGTTTCTGAAGCTCGGTCAGTCCGCCCGCGCCCGACAGGGCGCCCTTGAGGCCGCGGATGATGCGCACCGTCTCGGCACGGTCGGGCGGGCGCAGGTCGACCTGGTCGGCGCGGGGGAGCGGAACGGGCTGGGGCTCGGACATCGGTGGCTCCTTCCTGTGCTTCCATTGCGCCATCTCCGGGGCGGCGCCCGCAGGTGTGTACGCGCACAGCTCAATCCGGGTCCGCACCGGGAGTCCTTTCCCGGACGTTCATGACCGGTTCCTGTCACGTACTGGAAACGCCCTGTGCACTCCCCGCTTTACACGCGTTACCTAGCGTGTCGGCCACGGCAGTACCCGAGCGACACCACGACGCCGACACTCACCAGGAGCCGTGATGACCGACACCGCAGCAACCGCCACCGAGCCTGACGCTCCCCGCAGGTCCTACGCCAAGTCCGCCGCCGACGAGTCGCTGGAGGACTACTCGCTCCGCTACGCGCCGCACTCCTTCCGCCGCTGGTCGCCGCTGGCGGTGGCGACCACCGCCCTCGGCGGCATCGCCTACCTCGCGGACTACGCCATCGGCGCCGGCATCGTCATGTCGTACGGGTTCACCAACGCCCTGGCCGCGATCCTGGCCGCGGCCGCGGTCATCTTCCTCACCGGGATCCCCATCGCCCGCGCCTGCGCGGCCAACGGCGTGGACATGGACCTGCTGACCCGGGGCTCCGGTTTCGGCTACTTCGGCTCCACGCTGACCTCGCTCGTCTACGCCAGCTTCACCTTCATCTTCTTCGCCCTTGAGGGCTCCATCATGGCGCAGGCCTTCCATCAGGTGCTGCACATCCCGATGCCGGTCGGCTACCTGCTGACCACGCTGATCGTCATCCCGATCGTGTTCAAGGGGATGGCCTGGATCGCCAGGATGCAGGCCTGGACCCAGCCGCTGTGGATCGTCGGCCTGATCCTGCCGTTCGTGATCCTGGCCGTCCACAGCCCGCACACCTTCTCGGCGTTCACCCACTTCGGCGGGGTCCACGGGGTCGGTTCCGGCTTCACGGTCATGGGCTTCGGCCTGGGCACCGGTATCGCCCTGTCGCTGATCGCGCAGATCGGCGAGCAGGCCGACTACCTGCGCTTCATGCCGCAGAAGACCGCCGCCAACTCGCGCCGCTGGAACTTCGCCGTGCTCGCGGCCGGCCCGGGCTGGGTGGTCATCGGCGCGGCCAAGCAGCTCGGCGGCGCGCTGCTGGCCTTCAGCGCGCTGGGAGTGGTCGGCAACACCAAGGCGCTGGAGCCCATCGCGCCGTACGTGGAGGCGTTGCGGCCCTGGTTCGGTGCGGCCGCCCTGCCGCTCGCCGGGCTGTTCGTGATCGTCTCCCAGGTGAAGATCAACTCGACCAACGCCTACTCGGGGTCGCTGTCCTGGTCCAACTTCTTCTCCCGGCTGACCCACCGTCACCCGGGCCGGGTCTGGTACATCTTCCTCAACTGCGGCATCTCGCTGCTGCTGATGGAGCTGAACATGTTCAGTGCCCTCAACACCCTGCTCGGCTTCTACTCCAACGTGGCCATCGCCTGGATCGGTGCGGTCACCGCCGACCTGGTGATCAACAAGCCGCTCGGCCTGAGCCCCAAGTACATCGAGTTCAAGCGCGCCTACCTGTACGCGGTGAACCCGGTCGGCTTTGGCGCCATGTGCATCGCCGCGGCCGTCTCCATCGTCGCCTTCTACGGCCAACTCGGCAGCTACGCCAAGGCGTTCTCGCCGTTCATTGCGCTGGTCCTGGCGATGGCCTGCAGTCCGCTGATCGCCTGGGCCACCGGGGGCCGCTACTACCTGGCCCGGGCCAACCCGGACGCGCTGGCGGCGGAGCGGAGCGTGGAGCCGGGGGCGGTCGTCGAGACCCGTACCTGCGTGGTCTGCGAGGGCGCCTACGAGCTGCCGGACACCGCGGACTGCCCGCACCACGAGGGCACCATCTGCTCGCTCTGCTGCAGTCTGGACGCCGACTGCCACGACAGCTGCACCAGGGCGGCCCGGGCCGAGGGGCCGGTGCTGCTGGGGATGCCGACCGTGCAGTCCTGACCGTGCAGTCCTGACGGTGCCGTCCCGACCCTGCTGCCCTGGGCGGCCGTAGAGTTCTGCCCCATGACCACCAGGGAGACGCGGATCGTCGTCGGCGGGGCGCTGCTGCACCGGGGCCGGGTGCTCGCGGCCAGGCGCAGCGCGCCCGCCGAGACCGCCGGGCGCTGGGAGTTCCCCGGCGGCAAGGCCGAGCCGGGGGAGACCCCGGCCCAGGCGCTGGTGCGCGAGCTGCGCGAGGAGCTCGGGATCGAGGCCAGGGCGCTGGAGCGGATCCCCGGCGCCTGGCCGGTCCGGGCCGGCCTGGAGCTGCACATCTGGACCGCCGAGCTGCTGGCCGGCACCCCTGCCCCGCTGCAGGACCACTCCGAGCTCCGCTGGCTCTCCGCCGCCGAGCTGGACCAGGTGGACTGGCTGGACCAGGACCGCTTCGCCCTCCCCGAGGTGTCCCGGAGGCTGACCGAGGCCGCCTGACCGAGGCCGGCTGACCGCGACGGCGCCGGGGCGGCGCCGCGACGGCGCCATGTGACCCGAACGGCGGGGTACGCAGAGGTTTGAAAGGGTATGCCCGTATTCGGTCACCATCGAGGAGTGGCCCGCGACCCTACCCGGACGGGGACCACGTGAGGGAGCCACGGCGCAGGCCCAGCAGCGCAGCAGCCCATGCCCGACTGCGCCGCCGGGCCGTCGCCGCACGGTCGGAGGCCCCGTACGCGTCCCCCCGGTCCACCCGGACGGACCAGCCGGAGACCCCCACCCAGCTGCGCGCCCGCCCGGCGGCCCCCTACCCGACGGCCGCCGACCCCGCGGTCCCGAACGGCCCGCGCGGCGGCAGCGTGCTGGACATGGTCCGGGTGGCCATCGTGATGATGGACACCTCCGGCCGGTTCGTGCTGTGGAGCCCCGCGGCCGAGGAACTCCTCGGCTGGCCCAGCGAGACCCTGGTCGGACGCGGTCTGGAGGCACTGCTGGGGGGCGATCCGGAACTGCTGCGGCGCGGCCGCGAGGTGATCGCGGCGGTGGTCCGCGACGGCGGCTGGCGCGGCCCCGCGATGGTCCGCAACAGCGACAACGAGAAGGTGGCCCTGGACGCGCGGCTCTCGCTGCTGGTGGACGGGGAGGGCGTCCCCTTCGTGCTGGCGCGGCTCGCCGACGCGGGCAAGCTCGGTTCGGTCGAGCGCGACCTCGCGCTCCAGGACGCCCTGTTCGAACAGTCGCCGCTGGGCATCGCGGTGTTCGACCGGCAGTTGCGCTACGTCCGGGTCAACTCCACCCTGGCCCGGATGAACGGCCTGCCGATCGCCGACCACCTGGGCCGGACCACCGGGGAGACCCTGCCGGAGCGGGCCGCGGACGAGGTCAGCGCGATCCAGCGGCAGGTGCTGGCCACCGGCGAACCGGTGATCGACCTGACCGTGGCCGGGCCCGACCCGCGCAAGCCCGGGTTCCGCTCCATCTCCTACTCCCGGCTGCACGACCGCACCGGACGGGTGCTCGGCGTCACCGGGATGATCATGGATGTCACCGACCGCTACCGCGCGGTCGCCAAGGTCGAGCACGCCCGGCGCCGGCTCGCCCTGCTCAACGAGCTGGGCTCCAGGATCGGGGACCTGCTGGACCCGGTCCGGATCGCCCAGGAGCTGGCGTCCGCCCTGGTCCCGGCGCTGGCCGACTTCGCCGGGGTGGTGCTGCTCCGGGCCGTCGCCGACGGCGACGACCTGCCGCACCCCCCGCACACCCGGCTCACCCCGCTGGTGATGAGCGGAACCGCGGCCGCCGAGCCCGGCCCGCTCGCCGACGCGATGATGACCCCCGGGGAGCCCGTCACCATGGGTGAGGGGTCGATGTTCGCCCGGGTGCTGCGCAGCGGCATCGCCGAACAGCTGGAATCCCCGGTGCTGCTGGAGGACACCACGGTCCCGGACGACCCCCGGCTGCGGGCCGCCTACGAGCTCGGGGTGCACTCGATGCTGGTGGTGCCGCTGCGGGCGCGCGGCATCGTGCTCGGGCTGCTGGTGCTCAGCCGGGCCGGCCGGCGCGAGGGCTTCGACCGCGACGAACTGGCTTTCGCCGGCGAGCTGGCCGACCGCGCGGGTTCCTCCATCGACAACGCCAGGCTCTACGCCCGCGAGCGCGCCGCGGCGCTGATGCTGCAGCGCAGCCTGCTGCCGCAGTCCGTGCCGCAGCTGCCCGGGGTGGAGATCGCGCACCGCTACGTCCCCGGCAGCAGCGGCACCGAGGTGGGCGGCGACTGGTTCGACGTGATCCCGCTGCCGGCCGGCCGGGTCGCCCTGGTGGTCGGGGACGTGATGGGCCACGGTCTGCGCGCGGCGGCGACGATGGGGCGGCTGCGCACCGCCGTGCGCACCCTGGCCGGCCTCGACCTGCCGCCGGCGACGCTGCTCCAGCACGTCCACGACCTGGCCGACGACCTGGCCCAGGGGCCGGAGGAGGCGCTCATCGCGACCTGCGTCTACGCGGTGTACGACCCGGCGAGCCGGCGGCTGGTGCTGGCCAAGGCCGGGCACACCCCACCGCTGCTGATCCCGGCGGGCGAGCCGGCGCAGGTCCTGGACCTGCCGTCGGGCACCCCGCTGGGGGTGGGCGGGGTGCCCTTCGCCTCGGTGGAGCTGACCGTGGCCGAGGGGACCCTGCTGGTGCTCTACACCGACGGCCTGGTCGAGTCGCGCACCGAGGACATCGACGTCGGCACCGCGCGGTTGAGCACGGTCCTGGAGGGCCCGCACGCCTCGGTCGAGGAGCTGTGCGACCGGGTCGTCGGCACCCTGCAGCGCGGGCAGGAACCGGACGACGTGGCCCTGCTGCTGGCAAGGCTCGGTAGCAGCGGCTCCGCGGGCGGCGCCCCGGCAGGCGCCCCCGACCCGTCGCCGCTCACGGTGGCCTGGACCCTGGCCGCCGAACCCACCGCCGCCTCGCGGGCCCGCCGGCTGGTCCGGTCCACACTGCTGGACTGGGGCCTGCTGCCGCTGCTCGACACCGCGCAGCTGCTGGTCAGCGAACTGGTCACCAACTCGGTCCGCTACGCGGAGGCGCCGATCGGGCTGCGGCTCAGCCGCGGCCGGACGCTGCTGGTGGAGGTCTCCGACCCGTTGGCCGACCCGCCGCTGGAGCGCGACTCGGCCGGCACCGACGAGGGCGGCCGCGGGCTGCAGCTGGTGCACCGGCTCGCGGACCGCTGGGGCACCAGGGCGGAGGGGACCGGCAAGGTGGTCTGGTTCGAGCAGGCGCTGCCCGCAGACCCTCCCGTTCCGGGTGGCTGAGGCGTAGGGTTCCGTTCCTCTGCCGGGTCAGGGTCGGATCCTGTGACGGAGGTGAGCCGGCTGGGACAGATTTGGCAATTCCTTACCTCGATTTGATGTTGTGTAGTCCTGGGACGTGTGCCGCCGCCCCGGGATGATGAATACTCGGACCAGCGACATCCAGGTGCCGAAGGCTGGAGGAGTCGGGCAGTTGAGCGATTCGCCGACACGTGGTGCACCTCTGGGCAGCGGAACGGGCCCGAGGTCCGCCGAACACGACCGGAGGGGCGGCATTCCGCGCCCGGCTGCCGGCGACCGTCCGTCCGGACCCTCCCGGCACCCGGTCCAGGCGCTGGACCCGTACCCGGACCCCCACCCGTACCCGGACCCCGACGGCATCGGCTCTGGAGCCATGGACCCCGCACCCCGCACGCCCCCCGCCACCACCCCGGCCACCCCCTCCGTCGCCTTCGACCCCGAGGCGATCGAGAACTGGGGCCACGGCGAACCGGGCTCGATCTACGACTACATACGGGTCGCCGCCTTCGCGATCGGTCCTGACGGCCTGATCAGCCAGTGGAGCGACCGCGCCGCCGAGTTCTTCGGCATTCCGGCCGAGGAGGCCGTCGGCCGGGACCCGATCACCAGCTTCGCCCCGCGCGAGCTGTGGCGCCGCGGCCGGGAGCGGATGGCCGAGATCCTGGCCGGCCAGGAGTGGGTCGGCACCGCCCCCTACCGGGACCGTGACGGCAACGAGAGCATCGCCGAGCTGTACCTGATGCCCGCCCAGGGCGAGGACGGCCGCAACGGCGTCGTGTGCATGGCCGTCGACCTGCGCAAACTCCGCCGGATCGAGACCGATCTGGCCGCCTCCGAGGCGGTCTTCGGGCAGGCGCCGATCGGCTTCGTGCTGTTCGACCGGGACTTCACCGTCCAGCGGGTCAACGACAGCTTCGCCGAGGGCCTCGGCGCGACCCCGGTGGACCTGCACGGACTCTCCGTCAAGGACCTGCTGCCGCGCCCCGAGGCGGAGCGGCTGGAGCAGGCGCTGCGCACGGTGATGGAGTCCGGCGAGCCGGTGGTCGACCTGCGCTTCAACGGCGCCGTGCCGACCCGTCCCGGCCGCCGCCGCTGGTCCATCTCGCTCTACCGGCTGCTCAGCGCGGGCAACAAGCCGATGGGCGTGGCCGGGCAGATCGTCGACGTCACCGGCCGTCAGCGGGCCGAGCGCGAGGCGGCCAGCGTCCGCCGCAGCCTTGCCCTGCTCAACGAGGCCGGGGCGCACATCGGCTCCACCCTGGACCTGGAGACCACCGCCCGCGAACTGCTGGACGTCACCGTCCCCGGCTTCTGCGACGTCGCCGCCGTCGACCTCTACCAGGGCGTCCTCGCCGCCGACACCGATCTGGCCCTCGGCCACCTGGGCCGGCCGGACGGCGGCGGCGAACTGCGCCGGGTCGCCTCCGCCAGCACCGTCTCGCACTTCTCGGTGCTGCATCCGGAGCCCGAGCACCGCGGACCGCGGGCCGAGATCAACGGCACCTTCGGCTACCCGGCCGGCTCCGCCTACGCCAAGGCGCTGCGCACCGGACGCAGCGTCACCCTCAACGGCCCCGCCAACCCGGACCCCGACCCGATGATCGCCAGCACCGTGATCGTCCCCATGGTCGCCCGGGACATCGTGCTGGGCCTGGTCCAGCTGTCCCGGGCCAAGGGCAGCGAACCCTTCGACCCCCGCGACGTCGCCATCGCCAACGAGCTGGTGGCCCGCGCCGCGGTCTGCATCGACAACGCCAGGCTCTACCGCCGCGAGCACGAACGCGCCCTGATCCTGCAGCGCAGCCTGCTGCCCCCGGGCAGCCCGGCCGCCTCCGGGCTGGAGATCGCCTGCCGCTACCGCCCCGGCAGCAGCGGCACCGAGGTCGGCGGCGACTGGTTCGACGTCATCCAGCTGCCCGGCAACCGCACCGCACTGGTCATCGGCGACGTCATGGGCCGCGGTCTGCGCGCCGCCGTCGCCATGGGCCAACTCCGCACCGCGGTACGCACCCTGGCCATGCTGGACCTGGACCCGGCCGAGGTGCTCACCGCCCTGGACGAGATCGCCCGCGGCCTCGGCGACGGCAACGAGCCGGAGCCCGACGACTCCGACCGGGTCGAGCTCTACCTGGCCACCTGCGTCTACGCCGTCTACGACGCGGTCACCCGCCGATGTACCTTCGCCAACGCCGGGCACCTGCCGCCGGTGCTGCGGGTCCCCGGCGAGGAGGCGCTGATGCTGGACGTGCCGCCCGGGCTGCCGCTGGGCGTCGGCGGCGAACCGTTCGAGGAGGTCACCGTCGAGCTGCCGGACGGCGCCCTGCTCGGCCTCTACACCGACGGCCTGGTCGAGTCCCGCAAGCACCAGCTGGAGGAGGGCCTGTCCGCGCTGCGGGACACCCTCTCCGGGCCGCCCCGCGAGCTGGAGAACCTCTGCGACCACCTGCTCACCGCGCTGGACCCGCACCACGGCGAGGACGACATCGCCCTGCTGATGGCCGCGGTGCACGCACTGCCGCAGGACGCCGTCGGCGACTGGACCCTCCCCTCCGAGCCCACCTCGGTCGCCCGGGCCCGCGAACTGGCCTGCGCCTGGCTGCTGGCCCGCGGCCTGGACGACCTGATCGACACGGTGGAGCTGCTGGTCAGCGAGCTAGCCACCAATGCGCTGCGGCACGGTCGCGGTGACATCCGGCTCCGGCTGCTCCGCGACCGCACCCTGGTCTGCGAGGTCTGGGACAACGGCTACGCCCAGCCCCGCCAGCGCCGCGCCCGCGACACCGACGAGGGCGGCCGGGGCCTCCAGCTGGTCAGCCTGCTGGCCGACCGCTGGGGCTCCCGCCGCACCCCCATGGGCAAAACCGTCTGGTTCGAACTCAGCCTGCCCCGCTAGCCCGCGCCCCGACAGGGGCGCGGGGAACTGCGCAACCTCAACCAGCTACTTCCTGCGCCTGATGACCGACCCCAGCCACACCAACGGATCGTACTTCCGGTCGACCGCCCGCTCCTTCAACGGAATGAGCGCATTGTCGGTGATCTTGATGTGCTCCGGGCACACCTCGGTGCAGCACTTGGTGATGTTGCACATCCCCAACCCGTGCTCCTCCTGAGCCGACCGCTTGCGGTCCAGCCCGCCCTCCGCCGCGGCGTCCAGCGGATGCATGTCCAGCTCCGCCACCCGCATCAGGAACCGCGGCCCGGAGAAGGCCGGCTTGTTCTCCTCGTGGTCGCGGACCACATGGCAGGTGTTCTGGCAGAGGAAGCACTCGATGCACTTGCGGAACTCCTGCGACCGGTTCACATCCTCCTGCTGCATCCGGTACTGACCCGGCTTCAGGTCCGGCGGCGGGACGAAGGAGGGCACCTCCCGCGCCTTGGTGTAGTTGAAGGAGACGTCCGTCACCAGGTCCCGCAGCACCGGGAAGGTCCGCATCGGGGTGATGGTCACCGGTTCGTCCGCCGGCAGCGTGGACATCCGGGTCATGCACAGCAGCCGGGGCCGCCCGTTGACCTCGGCGCTGCAGGACCCGCACTTGCCGGCCTTGCAGTTCCAGCGGACCGCGAGGTCGGGGGCCTGGGTGGCCTGCAGCCGGTGCACGATGTCCAGCACCACCTCGCCCTCGTTGACCTCCACCTGGTACGGCTCCAGGCTGCCGCCCGAGGAGTCGCCGCGCCACACGCGGAAGTTGGCCTGGTAGCTCACTGCTCGGCTCCGTCCGGTACGTCGGCGTCCTGTCCAGCACTGCGTTGTTCGGGGATGGCGGCCGACGGCAGCTCGCCCTCGGTCAGGTACTTCTTCAGTTCCGAGGTCTCGAACAGCGCCAGCAAGTCCGGCCTGATCGGCGGGTTGTCCTTGTGCACCAGGGCGATCTGCCCGTCCGAGCCGTCCTTCTCCGCCAGCGAGCAGATCAGGTTGACCTTGCGCCAGGCGCTGTCCATCTCCGGGTGGTCCTCGCGGGTGTGGCCGCCCCGGCTCTCGGTGCGCTCCAGCGCGGCCCGGGCGACGCACTCGGAGACCAGCAGCATGTTGCGCAGGTCCAGCGCGAGGTGCCAGCCCGGGTTGAACTGCCGGTGGCCCTCGACCACGGCGCGCTCGGCCCGTTCCCGCAGCCCGACCAGCCGCTGCAGCGCCTCGGCCACCTCCGCCTCCCGGCGGATGATGCCGACCAGGTCGTTCATGGTCTGCTGGAGCTCCTGGTGCACGGTGTACGGGTTCTCCGGCGGGCCGTCGACCTCCGCGCCCTCGAAGGGGTTGAGCGCCTCGGCCGCCGCCGCGGTGATCTGCTCCTGGTCCAGCTCGGGCCGCTCGGCCAGCGCCGCCGCGTAGAGCGAGGCGTGCAGCCCGGCCCGGCGGCCGAAGACCAGCAGGTCGGAGAGCGAGTTGCCGCCGAGCCGGTTGGAGCCGTGCATCCCGCCGGCGACCTCGCCGGCCGCGTAGAGCCCGGGCACCGACGCGGCCGCGGTGTCCGGGTCGACCTCGACCCCGCCCATGACGTAGTGGCAGGTCGGTCCGACCTCCATCGGCTCGGCGGTGATGTCGACGTCCGCCAGCTCCTTGAACTGGTGGTGCATCGACGGCAGCCGGCGCCGGATCTCCTCGGCCGGGAGCCGGGTGGAGACGTCCAGGTAGACCCCGCCGTGCGGGGTGCCGCGGCCGGCCTTGACCTCGGAGTTGATGGCGCGGGCCACCTCGTCCCTGGGCAGCAGCTCCGGTGGGCGGCGGTTGTTGGCCTGGTCGGCGTACCAGCGGTCGCCCTCGGCCTCGGTCTCGGCGTACTTCTCCCGGAAGACGTCCGGGATGTAGTCGAACATGAAGCGCTTGCCCTCGCTGTTGCGCAGCACCCCGCCGTCGCCCCGGACCGACTCGGTGACCAGGATGCCCTTCACCGACGGCGGCCAGACCATCCCGGTGGGGTGGAACTGGACGAACTCCATGTTCACCAGGGTCGCCCCGGCCAGCAGCGCCAGCGCGTGGCCGTCCCCGGTGTACTCCCAGGAGTTGGAGGTCACCTTGAAGGACTTGCCGATGCCGCCGGTGGCCAGCACCACCGCCGGCGCCTCGATGGTGAAGAAGCGGCCGGACTCGCGCTGGTAGCCGAACACCCCGCTGACCCGGTCCTCGCCGCGGATGCTGCTGCCCTTGAGCACCCGGGTGACGGTGTACTCCTGGAAGACCCGGATCCGGGCCTCGTAGTCGCCGTACTCCTTGAAGTCCTCCTGCTGCAGCGAGACCACCTTCTGCTGCAGGGTGCGGATCAGCTCCAGCCCGGTCCGGTCGCCGACGTGCGCCAGCCGGGGGTACTCGTGGCCGCCGAAGTTGCGCTGGGAGATCCGGCCGTCCTTGGTGCGGTCGAACAGCGCGCCCCAGGTCTCCAGCTCCCAGACCCGGTCCGGGGCCTCCTGGGCGTGCAGCTCGGCCATCCGCCAGTGGTTCAGGAACTTCCCGCCGCGCATGGTGTCGCGGAAGTGCGTCTGCCAGTTGTCGTCGGAGTTGACGTTGCCCATGCTGGCGGCGATGCCGCCCTCGGCCATCACGGTGTGGGCCTTGCCGAACAGCGACTTGCAGATGATCGCGGTCCGCATCCCCTGCTCGCGGGCCTCGATCGCGGCACGCAGCCCGGCGCCCCCGGCTCCGACCACGACCACGTCGTACGTGTGGCGCTCCACCTCGGTCATGTCTCTGGGTATCCCTCTAGAAGATGCGCGGGTCGGTGAAGGCACCGCTGGCGAGCAGGTAGACGTACAGGTCGGCGACCCCGACGCTGATCAGCGAGGCCCAGGCGAGCTGCATGTGGCGGGCGTTCAGCTTCCCGACCAGGTTCCACATCCGGTAGCGGACCGGGTGCTTGGAGAAGTGCCGCAGCCGGCCGCCGACGATGTGCCGGCAGGAGTGGCAGGAGAGGGTGTACGCCCAGATCAGCACGATGTTGGCGAGCAGCACCAGGGTGCCGACGCCGGCGTGCCCCCACTGCCCGGCCGGGTTGCGCCAGGCCAGCACCGCGTCGTAGGTCAGGATCCCGGCGACCACGATCGCGAAGTAGAAGAAGTAGCGGTGGATGTTCTGCAGGATCAGCGGGAACCGGGTCTCGCCGCTGTAGGAGGCGTGCGGTTCGGCGACCGCGCAGGCGGGCGGTGAGGACCAGAACGCGCGGTAGTAGGCCTTGCGGTAGTAGTAGCAGGTCAGCCGGAAGCCCAGCGGGAAGATCAGCACGATCAGCGCCGGGGAGAGCTGCCACCAGCTGCCGAACAGCGCCCAGTCGGCGCCGGACTTCATGGCCGGGCAGTTGGCGGCCAGGCAGGGCGAGTAGAAGGGCGAAACGTAGGGGGCCGCATAGGCGGTGTGCAGCCCGAAGAAGGCCCGCCAGGTGGAGTAGCCGATGAAGGCCAGCAGGCCGAACCCGGTGAGGGCCGGGGAGGCCCACCAGCGGTCGGTGCGCAGATGGCGGGCGGCGATGGCGGCTCGTCCGGGGGAGTGGACCCCCCGTCCCGGCGCCGGGCCCGACGGTGCTGCTGCGCTCTGCGGTTCTCCCGGCTGCTGCGGGGGCCGGATCTCGGTGGTCACGCGGGTTTCTTCCTCCAGTATGTCGGGCCGCAGGGGCCCGGTTCAGCGGTGGCGGCAGCCGATGCCCTCGTCGTCGGCGTCGCGCCACATCGCCGGGTCGTACGGCGTGTCGGGAATCTCGACCACACCGGGGCGCGGGATGCGCGCCGACCCGGGCGGGGCCTCGGCGCCCTCGGCGACGGCCGCGGACAGCAGCGCCAGGCTCTCCCGCAGGTGGACCAGGTCGGTGCGGACCCGGCGGACGTCGAGTCCACCGCCGAGCCGCAGCCGGGAGTCGCTGAGCGCCCGGTCGAGTTCCTCCAGGCAGCGGCTGGCCTCGGCCAGCTGCCCGACTGTGGTCGAGGGCGTGGCTGGGGGCATGGCAGAGCCACCTCCGCACTTCACTGTCTGATCAAGCTCCGGCCTGATCAAGGTTTCTGATGTTTCGTCAGCCAGGCGTGCGCAAGCGAGTGTGGCTCCGATCACCGGCCGCTGGGAAGACCTTGAACGGGATTGGCGGCGGATTGGCGGGAATTCCTGGTCGCGGCCCCCGTCTGCACGCCCGGCGCGCACTGCGACCGCTGCCCCGAACGGGTGACCGTTCGGCTCCGCGCAGCCGTGTCGAAGGGGTCAGCGGCGGCGTTTGTTCTTCAGTAGGGGGCGGAAGGTCAGAAAAGCCATCAGATGTGCCTATATGCACACGCGCGGAGGTCCCTGTGCCCCAGTCCCACCCCCGCCCGTACGGGACCCTCGCCGTCGTCGGCGCCGCCGCCCTGGGCGTCGTGCTGGCCGCCTGCTCCGGCGGCGGCCCCGCGCCCAAGGCCTCGGACCTCTCCTCCGCGGACCGGGCCAAGGTCAGCACCGGGGGCACCCTGCGCTGGGCCCTGGACGCCGAGCCGACCACGCTGAACACCTTCCAGGCCGACGCCACCCCGGACACCGCGCTGCTGGCCGAGGCCGTGCTGCCGACCCTGTTCACCCTGGACCAGCACGCCGACGCCACCCCGGACCCGGACTACCTCACCGGCGTCGAGCAGACCTCCCAGCAGCCGCAGACGATCGTCTACCACCTCAACCCCAAGGCGGTCTGGAGCGACGGCAAGCCGCTCTCGGCGGCCGACTTCGCCGCCCAGTGGCAGGCCCTGAACGGCCGGAGCTCGGCGTACTGGACCGCCCGCACCGACGGCTACGACAGCATCTCCTCGGTGAGCCAGGGCGCGGGACCGCACGACGTCAAGGTGGTCTTCGCCAAGCCGTACGCGGCCTGGAAGGGCCTGTTCACCCCGCTCTACCCGGCCGCGGCGACCGGCACCGCCGACGCCTTCAACGACGGCTCGCGGACCCGTCTCGCCGCCGACTCCGGCCCCTTCACGCTCAGCGGCCTCAAGGACCTGAAGGCGCTGGACGGCGCCGCGGTCACCGCGGTCCGCAACCCGCACTGGTGGGGCGCCCCGGCCAAGCTCGACGCCATCGCCTTCACCCCGGCGGCCCCGGACACCCGTCTGGCCGCGCTGCGCGCCGGAAAGCTGGACGTCGCCGACCTCAGCCGCGCGGTCGAGGACGGCACCCCGGTCGCCCAGGCCGCCTCGGTGCCCGGCACCGTCCTGCACCGGGCCTCGGCCCCCGCCTTCCTGCAGCTCACCCTCAACGGCGGCAGCGGCCCGCTGGCCGACCCGGACCTGCGCCGGGCCGTCGCCCAGGCGGTGGACCGCACCGCGATCGCCGAGGCCGTGCTCAAGCCGCTGGGCCTGCCGGTGCTGCCGCTCGGCAACCACCTGGTCATGGCCGACCAGCACGGCTACGAGGACGACAGCTCCGCGCTGGCCCCCGGCGCCGACAACGCCACCCGCCACCTGGACGCGGCCGGCTGGCACCTAGCCGCGGCACCGGCCGGCGACGCGGCGCACCGGGCGCCCGCCGCCGCACCGGTCCGCACCAAGGACGGCCGTCCGCTCGGACTCACCCTGCTCATCCGCACCGGTTCCGCCGAGGACGTCCAGGTGGCGAAGCTGCTCACGGACCAGCTGGGCAGGATCGGGGTGCCGCTGCGCACGGTGACCGTCGCCGGTGACTCCTTCTTCGCCGACCACGTCGCGGCCGGCTCCTTCGACCTGGCCCTGTTCTCCTGGCCGGCCGCCGCCTTCCCGGTCGCCGACGAGCTCCCGCTCTACGCCAAGCCGGCGGTCCAGCCGGACGGATCACTGAACAACGGTCAGAACCTCTCCGCCACCGGGACGGACGAGGTGGACCAGCTGCTGGCGAAGGCCGCCGCCGCCCTGGACCCGTCCGAGGCGGCCCGGCTGACCACCGAGGCGGACACCCGGATCTGGCAGGAGGCCCCCTCGCTGCCGCTGTTCCAGCGCCCGCAGCTGGTCGCCGTACGCACCGGTGTCGCCAACGCCGGCGCCTTCGGCTTCACCGCCCCGCACTTCCAGGACCTCGGCTTCACCGGGCACTGAGGGCGCGGCCGGCTGCGGGGCGATCCGGAGTTGTGACCCGCGTCGCGGGGGCGCGGGCGGTGCGACCGCGCGCGGCCCCGTACCATGGAGGTAAGCCGTGGCATGTGGTGCCCGGCAGGTGGCCCGGCGGCAGGTGGCGCGAACGACTCGGGAGGGTCGGCGCATTTGCGCATCGGTTACCACGCCCCACGACCCGGGAGATTCACCCCCGTATGCCCACGCGTAATGACATCCGAAACGTCGCCATCGTCGCCCACGTCGACCACGGCAAGACCACGCTGGTCGATGCCATGCTGAAGCAGGCGGGTGCGTTCGCCGCTCACCAGCACCTCGACGACCGCATGATGGACTCCAACGACCTGGAGCGCGAGAAGGGCATCACCATTCTCGCCAAGAACACCGCGGTCAAGTACCACCCCAAGGGTGGCGGCGACGTGGTGACCATCAACATCATCGACACCCCCGGCCACGCCGACTTCGGTGGCGAGGTCGAGCGCGGCCTGTCCATGGTCGACGCCGTCGTGCTGCTGGTCGACGCCTCCGAGGGTCCGCTGCCGCAGACCCGCTTCGTGCTGCGCAAGGCGCTGACCGCGAACCTGCCGGTCATCCTGTGCATCAACAAGACGGACCGTCCGGACTCGCGGATCGACGAGGTCATCAACGAGACCTACGACCTGTTCCTGGACCTGGACGCGACCGAGGAGCAGATCGAGTTCCCGATCGTCTACGCCTGCGCCCGTGACGGCGTCGCCTCGCTGACCAAGCCGGAGAACGGCACCGTCCCGGCGGACAGCGAGAACCTGGAGCCGTTCTTCTCCACCATCCTGGCGTCGGTCCCGGCCCCCACCTACACCGAGGGCGCCCCGCTCCAGGCGCACGTCACCAACCTGGACGCGGACAACTTCCTCGGCCGCATCGCGCTCTGCCGGGTCGAGGAGGGCGAGCTCCGCAAGGGCCAGCAGGTCGCCTGGATCCAGCGGGACGGCACCATCAAGCAGGTCAAGGTCACCGAGCTGCTGATGACCGAGGCGCTCACCCGCAAGCCGGCCGACCTGGCCGGCCCCGGCGACATCTGCGCCATCGCCGGCATCCCGGACATCATGATCGGCGAGACCCTGGCCGACCTGGAGAACCCGATCGCGCTGCCGCTGATCACGGTGGACGAGCCGGCCATCTCGATGACCATCGGCACCAACACCTCGCCGCTGGTCGGCAAGGGCGGCAAGGGCCACAAGGTCACCGCCCGGATGGTGAAGGACCGGCTGGACCGCGAGCTGATCGGCAACGTCTCGCTCCGGGTGCTGCCGACCGAGCGCCCGGACGCCTGGGAGGTCCAGGGCCGCGGCGAGCTGGCGCTGGCGATCCTGGTGGAGACCATGCGCCGGGAGCTCTTCGAGCTGACCGTCGGCAAGCCGCAGGTGGTCACCAAGACCATCAACGGCAAGCTGCACGAGCCGGTCGAGCGGATGACCATCGACTCCCCCGAGGAGTACCTGGGCGCGATCACGCAGCTCATGGCGACCCGCAAGGGCCGGATGGAGACCATGACCAACCACGGCTCGGGCTGGGTCCGGATGGAGTTCATCGTCCCCTCCCGCGGCCTGATCGGCTTCCGCACCCAGTTCCTCACCGACACCCGCGGCACCGGTATCGCGCACAGCATCTTCGAGGGCCACGAGCCGTGGTTCGGCGAGATCCGGATGCGCAACAACGGCTCGCTGGTCGCCGACCGGGCCGGCGTGGTGACGCCGTTCGCGATGATGGGCCTGCAGGAGCGCGGCGTAATCTTCGTCGAGCCCACCACGGAGGTGTACGAGGGCATGATCATCGGCGAGAACTCCCGCGCCGACGACATGGACGTCAACATCACCAAGGAGAAGAAGCTCACCAACATGCGCGCCGCCTCCTCCGACACCACGGAGAACCTGGTGCCGCCGCGCAAGCTCTCGCTGGAGCAGTCGCTGGAGTTCTGCCGCGAGGACGAGTGCATCGAGGTCACCCCGGAGACCGTGCGCATCCGCAAGGTGGTCCTGGACGCGCAGACCCGTGGCCGCCAGCGCGGCCGCGCCAAGGCCTGACGCCCCCGCAGCACCCCGCAGCACCGCTTAGGACCCGGTAACGACCCGAGCGGCACCCGGCCGCCGCCCCGCCCCCTCCAGGGCGGGGCGGCGGCTTTTTCACGCCGTCCGTTCATCACACTGAGTAGTTGCCCTCAGGCCGAGTGTCAGTCCCGGATGGTACGGATATCGGTGACAGGATGCGTATGGGCGGATAAAGGTGTCCGTTTGATGGCTCCTTGCACCCACCTGGACACGCCCGGGTTGCGAGATATGAGTCACAGGCGTGTGATCAAACCGAAATCTAATTTGGTCACAGGCATCTCTGACGGTGACAGATAGTAGGAATCACGACGCTCGGGTCACCGGGTCTCGCGTCCCACGGCGCGGGCCCGCGAGCGACAGAGCGCAGGGCTCCCAGGGGTGGGCGCCGGGCGCACGGTACGACTGCACAGCACGTCTGAGGAGGCACGTCCATGCGTGGAGCCACGCGAGTCAAGTTCGCCGCCGGAGCGATCGCCATCGCCCTTGCGGCCACCGCCTGCAGCAGCAGTAGCAGCTCCGGCAGCTCCGGTGGAACGAACGCCAACGGCGTCGTGAACGCATGGTGGGGTGACCCGCAGAACCCGCTGGAGCCCGCGAACACCAACGAGGTCAACGGCGGCGCCGTCCTCGACATGATCATGACGGGCCTGGTCCAGTACGACCCCAAGACCAGCAAGGCGGAGAACGCGGTCGCGGACTCGATCACCTCCACGGACCAGCAGAACTGGACCGTCAAGCTGAAGTCCGGCTGGAAGTTCAGCGACGGCACCCCGGTCACCGCGAAGTCCTTCGTGGACGCCTGGAACTACGGCGCGCTGTCCACCAACAAGCAGGTCAACAGCAGCTTCTTCTCCTACATCGACGGCTACAACGCCGTCGCCCCGGCGAGTGGCAACCCGACCGCCAAGACCATGTCCGGGCTGAAGGTCGTGGACGACAGCACCTTCACGGTCAAGCTGTCGCAGAAGTTCTCCACCTGGCCGCAGACCCTGGGCTACACGGCGTACTACCCGCTGCCGGCCTCGTTCTACACGGACCACGCCGCGTTCCTGAACAAGCCGATCGGTGACGGTCCCTACAAGATCGACTCCTGGACCAAGAGCCAGCAGATGAAGCTGGTCCCCAACGCCGACTACACCGGCACCAACAAGCCGAAGAACGGCGGGGTGACCCTCAAGGTCTACACCGACACCAACGCGGCCTACGCGGACCTGCAGTCCGGCAACCTCGACGTCGACAACGGCGTGCCGAACGCCGCGCTGAAGACCATCAAGACCGACCTGAACGGCCGCTTCCTGAACGAGCCGGCCGGCATCATCCAGACCATCTCGTTCCCGATGTACCAGGCCAACTGGAACACCGCGGGCGCCAAGCTGGTCCGCCAGGGCATCTCGATGGCGATCGACCGCGACACCATCACCAAGACGATCTTCGACAACACCCGCACCCCGGCCACCGACTGGACCTCCCCGGTGCTCGGCGAGGCCGGCGGCTACAAGTCCGGCCTGTGCGGCGACGTCTGCACCTACAACCCCACCAAGGCCAAGGAGCTGGTCGCCCAGGGCGGCGGCATCCCCGGCGGCCAGCTGACCATCAGCTACAACGCCGACGGTCCGCACAAGGAGTGGGTGGACGCGGTCTGCAACAGCATCAACAACGCCCTGGGCAACACCAAGGCCTGCGTCGGCAAGCCGGTCGGCACCTTCGCCGACTTCCGCAACCAGGTCACCAACAAGCAGATGACCAGCGCCTTCCGTACCGGATGGCAGATGGACTACCCGCTGATCCAGGACTTCCTGCAGCCGCTGTACACCACCACCGGCGGCTCCAACGACGCGCACTACAGCAACGCGCAGTTCGACGCGCTGGTCAACCAGGCCAACGCGGAGAGCGACACCACCAAGGCCGTCCAGGACTTCCAGTCCGCCGAGAAGCTGCTCATCACCGACCTGCCGGCGATCCCGCTGTGGTACCAGAACGGCACGGTGGGCTGGTCCTCGAAGGTCGACAATGTGACGCTGGACCCCTTCAGCGTCCCGGTCTACACCGACATCACCGTCAAGTAGTCGTCCGCACACCCTGACAGCTGCTTAGACGACGCCGGGCGGCGGCCGGACCCCACAGGGTTCCGACCTGCCGCCCGGCCGACTCCCTGGAGGTTTCATGGGGCGCTACGTCATCAGACGACTGCTCCAGATGATCCCGGTCTTCATCGGGACCACTTTCATCATCTTCGCGATGGTGCACGCCCTCGGCGACCCCGTGAACGCGCTGTTCGGAGACAAGGCACCGTCTCCGGCGGTGGCGGCGCAGATCCGTGACTCCCTCGGCCTGAACGACCCCCTGTGGGTGCAGTACCTGCACTACATGAAGGGCATCTTCACCGGGGACCTCGGGACCACCTTCAGCGGGCAGCAAGTCACCGCGCTCCTGGCCTCCGCCTACCCCACCACGCTCAAGCTCACCGCCGTGGCCTTCACCATCGAGGTGGTGCTCGGCATCGGGCTCGGGCTGCTCAGCGGCCTGCGCCGGGGCAAGTCCGTGGACACCCTGGTGATGGTGATGACCCTGATCGTCATCTCGATCCCGGTCTTCGTCATCGGTTACGTGCTGCAGTACCTGTTCGGCGTGAAGTGGGGCATCACCAACGCGACGGTGGGCTACGGCGCCCCGATCGGCGACCTGATCCTGCCCGGCTTCGTGCTCGCCTCGGTCTCGCTGGCCTACGTGGCCCGGCTGACCCGGACCACCGTCGCCGAGAACAGCAAGGCCGACTACGTCCGCACCGCGACGGCCAAGGGCCTGCCGCGGTGGCGGGTGGTCACCCACCACCTGCTGCGCAACTCGCTGATCCCGGTGATCACCTTCCTCGGTACCGACCTCGGCGCCCTGATGGGCGGCGCGCTGGTCACCGAGCGCATCTTCAACATCCAGGGTGTCGGCTACTGGCTCTACCAGGGCATCCTCCGCCAGAACACCCCGACCGTGGTGGGCTTCGTGACCATCCTGGTCGTGGTCTACCTCCTGGCCAACCTGCTCGTCGACCTGCTCTACGCGGTCCTGGACCCGAGGATCCGTTATGCCTGACCAGCAGCCGAACAAGCCCGCCGGCGTCCCCGAGGACTCCAGCACCGAGCTCTCCAGCGCCTTCCCGGAGACCCCCACCCTGGGGGCGATGGGAGCCCAGCCGCTGCTGGAGAAGGAGGACCTCTCGCACACCCCGCCGCAGTCGGCCGAGGCCGTCTCGGTGGTGGACCGCGAGGTGGCCCGCAGCCTGTGGCAGGACGCCTGGCGCGAACTGCGCCGCAACCCGGTCTTCCTGATCTCCGGTGTGCTGATCGTCTTCCTGGTGCTGGTGGCGATCTGGCCCGGACTGTTCACCTCCACCAGCCCGCTGACCTGCGACCTCTCCAAGTCGCAGCTGGGGCCCACCTCCGGGCACCCGTTCGGCTTCGACACCCAGGGCTGCGACGTCTACGCCCGCACCATCCACGGTGCCCGGGCCTCCATCACCGTCGGCGTGTTCGCCACCGCGGGCTCGGCGCTGCTGGGCACCCTGATGGGCGGCCTGGCCGGCTTCTTCGGGGGCTGGATCGACGCGATCATCTCCCGGATCGCCGACATCTTCTTCGGCATCCCGATCCTGCTCGGCGGACTGGTCTTCCTGTCCGTCATCCCGAGCCAGTCGATCTGGGTCGTGGTCGGGTTCATCGTGGTGCTCGGCTGGCCGCAGATCGCGCGCATCGCCCGAGGCGCGGTGATCACCGCCAAGCAGCAGGACTACGTCACCGCCGCGCAGGCGCTGGGGGCCAGCAACAGCAGGATGCTGCTCCGGCACATCATGCCGAACGCCCTCGCCCCGATCATCGTGGTGTCGACCATCGCCCTGGGTACCTACATCTCCCTGGAGGCGACGCTGTCCTACCTCGGCGTCGGCCTGAAGCCGCCGACCGTCTCCTGGGGCATCGACATCTCGGCGGCGGCGGACACCTTCCGCAACGCGCCGCACATGCTGCTGTTCCCGGCCGGCGCGCTGTGCATCACCATCCTGGCGTTCATCATGCTCGGCGACGCCGTCCGTGACGCCCTCGACCCCAAGCTTCGCTGAGAGAGGCGGAAACGTGAGCACTGCAGTCTCCGCACGCGCGAAGACCGGCGACACCGAAGAGGCCCCGCTGCTGCAGGTCCGCGACCTGCACGTGGAGTTCCGCACCAGGGACGGCGTGGCCAAGGCCGTCAACGGCGTCAACTACAGCGTCCGGGCCGGCGAGACCCTCGCCATCCTGGGCGAGTCCGGTTCCGGCAAGTCCGTGTCCTCGCAGGCCGTCATGGGCATCCTGGACAGCCCGCCCGGGTTCGTCACCGGCGGCGAGATCATGTTCAAGGGCCGCGACCTGCTGAAGCTCTCCAACGAGGAGCGGCGCAAGGTCCGTGGCGCGCAGATGGCCATGGTCTTCCAGGACGCCCTGTCCTCGCTGAACCCGGTGCACACCGTCGGCACCCAGCTCGGCGAGATGTACCGGGTGCACAAGGGCAGCTCCCGCAAGGACGCCAAGCTCAAGGCCATCGAGTTGATGGAGCGGGTCGGCATCCCCGGGGCGAAGGAGCGGGTCAACCAGTACCCGCACCAGTTCTCCGGCGGTATGCGCCAGCGCGTCATGATCGCCATGGCGCTGGCCCTGGAGCCCGACCTGATCATCGCCGACGAGCCCACCACCGCCCTGGACGTCACCGTCCAGGCCCAGGTGATGGAGCTGCTGGGCGACCTCCAGCGCGAGTACAACATGGGCCTGATCCTGATCACCCACGACCTCGGCGTGGTCGCCGACGTCGCGGACAAGATCGCGGTGATGTACGCGGGCCGGATCGTCGAGACCGCGCCGGTGCACGAGCTCTACGCGCGCCCGGCCCACCCCTACACCCGCGGCCTGCTGGACTCGATCCCGCGGCTGGACCAGAAGGGCCAGGAGCTCTACGCGATCAAGGGCCTGCCGCCGAACCTGCTGCGTATCCCGTCCGGCTGCGCCTTCAACCCGCGCTGCCCGATGGCGCAGGACATCTGCCGCTCCGAGGTGCCGCCGCTGCACGCGGTGACCGAGCAGGACGGGCGGGCCCTGCCCGGCCGCGGCAGCGCCTGCCACTTCTGGAAGGAGACCCTCCATGGCTAGCCCCGTGTCCTCAGTGCCCGCCGAGGAAGCGATCGAGGCCGCCGTCGAGAAGCCGGTCGAGCGCGGCGAGCCGATCCTCCAGGTCCGCGACCTGGAGAAGCACTTCCCGCTGACCCAGGGCATCCTGATCAAGAAGCAGGTCGGCGCGGTCAAGGCCGTCGACGGCGTCTCCTTCGACCTGTACCAGGGCGAGACCCTGGGCATCGTCGGCGAGTCCGGCTGCGGCAAGTCGACCCTCGCCAAGGTGCTGATGAACCTGGAGCGGGCCACCGCGGGCCAGGTGCTCTACAAGGGCGAGGACATCTCCAGGGCGTCCGGCCGGGCGCTCAAGGCGATCCGCCGCAACATCCAGATGGTCTTCCAGGACCCGTACACCTCGCTGAACCCCCGGATGACCGTGGGCGACATCATCGGCGAGCCGTTCGAGATCCACCCCGAGGTGGCCCCCAAGGGCGACCGCCGCAAGGCGGTGCAGGACCTGCTGGACGTGGTCGGGCTCAACCCCGAGTACATCAACCGGTACCCGCACCAGTTCTCCGGCGGCCAGCGCCAGCGCATCGGCATCGCCCGCGGCCTGGCCCTGAAGCCCGAGGTGATCATCGCGGACGAGCCGGTGTCGGCGCTGGACGTCTCGGTGCAGGCCCAGGTGATCAACCTGCTGGAGCAGCTGCAGGACGAGTTCAACCTCTCCTACATGTTCATCGCCCACGACCTCTCGATCGTGCGTCACATCTCCGACCGGGTCGGCGTGATGTACCTCGGCAAGATGGTGGAGATCGGCAGCGACGAGGAGATCTACGAGCACCCGACCCACCCGTACACCCAGGCGCTGCTGTCGGCGGTGCCGGTGCCGGACCCGTCCGGGCGCGAGGGTCGCGAGCGGATCCTGCTCTCCGGCGACATCCCCTCGCCGGCCAACCCGCCGTCGGGCTGCCGCTTCCGCACCCGCTGCTGGAAGGCGCAGGAGAAGTGCTCGATCGACGTGCCGCTGCTGGCCGTCCCCGAGGTCTTCCGCGGCCAGAGCACCCCGGCTGCGCACGCTTCGGCCTGCCACTTCGCCGAGGACGTGGACGTGGTCGGCGCCGGTTGACCCAGTCCTGCTCCAACGGCTGAGGCCCCCACCCCGTACCCGGGGTGGGGGCCTCAGCCGTTGGCTACGCGAAGCGGATCAGCTGGTGAAGCCGATGTTCTCGTAGACGACCTCGTCCTGGTCCTGGGGCGCGCCCAGGTTGGCGAGGGTCTTCTTGGCACCGTAGATGTCGGCGCGCTGGTAGAGCGGGAAGACGCCCGCGTCCTGCCAGATGGCCTTGTCGGCGGCGTTGGCGTCGGCGATGGCCTGGGTGTGGTCCAGGTCGGCGATGCTCTTGTTCATCAGGGAGTCGACGTTGGGGTCGCTGGTCCAGGCGAAATTCTGGAAGTTGTTGCTGCCAACCGGCGACTGGTAGATCGAGTAGTTGGACGAGACCGGCCAGGCGTTGCCCAGCCAGGAGAACGCGGTCAGGTCGAACTTGCCGGGCTGGACGTACTTGTCGAAGAAGTCGTCCGAGGGCACGGCGCTGATGTCCAGCTTGACGCCGACGGCGGCGAACATGGCCTGCAGCAGCACGCTCTCGTTCTTGGAGACCGCGGTGCCGTCCGGGTAGACGAAGGTCAGCTCAAGGGTCTTGCCGTCCTTCTGGCGGTACTGGCCGTTCAGCTTCCAGCCGGCCGCGTCCAGCCCGGCCTTGGCGGCGGTGGGGTCGTACTTGCCGAGAACGCCGGCGTTGTCCTGGTACCCCTCCTGGTTGTTCATGAAGAAGTGGTTGTTGAGCAGCAGCGCCGGCCAGCCGAGACCCTTGAGGTCCGAGTTGGCGATGGCGGTGCGGTCGATCGCCTGGAACAGCGCCTGGCGGACCTTGACGTCCGACAGCAGCGGCGACTTGGCGTTGAAGGTGACGTGACGGAACTGGGGGCCTGCGGCCTCCCGGATCTCGCCGTCGGAGCGGCCCTGGGCCTGCTTCACACCGGCCGCGCTCGGGCCGATGTTGAGGTAGTCGACCTCGCCGTTGGCGAAGGCGCCGTCGGCCGCGTCGGTGGTCATCGCGCGGAAGACGATCTTGTCCAGGATGGCCGGGTCGCCCCACCAGTTGGGGTCACGGGCGACCGTGACGGTGCTGGTGGTCGCGTTCATGGACTCGATCTTGAACGGGCCGGCGGTGACCGGGATCTTGTTCAGGAAGCCCTTGTTGAACTCGTCCGGGGTGCTCTGCGCGCTGGCCGGGTACAGCGGCGCGAACAGCGAGGTCCAGTCGCCGAAGTTCTGGTCGAAGGTGACCACGACCTGCTGCGGCGAGGTGCCCGCGACCACGGAGGTGATGTTGGAGTAGCCGGTCGAGCTGCCGATCTGGTACTTGGTGTTCTTGCCGTTCAGGGCCTGCCACTGGGCGGCGAAGTCCTTGTAGCTGATCGCCGTGCCGTCGGACCACTTGGCCTTGGGGTTGATGTTGTAGGTGACCGTCTGCTTGCCGTTCACCGTGGTCACCGTGGGCATGCCGGTGAGGTAGTTGGTGTTGGGCGTGACCTTCTGGGTGGCCGGGTCGACCCGGAAGATGATCGGCTCGACGGCCTCGATCACCGCGTCGGTGGAGTACTCGGCGCCGTTGATCTGGTTGTAGTTCCACTGGGTGGAGTACTGGTCGATGGCCCAGGTGAGGGTGCCACCCTGCTTCAGGGCTGAACGCGGCTGGGCATTGATCTTGATGGTGTTGGCGGCCAGCGAGGTCGCGGAAGGCTTGGCCGACGAACCGGCCTTGCTGCCACCGCTGCTGCTGCAGGCGGAGAGGCCGAGGCTGGCCACGGCCATGGTCGCCACCAGCGCGACCGGAATCCTGGTGTGCTTCAAGGAGGTCTCCTCACGAGAGCCGACATTGTCAGTAGGTGGTGCCTATGCAGTTGTGCGTATGCGGTGGTGCTTCTGCGGTGGTGCGCCTTGCTTCCACCGGCAGGGTCCGGACGATCCGTCAGACCACTGCCAGGGCCTCCGCGAAGTGGCAGGCTGCGGTGTGGTCCGGGGCCAGCGTGTGCAGCTGGGGGTCCTCGGACTCGCAGCGCTGCTGCTCGCCGGGGTTGAGCTGGAGGTACTTGGGGCAGCGGTTGCGGAAGCGGCAGCCGCTGGGCACATTGGCCGGGCTCGGCAGGTCGCCGGTCAGCAGGATGCGCTCGCGGGCGCGCTCCTTCTGCGGGTCCGGCAGCGGCACCGCCGAGAGCAGGGCCTGGGTGTAGGGGTGCGAGGGCTCGTGGAAGACGCTCCTGGTCTCGCCCAGCTCCACGATCCGGCCCAGGTACATCACCGCGATCCGGTCCGCGATGTGGCGCACCACCGAGAGGTCGTGGGCGACGAAGAGGTAGCTGAGCCCCATCCGCGACTTGAGCTCGTCCAGCAGGTTGAGCACACCCGCCTGGATGGACACGTCCAGGGCGGAGACCGGCTCGTCCAGCACCACCAGCTTGGGTTCCAGGGCGAGCGCCCTGGCGATGCTGATGCGCTGGCGCTGGCCGCCGGAGAACTCCTGCGGGAAGCGGTCCGAGTGGTCGGGGTTGAGGCCGACCAGCTCCAGCAGTTCCGGGATCCGGGCGTCGGTCCTGGCGCGGTCCCAGCCGTGGGTCTTCAGCGGCTCGGCCAGGATGTCGCCGATCGGCATCCGGGCGTCCAGCGAGGCCATCGGGTCCTGGAAGACGATCTGCATGTCCCGGCGCAGGGCCTTGCGGGCCTTGGCGCCCTTGACCTCGCGGACGTCCTTGCCGAAGACCGTCACGCTGCCGGCCTGACCGCCGGTCAGGTCCATGATCTCCAGCAGGGTGGTGGTCTTGCCGCAGCCGGACTCGCCGACCAGGCCCAGGGTCTCACCCTCCTTGATCTCCAGGGTGATCCCGTCCACCGCCTTGACCGTGCCGATCTTGCGCTTGAAGACCGCGCCCTTGAGCAGTGGGAAGTGCTTGACCAGGTTGTCGACCTCGAGCACCGCGGTGCGCTCCTCGCGCGGCAGCCGCTCGATCTCGTGGGCCTCGGGCAGCGGCGGGATCGGGTAGATGGTCGCCGGGTCGAGCAGGCCCTCTCCGCCGCCCTCCGCGAGCTCCCTGGAGCGGTGGCAGGCGGAGGGGTGGTTGGCCCCGGGTGCGGTCAGCAGCTCGGGCTCGCGCTCGCGGCAGACGTCGATCGCGATCGGGCAGCGGGCCTCGAAGGGGCAGCCCTTGGGCAGCGCGACCATGGACGGGGGAGTGCCGTCGATGGGGGTCAGCGCCCGGCGCTCGTCGGCGTCCACACGCGGGATGGAGCCCAGCAGGCCGATGGTGTAGGGCATCCGGGGGCGGTAGTAGACCTCGTCCACCGGCCCGTTCTCCACCGGTCGGCCCGCGTACATCACCATCACCCGGTCGGCGAAGCCGGCGATCACGCCCAGGTCGTGAGTGATCATCACAATGGCGGCGCCGGTGACGTCCTGGGCCTTCTTCAGCACCTCCAGCACCTGCGCCTGGATGGTGACGTCCAGGGCGGTGGTGGGCTCGTCGGCGATGATGATCTTCGGGTCGTTGGCGATGGCCATGGCGATCATCGCGCGCTGGCGCATACCGCCGGAGAACTCGTGCGGGAAGGCGTCCACCCGCTGGTGCGGGTCCGGGATGCCGACCAGGTCGAGCAGTTCGATGGCCCGGGTGCGGGCCTTCACCTTGTCCAGGTCCTGGTGGACCTGGATGGCCTCGATGATCTGGGTGCCGATGGAGTACACCGGGGTCAGCGCCGACAGCGGGTCCTGGAACACCATGGCGATGTCCTTGCCGCGGATCTTCGACATCTTGGCGTCGTTCAGACCCAGCAGCTCGCGCCCGTCCATCCGGATCGAGCCGCGCACATCGGCGCTGTCGGGCAGCAGCCCGAGGACGGCCATCGAGCTGACGGACTTCCCGGAGCCGGACTCGCCGACGATGCCGAGCACCTCGCCCGGGCGGACGGAGTAGGAGACCCCGCGCACAGCCTTGACCGGACCGGCCTCGCTGGGGAAGGAGACATGCAGGTCGGAGACCTCCAGCAGCGGCGGGACGCCGCCGTGGCGGTCGGCCGCCGGCTCCTTGCTCGTCTCGATCACGGGGGTGAGTCCTTCCTCGGTGGTGCTGTCTTGAGGGGTGCCGCCGGCGCGGCTGCTCGCGGTGCTCATGCCTGGCTCAGCACCTCGGTCGATCCGACGCGCTGCCCGGGGACCTCGTCCGACTCGTCGCCCTTGCTCTTGCCCTTCTCCTTGATCGCCTTGGCCTGGGCCTTGGCGTTCGAGGAGTTGGGGTCGTAGGCGTCGCGCAGACCGTCGCCGATGAAGGCGATGGCGAGCCCGAAGAGGACCAGGAAGCCGGCCGGGAACCAGAACAGCCACTGGTAGGTGGTGGCGTAGGAGGTGCCGTCGGCGATGACCGTGCCCAGCGAGACGTCCGGGGGCTGGATGCCGAAGCCGAAGTAGGAGAGCGAGCTCTCGCCGATGACCGCCAGGCTGACCTGGATGGTGCCGTCGATGATCAGCAGCGAGGCCATGCTGGGCAGGATGTGCCGGAAGATGATCCTGATGTCGGACACGCCCATGTACTTGGCGGCCTTGACGAATTCACGGTCCTTCAGCGTCAGCGTCATGCTGCGGACGATCCGCGCTGTGATCATCCAGCTGAACAGGGCCAGCAGGACGACCAGGATCAGCCAGGTGGACTTGGCGAAGCTCGGGGAGAGCACCGCGATGATCAGGAAGCTGGGCAGGACCAGCAGCATGTCGACGAACCACATGGTGACCCGGTCGACCCAGCCGCCGAAGTAGCCGGCGGCGGCGCCCAGGGTGGCGGCGAGGGTCGTCGTGATGAGGCCCACCAGGATGCCGATGATCAGCGACTTCTGCAGGCCCCGGGTGGTCAGCGCGAAGATGTCGGTGCCGGCCTGGTCGGTGCCGAACCAGTGGCTGGCCGACGGTCCGTCGAGGAAGGCCTCGAAGTCGTGGTCGTCGAAGCCCCACTTGTCCACCAGCGGGCCCAGGTAGGCGAAGAGGAACAGCAGCACCAGGATGCCGATGCCCACCAGTGCCAGTTTGTTGCGGGCGAAGCGGCGCAGGGTCAGTCGGCCGCGTCCGACGCGGCGTGGGGGCAGCAGCGCCGGGGTGGCGTCCGCTTCCGGCTCGTGCTGGACGTTCTGCTGGGTGCTCATCTCTCTTCACTCTCCTGATCGGGCGGTCGCACTGCTGCGGTTCGGGTGGGCCCCTGGGGGGTGTTCGGGGCTCAGCTGAAGCGCACCCGCGGATCGAGCGCGGAGTAGATCAGATCGGACAGGAGGCCGGCGACCAGGACGACCGCGGCGGTGAACAGGCTGACCGCGGCGACGGAGTTGACGTCGTTGGTGGTGATGGACAGCACCAGCCACTCACCCATGCCGTGCCAGCCGAAGATGGTCTCGGTGAAGGTGGCGCCGGTGAAGAGCAGCACGATGTTGTAGACCAGCAGCGGCACGATCGGCAGGATCGCGGTGCGCAGGCCGTGCTTCATCAGCGCGGTGCGCCGGCGCAGGCCCTTGGCCCGTGCCGTGCGCAGGAAGTCGCTGCCCAGCACGTCCAGCATGGTGTTGCGCTGGTAGCGGCTGTACTGGGCGATCTGGAACAGCGTCAGGGTGATGGTCGGCAGGATCAGGTGCTGGAGCCGACTGATCAACACCGGCCAGAAGCCGCTCAGGGTCGGGTTGTACTCGCCGATGTACTGGATGACCGTGGAGCCCGCCGCGTCGTTGATGTTCACGGCGAACATCTGTAGTGCGATCGCCACCACGAACACCGGCATGGCCAACAGGAAGAAGGAGGCGAGGGTGGTCCATCGGTCGAAGAACCGGTACTGCTTGATCGCCCCGTAGGCCCCCACCAGCACACCGCCGATGGAGCCGATGATGGTGGCGATGACGAGCAGCCGGATGCTGACGCCGACCTTGCGGCCGAAGTCGTCGGCGACCGAGCCGCCCTTGATGTCCAGCCCCAGATTCCCGTGTGCGATCCCGTCGACCCAACGCGCGTAGCGGACCACCACGGGCGTTTCCGGGTCGAGGTTGTAGGTCTTCAGGGTCGCGTCGATCTGCGCCGTCGTCGGGCGCGGTTTCTGCGCCTCGAAATTCGCACGCGGGTTGAGGCTCAGGGCCGCAAGGAAGTAGGCCAGTGATGTGGCCACGATGACCAGAATCAGGTAGTTGGCCAATCGGCGCAGCATGTAGCGACCCAACGCTGTTCATCTCCTTCGTGCGTTTCCCGCGCTCGACCCCCGACGACCGGCGCACCTGTGCGGATGGCAGGTCGCGCACGGGCAGGAAATCTTTCGGGATCACTGAGCCTGGGACTAACATCCGCCGCTGTTCAACGGCTTGAGGACTCATCCTGATGGGACGAGATGGTCATGTCGACAGAGCGCTGATCAAAGATTGGTAACGCTCTAAACGTCGGTAATAGATGCTCTGGCCTACAGGTATTACAGTGCCACCACTGGGGCGGGTGGCATGCAGTTTTGCTGAGAGCGACAGTTGGAGCAGAGTTGTCCGGAATGCGGACGGGAAATGCCCCCCAAGCTAACTATCGCCTCGATAGGCACAATATATGTATCTAAGCCTCAAAGCGGACATGCAGGACAAAGTTAAGCGGTAGTTGAACCCTGGATTTCATTGTCGAAGACCAATTCGACCGGCCCGGTCGCGAGAGTTCTTCCACCCCACGGGCTCCGTGTAACCCACTTGTCACAAAGGAATAGCGTGACCGACATAGCACCGCAGTGGCCGGTGCCTGGGGTCAGGTACCGGCCACTGCGGGGGAGTGGGAAATGTCGGTTACAGAGAGATTGTCCGGTCGCCGCCGGGCTTGCTGAGCAGCTGGGTCAGCGCGGTGGCGATGTCCTTGGTGGTGACCGTGGAGCCCTGCTTGGTGGTCAGCCCGTTGAAGGTGCTGCCGATCGCGTCCTGCAGCTTGGTCAGGTCGAAGACCGGCACCACCTTGCCGCTCGCGTCCGGCTGCAGGGTGAGCGAGGAGCTGAAGGTCTTGTTGCCGAACAGCTGGGAGACCCCGTGCACGGTCACCGTGAACTTGTGCTGCCCGGCCCAGGCGCCGATCGAGGCGGCCGCGGACTTCAACTGGGCCGCCGAAGCCTTCGGCTGAGTGGTCGTCACCGGGACGGTCACCGGCTTGTCCGGGATCCCGGCGGCACGGTTCCGGTAGGCCTGCTGCACCAGCGCCATCGCGGCGTCGACGTTCAGGGTCTGGCCGGACTGCGGTGCGGTGATCTGGGTGTTCCCGTCGGCGTCGAAGCGGATGCTGCCCTCCTTGGCTCCGGCCCCTCCGGTGGAGGCCAGCTGCTGGAGCGCCGACCGCAGCTTGTCGTCGTCGATCTTCACCACCGGTGCGACCGGGTGCTCCCCGCCGAACAGCGAGGGCAGCACCGAGGCCGGGTTGTAGCTGTGGTGGGCGACCGCCTGCACCGTGGCCGTGGTGTCGATGGTCAGCCCCGCCACCGAGGGGCTGAGCTGGACCTGCTTGGAGCCGATCACCAGCGTCAGCGGCTTGGCCGCGAGGACGCCGACGGTCCCGTCCAGGGTGTGCACGGCGACGTCCCGGGTGTCGCCGCCGATGTTCTGGCCGAGGACCGTGGTGCCCTTGGGGACATCGGTCTGATCGAGCATCAGGCCGGCGCCGTAGGCCACCCCGACGACCATCACCAGCAGACCTATGCCGGTGACCAGGAGCTTGCGGCTGCGTCCGGAGCGGGCGGGCTTGCGGGCCGAGGAGGCCGTCGCTGTCGCCGCCGCCGGCGCGTCGCCCTCGGTGGCCTTGCGGGGCGGGGCGCCCGCGCCGCCGGTGCCCCCGGCGAAGCCGTCGCCGATCGGCGCGGTCGCGGTCCGGCGCTGCGCCTGCGACTCCTGCTGCTGGGGCCGGCTCTGCTGCGGGGGCGGAGTCTGCTGCGACTGCTGCCGTCCGGCGGGGGCCGCGGCGGGGGTCCCCGCCGGTGCGGGCCGGGGCGCGCGCTGCGGGAGCGGTGCGGCGGGGGCCGCCGGTGGCGCCTGGGTGGCGGCTGAGGCCGCCACCGCGCCCGGGGCCTGGTCCCGGAACAGCGGGATGGCCGCGGTGGCGTCGGGATCCGGTCCCTGGGGTTCCTGGGGCGGCCGGTTGCGCTGTTGGGTGTCGGGTCCGCCGACGGCCAGTCCGCCGTTCAGCCCGGCCGGCCGGCCGGACGGCTGCGGGCCGGAGCCCAGCGGGCCGGAGCTCTGCGGGCCGGCCGGCTGCTGGTACGGGCTGCCCTGGTAGGGCTGCTCGTATCCGGGCTGTTCCAGGCCGGGTTGCGGGTAGGCCGTGCCCGGCTGCTCGAAGCGGGGCTGCTGCTGTCCGTAGGGGTCCTGCTGGTAGCCGCCCTGCGGCTGGAAGCCGGGCTGCTCGTACGGCGGCTGCTCGTACGGTGCCTGCTGGTAGGGGGTCTGCGGCTGGTAGCCGGGCTGCTCGTAGCCGAGCTGCGGGACGGCCTGCGTCTCCTCCTCCGGGGCCGCCGCGTAGCCGGGCTGCTGGTACGCGGGCGGCTCGTAGACCGGCTGTTCGAACGGCGGGGCAGCCGGAGCCGGGGCCGGTGCCGGGGTCGGCGGGGCCACCGGGGGAGCGGCCTGCGGCGCGGCCGCCGCGGGCTCGGTCGCCGACGGGGTCTTCTTGCGCGGAGCGAACCAGGTGCTGGGGGGCTCGGGCTGGTCGCCCGCCGCCGGGGTCGCCCCGGGCTCCTGGGTGCGCCACTCCGGCGGAAGGTCGGGCATCGGTGCGGCGGCGCTGCCGCGGTCCTCCATCACGCCCAGCACCGGCGAACTGGCGCTCACGGACCGGTGCCGCGGGCCGCCCGCCGCTGCGGCATCCGCCTCGGCGTCCGCGGCCGGGTCCTTGCCCGCGCCGGGTACCGGGCTGCGCACGACCACCGGCGGGATGGGCCGGGAGCCGGGGATGTTGATCCGGATGCGGGTGGTGAGGGTCGTCTCGGTGAGGGGCTCCTCGGGCGGAGCCCCGTCCGCGTCCGCGCCCGGGGCGCCGCCGGGCTGCCCGGCCCGGGAGAAGGCGGGATCGTTGGAGACCCCGTACGGGGGAGTGCCCGACGGATAGGCATCCGGACCAGGACGGGGCGGGGTCGACGGACTGTCAGATTCTCGGCTCACTGCGTCTGCTCCGGTTCGCTCCGCCGCCTGTGGGGACGGTGGTGCGGTTGTGGATCGTCGGTCTTGCGCCGTGTGCGCGCCGGCGGACAGGGCGTCAGGAGTCCAGTTCTGGATCGACCGTCGGCTACCGCCTTGAGGGTCTGCCGCCGTCGGGCGCCTTCGCCCCGGCGGCAACACCCCCCGTGTGTTGGTCCACCACCTTACTGGGCCGCAGGTGACTCTGACACGCCGACCGAATTTCGGGTTTTGCGGTGTCCTGGCCGGAAGTGATCAGCGGCCGACGGCGTCCCGGACGGCCCGCATCGCCGCTCGGGAGGGGAGCGTGGCGCAGATCACAGCCAGGGCCATCCCTCCGAGCAGGAAGACGTACGACCCGGTGTTCGCAGCCAGCAGGAAGTCGCCCTCGGGGCGCTGGGTGTTCGCCAGCAGCAGCATCGCGAACCAGCCGACGGCCGGCAGCGCGGCGCCGAGCCGGGTGCCGGTCAGCGTCCGTCCGCCGTGGAAGAGGGCGAAGGCGGCGCCCAGTGCCAGCAGCAGGCCGCCGGGGAACCACAGCGCCTGGACGAAGCAGCCGGCCAGGCCGACGGCCACCCCCGCCACGGTGAGCAGCACATAGGCGGTGATCCGGGCACCCTGTCCCAGCGTCACATCGGAGTCCGGGGCGGGGCGGGGCGAGGAGGAGCGCGGCGCGGGAACGGTCGCGCGGGCTCGGTCCTGGGGGCGGCTCATCGGGTCGGGTTCCTCACGGCGTCGGACAGGGCGGACGGAGCGGAAGGGGCGGGCTGGGCGGCCGTGACGATCCCGGCGAAGAGGTCGTCCTCGCGGCCGTCCGCGCCGGGCGGTCCGGCCTGGCCGCGGACCAGCCGGTAGGCCTCCATGGTCGGCACCGGCTGGCCGAGGTCGTTGGAGAGCGAGAAGAAGGGGCCGTCCACCGCGATCTGGGTGGCGTGGGCCCGCATCGCCGCGATCTTGCGGTCGGCGTAGGCGCTGCCGTCCACCACCGCGGTGACCTGCTCGTCCGGGACCACGCCGGGGACGTCGGCGGGGCCGGCGACGCCGGGGAACGGGAAGTCGCGGCCCTGGGAGCGCAGCGACTCGAAGAAGTCCTCGATCACCGACAGCGGCACGCAGTTCCAGTAGACCTTGTCGATGTCGTGGGCCGGGCCCAGCTCGGGGCGGAACCCCGGATCGGCGGCCAGCTCCTGGGCCCGCATCGCGGTGCGGTGCGCCTGGATGTGGTCGGGGTGGCCGTAGCCGCCGTTCTCGTCGTAGGTGACCAGCACCTGCGGCCTGGTCTCGCGGATCACCGCGACCAGGTGGCCCGCCGCCTCGTCCAGGTCGGCCTGCCAGAAGCAGTCGGGGCGCTCGTTGCTGGCGACGCCCATCATTCCCGAGTCCCGGTAGCGGCCGGCGCCGCCCAGGAAACGGTGGTCGGTGACCCCGAGCGCCCGCATCGCGGCGGCCAGCTCGCCGATGCGGTGCTGTCCCAGGGTGTCGTCCCGGTCAGCCGCGAGATGCCGCAGCTCGTCGCCGATCACCTCGCCCTCCTCGCCGAGGGTGCAGGTGACCAGGGTCACCAGGGCGCCCTCGGCGGCACAGCGGGCCATGGTGGCCCCGTTGCCGATGCTCTCGTCGTCCGGATGGGCGTGGACGAGCAGCAGCCGGCGCGCCGCCGAGGGGGAGGCAGGAGGGACGGTCGGGTCGGTCATGCGCCCAGCGTAAGGGCAGTGGCCGACAGCGGTCCCGAGGGAGCCTCGGCTCCCGGAGGGCGATCCCTCGGAGGCCGGTACCTCAGAGGCGGATCCCGGAGATCATCCCGGCGACGTTGGTGCTCAGGGTGTGGATCGGCTGCGCGATGGACGTGGAGGCGAGGTAGAACCCCAGCAGGGCGCAGACCACGGCGTGCACGAGCTTCAGTCCGGAGCGCCGGACCAGCAGGATGACAATGACCAGCATCAGGACGGCGGCGGAAATCGGCAGAACCATCGCGACTCACCTCTCAGCAGCGGCACGGCGGGGACTGCCGTACCGGTCGGGGGCGGGTGTGCAGTGCAGCTTCTGTGCAGCGCAGCTTGTTGATACCCAGAGAGTGACCGAGAGGTCACTTTCCGTCATCATGCATATGCCGGAGCATCGGTGCACGACCGGGGCGCACGCGTCGCGGGCGTGCCGCCCCGCCCCGGCGTCCGAACGGGCGAGCGAACGGCGGGTCGGGTTTGACCCACCCGGGGGACGATCCGCGCGCCCGCCTGCGGCTCTAAGGTCGGCCTATGACCACTCAGGACACGACGCCGGAGAACTCCTTCCCCCGCCAGTACTCGCGGACCCTGCGCTTCACCCTGGGCGCGCCACGGTCGTTCACCGTCTCCCCGGACGGCCGCAGGGTCGTCTTCCTGCGCTCCGCCGGTGCGTCCGAACGGGCGAACCTGCTCCAAGTTGTGGATCTTCCCGACGGCAGTACTCCGTTCGAGCGCATCGTCGCCGACCCGTCCGCCCTGCTCGGCAGCGGTGAGGAGGAGCTGAGCCCGGAGGAGCGGGCCCGGCGCGAGCGCAGCCGCGAGGGCTCGGCCGGGGTCGTCGGCTACGCCACCGACGCCGAGGCCACCCTGGCCGCCTTCGCCCTGTCCGGACGGCTGTTCGCCGCCGATCTGCTGGCAGGGGAGGGGCGGCGCGAAGCGCCTCAGACAAGGGTGGTGGCGGGCGACGGGTGGGCCGAGTTGCGGGCGCACGGTTCGGTGCTCGATCCGCGCCCCTCGCCGGACGGCGCCCAGATCGCCTATGCCACCGTCGCCGGCGAGCTGCGGGCGATCGGGTCCGACGGCAGCGGGGACCGGGCGCTGGCCGGGCCGTCCGGCGCCGAGGACGGCGAGGTGACCTGGGGCCAGGCCGAGTTCATCGCGCAGGAGGAGATGGACCGCAGCCGCGGCTTCTGGTGGTCCCCGGACAGCGACCGGCTGCTGGCGGCCCGGGTCGACTCCGGCCCGGTCCAGCGCTGGTGGATCGCCGACCCGGCCAACCCGGACCGCCCGGCGAGCGAGATCGCCTACCCCCGGGCCGGCAGCCCGAACGCCGAGGTCACCCTGGCCGTGCTGAGCCTGGACGGCGGCCGGGTCGAGGTGGTCTGGGACCGCGGGACCCACCCCTACCTGGCCCGGGTGCACTGGTCGGCGGGCGGTCCGCCGCTGCTCCTGGTCCAGTCCCGGGACCAGCGCAGCCAGCTCACGCTGGCCGTCGACCCGGAGACCGGTGCGACGACGGTGCTGCTGCGGGAGGAGGATCCGGCCTGGCTGGAGCTCTTCCCCGGGGTCCCGGCCTGGACCCCGGACGGGCGGCTGGTGCGGATCTCGGACGAGGGCGGGGCCCGCGCCCTGGTCGTCGGCGACACCCGGCTCACCGGCCCGGAACTGCAGGTCCGCGAGGTCCTGGAGATCGGCGCCGACGACGTGCTGTTCACCGCCTCGGCGGGGGAGGCCGCCACCGACCCGGAGATCGGCGAGGAACACCTGTACACCGTCGGCACCGCGGGGGGCAGCGGCGTCACCCGGGTCGGCACGGAACCCGGCCGCTACTCGGCGGTCCGCGCCGGAGCCGTCACCGTGGTCCAGTCCGCCGCCCTGGACCGCCCCGGGACCCTGGCGCGGGTGCACCGCGACGGCGTCCCGGTGCACACGGTCGGGTCCCTGGCCGACACCCCCGTGATCACCGCCCGGCCGCTGCTCACCCTGGCCGGCAAGAGCCGCATCCCGGCCGCGGTACTGCTCCCCACCGGCTACGACCGCGAGCGGGACGGGCTGCTGCCGGTGCTGATGAACCCCTACGGCGGGCCGCACGGACAGATGGTGGCGGCCGCGCAGAACCTGCATCTGACCTCGCAGTGGTTCGCCGACCAGGGCTTCGCGGTGGTGGTCGCCGACGGCCGGGGCACCCCGGGGCGCAGCCCGGCCTGGGAGAAGGCCGTCGCCTTCGACTTCGCCGGGGCCACCCTGGACGACCAGGTGGAGGCCCTGCAGGCGCTCGCCGAGGAGCATCCGCTGGACCTCACCAGGGTCGGCATCCGCGGCTGGTCCTATGGCGGCTACCTGGCCGCACTGGCCGTGCTGCGCCGCCCCGACGTGTTCCACGCCGCCGTCGCCGGGGCCCCGGTCACCGAGTGGGGGCTCTACGACACCCACTACACCGAGCGCTACCTCGGCCACCCCGCCGAGCGCCCGGAGGTGTACGCGGCCAACTCGCTCACCGCCGACGCGCCGAGGCTGACCCGCCCGCTGCAGCTGATCCACGGCCTCGCCGACGACAACGTGGTGGTCGCGCACACCCTGCGGCTCTCCTCGGCGCTGCTGGCCGCCGGTCGCCCGCACGAGCTGCTGCCGCTGTCCGGGGTCACCCACATGACCCCGCAGGAGGAGGTGGCGGAGAACCTGCTGCTGCTCCAGGTGGCCTTCCTGAAGCGCTCGCTGGGCCTGTAGCCACCGGTCGTGCGGGATCCGCAGACCCGGCATGACATCCGTCATGCCGGGTTCGGGACCGGCTGCACTGCCGTCGCGCCGACCGCTCCGCCAGTCTTGTGGATGTCCGCAGGAAGAGCTGAAGCCGCAGGTCGACGAGGGAGCAGGCGAAGCGATGAGCACGTCCGTAGAGCAGGTCACGGGGGAGGCCCGAAGGGGTCGCGGCTCCGGGGAGGTCGCGGCCTTCCGCGGGGTCAGCAAGCACTTCGGCACGGTGAGGGCGGTCAACGACATCAGCCTCACCCTGCACCCGGGGGAGACGGTCGCCTTCCTCGGCCCCAACGGGGCCGGCAAGTCCACCAGCATCGACATGCTGCTGGGGCTGCGCGAACCCACCTCCGGCAGCGTCACCCTGTTCGGCGGCAGCCCGCGCCAGGCGATCCTGGACGGCCGGGTCGGCGTGATGCTGCAGAGCGGCGGTCTGATGCCGGACGTGAAGGTCCGCGAGCTGATCAAGTTCGCCAGCGACATCCACCCCCGCGGCTACGACGTGGACGACGTGCTGAAGACCGCCGGGATCACCGAGCTGGCCGACCGCATGGTCGACAAGCTCTCCGGCGGCCAGGAGCAGCGGGTCCGCTTCGCCCTGGCCACGGCCGGCGACAGCGACCTGATCGTCCTGGACGAGCCCACCACCGGGATGGACGTCTCGGCCCGGCATGCCTTCTGGGCCGTGATGCGGGCCCAGGCCGACGCCGGACGCACGGTGCTGTTCGCCACCCACTACCTGGAGGAGGCGGACTCCATCGCCGACCGGGTGCTGGTGGTGCACAAGGGCCGGCTGATCGCCGACGGCACCGCCGCCGAGATCAAGGCCAGGGCCGGGCTGCGCAAGATCTCCTTCGACCTCCGTCCGGAGGACGGCGCGGACCTGTCGCTGCTCAATGCCGTCCCCGGGGTGAACTCACTGGACGTCAGCGGGCACACGGTCCGGATCAACAGCAGCGACGCCGACGCGGCCGTCGCCGCGATCTACCGGGCCGGCTTCTACCCGCGCGGCCTGGAGGTCACCGGCGTGGGCCTGGAGCAGGCCTTCATCACCATCACCGGCGAGCAGGACGCCGCCGACCGGAACACTGCGGACCGGAACACCGCAGACCTGACCGAGGAGAACGCGCGATGATCACGCTCACCAGGCTGGAGATCCTCCGGGTGCTCCGCAACCGCCGGTACCTGGTCTTCACCATCGTCATGCCGGTCGGCCTGTACCTGCTGATGGTCAGCGCCTACAGCGGCGTGGACACCCTCGGCGGCGTCTCGGTCAAGGCGTACTTCATGGTCACCATGGCGACCCTGGGCACCGTCTCCGCCTCGATGAACACCAACGCCACCCGGATCGCCCTGGAGCGCAAGAGCGGCTGGGCCCGCCAGCTGCGGCTGACCGCGCTGCCCGGCTACGGCTACGTGGTCGCGAAGATCGCCGCCACCGCCGCCTCCACCCTGCCGGCGATCGTGATCACCTTCGCGGTCGGCTACTCCGAGGGGGTCCGGCTCGCCGCGGGCAACTGGTTGCTGCTCGGCCTGGTGCTCTGGGTCGGCGGCTTCGTCTTCGCCGCCCTGGGCGTGGCCCTCGGCTACTCGGCCGGCCCCGACTCGCTGCAGCCGATCGTGATGATCGTCTACATGGCGCTGCTGATGCTCGGCGGCACCTACTTCCAGTTCACCGGGTCGATGGCGAACTTCGCCAAGTGGACCCCGCTGGCGCTGTACAACCAGCTCGGCCGGGTGGCCCAGGCCGGGGGCTCGATGAGCGGCGGCGAACTCACCGCGATCCTCGCCTACGCCGCCGCCTTCGCCGCGCTGGCATCCTTCCTCTACCGCAGGGACCGCAGGGAGGCCTGACGGCCGGTCAGCGTTCCGAACCGCCGGGGAGCCCTCCGCTCCCCGGCGGCCCTCCCGTCCGGAAGGGACGACCATGAGCGACTTGGTAGCGCCGCGCATCGGGCAGCCGCCCGAGAACCGGCGCCAGCAGTTCGTCAAGCTCTGCTGGATGAGCCTGTGGATGATCTACCTGGCCTACCCGGTCAGCGATCTGGTCGCGGGTCCGCACCAGGCCGGCGCACGGATCGCGGGCTGGATCCTGCTGGTGCTCTTCCTCGGCTGCTACGCCCTGCTGGTGCTGCGCCGCTCGGTCAGCGGCGGGGCCGGCCGGTGGAGCCCGCTCTACGGGTGGCTGCTCGGGGCGATGCTGGTGATCGCGATCGTCACCTGCTTCACCCTGGGTGACAACTGGCTGGCGCTGTACAGCTACACCGCCGTCAGCGGCGGGCTGATCCTCCCGCAGCGGTACGCCATCTACGGGGTGGGCGTGGTCACCGGGCTGGTCGTGGTCACCGGCCTGACGCTGCACAGCGACGCCGGGTCGCTGATCCCGATCACCCTCTCCGCCTTCCTCGGCGGCGCCGCGATGACCGGACTGCAGCGGCTGGTCCGCACCATGCAGGAACTGCGCGAGGCCCGGCAGGCCGTCGCCGCCCTGGCCGCCTCCGACGAGCGGCTGCGGATGGCCCGGGACCTGCACGACCTGCTCGGCCACTCGCTCTCGCTGATCACCCTGAAGTCCGAGCTGACCTCCCGCTTCATGGACCAGGAGCGCTACGCCGAGGCCCGGGCCCAGGTCGACGACATCGAGAAGGTGAGCCGGCAGGCACTGGTCGACGTGCGCGAGGCCATCGGCGGCTACCGCAGGCCCAAGCTGGCCGTCGAGATCGCCGCGGCCCGGACCGCACTCACCGCGGCAGACATCCAGACCGACACCGATCCGGCCATCGCCGACCCGCACCCCAGACTCGGCCCGGACGAGGAGGGCGCGCTCGGCTGGGCGCTGCGCGAGGCCGTGACCAATGTGGTCCGGCACAGCGGCGCCCTGCACTGCACCGTCCGGCTGTCCGAGCACATGGAGCCGGGCGGTACCCGTTCGCTCTGCCTGGAGGTGGCCGACGACGGCGGCGGCGCCAAGAAGGCCGGCCACGGCAACGGTCTGACCGGGCTGGCCGAACGGCTGGCACTCGCGGACGGCCGGCTGGAGGCCGGCCCCGGCGAGCGCGGCCGCGGCTTCACCGTCCGCGCCTTCGTGCCGCTGCGTGCGGCAACCGGTCCCGTCGAGGAGGCCGTGCCCGGTACCGTGCAGCAGTGATCAGAATTCTCCTCGCCGAGGACCAGGGCATGGTCCGCGAAGCCCTTGCCGCGCTGCTGGGCCTGGAGGGCGACATCGACGTCGTCGCCCAGGTGTCACGCGGGGACGAGGTGGTGGACGCCGCGGTGGCCCATGACGTCGAGGTGGCGATCCTGGACATCGAGATGCCCGGCCTGACCGGTATCGAGGCCGCGGCGCTGCTGCGCCGCAAGCGCCCGGCCACCAAGATCGTGATCGTGACCACCTTCGGACGCCCCGGCTATCTGCGCCGGGCCATGGAGTCCGGTGCCGACGCCTTCCTGGTGAAGGACGCCCCGGCGTCCCAGCTGGCCGAGGCGGTCCGCCGGGTGCTGCGCGGCGAGCGGGTGATCGACCCCACCCTCGCCGCGGCCGCCCTGGCCGAGGGCGCCAACCCGCTCACCTCCCGCGAGCGCGACGTGCTGGCCGCCGCGGCCGACGGCTCCGCCAACGCCGAGGTCGCACAGCAGCTGCACCTCTCCGAGGGCACCGTCCGCAACTACCTGTCCGCCGCGATCCAGAAGACCGGCGCCCGCAACCGCACCGAGGCGGTCCGGATCGCCCGCGAGAAGGGCTGGCTCTGACCGGGTCGGGGATGACGGGCGGTCAGTCGAGGCCGGTCAGTTGAGCCGGTACCGGGCCGCCCGGGCCTCCAGCCGCACCCGTTTCGCCGACTCCGGGTCGAAGGCGTCCAGGATCTCCGCGTAGGAGTCCATCTCCGCCGCGCCCTCGACGAACCGTCCGGTCTTGACCAGCAGTTCCGCGCGCTCAAGGCGCAGCTGGGCCGGATGCCGGGGCAGCAGCAGCGACAGTTCCGCGGCCCAGAGCTGGGTCCGGGCGTGCTCGGGCCGCGCCGCCGCCCAGGCCCGGATGTTGCCCAGCACGCGCAGCACTATGTCCAGCGGCTCGGCGGGGCGCAGCAGCGCGGTGTCCAGCGGGTAGCCGCCCTCCTCGGCGATCTCCTCGGCCTCCTCCCAGGAGAGCACCCGGCCGCCGTGGAAGGGGTCCGCCAGCACGTGCTCGCCGTCCGGGTCGCCGATGCCGACCACGAAGTGGCCCGGCAGGGCGACGCCGTAGACCGGCAGGTCCAGCATCCGGGCGACGGTGATCCAGACGATCGAGACGGTGATCGGCAGCCCGCGCCCGCGCCGCAGCACCTGGTGCAGCAGGGAGGACTCCAGCCGCTTGTAGACCCCGGGGCCGCCGCGGAGGTCCGCGGAGCCGGCCAGCGCGCCGGCCAGCAGCGCGGCGGTATCGGCCGGGGACGGGTGGTCCGCGGTGCGGAAGGCCGCGGCGGCCAGCGCGCTGAGCCGGTCCAGCGCGCGCCGGGCCGGCGCCAGACAGGCGTCGATCCCGCCGTCGGCGGGATCGAGATCCGTCTCGAAGCCCATCAGCAGGCACAGCAGAGCGAGATCGGGCGTCTCGCCTCTCGCCTCGGCGGCGAACCGCTCTCTGCTGTCCTCGGTCATCGCGGGGGATTCTATGCGGCACCGGTGGACCTGAGGGTGCATCAGGCGTCGACGCGCCTCGGCTCGGGACGGTTACGAGTCCAGGCGGGCGTAGTGGTAGCGGTAGGAGGTGGTGAAGCCCAGCTTGTCGTAGAGGGCGGCGGCGCGGGTGTTCCCCGCCTCGACCTGGAGGTAGGCGCCCCGGGCGCCCTCCTCGGCGGCGCGGCTCGCCAGCACCGCCATCAGCTCGGAGGCGAGCCCGCGCCGGCGCAGTTCCGGAACCACCTCGATGGCCCCGAACCCGGCCCACTCCCCGTCGATGACGCACCGTCCGATCGCGGCGGGACCCTCCTGCCCCGGCACGGCCAGCGTGGCGAACCACACCGAGGGTCCGCCGTGGATGACCTGCTGCGCCGCGCGCTCCCGCGCCGGGTCGCCGCCGATCCGCCGGTAGCGCGACATCCAGGCCGCGTCGGCCCGCCGCGCCAGCCGCACCCGCGAGGGCTCCGTCCCGCTGCCGGCGAGCGCCGACAGGGGCGCGGTGCGCACCAGCGTCTCGGCCTCGGCCGCCCCGCGGTCGGCCAGCAGCTTGGCCAGGCCCTCGGGGGAGCCCGGGGTGGTCAGCTCGACGTGCGCGGCCAGCCCGCGCCGCGCGTACCAGTCCTGGACCAGGTCCAGGGCGGCGTCCAGGGGCATCCCGGGATCGCCCAGGGTCTGCACCGAGTTGCCGCGCCGGGTGAAGCCGCCGGACGCCCTGAGCACCCACTCGCCCAGCGGCTCGGTCTCCACCGCCGGCCAGCCGCGGGCCGCGATCCGCTGCAGCGCGACCGGCCCCGGATCCTCCGGCGCCGCGGCCGTCCTCCGGATCGGCGCCGGCGGCACCGCCTTGCCCGCGACCAGCGTCTCCTCCATGATCGAGACGGCTTCACCGGCCCGGTTCAGCACCGTCAGCACCCCGGCGTCCCACGATGTGAGCACGCCGACGACGTCGCCGAACACCGGGCGCCCCTCCGAACTGCCCAAGATCCGCCGCACCGAAATACGTCGCCCCAGGTCAGACGGGGTGATGTGGATCTCCAGCCGTCCATGTCCGATAGTGTTGTCCGCCATACCCGCCACCTCCGGTGCAACCGCCGTCCTGAAACGGCGATACTAGGTGCGGGCATCGACGACGCCGCGCTCCCCTGCGCGAATGCCAGCCCCTACGAGGAGGAACGTCAGCGTGACCTACGTCATCGCGCAGCCTTGTGTCGACGTGAAGGACAAGGCGTGCATCGAAGAATGCCCCGTCGACTGCATCTACGAGGGCAAGAGGTCCTTGTACATCCACCCCGACGAGTGCGTGGACTGCGGAGCCTGTGAGCCCGTCTGCCCCGTCGAGGCGATCTTCTACGAGGACGACACCCCGGACGAGTGGAAGGACTACTACAAGGCGAACGTCGACTTCTTCGACGACCTCGGTTCGCCCGGTGGTGCCTCCAAGCTCGGCCTGATCGAGAAGGACCACCCGTTCATCGCGGCCCTCCCGCCGCAGAACCAGTGACGCGCAGAGTCGAGTGAACACCGTGCATGACAGCACCGCCCCCGCGCCTTCCACCGCTTCCTGGTGGGAGGCGCGGCGCGTGTCCAAGCTGCTCCCCGAGTTCCCCTGGGACCGTCTGGAGCCGTACAAGGCCACCGCCTCCGCGCACCCGGACGGCATCGTCGACCTCTCCGTCGGCACCCCGGTGGACCCCGTCCCGCAACTGGTCCAGCAGGCACTGACGGACGCTGCCGACAGCCCCGGCTACCCCACCGTCTGGGGCACTCCCGCGCTGCGGGACGCCCTCGTCGGCTGGAGCAGGCGCCGGCTCGGCGCGACCGGGCTGACGCACCGCCATGTGCTGCCGCTGGTCGGTTCCAAGGAACTGGTCGCCTCGCTGCCGACGCAGCTGGGCCTGGGCCCGGGGGACCGGGTGGCCTACCCCCGGCTGGCCTATCCGACCTACGAGGTCGGCGCGCGGCTGGCCGGGGCGGACCACGTGGTCTACGACGACCCCTGGGAGCTGGACCCGGACGGCCTCAGGCTGCTGTGGCTCAACTCCCCGTCCAACCCCACCGGCCGGGTGCTGACCGCCGACGAGCTGCGCCGCACCGTGGCCTGGGCCAGGGAGCACGGGGTGCTGCTGGTGAGCGACGAGTGCTACCTGGAGCTGGGCTGGGAGGCGGAGCCGGTGTCGGTGCTGCACCCGGACGTCTGCGGCGGCAGCTACGACGGCCTGGTGGCGGTCCACTCGCTGTCCAAGCGCTCCAACCTGGCCGGGTACCGGGCGGCGTTCCTGGTCGGGGACCCGGCGGTGCTGGGCGAGCTGCTGGAGATCAGGAAGCACGGCGGCTTCATGGTGCCCGCCCCGGTGCAGGCGGCGACGGTCGCCGCGCTGGGCGACACCGCCCATGTGACCGAGCAGCGGGCCCGCTACGCCGCCCGCCGCGAGGCGCTGCGCGGGGCGCTGGAGGCCAACGGCTTCCGGATCGAGCACTCCGAGGCCAGCCTCTACCTCTGGGCGACCCGCGACGAGCCCTGCTGGGACACCGTCGGCGACCTGGCCAAGCACGGCGTGCTGGTCGCTCCCGGCGAGTTCTACGGCGATGCGGGTGCCCGGTTCGTGCGGGTGGCGTTCACTGCGACCGACGAGCGGGTCCGCGCGGCGGTGCAGCGCCTCGGCGGCTGACACCCCGCCGATGTCCGTGCGCGAGGGCCCCGAAGCAGCTGCTTCGGGGCCCTCGCGCAGGTGGAACCGCTGACCCGGTGTCAGCCGACCGGCAGGCTGCCCAGCGGCAGGGTCTGGGTGAGGTTGCCCAGGGCGGAGGTGTCGCCCAGACCGGGCAGCCCGCCGAGGCGCTGTCCGGCGACCGGCGCGGCCGCCCCGGCGACCTGGCCGACGGTGGACTGCGCGGCGCCCAGCGGCAGGCTGTTGACCGGCAGGTTGCCCAGCGGCAGCGAGGAGAGCGGGCCGGCCGGGGCCGGGGCGCTCGGGGTGATGTTGGCGGCGACCGGGGTGTTGCCGGCCGGGGCGACGCCGGAGGCCGTGGACTGGACCGTGTCGACGGCCGGGACGGCCTGGTGGGCGGCGCTGACCGGCACGGCGCGGGTCGCGCCGGAGGCGGCACCGGCCAGCGGGCCGGCCGCGCCGGCGGTCGAGCCCGCCACCTGGGCCAGCTGGCCCGCCGAGGCACCGAGCATGTGGTTGGCCTCGGGAAGGGCCTTGGCGGTGGCGGCACCGGCCGCGTCCGCGACGGTGGGGACGGACTGGGCGACGGCGCTGCTCGCGCTGGAGCCGGTGAGCTGTCCGGCCTGGTGGCTGGCGGACTGGACGTCGCTGCCGAGGGCGCCGGTGTCGAGCTGGCTGAGCCCACCCAGGTCGGGGACGCTGGGCAGCGCGGGCGCGGCGGAGGCGGTACCCGCGGTGAGGGCGGGGACGGCGCCGGCGGCGACGACGAACGCGGCCGTGACGATCCGGCGCGAGAGGGGGAGAGACATGGTGCTCCTCGTTGAGGTGGGGACTGAACCAGTCCGCCGGGCGGACGTGGTGATTACCGCCTGAGGAGCGAGAAGGTTGCGGCCGACGCCAGCAAAGAGTTCCTAAACATCGCATTATCTTTTTCGGTTCATATTCGGACAATTTGACGCGGTGTCACGCCCGGGAAGAAAGGCTTCTCCGAGGCTGCGCCAGGGCCGATCCGATGCACACAGAATCTTTGCAGGACGGCCGCGCGCTGGGCCGTCCGAGACCCCCGCGCGTCAACCCGGTGGGCCGCCGTTAACTCGACGGGGACGAGGACGCGGCATCCTTCGCCGCGACGCTGATCCGCACCGGTCCGGAGCCGGCCGCGGTGCCGGAGGCCTGCCAGCCCTTGGTGGAGTCGGAGCTGCGCCAGACCTTGCCGCCGTAGGAGACGGAGGTGATGTGCAGGTCCTGGCAGTTCGCCACCGCCCACTGCGCCACCGCCCAGCCGCGGGCCGTCCCCGTGGTCCCGCTGCCGGTGCCGACGGTCAGCCCCAGGCCCTGGGAGTCGGCAGACGCGGAGGCCGAGGGCGACCCACCGGCCGCGTCGGCGGAGCCGGCCGCGGTCGCCGCCTTGGGCGTCACCGTCGCGCCGAAGTCGTCCTTCAGCTTCGCCGAGACCGCCCGGCCGCCCTGCTGCAGCCCGTCCGCGCCGATCGGCCCGGTGACCGCCGCGCCCACGCTGTTCACCGTGCAGTTCAGCGACGCCGGGACGCGCCCGGTCAGGGCGCCGGAGAGGGTCTTTGCGTCGGTCTCGTGGGTGGCGTAGGCGTCCGGGTAGCCGCTGTGCTGGACGTCCTGGGCGGCGACGGTCAGCGGCAGCTGCGCGTAGCCCTGGATCTGCACCAGCTTGTCGAGGAACTTGTTGGTCGCGTAGACCGGGTCGCCGATCTGAGCCGGGGTGCCCCAGCCCTGCGAGGGGCGCTGCTGGAACAGGCCGATCGAGTCGCGGTCACCGGCCGTCAGGTTCTGCAGCTTGGACTCCTGCATGGCGGTGGCCAGCGAGATCGTCACCGCGCGTTCCGGAAGTCTTCGGGAGATGGCCACCGCCGCGATGGTCCCGGCATTGCTCATCTGGTCCAGCGAGAGGTCGACCACGCCGTCGACGCTGTCGACCTCGCAGCCCTCGGCGACCGGGATGGGCAGCAGGTCGCGGTGCCGGTTCAGGTACAGGCCGGCCGCCACCACGATGGCCAGCACCAGCACGAACGGCAGGCAGCCCAGCCACCGCCGACGCCGCCGCCCGGTGGGCGCGGTCTCGGCGGAGTCCATCATCGACTTCAGACTCACCCGGCTGTTCCTCCTTGCCATGTTCGCTGCACCCTACCGACTGTGACGACCCCGCCGTGAGCCCGGTTCTCCCCGGCATCGATCCCGCCGACCGCTCGGCAGGCCGTAACCTGGCTGGTCATGACTGGTTCCAGTACCGCCGACAGCTCGGCCACGGCCGCCGTACCCGTCCTCGATCTCACAGCGAGCGGGGGTGAACTCACAGCCGCCCTGGTCGACATCCCCTCGGTCAGCGGCGACGAGCGGCTGCTCGCCGACGCCGTCGAGGCCGCGCTGCGCTCGCTGCCGCACCTCACCGTGGACCGCGACGGCGACGCCGTGATCGCCCGGACCGACCTGGGCCGCTCCGAGCGGGTGGTCCTGGCCGGACACCTGGACACGGTGCCGATCGCCGACAACCTGCCCTCCCGGGTCGACGGCGACCTGCTCTGGGGCTGCGGCACCTCCGACATGAAGGCCGGCGTCGCCGTCCAGCTCCGGATCGCCGCCACCGTCCTGGACCCCAACCGCGACCTCACCTTCGTCTTCTACGACTGCGAGGAGGTCGAGGCGACCCGCAACGGCCTCGGACGGCTGGCCAGGATCCACCCCGAGTGGCTCGCCGCGGACTTCGCGGTGCTGATGGAGCCGAGCAACGCGCAGGTCGAGGGCGGCTGCCAGGGCACCATGCGGGCCACCGTCAGCACCAGCGGGCACCGGTCCCACTCGGCCCGCAGCTGGCTCGGCGACAACGCCATCCACAAGGCCGCCCCGATCCTGCAGCGGCTGGCCGACTACGTGCCGCGGCTGGTCGACATCGACGGCCTGGAGTACCACGAGGGCCTGAACGCGGTGAACATCCAGGGCGGGGTCGCCGGCAACGTCATCCCGGACGCCTGCACCGTCACCGTCAACTTCCGCTTTGCACCGGACCGCAGCGAGGCCCAGGCGGAGGCGCACATCCGCGAGGTCTTCGACGGCTACCAGGTCGTGGTCACCGACTCCGCCCCCGGCGCGCTGCCGGGCCTGTCGCACCCGGCCGCCGCCGCCTTCATCGCCGCGACCGGGGCCACCCCGCAGGCCAAGTTCGGCTGGACCGACGTCGCCCGCTTCTCCGCGCTCGGCGTCCCCGCCGTCAACTACGGCCCGGGCGACCCCAACCTGGCCCACACCCGCGAGGAGCACTGCTCGCTGGCGGCGGTGGACGAGTGCGAGAAGCGGATCAGGGACTGGCTCCAGGACTGACCCGGCCGCTGAGCTCGATCAGAAGAGATCCCACCTGGTCACGCGTCCAGGCCGTAGCCTACGTAGGTATGACGAACGACAGGCAGTACGGGCAGGGCCCGGACCGGGTCCCGACGGGCCCGAGGAAGACGGCGGAGAAGCGGCGCGGCCCGGTGCTGCTCCGCGGCGAGCAGGTCGACAGCAGCACCACGGACCAGCGGCTGCTGGACTCGGCACAGAACGCGGACTGGCTGCACACCGACCCCTGGCGGGTCATGCGCATCCAGTCCGAGTTCGTCGAGGGGTTCGGCGCGCTCGCCGAACTGGGGCCCGCCGTCAGTGTGTTCGGCTCCGCCAGGACGGCGGCCGACTCGGTCGAGTACCAGGCCGGCGAGCAGATCGGCCGCGCCCTGGTGGAGGCCGGCTACGCGGTGATCACCGGCGGCGGACCCGGCGCGATGGAGTCCGCCAACAAGGGCGCGCACGAGGCCGGCGGCACCTCGGTCGGCCTCGGCATCGAGCTGCCCTTCGAGCAGGGCCTCAACCAGTACGTCGACCTGGGTCTGAACTTCCGTTACTTCTTCGTCCGCAAGACCATGTTCGTGAAGTACTCGCAGGGCTTCATCGTGCTCCCGGGCGGCTTCGGCACCCTGGACGAGCTGTTCGAGGCGCTGACGCTGGTGCAGACCCACAAGGTCACCCGGTTCCCGGTGATCCTCTTCGGGGTCTCCTACTGGTCCGGCCTGTTCGAGTGGGTCCGCAACACCCTGGTCGCCGAGGGCAAGGCCTCCCCGTCGGACCTGGAGCTGATCCAGATCACCGACTCCGTCGACGAGGCCATGAAGATCCTCGACGAGGCCCGCCTCCGCAACGGCGTAGTGAACCCGGCCCACAACCCGGAATAGGTGGGTGCAAGCGGGCCAGTTGCAAACGTCCAGGGGCGCGGGGAACTGCGCGAACAGCAACCACCCACCGGCGTGGAGCCCGCCCGGCAGTACCCCACCCTCGGCGGCCGGTGACCCCTGGCCGTCAGGCCAGCCCGCGGCGGGCCACCGCCGGCGGCCGGGTGCCCCGGATCGAGGCGACCATGTCCAGCACCTGCCTGGTCTCCGCGACCTGGTGCACCCGGTAGACCTGGGCCCCCAGCCACGCCGAGACCGCCGTGGTCGCCAGCGTGCCCAGCAGCCGCTCGCCGACCGGCTTGTCCAGCGTCTCGCCGACGAAGTCCTTGTTGGACAGCGACACCAGCACCGGCCAGCCGGTGTCGGTCATCTCCGGCAGCCGCCGGGTCGCCTCCAGCGAGTGCCGGGTGTTCTTGCCGAAGTCGTGCCCCGGGTCGATCAGCACCCCCTCGCGCGGCACCCCCAGCGACACGGCCCGCTCCGCCAGCGCCAGCGTGCGCTCCAGGATGTCGGCCATCACGTCCTGGTAGGCCACCCGGTGCGGCCGGGTCCGCGGCTCGGCGCCGCCGGCGTGGGTGCAGACGATGCCCACGCCGTACCGCCCGGCGACCTCCGCCAGCAGCGGGTCCACCCCGCCCCAGGCGTCGTTCAGCAGGTCGGCGCCGACCTCGCAGACCGCCTCGCCGACCTCGTGCCGCCAGGTGTCCACGCTGATCACCGTGTCCGGGTGGCGCTTGCGCAGCTCGGCCACGAAGGGCACGATCCGGCGCAGCTCCTCCTCGGTGCTGACCTCCTCGCCCGGCCCCGCCTTCACCCCGCCGATGTCCAGGATCGCCGCCCCCTCGGCGACCGCCCGGTCGGCCGCCGCGAAGGCCGCCTCGTCGGCGAAGGTCGCGCCCTGGTCGAAGAACGAGTCCGGGGTGCGGTTGACGATGGCCATGATGACCGGCTCGTCTGCACCGAAAATCCGCGGGCCGAGCGCGAGAGCCATGCGTCCTCCAAGGTACGTACGCCATGATGGCCCCAGTACCGTTCAGTACTGTGGGGGTTCCTTCATGATCCCCCACCGGGAGCCGGGAGTCGTGGGCTTGTGTTCTGGTTGATCCTCGTCGTCATGGTGCTGGTGGTGGGCGCTGCGGCGCTGGTCGCGCTCGGAGGCGGCGGTTCGCTGCCGGAGGCCGAGCAGGACCGGCTGGCCGCGCGGCTGCCCCTGGACCGTCCGCTGACCCGCGCCGACGTGGACGTGCTGCGCTTCCCCATGGCCGTGCGCGGCTACCGGATGGACGAGGTGGACGACGTGCTGGACCGCCTCGGGGTCGAGCTGACCCACCGTGACGTCCGGGTCGCCGAGCTGGAGGCCGCCCTCACCGCGGCCCTGGCGGCCGGCCACCCGCAGGCCGGCCAGCCGGGGACGGCGGAGTTCGAGGCGCTGCGGATGCGGTTCGCCACCCCGGGCGGCACCACCCTGGAGAAGCAGTCGCCGCAGGACGCCCTGCCGGGCCTGGACCAGGAGTCGGGGCAGTGAGCCCGAGTGCCACCGTCCTCGGCGAGGACGGCCTGCGCCGCTGCCCCTGGGGCCTCTCCACGCCCGACTACGTCGAGTACCACGACCAGGAGTGGGGCAGAGCGGTCCACGGCGACCGGGCCCTGTACGAGCGGATCAGCCTGGAGGCGTTCCAGTCCGGGCTGTCCTGGATCACCATCCTGCGCCGCCGGGAGACCTTCCGTAAGGCGTTCTCCGGCTTCGACCCGGCGGTGGTCGCCGAGTTCGGCGACGCGGACATCGAACGGCTGATGGCCGACCCGGGCATCATCCGCAACCGCGCGAAGGTGCTGGCCACCATCGCCAACGCCCGCGCCGTGCTGGAGCTGGACGGCACCACGCTGGACGCGCTGATCTGGTCCTTCGCCCCGAAGAAGCCGGGCCGGGCCCCGCGCGCCATGGGCGACGTCCCCGCGGTCACCCCGGAGTCGACCGCCCTCGCCAAGGAGCTGAAGCGCCACGGCTTCCGCTTCGTCGGTCCGACCACCGCCTACGCCCTGATGCAGGCCTGCGGCCTGGTCAACGACCACTTCGCGGACTGCTTCGCCCGCTGACGGGTGCGGGTCGCGCATGGTTTGTCGCGCACGCTTTTCAGCAAGCAGAGCCCCGCGCCCCTAGGTAGGTGCAAGCGGGCCAGTTGCAAACGTCCAGGGGCGCGGGGAACTGCGCGACCAGCCACCACAGACCCGCACCAGTTCCCCGGGCCTCCCCCCCGCGCCTACCGCCCGACGTACTTGGGTGCCTCCTTCGCCAGGAAGGCCTGCACCGCGATCCAGTGGTCCTCCGCCGCCCCCGCACGGGTCTGCAGCTCGTCCTCCTTGCCCAGCGTCTCCACCAGCGTGTGCCCCGCCCCGTAGGCCAGCGACTCCTTGATCGCGCCGAGGGCGACCGTCGGTCCCGCCGCCAGCCCCGCGGCGAACTCCCGCGCCGTCGCGGCCAGCTCCGCCGCCGGCACCACGCGGTGCGCGAGCCCGAGCGCCAGCGCCTCCGCCGCCGGAACCGTCTGCGGGAACATCAGCAGTTCGACCGCCTTGGCCTGCCCCACCAGCCGGGGCAGCGTCCAGGACACCCCTGAGTCCGCGGTCAGCGCCACCCCGGCGAACGAGGTGTTGAACCCGCTGTGGTCGGCGATGATGCGGAAGTCGCAGGCCCAGGCCAGCCCCGCGCCGGCCCCCGCCGCCACCCCGTTGACCGCCGCCACCACCGGCTTGGGCATGGTCGCGATCGCGGTCAGCAGCGGGTTGTAGTGCTCCCGCACGGTGGACAGCGGAGCCTCCCCACCGTCCCGGGCCGCGGCCAGCTTGCCCAGGTGCTCCTTGAGGTCCTGGCCCACGCAGAAGGCCCGCGGGCCGGCGCCGGTGAGCAGCACCGCCCGTACCGCCGGGTCCTCCTTGGCGGTGGTCATGGCGTCCCGCAGCGCCACCTTGGTCTCCGTGTCGAGCGCGTTCATCGCCTCGGGCCGGTTGATGGTGACGGTCGCCAGCCCGTCGCTGAGCTCGTACAGCACGGTGTCGGCCATGCGGATCTCCCATTACTCGTCAGTAGTCCCATGCCAGCATGACGGATCGGCAGCGGCTTGGCCGATGTGACGTAGGCCACTGTTTCGGACGTGTCCCGCCCGGTCGGCCGAACGGGGGCGAGGGCGCGGGGACCCGCCGGGGACACGGGAACTGATTTGCGATCGGAACCGGGTGGTCAGCGTACGGATGAGCCTGCCGGGACGGGAGAGAGTAGTGATGTTGGTCATCGGGTGCCCCGATGCGGGATACTGGACTCCGATCAATGCGTTCGATACCTGCGGTGGACGGGCCGTGGGTGCGTCGGTGAGCAGGTTCGCAGGAAGGGGAACGAGCATGGCGGCCATGAAGCCGCGGACGGGCGACGGCCCGCTCGAGGTGACCAAGGAGGGGCGGGGCATCGTCATGCGAGTACCGCTCGAGGGCGGCGGGCGGCTGGTGGTCGAACTGACGCCGGACGAGGCCGACGCTCTGGGCGAGGCCCTGAAGAAGGCCTGCGGCTGACGACCTCCTGGTCCCCAAGCGAGTAGCGCACCTGTGGCTCTGGCCCCGCACCCCCTCCGGGGGCCCGGGACCAGGGCCACAGCTGTGAGCGCTCACTCCCGCGAAGCCCCGCCCGCGCACCCGCACCCGCAGCTCGCGCATTCGCTGCCCGCGCGTCTCAGCGCCGCACCGCGCACAACAGTCCGTCACCGACCGGGAGCAGCGCACTCAGCAGGGTGTCGTGCTCCCGCACGGTCCGCACCAGATCCCTGGTCGCCATGTCGTCCAGCGCACTGACGGCCCCTTCGAAGCAGACCATTCCCCCAGGTCGCAGCAGGCGCAACGATTCAGCCAGGTAGTCCGGCGACTCCGCCGGATCGCCGTCGCAGAACACCAGGTCGTACTGCCCGTCCGCGAGCCGGGGCAGGACCTCCAGGGCGGCGCCGGGAATGCAGCGGGCCCGGCTGGGGGCGAAGCCGGCGTCCGAGAAGAGCTCGCGGGCCTGCCGCTGCAGCCCCGGCTGGATGTCGACGGTGGTCAGGATCCCGTCCGGGCGCATCCCGCGCAGCAGGCAGATGCCCGACACGCCCGCACCGGTGCCGATCTCCACCACCGAACGGGCGCCGACCGCCGCCGCCAGCACCGCCAGGGCCGCTCCGCTGGCCGGCGACACCGGACGCACCGTGGCCAGCTCGGACTGCCTGCGGGCGTACTGCAGCACCTCGTCCTCGACGGCGTAGGCATCGGCGAGGCGCGGGTCCGACGGCCCGTAGCCGGTGATGGCTGCTCCCTCTCCGGTTCTGTCCTGGTTCCGTGTCCATGTATTTCTGGCCACAGGTTAATGGGTCTTGAAGGAACCGGAGCGGGGCGCGGCCCGTTGGGAGGGGTGAGTGCGGCCGACCCCGCAGGTGGGTCGTATGGTGATTGGCTTTTATCCGGAGCTGACGGGTGAGGCGGATATGGTGGTGACCCTGCTTGGCAGAAGAGCCGATCGAGGAGGTGTGGCCGAGGGGGGCGCGGGTTCGCGGTACTTCCGCGGTCGTGCGTCGGCCCTGACGCCAAAGCCCGTGATGAGTGAGTCCAAGCCCGCACCCAGCGAGCGCGAGGCCGCAGAGCCCGCGCACAGTCCGCAGACCGCCTCCTTCGACGAGGCGAGCGCGGCCTCTGCCTGGACGCCTCCCAGCTGGGAGGAGATCGTCCAGACCCACAGCGCCCGGGTGTACCGGCTGGCCTACCGCCTGACGGGCAATCAGCACGACGCCGAGGACCTCACCCAGGAGGTCTTCGTCCGGGTGTTCCGTTCGCTGTCGACCTACACGCCCGGCACTTTCGAGGGCTGGCTGCACCGGATCACCACCAATCTCTTCCTGGACATGGTCCGCCGCAAGCAGCGGATCCGCTTCGACGCCCTGGCCGAGGACGCCGCCGAGCGGCTGCCCAGCCGTGAGCCCTCACCGGCCCAGCACTTCCACGACACCCACTTCGACGCCGACGTCCAGCAGGCGCTGGACACCCTCGCGCCCGAGTTCCGCGCCGCCGTGGTGCTCTGCGACATCGAGGGCCTCTCCTACGAGGAGATCGCCGCGACCCTGGGCGTGAAGCTCGGCACGGTCCGCAGCCGGATCCACCGCGGCCGGGCACATCTGCGCGCCGCCCTGCAGCACCGGGCGCCCGGTGCCGCCGAGGGCCGCGAGCGCCGGGCCGGCGCCGTCACCGAGCCGGGCGAGGTCGCCCTGTCCAGTGCCAGTGGTACGGACGAGTTCGCGGAACAGAGGCGGTCGCTGTGACCGAGCAGCCGCACCGCGCCCGCAGGCCCGAGGTCCTGGTCGAGCTGCGGGTGGACCGGTCCGCCGCAGCCCCGGCGGTCCAGGCCGTCGAGGAGCAGCACCTGGGGGACCGGCTGGCCGCCTTCATCGACGGCGAGCTGGACCACGACGGCCGGGAGCGGGTCCAGGCGCATCTGGCGACCTGTTCGGCCTGCCTCAGCCGGGCCGAGGAGGAGCGCCGGATCAAGAGCCGGATCGCGGCGGCGCTGCCGCCCGACCCCAGCGCCCTGTTCCTGGCCAAGCTGATGGGCATCGCCGGGGACGACGACGGCGACCGGCAGCCCCCGAGCGCCGGCGGCACCGGCCGCAGGGGCTTCGGCGGCTCCTCCTTCGGCGGTTCGAACTCCTTCGGCGGCGCCGACTCCTTCGGTGCCAACGGCTTCGGCAGCGGACGGTTCGGCAGCAATGCCCTCGGCGCCGACCACCCGGTACCCGGGGTGGACCCGCGGGCCGAGCGCGGCAGCCGGCTGTTCCAGAGCGAGCAGCGTCCGATCGCGGCCCGGCTGCGGGCGGGCTTCGCGCCCGGCGACAGCCGTCCGGAGAACCTCACCTCTCCGGAACCCACCCGCGAACAGACCGTGTCGCGCCCGTCCGCGGCGCGCGGCAGGCGCTTCGCCTTCGCCGCCGCCGGGGCCTTCTCGGTCGCCGCGGTCGCACTGGGCAGCGCCATCACCGGTGTGAGCTCGGCCGAGCCGACCGTGGACGAGCCCTACGGCAATGTCGCGCCGGTCGCCGACACGGCCGGCAGCACCGCCGGTGTCGACAACGCCCCCGGCGGCTACGGCCGCAACAGCGGGCAGCTGGCGTTCGGGGTCTCGGCGAACCTGCCCGGAGAGTTCTCCCAGCCGCTGGTCGTGCCGTCCGCCTCGGTCACCTCGGTGCCGGCCGCGGGCAGCGAACCGATGCTGCGTTCCGTCACGAGGTAGCCGTGGCGGTCGGTACGGCCGGGCCCGCCGGGACGGCGGGGTCGGTTCGTTACCGTGGCGACTCCACAACGCCGTTCGGACCTGGTTGACTGTCCCTCCCCAGCGGCGAAGCGGAGGGCGGTGCGCCGGATGGTGGTGGAGGTCGAGGCAGGGCACACCCCGGGTACGACCATGCCGCCCGACGTCCCGGAACAGGCCGCCGAGCCGGTCGCGGACCGGGCTGCGGACCGCTCTGCCGCTCCACCCGCGCCGCGCTGGTGGAGCCACCCGGACGGTCCCGGCGGACACGGCTTCCGGCTGGCACCGGACCCCGGGGCGCCGCCGCCCGGACCGTCCGACAGACCGTCAGCCGTCGTCCCGATCCGCCCGTCGGCCCCGCGCGACGGGCGCGCAGCGGGCTCCCGCGCCCCGCGCTCGACCCTGCACCAGTCGGTGCGGATCGCGGTGGGCGCGGTCGTCGCGGTGCTCTGCGCGGGCCTGCTGGGCGGCTGCATCGGGGCACTGGTCCAGGGCACCCGCCAGGGCGGGCGGATCACCCTGCAGTCGGCCAGCGAAGCACCGGTGCCGCGGTCGCCCGGAACCACCGCCAGCATCGTCCGCGCGGTGCTCCCCGGCGTGGTCTACCTCAGCGTCAGCGCCTCCGGGACCATGACCACCGGCACCGGCATCGTGCTGGACGGCGCCGGGCACATCCTCACCAACAACCATGTGGTCGCCCCGCTGGGCAGCGCCGGGCGCACCACCGTCACCTTCAGCACCGGACAGCGGCACCCGGCCGCGCTGGTGGGCCGTGACGTCGGCTCCGACCTGGCCGTGCTCCAGGTGAAGGGGGTCTCCGGGCTGCATCCGCTGGCGCTCGGCTCCGCCGATCGGATCGAGGTCGGCGACCCGGTGGTCGCCATCGGCGCGCCCTTCGGCCTGCAGGGCACCGTCACCTCGGGCATCGTCAGCGCCAGGGACCGCCCGCTGACCTCGGGCGGCACCAACTCCGGAGCGGGCCTGGCCTACCTGGACGCGTTGCAGACCGACGCCCCGATCAACCCGGGCAACTCCGGCGGTCCGCTGCTGGACGCCGCCGGCACCGTGGTCGGCGTCAACACGGCGATCCGCTCCGCGGACTCCGACAGCAGCGACCCCTTCGGCGTCACCGACGACAGCGGCAGCATCGGCCTGGGCTTCGCCATCCCGGTGGACCAGGCGATGCGGGTCGCCGAACAGCTGATCAACACCGGCCACGCCGGGCACACCGTGCTGGGCGCCACCGTGGACCTCACCTACCAGGGCGGCGCCGAGGTCACCGCCGTCGCGGGGCAGGGCGGGGCCGATCCGGCGCTGCGCCCCGGCGACGTCGTGGTCGCCCTCGACGGCGGTCCGGTGACCAGCGGTGACGACCTGGCGGCCCTGGTCCGCGGGCGCGCCCCCGGCGCCACCGTGGTCCTCACCGTCCTGCGCGACGGCCGGACCAGGGAACTCCCGGTGCCGCTGCACTCGACGCGGCGCGACGACGGGGCGAACACCGTGTGACATCGGGCCTGTGACATCAAGTGGGACCGCACACGTATGAGCGATATCGCGCCGGTGGCGACTACGCTGGTGCCGGTACGCCGCTCGGGGCCCACGAGCGGGTGACTTCACCTCCCAGGGGAGCCGCACGGTGTTCGACATAAGTCCATTCAAACTGGTGGCGCTGATTGTCCTCGCCGTGATCATCTTCGGCCCGGACAAGCTCCCCAAGCTGGTCGCCGACGCGATGGGGATCATCCGGAAGATCCGCGAGTTCTCCGACAGCGCCAAGGAGGACATCCGCAAGGAGCTGGGACCGGAGTTCAAGGACTTCGAGTTCGAGGACCTCAACCCCAAGACCTTCGTCCGCAAGCAGCTGGCGACGCACGGCGAGGAATTCGGGCTGAACGACCTCCAGGAGCTGAAGAACGGCTTCAGCAAGGACGCGGCCGCCGCGACCGCCGCGGTGAAGTCGGTCCGGTCCGACCCGCTGGCCAAGGTCGCCGACGACTCCGCCCCGCAGGTCGACATGGCCAAGCCGGAGAGCACCCCGGCGGCGGCCGAGCGGCCCGCGTACGACGTCGACGCGACCTGACGACGCCTCAACCCGATCCCGCCCCCGCTATTGTTCTGCTGCGACAGCACAGCCGAGCGGAAGCAGAGGGCCGAGATGGACACCACCAGCCAGACGGGGACGGCCGACGCCGTCGTCGACGGCTATCTGCGCGCGGACTTCCCCTGGTACAGCCTGGACGAGGCGTGGACCGGGAACCGCTGGCTCGCCCCGGTCGGCACGTCGCCCGACGGCACCGTGGACTACGGGTCCATCGGGCACGGCGACGAACCGGCGCGGAGCTACGGCAAGCAGGACCCGGCAGCCGAGTCGCGCCGCTACGCGGTCGTGGTGACGGTGGCCCGGCGGCCCGGACGCCGGCTCGGTGACGGCACCGGGATACTGGACGCCACCTCGGTCTCCTCGGCGGCATGGCTCGCCGGGTCGGGCCTGCTGGCAGCGACGGAGCTGGGCCCGATGGCCCGCGAGATGCGGCAGAACTGGCTGGACCAGCAGTCCACGCTCGCCTGGGACCTCGCGGACGACCTGGACGGCCCCGGCTGGTCCTCGCTCACCCTCCCGGTCAACGGCACCCCCCAGCCGTTCCGCTACCGCGAGTCCGAGTACGGCTGGGTGCTGGCGGGCGACGCGCCCGGGGTGCACCTGGGTGCGTACGGGCGTGGGGTCAGCGCTTACGCCTTGGGCTTCAGCACGGTCACCGACCTCGGTGGGTACACCGGCTAGTGACCGGGTGACGCGTCCTGCCTGGCTTGTCGCGCAGTTCCCCGCGCCCCTACAGGGGCGCGGGGAACTGCGCGAACAGGAACCATGCACCGAGGTGCCACCGCTCAGCGCGTCAGAACTTGTTGCGCGGGGTGATCCCCAAGGACAGGCCGGAAAGCCCCCGCTGGCGGTTCCCCAGCTTGGAGGCGATCCCCCGCAGAGCGACCCCCGCGGGGGAGTCGGGGTCGGTCAGGACGACCGGCTTGCCTTCGTCCCCGCCCTGGCGGAGCCGCACGTCGATGGGGATGCTGCCGAGGACCGGCACCTTGGTGCCGGTGGCCTGGGTGAGCGCGTCGGAGACGGTCTGCCCCCCGCCGGTGCCGAAGACGTCGACCATCTCGCCGCAGTGCGGACACGGCATCCCGGACATGTTCTCGATGACGCCGACGATGGTCTGGTGCGTCTGCAGCGCGATCGTCCCGGCCCGCTCGGCGACCTCCGCCGCCGCCTGCTGCGGGGTGGTGACGATCAGGATCTCCGCGTTGGGGACCAACTGCGCCACCGAGATGGCGATGTCACCGGTCCCCGGCGGCAGGTCCAGCAGCAGCACGTCCAGGTCGCCCCAGTAGACGTCGCCGAGGAACTGCTGCAGCGCGCGGTGCAGCATCGGCCCGCGCCACACCACCGGGGCGTTGCCCGGGGTGAACATGCCGATCGAGATGACCTTCACGCCGTGCGCCGACGGCGGCATGATCATGTTCTCGACCTGGGTCGGACGGCCGTCCACGCCCAGCATCCGCGGGATGCTGTGGCCGTAGATGTCGGCGTCGACCACGGCGACCTTCAGCCCGTCGGCGGCCAGCGCCGCCGCGAGGTTGACGGTCACCGAGGACTTGCCCACGCCGCCCTTGCCGGACGCGACCGCGTAGACGCGGGTGAGCGAACCCGGCTTGGCGAAGGGGATCTCCTTCTCGGCCTGGCCGCCGCGCAGCATCGAGGCCAGTTCCTGGCGCTGCTCGGTGCTCATCACGTCCAGCTCGACGGCGACCGAGGTGATGCCGGGGACCGCGCCCACGGCCTCGGTGACCCTGCTGGTGATGGTCTCCCGCATCGGGCAGCCGGAGACGGTGAGGTAGACGGCCACCCTGGCGGCGCCGTCCTCGTCGATCTCCACCGATTTGACCATGCCCAGCTCGGTGATGGGCCGGTGGATCTCCGGGTCCTGCACCGTCCCGAGGGCCGTGCGCACGGACTCCTCGAGGGCGGTTGTCTGCGTATCGGAAGCCATGCACTGATGGTACGACGCAGCCGACGCGGCCCCGACCGGCCCGGCGGGTGCAGCCGGTCACAGCGACGTCAGCCTGCAGCCTCGTCGGGTTCGCTCGGCGTCCGGTTCTCCAGTTCCTTGAGCAGGGTCTGCAGTTCGGAGCGGAGGAAGTCACGGGTCGCCACCTCGCCCAGGCCGTGCCGGAGTGCGGCCACCTCCCGGGTCAGGTACTCGGTGTCGGCGACGTTGCGCTCGGTCCTGGCCCGGTCCTGCTCCATGTTGACCTTGTCCCGGTCGTCCTGCCGGTTCTGCGCGAGCAGGATCAGCGGGGCGGCGTAGGAGGCCTGCAGCGAGAGCACCAGGGTCAGGAAGATGAAGGGGTACTCGTCGAAGCGCCAGGAGCGCGGAGCGGCGATGTTCCAGCCCACCCAGAGCAGGATGAGCAGCGTCATCCAGACCAGGAAGCGGCCGGTCCCCAGGAAGCGGGCGATCCGTTCGGACAGCCGCCCGAAGGCGTCCGAGTCCGGGCTGGGCAGGGTGACGAAGCTGCGGCGGCGCTGCGGCTGGTCCAGCCGGTTGCGGCGGCGGTCCTCGCTGCCGCGCTCCTGGGTGCGCCGACCGTCCGCCTCGCGGGGCCGCTGTCCGGCCGTCTCGCGCAGTCGCTGGTCCCGGCGCTCGCGGAGGTTCCTCAGGTCGCGGCGGTCACCGGCCATCGGTGGTCACCCCCTCCGGGACGCGGTCGTGCTCGGAGTCGTCGTCGTGCAGCGCCGACTCGCGCCAGTCGTCGGGCAGCATGTGGTCCAGCACGTCGTCGACGGTCACCGCGCCCAGCAGGTGGTCGTGCTCGTCCACCACCGGGGCGGCGACCATGTTGTAGGTCGCCAGGTAGTGGGTGATCCGGTCCAGCACGGCGTCGGGGGAGAGTGCGTCCAGGTCGCCGTCGACGATGGCGCCCAGCAGCGTGTAGGGGGGCTCCCTGAGCAGCTTCTGGAAGTGCACCAGGCCCAGGTAGATGCCGGTCGGCGTCTCCGTCGGCGGCCGGCACACATACACCTGCGCGGCCTGGGCCGGCTTGAGGTCGGAGACCCGGATCCGGGCGAGCGCCTCGGCGACGGTGGCGTCCGGCTCCAGCACGATCGGCTCGGTGGTCATCAGCCCGCCGGCGGTGCGCTCGGCGTAGGTGAGCAGGCGTCGGACCGGCGCGGCCTCCTCCGGCTCCATCAGCTGCAGCAGCCGTTCGGCGTCGTCCTCGGGCAGCTCCGACAGCAGGTCGGCGGCGTCGTCCGGGTCCATCGCCTCCAGCACGTCGGCGGCGCGCTCCTGGTGCAGCGCGCCCAGGATCGCCACCTGGTCGTCCTCCGGCAGCTCCTCCATGACATCGGCGAGCCGCTCGTCGTCCAGCGCGGCGGCCACCTCGGAGCGGCGCTTGGCGGAGAGGTGGTGCAGCACATTGGCGAGGTCGGCCGGGCGCAGCTGCTCGAACGTGGCCAGCAGGTTGGCCGCGCCCTGGTCCTCCTCGCGCAGCGCGAAGCCGGTGACGGCGGACCAGTCCACGGTCAGCGTCTCGCCCTTGCGCCGGAGCCTGCCACCCTTGCCCTTCTCCACGAAGACCTTGTCGATCTCCCACTCGCGGTTGCGGGTCTGCACCATCGCCACGTCCAGCACCGTGACGGTCTCGCCTGCCTCGCCGTTGGGGCCGCTGGTGCGCAGGGCGACCCGGCGGTCCAGCAGCTCGGCCAGCACCAGGGTCTCGGTGGGCCGCTGCTCGAAGCGGCGCATGTTTATCACGCCGGTGGTGATGACCTGGCCCGACTCCAGGCTGGTGACCCGGTTCATCGGCAGGAAGACCCGGCGTTTGCTGACCACCTCCACGGCGAAGCCGAGCACGCGCGGGGGCCGTCCGCCCAGCCGCAGGCTCACTACGAGGTCGCGGATCCGCCCCACCTGGTCGCCCGACGGGTCGAACACCGCCATGCCTGCGAGGTGCGAGATGAACACGCGGGAGGAGGCTCCGGTCATCTGCCTTTCCTGCCTGTCGCTGTTGCAGTCCAGGTCGTGCCGCGCCCGGGGGTGGCACGGTCTGGACATGCCACAGATTACCGGCGGCGAACAGGTGCTGCTGCCCTGCTCAATCCTCTGACAGGACAGTCATACCGCACTCATGACTGCTCAGGCTCGTTTCTGCCGACGGTGGCGTTCCGCCGGCGGCGGCGCCCGAAGAGGAGCCTCGGCAGCGCGGCCGGAACCGGTTGCCGGGTGGTCGCCGGGGTCGGCACCGGCGCGGCGGCGTGCGAGCCGTCCGGCATCGAGCCGGGGCCGGCCACGCTCGCGCCCACCGCGACCAGCCGCAGCACCCGGGACTCGGCGGCCCAGCGGTCGGTCACGGTGGCGTGGTCGGGGGAGTTCAGCCGCTTGGCCTTCAGTTCCTCGACCGCGGCCGTCCAGGCCTCGCTGTGCGGCGGCAGCTCCTCCACCCGGACCGGCCAGGCCACCAGCCGGCCGCCCTTGTCCTTGCTGCGCGCGGTCAGCACCGTGGACTGCCCGTCCACGAGCCCGTGCAGCGGCTGCTCGGCCCCCTCGCCGACCACGGTCACCGCCCCGTCGTGCCACACCTGCCACAACGGCCGCTCGGTCCGGTCGGGGAGCTGGACCCACAGCAGCCCGGACTTCTTCGCCGACTCCTCCACCAGAGCCCGGTCCAGCAGCTCCACCCGCACCTCAGTCATGCGCTGAGCTTATGGCGTCCACGCCCTGATACCCCTTCGCCCGGGGAGCGTCAGTCCCATACCATCGTCATGCCCCTTACTGGGAGCGGGCCAGCAGCCGAGGAGCGCCGTGCAGACGACCAGCGCAGTCACCACCGACGCGCCGCCGCCCCCGCCGTCCGCGCACCCGGACCTCTCCACCGTGCCCAGGATCGACTTCCTGCTGCTGGCCCTCGCGGTCAGCGGGGTCGCCTTCTCCGCGCCGCTGATCACCGCGACCGCGGCCCCCGCCGTCGCCATCGCGTTCTGGCGCAACTGCATCGCCACCGGCGTGCTCTCGCCGATCGCGCTGCTGCGGCACCGCGCCGAACTGCGGGCGATGAGCCGGCGGACGGTGCTTCTCTGCCTGGCCGCGGGCGCCTTCCTGGCGCTGCACTTCGCCATGTGGCTGCCCAGCCTGCGGATGACCTCGATCGCCTCCTCGACCGCACTGTGCACGGTCACCCCGCTGTGGACCACGCTCTACCTGCGGCTGCGCGGCCACCACATCCCGCGGATGGTCTGGATCGGCTCGGCCACCGCCTTCGCCGGGGTGCTGGTCCTCACCGGCGTGGACTTCAGCACCGACACCCGGGCGCTGGCCGGCGACGCCTTGGCGCTGGGCGCGGGGATGGCGGCCTCCGGCTACTTCCTGCTCGGCAGCGAGGTCCGCAGGACGGCCAGCACCATCGCCTACACCTATGTCTGCTACGCCACCACGGCGGTCCTGCTGCTGGTCGCCTGCGTGGCCTCGGGCCAGGCGCTGACCGGCTACAGCGGCTCGACCTGGCTGAAGATCGTGCTGCTCACCGGCGCGGCCCAGTTCCTCGGACACTCCCTCAGCAACCGTGTGGTGCGCACCCTCGGGCCCTCGCTGGTGTCCACCGCCATCCTGATGGAGACCCCGGGCGCCGCCCTGATCGGTGCGGTCTGGCTGGGCCAGATGCCGCCGGTGGCGGTCTACCCGGCGGTGGGCCTGGTGCTGATCGGACTGCTCGTCGTGATCCGCGGCCAGCGCAGGACGTAGGGTTGTCGTCCATGTCCCACGACGCAGTCCTCACCGCCGTCGAAGCACGGTTGACCAGTACCTTCGGCGAGCCGGACGCCCGCGCCGCGGTCACCTTCCTGGGGGCCGACCGGATCGAGGTGCTGCGGTTCCACGACGCGGACGGCCTGGTCCGCTACGCCACCCTGGGCATGTCGGCGGCGCCGATGGCCGATCCGACCAGCGTGGTCGCCGATCCGGTCGCCGGCCCCCGCGCCGAGCTGGTGTTCACCGTGCGCGGCGGCCGTGACGAGGTGCTGCGTCCGCTGGCCACGCTGGCGGCTTCGCCGCAGGTCGAGGGCCTGGTGGTGGCCCCGGGCGCCTCGCTGGATCTGGGTGCGCCGCTGTGGGAGGGGGCACCCTTCACCTCGTTCCTGGTCGCCGAGCCCGGCGGGCTGGTCGAGGACCTGGAGCTCCCCGAGCCGGCCGACCCGGTCCACTTCCTGCCGCTGCTGCCGATGACCCCCAACGAGGCCGCGCACAAGCGGGTGCACGGCGCCGCCGAACTCCAGGAGCGCTGGCTCCGCCACGGTACGGATCTGCGCGACCCGCTGCGGCGCGGGGTGCCCCTCGACTGAGGTGGTTTCTGACGCGTCTTCGGCTGCGGACCGTAGCGGGCTTGTCGCGCAGTTCCCCGCGCCCCCAGGGGTCTGCAACTGGCTCAGTTGCACAATCCAGGGGCGCGGGGAACTGCGCGACAAGCCATGCAGACGCCGCACCCCCGAACGGACAGAGGGGCTTCAGGCCGTAACCGGCTTACCCCCCGTAGCGCGAGCGACGATCGCTTCGTAGACCTCGGGCGCAGTCGTGTTCGCGCCCAACCGCACCGCCTTGCGACTGCCGTGGTAGTCGCTGGAGCCGGTCACCAGCAGGCCGAGATCGGCCGCCAGCCCGCGCAGCTGTCCGCGGGTCTCCTCGTCGTGGTCCATGTGGTCCACCTCCAGCCCGCCCAGCCCGGCCGCCGCCAGATCCGCGATGACCTGCTCGGAGACGGTGCGGCCGCGCTTGACCGCACCGGGGTGGGCGAACACGGTGACCCCGCCGGCCGCCCGCACCAGCCGGACCGCCTCGAACGGGTCGAACTCCCGCTTGCGGACGTCCGCCCGGCCGCCGTTGGCCAGCCACTCCGCGGTGAACGCCGCGTCCACCGAGGGCACCACCCCGGCCTCCACCAGCGCGCTCGCCACATGCGGACGGCCCACCGCCCCGCTGCCGGCGATCCGCCGGACCTGCTCCCAGCTGATCGGCGCGCCCAGCTCCCGGCAGCGCTCGGTCATCGCCTCGGCCCGGCGGAACCGGTCGGTGCGCACCAGCTCGCGCTCCCGGGTGAGTTCGGCGTCCTCGGGGTCGAAGAGGTAGGCCAGCATGTGCATCGAGATGCCCTCGACGTGGCAGGACAGCTCGGCGCCTGTGACCAGCGTCAGCGGCGTCCCGGCCAGTGCCGCGGTCGCCTCGGCGTAGCCGGAGACGGTGTCGTGGTCGGTGAGCGCGACGACGTCCAGCCCTGCGGCGACCGCATGGCCCACCAGCTCGGCGGGGCTGTCGGTGCCGTCGGAGGCAGAGCTGTGGGTGTGCAGGTCGATGCGCACGTGCGGTACTCCTCAATCCGGGGACGCCCCCGAGCTTAGAGTGCCGCTCTGTGCGACCAGGGTCCTGCGTGACCGGGGCCCGGTACGACCGGGGCCCCGTGCGGCTACGGTCCGAGCAGCCGGGGCGAGATCGCACCGCACGGCAGCAGCTCGATCTCGGCTCCCGCGTCGCGCAGGTCCGTGAGCACCAGTTCGTCGTACATCAGCAGGCCGCTGCGCTCCGGCCAGGCCACCGCCCACAGCCACAGCCCGCGGGCCTCGCCCACGAACACGGCCCGGTCGTCAGGGGTGCCGGACACGTGCCAGAGCGCGGTGGGCCGCCCCGCGGCCAGCACCTTGGCGTGCGGGGGCTTGTCGACGGCGATGGCGTCGCCGGGGTCGGGGCCGGGCAGCCCGGCGAAGCGGGCGCCGAGGCCGACGCCGATCTCCTCGGCCACCAGGACCAGTTCGCCGGGGCCGCCGAGCGGTCCGGGGCCCGAGCAGGCGACGGCGGTGGCGCGGGCGCCTGACAGGTCGTCACCCGCGTGGGCGATACCGGTGAACAGCCAGCCGACCGGCAGCGGCCAGGGCATCCACACCGGGACCTCGGCCCGGGCGACGGCGACGGAGAGGGCCTGCACGCTGGGGGGCACCACGGGTTGCAGCGGATGCACGGTGCCGTGCGCGTCGCACTGCCAGGTATCGGTGAACAGTCCTGGGGCGCGGACACGGCCCCCGCACCTCGGGCAACTGGGCTCGCCCCTCATGCTGCCCAACGGTCCTCCCTCCCGACCGGCCAGTCAAGGACGATCACCCGCACGGTGGGTATTCGTTGCACTCTACAACTAGATAGATGTATGATGAATCTAAATCGCAGGGCGAGGCCGGAGACAAGCAGGAGGCGGGTCGTGGGAAGTCCACAGACACTGACCGGATTCCAGGAGCACGAACGGGAGCGGAGCAGCATCCTGCGCCAGCCCATGGCGGTCTGGGCCACGGCGGGCGCCGCGGTCGTCGCCTTCATGGGCATCGGCCTGGTCGACCCGATCCTGCCGTCCATCGCCAAGGGCCTGAACGCCGACGCCGGCCAGGTGTCGCTGCTGTTCACCAGCTACTTCCTGGTGACCGCGGTGGCCATGCTGATCACCGGCTGGGTGTCCAGCCGGATCGGCGGCAAGAAGACCCTGCTGATCGGGCTCGCCCTGGTGGTGGTGTTCGCGGCGCTGGCCGGCACCTCCGGCAGCGTCGGCGAGCTGGTCGGCTTCCGGGCCGGCTGGGGCCTCGGCAACGCCCTGTTCGTCTCCACCTCGCTCGCCGTCATCGTCGGCGCGGCCGCGGGCGGGAGTGAATCGGCCATCCTGCTCTACGAGTCGGCGCTCGGCCTGGGCATGGCCTGCGGTCCGCTGCTGGGCGCGGTGCTCGGCAACATGAAGTGGCGCTACCCCTTCTTCGGGACCGCGACGCTGATGGCCGTCGGCTTCGTCGCCATCTCCTTCCTGCTGAAGGAGCAGCCGAAGCCCGCGCGCAGGACGCGCCTCTCCGAGCCGCTGCGCGCCCTCGGCCACAAGGGTCTGGCCTCCACCGCCGCCAGCGCCTTCTTCTACAACTACGCGTTCTTCACCGTGCTGGCGTTCTCCCCGTTCGTGCTGGACATGAGCCCGTACCGCAGCGGCGGGGTGTTCTTCGCCTGGGGTGTGCTGCTGGCGCTCTGCTCGGTGTTCGCCGCCCCGCGGCTGCAGGACCGCTTCGGCTCGCTGAAGGTGCTGGGCACCTCGCTGGTCCTGCTCGCGGCCGACCTGCTGCTGCTCGGCTACGGCTCGCACACCGCGGCGATCGTCGCCACCGTCCTGTCCGGTGCCTTCATCGGGATGAACAACACCGTCTACACGGAGCTGGCGCTGGAGGTCTCCGACGCCCCGCGCCCGGTGGCCTCGGCCGGATACAACTTCGTCCGCTGGTTCGCCGCGGCCGCGGCGCCGTTCATCGCCCCCAAGCTCGCCGACCACGTGAACATCCACATGCCCTTCGTGGTGGCCGCCGCTGCCGCGGTGCTGGCCATGGCCGTGGTCGCGGTCCAGCGCCGGCACCTGCGGCACGACGCCCGGGAGCTGGTGGCGGCCTCCGCCCCGGCCGGCGCCCTCACCGACGAGCTGGCGGCGCAGCCGTCCTGACCCGTGTCCGTCCGGACGCGCCCGATCCGGACGCGAGAGTGCCCCGCAGACACCGCTCGGTCTGCGGGGCACTTGCTGTCGGTTCCGGTCAGGACGCCTGTTCGTGCGGGCGGATGTAGATCCGTTCCCCGGTTGCGGCGGCGTCCTCGACCATGGCGCGGACGGTGTCCGCGTCCGCGATGAGGGGCTCCGGTGTACTGCCGTCGGTGTCGCTCAGACGCACGATCTCAAAACGCATGGGCCTCTCCCTTCCTTGCCTACTATGCAGCGCAGCTGCTTCGCGACGATTGCCCATCCGTTAATCCCCGGTGTCGGACCGAGTGGCCCCGAGTGGGCTCCGGTGCCCAGGGGATGTGGCGGAGGGAAGTGATGGGCGCGCACGGTGTGCAGTCTGGTCAAACGAGAATGCCGGGTAAAGATATTCCGGCCGACAGAACTTTACTGAAAGTCGCCGAATCTGTCGCGACGGATTCAGTCCGTGAGCACTCTCTTACGGTCGGAGAATGCTTTCTGGCGGAGTATCAGTTGACGCTCAGCCAGAAATCGGCCAGGGCCGCCGCTGTGGCGCCGGGCTGCTCGGCGTTGGGCGAGTGCCCGGCACCGGGGATCCGGACGTACCCGGCGCCCAGTCGCTCCGCCATGCCGGCCTGCTCGGTCACCGGCCAGGCGTAGTCCTCCTCGCCGGACAGCACCAGGGTGGGAAGCCCGGCCGCGGCCAGGTCGTCCACCCGGTCCGGCTCGACGGTCAGCTGCCGGCCCGTCACGGCCAGCGCCTCGGGGATGTTCGCCAGCCACCGGCGGTGCAGGAAGTCCTCGATCTCCGGCGGCAGTTGCTGCTCGACGCCGGCCTCCCGGTCCATCTCCCGCATCGCCTGCCAGATCGACTCCAGGTCCATCAGCGGCAGCACCGAGACCAGCAGTTCGGCCCGCTTCCCCTCCTCGGCGGCGACCGGGCCGGGGCCGGTGCTCATCAGCGTCAGCGAACTCCACGGCAGCGACTCCGGGGTGCTGCCGCCGAGCAGCACGGCCTCGCGGACGACATATCCGCCGAAGGAGTGCCCCAGCAGGTGCAGCGGCCCGGTCGCGCCGGGCAGCAGGCCGCTGACGGCCTCGGTGACCGCCAGCAGGTCCAGCGCCAGCAGTTCCAGGGCGTAGGCGGCCGGGTCGGCCGGACCGCCGGTCTGGTACTGGCCCCGCTGGTCCACCGCGACGACCTGGAAGCCGGCCTCGGTCAGCGGCTCCAGCAGCGCGATGAAGTCCTCCTTGCTGCCGGTGAAGCCGGGGACCAGCAGCGCGGTGCCCCGGGGCGACCCGCTCGGCGGCATGCTGTGCAGGGCGGCGAACTCGCCGCGGGCGGTCGCCAGCCGGATGCTGCGGGCCGAGGCGGGCAGGGTGAGGAACGGGGGCGTGCTCACTGCGGTCTCCATCCGGTCCGGCCTGCGGGAATGCACCTGGTCGTGCGCTCCGACCCTATCGGCCGCAGATGACGGCCACGTGGCGGGACGGGAACGGGGACGGGCGCGGACAGGAGTACCTGTCCGCGCCCGTCCCTGTCGGTGCGCCTGTGCTGCCTGCGGCTAGCGCAGCCCGGCGGCCTCGGCCGCGGCCGTGGCGGCTGCGGCGTCGGCCAGGCGCTCACTGCGACGGCGGCGGCGCTGCGGTGCGACCTCGTCCGCGGCGGTGGTGGCGGCCGGTGCGGCGGCGGAGGTGCGCCGGCGCGGGGCCGGAACCTCGGCCGGGGTCGGCACCTCGACCGCGCCCGCGGGGCGGGCTGCCCGGCGGCGGGTCCGCGGCGCGGGCGCCTCGGTGGCCACGGTGCCGGACACCTCGACAGCGGTGGCTGCGGCCTCCACCACGGTCGCTGCGGCCTTCGTGGTGGAGCGGCGCCGACGCGGCGCGGGCGCCTCGGCGGCGGGCTCGGCAGCGGTGCCGGTGGCGCTCTCGACGGCCTCGGCCGGAACCTCGGCGCTGACCGAGCTGCGCCGGCGCCGGCGCGGGGCCGGGGCCTCGGCCGGGGCCTCGACCGCCGGGACGGCCTCGACGGTCGTGTCGGCGACCGCCTCGACCGCGGCCTTGGCGGTGCTGCGGCGGCGGCGCGGGGCGGCCTCCTCGGCCGGTGCCTCGGCGGGAGCCTCAGCCGGCGCCTCGACGGCGGGGGCCTCGGCGGCGGCAGCCGTACGGCGACGGCGGGTGCGCGGCGCGGGGGCCTCGGCGGCGGGAGTCTCAGCTGCGGGGGTCTCGACGGCCGGTGCCTCGGCGGTGGGGGTCCCGGCGAGGGTCTCCACCGTCTCCACGGCCTCGGCGGCCTTGCCGGTGCGGCGCGGTCTCCTCGGTCACGGCGGTCACGGCGTCGGCCGGAGCCTCGGCCACGGGCGCCGCAGCGGCGGTTCCGACCGTCTCGACGACCTGCACGGCGTCGGCGGCACCGCCACGGGTGCGGCGCCGCGAGCGCTCACGGCGCGGACGCGCCTCCTCGGCCGGGGCCTCGGCAGCGGCGGGACGACGGCTGTCGCCGCGACCGCCCCCGTCCCGGCCGCCGCGCCCGGTGGCACCGCGGTCGGCGGACTTGCGGCCGCCGCCCGGCTCGCCCAGGTCCTCGATCGCCTCGGCGCCCAGACCCGCGCGGGTGCGGTCGGCCCGGGGCAGCACGCCCTTGGTGCCGGGGGCGATGTGCAGCAGCTCGTACAGGTGCGGCGAGGTGGAGTAGGTCTCCTCCGGCTCGCCCAGGCCCAGGCTCAGCGCCTTGTTGATCAGCGCCCAGCGGGGCATGTCGTCCCAGTCGACCAGGGTCACCGCGGTGCCGGAGGCGCCGGCGCGGCCGGTGCGGCCGATGCGGTGCAGGTAGGTCTTCTCGTCCTCGGGGCACTGGTAGTTCATGACGTGGGTGACGCCCTCGACGTCGATGCCGCGGGCGGCCACGTCGGTGCAGACCAGGACGTCGACCTTGCCGTTGCGGAAGGCGCGCAGCGCCTGCTCGCGCGCTCCCTGGCCCAGGTCGCCGTGGACCGCGCCGGCCGCGAAGCCGCGCTGGGTCAGCTGGTCGGCGACGTCGGCGGCGGTCCGCTTGGTCCGGCAGAAGATCATCGCCAGGCCGCGGCCCTCGGCCTGCAGGATCCGGGAGACCAGCTCCACCTTGTCCAGCGAGTGGGCCCGGAAGATGTGCTGCTCGACCGAGGCCACGGTGGCGCCGGTGTCGTCGGGGGCGGCGGCCCGGATGTGGGTGGGCTGGCTCATGTAGCGGCGGGCGAGGCTGATGACCTGGCCCGGCATGGTGGCCGAGAACAGCATGGTCTGCCGCTTGGCCGGGAGCATGGTCATGATCTTCTCGACGTCGGGCAGGAAGCCCAGGTCGAGCATCTCGTCCGCCTCGTCGAGCACCAGGCAGCGCACGGCGGAGAGGTCCAGCTTGCGCTGGCGGGCCAGGTCGAGCAGCCGGCCCGGGGTGCCGACGACCACGTCGACGCCCTTCTGCAGCGCCTCGACCTGCGGCTCGTAGGCCCGGCCGCCGTAGATGGCGAGGACCCGGACGTTGCGGACCTTGCCGGCCGTCTGCAGGTCGTTGGTGACCTGGGTGCACAGCTCGCGGGTCGGCACCACGACCAGGGCCTGCGGCGAGCTGGGCAGCTCGGCGGCGGTGGTGCGCCCGGCGTCGACGTCGGCGAGGACGCGCACCCGGTCGATGATGGGAAGGCCGAAGCCCAGGGTCTTGCCGGTACCGGTCTTGGCCTGCCCGATGACGTCGTGGCCGCTGAGGGCGACCGGGAGGGTCATCTCCTGGATCGGGAAAGCTTCAATGATGCCGACGGCCTCGAGGGCCTCTGCTGTCTCGGGCAGGAGCCCGAGCTCTCGGAACGTAGTCAGGACGATGCCTCTTCCGGTGTGTGCGGCCGATGCGGGGGGCGGCCGGGCGCCCGTACGACTCGTACGGGCGCGCGGACCGCAACCGGCGTCCTCGCGGCCGGGCCGCGCGCCGGCTCCGTGGTTCGTACGGACACTCGGGTCGCGTACGCACGGGCGGCACTGCGGGTCGGCCATGGTGGGAGGCCCGGCGCGGGACCGCGTAGGTGCGGTCTGCGGCGGCCCTCGCTCAGCCACTGCGGGCCCTTCGTGGTCCGTCACCGGAATCGGAAGGGCGGGTCGGTCGGAGCCGATCGTTCCACCGACCGGGCATCCGTATACGTGAGGACCGGGGCGCGAGCCTTGCGGCGCATACGCCAGTCCTCACTACCACCATACCGTCAAGCGAAAGATCGAACATGTGACGCGGGCGACAAAGCCCTCTCCCGGCGCGGAATCCCTGCTCGCGGGAGCACTAGGGTTCCCGATATGGAGACTCCTCAGGAAGCAGCAGCGACAGGCGGAGCCGGTACCGGCGAGTCGTACCCCTCGATCGGGGACTGGGACAGCTGCGCGGCGGACCCGGAGTACCGGGCCGCGGTGCTCGACCTGCTCGGCGCGCTGGCGTACGGCGAGCTCAGCGCCTTCGAGCGGCTCGCCGAGGACGCCAAGCTGGCCCCGACGCTGGAGGACAAGGCGGCGCTGGCCGGGATGGCGGCCGCCGAGTTCCACCACTACCGGCAGCTGCACGACCGGTTGGTCGAGGTCGGCGCCGACCCCGGCGCGGCGATGCAGCCGTTCGCCGAGCCGCTGGACTCCTTCCACCGCATGACCGCCCCGGCGGACTGGCCGGAGAGCCTGGTCAAGGCCTATGTCGGCGACTCCATCGCGGCGGACTTCTACCGCGAGGTCGCGGTGCGGCTCGACGACGACACCCGCGAGCTGGTGCTGCGGGTGATGGCCGACACCGGGCACGCGGAGTTCGCGGTGGGGAAGGTGCGCGGCGCCATCGAGGCCGACCCGAAGATCGGCGGGCGGCTGGCGCTGTGGGGCCGGCGGCTGATGGGCGAGGCGCTGAGCCAGGCCCAGCGGGTCGTCGCGGAGCGGGACGCGCTGTCCAACCTGCTGATCGGCGGGGTGGAGGTGCGCGGCTTCGACCTGGTGGAGGTCGGCAAGATGTTCAACCGGATCACCGAGGCGCACACCCGGCGGATGGCGGCGCTGGGTCTGGCCTCCTGAGCCGGCGCCCGGGCCGGAGCCGGCGGTTCGGGGGTTCAGACGTGGTGCGGTTCCCGGGTGACCGCTGCGGATGATCGCTGCTCGGGACCGTGCTCCTCGGGATGCCGCTGCTCCCGGTGGCGCTGTTCCGGGCGCCGTCGCTCGGGGTGGGCCAGCAGCGAGACCAGCAGGCAGGCCCCGATGGCCGAGAGCGTCACGGTCACCGCGACGTGGCCGCCGCCGACGACCGCGCGGGCCAGCACTCCGATCAGCAGCGCCGAGCAGAGTCCGGTCAGCAGGGTGACTGCTCGGTGCACCTGGAAGTAGTGCGGCAGCAGTAGCGCCGCGCCGCCCCCGACGGCCAGTCCGACCAGGGCGAAAGCGAGCAGTTCCAGCAGCATCGGCGCCTCCTCGCAGCTCGTGCGGTACCAGGTCCGGCCCGGGTGGCGGACAGGACACCCAGGACGTACCCAGGGAGCGTTCGGCGCATGCGGAATGCGGGGATCTGCACCCGAGCCTGGCCGGAATCACTCGGCAGGGCGGCCGTGCGGTGCGCCGCGGTCCAAGATCGGGTAATGCGGCCGGGGCGGCTGCGCGGCAGGGGGTGCACGGGGCCCGACGCAGCGGTGCCCCGTCCCCGCCGAGGCGGGAACGGGGCACCAGGGGCTGCGGCCTCAGATCGCGCCGAAGCCGACCTTGCGCGCGGCCTGCTCGCCGATCTCCACGTAGGCGAGACGCTCGGCGGGGACCAGGACCTTGCGGCCGTGCTCGTCCGTGAGCTTCAGCAGCTTGGAGCTGCCGTCGAGCGCCGCGGCGACCGCGGTCTCGACTTCATCAGCAGACTGCGAGCTCTCGAGAACGATCTCCCGAGCCGCGTTCTGCACGCCGATCTTGACCTCCACGGCTACGTCCCTCCGGCCCCTCAAGGCGCATGTTGGTTCTTGTGACGCTGGTTCTTCCGGCTCTGTCACTGCCGTGCGGAAACTGCCCGCACGCCGCCAACCTTAGACCGAGCGGGGGGCATTCAGTGCGTGACGCCTTCGCCGCCGTGCATGGGGAAGCCCTTGAGGCCGCGCCAGGACAGGCTGGAGACCAGGCGGACCGCCTCGTCCTTGGGGATCGTGCCGCCCTGGGCCAGCCAGAAGCGGGCGGTGATCTGGCACAGGCCGCAGACGCCGACGGCGAGCAGCATGGCCTCCTCCTCGGGGAGGTCGGTGTCCTCCGCGATCACCTTGCTGACCAGGGTGGCCGTCGCCCGGGTGACCGCCTCGACCCGCTCGCGCACGGCGGCCTCGTTGGTCAGGTCCGACTCGAAGACCAGCCGGAAGGCGCCGGACTCGGCGGCGACGTAGGCGAAGTAGGCCTCGGTGGTGGCCTGCACCCTGAGCTTGTTGTCCGTGGTCGCCTCCAGGGCCCCGCGGATCGCCTCGACCAGGGCCTCGCAGTGCTTGTCCAGCAGTGCGAGGTAGAGCTCCAGCTTCCCGGGGAAGTGCTGGTAGAGCACCGGCTTGCTGACCCCGGCGCGCTCGGCGATGTCGTCCATCGCGGCAGCGTGGTAGCCCTGCGCGACGAACACCTCCTCGGCGGCGCCGAGCAGTTGGTTCCGTCGGGCGCTTCGCGGCAGGCGGCCGGTGCTGGTCTTGCCTGTGCGCGGGCGCTCGTCCGTGTCCTGACTGGCCGTCACGGCGCTCCTCACTCACGGTTGTGGGGCTCCGGGTGCGCGGCGTGGGCCGTGCGCGGCCGAGGCCGTGCGGGTGGTGGTTCCAGGCGGCCATCCTACTTGTCGGTAATCCTTTGCGCCGCAGGTCGCCGAAAGAAACTCTTGGCCGACTCTTGTGAGGAGTCAACAATGCGGTCGGGTTCAGACCGGTACTCAGTGGTGTATACCAGGCAAATCACTCGCGGTACTCGTCCTCGTCGATGCGGACCACCCGCTGCTGTTCGGCGACATCGGCCTCCGGGGCCTCCAGGTCGAGGTCCTCCTCCTCCAGCGAGCCGTTCCCGGCCGCCTCGGGGTCGTCGTCGCCCAGGTCGGTCCCGTCCAGGTCGGGGTCGACGGGCTCGGGGTTCACGGGCTCGGTCATGCTGGCTCCCGGTGCGATAGGTGCGGCTGTCTCGAGCCTAGGAGCGCCTGCCCCGGACCGCGCCCCGGCACACCGGCGGGACGGCCACTGCAGACCTGGCCGGCGCCGGCTCGTAGCATCGACGCATGAGTGGACTGCGCGAGATGTCAGAGTCCGTGGTGCCCGAGGCGGCGATCCCCGACGTGGCCGAAGGGGAGGTGGCCGGCGGGGGCCTGCGGGCGCTGGAGCCGGTGTCCGTACCCGGGTGCGCGCTGAGCGTGGAGGCGGTCGCGCCGGAGCGTGACGGGTTGCCGCCCGCCGTCTTCGTGCACGGGCTGGGCGGATCGACGCAGAACTGGTCGCTGCTGATGGACCGGCTGGCCGGCGATGTCGACGGCCACGCCGTGGACCTGCCGGGCTTCGGCCAGTCCCCGCCGCCGGACGACGCCGACCTGTCGGTCTCGGCCCACATGCGGGCGGTGGTGGACTACCTGGAGCTGTCCGGACGCGGCCCGGTCCACCTGTTCGGCAACTCGCTGGGCGGCGCGGTGGCGACCAGGCTGGCCGCGCTCCGCCCCGACCTGGTGCGCTCGCTGACGCTGATCTCGCCGGCCCTGCCCGAGCTGCCCCCGCAACCCACCGCGCTGCCGACCGGGCTGCTGGCCATGCCGGGCGTCCCCGCGGTCTTCGGCAAGCTCACCAAGGGCCAGCCGGTGGAGCAGCAGACCGAGGCGCTGCTGGACCTCTGCTACGGCGACCCGGGGCTGATCGACGCCGAGCGGCGCCGGCAGATGGTCGCCGAGTACCAGCGCAGGATGGCGCTGCCGTACTCGATGGACGTGCTGGCCAGGACCGCCCGGGGGATCGTCAGGGCCTACACCGAGCGCGGTCCGCAGGCGCTCTGGCGGCAGGCGGAGCAGGTGACGGCGCCGGTGCTGCTGGTGTACGGGCTGCGGGACAAGCTGGTCTCCTACCGGATGGCCAGGAGGGCCGGGCTGGCCTTCCGGGACTCCCGGCTGCTGGTCCTGCCCGAGGCGGGGCACGTGGCGATGATGGAGTACCCGGACCTGGTCGCGGGGCAGTTCCGGGAGCTGCTGGCGGAGACCGCGGGGGCCGCAGGGGCCTCGGCGGCCCCGGCCGCTCCGGCGACTGCGGCTACTGCGGCGACTGCGGCGGCCCGGGGGTAGTCGGCCTCGTCGGCGGTCCGGCTGGGCGGTCCGCCTCAGTGGTCCGGCTCAGCCGTAGACCGCGCGGCAGCTGTCGTCCTGGCTGCTGCCCGGGGCCCAGCCGCCGTACTGCTCACCCAGGGCGCAGAGCCCGGGGGAGCCGGCCGACGGCCGCCCCGGGGCCGGGTGGGCCTTGCGGGGTGCCGCGCTGCCCGGCGCGGGAGCGGACCCGGCGGAGGGGCGGTCTGATCCGCGGCCCGCCGGCGCCGGGCTCGGGGCCGGTACCGAGGCCCTCGGCGGATCGGCGACGGCGAGGACCCGGCGCGGCACGCCCGGGGTGGGCCCGGGCGCGGGCGGTGCGGCCGGGGGTCCGGCCAGCGGCGCGGCCGGCGGCGGTGCTCCGGGCGGGCTCGGGGCGGCGGGGTGGCGGTCGGGGGAGCACGCGGTGGCGAGCGCGCCGGTGCACGCCAGGGCCAGCAGGACGGCGGACAGCCGTCCGAGCGGGGCGCCGGGCGTACCCCGGGGGAATGTGCCGATCACGTCCGGCGCAACGACCGAGGGCGGCAGCGGGTTACCGGGACGGCCGGGACAGGTGGGGCGACGTGCGACAACGCCGCAGCCCGCCAGGGGTTTCGGGGGTTCACTCCTTCGGGTGGTAGGCGGCCGGATGGTCGAGTGGCTGTCAGTGGCCGGTCGTAGTTTCATCCCGTCGGGCCGAACAGACGTCGGGGGGCGGGGTCACTGACCACCGCTGCCCACGGGCCTCTCCATCACCGTCCCTGCCGCGGAGGTCTCCATGCGCATCGCCCTGCTCACCGAGAGTGCGTCCGTCGGCACCGGGAGTGCCGAGGGCGGCTGGTGCGACCGGCTGACCCGGGAGCTCGCCGAGCACGAGTTCGAGCTGTACGCCCTGGGGTCGGTGCGGGCCGGGTCGGCGCACGCCGGGACCGAGCCGCTGCCGGGGCGGCTTTCCGGGCTGCGGCGTGCGGATCCGCGCCCGGCCGTGCTGCACGGCCGGGCCAGGCGGCGGGCGCTGTCCGCCTACCGGGAGCTGCTGCGCTCGCTGGTCGAACCGGCGGCCGCAGAGGGGTTCGGCCCCGCGCTGTACGCCCTGGCCGAGGCCGGCCGCGGTGGCGGACTGGCGGCGTTACTCCGCTCCGGGGCGGCGCTGCGGCTCATCGAGACGGCCTGGAAGGCGCCGGGCGCGGTCGCCGTCAGCGGCTCGGGATCGGCGGGCGAGCCACTGGTGCGGGACGCCCTGGTGGCGGCCGACCTGCTGGCCAACTGCCTGCGGGCGCTGTCGGCGCCCTGGTACGACGAGCGGCGTCCCGAGGGGCTGGGCGCGGCCGACCTCTGCCACGCCCTCGGCGGCGGCCTGGCCGTACTGCCCGGGCTGCTGGCCAAGCACTTCTACGGAATACCCCTGATCATCACCGAGCACAGCCTGCACCTGCGCGAACGCGCCCGGGGCTACCGTGACGCGCCCTACCGGCGACCGGTCAGGGCGCTGATGCTCACCTTCTTCCGCCTGCTGGCCCGCGAGGCCTACCGGCAGGCCGGGCTGATCACGCCCGGGAGCAGTTTCGACCAGCGCTGGCAGGTCCACTGCGGCGCCGACCCGGCGACGGTCCGGGTGGTCTACGAGGGCACTCCCGGCGCCGACCTGCCCGCCGCCGATGCCGAACCGGAGGTGCACACCCTGGTCTGGATCGGCCCGGCCGAGCCGTACGGGGGCCTGGAGACCGTGCTGCGGGCCTTCGCGCGGCTGAGGGCGGAGCACGAGGGCGTGCGGCTGCTGGTGCACAGCGCTCCGGCGGGCGGGTCGCGCGCGGCCGAGGCCGGTGCCCGGCACTGCCGCGAGCTGGCCGCGGAGCTGTTCCCCGAGCAGCCGGAGGCGGTCCGCTTCCAGGCCGGTGACGGGTCCCGGGGCGGTGCCGGGCGGCTGCGCGACGCCCATGAGAAGGGCACCGTGATCGTCTTCTCCGGTACCGAGGGCCCGCGCCCGATGCTGGTCGCCGAGGCCATGCTCAGCGGGCGGCCGGTGGTGGCCACGGACGTCGGTGCGGCCCGGGAGCTGGTCGGACCCACCGGGCTGCTGGTGCCGGCCGAGGACCCGGAGGCGCTGGCCGCGGCCTGCTCGGCGCTGCTGCGGGACCCGGAGCGCCGCGCCCGGCTCGGCAACGCCGGACGGCTGCGGGCCCAGGAGCTCTACGCGGTGGAGCCGGCCGCGGTGGCCTTCCGCGACCTGTACCTGGAGCTGGCCTCCCGGCTGCCGAACGCGGAGACCCCCTTCGGCGCGCCGGCGGCGCGGCGGCCCTTCGGCCGCACCGCGGAGGTCCGGGTGGCGGCCGAGAGCCCGGTGCCGGCCTCGGCCCTGGCCCCGCCCGCGGATCCGGGGGCCGTCACCGGGCGGCCGCGCCGGGCCGGCGCGATGCTGGCCGAGCTGCGGCGCAGGGCGGTGCGTCCGGGGCCCGAGGCCCCGGAGCAGCGACGGGCGCCGTCGCCCGATCCGGTCCCGGTCGGCGCGGGGATCGGTGCCGGGCTCGGCGCTGACTTCGCCGAGGGTTCCGGTGTCGGCACCGGTGCGGAACTCGTCGGGGCGCTGTCCGGGGCCGAGGAGGCGGGGGCCGGATGAGCGGGCGATCCGGCGCGGTGCTGTCCGCGGACCGGGCCACCGCCGATCCGGTCCACGATCTGCTGGTCCGTCATCTGGCGCTGTGCGAGACGGCGGTGCACCCGCTGGAGATCGCCGCCGAGCTGGAGGCGGCCGGCATGGGACCGGGGACGGCGGGCCGTTACCGGCACGCCGATGTGTTCTCGCTGGCCGAGGAGCTCTACGCGCGGGTGCCGCGGCGGCCCGAGGCGCACCGGGCACCGCCGCCGGAGAGCCCCTGGCGCCGGCGGGCCGGGCCGGCGCTGCTCGTCGCCGTGCTCTACCTGCTGCCCTGCACCGGGCTGTGGCTGGCGCGACGGACCGGTGGGGCCGGCCGCGGCATCGGGGTGGACCTGACCGTGGTGGTCCTGCTCGCCCTGGTGGCGGCCGGGACCGCGGGCGGCGGCCGCCTGCTCGCAGGCCGCCGTCAGGGCGCGCCGTCCGGCGCCGAGCGCTCCTTCGGTGCCCGCTTCGGCTATGCCGTCGGCATGGCCGTGGTGCTCGGCCTGTGCGTCACCGGTGGGACCGACCCCGCCCTGGCCACCGCCCTGGCCTGCGGGCTGGGGGCGGCCGACTGGTGCGCGCGCTGGTTCCGGCACATCGGCTGGGGCCATCTCGGCGCGGCCCGGTCCCGGGCCGGGTTCCGCGAGCGGATGCGTCCGGTGCTGCCGGTCGCGCTGGGGCTGTTCCTGACCGCGCTGTCCGCGCTGACCTTCGCCGCACTGACCCTGCACCGGTCCCGGGGCGGCGACGGCGCCCTGGCGGCCGGCGTGCTGACCCCCGCGGTCCACGGGGCCGACGGCACCGCCTGGGCGGCCCAGGAGTGCGTCGGCACCGTCCTGCTGCTGGTGGTGCTGCTGTGGCGGTGCGGAAGGACCGCCGACGCGCTGGCCGGCCTGCTCTGCGGGCTCTCCGGGCTGGGCGTGGCCGCAGCCGCCGTGCACGCCGTGCTGCCCGGCGGCGCCGGGTTCGGCGGCAGCGGAGCGGCGGCCGGGTTCGACACCGCCCTGCTGTGGGGCTTCGGCACGACCGCCGCACTGCTGCTGCCCTACGCCTGGGTGGTGCTGCTGCGCCCGGAGTCGCACCGGGACGCCGTCCGGCCGGGGACGGGCGAAGGCGCGGACGACTGAGGGCGCCGTCGACTGTGGGCGCCGTCGACTGCGGGCGCGGTCGGCTGAGGGCGCGTCAGGCGCCGGTCACCACCACCCCACCACCCATCAACCTGCACACCGCGGGCCCCTGTGGGCCCGCTCAAGGAAGGACCGCACCATGAGGGTGCTGCTGTTGGGCGCCGATGGATTCATCGGCCGCCGTGTCGCCGACCGTCTCTTCGCCGACCCCGAGTTGCAGGTGACCGTGCTGGGCCGGCGGGACACCGCGGACATCCGCTTCGACCTCGCCGCGGGCAGCCCCGGTGCGCTGGCCCGGTTCCTGGACGCGGTGATGCCCCGGGTGGTGGTGAACTGCGCGGGCGTCACCTACGGCACCCCGCGCGACCTGGTGAAGGCCAACACCCAGGCTGTCGCCACCGTCTGCGAGGCGATCCGGCGCAGCCACGACCCGGCCAGGCTGGTCCATGTCGGCTCGGCGGCCGAGTACGGCCCGGTGCCGATCGGCACCTCCACCGCGGAGAGCGCCGAACCGCGCCCGATCGGCCCCTACGGGGTCACCAAGCTGGCCGGCACCGAACTCGCGCTGTCCTCGGGCCTGGACGCGGTGGTGCTGCGGATCTTCGACGCGGTGGGCCCCGGGGTCCCGGCCGGCTCGCTGTTCGGACGGCTCTCCGAGGGCCTGCGCCGGGCCTTGGAGCGCGGCGAGCCGCAGGTGCGCTCGGCCGACCTGTCCGCCTTCCGGGACTTCGTCGACGTGCGTGACGTGGCCAGGTCGGTGCAGGCCGCGGCGGTGTCGGCGGCCACCGGTGTGATCAACATCGGCGGCGGCAGCGGGGTGCGGATGCGTGACGCCGCGCATCTGCTGGTGCGCGCGTCCGGCTTCGAGGGACGGCTGATGGAGGAGACCCGCAGCCCCATCCCCGGCGCGGACGGCACCGACCGCCCCGGCGAGGTGCTGTGGCGGCAGGCCGACATCCGTACGGCGCGGGAGCGGTTGGGCTGGCGGCCCCGGGTGCCGCTGGAGGAGTCGCTGGCGGACATCTGGATGGAGACGGCCTGCCGGGTCTAGGGAACTCGCCGGGGGGATTTTCGGCTGCGGGTCGTGCATGGTTTGTCGCGCAGTTCCCCGCGCCCCTGACCAATTGCAACTGAGCCAGTTGCAGACCCACAGGGGCGCGGGGAACTGCGCCGCCAGCCGCGCAGACGCCGCAGCCCGGAGGGAGATCCGTCTCACCAGGCGTCTCGTACCTCGGACCGGGGGCCGTGGAATAGCCACCGGCGTGGCACTGTTGGCGGAGAAAACCCGTAATGACGACTAACGGAGTCCCCCGTGTCGCTGCCACCCCTGGTCGAGCCGGCCGCTGAGCTCACCGTGGACGAGGTCCGCAGGTACTCCCGCCACCTGATCATCCCGGACGTCGGGATGGACGGGCAGAAGCGGTTGAAGAACGCCAAGGTGCTGTGTGTCGGCGCCGGCGGCCTGGGCTCTCCCGCGTTGATGTACCTCGCCGCGGCGGGTGTCGGCACCCTCGGCATCGTCGAGTTCGACACCGTCGACGAGTCCAACCTCCAGCGCCAGATCATCCACGGCCAGTCCGACATCGGCCGCTCCAAGGCCGAGTCCGCCCGTGACTCGGTCAAGGAGATCAACCCCTACGTCAACGTCATCCTGCACGAGACCCGCCTCGACGTGGACAACGTCAAGGAGATCTTCGCGCAGTACGACCTGATCGTCGACGGCACCGACAACTTCGCCACCCGCTACCTGGTGAACGACGCCGCCGTGCTGCTCGGCAAGCCCTACGTCTGGGGCTCGATCTACCGCTTCGACGGTCAGGCCAGCGTGTTCTGGGCCGAGCACGGCCCCTGCTACCGCTGCCTCTACCCGGAGGCCCCGCCGCCCGGCATGGTGCCCTCCTGCGCCGAGGGCGGCGTGCTCGGCGTGCTGTGCGCGTCGATCGGCTCGATCCAGGTCACCGAGGCCATCAAGCTGCTGGCCGGCGTCGGCGAGCCGCTGGTCGGCCGACTGATGATCTACGACGCCCTGGAGATGCAGTACCGCCAGGTCAAGGTCCGCAAGGACCCCGACTGCGCGCTCTGCGGCGAGAACCCGACCGTCACCGACCTGATCGACTACGACGCCTTCTGCGGCGTCGTCAGCGACGAGGCGCAGGCGGCGGCCATCGGTTCCACCATCACGCCCAAGCAGCTCAAGCAGTGGCAGGACGACAAGGAGGACATCTTCCTGGTCGACGTGCGTGAGCCCGGCGAGTACGAGATCGTCAACATCCCGGGTGCCACGCTCATCCCCAAGGGCGACTTCCTGATGGGCGACGCCCTGGAGCGGATGCCGCAGGACAAGAAGATCGTGCTGCACTGCAAGACCGGTGTCCGCTCGGCCGAGGTGCTGGCCGTGCTGCACTCCGCCGGCTTCGCCGACGCGGTCCACGTGGGCGGCGGCGTGATCGGCTGGGTCAACCAGATCGAGCCCGAGAAGCCGGTCTACTAGCCACTAGCCACCGGCGGACCAGCAGCCAACGGCGGTCGAGGAAGCCCTGTGACGTCCCGTCACAGGGCTTCCTTGCGTTGCAGGTAGCTGAAGGCGATCCAGCCCGGCAGCACCGGCAGCCAGAAGGTCAGCAGCCGGAACAGCAGCACGGCCGGCGTGGCCACGGTCAGCGGCAGCCCGGCGCCGGTGAGCCCACCGATCAGCAGTGTCTCGATCGCGCCGATCCCGCCCGGGGTGGGCACGGCCGAGCCCGCCGCGTTGCCGGCCAGGTAGACGACGGCGATGGTGGCGAAGGGCAGCGACTCGCCGAAGGCCCGGATGCTGGTGTCCAGGCAGGCCACGAAGGCCAGCGAGACCAGCACGATGCCGCCGAAGCCGGTGGCGATCTTGGTGGGGGAGCGCAGCAGGTCCAGCATCCGCGGGATCACGCCGATGAACAGGGTCCGCAGCCGGGTCACCGTCCAGCGCCGGACTGGCGGGACGGCCGCGCCCACCAGCACCAGCACGGCCGCCACCAGCAGCCCGGCGATCACGGTGCGCGAGGAGGGGATGTCCGAGCCCTTGCCGCTGCCCGTCCCGGCCACGAAGCCGAAGCCCAGCAGCAGCAGGATGTGCATCCCCAGACCGACCAGCTGGGAGGCGCCGACGCTGGCCACGGCCTGGCCCGGGCGCACCCCGGCCCGTTGCAGGAAGCGGGCGTTCAGGGCCACTCCGCCGACCGCGGCCGGGGCCACCAGTTTCACGAAGCTGCCGGCCACCTGGGCCCACAGGGTCCGCCAGAACGGCAGCTGCTCGGGCACGAAGCCCGCCAGGCTGAGCGCCGCGCCGACGTAGCTGAGCGCGGAGGCCGCCAGCGCGGCCAGCGCCCAGGCCCACTTGGCGTGGCTGAACGCGCTGGCCGGGTTGGCGGCGGCGAGCTGGCCCAGCAGCAGGTAGGCCGCGAAGGCGCCGGCGACCAGGGTGATCAGGGTCTTCGGCTTGAGCCGCTGCAGCCTGGCCGGCTCCACCGGGGCCTGCGGGGCGACCTCCAGGATCTGCTCGCGGATCTGCGACAGGAAGTCCTGCGGATCGGGGTTGGCGGTCAGCGCGTCCTCGACCTTGACCCCGGCCTTCATCTGCTCCGCGCGGGCCGCGGCCACCGCGGCCTTGTGCTCGCTGTTGTGGTGCTTCAGCGCCAGCCGGGTGGAGCGGTGCAGCCCGACCGGCTGCAGCAGCGGCATGGCGCTCGCGGTCCGCCCCGACCCCAGCACCTTGTTGGCGGAGGCCACCGCGCGCTCGGGCCCGACCCGCAGTGCCAGCGTGGTGAGCAGCTGGGCCAGGTCCATCCGCAGCGTCAGGTCGCCGGAGGCGATGTCGCCGCCGGCCAGATTGATCAGGCAGACGCCGCTGCTGGGCGAGGTCGCCGACGGCGGGGTGACCAGCAGCGACTCGCTGGTCAGCCGGCGGTGCGCGATCCGGCGGTCGTGCAGCGCCTTGACCGAGGTCCAGGCGTCGGCGAGGACCTCGTCGGTGAGCTCGGAGTCGTCGGCGAGGTCGAAGGAGCGGCCCTCGACCCGCTCGTAGACCAGGATCACCGCGTCCGGGCCGAGCTCGGAGGTGGCGATCAGCCTGGGGGAGTGCGCCCCGGCCGCGTTGGCCGCGTAGGCGATCAGGGCCTCCTGCTCCAGGGCCTGGCGCAGCGACTGGGGGCTGGAGCGGACGGTGACGGTGCGCAGCTGCAGCCGCCGCCAGAGCCGGTAGAAGAAGCCGGAGGCCTGCTGCTCGCGGTCGATGACGTGGACGTCCAGCGGCAGCGCGTGGTCCTGGATGACCAGGTAGCGGCGGGTGCCCTCGGGGCCGTCGGTGGAGCGGTGGGCGCTGAGCGGGGCGAAGCCGACCTTGCGCAGCCCCAGCAGCAGGGTCTCGCCGGTGGGGCGGACGTTCGGGGTGCCGACGGCGTAGAGGGTGCCGTAGGCCACGGTCAGGCCCAGCAGGATGGTTACTGCAATGGACAGCGGGGTGGTGTGTCCGCTGATCAGTTCGGACAGCCCGTCCAGCAGCACCACGGCCCAGAGCGCGACCCGCCAGCGCGGGCGGCTGGCCATGCCCACGGCCGTCATGTAGGCGATGACGGGGGTGAGGTAGCCGTGCACCGGGTCGGTGAGCGTGGTGGTGTTGGGGATCTGCTGGGTCAGCGCGGCGGTGATGGACTCCGGCGCTGCCTTGACCACCCACAGGTCCACCGCCAGCGAGATGCCGTGCGCCAGCACCGCCGCCAGCACGCCGTCGGCGACCCGCAGGCCGTCCCGTTTGATCAGCCGTTCCACCGCGAAGGCCAGCGGGACGATCAGCACTGCGGCGGTGGAGATGACGCCGGTGATGGTGGTGAGGAAGCTGGGGACCTTGGTGACGCCCGCCGAGATGTCGCTCTGCAGCCCGGTGGTGGTCGAGGTGGCGATGCTGGCCAGCACCAGGACGGCGGCGACGCCGAGGATGCCCAGCAGGAAGCGGATCAGGTCGGAGGGGCGGTGCACCCGGGCGGCCAGCAGCGGCTCGTCCACGGCGACGTGCGAGCTGGCACGGGTCTCGGCCGGCAGTGTCGAGCGGTGCTGCAGGCCGGGGACCTTGACCAGGTCGACGACGGGGGCTTCGACGGGCGGGGCGGGCGGCCTGGAGGCCGGCTCGGCGGCGGGTTCGCCGCCGCTGATCGGCTCGGAACCGGGTCCGGAGGCGGCCGAGGGTGACGGACCGGAGGCGTCGGGCATGGTGCCGGAGGCGTCCGCTGCCTGGTCGGCGCTCGCGCTCGATCCGGTCATCTGAATGTCTGTGCCTTCTGGTCGCCTGTCACCGACCCCTCAAGGGTGGCATGGGTGGAGGATGCGTGTCGGTGTCAGGTACCCCGGTTCGGGTCCCTGGCGGATGCTACATTCCTCCGCCCGGGTGGGCGAGGAGGTTCCCGGACGGCTCCACCCGTACGTGTCGGACCTCTCAGTGTGATGGGACACAATGCGACAGGTGAGTGAGGACCATGAGTCGCATGTGGAGCCGGCCGAGCTGCCGCCCTTCGCGGAGCGGGTGCTGGAGCTGACCGAGCGCATCCCGACGGGTCGGGTGATGACCTACGGTGACGTCGCCGAGTACCTGGAAGAGGGCGGACCGCGCCAGGTGGGGCGGGTGATGGCGTTGTACGGCGGCGCCGTGCCCTGGTGGCGGGTGGTGCGGGCGGACGGGGCGCTGCTGCCCGGACACGAACTGCGGGCGCTGGAGCAGTACCGGATGGAGGGCACGCCGTTGCGCAGCGTGCGCGGACGCGGCCCGGCCCGGGGCTCGGCGGCGGCCGAGGACCTGCCCAGGGTGGACCTCGCCCGGGCCCGCTGGGACGGGCGGTAGGGCCGTTAGCACAGGGGTCCGACAATTTCGGAGCGGCGGGTCGAGGTTCCCGTGAACCGGAGACAACAGCGTGAGTGACGGTGGAGGATCGTAGGCTCGCGGTAGCGGACGACGTCTGGGACGCCTGACCGGACGAGCCACTCCGACCAGCCACGCCACCGGCTTCCGCTGCCCTCCCGCATGCACTGCCCCTGGACCGCCCGATGAGCTCCCTGCCCGACCCCCCGGTGCGCGGGGGCGCGTACCGCCTGGTGCGCGACCCGCTCGCCACGCCCGAGCCCCCCGTCCTCGACGCCTACCAGCAGGCCGTCGTGGACCACCGGGGCGGGCCGCTGCTGGTCCTGGCCGGCCCGGGCACCGGTAAGACCACCACCCTGGTGGAGGCGGTGACCCGGCGGGTCGCCGAGGGCGTCCCGGCGGAGCAGATCCTGGTCCTCACCTTCAGCCGCAAGGCCGCGGTCGAGCTGCGCGACCGGATGACCGCGCGGGCGGGTGTGGCGGGTGCGGCGGGCACTGCGGGCTCCGGGGCCGCAGTGTCCGTCCCGCAGGCCACCACCTTCCACTCGTTCTGCTACGCCCTGGTCCGGGCCCACCAGGACGCCGACCTCTTCGCCGACCCGATCCGGCTGCTCTCCGGTCCCGAGCAGGACGTGATGGTGCGCGACCTGCTGGCCGGCGGCGCCGAGGACGCCCGCGAGGGCCTGGGCATCCGCTGGCCGGACGAGCTCCGTGCCTGTCTGACCACCCGGGGCTTCGCCGACGAGGTCCGCGCCGTGCTGGCCCGCGCCCGTGAGCTGGGGCTGGGCGAGGACGCGCTGCGCCGCTTCGCCGCCGAGGTGGGCCGCCCCGACTGGCAGGCCGCCGCCGACTTCCTGGCGCAGTACCTGGACGTCCTCGACAACTACGGCGTCCTGGACTACGCCGAGCTGGTGCACCGCGCGGTGCTGCTGGCCGAGCGCCCCGAGATCCGCGAGCAGCTGCGCCGCCAGTACCGGGTGGTCTACGTGGACGAGTACCAGGACACCGACCCGGCCCAGGTCCGGCTGTTGCACGCGCTGGCGGGCGACGGCCGGGAGCTGGTCGCGGTCGGCGACCCGGACCAGTCGATCTACGCCTTCCGGGGCGCCGACATCAACGGCATCCTCGACTTTCCCCAGGACTTCCCGCAGGCGGACGGCAGCCCGGCGGCGATCAAGGTGCTCCGGGTGTCCCGCCGCTCCGGCGAGGTGCTGCTGGCGGCGAGCCGCACCCTCACCGAGCGGATGCCGATGGGCCGGCTCCCGGCGCAGGCGCTGGAGCAGCACCGCAGGCTGATCCCCAGCCGTCCCGGCGGACGGGTCGAGGTCTACACCTACCCGACCCCGGGCTCCGAGACCGACAACATCGCCGACCTGCTCCGCCGCGCCCATCTGGAACAGGGCGTGCCCTGGAGCGACATGGCCGTGCTGGTCCGGGCCGGCGGCCGCTCCATCCCCGGCTTCCGGCGGGCGCTGAGCTCGGCCGGGGTGCCGCTGGAGATCGACGGGGACGACCTGCCGCTGCACCTGGAGCCGGCGGTGGCCCCGCTGCTCACCGCACTGCGGGTGTGCGCGGTCGGCGCGGTCAGGGACCGGCGACGCACCGGCGCTGCGGACCGGGACGGCCCCGAGGACCCCGAGGGGCCCTACGCCGCCGACCCGCTCACCACCGAGGTCGCGCACACCCTGCTCACCGGCCCGCTGGGCGGCCTGGACGGCTCCGACCTGCGCCGCCTGGGCCGGGCGCTGCGCGAGGAGGAGCGCGCCCAGCTCCGCCGGGAGGCGGCTCTGGGGGCGGACCAGCCGCGGGCGGTCCGTCCCGCCGAGGCGCTGGTCCGGGAGGCGCTGGCCGAGCCCGAGCGGCTGGTCACGCACGACCGCTCCTTCGCCGGCCGGGCGCTGCACCTGGGCCAGCTGCTGCGCAAGGTACGGGAGATGATCTCCGGCGGGGCCTCCGCCGAGGAGGCGCTGTGGGCGCTGTGGGAGGGCTCCGAGCGCTGGCGGCGTCGGTTGGAGACGGCCGCGCTGCGCCCCGGCACGGCGGGCCGCAACGCCGACCGCGACCTGGACGCGCTCTGCGCCCTGTTCGAGACCGCGGCCCGGGCCGAGGAGCGGGTGAAGGGTCCGCGCGGCGCGCTCAACTTCCTGGCCGAACTGGAGCAGCAGGACATCGCCGCCGACACCCTGTCCGGCCGCACGGTGCGGCCGGACGCGGTGCGGCTGCTCACCGCGCACCGCGCCAAGGGACTGGAGTGGGGCCTGGTCGTGGTCGCCGGGGTGCAGGAGGGGCTCTGGCCCGACCTGCGGCGCCGCGGTTCGCTGCTGGAGGCGGACCGGATCGGCCGCAGCGGCATCGCCGAGCCGCTGACCCCCGGTGCGCTGCTGGCCGAGGAGCGCCGGCTGTTCTACGTCGCCGCCACCCGGGCCCGGGAGCGGCTGGTGGTCACCGCGGTGAAGGCCCCGGCCGAGGACGGTGACGAACCGTCACGCTTCCTGCGCGAGCTCTACCGGGAGCGTCCGGACGGCAGCCGGGTCCCGGCCGTGCGGGTCGAGGACGTGACCCACCGTCCGCGCCGCCCGCTCGCGGTCGCGGCCCTGGTCGCCGAGTTGCGGGCGACCACCGTGGACCCGGCCGCCGACCCCGCCCTGCGCGAGGCGGCGGCGCAGCGGCTGGTGCGGCTGGCGGCGCTCACCGACGAGGACGGCTACCCGCTGGTCCCCTCGGCCCATCCGCAGCGCTGGTGGGGGATGGCCGACCCGACCGTGAACACCGTGCCGGTGCGCGATCCCGCGCAGCCGCTGCGGCTGTCGGGCAGTGCGCTGGACCAGGTGAACTCCTGCGGGCTGCAGTGGTTCCTCGGCCGTGAGGTGCACGCCGAGCAGGCGTCCAGCGGGGCCCAGGGCTTCGGCAACGTGGTGCACGTGCTGGCCGAGGAGGTGGGCTCCGGGCGCACCCCGGCCGATCTGGGCGTGCTGATGGAGCGTCTGGACACGGTCTGGGACGCGCTGGCCTTCGACGCGCCGTGGAAGTCGGAGCAGGAGAAGGGCGAGGCCCGGGCCGCCCTGGAGCGCTTCCTGACCTGGCACGCCGCTGAGCGCGGACGGGTCCCGGTGGCCACCGAGCACCCCTTCGAGGTCGAGCTGAAGGTCGGCGACCATGTGATCCGGATCCGCGGCAGCATGGACCGGGTCGAACGCGACGCCGAGACCGGCGCGGCCTTCGTGGTGGACTTCAAGACCGGCAAGCACGTGGTCAGCGGGCCCGAGCTGCTGACCCACCCCCAGCTCGGGGTCTACCAGCTGGCCGTCGCCGAAGGGGCGGTGGACGACGTCGAGGCGTTCGAGGGGGAACGCCCGGAACCGGGCGGCGCCGAGCTGGTGCAGCTGCGGCAGCCGGCCGGCAGGGGCAAGGAGGACCGGCCCAAGGTCCAGGCGCAGGCGTCGCTGGCCGGTGACCCCGGCTGGGTCGAGGACCTGCTCGCCGAGGCCGCCGACCGGATCGTCAACGAGCGGTTCACCCCGACCGTCGGGCCCGGCTGCGCCACCTGTTCCTTCCGCCGCAGTTGCTCCGGGCATCCGGAGGGCCGGCAGGTGGTGGAGTGAAGGCGCCTCGCGAGCGGGTGGTCCGCTGTCAGTGGGGCCGGATAGCGTTCCTGGGGTGAGCCCGAGCACCACCGACCCCGCCGACCCTCCCCTCAGCAGTCCCGAGCAGCTCAAGCAGCTGCTCGGCATCCCCTTCACCGCGGAGCAGTTGCGCGCCGTCACGGCGCCGCTCGCCCCCGCGGTGATCGTCGCGGGCGCGGGCTCCGGCAAGACCACGGTGATGGCGGCCCGGGTGGTCTGGCTGGTCGGCACCGGGCAGGTCCGCCCCGAGCAGGTGCTGGGGCTGACCTTCACCAACAAGGCCGCCGGCGAGCTGGCCGAGCGGGTGCGCCGGGCACTGGTGCAGGCCGGGGTGGTGGACCTGGAGCCGGCGGACGCCGAGGACGTGCTGGGCGAGCCGGAGATCTCCACCTACCACTCCTTCGCCGGGCGGCTGCTGAAGGAGCACGGGCTGCGGATAGGCCTGGAGCCGGACGTCCGGCTGCTCGCCGACGCCACCCGCTACCAGCTGGCGGCCCGGGTACTGCGCCAGGCCCCCGGCCCCTACCCCGCGCTGACCAGCGGCTTCTCCACGCTGATCGCCGAACTGCTGACCCTGGACGGCGAACTCTCCGAGCACCTGGTCGAGCCGGACCGGCTCCAGGAGTACGACACCGCGCTGCTGGCCGAGCTGGCCACGGCCCGGATCACCAACGAGGAGCTGCGCAAGGTCCCCAGGGCCGCCGCCGCCCGGCTGGAGCTGGCGGACCTGGTGGTCCGCTACCGCCGCCGCAAGGCCGAGGCCGGGCTGATGGACTTCGGCGACCAGATCGCCGCCTGCGCCCGGCTCGCCCAGACCCGCCCCGAGGTCGGCCGGCTGCTGCGGGAGCAGTTCCGGGTGGTGCTGCTGGACGAGTACCAGGACACCTCGGTGGCCCAGCGGCTGCTGCTGGCCGGGCTCTTCGGGGCAAGCGACCACTACGGCGGCGGCCACCCGGTCACCGCCGTCGGCGACCCCTGCCAGGCGATCTACGGCTGGCGCGGCGCCTCGGTCGCCAACCTGGACGACTTCCCGGTGCACTTCCCGTCGGACTCGGGGGTCTCCGCCGCCCGCTACTCGCTCAGCGAGAACCGCCGCAGCGGCGGCCGGCTGCTGGAGTTCGCCAACATTCTGGCCGCCCCGCTCCGCGAGATGCACGAGGGCGTCGAGGCGCTGCGCCCCGCGCCCGGCGCCGAGCGGGACGGCCTGCTGCGCTGCGCCCTGCTGGACACCTACGACCAGGAGGTCGCCTGGCTCGCCGACTCCATCGCCCATCTGGTGCGCACCGGGACGGCGCCCGGCCGGATCGCGGTGCTCTGCCGGGCCGGCCGGGAGCTGTTCCCCGACATCCACGCGGCGCTGGTGGCCAGGGATGTCCCGGTGGAGGTGGTGGGCCTGTCCGGGCTGCTGAACCTGCCCGAGGTCGCCGACCTGGTCTCGGTCTGCGAGGTGCTCCAGGACCCGACCGCCAACGCGGCCTTGGTCCGGCTGCTGGTCGGCCCGCGCTGGCGGATCGGCCCGCGGGACCTGGCCCTGCTCGGCCGGCTCGCCGCCGACCTGGTCCGGGTCGGCGGCGCCGACGAGCAGGACCGGCTGGTCGGCGCCGTCGCCGGCACCGACCCGACCGAGGTGGTCTCGCTGGCCGACGCGCTGGAGACCTTCCTGCGCGCCGACCGCGGCGACCGCGAGGGGGCGCCGGAGCTGCCGTTCTCCGAGGAGGCCCGGGCCCGCTTCGCCCGGATCGCCGCCGAGATACGCGATCTGCGCCGCTCACTGGCCGAGCCGCTGATGGACGTGCTGCACCGGGTGCTGTCCGTGACCGGCCTGGAGGTCGAGCTGTCGGCCTCGCCGCATGCGCTGGCCGCCCGGCGCAAGGAGACCCTGAACGCCTTCCTGGACGTCGCCGCCGGCTTCGCCGACCTGGACGGCGACCCCTCGCTCTCGGCCTTCCTCGGCTTCCTGCGCGCGGCCCAGGAGTACGACCGGGGCCTGGACAACTCGCTGCCGGGCGGGGACGACACCGTGAAGGTGCTCACCGCGCACCGCTCCAAGGGCCTGGAGTGGGATGTCGTCGCCGTCCCCGGTCTGGTCAAGGGGGTCTTCCCGGGGGAGAAGGGGCGGGAGCGGTGGACCAGCCGGGCCGAGGCCCTGCCGCACGAGCTGCGCGGCGACGGCGCGACCCTGCCGGGCACGCCGCCGTGGACCGCCGCCGGGATGAAGGCGTTCACCGCGGAGATGAAGGAGCACGCCGCCACCGAGGAACTGCGGCTCGGGTACGTCGCCTTCACCCGGCCGCGCAACCTGCTGCTCGCCTCCGGGCACTGGTGGGGGCCGACCCAGAAGCGGCGCAGGGGGCCCTCGCCGTTCCTGGAGGAGCTGCGCGACTACTGCGAGGGCGGTACCGGCGGGGAGATCGAGGCATGGGCCGAGGCCCCGGAGGAGGATGCCGAGAACCCCTCGCTGACCCGTACCGCCGAGCATCCCTGGCCGCTGCCGCTGGACGGCGCCGCCCAGGCGGCCCGCCGCGAGGCCGGGCTGCGGGTCCTGGCCGGCCTGGCCGCGGCGGCGGCCGAGCCTGAGCCCGAGCCTGAGCCCCCGGAGCTGGACGACTGGGAGCCCGAGTGGGACCCCGGGTACGAAGACGAGTACGAGGCCGGGTACGGGGCCGAGCGCCAGGCCGCCCCCGCCCCCGGCGCCGGGCTGGCCCCCGAGGACCAGCGGCTGGTCGCCGCCTGGGACCGCGACCTGGAAGCGCTCAGCGGCGAGCTGCTGCGGGCCCGCGCCCTGGTCCGCGACGTCCCGCTGCCGGCCGCGCTCACCGCCTCCCAGGTGCTGCGGCTGGCCGCCGATCCGGACGGCTTCGCCCGCGAACTGGCCCGTCCGATGCCGCGACCGCCGCAGCCGGCCGCCCGCCGGGGCACCCGGTTCCACGCCTGGGTGGAGTCGCGGTTCGAACCGCTGATGCTGCTCGGCGAGGACGACCTCCCAGGCGCCGACGACGACGGAATCGAGGACGAGCGGGATCTGGCCCGGCTGAAAGAGGCTTTCCTGCGCACCCCCTATGCGACCGCGACCCCGTACCGGGTGGAGGCGCCGTTCCAGTTGCTTCTCGCGGGAAGGGTGGTGCGCGGCCGAATCGACGCGGTCTACCGGACCGCGGACGGCGGTTTCGACGTGGTCGACTGGAAGACCAACCAGCGCGAGACCGCCGATCCGCTCCAGCTCGCCGTCTACCGGCTGGCCTGGGCTGAATCCACCGGCACCCCGCTCGAACAGGTCTCCGCCGCATTTCTGTACGTTCGCAGCGGCAGCGTGGTGCGACCGGAGTCACTGCCGGGACGGCCGGAACTGGAGGCTCTGATGAGCGGCATTACTCCAAATGGGCTGTCCATGGGTGGGGGAGCCACGGAAGATTTGTGAAAGGGCTGTGCAGCATGTCCTTTTCGTGCCTAATGTGGAGTCAGAACCGGTCAACTCCAGCCCCGCTCCAGCTCACTGTAAACAAGTGATCAGATCCTCCGTGCCCGCAGGAGATAATGACGTTGAGTGCCGCCGGAAGGTTTCGCCGTCTGACCAATTGGAGCCGCGCCATATTGGTGCTGCCCTTCCTCGGCATTGCCCTGGTGATCGCACTCGACCGTGCCAGCGGAAACCCCGACGTCACTTTCGAGCCCGCGCTCACCGCAGGCCCGGCCCTCGCCGCCGTCGTCAGCAGCCGCACCTGGTACCCGCTCGCGGTGGGCGGGGTCACCGTCGCCGCGGCCTTCGGACTGGCCGCGGCGGACGGCACCCTGAGCCAGTCGGTGCACTCCGCGAGCGTCTTCGCGGTGATCCTCATCGCCGCCATCGGCTCCACCAGCGTGCTGCTGCGCAACCGTCAGGAGCAGGCGCTCGCCGACGCCCGGCTGGTCTCCGAGGTCGCCCAGCGGGTGCTGCTGCGCTCCATCCCGCCCCGGGTCGGCCCGATGCGCACCGCGGTGCACTACGCGGCGGCCGCGGCCCACGCCAGGATCGGCGGCGACCTCTACGAGGTGGTGCAGACCCGCTACGGCGTCCGCGCCGTGATCGGCGACGTGCGCGGCAAGGGGCTGGGGGCGGTCGAGACGGCCGCCGCCGTGCTGGGTGCCTTCCGGGAGGCGGCGCACCAGGAGCCGGCCCTGGACCGGGTCGCCGCCTGGCTCGCCGACAGCCTGCACCGCGCCCTGCACGAGAACGACCACGAGGGCACCGAGGAGGAGTTCGTCACCCTGGTGCTGGTCAGCGTCCGTCCCGACCAGGTCGTCGAGATCGTCAACTGCGGCCACCCGGCCCCGCTGCTGCTGCGCACCGGCGCGCCGGTGCGGGCGCTGGACCCGGTCACCCCGGTTCCGCCGCTGGGCGTGCTGGAGCCGGGGGAGGTCGACCCGCCGGTGCTGGAGCTCCCGCTGCACGACGGTGACCGGATCCTGCTGTTCACCGACGGGGTGATCGAGGCCCGCGACCGCTGGGGCACCTTCTACCCCCTGGTCGACCGGCTGCCGGCGGTCGCCGTCGCCGACGACCCGGCCGAACTGCTGGAGCGGCTGCACGCGGACATCCGGCGGCATGTCGGCCGTCAGCTCGGCGACGACGCCGCCATGCTGCTGCTGCAGTACGCGCCGACGGTCCCGCGGGCGATCGGCCCGGTCCCGGCGCAGGTCGACGGCGAGCGGCAGGTCGACGGCACGGCGCAGGCAGCGCGCCCGCAGCACCCGGGGCGGTTCGGCTTCGTCGGCCACCCGCGCGGCCGCACCTCCCAACGGACCTACGGACACTGACCGGACGTCAGCAGTCGCAGCTCAGGAGTCGCAGCTCAGAGGTCCACCCGTACCAGCAGCGGGCGGTGGTCCGAGAGCCCCAGCGCCGGGGCGTCGCTGCCGAGCACGGCGCTGCGCGGCACCCCGACCGCGAGCACGTGGTCGAACTGCACCGAGGGCCGGTGCGCCGGATAGGTCGGCGTCCTGGCCAGGTCGCGCCAGCCCTGCAGCAGCGCCCGCTGCGGCAGCGCCGCCGCCGGGCGCGGTCGCAGCTGCACGCCCCGGCGCACCCGCAGCCGGCGCTGGATCCGCCTGGCCTCGCGGGCCTCCCGTCCGTGCTCCCGGCGCGGCACCCCGTCCCGGCGCCAGCGCTCGCGGCCCAGGCCGTCGACGATCGCGGCCCCGCCGAGGACGGTGCGGGGCACCGGGCCGATCAGGTTGAAGTCGCCCAGCAGCAGGTAGGGCGCCGGCAGGTCGGAGATCCAGCGGCGGATGCCGGCGAGCTGGCCCATGTTCCAGCCCGGGACGAACGACAGGTGCGCCGCGACCACGGTGAACGGACCGTGGCTGCCCTCCAGGACGGCGGCCAGCGCGGCCCTCGGCTCGTCCGGCACCGGGATCAGCCCGCGCCGCCCGGCGACCCGGAGCGGCAGGCCGAACGGTGCCGGGGCGAAGCGCCGGGCCCGCCAGTGGTGCACCGGCAGCCGGGTGATCAGCGCCGTCCCGTACGAGGGCAGGTCGGCGCCGGTGTCGAGATCCTCGGGGCCGTAGGCCAGCCGGTCCGAGGGGGCGTTCTCGTGGATCCAGCCTGCGCCGGGGGCGGGCCGGCCGTGCAGCGCGGCGGCGAAGCGCCAGTCGCCGGCCCCCAGCGCCTTGGCGGCGACGGCCGCCTGGTCGACCAGCCCGGAGCGCTCCTGGTAGCGGTCGACCTCCTGCATGGCCAGGACATCGGCGTCGAGGGCGGCGACGGCCTCGGCAAGGGGTGCGCCGGGGTCCTCGGGGAGGGGGAGCGGGCTGCCGTCCTCGTCCAGCGGCTGCCCGTGGAGCAGGTTGAAGGTCGCGATGCGGAGAGGGCTCACGCCTAGAACCTAGCGCCTGGGGCCCACCGCTCCGAGCGGGCCCGGACCGCAGCCGGGGGTACGGCCGTCGGACGTGACGGTGGCCACGGTCCACCGGCGCGATGACGGGCCCGGTCGGAGATCGAACTAGAGTCGACCCATGACGACTTTCCCGGACAGCGCGGTCCGCGACTTCATCGCCGAGCACCGCACCGCCTTCCTCGACGACCTCGCGGCCTGGCTGCGCATCCCCTCGGTCTCCGCCGACCCGGACCGGGCCGCCGCGGTCCGGCAGTCCGCCGAGTGGCTCGCCGCGAAGCTCGGCGAGACCGGCTTCCCGGTGGCCGAGGTGTGGGAGACCCGGGACGGCGGTCTGCCCGCGGTCTTCGCCGAGTGGCCCTCGGGCGACGCCGACGCGCCGACCGTGCTGGTCTACGGCCACCACGACGTGCAGCCGGCTGCCCGCGAGGACGGCTGGGCGACCGACCCGTTCGAGCCGGTGGTGCAGGACGGGCGGATGTTCGCCCGGGGCGCCGCCGACGACAAGGGCCAGGTCTTCTTCCACACCTTGGGGGTGCGGGCGCATCTGGCGGCGACCGGGCGCACCGCCCCCGCGGTCAACCTCAAGCTGCTGATCGAGGGCGAGGAGGAGTCGGGCTCGCCGAACTTCGGCGCGCTGATCCGGGACCGTGCCGACCGGCTGGCGGCGGACGTGGTGATGATCTCCGACACCGGGATGTGGGCCGAGACCACCCCGACCGTCTGCACCGGTATGCGCGGCATGGTGGAGCTGCAGATCGACCTGTTCGGCCCGGCTCAGGACATCCACTCGGGCTCCTTCGGCGGCGCCGTGCCCAACCCGGCCACCGAGGCCGCACGCCTGGTCGCCGGGCTGCACGACGAGGACCGGCGGGTGGCCGTCCCGGGCTTCTACGACGGCGTGGTCGAACTGACCGCGGAGGAGCGCGGGCTCTTCGCCGAGCTGCCGTTCGACGAGTCGGAGTGGCTGGGGGTGGCGAAGTCCCGGGCCACCCTGGGGGAGAAGGGGTTCAGCACGCTGGAGCGGATCTGGGCCAGGCCGACCGCCGAGGTCAACGGGGTCTACGGCGGCTACACCGGACCGGGTGGCAAGACCATCGTCCCGGCCGAGGCGCACCTCAAGCTGTCCTTCCGGCTGGTCGCCGGGCAGGACGTGGAGCGGGTGCGGCAGGCCGTGGCGGACTGGGTGGCCGACCGGCTGCCGGCCGGTATCCGGCACAGCATCACCTTCACCGGGACCACCCGCCCCTGCCTGACGCCGCTGGCCCACCCGGCGCTGCAGTCAGTGGTCCGCTCCATGGGGCGTGCATTCGAACAGAAGATCAGGTTCACCCGTGAGGGTGGATCCGGACCTGCGGCCGATTTGCAGGACGTGCTCGGCGCCCCGGTGCTGTTCCTGGGGATCTCGGTCCCTTCGGACGGCTGGCACTCGGTCAACGAGAAGGTCGAGCTCGACCTCCTCGCCAAGGGCGTGGAGACCTCGGCCTACCTCTGGGGCGATCTCGCGGAGCACTGGAATCCGGCCGGGACTTCCTGACTTGTACCGCCGGCGGAATAAGTCGCAGTGGTTGGAACACCATGGTGAGCAGTGATGATCGGGGAGATGGGTACCACGTGACCGTGCAGGAGAAGGCGGGGACCGAGCAGCAGGGACGGCCGGACGCGTACCCGCCGCTGGCGCTGTCCAGGGCCGGGGTCGACCGTGCCGCCGAGCACCGCCAGGACGAACCGTGGCTGGCGGCGGCCTGGAGCCACCCGGACACCAAGGTGCTGGCGGTCGCCGAGGGCCAGGCGTTCGTGATGGACACCGAGCAGGGCACCGAACTGGTGCTGCTGCCCAGCTTCGAGGCGCCGGAGGGCGGCGAGCGCTACTTCCTGGGCGTCGACGGGGACGGCACGGCCTACTTCGCGGTCGCGCTGACCGGCGGCACGCTGCCCGGGCGGCTGGACGGCGACGCCCGTACCGCGGGCCTGCGCGAGGTCGGCGCGCTGCTGGCGGACCGGGACGCGGGACTGCTGGTGCACGCCGTGGCGCTGGAGAACTGGCACCGCTCGCACCGCTTCTGCTCACGCTGCGGGCACCCCACCGTCCCGGCGCTGGCCGGGCACGTGCGGCGCTGCACCTCCTGCGCGCACGAGCACTACCCGCGCACCGACCCGGCGGTGATCATGATGATCACCGACGGGCAGGACCGGGCCCTGCTGGGCCGTCAGGCGCTGTGGCCGGAGGGGCGCTACTCGACCTTGGCCGGCTTCGTGGAGCCGGGCGAGTCTCTGGAGCAGGCGGTGGCCCGCGAGGTCGCCGAGGAGGCCGGGGTCCGGGTGGACCCCGACTCGGTGAACTACGTGGCCAGCCAGCCCTGGCCGTTCCCGTCCAGCCTGATGCTGGGCTTCATGGGGCGCGCCGACGACAGCGACGGCGGCACCGAGATCACCGTCGACGGCGAGGAGCTCTCCGAGGCCCGCTGGTTCAGCCGCGAGGAGCTCAGGACGGGGATGGAGGACGGCACGGTGCTGCCGCCCTCCGGGATCTCGATCGCCCGTCGGCTGGTGGAGCTCTGGTACGGCGGCCCGTTGCCGGAGTCCGCCCGCTGGTAGTCGGGTAGTGGCTGGTAGTCAGTTAGTGGGGGAGTGAGAGTCAGGGGTGCGCGCCCCTGATGTGCTTCAGGCGCCGTGTTCACCCGAAGGGCGGACACGGCGTCGCCGCGTTCCGCCCACGACGGCGGGTTCGGGAGCGAACTCCGGGACCGCCCCGCCGGTGCCCGGCTCCGCATCGGGTTCGGTCGGCTGCACGGCGAGGACGCAGGTCACCGTCTTCCCGGTGAGCCGGACCACCACCTCCCAGCTCTCGACCAGCATCCCGACGATGGCCAGTCCGCGTCCGCTCTGGGCGTCCTCGGCCGCGTCCCTGGGCACCGGCAGCGACGTGCCCTCGTCGGTGACGGCGATCCGCAGGTGCCGGCCGGTCAGCGCCAGCGTCAGGTCGACCGGACCGCGGCCGTACTGCAGGGCGTTGGTGACCAGTTCGGAGACCACCGTCTCCGCGCTGTCGACCAGGTCGTGCGCGTCCCAGGCCGCCAGCGCGGTACGGGTGATCCGCCGGGCGTGGCGGACGTTCTGCAGGTGGGGAGGGAAGGAGGCGATCGCGGCCCAGGCTCTCCGGTTGGTCATCGTGGCTGCTCCGGCCGTGCGAGGTGGCTGATGGCTGGGGACTGCCCCGGATTGCTGCATTCGGGGCATGGATAGGGATAGCACGCAAGTGGTTGGATGGAGTGGTATTACGCCAATCTTGACTTATGTTGGCTGGTTTCTCGGATGTCGCGCAAGCCGAATGGCTACATTCGCTGAGTGAACATTTCTCGTGGCCCGGGACAGGCCCCCAAATACCAGCGACTGGCTGCGGATCTGCGTCGCCGGATCATGACCGGAGAGTGGCAGGGCGGGGAGCCGCTGCCGGTGGAAAGCGAGCTGGAAAATCAATACGGGGTAGCTCGTAATACTGTCCGACTAGCAGTTGATGTGCTGGTCAATGAAGGTCTTCTGGTCCGGGTCCAGGGAAAAGGCACCTATCTCAAGGACCATCCGGTCCTGGATCACCACGCATATCGGGCTCCGGTCGATCCGGCGTTCGAAACTCCGCTCACTCCACCCTCCCAGTCGTATGCGCAGGAGGCGGAGCGGGCCGGGCGGAAACTGACGGCCGACTTCCAGATGCTGATCGTACGAGCGACCACTGACATCACCGATCGGCTGCGGATCAAGGCCGGTGAGGCGGTGGTGCTCCGGCGGGTGCTGCGGCACATGGACGGCGAACCCTGGTCCATCGAGGAGAGCCACTACCCGGTCGCCCTCGCCGCCAGTACCGCGCTGATGGACCCGGACCCGGTCGAGGGCGGGGACGAGGTCGCGCTGGGGTCGGCGGGCCATGTGGAGATCGGCTGCGTGGACGAACTGGCCGCACGGATGCCCAATCCGGAGGAGGCGCAGTGGTTCCAGGCGGGCCCCGGGGTCCCGCTGCTGGTGCAGCTGCGCACCGGCTTCACCGAGTCGGGCCCGATCCGGGTGACCGAGACCCGCTACTGCGCCGACCGCAACCGCCTGGTGTACTCGCTCGGACGACGGACCGGGGAGTAGCCGACCGGTCACCGGGCAGCGAACAGCCCCGCCGCGGCACGGCCGCGCGGCGGGGCTGGTGTGTGTCTCCGGGTGCGGCCTCAGGCCGCGAGCTTGGCCTTGACCTGGGCCAGCGAGGGGTTGGTCAGCGCGGAGCCGTCCGGAAAGAGTACGGTCGGCACGGTCTGGTTGCCGTCGTTGACCTTCTCGACGAAGGCGGCCGAGTCCGGGTCGTGCTCGATGTTGACCTCGGTGTAGCCGATGCCCTCGCGGTCGAGCTGGGTCTTCAGCCGACGGCAGTAACCGCACCAGGTGGTGCTGTACATGGTGATCGTGGCGGGCATCGAGGTCGCTCCTTCGTCATTCGGTCGACAGACGTCGGTGCAACGCCTGCGGCGGGTGGAACATTCCACTTCCTATCTACACACCGGGCCTGTGGACAACAGGGCGGGGCCGTCGGCAGGACTTGAGAGGATGGGCGCATGCAGGTTCAGCTCCCGGGCGCCCAGCCCTTCCCCCCGCAGGACGCCGACGCCGTGCTGGCCGGGCTCGACCCGGAGCAGCGTGCCGTCGCCACCGCCCTCAGCGGTCCCGTGTGCGTCCTCGCCGGCGCAGGGACGGGGAAGACCCGGGCGATCACCCACCGGATCGCCTACGGCGTCCGCAGCGGGGTGATGCAGCCGCAGCGGGTGCTCGCGGTCACCTTCACCGCGCGGGCGGCCGGGGAGATGCGCGGGCGGCTGCGCCAGCTGGGCGCCGAGGGGGTCCAGGCCAGGACCTTCCACTCGGCCGCGCTGCGCCAGCTGCAGTACTTCTGGCCGCGGGTGGTCGGCGGGGAGCTGCCGCGGCTGGTGGAACGCAAGGTCCAGCTGGTCGCCGAGGCCGCGGCGCGCTGCCGGCTCCGGCTGGAGCGCACCGAACTGCGGGACCTGACCGGCGAGATCGAGTGGGCCAAGGTCACCCAGACCGTCCCCGAGGACTATCCGGCCGCGGCCCGCCTGGCCGGCCGCGAGGCGCCGCGGGATCCGGCCGAGATCCGCCAGGTCTACAAGGTCTACGAGGAGTTGAAGCGGGACCGCGGCGTCATCGACTTCGAGGACGTGCTGCTGCTCGCGGTCGGCGTGCTGGAGGACCGGGCCGAGGTCGCCGAGCAGGTCAGGGCCCAGTACCAGCACTTCGTGGTGGACGAGTACCAGGACGTCTCGCCGCTGCAGCAGCGGTTGCTGGACCTCTGGCTCGGCCCGCGGTCCAGCCTCTGCGTGGTCGGCGACGCCAGTCAGACCATCTACTCCTTCACCGGCGCCACCCCGTCCTACCTGCTCGGCTTCCGGGAGAAGCACCCCGACGCCACGGTGGTGAAGCTGGTCCGCGACTACCGGTCCACCCCGCAGGTGGTGCACCTCGCCAACGGACTGCTCGCCCAGGCCAGAGGGCGGGCCGCGGCGGGCCGGCTGGAGCTGGTCTCGCAGCGCGAGGCCGGCCCGGACCCGGTCTACAGCGAGTACCAGGACGAGCCGGCCGAGGCGGAGGGCACCGCCAGGAAGGTCCAGGCCCTGCTCGCCGCCGGGGTGCGGGCCAGCGAGATCGCGGTGCTGTTCCGGATCAACGGGCAGTCCGCGGTCTACGAGCAGGCCCTCGCCGACCTCGGCATCGCCTACCAGCTGCGCGGGGCGGAGCGCTTCTTCGAGCGCCCGGAGGTGCGCGAGGCGGGGATGCTGCTCCGCGGCGCGGCCCGGGGCAGCACCGATCCGCTGCTCGACGGCGCCCCGGAGAGCCTGGCCGAGCAGGTCCGTGCGGTGCTCTCCACCCGGGGCTTCACCGCCCAGCCGCCGAGCGGGTCGGGCGCGGTGCGCGAGCGCTGGGAGTCCCTGGCCGCGCTGGTCCGGCTCGGCGAGGAGTTCGAGGCCGCCCAGTCGGCGGCCGGGCTGCCCGCCGACCTGTCGGCCTACGTCACCGAGCTCGACGCCCGGGCCGCGGCCCAGCACGCCCCGGCCGTCGAGGGGGTCACCCTCGCCTCGCTGCACTCGGCCAAGGGCCTGGAGTGGGACGCGGTGTTCCTGGTCGGACTCACCGAGGGCATGCTGCCGATCACCTACGCCAGGACCGACGAGCAGATCGAGGAGGAGCGCCGGCTGCTCTACGTCGGGGTGACCCGGGCCCGGGCACACCTCGGCCTGTCCTGGGCCCTGGCCCGCTCGCCCGGCGGCCGGGCCAGCCGCCAGCCGTCACGCTTCCTGGACGGGCTGCGCCCCGGCACTCCGGCGCGGGCCGCGCGCGGGGTCGGCGGCGGCCGCGGGTCGATCACCGAAGGCGGCAGCGGGCGCGGTCCGGCCGCGGTCCGCCGGAACAGGGCCCCGTTGAAGTGCCGGGTCTGCGGCCGGGTGCTCACCGAGGCGGTGGAGCGCAAGCTGCGCCGCTGCGAGGGCTGCCCGTCCGAGCTGGACGAGGGACTGTACGAGCGGCTCCGCGACTGGCGCGGCGAGCAGGCCAGGCTGCAGAGCCTCCCGGCCTACTGCGTCTTCACCGACGCGACGCTGGTCGCCATCGCCGAGGACGCCCCCGGATCGGTCGCCGAACTGGCCGGAATCGCAGGAGTGGGCCGGGCGAAGCTGGACAAGTACGGGGCCGCCGTGCTGTCGTTGTGTCGCGGGGAGTCTCCGGACGCCTCCGCGCCCGTTGAGGGGCAGCCGGAAGAACCAGACGAATCGGACGACATTCCGGACCTCTGGGACGAGAAAGACACCGGAGAGAACTCGCCGGAAAAATAGTTTGCGCCCGCAGCGCGGAGCACACTAGCGTGCCGGAGACGGTTGAGAACGAAGCCGTCACCAGCACCACTGGCACCACCAGTAACACCGCACCATCGCACCACCAAGACAACTGACCATCGAGGATCCTGGCCCGCCCGGATCCGAGCACGCCGAGAGGAGGCGGACATTGTGAAGACAACCCTGATCAAACTGACTGGTCGGCCCATGACCGCCGCCTGCCTTGGCGTGCCCGCCGCCCTGCTGTCCATCCCTGCCCCGATTCTGGGCGGTTTTGGTGGCTTTGGCGCCGGCTCCGACACCACCGGTGTCGAAGGCGGACTGGCGACGTGGATGACGATGCGCGATGAGCGACCGATGTCGGCATCCGTAGCAGCAGTCGAGGCCAATAACGGTCGCGTCTATGCAGCGGGTGCCGGAAACCACCAGCAGTACCACGCAAGCAAGGCCTTCCGCGGGCCTGAACCCTGGAGAGATCGACCCTGATCATGTGTCAGGTCGCCTTCCAGGGCCGCGGATTCCCACTCGGGAACCGCGGCCCTTCTGTTTTTTGAGCAACTGAGAAAGAGGACAACGTGTCACCGGTGACCAGCCCGACCGCCCCGTACGCGCCCACCGCTTCGCCCACCGAGCAGGCTCACCCCCCGGAGGTACCACCTATGCAGCTCACCGCGTTCGACGACGCCGACACCCTCGGCGCCCCCATCCCGTGCCACTCGCTCGACCCCGAGGTCTTCTTCGCCGAGACCCCCGCCGACGTCGAGTACGCCAAGTCCCTCTGCGGGACCTGTCCGGTCAAGGCGGCCTGCCTGCAGGGCGCGCTCGAGCGCCGCGAGCCCTGGGGCGTCTGGGGCGGCGAGCTCTTCGTCCAGGGCGTCGTGGTCGCCCGGAAGCGGCCCCGTGGCCGTCCGCGCAAGAACGAGGTCGTCGCGTGACCGCCCGGCACACCCCCGCGAACGCTCTGCGGAGATCCGTGCGGGAGGCAACCGCCAAGTCCGACCAGGCCGCACCCGCAGCCTTCCATCCGTCCATCGATCCGACGTCCGACAAGCAGGCCCTGATGTCCCAGCCCAGCAGCACCGCCACCGACACCCGCCCGGGTACCGACCCGGCCACCACTCCCCTGAGGACCCTCCACATGCAACTCATGCCCGAAGCCCTGGCTCGTCTCCATACTCAGCAACGCCTCCAGGAGGCCGAGCACGAACGGCTCGTGCGCGCCGTCCAGCTCAGACAGCGCGCCGAGCGGATGACCCTGAAGGCGCGCAAGGCGCTCGCCGCCGTGGTCATGCAGTAACAGCAGTACCCACGAGAGCAGTACGCACGACACACACCACATCACTACCGAGCAGGCCCGGAACCCACCGCGGTTCCGGGCCTGCGGGCTGTCGGCGAGCCCTCAGGCGTCGGCCTCGGCCCAGTCCTCGGCCTCGGCGAAGCCCGGCAGCCACTCCAGCAGCTCGCCGCGCAGCCGTGCGGTCGCGTCCAATTGGCAGAGCACGCCGATGGTGCTCAGGGTCACCCGGTGGATCAGCAGGTAGGCCGGCGGCAGGTTCAGCTGGCGGCCCAGGGCGTAGGCGGGCGAGCGCGGGTCGCCGACCCGGGCCGCCTGCGAGCGCATCCAACTGCGGGTGAAGTGGAAGTCGTCGACCGCCGCCGGCTCGATGATCGGCAGCACGTAGTCGAGCACGGCCGCCGGGTCGAGGTCGATCGACGCCTTGACGAAGCCCTCCTGCCGCAGCATCTCCAGCACCCCGGCGGCGTCCCCGGCGAGCGCCATCCGCAGGGCGGTGCCTATCGGCAGCGGCAGTCCCTCGGGCAGCCGGTCCACGGTGCCGAAGTCCAGCACGCCCAGCCGCCAGTCCTCGGCCGGGCCGTCGTCGACCAGCAGCCGGAAGTTGCCCGGGTGCGGATCGGCGTGCAGCAGTCCGGTACGGGCCGGTCCTGCGAACAGGAAGCGGGCCAGCAGCTGCCCGGCCCGGTCGCGCTGCTCCCGGGTGCCGTTGCTGATCACCTCGGACAGCGGGACGCCGTCCATCCACTCGGTGACCAGGACCTGGTCGCCCTGGGCCACCACACCGGGGACCCGGATGTCCCAGTCGTCGGCGAACTCCTCGGCGTGGATCCGCTGGGACTGCGCCTCCAGGCCGTAGTCCAACTCCTCGGTGACCCGGTTGCGCAGCTCGCTGATCAGCGGCTTCACATCGAGCCCGGGGATCAGCGGCCCGATCAGCCGGGCCACCCGGCCGAGCTGGGTCAGATCCGAGAGCAGCGCGTCGCCGGCCCCGGGGTACTGCACCTTCACCGCGACCTCGCGGCCGTCGTGCCAGATCGCATGGTGCACCTGGCCGATCGAGGCGGCGGCGGCCGGCTTGTCGTCGAACTCCAGGAAGAGATCGCGCCAGTCCGAGCCGAGCCGCTCGGCGAGCACGGTGTGGACGGAGCCGGCCGGCATCGGCGGCGCGGCCTCCTGCAGCTTGGTGAGTGCGGCCCGGTAGGGTCCGGCCACCTCCTCGGGGAGCGCGGCCTCGAAGACCGACAGGGCCTGGCCGAATTTCATCGCCCCGCCCTTGAGCTCGCCGAGGACGCGGAACAACTGGTCGGCGGTGCGCTGCTGCATCTCGGCGGCGACGACGTCGGCCGGGCGACCGCCGATGCGCTTGCCGAGGCCCAGCGTGGCCCGACCCGCCATCCCCAGCGGGAGGGCGGCGAGCTTGGCCGTACGGGTCACGGCTTTACGCGGAAGATCGCTCACGCATGCCTCCCAGTCGACGGGCGAGGGTTGCCATCATTGTCCCCCAGTGCTTCGGTCGGCCCAGCGGCAGCCGCAGTCCGGGTGCGGGTCGAGCGGTCGGCGCCGCATCGAGCCGTCCACCATGGAGACCTCGGCCCACCCGCCCAGGCTAGGGGGTGAGCCGCCGTCGAGGAACATCAGGCAGTGCAGGGCGGCCAGCCCGGCCACCGTCGTGGCGAGAGCGGTGTCGCAGGGGGCGCTGCCGCCGCTGCCCCCGCTGCCGGGTCCGCCGTTCCGCCCCGAGCAGTGCTGCGCCAGCAGCCGGGGCCAGGCCGGGTCCTCGTCGGCCCGGTGCAGGGAGAGGCAGCGGCCGCAGCCGGTGCTGCCGGGCAGGACGAACGGGCCCACCGTGCCCAGGGTCTCCAGCACCCCGGCGTAGAGGTGCGGGATGCCGGAGGTGAGCAGTTCCCGGCCGACCTCCGGGTCGGCGAGCAGCCCGGCGGAGTCCCCACGCGGCGCCACCACGACCAGGTCGGGAGCGCGGTCGTCGTCCGCGCCGCCGCTGCGGTCGTCCGGGCGCCCGGGGGCGGCCCGGCGCACCGCCGCCCGGGCGGCCGCGGCCCGGTAGCGGCCGGTGTCGCCGACCAGCAGTCCGCAGGGCGAGGTGTCCTGCTCCCTGACCCGACCCCCGTCCACCACCTCCACCTGGCCGACCCCGGCCGCGGCCAGGACCGCGGCGACGGCCGCGCCGATCCGGCCGGCCCCGCGGACCTGGACCCTGGCCCTGCGCCGGGCCAGCAGCAGTGCCGGGGCGCTGCCGGGGGCCGGGTGCGCCAGCGAGAGCGCGGCGAGGTCGGGCTGCAGCCGGGCCAGTTCCGGCGGGGGGAGTTCCAGCAGGTCGCGATGGGCCGAGGTGTCGTCCAGCACGCTGGAGGCGCCCAGCTCGGACAGCAGGCTGTCGACCCGTTCCGGCGGGATCCCCAGCCTGGCCGCCTCGTCGGCAAGGGCCGGCAGTTCCCTGGTGCCGTCGAGCAGGTCCAGGAAGGCGGCCTCGCCCGGATCGGCCGCGGTGACCAGGGAGGTGTGCGCCCGGCCGACGCCGAACTGCAGCGTGCTGCGGTCGCGCCAGGCCCGGCGCAGAGCGGGTTTGAGGCAGGGGCGCATGGCACTCCTCCGTGGTTCGCAGCGGTTCTTCCGTGCCCCGAGCATGCCCGGGGCGGCTCGATGGTGCGGAAAGTTATCCACAGCCTCGGGATGATGATCGGAGGAACTGTGGACCCGTCTGTCGGATCTGGCGAGATCTGTCCGGATTTAAGGGTGTGAGACCGCCGACCCTGGGGTCTCAATTCGGCCAGGAGGGAGGACTTCTGTCACTGCCACCGGGTAACGTCTGGCGGGTGGCAGCCGGACCGGATTCCCGTCCTCCTGTGCCGCGTCGGCGCGCTCCGGAAGCCTCGGGGGAGAGCGCCGCGGCGCAGGACGTAGAGGTGCGCCGGAGCGCACGCCGCAGCCGCACCGTGTCCGCCTATCGCGAGGGCGACCGGACCGTGGTGCTGATCCCGGCCCGGATGTCGGCGGCCGAGGAGAAGCGCTGGGTCGCCCAGATGCTGGACAAACTCGCAGCTCAGGAGAGTCGCCAGGTCCTCGGCGACGACGCCCTGGTGACCCGGGCGGCCGACCTGTCGTCCCGTTACCTGGACGGCCGGGCCGTCCCGGTGAGCGTTCGCTGGGTCACCAACCAGAACACCCGCTGGGGCTCCTGCACCCCGGTGGAGGGCACCATCAGGCTGTCGCACCGGCTGCAGGGGATGCCCGAGTACGTCGTCGAGTACGTGCTGCTGCACGAGCTGGCGCATCTGCTGGTGGCCGACCACGGCCCCCGGTTCTGGGCGCTGCTCGCCGGGTATCCGCGCACCGAGCGGGCCCGCGGATACCTGGAGGGCGTGGTGGCGGCGGCCCGCCTGCCGCACGTGCCCGGACCCCGGCAGGAGTCCGAGCCGCAGGGCCTCGGCGACTGCGGCTGAGACTCCGGGCCGGGGCGGTTCAGTGCCCCGGCCGGCTCAGCCCAGCAGCTTGCGGGCCCGTGCCACCAGGACCCGCACCGACCTGTCGGTCAGCTCGGGCAGTTCGTCGTAGCCGAACCAGCGCAGCTCCAGTGACTCCTCGCTGATCCGCTCCACCGCGTCCGGCGGCGCCAGGACCAGGTACTGGACGTCGAGATGGGTGTTCTCGGGCTGGTCCTTGCCGGCGCAGCGGACCGCATGGCGGTCCAGCTTCACCGGGGCGGGGGCGCCGACCGGATACGGCGTCAGACCCGATGCGATCCCCGACTCCTCGACGGCTTCCCGCAGGGCCGCCCCGGCCAGCGTGTCGTCCTCGGGCTCGCAGTGGCCGCCGAGCTGGAGCCAGAGCCCCACCTTCGGATGCAGCGTCAGCAGCACGCGCCCGCGCTCGACGTCCACCACCAGCGCACTCGCGGTGATGTGCGCCGGGCGGCAGGACCGCCAGACCCCTTCCGGCCGGGCCTCCAGGTGGTCGAGGTAGTCGCGCCGGAGCAGTTCCTCCTCGTCGTCGGGGGCGGCCCACTCCCGCAGGGTGCGGACCGTGTCGGCATGCAGCTGACCGCTCACGCCCTGCCCCCGTCGCCCTGGTCGTCCTTGCCGGCGTCGTCGCCGTGCTCGTCCTTGCCGCCGTCGTCCTTGCCGGCGTTCCTGTCGTCGGCGGCAGCGGCCTTGCCCAGCATCTCGTCCAGCTTGCTGAAGTCGATGCCGTCCTCGGCGGCGGACTGGTCGTCGCGGTGCACGAAGCCGTCCGGGTCGTCCAGGTCCTTGGTCGTCGGCAGCATGTCGGGGTGCTCCCACAGGGCGTCCCGGCCGTCGGTGCCCCGGGCGTCGGCGAGCGAGGCCCACAGCCGGGCGGCGTCCCGCAGCCTGCGCGGCCGCAGCTCCAGCCCGACCAGGGTGGCGAAGGTCTGCTCGGCCGGCCCGCCGGTGGCCCGGCGGCGGCGCAGGGTCTCCCGCAGCGCGGCGGCGTGCGGCAGGTGCGGGGCCGCTGCGGCGTGCACCACCGCGTCCACCCAGCCCTCGACCAGGGCCAGCGCGGTCTCCAGGCGGGCCAGCGCGGCCTTCTGCTCGGGGGTGTCCTCGGGCTGGAACAGACCGCCGGCCATCGCCTCCTGCATGGACTCCGGGTTGCTCGGGTCGATCTGGCCGACCAGGTCCTCCAGCCGGCTCGCGTCGACCTTGATCCCGCGGGCATAGGCCTCGACGGCGCCGAAGAGGTGCTGCCGCAGCCACGGCACATGGGCGAAGAGCCGCTGGTGGGCGGCCTCGCGCAGGGCCAGGTACAGCCGGATCTCGTCGGCCGGCACCTCCAGCCCCTCGCCGAAGGCCTCGATGTTCTGCGGCAGCAGCGCGGCCTTGCCGGCCGGGCCGAGCGGCAGGCCGACATCGCTGGAGCCGACCACCTCGGCGGCCAGCGCGCCCAGCGCCTGGCCGATCTGCGAGCCGAACATCGCGCCGCCCATGCTGCGCATCACCCCGAGCAGCGGGCCGGCCATGGCCTGCATCTCCTCGGGCACCACCCCGCCCATGGCGTTGGCGACCCGCTCGGCCACCGGGTCGACCAGTTCCTTCCAGGCCGGCAGGGTGGCCTCGATCCACTCCGCCCGGCTCCAGGCGACCGCGCTGTTGGCGCCCACCGCGAGCGAGGTGGCGGAGTCCAGCCAGAGGTCGGCGAGTCGCATCGCCTCGGCGACCGCGGTCCGCTCGGCCTCACCCACCGAACGGTCCTTCGAGCCGTCCTCGGCGCCCTGCACCACCGCCTGCCGGGCCAGGTCCTTGGCGAGGTCCCAGTTCACCGGGCCGCCGTCGAACGAGAGCATCTGGCCCAGCTGCTGGAAGGCCGCCCCCAGGTCACCGGGGTTCATCGCGCCGAAGAGGCCTTCGAGCGGATTGCCCGATCCGCCGCCGGGCATCCCGGGCAGACCGCCGAAGAACCCGAACGGGTTGGCCGGGCCGCCCGGGCCCGATCCGCCGGAACCCGAACCCGGTACCGATCCGGAGCCCGACCCCGATCCGGAGTCCGACCCCGAGCCTGATCCTGAGCCGCCCGAGCCGGAGCCCTTGCCGCTCTCCTTGCCGTCCTCGGGTCCCTCATCAGGCTCGTTGCTGCCTGTGGGGCCGAAGCCGAAGGGGAAGTCGTTCACGAGCTGCCTCGATCTCGTCGGCCGTCGCGTCCGAGCGGCGGGGAGGGTGCGCCCGGGCCCGCGGCGGCTGCAACGGGGCGGGTGGTTTCCGGTCACTGCCGGGCACCACCGTGCCGGGTGCACCGCCGCACCCTTGCCTCGGGCAGGATGGTCGATACGTGACACGCACGTACGCATCACACGTACGCATCAAAATTAACCGTGAAGGAGAGCCGGTGAGTTCCCCACCTTCGCACGTTCGCTCTGGGCTGACCGCCGATGGGCCGACCGTCGAGCAGTACGGCCCGGCGGACGCGGAGGTCGCGGCGCCCGAGTACGACGGGCCGCCGCTCGTGGTCGCCGTCACCGGCGCGGCCTCCGGCATCGGCAGCAGGCTGGCCGCCAGGCTCGCGGCCTCCACGGCGGTGAAGCGGGTGCTGGCGATCGACGAGCGCCGCGGCGACGTGCCCGGAGTGCAGTGGCGGGTCCTGGACGTCCGGGACCCAGCCGTGGCCGAGCGGCTGACCGGCGTCGACGTGGTGGTGCACCTGGCCCAGGACCTGGGCATGGACACCGACCCCAAGACCCGCAGCGCCTACAACGTGCGCGGGACGCAGACGGTGCTCACCGCCGCGGCCGCGGCCGGGGTGCACCGGGTGGTCCTGTGCACCTCCGCCATGGTCTACGGGGCGCTGGACGACAACGAGGTCCCGCTGGACGAGGACGCTCCGCTGCGCGCCACCGAGGAGGCCTCCCTGGTCGGGGACCTGCTGGAGATCGAGCGGCTCGGCCGGCGCGCGCCGCACGCGCACCCCGGCCTGTCGGTGACCGTGCTGCGCCCCGCGGTCGTGGTGGGCCCCGGCGTGGACACCGTGCTCACCCGCCACTTCGAGGCCCCCCGGCTGCTGGTGGTCGCGGGCTCCCGGCCGTGCTGGCAGTTCTGCCACGTGGACGATCTGACGGCGGCGCTGGAGTACGCGGCGCTCGGCCTGGTCGAGGGCGAGGTCACGGTCGGCTGCGACGGCTGGCTGGAGCAGGAGGAGGTCGAGGAGATCACCGGCATCCGCCGGATGGAGCTCCCGGCCTCGCTGGCCCTGGGCACCGCGGCCCGGCTGCACCGGCTCGGGCTGACCCCGGCCCCGGCCGGGGACCTGGCTTACACCATGTACCCCTGGGTGGTGTCCGGCAGCAGGCTGCACGAAGCGGGGTGGCGTCCGCTGCACACCAACGAGGAGGTGCTGGGGGAGCTGCTGGAGCAGGTCTCCGGCAACCACGCGGTGGCCGGGCGCAGGCTCGGCGGCAAGGACGCGGCCACCACGCTGGGCGCCGCGGGTGCCACGGTGGCGCTGGTCGGCACGGCGGCCCTGGTGCGCAGGGCGCGCAAGCGGCGGCGGATCTAGATCCCAGAACCAATTCTTACGTGGAATGTAATATCCGCGATGCGGAATCGATGCGGGGGGTGTTGCCGCGATCGGTCATGATGGACGGTATGAAGGAAGCCGCTGCCGCCGACCCGATCCGCCTGCTCGCGCTGCGCGAGACCCCGCTCTCCCTGGACGAGGTGCACGCCGCCGTGGGGGACGCCTACGCCGGGGGTACGGCGCTGTTCGTCGGAACGGTGCGCGACCACGACGGCGGCAGGCCGGTCACGGCGCTGGAGTACAGCGCCCATCCCAGCGCCGAACAGGAGCTGCGCCGGGTCGCCGAGAAGGTCGTCGCCGACTTCCCGGTGGTCGCCCTGGCCGCGGTGCACCGGGTCGGCAGGCTGCAGGTGACGGATGCCGCGGTGATCGTCGCCGTGTCCTGCGCGCACCGCGGCGAGGCGTTCGAGGCCTGCCGCCGGCTGATCGACGACCTCAAGCACACCGTCCCGATCTGGAAGCACCAGCACTTCGCCGACGGCACCGAGGAGTGGGTCGCCTCCTGCTGACGTCGCCCGCCGTCCGGCCTGCGGGCCGCCGACCGGTGACGCGTCGTCACCCGAACGGTCCCCCTGCCGGACCGGTCGCGCCGCCGCCGGCCCGGGCGGCTGCTGGGACGTGACCCGAACGGCCCCGCGATCGTTGTCACGATGAGCGGATAGTCTGCTCTGACAGACGATGAGCTGGGAGTACGACATGGGCGCTCTCGCATGGTTGGTCATCCCCGTGGTGGCCGGGGTCCTCGCCACCCTCTGGGTGATCTGGTCCGGGAGGACCAGGACGACCGGTGACCACGACTCGCTGGCGGGGCATCAGCGCTTCCGCGAGGCCATGGAACGGGGCACCAACCCGCCCAAGTCCTAGGCGCGGTGCCCGGTTCCGGGTCCGGGCCGTACCCGGGAGCAGCAGTCCGCCGGGCGGGCCGGGGATCACGTCCCGTAGTGTCGTGCCATGCCACGCCGCTCCGCGACGATGCTCGCCTCCACGCTGCTGCTGATAGCGCTGTTCTGTGCCGCCGTGCTGATCAAGGTGCCCTACTCGGAGATGAGTCCGGGCCCGACGTACAACACGCTGGGCACCCAGAACGGCAAGCAGGTGATCACCATCAGCGGCCGCAAGACCTACCCGACCTCCGGGAACCTCAACATGACCACGGTCGAGGTGACCAGCGCGGACTACACGCTGAACCTGGTGGAGGCGGTCACCGGCTGGCTGCGGCACGACCAGGCGGTGATCCCGCACAGCAACCTGTACCCGGACAACCAGACCGAGAAGCAGGCCGAGGCGCAGAACGCCGAGGAGTTCTCGGCCTCCCAGGACAGCGCCAAGGCGGCGGCCCTCACCCAGCTGGGCATCCCGGTCGGCACCGAGGTGGTGGTGTCCGCGGTGGTCGAGGGCAGCCCCTCGGTGGGCAAGCTGCACGCCGGCGACGTCGTCGTCGCGGTGGACGGCACCAAGGTGACCGACCCGGACCAGGTGGCGACGCAGGTCACCAAGCACCAGCCGGGGCAGGACGTGGTCTTCACGGTCATCCCGCCCGGGAAGACCAGCAGCGACCTGCAGCAGGTCACCATCACCACGGCGAAGAACCCGGACACCGGCAAGGCGATGGTCGGCATCCAGCCGGGCACCGAGCACACCTTCCCGTTCGCCATCGACATCAACCTGGGTGACGTCGGCGGCCCCAGCGCGGGGCTGATGTTCTCGCTGGGCATCGTCGACAAGCTCCAGTCCACCGACCTGACCGGCGGGAAGTTCATCGCGGGGACCGGCACCATCGACGCCGACGGCACGGTCGGGCCGATCGGCGGCATCTCGATGAAGATCATCGCGGCGCGCAACGCGGGCGCCCAGTATTTCTTCACCCCGTCGTCCAACTGCTCCGAGGCCGCCGCCGACACTCCGTCAGGACTGCGGCTGATCAAGGTCGACAAGCTGTCGCAGGCGGTGCAGGACCTGGCCGACATCCGCTCCGGGGACCTGTCCGCGCTGCCCGCCTGCAGCAAGTAGCTCCGCGCGGGCGGGCAGCGCCCGGGGTCAGGCGAAGGTGGTGAGCAGCGCCTCGGCCAGTCCGGGGACCAGCGAGGGGCCGGTCAGCACCTCGCGCGGGGAGTCCTTCTGGCGCAGCCGCAGCGCCGTCTCCCTGGTGCCGTCCCGGAGCACCGCGACGGTCATCCGGACCTCCTGCCGCTCCGGGTGCTTGGCGACCCAGGCGGTCAGCTCCTTCTCCGAGACGCCCTCCGGCAGCTTGGCCTCGGCGGTCGGCGGCAGGATCAGCCGCTCCACCACCAGCGCGCAGCCGGCCACCGCGTCGGGCCAGGCGATGGTGCCCAGGAAGGTGTCCAGCGGGGTGCCCTTGGGCACCTCGTCCTGCTCGATCGGGGTGAACTGGTCCGTGGTGCCCGGCTCCAGTCCGAGCTGGCGGGCCAGCGCCGGCTCGTTCTTCAGCAGCGCGGCCGTGTCCACCAGGGCGAACAGCCGCGCGGGCTGGTCCCAGCCGAGACCGGAGGCGTACTCGTCGATCTCCAGGACGGCGCGGGTGATCGGGCGGGCGGCGGGAGGAAGGCTCTCCTCGAGGGTTTCCGACATGGCATCCATCCTCACACGCCGGAGGCTACGACCTCATCACGGACCGCCGCCGGTGGCCGCGGCCGGGAACCAGAAGCGGGGTCCCTTCAGTTGCCTTCTGGGGTGCTGCTCCCGCCGCGCCCGGTAGGACCCGTTGTCGTGAACTGTCGTGAGGTGCGTGCGTTGGTCTTCCAGATGCCCGACCACGGCGGCTGCAGGCCGCCGGGCGTCCTCCGTGGACGTACCGGCGTGCGTGCTGCTGCCCGGGTGCTGCTGGGAACCGTGTTCGTGCTGCTGCTGCTGTTCCTGCTCTCGCTGATCGCCTTCGACCTGTGGACCGGGCGGGTCTGGTACCGGTCGGTCGGCTTCTCCAGCGTCTACACGGTCCGGCTGCGGACCCAGGGCATGCTCTTCGTGACCTTCGGCCTGCTGATGGCCCTGGCCACGGCGCTGAACGCCTGGCTGGCGTACCGGCTGCGGCCGCCGCTGAGCGCCATGTCCTTCGAGCAGCGGCACCTGGAGCGCTACCGCACCTCGGTGGCCCGGCACCGGGCCCGGGCGCTGGTCGCCGTGGCCATGCTGCCCGGGCTGGCGGCGGGGACGGTGGCCGCCGCCGCCTGGAAGACCTGGCTGGCGGCCGCCAACAGCACCTCCTTCGGCAGCGCCGACCCGCAGTTCCACCGGGACCTCTCCTTCTACGTCTTCCGGCTGCCCTGGTACCGCTTCCTGGTCGACTTCGGCCTGGTCGCGCTGGCGGTCTCGGCGTTCACTGCGGCGCTGGTGCACTACCTGTACGGCGGGATCCGGATGCAGGGCCCGGGCCGGCTGCTGTCCTACCCCGCGCAGGGCCATCTGGGGGTGCTGCTCGGCCTGCTGGTGGGCCTGAAGGCGGTGGCGTACTGGCTGGACCGCTACTCGCTGGCGGTGAAGGCCGGGGCGGACCGGGCGGCCGGCGGCTGGAACGGCATCGGCTACACCGAGGCCAACGCGGTGCTGCCGGCCAAGGCGGTGATGTGCGGTATCGCGGTCATCTGCGCGGTGCTGTTCCTGGCGACCCCGCTGCGCCGGACCTGGGCGCTGCCGCTGGCCGCGCTGGCCCTGATGGCCTTCTCCTCGGTGCTGATCGGCTCGATCTGCCCGGCCCTGGTGCAGCAGTTCCAGGTCAAGCCGGACGAGCAGGCCAAGGAGGCGCCGTACGTGGCCCGGAACAGCGCCGCCACCGCGGCTGCGTACGGCATGAGCGGCTACGTCGCGGCGGCCGCGCCCAGGGCCGGGGCGCTGCAGGCGTCGCCGTCGGCCTCCGGGGCGTCCTCCGGGTCGTCCGACGGGTCCTCCACCGGGTCCTCCTCGGAGGCGGCGGTGCGGGTGGCCGCCGACGACGCACGGCAGCGGGTGCAGGCCGTCGCACCGTGGCTCCGTACCGGCGCCAGCCCGTACCAGGTCACCGTGGGCGGCCGGACCGAGTGGGTGGTGGACGGCTACACCACCAGCGACAGCTATCCCTTCGCCGCGCGGACCGGCACCGCGATGGGCGGTGGCGCGGTCGACTACATCCGCGACTCGGTCAAGGCCACCGTCGACGTCTCGACCGGGGCGGTGGCGCTGTACCAGTGGGACACCGTCGACCCGGTGCTGCGGACCTGGATGCGGGCCTTCCCGGGCACGGTCCGCTGGGCTCATAACCCAGAGGTCGCAGGTTCAAATCCTGTCCCCGCTACTCGCGAAGTCAGAAGGCCCGGCACCCAGGTGCCGGGCCTTCTGCCGTTGTCGGGGCTGCGGCCGGGGCCGGAGGCCGCAGCCGCGGAAGTGATTTGCGGTGCCGGTCGCCGGTGATCTAGGGTGAGGGCACAACGACGCGGGGTGGAGCAGCTCGGTAGCTCGCTGGGCTCATAACCCAGAGGTCGCAGGTTCAAATCCTGTCCCCGCTACTCCTTGTCAGGAGGCCCGGTGCATAGCGCACCGGGCCTCCTGCGCGTCCTGGCGGCATTTCTGACGGTGTGTCCTGCGTCTCACTCCTACGGGTGATCGGCGGGAACGAGGCGAAGCACTAGGGTGCCGAGGGGGTCGGTGCGGGGCGCTCGGGACCCGTAGGGCAATCTGGTTGTCGCTTCAATCGTCCGATCCGGTAGTGAATCTGACGGTCTGTCTACTACTGCCTCAAGTGGGGAGACTGGGGCCCGAGGGGCAGGTGACGCCGGTGAGACGGAGTCAGCACCGGGCCCTGGTAGCGACTGTGCGAGGTTGATGTGTCGCGATATCGACAAAGCGCTGAAGTAACCTCATCAGCTGGGGTATACCAGGTGTACGCGGGTTGCGGGTGGTGCGACGATGAACCCCATGGGGGACGGTGCGTGGCCGGAAAACGGCCGTCAGCTCCGATGCGTACCAGGGATGCCCAGGAATCCGGCTGACGCAGGAGTCGACATGTCGGTAGTCGCTGGAGGAGGAGCGGGCGTCGATCAGGACGACCCGCAGGTCGGACGGCTGCCCCTGCAACGCGTCCCCGACGAGGTGCCGAACGGTCCCGACGAGGGCATCCGGGGCGCCGCGGCGGAGGCCGAGCAGGAGGCCGCCGGACTGCGGCCGGAGCTGTCGCGCCCGGAGCCGTCACGTCCCGAGCGGTCGCCGTACGACGCGACCGGGACCGAGGCGGCCGCCGGGGACGACGGCGCGGACCGGCACAGCTTCGAGTCCGCCCTGGAGGCCCAGGAGGAGGCGGCGCTGGAGGCCCGCCTCCGGCTGGCCGCCGAGGAGGACCCCGGCGCCAGCAGCCTGCTCGGCGCGATGCTGCTGCGGCGCGGGGACCCGGACGACGCCGAGCCCTATCTGCGCCGCGCCGCCGCCTCCGGGATCAGGGCCGGGGCCAACAACCTCGGCGTGCTGCTGCACCAGCGCGGCCACCGCGAGGAGGCCGCGCAGTGGTGGCGCGCCGCCGCGGTCGCGGGCAGTGCGCCAGCGGCGCACGCCCTCGGCCTGCACCTGCGCGACCACGGCGACGAGCCGGGATCCGAGTACTGGCTGCACCAGGCCGCCGAGCAGGGCCACACCGGTGGCGCCTACGCCCTGGCGGACCTGCTGGAGCACCGCAGGGAGACGGTCCGCGCCGAGCGTTGGTTCCGTGCCGCGGCGGAGACCGGGCACCGAGAGGCGGCCTACCGCCTGGGCCGGCTCAAGGAGACGTCCAAGGAGGGCGAGGGCGCCGAGCAGTGGTACCGCCAGGCGGCGGCGCGCGGCCACGCCCGGGCCGCGCTGCGGCTGGGCGTCCAGCTGGAGCGGCGCGGCGAGCGCGAGGAGGCCGCGCGCTGGTACCGGCAGTCGGCGCAGGGCGGGGAGCCGCGGGCCGCCTGCGCCCTGGGCTTCCTGCTGCGCGACGGCGGGGACGAGGTCGCCGCGGCCGACTGGTGGCGCGAGGCCGCCGAGGCCGGAGACGGCAACGCCGCCAACGCGCTGGGCGCGCTGCACGCCTCCTGGGGCGAGACCGACATGGCCGAGCAGTGGTACCGCGTGGCGCTGGAGGCCGGCGACCACAACGGCGCCTTCAACCTCGGGCTGCTCTGCGCCGCGGAGGGCCGGGAGGCCCAGGCCGAGCAGTGGTACCGGCGCGCCGCGTACGCCGGGCACCGGGAGGCCAGCAACGCGCTGGCGGTGATGCTGCTGCAGCGCGGGGACACCCCCGGCGCCGAGCCGTGGTTCTCCAAGGCGGCCGAGGCCGGGAGCGTGGACGCCGCCTTCAACCTGGGCATCCTGCACGCCGGCCGCGGCGAGCAGCACGACGCCCAGGAGTGGTACGCCCGCGCCGCCGGACAGGGGCACGCCGAGGCGGCGCTGCAGCTGGCCGTCGCCAAGGAGCGGCGCGGAGACGTTTCTGCGGCCGCCACCCGGTACCGGCAGGCGGCCGAGCGGGGGTCCGCCGAGGCGGCCTTCCGGCTGGCGGTGCTGCTGGAGCGGGCCGCGGAGGAGCGGTTCGACGAGGAGGTCGACCGCTGGTACGCGGTGGCGGCGGAGGCCGGGCACGGGCGGGCGCAGGTCCGGGTCGGCGTGCGGGCCGCGGAGCGGGGGGACACCGTGGCGGCCGAGCAGTGGTACCGCAGGGCGGCGGAGGGGGGGAGCCGCAGTGCGGCGTTCAACCTGGGGCTGCTGCTGGCACGGGAGGGGAGCGAGTCCGAGGCGATGCTCTGGTACACCCGGGCGGCCGACGCCGGGCATGGGCGGGCTGCGCTGCGGCTGGGACTGGTGGCGGCGCGGCGGGGGGAGCTGGCGCAGGCGCACCGGTGGTGCGAGCGGGCGGCGGAGTACGGGCCCGGGGGTGTCACCGAGCGGGCGGTGCGGTTGATCGAGGCGTTGCGGGCTGATCTGACGGCGTAGGGGGAGGAACCTGGGCGGGGTGGGGGTTGGGTCTGCGCAACCGGGCAGGTTGGTGTGTGGTTGGCCGCGCAGTTCCCCGCGCCCCTGACGGGGCGCGCCGCGATCAGGTGCAGTCGGGGCAGAGGCCTCGGTAGGTCACTTCCACGGTGGAGATGGTGAAGCCGAAACGTTCCGCTGGGGGGAGGGCGGCGATCGGGTCCTCGGTGGGGTGGACGTCGCGGATCGAGCCGCAGGACGAGCAGACCAGGTGCTGGTGGGCGTGGTGCGCGTTGGGGTCGTAGCGCTTGGCCCGGCCGTCGGTGCTGACCTCCAGCACCTCGCCCAGGGTCACCAGCTCGCCGAGGGTGTTGTAGACCGTCGCCCTGCTGATCTCCGGCAGCAGGGCGACCGCGCGGGCGTGGATCTCGTCGGCGGTGAAGTGGACGTGGTCCCCGTCGAGTACCTGGGCCACGACTCGCCGCTGCGCGGTGAGCCGCCAGCCTCGATCCCGGAGTCGTTCCAGCAGGTCACTCATACCCGGAAGGATAACAGGGGGTCGGAGCAGGTTTGAAGTTAGTGGACGTACTGAATTGGACCCGGTCTAATTGGTCTGCTGCGCCGTGTCGAGCACGGCCTCCTGGGCCTCCGGAGCCTCCTCGAACCGGGCCGAGGCGCGCTTCTCGGCGCGGTGCTTGAGGTAGAGCAGCCCGCCGATGACGACCACGATGACGCCGACGAAGATCCAGCTGGCCACGCTGGCGTAGTGCTCCACCTGGTGCCAGCCGGCGCCGGCGAAGTAGCCGAGCAGGACGAAGCCGGTGGCCCAGAACGCGCCGCCGAGCACGTTCCACAGCGCGAAGGTGCGGTACCGCATGTCGGAGACCCCGCACAGGCCCGGGACCAGGGCGCGCAGCGCCGCGGCGAAGCGGCCGGCGAAGACCGCCCGGCCGCCCAGCCGCGCGATCATGTCCTTGCTCTGGCTCACATGGGCCGGCTTGATCAGCCGGTGCGGGATCCGGCCCAGCAGGCTGTCCCCCCAGCGCTTGCCGACCGCGTAGCCGATGCTGTCGCCGATGATCGCCCCGGCGATGGCGACCGCGATCACCGCCCACAGCTCGTTCCTGCCGTTGTAGGCGGTGACCCCGCCGATCACCACGGCGGTCTCGCCGGGGATCACGAAGCCGAGGAAGACCGAGGACTCCAGGGCCGGCAGCAGGAAAACGGCCAGCAGCACCAGGGTGCCGTTGAGCGCCAGCAGATGGTCGCTGATCCAGGACACCGGTGAGCCTCCAGGCGGGGGAAGGTAAAGAGCAGTCCAAACCGTACCTGGGCAACGTCACCTGAAGGGCGGATGGTTCCGCCGGGGTCAGCCCAGTCGCTGCAGCAACTCGCCGTGCAGCAGGCCGTTGGAGGCCGCGGCGTTGCCGCTGTGGACGCCGGGCACGCCGTCGAGGCCGGTGAAGCGGCCGCCGGCCTCCTCGACGATGACGCAGGTCGCGGCCATGTCCCAGAGGCTGAGCTCGGGCTCGGCGCAGATGTCCACGGAGCCCTCGGCCACCATCATGTAGGGCCAGAAGTCCCCGTAGGCGCGGGTGCGCCAGACGGTGCGGGAGAGCTCCAGGAAGGCGTCGATCCGGCCGCGCTCCTCCCAGCCGGTGAGCGAGGAGTACGCGAAGGAGGCGTCCTCCAGGCCGGACACGTCGGAGACCTGGATCCGCGACGCCTTGGTCAGGCTGCGCCCGGTGAAGGCGCCGGTGCCCTTGGCGGCCCACCAGCGGCGGTTCAGGGCGGGTGCGGAGACCATCCCGACGACCGGGCGCTCACCGCCCTCGCCGAGCTCCATCAGCGCGATCAGGGTGGCCCAGACCGGGACGCCCCTGATGTAGTTCTTGGTCCCGTCGATGGGGTCGATCACCCAGCGTCGCGGACCGTGGCCGGTGCTGCCGAACTCCTCGCCCATCACCCCGTCCCGCGGGCGGGCCCGCTTGAGGTCGTTGCGCAGCAGGTCCTCGACGGCCTTGTCGGCGTCGCTGACGGGGGTCAGGTCCGGCTTGGTGTCGATCTTCAGATCGAGCGCCTTGAACCGCTCCAGCGTCACCGAGTCGGCGTGGTCGGCGAGGACATGGGCGAGGCGGAGATCGTCGTGGTAGTCGGCCATGCCCTGCACAGTAACGATCAGGAGGGGGCAGGGCCAGCAGCGTCGGCACCTCTACTCTGGCCGTATGGCAGCTGAATCAGCGGTGGACGACCGGGAACTGGTCACCTGGTGGGGTCTTGTGGTCGAGGCCTATGCGCGGACGACTCCGCTGCTGCAGGTCGGGCCGGTGGCCGGGGTGGACATCCCCGGACCCTGGTTCGAGGTGCTGCTGCGGCTGCTGCGGACGCCGGGGCGGCAGTTGCCGATGACCCAGCTGGCCCATGACGTGGCACTGAGCAGCGGGGGGTTCACCAAGCTGGCCGACCGGATGGTGCGGGCCGGTCTGATCGAGCGCCAGGTGTCGGTGGAGGACCGCCGGGTGGTGTTCGCGGTGCTGACCGAGCAGGGGGTCGCGGTTGGGGAGGAGGCGCAGCGGCTGCACGTGGTGGCGCTGCGGCAGCACTTTCTCGCTCCGCTGGGGGTGCGGCGGGCGGGGGAGTTGGCTTCGTTGATGCGGGTGTTGCGGGATGCGAGTGAGGCGCAGCGGGGGGCTGTGTGATTCTCGGGTGCGGGTCGGGGGTGGTTGGCCGCGCAGTTCCCCGCGCCCCTGGGGGCTGCAACTTGCCCACGGTCGTTCAGTTGCAGCCCCCAGGGGCGCGGGGAACTGCGCGATCAACCAGGCACACGCCGCAGTCGAAGAACCTACGGAAACCGGGTCAGTGGGTGGATCCGCTGAGTTGTAGTCCTACGACGCCGATCAGGACGAAGCTGATGGAGAGGATCTTCATCACCGAGACCACGTCGCCCAGCCAGACCATGCCGTAGATCGCTGTACCGGCCGCGCCGATCCCGGTCCAGACCGCGTAGGCGGGGCCGATGTCGAGGGTCTTCAGGCCCAGGGACAGCAGGCCGAAGCTGCCGATGCCGAAGAGCGCGAAGCCGACCACCGGCCAGAACTTGGTGAAGTTCTCGCTGAGCTTGAGGCACACGGCGAAGCCGGTCTCCAGGAAGCCGGCGACGACCACCATCAGCCAGGCCACGGTTCCTCCCAAGGTCGCTCGGTGATCACCATCGTCGGTCAGAGTGGGCGCTGCTGCGAGTCGTCAGTCACCTTCGCGGGTCTCCCGGGTGGAGAGCAGCCGGCGCAGGGAGTAGAGCCGGGCCGGGTCGGCGTGGCCCTCGGCGACCCAGGCGTCCAGCGCGCAGTCGGGTTCGTCGTGGCTGCAGGCCCTGGGGCAGCCCTCGGTGCCGGGCACCAGGTCGGGGAAGGCCAGGATGACCCGGCCCGGCTCGATGTGGGAGAGGCCGAAGGAGCGGAAACCGGGGGTGTCGATGACCCAGCCGGGCGGGTCCCCCTTCTTGGCGCCGGGGGCCGGCGGCAGCCGCAGCGCCAGCGCCGAGGTGGTGGTGTGCCGTCCGCGCCCGGTGACCGCGTTGACATGGCCGGTCGACCGCTGGTGCTCCGGCACCAGGGCGTTCACCAGAGTGGTCTTGCCGACCCCGGAGTGGCCGATGAACACGGTGGACAGCCCGCGCAGGTGCTCGCGGACCCGTTCGGCGCCCTCGCCGGCCAGGTCGTCCCTGCGGGTGACCACGTGGTCGACGCCCAGCGGGGCGTAGATGTCCAGCAGCGGCTCGGGGGCCGCCAGGTCGGACTTGGTGAGCACCAGCAGCGGCCGCAGCCCCGCGTCGTAGGCGGCGACCAGGCAGCGGTCGATCAGCCGGGCCCGGGGCTCCGGGTCGGCCAGGGCGATGACGATGGCGAGCTGGTCGGCGTTGGCGACCACGATCCGCTCGTAGGGGTCGTCGTCGTCCGCCGTGCGGCGCAGCACCGAGGCGCGCTCCTCGACCCGGACGATCCTGGCCAGCACGCCCGGTTCACCGGACAGGTCGCCGACCAGGCCGACCCGGTCCCCGACGACGACGCCCTTGCGGCCCAGCTCCCGGGCCTTCATCGCGGAGATCTCCCGCTCGCGCTTGGTGTCGGCCTCGACCAGGCAGGTGAACCGGCCGCGGTCGACGGTGAGCACCATGCCCTCGGCGGCGTCCTCGTGGGTGGGCCTGGTCCGGGTCCGCGGACGGGAGCCCTTGCGGGAGGGGCGGGCGCGGATGTCGTCCTCGTCGGCGTCCTTGCCGTAGCGGCGCATGGCGGCGGCTCAGCCCTTCGCCGACATCGGGGCGCTGTCCAGCATGGCGCTCCAGAGCCCCGGGAAGTCCGGCAGGGTCTTGGCGGTGGTGGCGACGTTCTCCACCTGGATCCCGGGGACGGCGAGGCCGATCACCGCAGCGGCGGTGGCCAGCCGGTGGTCCTCGTAGGTGTGGAACACGCCGCCGTGCAGCGGCCGGGGCTTGATCACCAGGCCGTCCTCGGTCTCGGTGACGTCGCCGCCCAGGGCGTTGATCTCGTCGGCGAGGGCCTTGAGCCGGTCGGTCTCGTGCATCCGCAGATGGGCGATGCCGCTGAGCCTGGACGGGGAGTCGGCCAGCGCGGCGACCGCGGCGATCACCGGGGTGAGCTCGCCGACGTCGTGCAGGTCGGCGTCGAGGCCGTGGACGCGTCCGGTGCCGGTGAAGCGCAGGCCGTCCGGAGTGAGTTCGCAGGTGCCGCCCATCCGGGTGAACAGCCCGCGCAGCTGGTCCCCGGGCTGGCTGGTGCGCTCCGGCCAGTCGCGGACGGTGACCGTGCCGCCGGTGACCAGCGCGGCGGCCAGGAACGGGGCGGCGTTGGAGAGGTCCGGCTCGACCACCACGTCCCGGCCCAGCAGCGCCCCGGGGGTGACCCGCCAGACGTCCGGCTCGCCGCCGTCCTCGGGGGCGTCCACCTGGGCGCCGGCGGCGCGGAGCATCTCCACGGTCATCCGGATGTGCGGCAGCGAGGGAACGGGGTCGCCGGAGTGCCTGACCTCCACGCCCTGCTGGAAGCGCGGTCCGGACAGCAGCAGCGCGCTGACGAACTGGGAGGAGGACGAGGCGTCCACGGTGACCGTTCCGCCGACCAGGCCGCCGGTGCCGTAGACGGTGAGCGGGAGCGCTCCCCGGCCCTCGTCCTCGATCCGTGCGCCCAGTGCGCGCAGCGCGCCGATCACACCGCCGAGCGGGCGTTCGTACGAACGGGGGTCGCCGTCGAACTGCACCTCGCCGTCGACCAGGGCCGCGACCGGCGGCAGGAAGCGCATGACCGTGCCGGCGTTGCCCACGTCCACCCTGGCCGTGCCGCCGAGCGGTCCGGCCAGGCTGTACTTGCCCGGGAAGGCGCCCTGACTGGGGAAGACGTGCCAGGCGTCACCGCCGCCGGACACGCCGCTGCTGCTGTTGAGCGTGTCTTCGATGCCCACGCCCAGGGCTCGCAGCCCCTCGGCCATCAGCAGGCTGTCCCGGCTGCGCAGCGGGCGGCGGACATAGCCGGGCTGGTCGGCCAGGGCCGCCAGGATCAGGGCGCGGTTGGTCGCCGACTTGGATCCGGGAACGGTGACGACCGCGTCGACGGGGTCGGTCGCGGTCGGTGCGGGCCACAGGGGTTCCAGAGTGCCGGTCATGGGTCCCGAGCCTATCGGCTCGCTCAGCGGGTGAGCAGCCAGCGGGCTCCGGCGGCCAGGCAGGCCAGGCCGATGAGGAAGAACAGGGTCACCCAGAGGAGTGCCGGGGTACGGGTCAGCCGGCCCAACTGGTCCGCGTCCGAGTCGGGTGCCCCGCCGTGCCGGCGCTTGCGCTGCAGTTCGACCACCGGCCGGACGCCGGAGAGCAGCAGGAACCAGACGCTGAGATAGGCGAAGGCGCCCTGGACCTGCTCGCTGCCGAACCAGGAGACGGCGAAGCAGATGCCGCCGGTGATCACGACGGTCAGCGCCCCGTAGGCGTTCCTGATCATGACCAGGACCGCGATCAGCAGCACCACCACGGCCCACAGCAGGGCGGTGATGTGGCCGCCGGAGATCAGCCAGGCGCCGCCCAGGCCCAGCAGCGGCGGTGCGGAGTAGCCGGCGGCGGCGGTGAGCACCATGCCGGGGCCGTGCGGCTTGCCGGAGGACACGGTGAGTCCCGAGGTGTCCGAGTGCAGCCGGATGCCGTGCAGCTTGCGCCGGGTCAGCACGGCGGCCAGGCCGTGGCCGCCCTCGTGCGCGATGGTCACGACATTGCGGGTGTAGTGCCAGCTGAAGCGTGGCCAGACGGCCAGCAGGGCTATGGCCGCCGTCGCCCAGACGATGGGCCCCGACGGGGCGGCCTGGACACCGGTGACCTGGTCCCAGACCTGGCTGATGCTCTGCGGATGCATGGAGTGGAGTGCCTTCGGTGGGCCGTCGACGGACAGGATTCGGAGCGAGAGGTGGAAGCCTCGCACGGAGGGACGCGGAACGGGTAGTCACCGGTTCGGACCACGGCTGTCAGAGACCGGTGGCATGGTTGGGGCATGTGTGGTCGCTATGCGTCGAGTCGTAAGCCGGAGGACCTGGCCGGCCTCTTCGACGTGGCCTCCTGGGACCCGACCGAGGCCCTGGCGCAGAACTGGAACATCGGGCCGACGGACCCGGTGTACGCGGTGCTGGAGCGGGCGCCCAGGGGGGAGAAGGGGGAAGCGGGGACGGTACGGCAGCTGCGGGCGCTGCGCTGGGGCCTGGTGCCCTCCTGGGCGAAGTCGCCCGGGTCGGCCGCGAAGATGATCAACGCCCGGGCCGAGACCGCCCACGAGAAGCCCGCCTACCGCCGCTCCCTGACCGCCCGCCGCTGCCTGCTCCCCGCCGACGGCTACTACGAGTGGTTCACGCCCGAGGTAGCTCCAGGCACCCCGAAGTCCCGGGTGCGGAAGCAGCCGTTCTTCATCACCCCCGCCGACGGCTCGGTGATGGCGATGGCCGGCCTCTACGAGTTCTGGCGGAACCGCGACATCCCCTCCGAGGACCCGGCCGCCTGGCTCTGCACCTGCACGGTCGTCACCACCGCCGCCGAGCCCGCGCTGGCCGGCATCCACGACCGGATGCCGCTGGTGCTGCCCCGGGAGCGCTGGGACGACTGGCTGGACCCGGGCCTCACCGACCCGGAGGAGGCCCGCGCCCTGCTGGCGCCCCCGCCGCCGGGGCTGATGGAGACCCGCCCGGTGGGGGCCGCGGTCGGCAACATCCGCAACAACGGTCCGGAACTGACCCGTGAGCTGGAGCCCGACGGACTCTTCTGACCTTTTCTGACGCGTGTGCACTTTTTTTGATGCATGTGCACAGACCCGGGAATGCGCACAGGCCTCTCCCGGTTCACACCATTGTCGGCATCAAAGCGTCAGTGGAAGGCAGTGCTCATGGTTTCAGCCGCATGCCCCGCCCGGTCCGAGGGCGTGGCGAGCTCCGTTCTGTCCTGGCCGCAGTGGCCGGTGGCGGGCGACAAGAGCGCGGGCCCGATAGTCTCCCTTGCGAGCGGGTCCACTCTTGTGGACCGTCCGTTTGTCGCTGAGGAGGTGGGTCCGGTCACCGGGACCGAGGACGAGACGGGGGCCGTGGTCGACCCGAAGCCGGACGACGACTTCGACGGCGACACCTTCAGGGCTGCCGCCGAGGAGACCGAGTCCGAGCGTTCGGCGCGCTTCGAGCGGGACGCCCTGGGCTACCTGGACCAGCTGTACTCCGCCGCGCTGCGGATGACCCGAAACCCGGCCGACGCCGAGGACCTGCTGCAGGAGACGTTCGCCAAGGCGTTCGCCTCCTTCCACCAGTTCCGTGAGGGCACCAACCTCAAGGCGTGGCTGTACCGCATCCTGACCAACACCTTCATCAACTCCTACCGGAAGAAGCAGCGCGAGCCGCAGCGGACCGGCGCGGAGGAGATCGAGGACTGGCAGCTGGCGCGCGCCGAGTCGCACATGTCGACCGGTCTACGCTCCGCCGAGACGGTGGCGCTGGACCACCTCCCGGACAGCGACGTGAAGGACGCGCTGCAGTCGATTCCGGAGGAGTTCCGGATCGCCGTGTATCTCGCGGACGTCGAGGGCTTCGCCTACAAGGAGATTGCCGACATCATGGGGACACCCATCGGTACGGTGATGTCCCGTCTCCACCGCGGTCGCCGCCAGTTGCGCGACCTGCTGGAGGACTACGCCCGCGACCGTGGGCTGGTCCCGGCCGGCAGCGGTGCCGGGACCGGTACTCCCATTCTCCGGGGCGTGCAGGACCAGGCGAAAGGCTCGGGCTCATGAGCTGCGGCAACCACCACGACACCGCGTGCGGTGAGGTGCTCGACCATCTGTACGAGTACCTCGACAACGAGATGGGCGAGGGGGACTGCGCCAAGCTGAAGCAGCACTTCGACGAGTGCTCGCCGTGCCTCGCGCAGTACGGCCTGGAACAGGCCATCAAGGCGCTGGTCAAGCGCTCCTGCTGCGACACCGCCCCGTCCGACCTGCGCGGCAAGGTGCTCGCGCGGATCGAGCAGATCCGCGCCGGGGTCCCGGTCCAGGGCGACCTGGTCGGGGACGACCCGGTGGGCGCCGGCGCGGCACCGGCGGAGGCCGAGAGTCGCTGACGCTGCGTCACAAAAAGGTAGGCATGAATTCGTGGCCCCGGGGCTTGATCCCCCGGGGCCACGGGTATTGACGGGGCGAATCACAGATGCGTCACCTGATCGTGTGAGTCTGCCTCCGCCGAACGCGGCAGTACCGTTGAAGGCCGGTTATGACGGGTTCGGGGACATATCCTCCGTGACGGGTACCGGACGAGCGCGGAGGCCGAGATCTCTACCGCAGCAGTGGAGCAGCGCCGCCGCGCGCTTCCGACCGTCGCCCGGGCGTACGTCGCCCTGGTGCTGGCGGCGGCGCTCGGCTGCGTGCTGCCCGCGCTGCCGCAGGTGCGGACGGCCGAGGCCTGGTCCCGGGTCGCCGTGCTCGCGCTGCTCTTCCTGGGCTGCGACATCACCGCCCGCAACGCCGGCGAGGGTGAGGAGGGGGTCGCCCCCGCGGCGCACTTCCCGGTGCTGCTCGCGGGCGTGGTGCTGCTGCCGCCCGCCGCTGCCGCGCTGGTCGCGCTCCCCGGGACGCTGCTCGCGCCCGCCGCGCCGCCGCGGGCGGTCCGCAGGTGCTGGAACGCGGCCCAACTGGGTCTGTCCGCCTTCGTCGCCTCCTGCGTGTTCCGGGCGCTGGACGGCCACCGGCTGCTGATGGGGGTCCGGCTGCCGGCCCTGCTGCTGCCCGCCGGGGTGGCCGCGCTGGCCTTCTGCCTGGTCAACGGGGCGCTGATGGCGGGCATCCTGGCGGCGGCGGAGCCCGGGGGACGGCGCCGGCACTGGTACCGGAGCCTGCTGCACTCCCCGCTCCCGGCCTTCGGCCACGGCCTGGTCGGACTGATGATGGCGGTGCTCTGGGAGGGTCCCTACGGCGCCTTCGCCGGGGTGCTGGCGCTGCTGCCGCTGGGCGTCTCCAGCTGGATGGCGGCGCAGTCGCAGCGGGAGCGGGCGGCGCACCAGGCGACCGTGCGCGCGCTGGTGCAGGCGGTCGAGATCAAGGACGGCTACACCCGGGGCCACAGCGAACGGGTGGGCCACGCCGCCGTCCTGATGGCGGGTGAGCTGGGGATGGGCACCGAGCGGGTGGCCTCGCTGCGGGTCGCCGGCACCCTGCACGACGTCGGCAAGCTGGGGGTGCCGACCCGGCTGCTGCGCAAGAGCGGGCCGCTGACCGACGAGGAGTACCGGCAGGTGGTGCTCCACCCCGAGTACGGCCACGAACTGGTCCGCGGGATCGGCTTCCTGGGCGAGGCCCGCGCCGGGATCCTGCACCACCACGAGCGGATGGACGGACGCGGCTACCCGCACGGACTGGCCGGGGCGGAGATCCCCGAGTTCGCCCGGGTGATCGCGGTCGCCGACGCCTTCGACTCGATGACCTCCACCCGCTCCTACCGGCGCGGCCGGCCGGTCGCCGAGGCGCTGGCCGAGCTGGAGCGGTGCGCGGGCAGCCAGTTCGACCCGGCGATGGTGACCGCGCTGGTCCGGGCGCTGGAACGGACCCGCTGGCAGCCGACGCTGCTGGGGCACGACGGCGACGAGCAGGCCCCGGAGGTGCCGCTGGGCGCCCGCGAGCCGCTGCCTCGGGTGCCCGCACCCGCCGCGGGGGCGGCGTTCTCAGGGGTGCGGGGCGCGGGGCGCGCGGGCGGCGGTGCGGGCGGGCGCACGCCGCCGGCGCCGTGGTGGCGGCGGTGACCGGGCGGGGGCCCGGGTCAGCGGAACCGGAAGGCCCGGCGGGCGGGGCAGGGCCCGTGCTGGGGGCCTCCCGGGGGGTTGCCGTGGTGCGGGTGGTGCATGCGGTGGTGGCGGTGGTCTGCGTCGGTCTGGCGGTGCGTGAGGCGGGCTGGTGGGCGCTGCCGCTGTTCTCGCTGCCGCTGCTGCTCAGCCAGCTGTCCTTCCGCCGCTACCGGGCGATCCGGGCCACCCGCGGGCAGACCGTGGCCTCGCTGGCCCGCTCCACCGAGGTGGCCGGATACACCCTCCCCGGGCACGCCCGCCGGGTCGCCGACCTGGCCTCCGGGATCGGGCGCGAACTCGGTCTCGGGGCAAAGGAACTGGAACTCCTGGAATGCGCCGCGCTGATGCACGACATCGGCCAGCTCTCGCTGGTCGACCCGGTCCCCGGCGGGGCCACCGCGCTGCTTCCGCTGCCGGAGCAGCGCCGGATCGGCAGGCTGGGCAGCGAGGTGATCCGGCAGACCGGCGTACCGCCGGAGGTCGCCGAGATCGTGGCGGCGATCCCGGAGCCGTACCGCCGCGAGGACGGCAGCCGGGACCCCGGACTGCCGCGTGCCGCCGCCATCATCCGGGTCGCCAACGCCTTCGACGACCTCGGCTGTGACGGAGGGGGCAGGGAGCAGCACGAGGAGGTGGTGGAGCAGCTGCGACGGAACACCGCCCGTGAGTACGAACCGCACGCGGTGGAGGCATTGGCACGGGTGTGCCTGCGCGAACCGGCCGATCCATAGCACCTCCGGGGGTGAATCCGCAGGTGCGGAGTGGAGCGGGCCCCAGTCGTGGTTGGATGCAGCAGAAGGGCGGGCAGCGGGCGTGTGGTGCGCCGTCCAGTGGGCATGGAGTCGATGACGGACGTCGGGCCGCAAGGGCGGACGGCTGCGCATGGCGTCGGGGCGCGGGGGGACGTAGCGTGCATCCGGGGGCAGCAGCATCGGGCCCCACCGTTCACAGCGCCATCGTCCCTTGCGCCGTCGCAGGGGAGGAGCACCGCACCGAAGGAACCCAGCCCGGACCGCCGGGTGGAATCGGACAAGTGGCAGGCCGAGGTGAAGATCTTCAATCGGGCACGGCAGAGGCCGTCCGCCAGCTGGCGGCAGACGACCGACCGGGCCTTCACGCTCATGGGCAACGGACGCTTCGAGGACGCGGGCGCCCTGCTGGTCCGGGCCGCCGATCTCGAGCCCTGGCTCTCCGACTCCTGGTTCAACCTGGCGCTGCTGCACAAGTTCCGCAGGGACTGGGAGCAGGCGCGCGCCGCCGGCCTGCGCGCCGTGGCCCTGCTGGACCGCAACCCCGGTGCCCCCGACTGGTGGAACCTGGGCATCGCGGCCACCGCGCTGCAGGACTGGGCGCTGGCCCGGCGCTGCTGGCAGGCCTACGGACTGCGGCTGGCGCCCGGCGAGGGGCCGGTCAGCCTGGACTACGGCACCACCCCGGTGCGGCTCTCCCCGGAGGGCGAGTCCGAGGTGGTCTGGGGCCGCCGGCTGGACCCGGCCCGGGTCGAGGTGCTCTCCATCCCGCTGCCCTCCTCCGGACGGCGCTGGGGCGAGGTGGTGCTGCACGACGGCAGCCCGCACGGCGAACGGGTGGCCGGCGGCGTCCCGTACCCGGTGTTCGACGAGATCGAGCTGTGGGCGCCGTCCCCGGTACCGACGTACGTGGTGCTGCTGCAGGCCGAGACCGAGGCCGACCGGGACGCCCTGGAGCGGCTGGTCTCCGAGGCCGGCTACGCGGCCGAGGACTGGACCTCGTCGGTGCGGCTGCTCTGCCGGGACTGCTCGGAGAGCCGGATGCCTGCCGACGACGGCCACAGCGAGCACCACGACCCGCACGACGACGGGCACCTCAGCCACCGCAGCGCGGGGGCACTGTGGATCCCGGAGCGGGAGTGCGGGGTGGCCGCGCCCAGCGGGGTGGTCCGCACCCTGCTGGACCGCTGGGTGGCCGGGAACCGGTCCGGGCGGGCCTACCGCGATCTTGAAGAGGTCTGCTGAGGCCCGCAGCCCGTACCCTGGTGGCTGACCCCGGTACGGACTGAAGGCGAGCGCATGTCGGAGCAGCAGGTCGAGGCGGTACGGAGCGACCAGGAACAGGGCGAGGAGCAGGTCGAGGAGCAGCGGGCCCCGATGACGGTGATCGGCGAGGAGCCGGACACCAGCCGGGGTTCGGTGCGCCCGATCACCGTCGTCGGCAACCCGGTGCTGCACCGCCCGTGCGAGACGGTCAGCGAGTTCGGCGCGGAGCTGTCCGCGCTGATCGACGACATGTTCGTGACCATGTACGGGGCCGACGGCGTCGGCCTGGCGGCCAATCAGATCGGGGTGGCCCAGCGGGTGTTCGTCTACGACTGCCCCGACGACGACGGCGTGCGCCACGTCGGCGTGGTGGTCAACCCGGTGCTGGACGAGCTCGACCCGGCGCGCCGCACCCTGGACGAGTCCGCCGAGGGCTGCCTCTCCGTCCCCGGCGCCTACGCGGACCTGGCCCGCCCCGACTACGCGGTGGTGCGCGGCCAGGACAAGGACGGCCAGGACGTCGTCGTGGAGGGCACCGGCTTCTTCGCCCGCTGCCTCCAGCACGAGACCGACCACCTGAACGGCTACCTCTACATCGACCGGCTGTCCAAGCGCGACCGCAAGGACGCGCTGCGGCAGATGGCGGAGCTCACGCCCCGCTACGAGGTCCAGCCCAATGACTGAGCGGCGGAAGCGCCGGTAGGTGATGCTGGGAGGCATGAACGACGACGCCGACCAGGACGGGACGGGCATCGGTGCGGGCCGGGCGATGACCTGGTTCCTGGTGGTCACCGGGGTGCTGGGCTTCATCGCCTCCTTCACGCTGACCTACGAGCGCTTCAAGCTGCTCACCGACCCCGGCTACAAGCCGAGCTGCAGCATCAACCCCATCATCAGCTGCGGCAATGTGATGACCACCTCGCAGGCGGCGGTCTTCGGCTTCCCCAACCCGCTGATGGGCATCGCCGGCTTCGCGGTGGTGCTGGCCGTCGGCGCGGGCCTGCTGGCCGGCGCCCGCTACCGGACGTGGTTCTGGGCCGGGCTGCAGCTGGGGGTCACCCTGGGCCTGGTGCTGATCTGCTGGCTGATCACCCAGTCGCTCTACAGCATCGGGGCGCTCTGCCCCTACTGCATGGTGGTCTGGGTGATCATCTTCCCGATGTTCTGGTACGTCACCCTGCACAACCTGAAGCACCGCGTCCTGCCCTTCCCCGAGCGCTGGCGGGAGGGGCTGGACGCGGTGCTGACGCTGCACTGGTTCGGGCCGCTGCTGTGGTACCTGGTGGTCGGCGGGATGGTGCTGATCAGGTTCTGGTCGTACTGGAAGACGCTGCTCTAGAACATGCCGCTCTAGAAGTCGTCGTCGAAGGAGACCGAGCCCTCCACCGCGACCTGGTAGGCGGAGACCCGGCGCTCGAAGAAGTTGGTGAGCTCCTGGACGCCCTGGAGCTCCATGAAGCCGAAGGGGTTCTCCGAGCCGTAGCGGACCGGCAGGCCCAGCCGGGCCAGCCGCTGGTCGGCCACGCACTGCAGGTACTCGCGCATGGACTCGGTGTTCATCCCCGGCAGGCCGTCCCCGCAGAGGTCGCGGGCGAACTGCAGCTCGGCCTCGACGGCCTCCTCCAGCATGGCGGTGACCTGCTTGCCGAGATCCTCGTCCCAGAGGTCGGGCTCCTCGGCGCGGACGGTGTCCACCACCTGGAAGGCGAAGTCCATGTGCATGGACTCGTCGCGGAACACCCAGTTGGTGCCGGTCGCCAGGCCGTGCAGCAGGCCGCGGCTGCGGAACCAGTACACGTAGGCGAAGGCGCCGTAGAAGAACAGGCCCTCGATGCAGGCGGCGAAGCAGATCAGGTTGAGCAGGAAGCGGCGCCGGTCCGCCTTGGTCTGCAGGCTGTCCAGCTGCTCCACCTGGTCCATCCAGCGGAAGCAGAACTGCGCCTTCTCGCGGATCGAGGGGATGTTCTCCACGGCCGCGAAGGCCGCGTTGCGGTCCTCCGGGTCGGGCAGGTAGGTGTCCAGCAGGGTCAGGTAGAACTGGACGTGGACGGCCTCCTCGAACAGCTGGCGGGAGAGGTAGAGCCGGGCCTCGGGCGAGTTGATGTGCTTGTAGAGGGTCAGCACCAGGTTGTTGGAGACGATCGAGTCGCCGGTCGCGAAGAAGGCGACCAGCCGGCCCAGCATGTGCCGTTCGTCCGCGCTGAGCTTGGGCAGGTCGGCGACGTCGGAGACCAGGTCCACCTCCTCCACGGTCCAGGTGTTCTTGATGGCGTTGCGGTAGTGCTCGTAGAAGTCCGGGTAGCGCATCGGACGGAGCGTCAGTTCGAAGCCCGGGTCGAGAAGATTCTTTTCGGTGGAGCTCATTACTGGCAGGCCTCGCAGGACTCGGGGTTTTCGAGGGAGCAGGCGATGACGGACTCGTCCTCGACCGCCACCGGGACGACAGCCGCCGCGGCCCGGGCGATCCGGGTCGCCGGGCGGGAGCGCAGGTAGTAGGTGGTCTTCAGGCCGACCTTCCAGGCGTACGCGTACATCGAGCTGAGCTTGCCGATGGTGGGCGAGGCCAGGAACAGGTTCAGCGACTGGCTCTGGTCCAGGTAGGGCATCCGGGCCGCGGCCAGGTCGATCAGGGCACGCTGCGGCAGTTCCCAGGCGGTGCGGTAGAGCGAGGCCAGGTCGGCCGGGAGGCCGGGGATGTCCAGGGCGCTGCCGTTGGACGCCCGCAGCGACTCCCGGGTCTCCGCGTTCCACAGCCCGCGGTCCTTGAGGTCGGCCACCAGGTAGGGGTTGACCTGCAGGAACTCCCCGCTCAGGGTCTCCCGCTTGAAGAGGTTGGAGACCTGCGGCTCGATGCACTCGTAGACGCCGGCGATGGAGGCGATGGTCGCGGTGGGCGCGATGGCCAGCAGCAGCGAGTTGCGCAGGCCGGTTGCGGCGATCCGGGCGCGGAGCGCGTCCCAGCGCTCGGGCCAGGTCGGTTCGGTGGAGAAGTGGTCGATGTGCAGCTGGCCGCGGGCGGCGCGGGTCTCCTCGTAGGCGACGTGGCGGCCCAGCCGCTCGGCCAGGTCGGCGCTGGTCTCGTAGGCGGCCAGCATGATCCGCTCGGAGATCCTGGTGGACAGCGCCTTGGCCTCGGCGGAGTCGAAGTCCAGCCGGAGCCGGAAGAAGACGTCCTGAAGGCCCATCACACCCAGGCCGACCGGGCGCCAGCGGGCGTTGGACGCGCCGGCCTCGGGGGTCGGGTAGAAGTTGATGTCGACGACCCGGTCCAGGAAGGTCACCGCGGTGCGGACGGTGGCGTCCAGCCGGTCCCAGTCCATCTCGCCGTCGGTGCCCAGGTGCGCGCCCAGGTTGACCGAGCCGAGGTTGCAGACGGCGGTCTCGCTGTCGTCGGTGACCTCCAGGATCTCGGTGCAGAGGTTGGAGGAGTGGACCGTGCGGCCGGGCAGCGCGGTCTGGTTGGCGGCGCGGTTGGAGGCGTCCTTGAAGGTCATCCAGCCGTTGCCGGTCTGCGCCAGGGTGCGCATCATCCGGGCGTACAGGGTGCGCGCCGGGATGGTGCGGATGGCCAGGCCGGCCGCCTCGGCCTTGGCGTAGGCGGCGTCGAACTCGGCGCCCCACAGGTCGACCAGCTCGGGCACGTCGCCGGGGGAGAACAGCGACCACTCGGTGTCGGCGTCGACCCGGCGCATGAACTCGTCCGGGATCCAGTGCGCCAGGTTGAGGTTGTGGGTGCGCCGGGCCTCCTCGCCGGTGTTGTCGCGCAGTTCCAGGAACTCCTCGATGTCCGCGTGCCAGGTCTCCAGGTAGACGCAGGCCGCGCCCTTGCGCCGGCCGCCCTGGTTCACCGCGGCGACCGAGGAGTCCAGGGTGCGCAGGAACGGCACGATGCCGTTGGACTGGCCGTTGGTGCCGCGGATCAGGCTGCCGCGGGAGCGGATCCGGCTGTAGGAGAGGCCGATGCCGCCGGCGTGCTTGCTGAGCCGGGCGATCTGGGCGTAGCGCTGGTAGATCGAGTCCAGCTCGTCCAGCGGGGAGTCCAGCAGGTAGCAGGAGGACATCTGCGGGTGCCGGGTGCCGGAGTTGAACAGGGTGGGGGAGGAGGGCAGGTACTCCAGCCGGCTCATCAGCGCGTAGAGCGAGGCCACCTCGGCCACCGACGCGGCGTCCCCGCCGACCTGCAGCCCGGACGCCACCCGCAGCATGAAGTGCTGCGGGGTCTCGATCACCTGACGGGTGATCGGGTGGCGAAGCAGGTAGCGGGAGTAGAGGGTGCGCAGGCCGAAGTACTCGAAGCGGTCGTCGGCGGAGACGTCGACCACCGCGTCCAGGGCGGTGGCGTGCTCGGCGACGAAGGCGGCGGTGGCGTCGCCGACCAGGCCCTCGCGGTGGCCGACCGCGATGGAGGCGGCGAAGCAGGTCGCGCCCTGGCCGGCGGCCTCCTCGCGGATCTCCTCGGCGAGCAGCCGGGCGGCCAGCCGGGAGTACTCCGGGTCCTCGGCGATCAGCGCGGCCGAGGCCTCGACGGCCAGGCCGCGCAGTTCGGCGTAGTCGGAGACGGAGCTGCGGCCGCGCAGCGCCGCGGCGGCGACCCGGCCGGGGTCGACGCTGGCGAGGTCGGTGGACCGCTCGGTGAGGGTGCGCAGCAGGGCAGCTCCGGGGCCGTCGCCCGGCACCGGCCGGGGGACGGCGGTCTGCTGGGGGACTGTCGTGTCGATCACTGTCACTGTGCGCTCCTCGTTGGCGGCCGGTCGGCGGCGGGCCGGCGGCTGGAGGAGCGGGGGCGCATCCGGGCATGCGAAGGCAGCACGGAGCGCGTCCCCGGCCCACCCGCGAGGCCCGGACGTGCAGCGCTCCGGGCGCGGCGGAAGGGCAGCGCGGAGCGCGCTGTCGGCAGGTACTCGGACTCGCGGCAGAAGCCGCTCACCGCTGCGGGGCAGTCCCGGAATCGCACCGGGTTCCCCTGCGTCGACAGCGAGAGTGAGCATACATGTAGGGGTGCTTTCTCGAAGCACCCCTACATGTTGTGTCGCGCAGGATCGCTCTCGGTAGTGAGCCCGACCGCTTGGGTCATCCGCGGCGGGACGCCGGCGGCGTGGCGGTCAGTCCAGGCCGAGGTGCGCCACGGTGTTGTAGCAGTCCAGTTTGAGCTGGCCCGAGGAGGTCCGGGACCAGCGGGTGATCGAGGCGTTGCCGACGGCGCCCTCGCGCTCCAGGGCGAGGTAGGCCTCCTCGTCCAGGTCGTCCAGGATGTGACGCAGCATCACCACCACCGCGTCGTGGGCCACCAGCAGCACCCGGCGGGACGCCTCGGTCTCGTAGAGGTCGCGCAGCAGGCTGCGCAGCCGCAGCGCGACGTCGGCCAGCGACTCGCCGCCCGGGGGCCGCCAGCGCAGCTCGCCGAGCCGGCGGCGGCGGGCCGCCTCCTCGGGGTGGTGCAGCTCGATGGCCGCCTTGGTGACCATCTCCAGGATGCCCAGCTCGCGGTCGCGCAGCCGCTCGTCGGTGCGCACCACCGGGAGCGGCAGCCCGGCCCGGTCCAGCTCGACCAGGACCAGCTCCGCCGTCTCCTGGGCCCGGAGGTACGGGGAGACCCACACGCTGTGCGGCAGCGGGCCGTCGGCGCGGGAGGCCAGCCAGCGGCCCAGGGCGGTCGCCTGGGCCCGGCCCAGCGTGGTGAGCGAGAGGTCGGCGTCGCGGCAGGTGATGCCGGTGTCCAGGGCGCCGACGGCTTCCGCGGCGGCGAACGCCTCGTTGGCGGTGGACTGGCCGTGCCGGGTGACGGTCAGCGAGAGCGGGCGGGGCGGGACGGGAACGGATTCCACGGGTCGGTCGGACCCGGATTCGGACGGGCTGAGGTGGTGGTCGGTGAGCTCCACGAGTCCCCCTGAGCGGTTCTTCGGCCCGGCCCGGCGCGGGACTGCGCACGGGCCGCCGGTCCCAGTGTGCGGGAGCGGCGGCCCGTGCAGGGGGCGCAAAGGGGGTGAATTCAGGGCGCGGAAGGAGTGATCTCCGGCGTGAGCGGGGCCAGCGGCGCGCTCTCGACCAGGTAGTCGCCGGGGACCGTCTCGTCCGGCAGTTCCCGCGGCTTGGCCGCCCTGACCGCCAGGGTGAGCACCACCGAGACGGCGAGGTTCAGCACGAAGGCGGTCACCCCGATGTAGCCGATCTGGCCGATGACCGGGATGTTGGCGGCGCTGCCGCCGAAGTGCGAGTGCGGCTTGCCGGCCGCCGCGACGTTGTAGGCCTCGTACGTCCCGTAGGCCATCCCGGCGGCCCAGCCGACCAGCAGCGCCCAGTGGTTGAACCAGCGTGAGAACAGCCCGGCCACGATCGCCGGGAAGGTCTGCAGGATCCAGATGCCGCCCAGCAGCTGCAGGTTGATGGAGAACTGCTTGTCGATGCCGAGGACGAAGCCCAGCGCGCCCAGCTTCACCACCAGCGAGACGATCTTGGCGACCGCGGTCTCCTGCGCCGGGGTGGCGTCGGGCTTGAAGTACTCGCGGTAGATGTTGCGGGTGAACAGGTTGGCCGCGGCGATCGACATGATCGCGGCCGGGACCAGCGCGCCGATCCCGACGGCCGCGAAGGCCACCCCGGCGAACCAGGACGGGAACATCTGCTGGAACAGCTCCGGGACGGCCAGCTGGGCGTTGAAGCCCTTCACGCCCTTGCCCACACCGGCCGAGATCGCCATGAAGCCCAGCAGCGACAGCAGGCCCAGCATCAGCGAATAGGCCGGCAGCACGGCGAGGTTGCGGCGGACCGTGGTGCGGCTCTTGGCCGCCAGCACGCCGGTGGCCGAGTGCGGGTACATGAACAGCGCCATCGCCGAGCCCAGCGCCAGCGTGGCGTAGGACCACTGCGCCTTGGGGCCGGTGATCAGCGAACCCTTGGGCTTGCCGGTGGCCGGGCTGGTCTGCGCCAGCGAGGTGGCGGCGTCGTGGAAGATGTGGCCGTAGCCGCCGAGGCGGATCGGGATGTAGATCACCGCCACGATCACCACGATGTAGACCAGGGTGTCCTTGACGAAGGCGATCAGCGCCGGGGCGCGCAGCCCGGACGAGTAGGTGTAGGCGGCCAGCACCGCGAAGGCGATCAGCAGCGGCAGGTCCTTGCCGAAGCCGCTGGACCCGCCGATGCCCATGGTGTCCAGCACCGCCTGGATGCCGACCAGCTGCAGCGCGATGTACGGCATGGTGGCCAGGATGCCGGTGAGCGCCACGGCCAGCGCCAGGCTGCGGGAGCCGTAACGGCCGCGGGCGAAGTCGGCCAGCGTGACGTAGCCCTTGCTGCGCGCCACCGACCACAGCCGGGGCAGGAACAGGAACACCAGCGGCCAGACCAGGATGGTGTACGGGACCGCGTAGAAGCCGGCCGCGCCGGCGCCGTAGACCAGGGCGGGGACGGCGATGAAGGTGTACGCCGTGTACAGGTCCCCGCCGAGCAGGAACCAGCTGACGACCGTGCCGAAGCCGCGGCCGCCCAGCCCCCACTCGTCCAGGTGCAGCGCGTTCTCGGCGCGGCGCCAGCGCGAGGCCACGAAGCCGACCCCGGTGACGGCCACGAACAGGATCAGGAAGACGGTCAGCGAGACGGCGTTGGTGCCGCCGGAGGCCAGTCGGATCATGACGGCTCACGCTCCGTCAGCAGCGCCCTGCGGGACGCCTCCTCACGGCGGATCAGGACGAAGACCGCAGCGGTGAACAGCGCCGAGACGATCACCCAGGCCAGCTGGTACCAGTAGAAGAAGGGGATCCCGATGAACGTCGGGGTGAGCCGGGAGTAGGAGCTGACCCAGAGCAGCGCCACGAAGGGCACTCCCAGCAGGAAGGCGCAGACCACCCGGGTCGGGGTGACCAGCGGCAGGTGGGGCGGGGGTGGTGCGGGCGGTGTCGCGGGCTCGGCCATGGGTGCGGCTCCGGAGGCAGGCCGACGGCGCGCGCGAGGACGGCCCTCCCCCAGGCGCCACCGGAATCGGACAGGTGACCAGACGGAATGTAGACCGTTGATCGGTCCACGTCACGGGTGGATACACAGATTGTCGGCCTGCGGTGGTGGGCAGAGGGCGCGCAGTGGGGCGGAACACATCAGAACGGACGTGCCCCGTCCCACAGTCCGGACACAGCCGGGCCGGGCGCGGGCCGGCTCACTGGTCCGGGCGGCGCAGCCTCGCGGTGCTCCAATACTCCGGGGGCGACCCCCGGGGCCCCACGTAGAACTGGCGACGGCCGCGGTGCGTCGTCTAGTCCGGGCGGCGCAGCCGTGCGGTGAACTTGTAGCGGTCGCCGCGGTAGACCGAGCGGACCCACTCCACCGGCTCGCCGTCGGCGTCGAAGGAGTGCCGGGACAGCAGCAGCATCGGCAGGCCCACGTCGGTGCCCAGCTGGCCGGCCTCGGCCGGGGTGGCCAGCGAGGTCTCGATGGTCTCCTCGGCCTCGGCCACGTGCACCCCGTACACCTCGTTGAGGGCCGAGTACAGGGAGTTGTACTTCACCAGATTCCGGCGCAGCGCAGGGAAGCGCTTGGCGGAGAGGTGCGCCGCCTCGATGGCCATCGGGTCGCCGTTGGCCAGCCGGAGCCGCTCGACCCGGAGCACCCTGCCGCCGGGTCGGATGTCCAGCAGCGCGGCCAGCCGGTCGTCGGCGGTCACATAGCCGACCTCCAGCAGCCGTGAGGTCGGCTCCAGGCCCTGGGCCCGCATGTCCTCGGTGTAGGAGGTGAGTTGCAGGGCCTGGGAGACCTTGGGCTTGGCGACGAAGGTGCCCTTGCCCTGGATCCGCTCCAGCCGGCCCTCGACCACCAGTTCCTGGAGGGCCTGGCGCACCGTGGTGCGTGAGGTCTCGAACTCCAGCGCGAGGGTGCGCTCCGGCGGGACCGGGGTGCCCGGCGCCTGGGTCTGGGTGATCTGCAGCAGGTGCCGCTTCAGCCGGTAGTACTTGGGGACGCGTGCGGTGACGGCGCCCTCCCCAGACGTCTCCACGTCCGGACCCCCTTCGGTCGTCATCGCCGCTCCTACTCCCAGTTCTCCGACCCGTACCGGCGTCATGGCCATTGGATCCGCCCACTACTGAATCAGCCGTACGGCTGCGGCACTCATGGTGACATGCCGGGTCCGCCGAAGGTGTCCCCGCGGCTCCGGTGTCCGCTGTGTTCAGGCGACCCGGACCGCGCCCGTGCCCGGTCCGGCAAGGGCCTCGGCCGCGGCGATGCCGCACACCCGGGCTCCGCCGTAGGTGGTGAGCACGGTCACTCCGCGTCCCGAGAAGGTCTCCTCCAGCCCGTAGGCGGTGCCGATCTCCACGACCACCGCGTCCGGCCTGGCCGCCGTCAACTCCAGTGCCGCGCGCTTCATCCATGCGTAGCGGTGCAGGTCGCGCACCACGATGACGAGCGGGCGGCCGACCGCGGCGCCGAGCAGCGGGGTGGTGTCCACCCGGCCCTCGGCGTCGTCCACGGTGGCCCGCAGCAGTCCGGCGCTCTGCAGCGTCGAAGCCGGTGCGCCGACCCGGGTGACGGTGGTGCCGGGGATCAGCTTGCCGAGCGGCGCGGCCAGGCCCCAGGCGGTCTCGTCGCCCACCGCGAAGTTGGCGGCCGGGGAGAACTCGACCACGTGCGGCACGCCGTCGACCGGGCGCAGCTCGCCGCTGACCCGCAGCGCGCGGCGGGCGGCCGTGAGGCCGATGTCGGGCACGGCGGTGGCGGCGTGCTGCGCCCTGACCCCGGCGGACCAGCGGGCCACCGCGCGGTTGCGCTCGGCGGCCTCGTGCAGCCGCTCCTCGGCGATCCGGCCCTCGCGGACCGCCCACATCAGGGCGTCGCGGAGGTACAGGAAGGTGGCCTCGTCCTGGAGCCCGCCGCCGACGCAGATGGCGTCGGCGCCGCCGGCGATGGCCTTGACGGTGCCCTCGGCTATCCCGTGGGTGCCGGAGATGGCGCCCATCTCGATGCCGTCGGTGACGATCAGCCCGTCGTAGCCGAGGTCCTTGCGCAGCAGGTCGGTCAGGATGGCCCGGGACATGGTGGCCGGCAGGTCGGTGTCGTAGGCCGGGAACAGGATGTGCGCCGTCATGATCGACTTCACTCCGGCGGCGACCGCGGCGCGGAACGGCGCCAGATGGGCGCCGAAGACGTCCAGCGGCAGGTCGATCCTGGGCAGGCCGAGGTGGGTGTCGGCGGCGGTGTCGCCGTGGCCGGGGAAGTGCTTGGCGCAGGCGGCCACGCCGGCCGACTGCAGGCCCCGGATGTAGGCGGCGGTGTGACGGGCCGCCAGTTCGCCGTCGCCGCCGAAGGAGCGCACCCCGATGACCGGGTTGTCCGGGTTGGAGTTGACATCGGCGTCCGGCGCGTAGTTGAGGTTGATCCCGGCCGCGGCCAGGTCGATGCCGATGGAGCGGGCGACGTCCTCGGTGAGCTCGATGTCGTCGATCGCGCCCAGGGCCTGGTTGCCCGGGTAGGAGGAGCCGGTCATCACCTCCAGCCGGGTGACGTCGCCGCCCTCCTCGTCGGTGGCGATCAGCAGGTCGGGGTTGAGCGCGTACAGCGAGGAGGTGAGCGCGGCGACCTGCTCGTGGTCGGCGATGTTGCGCCCGAACAGGGCGACACCGCCGAGCTCACCGGTCTCCAGGCGGTGCCGCACCCAGTCGGGAGCGGTGAGGCCGGTGAACCCCGGCTGGAGCACCGCGCCGGCGTCCGCGAGGAGTTGGACGGTGTCCGGGCCGGGATTCGTCATGGTTCCTTCCTTGCATGTCTTGATGCGTACAGCTCAGGTGCGTGCAGATACGGGTGTCGGTCGGTGGGGCCGACGGTCCGGTCAGCCCTTGACGGCGCCGGCGGTGAGACCGGAGGCCACCCGCTTCTGGAAGATGACGAAGAGGATGATCACGGGCAGTGAGATCAGCAGCGAGCCCGCCATCTGCGCCCCGTAGTCGGCTGCGTGGGTGGGGCCCGCGGAGTAGCCGGTCAGCCAGACCATGCCGGTGTGGGTGTTGTTGTCCGACAGCATGGTGTTGGCGATGATGAACTCGTTCCACGCCTGGATCCAGCAGTAGACGCCGGTGGTGACCAGGCCGGGGACGGTCAGCGGCAGCACCACCCGGAAGAAGGCGCCCCAGCGGGTGCAGCCGTCCACCATGGCGGCCTCGTCCAGTTCCTTGGGGATGTTGACGATGAAGGAGCGCAGCGTCCACACCACGTAGGGGATGGTGAACACCAGGTAGGCGATGATCACGCCGAACAGGGTGTTGTAGAGGCCGATGTTCTTGAGGATCAGGAACAGCGGGATGATCAGCGACAGCAGCGGCACCATCTGCACCACCAGCATGGTGACGATGAAGAAGTTGCGGCCGCGGAACCGGAACCGGGCCACCGCGATGGCGGCCAGCAGGCCCACCAGCAGACCGGCTATCACCGCGCCGACCGTGATGATCGCGGTGTTCTCCAGCGCGGTCGGCAGGTCGGGGTCGTTGAAGATGGTGCTGTAGCTGCCGAGGTCGAAGTGCCTGGGCCAGAAGGTCGGGTTCTGCGAGAGCAGGTCCCGGTTGGACTTGACCGTGGTCAGCGCCGCCCAGTAGATCGGGAAGCCCATCACCACGGCGAAGCCGATGGCGACGGTGTTCCAGGCGCCGGTCATCCAGCGGTTCTGGTTGGCGGGCCGTTCGGAGCGGCTCTCCTTGGACGCCTTGAGCGGCTTGGGGAGCCGGGTGGACACGGCCTTTTGCGACGAGGTGAAAGCCATCAGTCCTGCTCTCCGATCTTGATGACCTGGCGGATGTAGAACACCAGGACGCCGAGCATCAGCACGATCATCGCGATGGAGACCACCGCGCTCCGGCTGTAGTGGCTGCTGGCCACGCCCTGCGCGTACAGGTAGACGCCGATGGTCTGGTAGCCCGGCTCCGGCGAGTTCTGGCGGAGCGCCCAGATCTGGGCGAACACCTGGAAGTCCCAGATGAAGCTGAGCGCGGTGGAGAGCAGCAGGAACGGCCGGATCACCGGGATCACCACGTGCCGGAAGCTCTGCCACGGGGAGGCGCCGTCGATCTTGGAGGCCTCGACCAGTTCCTTGGGCACCTGGGTCATCGCCGCGTTCAGGCCGATCACCAGGAACGGCAGCGCGCCCCAGACCACGCAGGCGGCGACCACCACGTACAGGCCCTGGGTGGGGTTGGCGAACCAGTTGTGGTCCAGCATCCCCTTGCCGCCGAGCTCGTAGCAGATGTAGTCGACGACGCCGCCGGTGTTGTTGAACAGCCAGGAGAAGACCGTTCCGGAGACCAGGGCGGGGATGGCCCAGACGAACATCAGCACGGTGACCACGGTGACCTTGGCCCAGTTGGACACCCGGTTGAGCAGCACCGCGAAGGCCAGGCCGAGGCCGATGGAGAGGACCACCACCTCGACGGTCAGCAGCACGCTGCGCTCGACCGACTGCCAGAAGGTCGGGTCGCTGAGGACCTTGGTGAACCCGTCGAAGCCGATGTAGCGGACCAGGGCCGGCGCGGCCAGGTAGAGGTAGGCGTTGACGTTCTGGAACGACAGCTGGATCAGCTTGAAGATCGGGTAGCCGATCACGCCCAGCATCACCACGACTGCCGGGACGATCAGCACGTACGGCATGTAGCCGTCGGCGACACCCCGTCTGCTCAGCCATCGGGACTTCGGGGACGCGTCCTGCCGACCGGCGCTCGCCGTTGGACGGTCGGAATCGATCACACTCATCAGGGTCCTTCCCCGGAGCCTTTGAAACTGGGTCTTGCTCACCGACGTGGTGCTGACTGAAGGAGCATGCGCGCATGGGGCGGGCAGCCGGTAGACGCTCCACCGGCTGCCCTGGGTGCGCTCAGTGGCCGCGGGCCCGGCCCGCTCGGAGGTGCCCGAGGGGGCCGGACCCGCGATCAGGCGTTTCAGCCGCCGTTCAGGTCACCGATGATGGTGGTCTGGGCGGTGGTCAGGGCAGCCGTCGGGTCTCCGCCGGCGGCGATGGCGCTGAAGGCGGTCTGCAGCGCGACCTCGTCGGAGGCCTGGCTCCAGAACTGGGAGTTCGGGATGAACCAGGTCTTGCCGTTGGCGGCCGCACCGGCGGCCTTGTTGACGTCGCTGACGGCCTCGTAGGTCGGCAGCAGGGTCTTGTTGTTCGGGATGGCGAACTTCGCCAGCGCGGTCTGCTGCGCGGTGTTGGTGAAGATGCGCAGGAACTCGGCGCCCAGGCCCGGGTTGGCGGCGTGGGTCGGGACGGCCAGGTCGGAGCCGCCGAGGAAGGCGGGGGTCGGCTGGCCGGCGGTGGTGCCGGGGACGGCGATGGTGCCGAGCTTGGACGCCAGGGACGGGTCACCGGTCTTCGGGTCGGTGACCGAGCCGACCTCCCAGCCGTTGCCGATGATGGCGGCGATGTTGCCCTTGGCCATCAGCGCGTCCTGGGTGGTCTCGTCCACGGTGGTGCCGCCGGACGAGAAGTTCTTCTGCAGGGTGTCCCAGGTCTGGATGCCCTGGATGAACGTCGGGTCGGTGAGCGTGCCGGTGAACTTGGAGCCGTCGGACTTGGCGATGACGTTGTTGACGCCGTAGGTGCCCGCGCCGAAGGAGACGGCGGTGTACCAGTTCTTGCCCGGCAGGTAGAGCGCGGAGAAGTTCGGGACCTTGGAGTTGGCGGCCTTGACCTTGGTCAGGTCGGCGGTCAGCTCGTCCAGGGTGGTGGGCGGCGTGGTGACGCCGGCCGCGGCGAACAGGTCCTTGCGGTAGATCATGATGCGGGCGCCCGCGTAGTACGGGATCGCGTAGGTCTTGGTGTGGTCCGCGCTCTGGCCGGAGGCGGCCAGCGAGTCCAGCCAGCTGGACGAGTTGTCGAACTTGTCCTTGACGCTGGACAGGTCCACGAAGGAGTTGGCCGCGATGTACTTGGCGGTCTGGGTGTTGCCCAGCTCCAGCGCGTCGGGGGCGTTGCCGGAGAGCAGCGCGGTGTCGAGCTTGGTGCTGTAGTTGGTCCAGGTCTGCCACTGGATGTTGACGTTGGCACCGGTCTCGGCGGTGAACTGCTTCTTCGCCGCGTCGACAACCCCCGGCCAGCCCTTCTGGGCGTCCTGCATCAGCCAGACGTTGATGGTCTTGCCCTTGCCGTCCGTGCTCAGGGTGGCCTGCTTGGAGCTTCCGGCGGTCGAAGAAGAGGAACAGGCGGCGGCCGTGAGCACGCTGGCGAGTGCCGCGGCGACTGCGATCTTGCGCTTCAAAACATCCTCCTGAGGGATGAGCGAGAGAGGGCACCGGTTCGGTCTCGGAGGTGTTCCTGAGCTTGACCGTGCCTGGAGTGAGGTGCTCAATGGGGGTTGTGCCGTCTTCGCGTGGTGCTGGTGGAGCTGTGGCTTCCGCACCGGCCCGAGACCGCGCGGAATTGTGAATTCCGCGCCAGTCGCTCCGACGCAGCTACCTGATTGGTGTAGACCAGTGATCGGAGATTGGCATGGACCAATGTGGAGCGTCAAGAGTTCTCGACAGCCTGAGCCAAGCCGTTACCAACGCTTGACAAGCGGGGTGGCCGCAGATGGACGCCAGGGGTAGGACTGGACCAGTCAGGATCACAAAACCCCTGCAAACAGGGACAGTCGGGGCGCATCGCCGCTGAGGTGTCGGTCCGGTAACACCTTGCCGCGCAGGGGTTGCCTTTCCTTGACCGGAGTGCGCGCCGAGGTCCAGACTCCGGAAATTGGTCTATGCCAAGTGCGATTCGGCCGTGAATTGGGCGTGCGCATTATGCAAGGCCTTTGGTGTATTTCATCGGCGCCGACACCGTTGCGTCCGGGGGCGGGGGCGAACCCGGGATGAATTGCCGCGCGGGGTCCGGGCAGCCTGGGGTCCCAGGAGGGGATGGCGTGAACCGTCGGCGGTTGGTCGCCGCACTGGGTACGGCCGTGGTCATGGTCGGCGCGAGTGCGTGCAGTGGGGGAGGTTCGGGCGGGGCCGGGAGTGCGGCCGACTCGAACCAGGGCAAGAAGCTGGTGGTCTGGCTGATGGCCGGGGACGACCTGCCGAGCTGGATGGCCTCGGTGAAGGCGCAGTTCGAGCAGCAGTACCCGGGCGCCACGGTGGACTTCCAGACCAAGCAGTGGACCGACATCCAGGCGACCGTGACCACCGCGCTCTCGCTGGTGGATCCGCCGGACATCTTCGACATCGGCAACACCCAGACCGCGTACTACGCCTCCACCGGCGGCCTGATGGACCTCGACAAGTACAAGGCGCAGCTGGGCGGCGCGGACTGGACCCCGTCGATGAACAAGTCGACGCTGGTCGGCGGGAAGCAGTTCGCCGCGCCCTGGTACGCCGGCAGCCGCGCGGTGATGTACAACAAGACGCTCTGGGCGCGCGCCGGGGTCACCCCGCCGACCACCATGTCCGAGTGGCTGACCGACCTGGCCAAGCTGAAGCAGACCACCGGGGTGAAGTCGGCGCTCTATCTGCCCGGCCAGAACTGGTACGCCTTCGACGGCTTCCTCCAGGACGCCGGGGCGGACATCCTCACCGAGCAGAACAGCCGCTGGGTCGGCGACCTGGGCAGCCCCCAGGCGCTCCAGGCCGCCCAGCTGTTCAAGACGCTGAACGGTTTCGGCGCGGCCCCGGTGGACCAGGACGAGTCGCATCCGCTGGAGTCCGGGGTCTTCGCCAAGGGCGATGTCGCCTCGATGATCGCGATGGGGTACGAGGAGAGCGCGGCGATCAAGGACAACCCCAAACTGGCCGGCCAGATCGGCTGGTTCCCCATCCCCGGCGCCACCCCGGACAAGCCGGCCAAGACCTTCTTCGGCGGCTCCAACCTCGCCGTCGCGACCAACTCGGTCAACCCCGACCTGGCCCTGGGTTTTCTGAAGATCGCACTCAACGACACCAACGAGGGCCTCTTCGCCAAGCTGTCCGGGTTCCTGCCGAACAAGGCGAAGCTCTACCCGGCGATCAAGGGCAACGCCTACGCGGCCGCGGCGTCCGAGGAGGCGGCCACCGCCGGCTTCACCCCGCTCGTCCCGAACTGGGGGAACGTGGAGAACACGCCGAACCCGATCACCACGCTGTTCCTCACCCCGATCCTGCAGGGCAAGGACCCGCAGGCGGCCGCCAAGGCGGCCGACGCCAAGCTGGCCTCGCGGCTCAGCCAGGGCTGACCGCGCCGGCACCGCTTCCGGGGACCAAACTGCCGGGAACGCAAGCTGCCGGGAACGCACAAGGGCCGTGGCGCCGGGACAGGACCCTCAACCTGTCCGGCACCGCGGCCCGAGGCATGGTCGGTGGCTGGTGTCTCCGCGCGGCGGGTGTGCGGGCCCGGAGGCGCGGGACGGTCAGGCCGACTCTCATCAAGCGGAAGGTCCCGGTGCGCGGTCAGGGCAGATAGCGCGGTGGGTCCTCCCTTGGTGCAGTTCCATTGTGGACTAGACCAATTGCGTTGTCCATCCCCACTGAGCAGCGGAATCGGTGCAGGAACCGGATACGCTCGGTGAATGCCTTCCCTCAATGAGCTGGTGCGCCACCACACCAACCTGGACAGCGCCGACGTGGAGTGGATCCACCTGCTGGTGTCCGAGTGGCAGCTGCTCTCCGACCTCTCCTTCGCCGACCTGGTGCTGTGGGTGCCCACCCGCGACGGCAGCCGGTACGTGTCGCTGGCGCAGATGCGCCCCAACACCGGTCCGACCTCCTACCAGGACGACATGGTCGGCCACCTGGTGCCGCGGGGCCGCCGCCCGATGCTGGACGTGGCGCTGGACGAGGGCCGGATCGTCCGCGAGGGCGACCCGGAGTGGCGCGAGGACGTCCCGGTCCGGGTCGAGTCGATCCCGGTCCGGCGCGAGGGACGGGTGCTGGGCGTGATCGCCCGCAACACCAACCTGCTGACCGTGCGCACCCCCAGCCGGCTGGAGCTCACCTATCTGCAGAGCGCCTCCGACCTGGCCCAGATGATCGCCGCGGGGTCGTTCCCGTTCCCCGGCGAGCAGACCGACATGGACGCCTCCCCCCGGGTCGGCGACGGCATGATCCGCCTCGACGCGGACGGGGTGGTCACCTACGCCAGCCCGAACGCCCTCTCCGCCTACCACCGGCTCGGCCTCAACGCCGACCTGGTCGGCCTGCACCTGGGCAAGACCACCGCCGAGCTGGCCCCGCCGTCCCGCGGCCCGGTCGACGAGGCCCTGGTCAAGCTGGCCAGCGGCTGGGCGCCGCGGCAGACCGAGGTCGAGTCCGGCGACGGGGTGGTGCAGCTGCGGGCCATCCCGCTGAAGCCGAAGGGGGACCACATCGGCTCGCTGGTGCTGCTGCGCGACGTCACCGAGCTGCGGCGGCGCGAGCGCGAGCTGATGACCAAGGACGCCACCATCCGGGAGATCCACCACCGGGTGAAGAACAACCTGCAGACCGTCGCGGCCCTGCTGCGGCTGCAGTCCCGCCGGATGGAGAACGACGCCGCCCGCGGCGCGCTGGACGAGGCCGTGCGCCGGGTCGGCTCCATCGCGATCGTCCACGAGACGCTGTCGCAGAACCTGGACGAGCACGTGGCCTTCGACGAGATCGCGGACCGGGTGCTGGCGATGGTGATGGAGCTGTCCCAGGACGGTCGGGTGACCGCGCGCCGCAGCGGCAGCTTCGGCATCCTGTCGGCCGATGTGGCCACCCCGCTGGCGATGGTGCTCACCGAGATCCTGCAGAACGCGCTGGAACACGCCTACGGGCCCAAGGCCGGCGGCCAGGTGACGGTGCGTGCGGTGCGGGGGCGGATGCCGGCGGCCGATGCCGGCTGGGGCAACAGCTGGGCGGCCGGCGGCAGTCGCGGCGAGGAGCAGCTGCTGATCACGGTGGTCGACGACGGCGTCGGCCTGCCGGAGGGCTTCGACCCGCAGCGGGGCGGCAACCTCGGGCTGCAGATCGTCAGGACGCTGGTGGTCGGGGAACTGGGCGGCAGCTTCGACATGGTGCCGGGGGAGACCGGCGGGACCCGGGTGGTGCTGGAGGTCCCGGTCGGAAGCACTGCGCCGTAATCGTACATTTGAGTGCTACTCGTAACGATAAAACTGGATTTACCGTTTTTTTGCGCGGTTCTTCCATACTCAAAGCCCACTCCGCTCGTCAGTCCCTATGAGCCTGGACCCTCTGGCACCTGACGAGAGCGCGGCACGTGGAACCCCAGATTGTGGCACCCCCCGCGGCAGCGCTGCCGCACCCTCAGGCCGCCTGGCCGGTGCGGCCCGCAGCGCCGGCCCGCACCCTGCTGGACGTCCTCGACGCCACCGTGCGGAGCTCGCCGCTGGCGCCCGCCCTGGACGCGGACGGCACCGTCCTGGACTACCGGACGCTGCGGGAGGCGGCCGACGCGACGGCGGCCCGGCTGGTCCGGCGCGGGGTGGGCCCCGGCGACCGGGTCGGCGTGCGGGTGCCGTCCGGGACGGCGGAGCTGTACCTGGCCATCCTCGGCGTGCTCAGAGCCGGCGCCGCCTACGTCCCGGTGGACGTGGACGACCCGGACGAGCGGGCCGAGTCCATCTGGCAGGACGCCGGGGTGCGGGTGGTCCTCGGTGCCGGCGGCGCGCTGCTGGACGGGCCCGGGGCCGCCGCGCCGAGGGCGCGGAGCGGCCCGCCGACGCCGGGGGACGACGCCTGGGTGATCTTCACCTCCGGCACCACCGGACGTCCCAAGGGCGTCGCCGTCACCCACCGCTCGGCGGCGGCCTTCGTCGACGCGGAGGCCGAACTCTTCCTCCGGGACGCGCCGTTGGGCCGCGGCGACCGGGTGCTGGCCGGACTCTCGGTGGCCTTCGACGCCTCCTGCGAGGAGATGTGGCTGGCCTGGCGGCACGGCGCCTGCCTGGTGCCGGCGCCCCGGGCGCTGGTCCGGACCGGGGCCGAGCTCGGTCCCTGGCTGGTCCGGCGCGGCATCACCGTGGTGTCCACGGTGCCGACCCTGGCCGCGCTCTGGCCGGCCGAGGACCTGGACGCGGTCCGGCTGCTGATCGTCGGCGGCGAGGCCTGCCCGGCCGAACTGGTGCAGCGCCTGGACGTGCCGGGGCGGGAGTTCTGGAACACCTACGGTCCGACCGAGACCACCGTGGTGGCCTGCGCGGCACGGATGCGGGCCGGACAGCCGGTGCGCATCGGCACCCCCCTGGACGGCTGGCAGATCGCGGTGGTGGACCCGGCCGGACACCCGGTCCCCTGGGGCGGCACCGGAGAACTGCTGATCGCCGGGGTCGGCACGGCGCGCTATCTGGACCGGTCCAGGGACGCGGAGAAGTTCCAGTCCCACCCGGCCATCCCGGGGGCCCGGGTCTACCGCAGCGGCGACCTGGTCCGGGCCGATCCGGACGGCCTGGCCTTCGTCGGCCGCGCCGACGAGCAGGTCAAGCTGGGCGGTCGGCGGATCGAGCTGGGCGAGGTCGACGCCGCACTGGCCGCCCTCCCCGGCGTCGGCGCGGCGGCCGCGGCGGTGCGGGAGACGGCGGCCGGCGGCCAGCTGCTGGTCGGCTACCTGGTGCCGGCGGCCAGACGGGACACCGGTGCTGACGACGGGTCAGGACCGGGGCTGCTGGATCTGGCGCTGCTGCGGAAGCTGCTCCGGCGGCGGCTGCCGGCGGCGCTGGTGCCGGTGCTGGCGGAACTGCCCGAACTGCCGACCAGGACCTCGGGCAAGGTGGACCGCAAGGCGCTGCCCTGGCCGCTGCCCCGGACCGAGGACCCCGGCCCGGGGGCCGCGCTGCACGGCACCGCCGCCCGGCTCGCCGGGCAGTGGCGCGACCTGCTCGGCGTCGACCCGGGCCCGGACAGCGACTTCTTCGCGCTGGGCGGCACCAGCCTGGCCGCCGCGAAGCTGGTCTCGCTGCTGCGGCAGCGGCACCCCGGCCTCTCGGTGGCCGACCTCTACCGGCAGCCCCGGCTGGACGAACTCGCCGCGTACCTGGACGGGGGCGGCACCGGGGCGGGCCAGGACCGGCCTGCGGAGGACCCCGCCGCGGACCGTTCCGGCCGTGCCGGCCGGCCCGCACCGGCGCCCGCACCCGCCGCCGGCCGCGGCTGGACCGGTCTCTACCAGGGGGCCGTGCTGGTGCTGCTGCACACCCTGGGCGGACTGCGCTGGGTGCTCGCCCTCGCCGCCCTCGACAATCTGCTGCCCTCCTCGCTGCCCTGGACCCAGCGCACCTCCTGGTGGCTGATCGCCGGCGGCTGGCTGCTGCTCTCCAGCGCCCTCGGGCGCACCGTGATCGGGGCGGCCGGCGCCCGGCTGCTGACCCGGGGCCTGCGGCCGGGGACCTATCCGCGCGGCGGCCCGGCGCACCTGCGGCTGTGGACCGCCGAACGCCTGGTCGGCGTCTTCAACGTGGCCGCCGTGCTGGGCACCCCGCTGGCCGGCCGCTACGCCAGGATGCTCGGCTGCCGGGTCGGCGAGGACGTCCATCTGCACACCATGCCGCCGGTCACCGGGCTGGCCGAGTTCGGCCCGGGGTGCTCGCTGGAACCCGAGGTGGACGCGGCGGGGTGGTGGCTGGAGGGGGACCGGCTGCACCTGGGCGCCGTCTCGGTCGGCGCGGGCGCCAGGATCGGCACCAGGTCCACGCTGATGCCCGGTGCCGAGGTCGGCCCGGGAGCCGAGGTCGCCGCCGGCAGCTGCGTCACCGGAGCCGTTCCCGCCTGGGCCCGCTGGCACGGCTCGCCGGCCCGTCCGGACGGCGCGGCCCCGGGGTCCGACGGGCCGGGCTGGCCGGCCGCCGCCCCGGCCCTCCCCCCGGGCCACCGTCGCCGCTGGCACGCCGCGTACGCGCTGTCGCTGCCGCTGCTGCAACTGCTGCCGCTGGCCGCCGCCGCGCCCGGGGCGCTGCTGCTCTACCTGCTGATGGGCCGGGACCCCAGCTGGACCAGCGTGTTCGACCGGCTGCTGTTCTCCTCGGTGCCGCTGGCCCTGTTCACCCTGGGCCTGTACGCCCTGCTGCTGGCCGGCCTGGTCCGGCTGCTCTCACGGTCCGTCACCCAGGGGCTGCACCCCGCCGTGGGCCGCACCGGGTGGAGCGTCTGGGCGGTCCACCAGCTGATGGGTTCGGCCCGCTCGCTGCTGTTCCCGCTGTACGCCTCGCTGGCCACGCCGGCCTGGCTGCGGCTGCTCGGCGCCAGGGTCGGCCGCCGGGTGGAGGCGTCCACCGTGCTCGCGCTGCCCGGGCTGACCCGGGTGGACGACTACGCCTTCCTGGCCGACGACACCCTGCTCGCCCCGTTCCAGGTCCGCGGCGGCTGGTTGCGGCTGGGCACCGCCTCGGTCGGGCGGCGGTCCTTCGTCGGGAACTCGGGGATCGTCGGCCCGGGACGGCAGTTGCCGGCCGACTCGCTGGTGGGCGTGCTCTCCGACGTCCCCCCGGCGGGCCGGGTCGAGACGGGGGCTTCCTGGCTGGGGCGGCCCGGCTTCGGCATCCCGCGGGTCGCCGAGTCCGGGGACGCGGCCCGCACCTACGACCCGCCGCGCCGGCTGGTACTGGCCAGGGCGGCGGTGGAACTGTGCCGCCTCGGACCCCTGGCGCTGACCGTGCTGCTGGGCGACCTGGCCGTGGCCGGACTCCAGGAACTGCTGGGCCGGGACGGTCTGACGGTCTGTGCGCTCGGCTGCGGCGTGCTGCTGCTGTGCTGCGGCGTGGGCGCCTGCCTGCTCACCACTGCGGCCAAATGGCTGCTGCTGGGCCGGTTCCGCAAGGGGCGGCAGCCGCTGTGGAGTTCCTTCGTCTGGCGCAACGAGCTGTTCGACGTCTTCGTCGAGGAGCTGGCGATGCCCTGGCTCGGCGGCTCCCTGCTGGGGACGCCCTTCCTCACCGTCTGGCTGCGCAGTCTGGGCGCGCGGATCGGCCGCGGGGTGTGGTGCGAGACCCACTGGCTGCCGGAGACGGACCTGGTCCGTCTGGGGGAGGGCTGCTCGGTCAATCGCGGGGTGGTGCTGCAGACGCATCTCTTCCACGATCGGCTGATGCGGATGGACGGCGTTGACATCGGGGCCGGGGCGACCGTCGGACCGCACTCGATCGTGCTGCTGGGTGCGGCGGTGGGGGACGGCGCGGTGGTCGGCCCGGCCTCGCTGGTGATGCGCGGCGAGACCCTGCCGACCGGCACCCGCTGGCTGGGAAACCCTGTGGCGCAGTGGAGTTGAGCAGTCGGGCAGGAGACAGAACGAGGCCCTGCCGACCGGGGGGGAGGGTCGACAGGGCCTCTCAAGCCTGCTCCGGCCGTCGGGGGGAGTCGGCCGGAGCAGGGGCTCTGGGTGCGGGCGGTGCCCGCGTGCTTCGCACGGGCGGCTGCCCTCGTCTCCGACGGTATCAAACTGTCGGGGCCGACGAGCGCCGCGATCGGTGCGTTGCCTCGGAAAGTGCCGTTCGGCACCTGATCACGTGCTGATCGAGAAGTGGTGCGTGGTGCGGGCGGTGCGGTGGTGCGTCCCCCAGGCAGGAAGTTCTGTCTGCCGGACGGTGCGTCAGGCGGTGCGTGCGCGGTTGCGGGCGGCGCGACGCTTCATCGCACGACGCTCGTCCTCGCTCATTCCGCCCCAGACGCCGGCGTCCTGACCGGTCTCCAGGGCCCACTGCAGGCAGCTCTCCATGACCGGGCAGCGACGGCAGACGGCCTTCGCTTCCTCGATCTGCAGCAGGGCGGGCCCCGTGTTGCCGATGGGGAAGAACAGCTCGGGGTCTTCTTCCCGGCAGACAGCGCGGTGGCGCCAGTCCATGATGATCCAACTCCTCCAGCCGACGGGGATGTCCCGCGGCTCATCGGTGGCTTGTGAATGTGAACGCTTTCACGAACCCTGTGGCAGGTGCGCGGCCAACGGGTGGGTCGGCGTGCGGATGCCTGCGACGTTGCAGTGGATTCGGGCGAATCAGGCGGGTCTCCGGTAACGGTCCGTCCCGATCGCCATGTAAAGGTTCGCAAACCTCGACTCCGGATACAACCCCTATCGGGAAGGAATTTTTGATTCGTCGGTGTCTGCTAGGTCACACCCTGTACTTCTATGGAGTGAAGCGGGTCGCGCGTTCGAGAAGAAGGGCGCAAGGCCCTTCTGATCACACAATCACACGCAGTGCGCGACGTACGCCTGAGAAGCTGACTTGGTTCCGCTCTCCAAGGTGGTCTCCGTCGACCTGAAATGGCAGCGTTTCCTGCGAATGCAAGGTGAATTCCCGGAGGTCGTGGTAAGCGACCACGTGTTTGCCCCGCGGACCCCTCCCGGAACCGTCCAGGAGCTGGGGGATCGTTCGAAGGGTCTGCAGGAGTGACATCTTCGTCATCCCGAAGAGGTCCAGATCCGTGTCGAACGTCGCCTCGGGTGAGGCGTAGACCGGGCGGTTGCCCAGGAAGGTCCAGGGCGAGGTGTTCGCCACTATGGACACCACCAAGCCCTCGACCGGTTCCGCGCCGGGGATGCGGAGAGTGATCGGGCCCGCTTTGCGGTGCTCCCGCTCACCGAAGTAGTGGCGGACCGCCTGGTTGATGTAAAGCGCGTGAGTGGACCGCTTGCCGCTGCGCCGGTGCTGTTCGACCCGGCCGACCACGCCGGCGTCGAAACCGAAGCCGGCGGTGAAGGTGAACCAGCGCTCCGGGAGGCCCTCGGTCACCGCCCGGCCGAGGCCGACGGTCCGCTCCCGTTTCGAGGCGAGGGCGTCCAGCAGTACTCCGGTCGCCTCCACCGGATCGTTGGGCAGACCGAGGGCGCGGGCGAACACATTGGTGCTACCGCCGGGCACCACGGCGAGTCTGGGCAGGTGTTCGGAGGGTCCGTCCGAGAGCAGTCCGTTGACGACCTCGTTCACCGTGCCGTCGCCGCCCAGCGACACCACCAGGTCCACGCTGCCGGACGCGGCGGCGTCCCGGGCCAGATCGCGGGCGTGGCCCCGGTACTCGGTGGCCACGACCTCCAGTTTCAGGTCGCTGGCCAGGGCGTGGGCGAGCACGTCCTTGGTCCGGCCGCTGGTGGTGGTCGCCTTCGGGTTGACGACCAGGAGCGCACGCATACCGTCAGCTTACCTACCGGCAGGTATGGAGAACGGAAAGGGGGAGCCGGAAGGGGGAGGGCCCGACCGGGGCCGCCGCCGGGGCGGCTAGCCTGGTGAGGTGACTGCCGACGCCCCGCTCAATGCCCGTACCGCCTCCGCCGCCCCGGCCTCCGCGGCGGCCCGACCCTGGACGCTGACGGCCGGTGCGGCCATAGCGGTCGCCCAGGGAGTCCTGCTCACCGCCTACGGCGTCTACCTGATGATCGAGGGGCTGGTGACGCACACCCACACGGGGGTCGGGCTCACCGAGTTCGGCGGGTTCATCGTGCTGCTGCTCGGCCTGCTGCCGCTGTTCGCCGGGCGGGCGCTGCTGCGGCTGAAGCGCTGGGGGCGCAGCCCGGCGGTGCTGGTGGACACCCTGTGCCTGGCCGTCACCTACTTCACCTTCCAGAACGGCGGCCTGCAGATCCCGGTCGGCGTCCTGGTCGGCCTGGCCGGGATCTGCGGCATCGTCCTGCTGCTGCACCCGCGGACCACGGAGACGCTGTGGCCTGCGGGGTACGGCAAGTAGCAGTCCGCGCCGCCCGCGCCGTCCTTACCGCGGGCCGGCCTACTCCTCCAGCAGCAGCTTGTCCCGGAGCTGGGCCAGCGTCCTGGCCAGCAGCCGGGAGACGTGCATCTGGGAGATGCCCACCTCGGAGGCGATCTGGGACTGGGTCATGTTCCGGAAGAAGCGCAGCACCAGGATCCGCTGCTCCCGCTGCGGCAGCTGGGCCAGCAGCGGCTTGAGCGACTCGCGGTACTCCACCCCCTCCAGCGCGTCGTCCTCCGCCCCCAGGGTGTCCGCCACGGCCGGCGACTCGTCGTCGGTGTCCGGGACGTCCAGGGAGAGGGTGCTGTAGGCGTTGGCGGACTCCAGCCCCTCCAGCACCTCCTCCTCGGTGATGCCGAGGCGCTCGGCCAGCTCGTGCACGGTGGGCGAGCGGCCGTGCTGCTGGGAGAGCTCGCCGGTGGCCGTGGTGAGCGAGAGCCGCAGTTCCTGGAGCCGGCGCGGGACCCGCACCGCCCAGCCCTTGTCGCGGAAGTGGCGCTTGATCTCGCCGACGATGGTGGGGGTGGCGTAGGTGGAGAACTCCACGCCGCGGTCCACGTCGAACCGGTCCACCGACTTGATCAGTCCGATGGTGGCGACCTGGGTCAGGTCGTCCAGCGGCTCGCCGCGGTTGCGGAACCGCCGGGCCAGGTGCTCCACCAGCGGGATGTGCATCCGGACCAGCTGGTTGCGCAGCTCCACCCGTTCCGGCGAGTCCTTCTCCAGTGCGGAGAGCTGGACGAACAGCGCCCTGGCCGCCTCGCGGTCCGGCGCGCCGTGCCGCTGCGGGGTCGGCCGGCCGCCGCCCCAGACATGCGGCTCCGGCGCGGCCGCGTGCTCCGCGTCCTCGTCCGCCGCGGTGTCGGCGAGGTCGCCGACGATGTCCGCGACCAGCTCGGCGGCGTCCGGGTCCAGCTCGTCGCTGTCCCCGTCGGCCTCGGCCTCCGCCTTCGCCTCGACCTTGTCCAGACCGTCCGTCTCCCCGACCACCGGGGGCGGGACCTGGTCGGGACGGTCGGGATCGTCTGCCAACACCCTGTCCTCCGCCTGCTCTGACGCCGCGCCCACCGACTGTGCCGGCAGCACGGTTTTCCCGGCGCTCCTACCCGTACCGGACTGCAGCCCGGCACCGCTGCCGCGGTCCAGATCACTCACGGCGATCCCCCGTTCCGTTCCGTTCCGGGATCAACTTGTCCGTACCCTCAAGACCCTCACGACCTGCAAGACCCTCAAGGCTGGCCCGGCCCGGCGCCGCGTTTCTTGTGCAGGCTGATGGTGACCGTGCGGTCCTCCTCCACGGTCGACTCCACCTCACCGGCCAGCGCGGAGAGCACCGTCCAGGCGAAGGTGTCGCGCTCGGGGGCGCGGCCGTCGGTGGTCGGCGCCGACACGGTCACCCGCAGCGAGTCGCCGACCAGGCGGAACACGCAGCGCAGCACGCTGCCCGGTACCGCCTGCTGGAGCAGGATGGCGCAGGCCTCGTCGACCGCGATCCTCAGGTCCTCGATCTCGTCGAGGGTGAAGTCGAGTCGGGCCGCGAGACCCGCTGTCGCGGTTCGCAGGACCGAGAGGTAGGCACCCGCCGCGGGCAGCCGGACTTCGACGAAGTCCTTCGCGTCGGGCTCGCCGTCGATCTGGGACACCCTCACCTCCGTTGGTGTTGCGCCGCCGCGGCGGACACCGCCGCCGAGCGGTTGTTCTCAGCAAGTGCAGCTCGTGCGGGCGTATTCCGCCCGGGAGGTGACGCTATCGCGATCCTCGGTGCGATGTCGCCACACAGAGAACCGGCTTGTCCGTTACGCCCTTCGGATGACTCATGGTAAGTCGTCAGCTGCGAAGCGTGGCAGTGCGGGTGAGGATATCGCCCGGGAGTGGTCAATTCCCTGCCGTGCCCAGTGCGGCGAGCGGCGCACCGGTAAGGCGGAAGACGGTCCACTCGTCCATGGGGACGGCGCCGAGGGACTTGTAGAAGCCGATCGAGGGCTCGTTCCAGTCCAGTACCGACCATTCCAGCCGTCCGTAGCCGCGATCCACGCAGATCTGCGCCAGGGTGGCCAGCAGCGCTTTCCCGTGGCCGCCGCCGCGGGCCTCCGGGCGGACGTAGAGGTCCTCCAGGTAGAGCCCGTGGACGCCCTTCCAGGTCGAGAAGTTGAGGAACCAGAGCGCGAAGCCCACCGGCTCGCCGGTGCCGTCGTCCTCGGCGATGTGGGCGAAGGCCGCCGGATGCGGGCCGAACAGGGCCGTGTGCAGCTGCTCCGCCGTGGCCCTGGCGTCGTCCAGGGCCCGCTCGTACTCGGCCAGTTCCCGGACGAAGGCCAGGATCTGCGGGATGTCGTCGGGGCGCGCTTCACGGATCATGGCGTCGAGCCTACTGGGGCGCTGCTCGGGCCAGGGATTCAGACCAGGGAGCGGTCCTCGTAGCACCAGCGCCAGGACTCGCCCGGCTCGAAGGAGCGCATCACCGGATGGCCGGTGGCGTGGAAGTGCGCGGTGGCGTGCCGGCTGGGGGAGGAGTCGCAGCAGGCGATGTGCCCGCAGACCAGGCACTTGCGCAGCTGGACCGGGTGCTGGCCGAGCACCACGCACTCCGGACAGGTCTCGGCGAGCGCCTCGGGCTCCGGGTCGGGCAGGGCGGCGCTGTGCGGACAACCGTGCATTCCAGACATAGCGACCAGAGTACGGGAGCCCGCCGCCGGGCTCACAGCGCGCCGTTCGCGCTCCTGCGCATCGCTGTGCTTCCGTTTCCTGCGGTAACCCTGGAACACCTGCCGCCCCCTCTCCCCGACCCCATCCTGCCAGCCCCCGTCGCCGGCACCCTCTCCCGCCCCCTGTCCCGGTCCCCTTCGGAAGCTTCGCGAAGACCCCATTCTTCGAAAGTTGCAACCATGTCCTCAAGCGCTCTGCTGCCGCTCATCGCGGGCAGCGCCGCCGTCGCCGGCGTGGCCCGGCGGCTGCGCTTCTCGGCCCCGCTGCTGCTCGTCGCCGTCGGCCTGGCCGCCGCCTACGTCCCCGGCGTCCCGACCTACACCCTCGATCCCGGACTGGTCCTGCCGCTGGTCCTGCCGCCGCTGCTGTACACGGCGGCGCTGGACAGCTCCTACCGCAGTCTGCGGGCCAATGTGCGCCCGGTGGCGATGCTCTCCATCGGTTTCGTGCTGTTCAGCACGGTGGTCGTCGGCCTGATCGTCTACGCGGCCATCCCCGGACTGCCCATCGCCGCGGCCTTCGTCCTCGGCGCGGTGGTCGCCCCGCCCGACGCCGTGGCGGCCACCGCGATCGCCCGCCGGGTCGGCCTGCCGGCCCGGGTCGTCACCATCCTGCAGGGCGAGAGCCTGGTCAACGACGCCACCGCGATCACCGCCTACCGGGTCGCCGTCGCCGCCGCCCTCGGCGAGGGCTTCTCCTGGGGGACCGCCTTCGGCGAGTTCCTGCTCGCCGCGCTCGGCGGCACCGCCGTCGGCCTGGTGCTGATGGTGCCGCTGCAGTGGGCCCGGCAGCGGCTGCAGGACCCGCTGCTGCTCAACACCTTCTCGCTGCTGGTGCCCTTCGCGGCCTACGCGGCGGCCGAGGCCTTCCACGCCTCCGGGGTGATCGCGGTGGTGGTGGTCGGCCTCTACCTGGGCCACCACGCCCACACCGTGGACTTCGCGCTGCGGCTGCAGGAGGACTCGGTCTGGAGGATGGTCGCCTTCATCCTGGAGTCCACGGTCTTCGCCCTGATCGGACTGCAGCTCCCGGTGGTGCTGCGGGCGCTGCGCGGGTACTCCTCGGCGGAGCTGCTGGGCTGGGCCCTGCTGGTGCTGGGAGCGGTGATCGTGGTGAGGTTCGTCTGGTGCTGGCCGGCCACCTACCTGCCGATCCTGCTGAGCTCCCGGATCCGGGAGCGGGAGGGCGTCCCCGAATGGACCCGGCCGTTCGTCATCGCCTGGGCCGGGATGCGCGGGGTGGTCTCGCTGGCCGTCGCCTTCTCCATCCCGGAGACCGTGGACGACGGCAGCCCCTTCCCGGGGCGGGAACTGATCCTCTATCTGACCTTCGTGGTGGTCATCGGCACGCTGCTGCTGCAGGGCTTGACGCTGCCCAAGCTGGTGCGGCTCCTGCCGCTGCCCGAGGTCGATCCGCAGCGGCGGGTGCTGATCCAGGCCCAGGCGCAGAACGACGCCTCGCTGGCCGCCGTGGACCGGCTCGACCAGCTCCTCACCGATCCGCGGAACCAGCTCCCCGAGGCGCTGGAGCAGCGGCTGCGGCGGGTGCTGGAACGCCGCCAGAACGGCGTCTGGGAGCGGCTGGGCGCGGCGGTGGACGAGGAGACCGGGGAGTCCGCCGACGCGGTCTACCGGCGGCTGGGGAAGGCGACCATCGCCGCCGAGCGCGACGTCTTCGTCGAACTGCGGGACAGCGACCGCATCGACGACGAACTGCTGCGCCGGCTGATCCGCCAACTCGACTACGAGGAGGCCCTGGTGGACCACGCGGAGGAGTGAGCCCGGGCCCGCCGGGCATGCAGCAGGGGCCGGACGGGTTGCCCCGTCCGGCCCCTGCTGTCCGGCAGTCCAGGAAGGTCAGGCCTTCTTGGTCTCCCAGAAGATCTTGTCGATCTCGGCGATCAGGTCGAGGGCCTTCTGGCCGGTCGCCGGGTCGGTGGACGCCTTGGCCGCGCTGAGCGCCTTCAGGGTGTCGTTGACCAGGGTGTGCAGCTCGGGGTACTTCTCGAAGTGCGGGGCCTTGAAGTAGTCGGACCACAGCACCGAGACATGGTGCTTGGCCAGCTCCGCGCGCTCCTCCTTGATGACGATGGCACGCGCGCGGAAGTGCGGGTCGTCGTTGGCCTGGTACTTCTCCTGGGTGGCCTTGACCGACTCCGCCTCGATGCGGGCCTGGGCGGGGTCGTAGACACCGCAGGGCAGGTCGCAGTGGGCGTGGACAGTGATCCGCGGTGCAAACAGCCGAGAGAACATGGAGGTCCCTTTCCTGTGATCGTCTTCCCGCGCACGAGATTACTCCGGATCGTCCGTCGAATCGCGTCCAGGGCCCGGTCCTAGGACAAAAGCCGTACGGGACGTGGACTTCCCGGCGCGGTGGGAGAAGATGGAGTCGCGGCAGCAGTGGGGCACCGCGGCGCGGGACGAGCAGCGAGGAACGGAACGGCATGGCTGAGCAGAAGCACGACCCGCTCCCGGCCACCCTTCCCCAGGAACCCCCGGAGGGCGGGGGCACCCCTGGGCGGTACGGGGTGCTCGATGTTGACGGACCGTCGATGGCGCCCACGCTGGCCCACGGCGACCGGCTGTTCTGCCGCTACGGCGGGCGGATCAGGGCCGGGGCGATCGTGGTGGCCCGGCATCCGCTGCGGCAGGAGCTGTTCGTGGTCAAGCGGGCGGTGGAGCGGCGTCGCGGCGGCTGGTGGCTGCTGTCGGACAACAGCCAGGTCGAGGGGGACAGCCGGGACTTCGGTCCGGTGCCGGACGAGCTGGTGCTGGGGCGGGTGCTGTTCCGGATCGTGCCCAGGCCGTCGCTGCTGGCACCGCCGCGGCCGCTGGAGCGGTTGCTGGACCGGGTGCCGTATGCACTGGCCCGGCGGTTCGGGGCGTTCCGGCGTGTCGTCAGCCAGTGAGGTTCTGATCGTTTTCGGGTGCGGCAACTGAACCTCTGCGGGTGAGTTGCAGCTTCGTAGGGGCGCGGGGAACTGCGCGACCGACCAGCTACGGTCCGCACCCGCCCGCTAGGCCCCTGCCCCTGCCGCCGCCTCCCGCTTGCGGGCCCGGTAGGCCGCGACATTGGCGCGGGTCGCGCACCGGTCGGAGCAGTAGCGCCGGGAGCGGTTGGTGGAGGTGTCCAGATAGGCGTTGCGGCAGGGGGCCGCCTGGCAGATGCCGAGCCGGTCCACCCCGTGCTGGGTGAGGTGGACCGCCAGGCCCATGCTGGCGCCGGCGGCGAACAGCGCGGTGGCGGTGCCGGCGTTCTCGGCCAGGTGCATGTGCCACTGCGGGCGGCCGTTCTCGTCCAGGAACCCGTGCCCGGAGACCACCGGGCTGACCGGGTACTCCGTCAGCAGCTCGTTGAGCAGGTTCACCGCGCGGGTCTCGTCGCCCTCGGCCGCCGACTCGAAGACCGCCCGCAGCCGTACCCGTACCGACCTGAGTTTGGGCAGGTCCCCCTCGTCGGCCAGCCGGCCGCCCCTGCTGCTGCCGCTGAACAGCCGGCGCACGGCCTCCACCGTGGTCAGCCCGTCCCTGCCGCGGGCGGGTTCCTCGGTGTTGACCAGCCGTACGGCCAGCTCGGCGTAGGAGGCGAGCTCCACGGTGTCGCTCCTCGTTAGTAATGGCTGGGCTCGGTACCAGCCTATTACGATTCACAGCATTGCGGCCCCGGAGCCGGTCCCCACTGTGGAGGGACCGGCGCCGGGGCCGCGAGGTTCCGGACCGAGCGTACTCACAGCACCTTGGAGAGGAACGCGCGGGTGCGCTCGTGCTGGGGGTTGGTCAGAACCTCACGGGGGTGGCCGGATTCGACCACGACGCCGCCGTCCATGAAGACCAGGGCGTCGCCGACCTCGCGGGCGAAGCCCATCTCATGGGTGACCACGATCATGGTCATGCCCTGCTCGGCCAGTTCCCGCATGCAGTCCAGGACGTCGCCGACCAGCTCGGGATCGAGCGCCGAGGTGGGCTCGTCGAAGAGCATCAGCTTGGGTTCCATGGCCAGGGCGCGGGCGATGGCCACCCGCTGCTGCTGGCCGCCGGAGAGCTGGGAGGGGTAGCTGGCCCCCTTGTCGGCGAGGCCGACCTGGGCGAGCCGGGCCTCGGCCCGCTCCCGGGCGGCCTGCTTGGGCTCGCCCTTGACCCGAACCGGCGCCTCCATCACGTTCTCCAGCGCGGTGAGGTGCGGGAACAGGTTGAAGCGCTGGAACACCATGCCGATGTCGCGCCGCTTGAGGGCGACCTCGCGGTCCTTGAGCTCGTGCAGCTTGCCGTTCTTCTCCCGGTAGCCGATCAGGTCGCCGTCGACGTAGAGCCTTCCGGCGTTGATCTGCTCCAGGTGGTTGATGCAGCGCAGGAAGGTGGACTTGCCCGAGCCGGACGGGCCGACCAGGCAGAACACCTCGCCGGGCTGGACCTCCAGGTCGATGCCCTTGAGGACTTCGAGCTGGCCGTAGGACTTGTGCACCTGCTCGGCGCGGACCATGGGCTGGAGGGGAGTGGTCACAGGGAGCCTCCGGTGGTGCCGCCGGGGTTGCGCAGGCTGAGGGTCAGCACATTGGCCTTGACCTTCTGCCAGGGGGTCGAGGGCAGCGCGCGGTTGGTGCCGCGGCCGTAGTGCCGCTCGATGTAGAACTGGCCGATCGACAGGACCGAGGTGAACAGCAGGTACCAGAAGCTGACCGCGATCAGCGAGGGGATGATGTAGAGGGTGCGCGCCCCGATGTCCTGCCCGGCGCGGGTCAGCTCCTCGAAGGCGATCGCGCTGACCAGCGAGGTCGTCTTCAGCATGGAGATGGTCTCGTTGCCGGCCGGGGGGATGATCACCCGCATGGCCTGCGGCAGCACGATCCGGCGCAGGGTCTGCGCATGCGTCAGCCCCAGCGAGGCGGCGGCCTCGGCCTGGCCCTCGTCCACCGAGAGGATGCCGGCCCGCACGATCTCCGCGAAGTAGGCGGCCTCGTTCAGGCCCAGGCCCAGCACGCAGACCATGAACAGCGGCACCAGGGAGTTGTAGTCCCAGGACACCCAGGTCGGGCCGAACGGGATGCCCAGACCGATCCTGGGGAAGATCGCCCCCATGAAGTTCCAGAAGAACAGCTGGACCAGTACGGGGGTGCCCCGGAACACCCAGATGTAGAGCCAGGAGACCCCGCTCAGCACCGGGTTGCGGGACAGCCGCATCACCGCCAGCAGGATGCCGCCGACGATGCCGAGCACCATCGCGCACAGCGTCAGCAGCAGCGTCTTTTCCATGCCCTGGATCACCGTCGGATAGGTGAAGACCTGTCCGACGACGTCCCAGTGCAGGACCGGATTGGTGATCATCGCGTGCAGGAACATCGCCGCGAGCACGGCGATGCAGGCGATGGCGACCCAGCGTCCGGGGTGCCTGACCGGAACGGCCCGAATGTCCTCGGGCCGTTCCCTGGTCGGGGGCACCCCAGGAGTGGTGTCCTGAGGAGTAGTCACGTCAGCGCTCTCGTTCTCTCGACCGTGGTCTGCAGCTGGCCCGGGCGGCGGTCAGCTGGTGGCGCCGTTGAGGGTGATCTGGTCGGCCGTCAGCGCGCCGGAGGCGACGCCCCACTTGCTGAGGATCTGGCCGTAGGTGCCGTCCTTGATCAGGTCCTTGATGGCGCCCTGGATGGCCGGGCCGAGGCCGCTGCCCTTGGGGACGACGATGCCGTAGGGGGCGACGTTGTAGTTGTCGCCCAGCTTCTGCAGCGCGCCGTTGCTCTGCTTGATGGCGTAGTCAATGACCGGGGAGTCGGCCATCATCGCCTGGTCGCGCTTGGAGGTGAGCGCGGTGGTGGCGTCGGTCTGGGCCTCGAACTGGTCGCCGTTGTTGGGGATGCTCTTCTTGCCGGCGGCCTTGCAGGCGGGGTTGATGGTGTTCTTGATCTCGTCGGCCTCGGTGGTGGCCGACTGGACGGCGACCTTGAAGCCGCAGAGGTCGGCGGCGGTGGTGCCGATCTTGTCCGGGTTGCCGGTCAGTACGGCGACGGCCTCGCCGGCGGTGAAGTAGTGGACCAGGTCGACCTGCTTCTCGCGCTCCTGGGTGTCGGTGAAGGAGGAGAGGCTGAGGTCGTACTTCTTGGCGGTGATGCCGCCGAGGATGCTGTCGAATCCGGCGCTCTGCCAGTCCGCCTTCAGGCCCAGCTTGGCCAGGATGGCGTTGCCCATGTCGATGTCCATGCCGACGACGTTGCCGCTGGCGTCCTTGAACTCGTCGGGCGCATAGGTCGAGTCGGTGGCCACCGTGAGGGTGCCCTTGGTCTTGAGATCGGCGGGGACCATGGCCACCAGGGCGGCGTCGGGTCCGGCCGCGTTGACGCTCTGCGAGGCGTTGGGGGCGGCGCCGGAGTTACCGCTGATCTTGGAGCTGCCGCAGGCGGTCAGCACCAGGGAACTGGCTGCGACTACGGCACCGGTCGCGATGATGCGCTTGGCTATCGAGCTGGCCATGAGGGTTCCTCCTGTGGGGCGAGGGAAACGCGGTCGTCACAGCGGGGTGCACACCTTTATGCGGCGCCGCGACCAGTGAATGAGATCGAATCTTGCCACTCCTGCACTGCCATTCGGGTCACTACCTGTGTCAAAATCGCATAACGGGTGACCCCCGTTGCAGGAGCAGGCCACCGGATCGGGACCGATCCGGGAGGCGCGAGGACCGGAAGCCGACGACGCAGGCTCCGGAGCCGAAGCGCTTCGTCGCCTTGGTCGGCTCCTCGGTTCCGTGGTGACCCGGTTGTTTGAGCGTCCCTCGTTCGAGTGCAGTAGTGCCGCCTGTGCGGGCGGATCGAACGATGGGACGGCCGTTGCCGGCCCGGTTACGCGGACGAAAAGACAGAGGTGCGGAGGTAGCTGCCCGGCTAGTGTCGGGAGAGGCACCGACCGGACGCTCTGCCGTTTCCCGGACGTTCCCCCCAACCCTCATGGAGGCCGGCGGCCCCGCCACTCGTGCGCGCGGCGGCCGACCGACCTCCCCGTACGACGACGAAGAGGTCATCGTGGCAGCCGAGATCATCACCCCCCGCCCCCTGGACGAGCAGGACAAGGGGTCGGGGACCCCCGAAAGGCTGGAGTCGATCGATCCCGCCTTCGCGCTGCACCGCGGCGGGAAGATGGAGATCAGTGCGACTGTGCCGGTGCGCGACGCCGACGACCTGTCCCTGGCCTACACCCCCGGGGTGGCCCGGGTGTGCACCGCCATCGCGGAGCAGCCCGAGCTGGTCAACGACTACACCTGGAAGTCCAATGTCGTTGCTGTGGTGACGGACGGGACCGCCGTGCTGGGGCTCGGGGACATCGGGCCCGAGGCGTCGCTGCCGGTGATGGAGGGCAAGGCGATCCTGTTCAAGCAGTTCGGCGGGGTCGACGCGGTGCCGATCGCGTTGGACACCAAGGACGTGGACGAGATCGTCGAGACGGTGATCCGGCTGGCGCCGTCCTTCGGCGGAGTCAACCTGGAGGACATCTCCGCGCCGCGCTGCTTCGAGATCGAGCGGCGGCTGCAGGAGGCCCTGGACATCCCGATCTTCCACGACGACCAGCACGGGACCGCGGTGGTCACGCTGGCGGCGCTGCGGAACGCGGCGAAGCTGACCGGGCGGGGGCTGGGCGATCTGCGGGCCGTCATCTCGGGCGCCGGGGCGGCGGGGATCGCCATCGCCAAGATCCTGGTGGGGGCCGGGATCGGGGACGTGGTGCTGTGCGACCGGCAGGGCGCGGTGCATGTCGGGCGGTCCGACCTCACGGACGTGAAGCGGGAGATCGCGGAGCTGACCAACCGGGGCGGGCTGAGCGGGACGCTGGTGGAGGTGCTGTCCGGGGCCGATGTGTTCATCGGGGTCTCCGGGGGGACGGTGCCCGAGGCGGCTGTCGCCACGATGGCCAAGGACTGCTTCATCTTCGCGATGGCCAACCCCGACCCGGAGGTGCACCCGGAGGTGGCGCACCGGTACGCGGCGGTGGTCGCCACCGGGCGGAGCGACTTCCCGAACCAGATCAACAATGTGCTGGCCTTCCCCGGGATCTTTGCGGGGGCGCTGCAGGTGCGGGCGTCGCGGATCACCGAGGGGATGAAGATCGCGGCGGCGGATGCGCTGGCGGATCTGGTGGGTGACGATCTGTCGGCGGAGGAGGTCATTCCGAGTCCGTTCGACCCGAGGGTTGCTGACGCTGTGACGAAGGCGGTGGCGGCGGCGGCTCGGGCCGAAGGGGTGGCGCGGCGCTGAGGTTTCGCCTTCGGCGGGGGTTGTGCCTGCGGCGCGGGTTGTGCAGTGGGGCGGGGGTGAAAAAAGCCACGTTTCCGCGCCGCCTGGGGACACCCCGTGACGGCTAGGGTCGGTGCCATGTTTGCTGCCTACGCTGCGCGTACTGATGCCGATGACCCGCTGAGCGGTCTTGAGTTGGGCGAGCTCCCCGAGCCGGAGGCCAGGGAGGGGTGGAGCGTCGTCACGGTCAGGGCCGCGAGCCTGAACCACCATGACCTGTGGTCGCTGCGGGGGGTCGGGCTGCCGGGGGAGCGGCTGCCGATGATCCTGGGGTGCGACGCGGCCGGGGTCGACGAGGACGGCAACGAGGTGGTGCTGCACTCGGTGATCGGCCAGAGCGGGTACGGGGTCCGGGTGGGCGAGCCGCGGTCGATCCTGACCGAGCGGTACCAGGGGACCTTCGCGGAGAAGGTGGCGGTGCCGACCTGGAATCTGCTGCCGAAGCCCAAGGAGCTCTCGTTCGAGCAGGCGGCGTGCCTGCCGACGGCCTGGCTGACGGCCTATCGGATGCTGTTCACCAATGCCGGGGTCCGGCCGGGGGACACCGTGCTGGTGCAGGGTGCGGGGGGCGGAGTCGCCACGGCGCTGGTGGTGCTGGGCAAGGCGGCCGGGCTGCGGGTGTGGGTCACCAGCCGGGACGAGGCCAAGGGTGCGCGGGCCGTGGAACTCGGCGCCGACGCGGCCTTCGCCAACGGGGCACGGCTGCCGGAGCGGGTGGACGCGGTCATGGAGACCGTGGGCGCGGCCACCTGGTCGCACTCGGTGAAGTCGCTGCGGCCGGGCGGGACGATCGTCATCTCCGGTGCGACGAGCGGGCCGAACCCTGCTGCCGAGCTGACCCGGATCTTCTTCCTGGAACTGAAGGTCGTCGGTTCGACGATGGGGACCAAGGAGGAGCTGGCCGGCCTGCTGTCCATGTGCGCGACGACCGGCATCCGACCGATCATCGACTCGGTCCTGGCACTGGGCGACGCCCGCGAGGCGTTCGAACGAATGGAAAAGGGCGACCTCTTCGGCAAGTTGGTGCTGACGCCCTGAGCTTTCAGGGGCGCGGGGAACTGCGCGAAACGGCGCCGAGCCGCTCCCCACAGACCGAACCCCGCGCCCCGGGCGGTTACTCCCCCCGCAGCCTCTTGGCCGCCGCCGCCAGGACGGCCCGCGCCCGGGCCAGGTCCCCCGCGGCGAACCCGCCGTCCCGCGCGGCGTCGCGGGCTTCGTCGCGGAAGCGGTCCAGCAGGCTGCTGAACTCGCGCAGCGGGTCGTTGGAGGGGTTGGTGATCGTCCAGGGCGGGAGGTCGGTCTCCTTGCCCAGGTCGAGCGGTTCGCTGTCGACCGGCTCGCTCTGGGCCGGCTCGCTCTGGGCCGGCGGCGCCCAGCGGGTGGGGTCGGAGAGGCGGGTGAGGGTGCGGGTGAGTTCGGCGAGGCCCTCGCCCAGGCCGGAGGGCCAGTCGCCGGCCTTCATCTGCTCGCCGATGCGGTGCGCCTCGGCCCTGACCTGGTCGCGGAGCGCCTTGGTCTGCTCGCGGGTGGCGCGGGCCTCCTCGCGGGCGTTGCGGGCCTGTTCCTTGGCCTGCCTGGCCTGTTCCCTGGCCTGCTCCTTGGCGACGCGCCACTCCTCCTTGGTGCGCTGCCAGGACTCCTTGTCCATGCCGGGCCAGGGTCCGTCGCCCCAGACCGGGTCCGGGCCCCAGCCCTTGGAGTCGCTCTTGGTCTGGCGGCGGGACTCCTTGGCCGCGCGCCGCATCTCCTCGCGGAGGTCCTTCGCGGAGTCGCGGACGTCCTCGCGGATCTGGTCGGCCAGGTGTGTCACCGACTCGTGGATCTCCGCTTCGAGGGCGTCGATCTCCGGGGCGCGGTCGGCCAGTTCGGCCTTGCCGGCGTCGGTGATGCGGTAGACCTTGCGGCCGCCTTCGACGGTGTGCGAGACCAGGCCCTCCTGTTCGAGCTTGGCCAGGCGGGGGTAGACCGTGCCGGCCGAGGGCGCGTAGAGCCCGTGGAAGCGCTCCTCCAGGAGGCGGATCACCTCGTAGCCGTGGCGCGGGGACTCGTCCAGCAGCTTGAGGAGGTAGAGACGGAGACGGCCATGGGCGAAAACGGGGCTCATGCCTCGTCCTCCTTGCTGAAGTCGAGGACCTTGGGGGCTGTGACATCAAGCCCGCCGTCCTCCGGGGCGGGACGCCGGAGCAGGGCGACGGAGCCGGAGACGGTGGTGATCTTCACCTTGCCGGAGCCGTTGCCGAGGGTGCCGGTCAGCTGCTTGGCGCCCCAGGTGCCGCCGACCCGGAGCTCGTCGAAGGCGCTGGAGACGTCGCCGCTGGTGGTGTTGGCGTGGATCTGCGCGTTGGCGGGCGCCGGGATGCGGAGGGCGACCTCGCCGGAGACGTTGGTGAGGCTGACGTCGGTGGTGTTGTCGCGGGCGAGGTCCACCGTGACCGGGCCGCTGACCGAGTTGGCCTTGAGGTTGCGGCTGGCGCCCTCGACCACGGTCAGCTCGCCGGAGACGGTGTTGACCTTGAGGTCGCCGGAGACGGACTGGGCGTGGACGCTGCCGGAGACGGTGTTGGCGTCCACCGGTCCTGACACGCCGACCAGGGTGGTCGAGCCGCTGGCGCTGTGCACGGTGACCGGGGCGGCGATGCCGGAGATCACCGTGTCGGAGGAGGCCGAACCGAGCTCGATCCGGGTCAGGTGGGGTACCGCGAGGGAGACCACGGCACGGCGGCGGGTGCTCTCCCGCCACGTGCCGATGAACGTGGCCAGGGACTTCCAGGAGAAGTCCTTCCAGGTCAGGTCCTCGTAGGTGACGACCAACTCGCCCTTGTCGAGGGTGATCTGGAGGGGTGGCCCCTCAAGCTCCGTGACTTCGAGCCTGGCCGGCCCGTCGGCGGCGACGACGTTCACGGCGCCGGCGACGGTACGCACGCGGAGGCGGGTGACCTCGGCGTCGAAGGTGAGCGTCGTAGGTGTGCTGACAGTCCACTGCTCGGCCATGCCGACTCCCCGAATAGGTTGGCGAGGACGCGCTATGTATCGCGTCCTCTGCTATTCACGATATATCGTGTTTCCGGGAAGTCAAGCAGTTCTACTCGTCGTCTTCGTCGTCCAACCGCGCCAGCCAGGTCGCCAGCCGCTCGACCGGAACCTCGAACTCCGGATTCAGGTCCACGAACTCCTGCAGCCGATCGGCCAGCCAGTCAAAACTGACCTCCTCCTCGCCACGGCGACTCTGCAACTCCTCGATGCCTCGGTCAGTGAAGTACACGGATGGATCTCCTGGTGGGGGCGGTAACGGGTAGGCACGAGCCTACTTACCCACGGAAGGTGACTCGGCCTGCGGATCTCACCCGGGCTTGCCGTGCGCGCGAAGCTCGGCCTCGAACTGGAGTCGCGCCCCACGCTCGGCCACAAGTTCGCGACAGAAGATCGCGCCGAGGAGGTAGGCAGTCATGAAGCCGAACCCGCCCGGGCCCGTCACTGGGAGGAAGAGGATGAGCACGATGCGGTTGAGCAGGGGATTGGTCAGTACGGGGTGTTGGGTGCGGTAGCTGAGCCGCCGGTCCTGCCACTGCTCCGGAGTCAGGTCGAGTGTGCGGGTCACCAGGGTCTGGCGCAGTCCGAAGAGAAAACCGACCACAAACGCGACACATGCGGCGATCCTGAGTGGTAGCACCCACGAGTGGGCGATGGAGCCGTCGCCGATCCACGCCCATCCGGCCAGAGCCAGACCAAGGATCAGGAGCAGCAGTACCAGTTGGCCGATGGCGATGAGGATGCGGCGGCTCCAGTAGGGGCGCCCGCGTTCCACCCAGGTTGTTCCGATGTTCTTCACCGGGAGTGGACGAACGTCCGGCGGCAGGGAGCGCGGGTAGGGGCGCTCAGAAGAGACTGGTGACACCGTGCCACATCCCCTTCGCGTCGTCGACGATGCTGGTACCGGCGCCCTTGACCACATTCCAGCTGCCCTGGGCGACGCCGCCGATGATGCCGTGATCGTGAATGTCCTCGCTCCAATGTTCATGGAATGCCTTGTCCACGGCGTATACGCCGAACATGACACCGCCGGCCCCGAGGGCGAGTACGCCCGCAGCTGCGTCTTCCGGCAGCGAGGCCACGACCGCAGCACCCACGGCCAACCCTCCGAGTGCTGCTCCGCCGTCGACGAGGGCGGAGTGGGTCCAGGACCAGCCCTTGTCGTGGTCTTCCTGGGTCTCGGTGACGCCGACCACGCCGGCGGCGGCGATGTCGAGGACCGGGATGTCGCGGAGGAACTCCGGGAGGCGGTCGAGGCCTTCGAACATCTTCAGGTCGCGGGCGGCGTCGGCGAGCTTGTAGTTGAGTGTCCTGTCGAAGGTGCCGCGGTTGGCCTCGGCGGCTTCGAGTTCGCTGTTCAGGGCTTTGACCTGTTTGATGGAGGCATGATAGGCCGCGTCCTCGGGAAGGTCATGGGGAATGTCCTTGCCTGCGGCCTTGAGCGCTTGGCGCTCGGAGTTGAGCCTGGCCCAGGCGTCCTGGGTGCCTTTGGACGCTGAGTCGAGCTTGCTCCTGGCCTCCTCCGCCTGGGCGGTGCCGCGATCGTCCTTCGCGGCATAGAGGTCGCGCAGGAAGGCGGAGGCGGTGGCCTTGTCGGCGGTCTTCATCGGGCTGTTGGGGTCTATGTCGTCGAAGAGCCGCTTCAGCTGTTCCGCCGCCTGGACCCGGGCCTGCTGGGCGGTGTACGTGATCTGTCGGTAGACCTCGCCGTAGGAGTTCAACTCGGTGATCGCCTGCCGTTCCTTGGGGCTGGGCGGGTTGGCGGTCACCATTTCGAGGGGTTCGCCCCGCGGTCCCACTGCGACACCCTTGCCCCTGGCCGCGTCGGCGGCGTTGTAAAGGGCGCTTTCCGCGGCGGCGAGTTGGCCGCCCAACTCGGTGAGGACGGAGCCGACCGAGCCGATCAGGTCGGCGAGCCCGCCTGCGGTGATCGCGTCCTCGCTCCACTTTCCCCGGAACTCCTCGGCGGAGTCGCCCTGCCAGCCGGCGTCGCCCACGAGCGAGTCGACCTTCCCGCTGAGCGGCTTCACCACGCCGTCCAGATCCTCCCTGGCACCGGTGAGGGTCGTGCCCATCGCCTGGATGCCGCTGATGTCGCCGCCGATCCAGCTCTCTGACATGTCGCCGTCCGCCTATTCCGCCATGAGGTCTTCGAAGACCCCGTGGACGTCCACGTCATTGCGCTGGTACGAGTCGTGGGCGTACGTCAACTTGTCGCCGTGCTCGTCGATCCGGTCGGCCATCTTGGTGTGCAGGCCGTCGATGGCGTCCAGCAGTATCCCCATGGCCTGGTTGAGGCCGGGGTCGCCGCCGTCCGCCACCGGTGGGGTGACCTTGGGTTTGAGGCCGCGGTAGTTCTCCGCCTCGGCGTGGAAGGTGCCGGCCATGCTGGAGAGGTCGCCGAGGACGACCTGGTATCCGGCGCCCATCACGCTTCCTTCCGGTACTCGGCGAGGTCCGTGGACGTCCAGCGTCGGGCGGTCGGGTCGGTCTGCGGATCCAGGTGGACGGCGCCGAGACCGGCGCGCCGCATCAGTCCGACGAACCATTCGGCGGAGGCTGCCACCCAGGGCTGGGCCGCGCCGAGCCGCTCCATGAGCAACTGCGGTGAGGTGAAGGCGACCGGTACCGGTCCGGTGGGGCCTTCCAGCAGCTCGAAGACGATCCGCGGCTGCAGGTCGGGCGGGTACTGCGGGTGCGCGGGCACGCAGAGCACGGTGTCCGCGGGCGGCGCAGCGGCCCCGTCGTAGCGGCCTGGGTTGAGCGCGCGGTCGATCCGGGACATACCACCCCCGTTGTTTGTGTACGGCCGTCCGATGGTAGCGCGGGGGGACATGCCGACGGGCCCGGCACCATGGGTGCCGGGCCCGTCGGGTCGGGGGTTAGATGGCGAAGACGTCCTCGACGAGTTGGTGCTGTTCGGCGGCGTGGCGCTTGGCGGAGCCGACGGCGGGGGCCGAGGAGGCCGGGCGGGCGACGCGGCGCAGGCGGGAGCCGTTGGCGTTGCGGCCGACGACCACGTCCAGGTGGTCCACCAGGTTGAGCGCGATGAACGGCCAGGCGCCCTGGTTGGCCGGCTCCTCCTGGGCCCAGACGTACTGGACGTCGTCGCCGTAGCGCTGCAGCTCCTCCTGGAGCTCGGCGATCGGCAGCGGGTACAGCCGCTCGACGCGGACCAGTGCCGTGTCGGTGATGCCGCGCTCGGTGCGGGCCGCCTCCAGGTCGTAGTAGAACTTCCCGGCGGTGATGACGACCTTGCGGACGTTGGCCGGGTCGACCGTGGAGTCGCCGATCACCGGGCGGAACGCTCCGCCGGTGAACTCCTCCGCCTTGGAGGCCGCGGCCTTCAGCCGCAGCATCGACTTCGGGGTGAAGACGATCAGCGGCTTGTGGTGCGGGTTGTGCACCTGCCACCGCAGCAGGTGGAAGTAGTTGGACGGGAGCGTCGGCTGAGCCACCGTCATGTTGTTGTCGGCGCACATCTGCAGGAAGCGCTCGATGCGCGCGGACGAGTGGTCCGGTCCCTGGCCCTCGTAGCCGTGCGGCAGCAGCAGGGTGACCCCGGAGGTCTGGCCCCACTTGGCCTCGGCGGAGGTGATGAACTCGTCGACGATGGTGGAGGCGCCGTTGACGAAGTCGCCGAACTGGGCCTCCCACGCGACCAGCGCGTTCTTCCGGGCGAGGGAGTAGCCGTACTCGAAGCCCATGGCGGCGTACTCGGAGAGCAGGCTGTCGTAGACGGTGTAGCGGGCCTGGTCCTCGGTCAGGTAGAGCAGCGGGGTGTAGTCCTCGCCGGTGACCCGGTCGACCAGCACCGCGTGCCGGGTGCCGAAGGTGCCGCGGCGGCTGTCCTGGCCGGCGAGCCGGACCGGGTGGCCCTCCATCAGCAGCGAGCCGATGGCGAGGGTCTCGCCCATGGCCCAGTCGATGGTGCCGTCGTCGATGCTGGCGGCGCGGCGCTGCAGCTGCGGCAGCAGCCGCGGGTGCACGGTGAGCCAGTCCGGCAGGGCGACCTGGGACTCGGCGATGCGCTTGACCATCTCCTGGGAGATGCCGGTCTGCACCCGCACCGGGAAGGTGGCCTGCGGACGCTCGCTGGTGGCCGGGGCCGGGCTGGCGTTGGCCTCGCGGACCTCCACGAAGACCTTCTCCAGCTGGTCCTGGTAGTCCTTGAGCGCCTGCTCGGCCTCCTCGACGGTGATGTCGCCGCGACCGATCAGGCCCTCGGTGTAGAGCTTGCGCACTGAGCGCTTCTTGTCGATCAGGTCGTACATCAGCGGCTGGGTGAACGAGGGGTTGTCGGCCTCGTTGTGGCCGCGGCGGCGGTAGCAGATGAGGTCGATGACCACGTCCTTGCCGAACGCCTGGCGGAACTCGAAGGCCAGCCGGGCCACCCGGACCACGGCCTCCGGGTCGTCGCCGTTGACGTGGAAGATCGGGGCCTCGATCATGCGCGCCACGTCGGTGCAGTACGTGGACGAGCGGGAGGCGGCCGGGGCGGCGGTGAAGCCGACCTGGTTGTTGATCACCACGTGCACGGTGCCGCCGGTGCGGTAGCCGCGCAGCTGCGACATGTTCAGGGTCTCGGCGACCACGCCCTGGCCCGCGAAGGCCGCGTCCCCGTGGATCTGCACGGCGAGCACGTCGAAGGAGTTGCCGGCCTTGTCCAGGATGTCCTGCTTGGCGCGGACGATGCCCTCGACGACCGGGTCCACCGCTTCGAGGTGGGAGGGGTTGGCGGCCAGCGAGACCTTGAGGCTCTCGCCGTCGATGCCGGTGAAGGTGCCCTCGGAGCCCAGGTGGTACTTGACGTCGCCGGAGCCGTGCATCGACTTGGGGTCCAGGTTGCCCTGGAACTCGCGGAAGATCTGGGCGTAGGACTTGCCGACGATGTTCGCCAGCACGTTCAGGCGGCCGCGGTGGGCCATCCCGATCACGGCCTCGTCCAGCTTGGCCTCGGCGGCCGAGTCCAGCACCGCGTCCAGCAGCGGGATGACGGACTCGCCGCCCTCCAGCGAGAAGCGCTTCTGGCCGACGTACTTGGTCTGCAGGAAGGTCTCGAACGCCTCGGCGGCGTTGAGTCGGCGCAGGATGCGCAGCTGCTCCTCGCGCTCGGGCTTGTCGTGGCCGCGCTCGACCCGGGCCTGGATCCAGCGGCGCTGCTTGGGGTCCTGGATGTGCATGTACTCGATGCCGATGGTGCGGCAGTACGAGTCGCGCAGCACGCCGAGGATGTCGCGCAGCTTCATGGTCGCCCGGCCGGCGAAGCCGCCGACGGCGAACTCGCGCTCCAGGTCCCACAGCGTCAGGTCGTGCGCCTGGACGTCCAGGTCGGGGTGCTTGCGCTGCTTGTACTCCAGCGGGTCGGTGTCGGCCATGAGGTGGCCGCGGACCCGGTAGCTGTGGATCAGCTCCATGACCCGGGCGGTCTTGTTGACCTCGTTGTCGTGGCTGTTGTCCACGTCGGTGGCCCAGCGGACCGGCTCGTAGGGGATCCGCAGCGACTCGAAGATCTGGTCGTAGAAGTCGGCCTGGCCGAGCAGCAGCTGGTGCATGGTGCGCAGGAACTCGCCGGACTGCGCGCCCTGGATGACCCGGTGGTCGTAGGTCGAGGTCAGCGTCATGACCTTGGAGACGCCCAGGCGGGAGAGGGTCTCCTGGGACGATCCCTGGAACTCGGCGGGGTACTCCATCGCGCCGACGCCCAGGATGGTGCCCTGACCGGGCATCAGGCGGGGGACGGAGTGGACCGTGCCGATGCCGCCGGGGTTGGTCAGCGACGCGGTGACGCCGGAGAAGTCGTCCACCGTCAGCTTGTTCTGGCGGGCCCGGCGGACGATGTCCTCGTAGGCCTGCCAGAAGCCGAAGAAGTCGAGGGTCTCGGCCTTCTTGATGGCGGCCACGACCAGCTGGCGGTCGCCGTTGGGCTTGGTGAGGTCGATCGCCAGACCGAGGTTGACGTGCTCGGGCTTGACCAGGAAGGGCTTGCCGTCCTTCTCCTGGAAGCCCTGGTTCATGGCCGGCATCGCCTTGATGGCCTGCACCATGGCGTACCCGATGATGTGGGTGAAGGAGACCTTCCCACCGCGGGCGCGCTTGAGGTGGTTGTTGATGACGATGCGGTTGTCGATCAGCAGCTTCGCGGGGACGGCACGCACGCTGGTCGCGGTCGGCATCGAGAGCGAGGCGTCCATGTTCGCCACGATCCGTGCAGAGGGGCCCTTGAGGGCGATCAGCTCGGGACCGGTGGGGGCGACGGGGGACGTCACGTTCTTGCTGTCCTTAGGGGTGTCGGCCACATCGGCCGGGGTGGAGGCGGACCGGGGCGCGGGTGCGGGCGGAGCCGGGGGCTTCGGCGGCACGGCGACGGCCGGTGCGGCAGGGGTGGTGACCGGAGTTGCGACCGGAGTGGCGACCGGCGGTGCGGGGGCGGCGGCCGGCGTGGGAGCCGGTACCGGCGCGGGCGTCGGCGGCGGCGCGGGGGCCGCTGCCGGGGTCGAGGGGGCCGCGGCGGTCTGTGCTGCCGCCGTCACCTCGGCTCCGGCGGGGGCACCCGACTGGCCCGCCTTCTCACCGGCCTTGTAGTCGGCGAAGAAATCCCACCAGGCCCGGTCGACGGAGTTCGGGTCCTGGAGGTACTGCTGGTAGATCTCGTCGACCAGCCACTCGTTCGGGCCGAAGCCCGGGTCGGTGCTGGTAGAGCTGTTCGAGGTATGGGGGGACTCTGGCGACACGGCGGCAACCGCCCTCTTCCGCTTCCTTAAGAATGGTGGACAGCGGATGCCAAGGCTACGCCCCCGACACCTGTCCGCGCAGGTCCCGCCCCCCGGCCGTCGCGCAGATCACAGTCCGGCCGTCGGTTTTGGCGCGAAATCGATGTGTGAAGTCGGTCGTGATCGGGGATAACGATTGGCTGTTCGGTCCGGGCCGGTCGGAAAATCACGACATTCAGGTCGATTTCACCGAGCTGCCGACCGCACTTCGGGCAATTGTCTCAGGTCTGTCCCAAACGGACAGGCGAGCGTTGCCCCGGCAGGGTGATCCGGATCAGGCAGCCCACCGGGGAGTCCGCGACCGCGATGGTCCCGCCGTGCAGGTCCACCGCCCAGCGGGCGATGGCGAGGCCCAGACCGGTGCCGCCGTCGCTGCCGGGGCCCTGGGCGGAGGCACCGCTGCCGCGGCTGAAGCGTTCGAAGACCCGGTGCCGGTCCTCGGGGCGGATGCCGGGGCCCTGGTCGGCGACCTCCAGCAGCAGGCCCTCGTGGCCGCCGCTGCCGAGCGCCCGCGCGCGGACGGTGACGGTGCCGTCCCTCGGGCTGTGCCGGCAGGAGTTGTCGACCAGGTTGGCGACCACCTGGTGCAGCCGCTCCGGGTCGGCGACGGCGGTGAGCCCGGGGGAGACGTCCAGCGAGAGCGAGACGTCATGGCGCCTGCGGCTGGCCCCGCCGGAGGTGGAGCCGTCCATGCTCAGGCCGCGGAGCACCCCGGAGAGGAAGGGCTCGACGCCGAACTCCCGGGTGTCCAGAGAGGTGACCCCGTCCGCGATCTTGGAGAGGTCGAGCAGATGGGCGACCAGCCGGCCCAGGCGCTCGGTCTGCTCCAGGGCCGCTGCCATGGTGGCCGGCTCCGGCCGGACCACCCCGTCGACCACGTTCTCCAGCACGGCGCGCAGCGCGGCGATCGGGGTGCGCAGCTCGTGCGACACATTGGCGATCAGCTCGCGGCGCTGCCGGTCGGCGGCCTCCAGGTCGGCGGCCATGGTGTTGAAGGCGGTGGCCAGCTCGCCCACCTCGTCGCGCGAGGTCGCCCGCACCTCGCGGCTGTAGTCGCCGGCGGCCATGGCTCGCGCGGCCGCGGTCATCTCCCGCAGCGGCGCGGTCATCCCGTGCGCCAGCAGCTGGGTGATCAGCAGCGAGGCCACCACGGAGAAGATCATCACAATGCGGATCTGGGTGTCCGAGTTCAGCGCCAGCACCACCATCAGGGTGGAGATGCACACCGAGGTGATCACCAGGACCGCGAGCTTGGCCTTGATCGAGCGGAGCGGGTCCAGCGGGCGCAGATCCGCCCAGACCCGCTGCGCGGCGCGGCGCAGCGGGCCGGGACGCGCGGCTTCCTGCTGGACGCTGCTCCTCGCCCCCCTGGTGGCGCTCATGGCGTCGGGGCCTCCAGGGCGTAGCCGACGCCGTGCACGGTGCGGATCCAGTTGGCTCCGATCTTGCGGCGCAGCGCCTTGACGTGGCTGTCGACGGTGCGGGTGCCGGAGGCGTCGGTCCAGTCCCAGACCTCGGCGAGCAGCTGCTCGCGGGTCAGTACCGCCCGGGGCTGCTGGGCCAGGCAGGCCAGCAGGTCGAACTCGGTGGGCGTCAGGTGAATGTCGCCGCCGGCCACCCGGACCCGGCGCTGGACGTTGTCGATCTCCAGCTCGCCGAGGCGCAGGGTGCCGCCCATCGGCGTGCGGGCCGCCAGCTGGGCCCGCTCCACCCGGCGCAGCAGGACGTTGACCCGGGCCGCCAGCTCGCGCATGGAGAACGGCTTGGTCATGTAGTCGTCGGCGCCGACCCCGAGCCCGACCAGCATGTCGGTCTCGTCGTCGCGTGCGGTCAGCATCAGCACCGGGACCGGGCGGTGCGCCTGGATCCGGCGGCACACCTCCAGGCCGTCGAAGCCGGGCAGCATCACGTCCAGCACCACCAGGTCGGGCTGCCAGGTCTGGAAGCAGTCCACGGCGGTGGGCCCGTCATGGGAGATCGCCACCCGGAAGCCCTCGGCGCCCAGCCGGGCGGCGATGGACTCGGCGATGGTCGGCTCGTCCTCCACGACCAGGACCCGTCGCTGACCACCGGTCCCGTTGGTCTCCTGCTGCTGTGCATCCGTCACGGTCACGCCACCGCCCCCAGGGCTTGCGGGTATCTCGGAACGCCTGTGGGGGCGCCCCAGCTCGCATCGTCTCGTCCGTACTTGTCCGTTGCCGCCGCTCCCACCGGCCGAAGCCTACGGACCGGTGCGGTCCCCCGAAGCCCAGTCTTCTACAAACCGGTCTTTCGGGGGGCGGCATGGGCGTAGACTCTACCCGCCGTTCATGGGAACAGAAATCGCAAGGTACACGACATCTGGTAGACCGCGCTCCACCTGGACGCCCACCGGGATGGTGCTGACCACCGGGAAGCGGCTCCGCAAGCGCTCCTCGAAGGCGGGGGAGGGGGCCGCGCTCCAGAAGGCCAGCACGCCGTTGGGGGCCAGTACCCGCTGCACCAGGTCCAGGCCGGACTCGGTGTAGAGGGTGTCGTTGGACTCGGTGACGGTCCAGTCGGGACCGTTGTCGATGTCCAGGCAGAGCGCGTCGTAGCGCTGGTCGGTGGTGCGGAGGTGCCGCAGCAGGTCGTCGTGGACGATCCGGGTGCGCGGGTCGTCGTGGCCGCCGCCGGCGAAGTGCGCGAGCGGCGCGCCGGCCGCGGTGTGCCAGTCGATCACGGCCTGCTCGCGCTCCAGGACGGTGATCCGGCCGGGGCGGGGGTCGGCCGAGGCCTCGGCCAGCGAGAAGCCGACCCCCAGGCCGCCGATCAGCAGGCTCGCGCCCCGGGGTTCGGCCAGCGCGTCCAGCGCGGCGGTGACCAGCAGGCGCTCGGAGCGGCCGTCCGAGGTGTCCATCAGGAAGCAGCCGTTGGCGATGATCTCGAAGTGCTCGCCACGGCGGCGCAGCACGGCTTCGCCGTAGGGGCCGTCGCGCCGGTCGAGGACTTCGGGGAGGTCGAGCGGGACGGGCATGGCAGGGGCTCTCTCCGGTGTTGCTGAGGTCTGTCTGGACCCTCGCCATTCTGCCCCAGCAGGCCGATCGCTCACGGCGAACAGCGTTGGGGAACACCAGGGGGGTCAATGTCCTTTAGTCCATGTAACTCAACTTTGATTACTGGGGAGAGATCATGGCGAACGCCTCTTCATTGACCCTGCCGGTACTGCCGCTCGATGACGAGGCGGTGCTCCCCGGCATGGTCGTCCCGCTCGACCTGTCCGACCCCGACGTGCGATCCGCCGTCGAGGCCGCGCAGGCGGCGGTGCGGGACAGCGGGGCGCACGCCCCCGGCATCCGTACCGTCGCGAGCGCCCGCAAGGCGCGGGTGCTGCTGGTTCCGCGGATCGACGGCTCCTACGGTGCGATCGGCACCCTGGCGACGGTCGAGCAGGTCGGCCGGCTGGCCGACGGCGACCCGGCCGCCCTGGTCAGGGGCGTGCGACGGGTGCGCATCGGCGCCGGCACCACCGGTCCCGGCGCGGCCCTGTGGGTCGAGGCCGAGCCGATCGAGTCCTCCGTGCCGGACCCGCTGCCCGGCGCCGTCGCCGAGCTGGTGCGCGACTACAAGGCGCTGACCACCACCTGGCTGCAGAAGCGCGGTGCCTGGCAGATCGTCGACCGGGTCGCGGCCATCGAGGACGTCTCCGACCTGGCCGACAACATCGGCTACGCGCCGTTCCTGACCGGCGCCGAGAAGGTGCAGGTGCTGGAGGAGCTGGACCCGGTCGCCCGGCTGAAGCTGTCGCTGCAGCTGCTGCGCGACCACCTGGCCGAGGCGGACGTCGCGGAGACCATCCGCAAGGACGTCCAGGAGGGCATGGAGAAGCAGCAGAAGGAGTTCCTGCTGCGCCGGCAGCTGGAGGCGGTCCGCAAGGAGCTGTCCGACCTCAACGGCGACCCGGACTCCGAGGAGGAGGACTACCGGGCCCGCGTCGAGGCCGCCGACCTGCCCGAGAAGGTCCGCGAGGCCGCGCTCAAGGAGGTCGACAAGCTGGAGCGCTCCTCCGACGCCTCCCCCGAGGGCAGCTGGATCCGCACCTGGCTGGACACCGTCCTGGAGCTGCCCTGGAACGAGCGCAGCGAGGACGAGTACGACATCGCCGGCGCCCGGGCGGTGCTGGACGCCGACCACTTCGGCCTGGACGACGTCAAGGACCGGATCGTCGAGTACCTGGCGGTGCGCAAGCGCCGCGCCGACAAGGGCCTGGGCCAGGTCGGCGGCCGCCGCGGCGGTGCCGTGCTGGCTCTGGTCGGCCCGCCCGGGGTCGGCAAGACCTCGCTGGGCGAGTCGGTGGCGCGGGCCATGGGCCGGTCGTTCGTCCGGGTCGCGCTGGGCGGCGTCCGGGACGAGGCGGAGATCCGCGGACACCGGCGCACCTACGTCGGCGCGCTGCCCGGACGGATCGTCAGGGCGATCAAGGAGGCCGGTTCGATGAACCCGGTCGTGCTGCTGGACGAGATCGACAAGGTCGGCTCGGACTACCGGGGCGACCCGGCGGCGGCGCTGCTGGAGGTCCTGGACCCGGCGCAGAACCACACCTTCAGGGACCACTACCTGGAGGTCGAGCTGGACCTGTCCGACGTGGTCTTCCTGGCCACGGCGAACGTGCTGGAGGCCATTCCGGAGGCGCTGCTGGACCGGATGGAGCTGGTCCGGCTGGACGGCTACACCGAGGACGAGAAGGTCGTCATCGCCAGGGACCACCTGCTGCCGCGTCAGCTGGAGCGGGCCGGCCTGGGCGCCGACGAGGTCGTGGTGGCCGAGGACGCGCTGCGCAGCCTGGCCGGCGAGTACACCCGCGAGGCGGGCGTCCGCAGCCTGGAGAGGGCCGTCGCCCGGATCCTGCGCAAGGTCGCGGCCCAGCAGGAGCTGGGCGCCGAGGGCGCCGAGCTGCCCCGCACGGTCACCGCGGGTGACCTGCGCGGACTGATCGGCCGTCCGCACCACACCCCGGAGGCCGCCCAGGAGCCCGGCGAGCGCCGTACCTCGGTGCCCGGCGTGGCGACCGGACTGGCCGTCACCGGGGCGGGCGGTGACGTCCTCTACATCGAGGCGTCGCTGGCCGACCCGGAGACCGGCTCCACCGGGCTGACCCTCACCGGCCAGCTGGGCGACGTGATGAAGGAGTCGGTGCAGATCGCGCTCTCCTTCCTGCGCTCGCACGGGGCCGAGCTGGAACTGCCGGTCACCACGCTCCGCGAGCGCGGCGTCCATGTGCACGTCCCGGCCGGGGCCGTGCCCAAGGACGGTCCGAGCGCGGGTGTCACCATGACCACCGCGCTGGCCTCGCTGCTCTCCGGGCGCAAGGTCAGGACCGAGGTGGCGATGACCGGTGAGGTCTCGCTGACCGGTCGGGTGCTGCCGATCGGCGGGGTCAAGCAGAAGCTGCTGGCCGCGGACCGGGCCGGGATCACCACGGTGCTCATCCCGTCCCGCAACGAGGCCGACCTGGACGACGTCCCGGCCGAGGTGCTGGAGCGGCTGACGGTGCACCCGGTCTCGGACGTCCGCCAGGTGCTGGAGCTGGCCCTGGAGCCCGCGGTGACGCTCACCAAGAGCGTGCTCGCGGCCTGATTACGGTACCTGCGTGACCGAAACACCCGCCGTCGGAACCGTCGCTTCGAGGGGGCCGTCCCTGTTCGGGACGAGACCTGCGAGAATGCGACGGTTCTGACGGCGAGTTGGTTGGGTGGGTGCGCGCGATGGGCGGACGACGAGCAGCGGGGAGCCTCCCCGGTGCCGCTGCCAGGGCCTCCGGGTTCACCGGGCCCCCGGCGAAGAAGCGGAACCTGGAACTGCTGCTGATCCTGTTCGCGATCGCGATCTGCGGCTTCGCCGAGGCCAGCGTCGAGCTGGCGATCAACGACAAGCTGCCGAGCAGCTTCGCCACCATGGTCGGCGGTCTCGCGGTGCTGGCGCTGGTGGCGCACCTGGTGGTGCGGCAGTGGGCGGCCTACGCCGATCCGCTGATCCTGCCGATCTCGATCCTGCTGACCGGGCTGGGCCTGACGCTGATCCACCGCCTGGACGAGGCCACCGTCAAGCAGAACCCGCACAACGTGACCATGGCGTCCGGCCAGATCATGTGGACGGTGATCGCCATCGCGGTCTTCGCCGGGTTCGTGGTCTGGGTCAAGCACCACCGGGTGCTGCAGCGCTACACCTACCTGGTGATGGCGGTGTCGCTGGTGATGCTGGTGGCCCCGGCCTTCTTCTCCGGGGACACCTACGGGGCGCGGCGCTGGATCCGGCTGGGACCGCTGTCCTTCCAGCCCGGCGAGTTCACCAAGCTGGCCATCATCGTCTTCTTCGCCAGCTATCTGATGGCCAACCGGGACGCGCTGGCGCTGGTCGGCCGGAAGATCATGGGGATAAGCCTGCCGCGCGGCCGGAACATGGGGCCGGTGCTGGTGATCTGGGCGGTCAGCCTGGTGGTCCTGGTCGCCGAGTCCGACCTGGGCACCTCGATGATCTTCTTCGGTGCCTTCATCGTGATGCTGTACATCGCCACCGAGCGCACCGGGTGGCTGGTGCTGGGCTGCGGGATGGCGCTGGCCGGAGCGGTGGCGGCGGGCACGCTGGTCTCGCACGTCACCTACCGGGTCAACAACTGGCTGGACCCGATGGACTACTACACCCACGTGGTCAACGGGCAGCCGCCGCTGGGGAGCTCGCCGCAGCTGGCCCAGTCGCTGTTCGCGCTGGCCAACGGCGGGTTCACCGGCACGGGGCTGGGCCTGGGCCACTCCATCCTGATCGGCTTCGCCTCGCGCAGCGACTGGATCCTGGCCACGGTCGGCGAGGAGCTGGGGACCGCCGGGCTGATGGCGGTACTGCTGCTCTACATGCTGCTGGCCCAGCGCGGGATGCACACCGCGATCAGGCTCACCGACCCGTTCGGCAAGCTGCTGGCCTCCGGGCTGGCGGCCACGCTGATCCTGCAGGTGTTCGTGGTGTCCGGGGGGGTCATCGGGCTCATCCCGCAGACGGGTAAGGCGCTGCCGTTCCTGGCGCAGGGCGGGTCGTCGACGGTGGCGAACTGGATCATGGTGGCGCTGCTGATCAAGCTCAGCGATGCGGCGGGGCAGGCGGAGTTGACTGCTCCGCAGGATCCGGCTGAGACGCTGACGATTTCGGCCGAGGAGATTGCGGCTGCGCGGGCGGAGTTCGGGGCGGCTTAGGCCGTTTTCGAGTGCGGGCGGTAGATGGTTGGTCGCGCAGTTCCCCGCGCCCCTATCTAGCTGCAACTGAACCGCTGTGGGCCAGTTGCAGCCCCCCAGGGGCGCGGGGAACTGCGCGACCAGCCATGCACATGCCGCAGTCGAAGAACCGTCAGCGGAAGACGCCCGTGTGGCCCAAGGAGTAGCGGCCGGGTTGGGGGTAGACGGCCAGGCCGTGTGGTCCGTCGCCGACGGGGATGCGGGCGATGAGGTGTCCGTCGGTGGTGGACATCGCGTAGACCTCGGAGTTGTAGCGGCCGGAGAGCCACAGCACCTTGCCGTCGGCGGAGACCCCGCCCATGTCCGGGCTGCCGCCGCCGGGGATCTGCCACTTGTGCACCAGCTTGCCGGTGGCGAAGTCCAGGACCGAGACCGAGCCCTCGCCGCGGTTGGAGATGTAGAGGTACTTCGAGTCCCGGCTGACGTAGAGGCCGTGCGCGCCGGCGCCGGTCCTGAGCAGGGTGGGCACCGAGAAGGTGTCGCCGTTTAGCTCCCAGACGCCGTTGGCCATCATGTCGGCGACGTACCAGACCCGGCCGTCCGGGGAGATCTTGACGTCCTGCGGCATGGAGCCGTCGTAGGGGATCCGCTGCCTGGCGACGATCGCCATCCTGGCGGTGTCGACCTTGAGCAGGTCGCCGGAGAACTCGCAGGAGACGATGAAGTACTTCCCGTCCGGCGAGAAGTCGGCGTGGTTCACGCCTTCGCAGCCCGCCGGGACCGACTTGACCACCTTCATGGTGTGCGCGTCCCGGAACACCAGGGCGTGGTCGGCCGAGGCCATCACGATCGCGTGCTTGCCGTCCGGGGTGAAGTAGAGGTTGTAGGGGTCGTGCACGTCGACCTCGGCGCCCATCCGGCCGGTGGCCGGGTCGATCGGGGTGAGGCTGTTGCCGAGGTCGTTGTTGACCCACAGCGTCTTCAGGTCCCAGGAGGGCACCACGTGCTGGGGCTGGTGGCCCACGTGCAGCGTCTGGATCACCTTGTAGGTGGCCGGGTCGATGACGCTGACCGTGTCCGAGAGGGTGTTGGGGACGTAGACCCGGGACGGGAAGTCCTTGACCACCGGTGAGAGCGCGTTGGGACGGTCCGCCGCGTAGATGTCGGTGGGGGAGAGCAGCGGCGGCATCCCGGGGAGGGCGTCGGTGCTGCCGGGCGCCGCGGCGCCGGAGGCCGCCGCGGTCCCGGCCGCGGGCCTGGCGTTGACGGCGGCGGTCCGGTCGCCGTGGTCGGCCGAGCAGGCCGAGGCGAGCAGCAGGCTGCCGGCGGCGAGCGCGGCGCAGGCCGACAGCGGGAGCATCCTGGTTCGGGAGAGCGGCGAGGATCGCATCAGCTGAGCAGCTCCGAGGTTGTGACCGCGCGCAGTCCGCGCCGGTGCAGGCCGTCGAGGATTCCGGGCATCGCACTCACCGTGCCGCTGTGCCCGAAGTGCAGGCTGACCAGGGAGCCCGGGCGTACCGCGTCGAGGACGGTCCGGGTCACCGCGGCCGAGCCGGGGTCGGTGTAGTCGAGGGAGTCCAGGTCGTAGCTGAGGCAGTGCCGGTAGCCGGCCCGGCGGGCCTGCGCGGCCACCGTCGCGGTGCAGTCCTGGGCCTGTGAGGGGCGGAACCAGCGTCCGGGGCTGCCGGTGAGCTGCTTCAGCCGGGCGGCGCAGCGGGCGATCTCGGTGTAGGCCTGTTCGGCGGTCATGGTGGAGATCGGGCCGTGGCTCTGGGTGTGGTTGCCCAGCTCGTGGCCGCCGTCCAGGATCCGGGTGGCCATCTCGGGGTACTCGTCCAGCCAGCTGCCCACGGCCATCACGGTGACCCTGGCGTCGGCCCGTTCGGCCTCGGCCAGCACCGCCGCGGCGATCGCCGGGTCGCCCTGGCCGTGGAAGGTGAGCGCGGCCTCCGGGCGGGTGCGCGGGCCCGAGGTGATCTCGAACGGCAGCCCGGCGGCGAGAGCGGGCAGGGCGGAGGCGCCGCCGGTGCTCGGCGCCGCCGACGCGAGGGCGGTGGCACGGGCTGACGGCGGGACGCTGGACGGGGCGGTGCCGGCGGCGTCGTCGGTGTGCACGCTGCCCGAGTTGGCCGAGCAGGCGGCGGTCAGCGAACCCGCGGCGCCGAGGGCCGCGATCCGCAGCAGGCCGCGACGGTCGAGTGGGGTCACCCGTCGAACTCTAGGGTCGGCGGATCGGTCCCGCGCGGTGAACGATCGGGCGCCGACCGTAGAGTGGCGCCTGGTCAGCATGGTGTTCACGGGACCTGTCCAGGTCCGGGCGGTGGAGGTACGGGCAGTGCTGAAGGATCGCCAGGAGCTGCCGTACGGGGTACCCGGGCTCCGGGTCGCCCTGGGTGAGGACGGCATCGCCGTGCTGACGCTGGACCGCCCGGAGAAGCGGAACGCGCTCACTCGGGCGATGTGGCAGGCGCTGCCGGGGCTGTTGCGGGAGCTGGCCGAGGAGCCCGGGCTGCGGGTGCTGCTGGTGCGCGGCGCCGGCGGGAACTTCAGCGCCGGGGCCGACATCGCCGAGCTGCGCGAGGTGTACGCGGACCCGGCGACGGCGGACGACTACCACGCCGTCAACGTCCGGGCCGAGGAGGCGCTGGCGGCCTTTCCGCATCCGACCCTGGCCGTGCTCAGGGGCGCCTGCGTGGGCGGCGGCTGCCAGCTCGCGGTCGCCTGCGACCTGCGCTTCGCCGCGCCGGACGCCCGGCTGGGCATCACCCCGGCCAAGCTCGGGATCGTCTACCCGGCGGTGCCGACGGTGCGGCTGACCCGGCTGGTCGGGCCGGCCCGGGCGACCTATCTGCTCTGTTCGGGTGAGCTGGTCCCGGCGGCGACGGCGCTGGTCTTCGGGCTGGTCGAGGAGGTCGCCGAGGACGTGGAGGCCAGGGCGCTGGAGTTCGCCCGGATCCTCGCCTCGCGTTCGGCGCAGACCCAGGGCGCGGTGAAGGCGGTGATCGCGGCCGAGCTCGGCGGCGGGGACCCGCGGGCCGCGGTGGCCGGGTGGGAGCGGGCGTCGCGGACCGCGCCGGACGTGGCGGAGGGGCTCGCAGCGTTCATCGAGCGTCGGCAGCCCAAGTTCTGACAGTTCGCCGGATAGTGGGGCGACCGGTCCGGCGTATAGCTGCCAGGGCGGTTATCCGCCATTCCCGGCGGCTATTTTTGATGATGTTCATACCAAGGATGTCTTTCAACCTCTGCTGTCTCGCAGATCCAGGAGGACACCCCTGTGCCACCCTCTCTCTTCCGGCGCCGCGGACTGATATCCGCCGCCGCCGCTCTGGCGCTGCTGGCGGTCACCCCGTACGGCGCCCGCGCGAGCAGCCCGACCGGGGCCGCCGCCGCGACCGGCGCCGGTACGGCGGTCACCCGCACGGTCACCCTGATCACCGGCGACACCGTCACCGTGAAGACCCTCAGCGACGGGCGCAGCGTCGCCACGGTGCAGCGCCCGCACGGGCTCACCGGCGGCGTGCGGACCCGGACCGTGGGCAAGGAGCTGTACGTCTACCCCGACGAGGTGCTGCCCTACGTGGCCGCGGGCGTGCTGGACCAGCGGCTGTTCGACGTCACCGCGCTGATCGCGGACGGCTACGACGACGCGCACACCGGCACGCTGCCGCTGATCGTGCAGTACGGCACGGCGGTGGCGGCGAAGTCGGCCGCCCCGGCCGTGCCCGGGCTGACCGCGACCCGGCAGCTGTCCTCCATCCGCGGCGCGGCGGCGACCGTCAGCCATGCGGGGGCGGCCGGGATGTGGCAGTCGCTGGCGCCGGCCGGCACCGGGGCCTCGGCCCAGGCACGTTCGCTGTCGGCTCCGGCGGCCTTCGCCGACGGGGTGACCCACATCTGGCTGGACGGCAGGGTGAAGGCCACCCTCGCGGACAGCACCGCGCAGATCGGCGCCCCGGACGCGTGGGCGGCCGGGACCGACGGCAAGGGCGTGGACGTCGCCGTGCTGGACACCGGGATCGACACCCAGCACCCGGACCTGGTGGGGCAGGTGGACGCGAGCCAGAGCTTCGTCCCTGGCGAGGACATCGAGGACCGCGTCGGCCACGGCACCCACACCGCCTCGACCATCGCGGGCACCGGCGCGGCCTCGGCCGGCAAGGAGAAGGGCGTCGCCCCCGGTGCCCATCTGCTGGTCGGCAAGGTGCTCGACGACACCGGGTACGGCCAGGACTCCTGGGTGCTGGCCGGGATGCAGTGGGCCGCGCAGACCGAGCACGCCAAGGTCATCAGCATGAGCCTGGGCGACCCGAGCGTGGTCGGCGACGGCAGCGATCCGATGAGCCAGGCCGTGGACAGCCTCAGCGCCTCCACCGGCGCGCTGTTCGTGATCGCGGCGGGCAACAGCGGATCGGCCGGCGTCAGCTCGCCGGGCTCGGCGAGCTCGGCGCTGACCGTCGGCGCCGTCGACTCGGGCGACAACCTGGCGTACTTCTCCAGCACCGGGCCGCGGGCGATCGACGGCGACCCCAAGCCGGAGATCACCGCCCCGGGGGTGGACATCCTCGCGGCGCGCTCCCAGTACATGACCGACGGCAGCGGCTACTACACCACGATGAGCGGCACCTCCATGGCCACCCCGCACGTCGCCGGCACGGCGGCGCTGGTGGCCGAGGAGCATCCGGACTGGACCGGGCAGCAGATCAAGGACGACCTGGTCAGCACGGCCGCGCTGACCCCGCAGATCGCGGTCGGCGACGGCGGCAGCGGACGGGTGGACGCCAGGGCGGCGGTGCTGGGAACGGTGCACGCCAGCGCCAGCGCCTGGTCCGGCTACTACGCGTGGCCGCACACCGACGACAAGCCCGGCGTCAGGACCGTCACCTACAGCAACACCGGCAGCGCGCCGGTGACCTTGGACCTGGCGGCCGACGTGACCGCGCCGGCCGGCGCCTTCACCCTCTCGGCGTCCTCGGTGACCGTCCCGGCGAACGGGACCGCGCAGGTCACCGTCGCCGGTGACCCGGCCAAGGCGCCCTACGGCAACACCGACGGCCAGTTGGTCGCCACCGATGCGAGCAGCGGCGCGGTGGTCGCGCACACGCTGATCGGCATCGACAACGAAGCGGAGATGTACAACCTGACGGTCGACGCCACCGACCGGGCCGGTGCCCCGCTGGGCGGCAGCGCGGTGCTCTTCGAGGCGGGCTCGCAGGACGCGCAGATCGTCACCGTCCCGGACAGCGGGAAGCTGACGCTGCGTCTGCCCAAGGGCGAGTACTCGCTGCTGCTGGAGGCCGACCTGCCCGGCGCGGCGGGCCCCGCCGACCTGGGCCTGGCGATGCTGTCGGCGCCGCAGATCCAGCTGACGGCGGACCGCACGGTCGCCCTGGACGCACAGCAGGCGCAGCGGGTCTCGGCGGTGACGCCGAAGCGCAGCGAGAGCCAGGAGACCCGGCTGGAGTGGTACCGCGCGGCGGGCGGGACCAGCTTCGACGAGAGCGACATGATCCCGGTCAAGTACACCAGCCTGTGGGCGCAGACCACGGCCCCGGTGACGGACGGCTCGTTCTCCTTCGTGGCGCGCTGGCGCGACGCCGAGCCGATGCTGACGGTCAGCGGCGCGGGCCAGTCCTTCACCGACCTGTTGCAGCAGATCGGGGCGACCCCGCTCCCGGCCGGGTCCAGCAGGCTGGCCGCGGTGTACGCCGGGCAGGGCGCGAGCGCGGACTACGCGGGCCTGGACGCCAGGGGCAAGGCCGTGGTGGTGGACGACAACAGCGCGGTCGCCCCCACCGACCAGGCGGCGGCCGCCGTCGCGGCCGGGGCCAAGCTGCTGCTGGTCGTCTCCGGGGCGCCGGGACGGGTCAGCAACTGGTACGGCGCCGCGGACTACTCGGCGAACAGCCCGATCGCGGTGGCCTCGGTGACCACGACCGAGGGCAGGGCGCTGGAGGCGGCGATCACCGCGGGGACGCGGGCGACGACGCTGTCGGTGGGGTCGCAGCCGGTCCCGTCCTACGCCTACGACCTGGTGGAGCGTCATGACGGCGCGGTCCCGGCCCAGTTGACGTACCGTCCGAAGGCCTCGCAGCTGGCTGAGGTCGACAACCGGTTCGCCTCCCCGTCGGGGGCGCAGACCGGCAGTGAGGGCCGCTACGACATGCAGGACTTTGACTCCTACGGCACCGGCTTCGACCTGGTCCAGCAGCTGCCGGCGACCCGTACCGACTGGGTCACCCCGGGCGCCGGGTTCACCTGGTACGACGAGGCGAGCAGCCAGACGGTGCAGGAGCGCGCCCCGCTGCGGGCCTTCACGGCGGGCAGCCGGCAGCCGTACGACTGGTTCTCGCCGGTGCTGCACCCGAGGCTGAACACCTCGACCTGGCTGCCGCAGCGCAACGCCGACTGGATGACGGTCAACATCCCCGGCTGGGGCGACGCCATGCCCGGTGACAGCGGATTCGACCAGGGCAACGGGCAGTTGAACGAGACGCTGTGGCTCTACCAGGGCAGCACCCTGATCAAGAAGTCCAACTACCAGGCGATCTACACGGACGTGCCGGCGAGCGCGACCCCGGTGCCGTACCGGCTGGTCGTGGCGACCAACCAGGTGGGGGCGTTCCCGTACACCCCGGGCAGCCGGACCGAGTGGACCTTCACCTCGGGGACCACCGACCCGTCCGTGGTGGACACCCTGCCGCTGATCCAGCTGGACTACGGCGTGGCCACGGACCTGACCGGCAGGGCCTCGCGGTCGACCACGCTGACGCTGACGGCGTCCGAACTGGCCGAGATGTCGCGCACGTCGAAGATCACCGGCGGCACGCTGGAGGTCTCCTACGACGACGGCAGCAGCTGGAAGGCGCTGAAGCTGACCAGGACGGCGACGGGCAGTTGGACGGCCCGGCTCACGGCTCCCAGGTCGGCGCTGGTGGCGTCGCTGCGGGCCACCGCCAGGGACGCGGCCGGCAACACGGTGACGCAGACCGTGCTGGAGGCGTTCGGGCTGAAGTAGCGGGGAGTTGAAGCAGCGGGGGAGTGGTGCGGCGGCGGTCCGTTCTCGGGGGAGACGGACCGCCGCCGCGGCTCGTGCGGACGGAACCTGCTGTCAGGCGATGCCGAGCAGGTGGTCCAGGGCCAGCTGGTCGAGCTGCTCGAAGGCCATGCCGCGCTCGGCGGCGGCCTCGACGTCGAAGGCCTCGAAGGCGGAGTCGTCGGCGAGCAGGTCGGCCAGGGACTCGCCCTCGGCCAGGGTGGGCTGGGCCAGCTCGTCCAGGCGGGCGGCGCGGAGCGCCTCCTGCACGGCCGGGTCGGCGCGGAACGCGGCGGCCTTGGCCTTGAGGGCCAGGTAGTTGCGCATGTTGCCGGCGGCCGAGGCCCAGACGCCGTCGATGTCCTCGGTGCGCGGGGGCTTGAAGTCGAAGTGGCGCGGGCCCGCGTAGTCGGACGACTCCAGCAGGTCGACCAGCCAGAAGGCCTGGCGCAGGTCGCCGGCGCCGAAGCGCAGGTCCTGGTCGTACTTGATGCCGGACTGGCCGTTCAGGTCGATGTGGAACAGCTTGCCGTGCCACAGCGCCTGGGCGATGCCGTGCGGGAAGTTGAGGCCCGCCATCTGCTCGTGGCCGACCTCGGGGTTGAGGCCGACGCGGTCGGCGTGCTCCAGCGAGTTGATGAACGCCAGGGCGTGGCCGATGGTCGGCAGCAGGATGTCGCCGCGGGGCTCGTTGGGCTTGGGCTCGATGGCGAAGCGGATGTCGTAGCCCTGCGAGACGACGTAGTCGCCGAGGAGGTCGAAGGCCTCCTTCAGGCGGTCCAGCGCGACCCGGACGTCCTTGGCGGCACCGGACTCGGCGCCCTCGCGGCCGCCCCAGGCGACGTAGGTGGTGGCGCCCAGCTCGGCGGCGAGGTCGATGTTGCGCATGGTCTTGCGCAGCGCGTAGCGGCGGACGTCGCGGTCGTTGGTGGTGAAGCCGCCGTCCTTGAACACCGGGTGGGTGAACAGGTTGGTGGTGGCCATCGGGACGGTCATGCCGGTGGCGTCCAGGGCCTGGCGGAAGCGCTTGATGTGGCCCTCGCGCTCGCTGTCCGAGGAGCCGAAGGGGATCAGGTCGTCGTCGTGGAAGGTCACGCCGTAGGCGCCGAGCTCGGCGAGCCGGGTCACGGTCTCGACCGGGTCCAAGGCGGGGCGGGTGGCGTCGCCGAAGGGGTCGCGGCCCTGCCAGCCGACGGTCCAGAGGCCGAAGGTGAAGCGGTCTGCGGGGGTGGGTGTGAGGTCGGTCATGTGTACGACTCCAGAAGATGCGGGGCGGGGAGACTATTCGTCATCGCGATAAACAAATTAGTATCAGCTCGTCGGGAGCGGAAGCCCCCGACCCCCACCAAGGAGGATTCGTGCAGGTCGGCAGTAATGAAGTCGTCATCGGGATCGACAGTTCCACGCAGTCGACCAAGGCGGTGGCGGTGGATGTGGCGACGGGGGCGGTGCTGGGCGAGGGCCGGGCCGCGCACACCGTGAGCGGTGGCGCGGTACGGGAGAGCGACCCGCGGGAGTGGTGGCGGGCGCTGGGTCAGGCGGTGGCCGCGACCGGGTACGCCGAGCGGGCGGCCGCGGTCTCGGTCGGGGGCCAGCAGCACGGTCTTGTGACCTTGGACACGGACGGTGAGCCGGTCCGCCCGGCCCTGCTCTGGAACGACGTGCGCTCGGCGCCGCAGGCCGCCGCGCTGGTGGCCGAGCTCGGCCGGGACACCTGGGCGCAGCGCGCCGGGAGCGTCCCGGGGGCCTCGTTCACCGCCGCGAAGTGGGCCTGGCTGCGCGAGAACGAGCCCGAGGCCGCCGCCCGCACCGCCGCGGTGCGGCTGCCGCACGACTATCTGACCGGTCGGCTGAGCGGGGCCGCCGCCACCGACCGCGGCGACGCCTCCGGCACCGGCTGGTGGACCCCGGAGGGGTACGACCTCGACCTGCTGGCCCGGCTGGGCCTCGACGCCGGGATGCTACCGACCGTGGTGGAGGCCGGAAAGGCCGCCGGCGAGGTGCTGGCCGGCACCGGCACCGGGCTGCGTCCGGGCACCCTGGTCGCGGCCGGCACCGGCGACAACATGGCGGCGGCACTGGGCCTCGGCCTCGCCCCGGGCCGTCCGGTGCTCAGCCTGGGCACCTCCGGGACGGTCTACGCGGTGACCCGGGGCCGTCCGGCCGACCCGTCCGGCACCGTCTGCGGCTTCGCCGACGCGCTGGACCACTGGCTGCCGCTGGCCTGCACGCTCAACTGCACCCTGGCTGTGGACCGCACCGCGGCCCTGCTCGGTCTGGACCGGCAGGCCGTGGAGCCCGGCGGCACGGCGGTGGTGCTGCCGTACTTCGACGGGGAGCGCACCCCCGACCTGCCCTACGCCTCCGGGCTGATACACGGGCTGCGCCACGACACCACCGGCGGCCAGCTGCTGCAGGCGGCCTACGACGGCGCCGCCTACTCGCTGCTGGCGGCGCTGGACCAGGTGCTGGTCGCCGGTGGCGAGCAGATCGACCCCGGGACCGAACTGCTGCTCATCGGCGGCGGCGCGCAGGGGAAGGCCTGGCAGGACACGGTGCGCCGGCTGTCCGGGCGGCCGGTGCGGATCCCGGCCGCGGGCGAGCTGGTGGCGCTGGGCGCGGCGGCGCAGGCCGCGGCGCTGCTCACCGGCGAGCGCGCGGACGAGGTCGCCCGGCGCTGGGGCACCTCCGCGGGCCGGCTGCTGGAGCCGCTGCCCAAGGACGACGCGGCGCTGGAACGGATCGCGGATACGCTGCACCGATCCGGAAGTCTGTTTGACCAGCCCACCGTATGAGCGACGGAACGACGCACCGCTGAGAGCGCTGCACCGCTGAGAGCACAGGGGTCCCATGCCGAGCCACAGCCAGAGCCCGAGCCCGACCGGGAGCGGGCAGCGCCGTCCCGCGTCCCAGCAGGGCATGCGCCGGCAGAACCTGGCCGTGGTGCTGGGCGCCGTCGCCGCGCACGCCCCGCTGTCGCGTGCCGATGTCGCCGCCCGCACCGGGCTGACCAGGGCGGCGGTGTCCACCCTGGTGGTGACGCTGCACGAGGCCGGCCTGGTCAGCGAGCTGGGTCCGGCGCCGAGCGGGCGGGTCGGGCGGCCCGGCAACGCCCTGGTGCTCAGCAGCGAGGGCCCGGCCGGCCTGGGCCTGGAGGTCGGGGTGGAGCACCTCGCCGCCTGCGTGGTCGACCTGAGCGGGGAGGTCCGGGTGCAGCGCCGGGTCGCCTCGGCCAACCGGGGCCGCCCGGCCGACGAGGTGCTGGCCGACCTGGGCGGGCTGGCTGCCGAACTGCTGGCCGAGGCGGAGGCGCTGAAGCTGCGCCCGGTGGGCGCGGTACTGGCGGTCCCCGGGCTGGTGGACGCGGCGGCCGGGACGGTCGTGCACGCGGCCAACCTGGGCTGGCGCGAGCTGCGGCTGCCGCCCGAGCTGCTCGGACTGCCGCTGTCGGTGGAGAACGAGGCCAACCTGGGCGCACTGGCCGAGCTCTGGCGCACGGCCGGTGAGGCCGAGGGGCCGGCCCCGGTGGACTTCGTCCATGTGTCGGCCGAGGCCGGTATCGGTGCGGCGCTGGTGGTCGGCGGACGGCTGTTCCGGGGGGCGCGCGGATTCGCGGGCGAGCTGGGCCATGTTCCGGTGCACCCGGACGGACCGCTCTGCCCCTGCGGGGCCCACGGCTGCCTGGAGCAGTACGCGGGCGAGCGGGCCGTACTGGCCTCGGCCGGGCTGCCCGAGGCCGCCGGCGACTGGGTCGCCCTGCTGGCCAAGCGGGCCGCGGAGGGGTCCGCCCCGGTGCGGCGGGCGCTGGAGCAGGCCGGCGCGGCCCTGGGCACCGCGCTGGCCGGCGCGGTGAACCTGGTCGACCCGGAGGCGGTGGTGCTCGGCGGCGCCTACGCCGAGCTGGGCGAGTGGCTGCTGCCCGCGATGCGGGCGGAGCTGGCGGCCAGGGTGACGGTCCGTCCGTGGGAGCCGGGAGCGCTGTCGGCGTCCGGGCTGGGACGGGCCGGGGCGCTGCTGGGGGCCGCGCTGGTGACGGTGCGTCGGATCATCGAGGATCCCTCGGGCGCGTACGGCGTGGGGTGACCGGGTCGGCGCCGAAGAACTGCTACGAATTATCTGATTTGTAGACGTTCCTGACGGTGCGACACATGGACGGACGGTCACCATGGCCAGTGGCATGAGCGGGACAGGGGCGCGCCGCGGTTTCGGCGCGGAACTGCGGGACGCGGTCACCGCCCGGGCGTTTCTGCTGGTCGTCGGGGTGCTGGGGCTGCAGCTCGGCTTCATCGTCTCCTATGTGGGGGCGCTGCATCACCCCTATCCGCACCGGGCGTCGATGGCGGTGGTCGCCCCGGCCCAGGTCGGCGACAAGCTGGTGGCACAGCTGAACGCGCTCCCCAAGGACGTCCTCGACGCCAGGGCGGTCGCGGACGAGGCGACGGCCCGCCGGCAGATCCTGGACCAGAAGGTCTACTCGGCGCTGCTGTTCAACGCGACCGGCACCGAGGACAAGCTGCTGGTGGCCAATGCCTCCGGCCCGGCCCTGGCCACCGCGATCGAGACGACCATGACCGGGGTGGAGCAGCAGCAGGGCCGGACCTTCACCACCGAGGACCTGGTGCCGCTGGCGGCGGGGGACGCCGAGGGGCTGTCCTCGTTCTACCTGGCGGTGGGCCTGTGCGTGGGCGGTTACCTGGTCGCCTCGATCCTCGGGATCAGCGCGGGCTCGCGCCCCGCGAACCGGGAGCGGGCGGTGATCCGGCTCGCGGTGCTGGCGCTGTACTCGATCGCGGCCGGGATCGGCGGTGCGGTGGTGGTCGGACCGGTCCTCAACGCGCTGCCGGGGAGCATCGTGGCGCTGTGGGGGGTCGGCGCGCTGGTGGTCTTCGCGGTCGGCGCCGTCACCATGGCCTTCGAATGCCTCTTCGACGTGGTCGGCATCGGGGTGGCGGTGCTGCTCTTCGTGGTCCTGGGCAACCCCAGCGCGGGCGGGGTCTTCCCTCCGCCGCTGATGCCGCCGTTCTGGCGGGCCATCGGCCCCTGGCTCCCCAACGGCGCGGGGACCAGCCTGGCCCGCTCGATCGCCTACTTCGACGGGACCGCGATCACCAAGCCGCTGCTGGTGCTGGTGGTGTGGGCGGTGGTGGGGTTGGTGGTCTCCCTGGTCGTCACCGGGATCCGCCCGGGGAAGGGGCGGGAGATGGTGGGGGAGTAGGGCTGGTGCGGGCCGTGCATGGTTGATCGCGCAGTTCCCCGCGCCCCTATGCAGCTGCAACTGACCCTCAGCGGTTCAGTTGCAGTCCCCCAGGGGCGCGGGGAACTGCGCGACAAGCCACGCACAGCCCGCAGCCGAAGAACCCTCAGGCCCCCGCGATCAGGTAGAGCCCGTAGCCGACAGCAGCCGCGCACGCGGCGAACGCGACCACGGCCACCACCAGCGCCCCGCCGCCCCGCACCGCTGACCCGCCGTCCGCGAGGACGGCCTCGCGGCGCGACAGCGCCGAGATGCCCAGGCAGAACGCAGTGACCACGCCGAGGGTGATCAGGAGACTGACGCCGAAGGTGTTGCCGAGTGCGGCCCAGTGAATCGACATGGTGTGCAACCTCCTAGGCCGCGATGGGGCCGCTGGCGGCCGGTACGGGGGTGAGTGGGGCGGCGGGTCCCTCGCCGACCGCGGGGACGTCCACCACATTGCCGGCGTCGATCCGCTGCCGCCGGGAGAGGACGTAGATCCAGGCGCTGGCGCCCACGCCGATCATCGCCAGCAGCACCTCGCCGACGGCGCCGCGGTCGACCAGCAGTGCGCCGCCGCCGCCCAGCAGCGCCGCCGCGGGAAGGGTGAGGCCCCAGGCGTACGCCATCCGCCGCGCGGTGGACCAGTTGACCCGGCCGGTGGGGCCGGCCTTGCCCGCGCCCATGATGCCGCCGGAGCAGACCTGGGTGGTGGACAGGCCGAAGCCCATGTGCGACGAGGTGAGGATGACGGTGGCCGACGCGGTCTGCGCGGCGAAGCCCTGCGGGGCCTCGATCTCGGCGATGCCCTTGCCCAGGGTCCTGATGATCCTCCAGCCGCCCAGGTAGGTGCCGAGCGCGATGGCCAGGCCGGAGCTGACGATGACCCAGGTGGGAGGGTTGGAGCCGGGGGCGACGGCACCGGCGGTGACCAGGGTCAGGGTGATCACGCCCATGGTCTTCTGGGCGTCGTTGGTGCCGTGGGCCAGTGAGACCAGCGAGGCCGAGGCGATCTGGCCGAACTTGAAGCCCATGTTGTTGACGTTCTTGCTGCCCTTGGCCGTGGTCCGGTAGGCGATCTTCGTCGCCCCCCAGGCGGCGACGCCGGCCACGATCGGCGAGGCGGCGGCGGGGATCAGGATCTTGGTGACCACGACGTCGAAGTGCACGCCGTGCATCCCGACCGCGACCAGGGTGGCGCCGATCAGCCCGCCGTACAGGGCGTGCGAGGAGCTGGACGGGATCCCCCGGAGCCAGGTGACCAGGTTCCAGATGATGGCCCCGATCAGTGCCGCGAAGACGACCGCGGGCTGGATGCCCGCCTTCTCGTCGACGAGTCCGCCGGAGATCGTCTTGGCGACGGCCACCGACAGGAACGCGCCGGCCAGGTTGAGCACACCGGAGATCGCGACCGCGACCTTCGGCCTCAGCGCGCCGGTGGCGATGGAGGTGGCCATCGCGTTGGCGGTGTCGTGGAAGCCATTGGTGAAGTCGAAGGCGAGGGCCGTGATGATCACGACGGTCACCAGGAACGAGATGTGTTCCATTACCAAACAATCGTCTCAGCGGAATCGTCGTGGCCGACCGTAGGGACATCGGGTGAACGGAAAGTGAACTGACGGCCGATCTGAAGTTGCTGTGACAGCTGAAGCGGGGCGAATCGGGACGCATCACCATGCGGCGTCTGGGAAGTGGAAGGGTGGATTCGTTCAGCGGGCCTTCCGGAGAGAGCTGTGTCACATTCACGTGCGGCTGGTTCGCTGGCTACGGCTCGCGGCCCGGGGACCGGCGGCGGCTGAGATCCGGGTGAGAAAGCGTGACGGCCTCTGCCACATGTCGGTGCGGCGTGGAAGGATCTCCGAGGCAGTGCACGGGGAGCGAGGGGATTGTCGGTGCGGGGCACAGGTGGCGGCAGCAGGGGCAGGGTCGGCGGCGGGGCACGGAGCAGGATCCAGGGCACGGCGGGGGGTGCGGGCGCGCTGAGCGCCGGCACCAGGCCGTGGCTCAGAGGCGTGCTGCGCTGCGGGCTGCTGCTGGTCGCCGCGTCGCTGGTGGTCGTGCCGACGGCCGGTGCCTCCTTCGCCGCCGGCTCGACGGCCACCGCGACCGCCACCGCGACCAACGGCTCGGTGGACGCGCTCACCCAGGCCGAGAAGACGCTGCAGCCGATCCTGGACCAGCTGCACGCCACCTACCAGCAGGCCGAGGCGGCGACGCAGACCTACGACCAGCTCACCGAGCAGCTCACCCAGGCGCAGGCCGACGACGCCGAGCTCCAGGTCCTGGTCGACAACGCGCAGACCTCCGTGGACAACGGCACCACCATCGCCGGACAGCTGGCCACGGCCCAGTACCGCAACAGCGAACTCTCCCAGCTGGGCCAGCTGCTCACGGCCCAGGACCCGGAGCAGGCACTGCACACCGGCGAGCTGCTGGCGATGGCCGGCAAGTCCCAGGCCGCCTTCATCGCCCAGCTCAAGGCCGACCAGGCCGGACTGGTGCAGGCGAAGGCCGCTGCGGTCGAGGCCAAGGCGCACGCCGCGCAGCTGGTCGCCGCCCAGGGCGTGCAGCGGGACACCATCAACAAGAAGCTGGACCAGATCCGCAAGCAGGTCGCCTCGCTCACCGGCGTCCAGCAGCAGGAGCTGTCCCAGCTGGAGCAGAAGGACGCCGACGCCGCGCAGACCGCGCTGCTGGCCTCGGGCGTGCTGGGCAAGGACAACCTGAAGCCCTCCGCCGCGGGGGCGGCGGCCGTCGCCTACGCCTTCCAGCAGATCGGCGCCGAGTACGTCTGGGGCGGCAGCGGCCCGTACGCGGCCGGGTTCGACTGCTCCGGGCTCACCTCGCAGGCCTGGCTGCACGCCGGCGTGGCCATTCCGCGCACCAGCGAGATGCAGTGGGCGCAGCTGACCCATGTGCCGCTGGACGCGCTGCGCCCCGGCGACCTGATCGTCTACTTCAGCGGCGCCAGCCATGTCGCCATCTACATCGGCGGCGGACTGGTGATCCAGGCGCCGCACACCGGCGCCGTGGTGCATGTGACGCCGATGGCGCAGAACCCGATCCTCGGCGCGGTCCGGCCCGACCCGGACAGCCCCTCGCTCGGCTCCTACAAGGCGCCGACCATCCCGAAGGGCGCGACCGGGGCGCAGCCGATAGGCCCGGGACCGGTCACCGGCACGCAGAGCGGCGGTTCGTCGTCCTCCGGCGGTTCGTCGGGGAGCTCCGGCACGCCCACGACCGCGCCCAGCAGCACGGCGTCCGCGAGCAGTTCGGCCAAGCCGTCGGGTTCGGCCCCGGCCTCCGGGAGTGCGGCGCCGAGTGCGTCCGCGACGGCCTCGGCCAGTGCTTCGGCCAGTGCCTCCACGTCGGCCGGCGCCAGCGCCGGCGCCTCCGACAGCCCGTCGCCCTCGGTCACCCCGTCGGCGGACGCGTCGTCGGCCGCGGCGGGCACCGCCTCGGAATCGCCGTCCGGAGCCGCCGCCAGCTGAGGCTCACGGCTGTGGGCGCGGGCCGAGAGGTCCGCGCCCGGCCCGGCTCAGCCGCGGACGGCCTCCGGGCCCGAGTCCTCCGCGAAGCGGATGACCACGGACTTGGAGGTCGGGGTGTTGCTGGTGTCGGCGGTGCTGTCCAGCGGCACCAGCACATTGGTCTCGGGATAGTAGGCGGCCGCGCAGCCGCGCACGGTCGGGTAGAGCACCACCCGGAAGTGCGGTGCGCGGCGCTCCACGCCGTCCGCCCACTCGCTCACCAGGTCGACCAGGGCGCCCTCGGCGAGGCCGTGCTCGGCGGCGTCCTCGGGGTGCAGCAGCACCACCCTGCGGCCGTCCTTGATGCCGCGGTAGCGGTCGTCCAGGCCGTAGATCGTGGTGTTGTACTGGTCGTGCGAGCGCAGCGTCTGCAGCAGCAGCCGGCCCTCGGGGACCTCGGGCGCGGTCAGCGCGTTGACGGTGAAGTTGGCCTTGCCGGTCGCGGTGGGGAAGGCCCGCCGGTCCCGGGGGGCGTGCGGCAGGGCGAAGCCGCCGGGGTGCTCGATCTTCTCGTTGAAGTCCTCGAAGCCGGGGATCACCCGGGCGATCCGCTCCCGGACGGTTCCGTAGTCGGCGGCGAACTCCTCCCAGGGGACCGGGTTCTGCGGGCCCAGGGTGAGCCGGGCCAGCCGGCAGATGATCGCGGTCTCGGAGAGCAGGTCGGCGGCGGGCGGCTTCAGCGCGCCGCGCGAGGCGTGCACCATCCCCATCGAGTCCTCGACGGTGACCTGCTGCGGCCCGGTCTCGCGAACGTCCCGGTCGGTGCGGCCCAGGGTCGGCAGGATCAGCGCCCTGGCCCCGGTGACCACGTGCGAGCGGTTGAGTTTGGTGGAGACGTGGACGGTGAGCCGGCAGCTGCGCATCGCGTCCTCGGTCACCTCGGTGTCCGGGGTGGCCGAGACGAAGTTGCCGCCCATCGCGAAGAAGACCCTGACCTTGCCGTCGCGCATCCCGCGGATGGTGTCGACCACGTCCAGGCCGTGTTCGCGGGGCGGCTCGAAGCCGAACTCCTTGCCCAGCGAGTCCAGGAAGGCCGTGCTCGGGCGTTCGAAGATGCCCATGGTCCGGTCGCCCTGGACGTTGCTGTGCCCGCGCACCGGGCAGACCCCGGCCCCGGGGCGGCCGATGTTGCCGCGCAGCAGCAGGTAGTTGACGACCTCGCGGATGGTCGGCACCGAGTGCTTGTGCTGGGTCAGGCCCATCGCCCAGCAGACGATGACCTTCTCCGACGCCAGGGTCAGCTCGGCCAGCTCGCGGATCTGCCGCTCGGGCAGCCCGGTGGCGGCCAGCACCTGGTCCCAGTCGGTGCTGCGGGCGTCCTCGGCCCATGCTTCGAAGCCGTGGCAGTGCTCCTCGATGAAGGCGTGGTCCAGGACGGTGCCCGGGGCCTTCTCCTCGGCCTCCAGCAACAGCAGGTTGAGCGCGCGGAACAGGGCCAGGTCGCCGCCGAGCCGGATCTGCAGGAACAGGTCGGTGAGCTTGGTGCCGTTGCCGACCAGGCCGCGGGCGTTCTGCGGGTTCTTGAAGCGCTCCAGGCCGGCCTCGGGCAGCGGGTTGACGCTGACCACCTTGGCGCCGGCGCGCTTGGCGCGCTCCAGCGCGGAGAGCATCCGCGGGTGGTTGGTGCCCGGGTTCTGCCCGGCCACGATGATCAGGTCGGCCTGGTAGAGGTCCTTGAGGTGGACGCTGCCCTTGCCGATGCCGATGGTCTCGGTGAGCGCCGAACCCGAGGACTCGTGGCACATGTTGGAGCAGTCCGGCAGGTTGTTGGTGCCGAACTGACGGGCCAGCAGCTGGAAGGTGAACGCGGCCTCGTTGCTGGTGCGGCCGGAGGTGTAGAAGGCGGCGCCGTCGGGGCTGTCGAGGGCCTTCAGCTCGTCGGCGACCAGCGCGAGGGCGTCCTCCCAGCCGATCGGGGTGTAGTGCGTCGCGCCCTCGTCCAGCAGCATCGGCGTGGTCAGCCGGCCCTGCTGGCCGAGCCAGTAGCCGGAGCGCCCGGCGAGGTCGGCGACCGGGTGCTCGGCGAAGAACTCCGGGCCGACCGTGCGCAGCGTCGCCTCCTCGGCGACCGCCTTGGCGCCGTTCTCGCAGAACTCGGCGGTGTGGGTGTGGTCCGGCTCGGGCCAGGCGCAGCCGGGGCAGTCGAAGCCGTCCGGCTGGTTCAGCTTCAGCAGGGTGCGGACCGCGCGGGTGGCGCCCATCTGGGCGTTGGCGATCTTCGTGGTGTGGAACAGGGCGGGGAGACCGGCCGCCGCGTGCTTGGGGGCCGAGACCTCGGGGCTGTCCTGCGCCGGGTCCTGAGCGGGAGCCTTGCCGGCCATGTCGTCCTACCTCGGGTCGCGGGCCGCCGCTGCCGCCCTCGCTGCCACCACTGCTACTCAATCCACTACTTAATCGCTCCAGTCTTTCACTGCCCGCCGGTGTTCGGAACGGTGAGGTCCAGCACAGGCAGCAGGTCGGCCGGGCGCTCCGCCGCGGGGAGCGGCGGGACCTCCAGGAACTGGCAGCCCAGTGCGGTGGCACCCCCGTCGGCGGGCGGGCTGTCGCCGACCATCAGGGTCCGCACCGGCTCCGTTCCCAGCAGCTCGCAGGCGGCCCCGAAGATCCGCGGGTCCGGCTTCTGGACGCCCAGCTCGTAGGAGAGCACGAAGGCGTCGACGAGCTGGTCCAGGCCGTGGGCGACGAAGACCGGGCGCAGGTCCCAGCCGATGTTGCTGACCACGGCGACCGGGACGCTCCGGCGGCGCAGCTCCTTGAGCACCGCCTCGGCGTCGGGGTAGGGCTGCCAGGTCTCCGGGTCCATGTGGCGCGAGTAGAGGGCGTCGGCGAGCGCGTCGGCCCGGTCGGCACCGACCGTCGGCAGCAGGGCGGCCCGGGTCTGCCCGGTGTAGGCGGCGTGGTGCTGCTCCGCACTGGTGTCGCGCTCGTCCCAGCCCGCTGGTGCCTGGACCGGTTGCGGGCCGCCGGGCAGGGCGCCGGCCTCGGTGAGGCGCCGCACGCAGGCCTCGCGTTCGGCCGCGGGCAGGCCGTCCAGGCCCAGGCTGTCGAACCAGTCCTCGACGGACTCGATCCGGAAGAGCGTGCCGGAGAAGTCGAACATCACCGCGGTGGCCAGGTCGTCGATCATGTCCGCGATGGTGCCGTGCGCCGGGGCCGGGGATCAAGTGGCCCTCTCCCCGCTAGTCGCCGGCCGGCTCCTCCACCGGCTCGACGGCGACCTCGACGGTGACATGGCCCATCGGCGGGTCCGGCAGCGGCTCGGGGTCGTGCACCGAGACCGCCAGCGGTGGCGGGTTGGGGTTGCGCGGCTCGCGCACCCCGGCGTCGCCGGGGCCGCCGCCACCGCGGAGCGTCCAGATCACCACGCTCGACCAGCGGGCCGCCAGCGATCCCGCGGCCGGCGACTGCCCGGAGACCACGCCGTGCACCGACGGCAGGGCGTCGGGATCCGGGCCCACCGCGATCAGCTGGGCACGGCGTGCGAAGTCGCGGGCCTGCTGGGCGGACAGGCCGATCAGGTTGGGGACGGTCACCAGGTAGGGCTGCGGGCCGGGACTGGACGCCATGCGTCCCAGGGTAGGACCGCCGTCGGCGGGAGTCAGTCGGATCGTCAGAGAGAGCGCCGGCGCAGGCAGTCCGGACGGTTGTCGACGGGTCGGCAGGTGTGCGGCGCGGAGCGTGGTGGGTACGACTCGGGGTAGCCCGTCCCGGCCGTCGATGGGGGATGGCGGGAATGCAGGACGACCGCCGGGCATTCGTACGTTCGTCCCTACTCGTTCGTCTCGATCTGTACCCGGAGGTACACCTGTGAGCAGCAGCCTGGACGCATGGAAGCGCTGGCGCGACGACCGCGTGGTGACGGCGCGCGCCCCGCACGGCCCGCTCGCCCTCACCGGAACGTACTGGCTGGCCGATCTGCGCGAGGGCGTGCCCGGGGTGCCGGGACGCTGGGAGCTCCAGGGCAGCTGCGTGATCCTCACGGCCACCCGCCACGACGGCCTGGAGGTCGACAACACCCCGCTGGACGGCTCGGTCCGGCTCTGTCCGGACAGCGCGCCCAAGCCGTCGCTGGTCACCCACGGCGGTCGACTGCTGCTGCTGATCCTGCGCGAGGGCGAGTACGCGGTCCGGGTCTACGACCCGGCCTCCGAGACCCGGACCTCCTTCGCCGGCATCGACGCCCACCCCTTCGCGCCGGAGTGGTCGCTGCCGGCCCGCTTCACCCCGTACCCGGAGCCCCGTACGGTCGCCGTCGGCAACGCGGACGGCCGCGAGCGCGGCCTCGCCCTGGCCGGCACGGTCGCCTTCACCGCGCCCGGCGCGGCGGAGCGGACGTTCACCCTGCAGGTCGGCCAGGAGGCGGACGGCGAGCTGAGCGCGGTCTTCGCCGACGCGGGCAGCGGCCGGGACGGAGCCTTCCGCTTCCGCTTCGTCTCCCTGGCCGCCCCCTCCGGCGCCGACGGCGCGACCGTGCTCGACCTCAACCGGGCCTATCTGCCGCCCTGCGCCTTCGCCGACCACTTCATCTGCCCCTTCCCGCCGCCCGGCAACACGCTGCCCTTCGCGGTCCCGGCGGGGGAGAAGCGGGTGCTGAAGCACTGAGCGGCGCCCGGGGTGGGCAGGATGCGGGGATGGACGACGATCAGCACGAAGCCCGCCCCCGCCCCGACTTCCTCACCAAGCCGGTCCTCAGCGGCGACCTGGTCCTGCTGCGGGCCGTGACCGAGCTGGACCTGCCCGCGCTGCGGCCGATGCTGGCGGACCCGGAGATCGCCCGGCTGACCGGCAGCCAGAGCGGCGCGCCGGAGGAGGAGCGGCTCCAGGCCTGGTACCGGACCAGGATCGGGCAGGACGACCGGCTGGACCTGGCCGTGGTGGAGCGGTCGACCGGGCAGTGCGTGGGCGAGGCGGTGCTGAACCAGTGGGACGGCCCCAACGAGAGCTGCAACTTCCGCATCGCCCTCGCCCCCGGCGCCCACGGCCGCGGCCTGGGCACCGAGGCCACCCGGCTGATCTGCGGATACGGCTTCGAGAAGCTGGGGCTGCACCGGATCTCGCTGGAGGTCTACGCCTTCAACCCGCGCGCCCGGCGGGCCTACGAGAAGGCCGGCTTCCGGGCCGAGGGCGTGCTGCGGGACGCGCTGCGCTGGGACGGCGCGTGGGTGGACGCGGTGGTGATGTCGGCGCTGGCGGGGGAGTGGGGGAGCAGCTGACACGGGTGGCCCGCGCGTCCGGATGGTGGCCGGTGGCTGGACGGGGCGTTCCGGATGTTGATATAGATCGGACCTCCTGGCGACGGTGGGCGACCGGACCGTCCTGATCGCAAAGGTGGTGGTGCAGGTGCGATTCCTGCGTGTAGGACCCTCGGGCGCGGAACGACCCGCACTCCTGGGCAGCGACGGCACGACGGCGTACGACCTGTCCGGCATCACGCCGGACATCGACGGGCGCTTCCTCGGACGGCTGCTGGACGGCGGCGCCGCGGAACTGGCGGCGCTGGCCGAGCAGGGCGGACTGCCGGTGCTGGAGACGGCCGGGCAGCGGATCGGCGCGCCTGTGGCCCGTCCGCCCAAGGTGGTCTGCGTCGGCCTGAACTACCGCGACCACGCGGCCGAGACCGGCGCGGAGCTGCCGGCCGAGCCGGTGCTCTTCATGAAGGCGAGCAGCACCGTCGTCGGCCCCGACGACGAGGTGCTGGTGCCGCGCCGCAGCGAGAAAACCGACTACGAGGTCGAACTGGCGATCGTGATCGGCCGCACCGCCCGCTACCTGGACGCGCCCGAGGACGCCGACGCGGTGATCGCGGGCTATGCGCTCAGCAACGACGTCTCCGAGCGCGAGTTCCAGATCGAGCGCGGCGGCACCTGGGACAAGGGCAAGTCCTGCGAGACCTTCAACCCGCTCGGCCCCTGGCTGGTGACCCCGGACGAGATCGCCGACGTGCAGCGGCTGGGGCTGCGCACCACCGTGAACGGGGAGTTGCGGCAGCAGGGCAGCACCGCGGACATGATCTTTTCGGTGCGTCATGTGGTCTGGTACATCAGCCAGTTCATGGTGCTGGAGCCCGGCGACGTGATCAACACCGGCACCCCGGCGGGGGTGGCCATGGGCCGCCCCGACAAGCCGTACCTGCGGCCGGGCGACGTCATGGAACTCTCCATCGACGGCCTCGGCACGATGCGGCAGACGCTCGGCAAGGCCTGAGGCAGGACCTCGGGCTGCAGACCGTAGCAGGCTGGGCGCGCAGTTCCCCGCGCCCCTGACGTTTGCAACTGGCTCAGTTGCACACGCCTAGGGGCGCGGGGAACTGCGCGACAAACCAGGCAGATGCCGCAGCTAGGGGCCGTCAGAACCCCCCGCAGCGAGTCGCGCCACAAGATCCGACCCTGCGTTACCCCCCACCCCCCGCAACACCTCCGCACACTGCGCATCATGCAGCGCCGACACCGCGAACATCGCCATGAACTCGTCCACCAGCCAGTCCCGCAGTTCCGTGGCCGAGCCCAGTCCGGCCGCCCCCGGGTCCTCACGGCTGCTGCCGTCCAGCCAGGTCAGCGCGGTCGTCTCGACCACCGAGATCCAGCAGCGCAGCAGCAGCGCCAGCCGGGGTCCGGGCTGCTCGACCGGCAACTGCTCGACGATGCTGCGGTAGGCGGCCCGGCGCACCTCGTCCACGATCGCGGTGGTGCGCTCGGTCTCGGTGGCCGATCCGCCGCGCAGCAGCGCGCCGTACCCCGCGGCGTGGTCGCCGACGAAGCCGAAGTACTGGTCCAGCACGTGCCCGAGCCGCTCGGTCGGACCGCCGTGGGTGTGCGAGGCGAAGCGGGCCGAGAGCTCGTCGGCGGCGGTGCGCAGTGCCGCCTCGTACAACTGCTGCTTCCCGCCGGGGAAGTAGCGGTAGACCAGCGGCCGGGAGGCCTGCGCCGCGGCGGCCACGTCGTCGAGCGAGACCTCCTCCGGGGCGTGCCGGCTGAACAGCTCCAGCGCCACCGCGATCAGCTGCTCGCGCCGCTGCTCCACCGGCAGCCGCCGGTAGGGGGCCCGCTTCGCCCGGGGCGGTCGGGGCTGCGCCGGTTCCACGGCTGCGGGGGCGTCCATGGCCCCACCCTATGCGTCCCGCCCGATGCGCCGGTGCGGGCGGACCGGGGGCAGCCGTCAGCCCAGCAGGCCGGACCGGCGCCACGCGGCACGGTCCAGCGCGCTGTGGATCACGCCGATCTCCTCCAGGAACGAGACCAGCTTCTCGGCGGACCAGCGCATGGTCTCCCTGCGGTGCGCGCTCTCGCGCGCCTGGCGCTGCGCCTCCTCCACGTCGAGTCCGACCGCCGCGTACACCCCCGGGTGCACCAGGGCCCGGGCCACCACGACCGAGGCCTCGCCGGAGACGGTGCGGGTGAACTGCCGCTCCCATGCCGGGCAGGTCGCCATCTGCCGGCGCAGCTCCTCGCGGGCGTAGCGGACGTGCCGGGCCTCCTCCACCACGTGGATCCGGGTGATCCCGCGGACCAGCGGCTGCACGGTCTCGTCCGGGAAGGTCTGCCGCTGGATCCGGTCCAGGATCTCCTCCACCAGCAGGGTCGCGGTGAAGGCGCCCGGGGTGGTCGCGGTGGTCTTCAGCACCCGGCCCAGGAAGCGGGTGGTGCCGCCGGGGCCGTAGCAGGGGGTGCCCAGCTTGGTGACCATGCGCGCGAACATCTTGGAGTGCCGGCACTCGTCCGCCATCTCGGTGAGCGCGTAGGTGACATGGCGGCTGCGCGGGTCCATGTCATAGATGTGCCGGGCCAGCAGCTGCATCAGGATGACCTCGAACCAGACGCCGGCGGAGGCGAGGCTGGCCGCCTCGTGCCGGGAGAGCTCGATCCGGCGCTCCTCGGAGAGCCGGTTCCAGATCGGCGTGCCGTACAGCGAGACCATCCGCTCGGGCAGGAACCACTTGCCGGGTTCCAGCGGCGCGTCCCAGTCGAGCTCGGTCTCGGGGTCGTGGGAGTGCTTGGCCGACGCCTCCAGCAGCCGCTCCGCCACCTGTTCGCGGTCGGTCAGCAGTGCAGACCCGCTCTTCTCCGCCATCACGACGCCCTCCCTCGGTACGACTCCTTCGCTCTTATGAGACTGCATGTCAGCAAGAGCGTCAATCCCCTGACCCCGGACGCGGGCGCGTCCGTGCCGCCGGGGTGGCGCGAACCGCGACAATGGCGGCATGACGTCGGAGGGGAGCAGCACAGCAACGGCCCGGACCTCCTGGATCCGTCGGTGCGGCGCAGCCGTCTGGCGCTTCGTCAGGGCCGCCCCCGGCACCTGCCTCTACCTGCTGATCCTCGGCGCCAACACCTTCGCCCTGGTGCAGATGTCACCGAGGTTCCGGCGGTACTTCCTGTTCAGCCACAGCACCAATCTGATCGAGCTGCGGCACCATCCGATCAAGGTGCTGGTCAGCAGCGCCTTCTGGACCGCGACCCCGAGCTTCGCCTACTGGCTGCCGCTCTTCCTGCTGTTCCACGTCCCGGTCGAACGCTGGCTCGGCACCCTGCGCTGGCTCGCCGTGGTCGCCATCGCGCACATCCTGGCTACCCTGGTCAGCGAGGGCACCGTGGCCGTGCTGATCAACATGGGCCGGCTGCCGCTCAGCACCAGGCACACCATCGACATCGGCGTCAGCTACGGCCTCTCCGGCTCGGTCGGCGTGCTGACCTGGTTCTTCGCCCGCCCGCTGCGCTGGTGGTACCTGGGCGCGACCACGGCCTTCTTCGCCGTGCTGTTCGCCGTCGCCTGGGACTTCACCAACCTCGGGCACCTCACCGCCTTCCTGCTGGGCGTCGCCTGCTACCCGATCACCAGGGACGTCCCCGGCGGGAACTGGCGCCCGCACCGGCGTCCGCGGGCCGGTTCGGACGCCGACGGTCTGTCACCACTGCGCAGTGGTGCGACAGGATGACAGCATGTCCGACTCATCTGCAGCCAGCGCCCCCCGTACCCCCCGTCAGCTCGCCGACGCCTATGTCGACGCCTACGCCGCCCTGGACCCCGGGGTCGCCGCCGGCCTCGGCGTCAACCTGGACGACGAGCGCCAGCCCGACCTCTCCCCGGCGGGCTTCGACGCCGCCGACGAGCTGGACCGCCGCACCCTGGAGGCGCTCGCCGCACTCCCCGCTGACATCCGCGCCGACCCCGCCGAGGCGGCCTGCGCCCGGCTGCTCACCGAACGCCTCGGTGCCCGCCGGGCGGTCCACGCGGCCGGGGACCACCTCCGCTCGCTGCGGAACATCTCCTCGCCGCTGCACCAGGTCCGGCAGATCTTCACCATGCTGCCGACCGCGACCGAGCAGGACTGGTCGGTGGTCGCCGGGAAGTTGCGCAACACCCCGGCCGCGCTCCGGGGATACCGGGCGACCCTGACCGAGGGCCTACGGCGCGGGCTGTACTCCGGGCCGCGCCAGGTGGAGACGCTGATCGGACAGTTCGACGGATGGCTCGGCGCGGACGCGGGCAGCAGCTGGTTCGCCGACTTCGTGACCGGGGGCCCCGACGCCCTGCGCCCCGGGCTCGACCGCGCCGCCGCCGCGGCCACCGCCGCCACCGCTGACTTCCGCGACTGGCTCCGGGACGGCTACGCCCCCGCCGCCGCGGGCGCGCCCGACATCGCCGGACGCGAGTACTACCTGCGGGCCGCCCGCTACTGCACCGGCGCCGACCTCGACCTGGACGAGGCCTACGCCTGGGCCTGGACCGAGTTCCACCGCCTGGACGCCGAGATGCGGGTGGAGGCCGACCGGGTCCGCCCCGGGGCCGCGCCGCTGGAGGCCGTCGAACACCTGGAGGCGCACGGGCACGCGGTCAAGGGCGTCGAGGGCATCCGCAGCTGGCTGCAGCAGCTGATGGACGAGGCCGTCGCCGCGCTCGACGGCACCCACTTCGACCTGGACGGACCGCTGCGGCAGGTCGAGGCGATGATCGCCCCGGCCGGCAGCGCGGCCGCGCCCTACTACACCCGGCCCAGCCTGGACTTCTCCCGTCCGGGCCGGACCTGGCTGCCCGTCCAGGACCGGGAGACCTTCCCGACCTGGCAGCTCGTCAGCACCTGGTACCACGAGGGCGTTCCGGGCCACCACCTGCACCTGACCCAGCGGATGCGCTGCGCCGACCGCCTCTCCACGTTCCAGATGACCCTCGGCAGCGTCAGCGCCGAGACCGAGGGCTGGGCGCTGTACTCCGAGCGGCTGATGGACGAGCTCGGCTTCTTCACCGACCCGGGCCGCCGGCTGGGCTTCCTGGACGAGCAGATGCTGCGCACCATCCGGGTGATCATCGACATCGGGATGCACCTGGAGCTGGTGATCCCGGCCGACTCCCCGTTCCACCCCGGCGAGCGCTGGACGCCGGAGCTGGGCGCGGCCTTCTTCGCGGCCTACAACGGCAGCCCGGCCGAGATGCGGGAGAGCGAGATCGTCCGCTACCTGGGCTGGCCGGGCCAGGCCATCGGGTACAAGCTCGGCGAGCGCGCCTGGCGGGCCGGCCGGGAGCAGGCCAGGGCCCGGCACGGGGCCGGCTTCGACCTGAAGGCCTGGCACATGGAGGCGCTGTCCCAGGGGGCTTTCGGGCTGGCCGACCTGACGGAGCAACTGTCCGGGCTCTGATCCGTCCGGACCCGCTCGTCCGGACCCGGTCTGCGGAGCCGGCCTCCGGAGCCGGTCCCATTTCGGGGACAGCGCGGACTTTGTCGGTGCCAGCCTCTAACGTGGCTCGCACGCAGGTTCCGGCGAGGAGGTCATGCACGATGTCCGACATCTCTTCCGAGGACAGTCGACTCGTCTCCGTGGTGGTGTACGCCTCGGGCGCGGTCTGCCGTCGCCGTGCCCTGATCCGGGCTCGGAGCGGCCCGGGTCCGTTCCGGATCGCCCTCGGCGGGCTGCCGCTCGCGCTGGACCCGCACAGTCTGCGGGCCGCTGTGGTCAGCGGTCCGCAGCGGCTGCGGGTGCTCGATGTGCGGCGGGAGGTCGAGGCGGCGCTGCCCTCGGTGGAGGACCTGTCGCCGCTGAGGAGCGCCTGCGACGAGGCTGAGGAGGCGGCGGACGCGGCCGGGGCGGCCCGGGCGGCGCTGGCCGCTCAGGTGGAGCACACCGCCGCGTTGCGCGCCGTCCCGCCGGTCCCGCGCCGGGGCGACCCGCCTCGGCACGCGCCGGCGGACGCGCTGCTGGCGCTGGCCGACTTCGTCGACACCCGGCTGGGGGAGCTGCAGCAGCGGCTGCTCGCGGCCGAGGACGCCGAACGCGAGGCCCGGCGCGAGGCGGAGATCGCCCGGCGCCGGCTGCGCGCCGCCTCGGGGGCGCTGCCGACCGAGCGGGTCAGCCCGAGCACCACGGTGGTGCTGACGCTCGATCAGGCCGGGGCCGCCGGGCCCGAGGAGGGGCCGTCAGGGCAGCCGGAGCAGCCGGAGCCGGAGATCGAGCTGGAGCTGGAGTACGGGGTCCCCGGCGCGACCTGGACGCCGACCTACCACCTGCGGCTGGACGGCATCCACAGCGACACCCCCGGCGGCAGCCTGGCGATGCGAGCCGTCGTCGCCCAGCGCACCGGCGAGGACTGGACCGGGGTCCGGCTCGGCCTGTCCACCGCCGACCTGCGCCGCCGCACCGAACTGCCCGAGCTCCGCTCGCTGCGGCTGGGCCGCAGGCAGACCGAGGTGGCACCGATGTTCCGGCGCGAGCCCCCGTCCGGCCTCGCCGAGCTGTTCACCGGGTACGACGCCTTCCCCAAGCCGGCCGCCGTCGAGGCGCAGGCCTCCGCGGCGATGGCGGGCGGAGCCGCGGCGGGCCTGCTGGAGGAGGACGCGGACCTGGCCATGGACACCTTCAGCGTGAAGTCGGTGCGGACCCGGTCGGTGGGCTCGGCCGGCCCCACCGGCGGCCCGGTGCCCTTCCCGCCGGCCATGGCGGCGCCCCCGGCGCCCGCGCCCGGCGGGCCGGCGTACGCGCAGCCGATGCAGGCCATGCGGGCGCCGATGGCCCCCTCCGGCGGCTACGGCGGACCGCCGTCCGAGGCCAAGAAGGCGTTCGGGGCGGGGGCCGCCCAGCAGCCCGAGCCCGACCAGGCCCTGCGCGACCTCGCCCAGCTCGCCCTGGCCGGACCGGACGAACCGGCCGCCGAGCGCGGGCTGCTGCGCCCCGGCGCGGCCGGCACCGGCGCGGTGGCGACCGAGTACCGCCGGCGCGCCGAGTCCGTCGCGCGGCTGGCGCTGCCGCCGCGCTCCGTGCCGGTCCGCAGCTCCGCCGGATCCTTCGACCACCGCTACGACACCGCGGCCACCGTGGACGTCCCCGCCGACGGCGCCTGGCACACGGTGCCGGTGCTGGAGTTCCCGGTGGAACTGGCCGCCGAGCACATCTGTGTCCCGGCCGTCGACCCCCGGGTCTACGCGGCCGTGCGGCTGGGCAACACCAGTCCGCACGCGCTGCTGGCCGGCGCGGCCGAGGTCACCGTGGACGGCGCCTATCTGATGACGGTTCAGCTGCCGACGCTCGCCCCCGGGCAGCACCGCCGGGTCGGCATCGGGGTGGTCGAGAGCGTGCAGGTGGCCCGGCACACCCGGATGCGGGAGTCGACCGCCGGGCTGCGCGGCGGCACCGTCGTGCTGGAGCACTCGGTCGAGATCGAACTCGTCAACCGGCTCGGGCGGCCGGTCACCGTGGAGGTCCGCGAGCGGGTCCCGGTCGGCGGCGACAAGGACGTCAAGGTCGAGGAGCAGCAGGCGAACCCGCCCTGGACGGTGGTCCCGCCGGAGCAGGACGAGCAGCACCAGCGCGGGATGAGGGTCTGGCGGGTCACCCTGGAGCCGCACGCCAAGCAGCAGTTGAACGGCGGCTACGCGGTCAGGATCCCGGCGGCCAAGGCCGTGGTCGACGGCAACCGGAGGCTCTAGTGGCCGACAGGAGGAACGGCCGACAGGAGGAGCTGAGGAGCATGGCCGAGAAGACCGAGGACGGCGCGATCCCCTGCCCGGTCACCGCGGTGACCCTGCTGGAGGACCGGGCCGAGCTCTCGCGCACCGCCGTGCTCGACGGCGGGCTGCCGGCCGGCACCCACCGGCTGCGGCTGGGCCCGGTCGGCCCGCTGGCCGTGGACCGGTCACTGCGCGCCGGACTGGAGGCGCCGGGGGCCGGGGCGGACATCCGCGACGTGCGCCTGGTCCGGCTCTACACCCCGCCGCCGGAGGGCGCCCCGGGCCCGGACGCCTCGGCGCTGCGCCACCGGGTGCACGAACTCGGCGAGCTGATGCGCCGGTTGGAGGCGGACCGGGACCGCACCGGGGCCCGGGTCGCGGTGCTGGACCAGCTGCTGGACGAGCTGCGCCGGGACATCGCCGAGAGCGCCGGCGCCGGCGCGGCCGACCCGCAGCGCTGGACGGCCGAACTGGACCGGGCCTACGACGAGCACACCCGGCACGGCGAGGCGCAGCGGCTGCTGCTGCGCCGCATCGCCAGGACCCGTACCGAGCTCGGCAGCGCCCGGGAGGCGCTGGACGCGGCCGAGGAGCAGCCGCTGGTGCTGTCCGCCTTCGTCGACGTGGTGATCGAAGCCGGCGAGCCGCTGCCGGAGGGGGCCCGGCTGCAGCTGGTGCACCTCAGCCCCTGCGCGCTCTGGCGGCCCGCCTACCGCGCCGAACTGTCCGCCGACGGGACCTCGCTGGCGCTGCAGTGCGACGCGGTCGCCTGGCAGCGCACCGGTGAGGACTGGACCGGCGCGGCGCTCTCCTTCTCCACCGCCCGGACCACGCTGGCCGCTGAACCTCCGCTGCTGGGCGAGGACGTGCTGCTGCTGGTGGACCGCACCCCGGAGGAGCGGAAGACCATCGAGGTGGACCTGCGGGAGGTCGACATCCAGACCGTGGGCCCCGCGGACGACGGCCCGGCCGGGCCGTCCGCCGCCTCGGCCGCCGCGCTTGCCCTGCCCGGGGTGGACGACGGCGGCGAGGCCCGGCTGCTGGTCGCGCCGGCGCCGGTGGACCTGCCCTCGGACGGTCGGCCGCACCGGATCGGGCTGGCCTCCGCGACGCTGCCGGCCACGGCCGAGTACAGCTCCGCCCCGGAGCTGTCCGCCCTGGTCACCCAGGTCGCCCGGTTCCGCAACAGCACCGGCCAGGTGCTGCTGTCCGGCCCGGTCGACCTGATCCGCGGCAGCGGCTTCGTCGGCCGCGGCGAGCTGCGCTTCACCGCCGAGGGCGCCCCGGCCGAGCTGTCCTTCGGCAGCGAGGACACCTTCCGGGTGACCCGCTCGGTCGAGGAGTCCCGGGACACCACGGCGGTCACCGGACGGACCGTCATCACCCGTACCGTCCGGCTAGCGCTGTCCCGCTTCGCGCCCGCGGACGCCGCGCCGCTGGCGGTGGTGGTGCGCGAGCGCATCCCGGTCTCGGAGATCACCGCGGTCGACGTCCGGCTGGACAAGGAGCGCAGCTCGCCGCAGCCGGAGGGGGTGGACGCCGACGGCATCGTCCGCTACGACCTCACCCTGGCCGCCGACGACCGCCGCACCCTGACACTGGGTTACGAGATCACGGCGTCACGGTCGGTGGCCGTCTGAACCGGGTTCCCGCCTGCCGGGCTGTGCCGCTTCCACCAGCTGCTCCAGCCTGGCCCGGTGCATGATCAGCCGGTCCGGGTCGGCCGGGGCCTCGGCCTCGCCGAAGTGCAGCTGCCGGTAGCCGATCCGCAGCATCACCACGGCGTGCCGCAGCGCCGCGTAGAGCAGGTGGAACTCCATGTCCCGCGGGGTGTGGCCGGTGAGTTCGGCGTAGCGGGCGCAGATCCGGTCCGGTTCCAGGAAGTCCGGCATCCCGGGCAGGCCGGAACCCTCGGTCAGGTCCTGGAAGAAGCGGTGCAGGAAGATCAGCCAGGCCAGGTCCAGCTCGCGCGGACCGACCGAGGCCATCTCCCAGTCGAGCACCCCGACCGGGTCGAAGCCCTGGTAGACGATGTTGCCGACCCTGGCGTCGCCCCAGCTCAGCACGGTCGGGCCCTCGTCCTGCGGCCAGAGCTGCTCCAGCCGGGCGAAGGCCCGCTCGATCAGCGGGGAGCGCGGCCGGCCTTCCACCACCCAGGCGTAGTACTCGCGTTGCTCGTCCACGTGCCGGCGCAGCGGGCTGCGGAACGAGCCGTGCGCGGCGGTCGGCGCCAGGAAGGCGGCGTCCTCCGCCGGGACGGCGTGCAGCCCGGCCAGCACCTCCAGGGTGGCCTGCTCCAGATGCGCCCGCTCGGCCGGGGCGGCGTCGAACAGCCAGTTGCCGCCGTAGGTGTAGGGCATCACATCGGGGGGCACCCGGCCCTCCAGCCGTTCCATCACGAATCCCGTGGCGCCCAGCGGGGCCGGGTCGGTCTCCAGCCGCAGCAGCCGGGGCACCGGCACCTTGGTCCGCTCGGCGACCAGCCGGATCGCCCGGTACTGCCGCTCCATGTCGTAGCGCGGGAACACCGCGTAGGCGTTGGTGTCGGCGGCCAGCCGCAGCACGCAGGGCTGGACCGTGCCGTCCGGCCGCCGCAGGTCGAACAGCACCGTCTCGCTGGACATCCCGTTGGAGGGCGGTACGGTCAGCCCGCCCACGGTCGCCCCGGGCAGCCAGCCGGCCACCCAGGCGGCGAGGCGGCGCTGCAGCTCGGCGGGGTCGCGGGTGGTGGTGCGCGGACGCGGGGCCTGCGGGGCGGCCGGCATCAGCGGGGACCTCCGTCCGGGGTGCCCGGGACGCCGCTGCTGGAGACGCGGCTGCGCGTGACGCTGCCGAAGTCGGTGAAGCCGCTGGGGTCGTGGCGGCCGAAGCTGCCGTGCTCGAAGATCCCGTGGCCGACCTCGCCGTCCAGGGTGAACCGGGCCGCGTGGTCGGTGACCCCGTAGGCGGCCGGGCCCAGTCCCTTCGGATCGCCGAGGTTGTACACCATGCGCTCGCTCCAGCCCCGGCCCTGCCAGGTCCCGTGCTGCCAGTCCGGTGCCGGCGGGTAGCCGGCGCCGACCGCCAGCGGGCTGCCGAGCAGCACCTCGGCCCGGACCTCCAGCGGCTTGCGGGCGGCGTCGGTGAGGTGGATCACCGCCGAGCGCGGCTCCCGGCCGCCCGGCGCGTAGGCGATGTCGACGTAGGGCCAGCCCAACTGCTCGTCCCTGCGCCCGCTGCCGTCCCGGTACACCGCGACCGCGTCGTTCAGGGTGCGGTAGCCGTCGGCGTCCTCCTGGAGCACCACCATCAGCATCCGGTCCCGGAACCTGATCGGGCACCAGACCCAGTGGAAGCCCTCGGTGCGGTGCTCCTCGGCGGCGCGCCCCGGCTGCTCGCCGGGGATCGGACGGACGCCCCAGCTGCGGTCCCGGGTGCCGGTCCAGCCGTCCGGGGTGACGGTGTACTCGACGCCGGCGGCGCGGATGGTGCCGGAGGGGGCGCCCGCCTGGACGAAGCGCCGCCCCTCCAGGGTGAGCCGGTCGCCGGTGCGGGCCACGTGGTGCGGCTCCCACAGGGCCGGGAACTCCGCCTCCCAGGTCAGGTCGAAGCTGAGCCCCTCCTCGGCGCCGGCGCCCTGGGCGGCGGCGTCCTGATCATCGGGGTCGGGTTCGCAGACCAGCCGCAGCGTGCGCAGCGGCCGGTGCACCTCGATCCGCAGCGGGCCGACGGCCAGCTGCATCCGGTCGTCGCCCAGCGCGTCGGACGCCCGGACGGCGTACAGCCGGTCGCCGATGCGCAGGGTCGCGTAGGCGTCGATCACCCCGGTGTTCGGGTACACCCCCAGGCCGGTGATCAGCAGCGCGCCGCCGTCGTGGTCGAACACATGGAAGATGCAGCGGTCGTAGGCGTTGCGGTCCCCGGTCGCGACATGGCGCATCGAGAGCGGCACCTGGTGCACCGGGTACTCGTCGAGGGGTACCGGACGGTCGGCGTTCGCGTGCTGGGACATGGCTGGTCCTCCCCGGGGCAGCGTTAGCTGACGGTACGTCAGAAACAGCTGCGCGGACCATACCCCTGCAGCCCCTTCGGCCGTCCGGGTGGCCCGGAGTCAAGACGACGTCAGCGTCCGGCCCCGGCGGATCAATGAAGCGTCAGGACGGCGGCACGGGTCCGACCTGCGGGCTTAGCGTCGAGTCGCGGCCCGGACCTGATCCACCCACCACCTCACCGGGCCTGGTACGAGAGGACCTGACGGACGTGTCCGAGGACCATACTCACCCCGAGGCGGAGCTCGAACCCGAGCCCGGCCACCACCTGCTGTTCGCGCCGGTGCGCGACACCGCCTGCGGCATGGCGCTGCGGCTCTTCCGCGAGCGCGACGGCTCCCGCTGCGCGGTGGCCTTCAGCACCGAGCAGCGGCTGCGCGCCGTGCTCGGCAGCGCGCAGCGCTGCGTCCCGCTGTCCGAGCCCGCGCTGCGGGAGATGACCGGCCCGATCGGGGTGACCCGCCTGGTCGTGGACCCCAACCTGGTCGCGCCGCCGGTGCGCGAACTCCCCGCGGCCTCCCCGGTCCGCACCGCACCCCGGCCGCCGGCCGCGCTGCCGCAACTGCTCCGGTGAGCGGCCCGCACCCAGTGACCGCGGCACCCGCGGTCCCCGCCCCTGCTCCCGCCCCCGGACCCGGACCCGCCCCCGCCCTCGACGACCTCGACCGCCGGCTGCTCCAGGCCCTCAGCGAGGACGGCCGGGCCAGGGCGCGGACCCTGGCCCGGCGGTTCGGCCTCAGCGAGAGCGCCGTCGCCGCCCGGCTGCGCAGGCTGACCAGCACCGGTGTGGTCACCGGCGTCCACGCCGGGATCGACGCCGCCGCGATCGGCCGCCCGCTGCAGATCCAGATCCGGCTGCGGCTCCGTCCCGGGGCCACCGCGACCGGCGTGGAGCAGGCCGCCGCCAGGATGCCGGCCGTCTACGCCGGTTCCGTCCTCGCCGGGGACCACGACCTGGAGCTGCGGCTGGCCTGCCGGGACGCCGCCGAGCTGGCCGCCTCCGTCGCCGAACTGCGACGTTGCGGGGCCGCCGAATGCCAGGTCGAGGTGGTGCTCCGCGGCTTCCTCTACCCGCTGCCGGTGGAGCCGCTCACCAGCTGACCCGACCTCACCACCCCTGCTCTGCCCCGAAGGAGAAGCCGTGCTCACCGCCCGCCGCAGGAACGACCGCGCCGAGGACACCGTCCCGGACCGCGAAACCGTCCCGGATTGCGACACCGCGCAGGACCGCGACACCGCGCAGGACTGGACGCCGCTGGGTGCCCCCTGGCCGGCCGCCGCCCGCCGCGACGGGGACGACGTGCTGGTCGGCGGGGTCGCGCTGGGCCACGTCGCCGCGCGCTTCGGCACGCCGGTCTACGTCCTGGACGAGGCCGAGGTGCGCGAGCGCTGCCGCGCCTACCGCCGGGCGCTGCCGGACGCCGAGGTGCACTACGCCGCCAAGGCGTTCCTGTGCGGGGCGGTCGCCGAGTGGGTCGAGCAGGAGGGCCTGGGTCTGGACGTCTGCTCGGGCGGCGAGCTGGAACTGGCTGTGACCTGCGGGTTCCCGGCCGAGCGGATCGTGCTGCACGGCAACGCCAAGAGCCCGGAGGAGCTGGCCGCGGCGGTGCGCCTCGGCGTGGGGCGGATCGTCGTCGACTCCTTCCCGGAGATCGCCAGGCTCGCCGTGCTGGCCTCGGACGACTGCCCGCAGGACGTGCTGGTCCGGGTGGTGCCCGGGGTCGCCGCCGGGCACCACCCGTCGGTGCGGACCGGGACCGACGAGCAGAAGTTCGGCTTCTCGCTGGAGCCCGGCGAGTCCGGCGCGGTCAGCGCCGCCGTCGACGCGGTGGACCGGATCCTGCACCAGCCGCACCTGCGCCTGGTCGGCCTGCACTGCCACCTCGGCTCGCAGATCGCCGACACCGCGCCCTACCTCGCCGCGCTGGACCGGCTGGTCCCGCTGCTGGCCTCGGTCCGGGACCGGCACGGGGTCGCCCTGCCCGAGCTGGACCTGGGGGGCGGCCACGCCGTCCCGTACCGGCGCGGCGAACCGGCCCTGGACCTGGAGGAGTTCGCGGCGGCGGTGACCACCCGGCTGGAACAGCTGTGCTCCCGGCACCGGCTGCCGGTGCCCCGGCTGGCCGTCGAGCCAGGACGCGCGGTCACCGGCCCGGCCGGGGTCGCCGTCTACCGGGTGCTGACGGTCAAGCACAGCCCGGGCGGCCTGACCTTCGTCGCCGTGGACGGCGGGATGAGCGACAACCCCAGGCCGGCCCTCTACGGCTCCCGCTACACCGCGACGCTGATCGGCCGGGCGAGCGACGCCCCGCTCGCCGAGGCGCGAGTGGTCGGCCGGCACTGCGAGGCCGGGGACGTACTGGTGCCCTCGGTGGAGCTGCCCGCCGACGTGCGGCCCGGCGACCTGCTGGCGGTTCCGGCCGCGGGCGCCTACCACCTCTCGATGGCGTCGGGCTACAACCTGGTCGGCCGTCCGCCGCTGATCGCGGTACGCGACGGCGCGGCGCGGATGCTGATGCGCCGGGAGACCCTGGACGACTTCCGCCGCCGCGACATCGGCCGCTGACCTCCTCCGGAGTGCCCGGTGCGGCAAGCGGCGTCAAGGATCCGTCAAGGTTCGACGGACCCGCGCAAGGGAACCGTCAACCTTCGCGACAGCCCACCTGACGTGCTGTTTCCTGACGATGAGTGCGATGGACGCGGTGGACGCGGATGCGGTTGGTGCGGGGAAGTACAGGAAAGGGAAGCCCGTTGGCACGGTACGGCGGCAAGGGTCGGCTGAAGGTCTTCCTCGGTGCCGCTCCCGGTGTCGGGAAGACCTACCGGATGCTGGACGAGGCGCGGCGCCGGGCCGAGCGGGGCACCGACGTGGTGGTGGCCTTCGTGGAGTGCCACGGCCGCCGCAGCACCGAGGAGAAGCTGGCGGGCCTGGAGGTGCTGCCGCGGCTGACGCGGGAGTACCGGGGCGTGTCGTTCACCGAGATGGACCTGGACGCGGTGCTGGCCCGGCGTCCGGAGGTGGCGCTGGTGGACGAGCTGCCGCACACCAATGTGCCCGGCGGCCGGCACGCCAAGCGCTGGGAGGACATCCAGGAGCTGCTGGACGCCGGGATCGACGTGCTGACCACGGTGAACGTCCAGCACCTGGAGTCGCTGAACGACGTGGTCGAGAAGATCACCGGGGTGCCGCAGCGAGAGACCGTGCCGGACGAGGTGGTGCGGCGGGCGGACCAGATCGAGCTGGTGGACGTGGCGCCGGAGGGGCTGCGCCGCAGGATGGCGCACGGCAGCATCTACGCGCCGGAGAAGGTGGACGCGGCGCTGTCGCACTACTTCCGGGTGGGCAACCTGTCGGCGCTGCGGGAGCTGGCGCTGTTCTGGCTGGCCGGGCGGGTGGACGAGGGGCTGCAGAACTACCGTGCCGAGCACGGGATAGCGGCGGTGTGGGAGACCCGGGAACGGGTGGTGGTGGCGCTGACCGGCGGCCCGGAGGGGGAGACCCTGATCCGCCGGGCCGGACGGATCGCGGCCCGGGCGGCCGGCGGCGACCTGCTGGCGGTGCACGTGGCCCGCAGCGACGGCCTGGCCGACGCCAACCCGGCGGCGCTGGCCGCGCAGCGGCGGCTGGTGGAGAGCCTGGGCGGGAGCTACCACTCGGTGGTGGGCGACTCGGTGCCGCGGGCGCTGATCGACTTCGCCCGGGCCGAGAACGCCACCCAGCTGGTGCTGGGCACCAGCCGGCGCGGCACCCTGGTGCGTTCGCTGACCGGGCGCGGGATCGGCGAGACCGTGGTCGCCCTCTCCGGCGACATCGACGTCCACATGGTCACCCATGAGCAGTCCGGCCGGGGCCGGCGGCTGCCGGTGCCGGGGCGGCTGCACTCCCCGTCGCGCCGGATCGCCGGGCCGCTGGCCGGCCTGGTCACCCCCTTCCTGCTCACCGCGCTGCTCAGCGGGACCAGGGGCACGGTCAACCTGACCAGCGACATCCTGGTGTTCCTGGTCGCGGTGGTGGGGGTGTCGCTGCTGGGCGGGGTGATCTCGGCGCTGCTGGCGTCGCTGGTCGCGTCGCTGCTGCTGAACTACTACTTCATACCGCCGATCCACCGGTTCACCATCAACGACCCCAACAACCTGCTGGCCCTGGTGGTCTTCGCGGTGGTGGCGATCGCGGTGGCGGTGGTGGTGGACCGGGCCGCGCGGCTGGCCCGGCGGGCGGCCCGGGCCACGGCCGAGGCGGAGACGCTGTCGGCGCTGGCCGGCAGCGTGCTGGGCGGGGAGAGCGCGGTGGAGGCGCTGCTGGCCCGGCTGCGGGAGACCTTCGGCATGGACTCCGTCGAACTGCGCGACACCTCCCCCGAGGGGGGTTCGGAGGAGGCGGAGGTGGAGGCGGAGCAACGGCAGGAGCCGGTCCGGGAGGGCGAGGCGGTGGAGGAGGTACCGGTGGGGGACGACGCGGTGCTGGTGCTGCGCGGACGGCCGCTGCCGGCCGCCGACCGCCGGGTGCTGGCGGCCTTCGCCGCGCACGTGGCGGCGGCGCTGGACCGGGCCCGGCTGGCGGAGGTGGCCGCCGAGGTGGAGCCGGTCAAGGCCGCCGACCGGATGCGCACCGCGCTGCTGGCCGCGGTCAGCCACGACCTGCGCACCCCGCTGGCGGTGGCGCTGGCCTCGGTCAGCTCGCTGCGCAGCCAGGACGTCCAGTTCTCGCCCGAGGACCAGCAGGAGCTGCTGGCCAGCGCCGAGGACTCGCTGGGCAAGCTGAACCGGCTGGTCGACAACCTGCTGGACATGAGCCGGCTGCAGGCCGGCGTGCTGCCGATGGACCTGCAGCCCACCGCCCTGGAGGACGTGCTGTCCGCCGCGGTGGACTCGCTGGCGGACGGCAGGCCGCCCAACCTCAGGGTGCAGGGGCTGGAGGAGGCCCCTGCCGTGCTGGCCGACGGCCCGCTGCTGGAGCGGGTGGTCGCCAACCTGGTCGCCAACGCGCTGCGGCACGGCGGCGACGCCCCGGTCCTGGTCACCGCGAGCGCACTGGCCGGGCAGGTCGAGTTCCGGGTCGTCGACCACGGGCCAGGGCTGCCCGAGGACGACCGGGAGCGGGTGTTCCTGCCGTTCCAGCGGCTGGGCGACACCGACAACGGCAGCGGCGTGGGCCTCGGGCTCGCCCTCTCCCGGGGGCTCACCGAGGCCATGGGCGGCACCCTCGTCCCCGAGGACACCCCCGGCGGCGGCCTGACCATGGTCCTCTCCCTGCCGGCCCCCACGGCGACCCCGGACCCGGCCGCCCCCGTACCGGACCCGGCCGCCGCGCCCGCATCCGCGCCCGAACCCGCATCCGCGCCCGAACCGGCGCCCGCGCCTGCACCCGCGCCTGCACCCGAATCCGCGTCCTCCTACGCGACGGCCCCGGACGGAGAAGCCCACCCGTGACCCGAGTCCTCATCGTGGACGACGAACCGCAGATGCTGCGGGCACTGCAGATCAACCTGGAGGCCCGCCAGTACACCGTGGCCACCGCCCAGGACGGCAGCCGCGCCCTGGACGAGGCCGCCGCCTTCCCGCCCGACGCGGTCATCCTCGACCTCGGCCTGCCCGGCCTGGACGGCACCGAGGTGATCCGCGCGCTGCGGGTCTGGAGCGCGGTCCCGGTCATCGTGCTCTCCGGCCGCTCCGGCGCGACCGACAAGGTCATCGCCCTGGACGCCGGCGCCGACGACTACGTGACCAAGCCGTTCTCGATGAACGAACTCCTGGCCCGGCTGCGCGCGGTGCTGCGCCGCCCGGCCTCGGACGAGCCCATCGGCGGCAGCGCGGTGATCGGCGACCACACCGTGGACCTGGCCGGCTGCACCGTACGCCCGGTCCCGGTCCGGCTGACCCCGACCGAGTGGCGCATCCTCACGGTGCTGGTGCAGCATCCGGGCCGGCTGGTGACCGGCCGTCAACTCCTGCTGGACGTCTGGGGACCGGGGCACGAGCGCAAGACCAACTACCTCCGGGTCTACCTGGCCGGGCTGCGCCGCAAGCTCGAACGCGACCCGGCCCACCCCCGGCACCTGCTGACCGAGCCGGGGATGGGCTACCGCTTCGAGCCGTGAGCGAGCCGTGGGCCTGCGTGGCCGACCGCGCGGCTACTGCCGCACGTCGGTGCCCGCGTACGCCTCCACCGGGAGGGCCGGCAGGCGGTGCCGCTGGCGCAGCGGCATCTGGGCCAGCAGCGCGGGCGGCGGCACCGCCAGGACCGGGCAGCCTGCGTGCGCCACGCAGAAGCGGCTGACCGAGCCATGGGTGATCCTGGCGAACAGCCCGCGTTCGCCGGCGCCGACGACCAGCAGGTCGTCCGGGCGGTCGGCGATGTCCACCAGCGCCCGTCCCGCCTCCGCGCGGATCACCAGCGGACGGACCACCAGCCCGCCGGGGAACCCGCCGAAGGCCTCGTCGAAGCTGTTGCGCAGCCGCGCGCAGGCCTGCCGCTCCCAGAGCTTGAGCAGGTCGGGGCAGGGGGCCCGGCGGTAGCCGGTCTCGCCGCCCACCGGGGTCCAGGCCAGCGCGGCCCACAGCTCCGACGGGCCGCGCCGGGCCTCGTCCACCGCGGCCCGCAGCGCCGCAAGGCTGCTCGGGGACCCGCTGACCCCCACCACGACCCGCCGGATCGCCGTCGTCATTTCCGCCCGTCCCGCCTCTGTGCCCCGGAGTTCTCCCCGCTATCGGACCTCGCGACAACGTCCCAGGCCAGAGCCTTGACACCGCCCTGACGGGGCAGCCGCCCGCTTTGACGCGGTCTTGACCAGCCCCGGACGGGATCCACATCACGGGATCCACATCAAGGGCACGGTCACCTACCCGAAGCAGACCGACGGCTGACCGGTGGCCATGGTGGGGAGCGGCCGCCAGCCTGCGGGGACGTTCCGCATGACCAGGGCGCAGTCCAAGGTCGCACTCCCCGACGGGAAGCGGTCCGGGTCGTCGAAGAAGGACGATGCGGCGGAGCGGACCCGGCAGGCTTCCACCTGCCAGGCGTCGGTGTGCAGTTCCATTCCGTCCAGACGGCGGCCGGACCTGGTGGCCGAGAAGCCCTTTGCGCCGCCCTGGAAGAAGCGGGAGGCCTCGGCGAGGTCGGTGAAGAGTTCGCTGCCCCGCAGCTCGTCGGACAACTCGACGGCGACATCCACTCGGGTGTCGCCGTCCCGCGTCGCCAGCGCGACATGTACCCGGCCCGCTGTCTCGTGCACCTCGAAATCGGCGCGGCCGTGTTCGCCGGGGAAGACGCGGCCCCCTGCCCAGGCGTTGAGTCGTGAAGCGGTGTCGCGACGTGGGATGTAGACGCCGGTCTCGACTCCGTCCGGCCCGTCCCACTCGACGGCGATCCGGTGCGCCGCGTTCTCGCTCCGAAGCCCGAACGCCTTGGGCGCCCAGGTCGGCCGGACGCTCCCCAGGCGCAGCAGGCAGATGCCCGCGACCGCGTGGTCGTGCACCAACTGCGGTCGCAGCGGCGCGGGGAGCAGGCGCGCGGCGGCGTCCGGGGCGACCCGGTAGTTCACCAGAAGTCGTCGTTCAACGACGCTGGACAGGCGCGGTTGTCTCATGACCCCTCACTCCGCTCTGCGCCCCCGGGGCGCCATCTGGTGTGGCGCAGCACGAGCTGCTCGGGGCAGACGGCGCTGAGGAACCGGCCGATGCAGGTCGCCAGCCGTTCCTCGGCCAGGGTGTAGAGGATCCGGTTGCCGTCCCGGCGCTCGGTGACCAGCCCGGCTCCCTTGAGCACTCCGAGATGCCGTGAGATGGACGGCGCGCTGATCGCGAACCTGGCGGCGATCTCACCGGCCGCGAGCTCGCCGCCGCGGAGGTCCTCCAGGATCTGGCGCCTCGTCGGATCAGCGAGTGCGCGGAAGGCCCCGGCTTCGTCCTGCGCTGTTGTCATGGCCAATGATTAGCACATTAGCTAAATACCTAACAAGGGTGTCGACGCCTCCCCTTGGTATCGCCGCCTCTGGGCAGGTCATCCGACACATTCCATCGAATACATGTTCGAGAGATGCCCCTATGATGGATGGGAAGGCTGTGGTCCGAGGGTCGGATGGGGAGGGGAGCGGGTGACTGGTAGGAGGCGGCTGTGGCGTTTACGCATCTGCGTGCCGTCTCCGGGTTCTCCGCCCGTTACGGCGCCAGCCACCCGGAACGGCTGGCCGAGCGCGCCGTCGAGCGCGGTCTGGACGCGCTCGCGCTGACCGACCGGGACACCCTCGCCGGCGCCGTCCGCTTCGCCAAGGCCTGCCAGAAGGCCGGGATCCGGCCGCTGTTCGGGGTGGACCTGGTGCTGCCCAGCCACGTGGACGCGACACCCGCCCAGGCGCGCCCCCAGGACCTGGCGCGGACCGAGTCCGTCGTGCGCCGCCGCACGCCCGTGCGCGGGGGTGCGTTCATCGACGAGAGCGCTCCGCGCGGGGTGTTCCTGGCGCGCGACCGGGCGGGCTGGGCAGCGCTGTGCGCCCTGGTCACGGCCGCGCACGCCGGTGCCGGCGACATGCCCGCCCTCGGCTGGCCCGATCTCGAACAGATCGCCGACGCGGCGGCCGGCCACCTCTTCGTGCTGCTCGGCCCCGGCTCCGAGGTCGGTGCCGCGCTCGCGGCCGGGCGCCCGGACCGCGCCGCCCGGCTGGTCGCGCCCTGGCGCCGGCTGTTCCCCGACGCCCTGCACCTGGAGGCGGTGCACCACCCGGTCGCGGCCACCGCGGGCACCGGCCCCGGCAGCCTGCGGCTGGCTGCCCGCACCCTCGCCTTCGCCGAGGAGCAGGGCCTGCCCGTCGTGCTCACCAACCAGGTCCGCTACGCCGACCCCGGCGGCCGGCGGCTCGCCGACGTCCTGGACTCGGCCCGGCTGCTGGTGCCCGTCGACGCCCGCAAGCCGCAGCAGCGGGACAGCGGCGAGGGCTGGCTCAAGGACAGTGGGGACATGGCCGGGCTCGCCGAGCGGATCGCCGACGCCGCAGGCCAGGGCCGCGACGGCGCCCGCCGGCTGCTCGCGGCGACCCGCGCGGTCGCCGAGGCCTGCCTGGTGGACCCGCAGGACGACCTGGGGCTGGGCACAGTGCACCTCCCCGAGCCGGTGCTGGTCGGCGCCGACCGCCGGGGCACCGACCGGGTGCTGCGCTCCCGCTGCGTCACCGCGATGGTCCGCCGCGGCTACCACCGCCGTCCCGACCAGCGGAAGTACTGGAAGCGCCTGGACGCCGAGTTGGACACCATCGCCCGGCTGCGCTTCGCCGGCTACTTCCTCACCGTCGCCCAGGTCGTGGACGACACCAGGGCGCTGGGCATCCGGGTCGCCGCGCGCGGCTCGGCGGCCGGCTCGCTGGTGGTCCACCTGCTCGGCATCGCCACCGCCGACCCGGTCGAACACGGGCTGCTGATGGAGCGCTTCCTCTCGGTCAGCCGCCGGGCGATGCCCGACATCGACATCGACGTGGAGTCGGCCCGGCGGCTGGACGTCTACCGGGCGATCTTCGAACGCTTCGGCGCGGAGCGCACCGCCACCCTCGCCATGCCGGAGACCTACCGGGTCCGCCACGCCATCCGCGACACCGGTGCGGCACTGGGCCTGGACCCGCAGACCATCGACCGCCTCGCCAAGGCATTCCCGCACATCCGGGCCAGGGACGCCCGCACCGCCCTCGCCGAACTGCCCGAACTGCGCGAGGTCGCGGCCGAGGACCACGGCCCGCTGTGGGAACTGGTCGAGGGCCTGGACGGGCTGTCGCGCGGCACCGCCATGCACCCCTGCGGTGTGATCATCTCGGACGCATCGCTGCTCACCCGCACCCCGGTGGTGCCCACCCCCGGCGAGGGCTTCGCCATGTCGCAGTTCGACAAGGAGGACGTGGAGGACCTCGGCCTGCTGAAGCTGGACGTCCTGGGCGTCCGGATGCAGTCGGCGATGGCGCACGCCGTCGCCGAGATCGCCCGCGCCACCGGTGAGCGGATCGACCTGGACGACCCGGTGCAGGTCCCGCCCGAGGACCCGGCGGCGATGGCGCTGATCCGCTCCGCCGAGACCCTGGGCTGCTTCCAGGTCGAGTCGCCGGGCCAGCGCGACCTGGTCGGACGGCTGCAGCCGGAGACCTTTGAGCACCTGGTGGTGGACATCTCGCTGTTCCGCCCTGGGCCGGTGGCGGCCGACATGGTCAAGCCCTTCATCGAGGCCCGGCACGGCCGCAGCACCCCCGCCTATCCGCACGAGGACCTGATCGAGCCGCTGAAGGAGACCTACGGCGTGGTCATCTTCCATGAGCAGGTGATCGAGATCATGCGCATCATGACCGGCTGCGACCGGGACATGGCCGACGAGGCCAGGCGCGGGCTGTCCAAGCCGGAGACCCAGGGCCGGGTCAGGGCCTGGTTCGGCGAGGGCGCCCGCAGGCGCGACTACAGCGCCGAGGTGATCCGCCGCACCTGGGAGATCCTGGAGGCGTTCGGCGCCTACGGCTTCTGCAAGGCGCACGCCACGGCCTTCGCCGTGCCGACGTACCAGTCGGCCTGGCTCAAGGCGCACCGGGCCGCCGCCTTCTACGCCGGGATCCTCACCCATGACCCGGGGATGTACCCGAAGCGGCTGCTGCTCGCGGACGCCCGGCGGCGCGGGGTGCCGGTGCTGCCGCTGGACGTGAACCGGTCCGAACAGGATTTTAGAATCGAACTGGTGTCTGATGAAAACTCCCGGAACGGACGCTGGGGTGTCCGGATGGCGCTGTCCGAGGTCCAGGGCATCACCGAGGCCGAGGCCGCCCGGATCACCTCGGCCAGGGTCGGCCGGCCGTACGGCTCGCTGCCCGACCTCTGGCACCGGGCCCGCCCCTCCCGTCCGCTCGCCGAACGCCTGGTGCAGGTCGGCGCGCTGGACCCGCTGGCCCGCGGCGCGGGCCGCCGCGACCTGCTGCTCCAGCTCGCCGACCTGCACCGGGAGGACCGCGGCCGCCCCGGCGACGGCCAACTCCCGCTGATGGCAGCCGATCCGGACGCGCCTGCTGATCCCTCCGGCCTGCCCGAGCCCGACGCCGACGCCCGCCTCGGCGCGGAGCTGGAGATCCTCGGACTCGACGCCTCCCGGCACCTCATGACGACCCATCACGCCTTCCTGGAGGAGCTCGGGGTCACCTCGGCGGCCCGGCTGCGGCAGACCCGTCACGGTGCGTCGGTCCTGGTCGCGGGCATCAAGGCGGCCACCCAGACGCCCCCGATCCGCTCCGGCCGCCGGGTCATCTTCACCACCCTGGACGACGGCAGCACCGCGGGCCTGGTCGACCTCGCCTTCTTCGAGGACAGCCACCCCCGCTGCGCCGCCGTGGTCTTCCACCACGGGCTGCTGCTGGTCAGGGGCATCGTCCAGCGGCGCGGGCGGCAGAGCCTCAGCGTGGTCGGCAACGCCGCCTGGAGCCTGACCGAACTGGCCGAACTGCGCCGCACCGGCGGCCTGGGGGCCGTCGCCGCACGCCTCGCCGCCGACGCCGCCCCTGATGCGGCTCTCGATGCCGCCCCCGACGCCGAGCCCGCCGAGGCGGAGCCCGCGCAGCCCGGCCCCGAGCGGCCCGGCCCCGAGGCGGGACCCCCCGCACAACCCGGCCGCAGCATCCGGATGTCCACCGGCTACGAGCTGCACCCCTGGGCCGACCTCAAAACCCCCGGCAGCCCGGTCGCCGACACCCGCCGCCTCTGGCACTCCAGCCCCGGGAGCGCAGGATGACTGACTATCAGATCTCCATCCTGCACGTGGTCCTGCGTCGGCCCGGTGTCGCCGCCCCACTCGCCGCCGAGGCCTACGACCAGGTCCTGGGCCTGCTGCGGGGTATCACCCCGGTGGTCGAACCGCTGCCCCCGGACGCCGCCCTGCTCGACGTCCGGGGAGCGCAGCGCTACTTCGGCACCGACGCGGTCCAGCTCGCCGAGATGATCAGGGTCCGCGCCCTCGCCCAGCAGGACGTCGACTGCACCATCGGCCTCGCCGCCAACCCGCTGCTGGCCCGGCTCGCCGCCAACACCTCCATGGTCGGCGGGATCCACGTCCTGGCCGACCCCGAGGCGGCGCGGGCCTTCCTCGACCCGCTGCCGGTCCTCGCCCTGCCCGGGGTCGGCCAGGCCACCGCCCGCACCCTCGGCGGCTACGGCCTGGACACCGTCGGCCGGCTCGCGGCGGCCCCGCTGCCCACCCTCCAGCGCATCCTCGGCGCGTCCGCGGGCCGTCAACTCCACCAGCGCGCCCGGGGAATCGACCCCACCCCGGTCGCCACCGGCACCCCGACCCGCTCCCTGGCCGCCGAGCACAGCTTCGACCGCGACGAACTCGACCCGGTCGAACACCGGCGTGCGCTGCTCGACCTCACCCACCACCTGGGTGCCCGGCTGCGCGCCGGCGGCCAGGCCACCGGCGCGCTCACCCTCACCGTCCGCTACGCCGACCGCTCCACCAGCACCCGCAGCCGCACCCTCGCCGAGCCCACCGCACACACCCCGGCCCTGACCACCACCGCCTACCGGCTCCACGACACCCTGGGCCTGCAACGGGCCAGGGTCCGCGGCATCACCCTCCGCGCCGAGGGCATCCGCCCCGCCGAACTGGCCCCGCACCAACTCAGCCTGGACCCGGTCGACGACCGCAACCACCGCATCGAAGCCGTCATCGACCGCACCACCACCCTCTTCGGCAGCACCGGCCTCACCAGAGCCTCGCTGCGCCGTGTCGCCTGACCAGAAGGCTGCGCTACCCTCCTTCGAACACTGACGACTGTCATGTCTCGGGCTACGGGGGCCTCGTGATATCCGCACGCGTGGAGAAGCTGCTGATCAACCGTGACTACGCACGGCTCTGGTACGGGGAGGCGGTCTCCACCGTCGGGGACTACGTCTTCGACACCACCCTGGTGCTGTGGGTCGCGACGGTCCTCGGGAAGGGCCGGCCCTGGGCGCCGGCGGCGGTCAGCGGGGTGATGCTGGCGGTAGGTGCGGCGGCGCTGGTGGTCGGGCCGCTGGCCGGAGTGTTCGTCGACCGCTGGGACCGCAAGCGCACCATGCTGCGGACCGAGGTGGTCCGCGGGACGGCGGTGGGAGTGCTCGCCGTGCTGTCGTTCCTGCCGGTCTCGGCACTTCCGGTCGGGGCCTGGCTGGGCCTGATCTACGCCCTGGTGTTCCTGGTCAACGCCACCGGGCAGTTCTTCAACCCGGCCAGGCTGGCCGTGATCGGCGAGGTGGTCGAGGGCGACGCGGACCGCGCCCGGGCGGCCGGCCTGGGCCAGGCCACCATGGCGACCGCCTCCCTGATCGGGCCGCCGCTGGCGGCACCGCTGCTGTTCACCGCCGGGTTCCAGTGGGCACTGCTGCTCAACGCCCTTTCCTATGCCTTCTCCTGGGCGGCGGTGCGCTCGGTGCGCGTCCCGGCCCATCCGCAGCCGGCTCGGGACGGCGCCGAACACCCGGACCTGCGTGGGGAGTTCGTCTCCGGTCTGCGCTTCTTCGCGGGCAACCGGGTGCTGGTGGTGATCCTCGCCGTCGCCGCCATCGTGGCCTGCGGGGCCGGGGCGATCAACTCCCTCGACATCTTCTTCGTCACCGAGAACCTGCACGCGAACCCGCACATCTACGGCTTCATGGAGACGGTCTTCGGCGTCGGCCTGATCGTCGGTGCGGTGGGGGCGGGCGCGGTGGTGAAACGGTTCGGTGCGCGCAACACCCTCTGGTTCGCCCTGGCCCTCACCGGGCTGGTGCTGGTGGGCTACGCCCGGCAGAGCCAGCTCTGGGCCGGCATGCTGGTGATCGGTCTGGTCGGTGTTCCGCTGGCGATGGTCAACACCGCGGTGTCGCCGCTGGTGCTGGCGGCGACACCGCAGGAGTACCTGGGCCGGGTGATGGCGGTGATCAACCCGGCGATCCAGCTCGCCTCCATGCTCTCGGTGGTGGTCGCCGGCTGGCTCGCGAGCACCGTGCTGCAGAATCTGCACGCGCGGGTCGCGGGGATGACCTTCGGCCGGATCGACACCGTCTTCACCGCCTCGGGGATCTTCGTGCTGCTGGCCGGCCTCTACGCCATGGTCGCCCTTCCCGCCGGCGGCCCCGGGCAGCAGCCGGAAGCGGAACCCGAATCGGCCGGGTCCGCCACAAGGGCCTGATCCGCCACGCGCCCAGCCGGAGCCGCAGCCGGCACACCGTCGTCGCCGTCGTCGTACCGCGCGGGAGATCAGCGCTTCGCGCTGGTTGTGCAGGGAAGGCGGATCTGTCTCGGTTTCGAGGACAGGTTCGGGGGTGGTGATGTGCGCGCCCCCGTTGCTGGTGTGCGGAAGCTGTGGGTGGCTTACGTGGCGGGTTCGTTGCCGCCCTCCGCCGTACGTGCTTGTTGCTGTTGATCGCTGCGCTCGCGGGCCAACAGCGGGGAGGGGGCTGCTTGGCCGGTCGCCGTAGGCCCGTGACGGGGGCGTGCGGGGGGCGTGCGGGGGGCGTGCGGTGGGTCGAGTTGCCTGAACTCGGGTCACTTCTCGTACATCGGGTCACTCGTCGTACGGAGATGTCCGACATATCCGGGCATTCATGTAGATCAAGTGACCCAATGTCCGAAGATTGACCCAAAGTGTAGAGGGCACCTACCTGGCGAATCGTTTCTCCAGCCGCACCGCCGACCGACCCGCCGCCCGGCAACGGCGAGACCCCGCACCCCTCCCCGTCCTTGTCGCCGCGAGCGAAGCGAGCAACAGCAACAAGCCACGGACGGCGGAGGGCGGCAACGGTGACGCCACGTAAGCCACCTACAGCTGCCGCAAACCACCGAACCACGGCGCTCGCGTTCGTGGAACAGCCAGGGTCCGGACGTCGGCCCCCGGGTCCGGACGTCGGCCTCACCCTGCCCAGTCCCCAGTCCCCAGTCCCCAGTCCCTGACCACAGCCCCTCGCCCCAGGCCCCGTCATAGGCTGGAGCCATGAAACTGCGCTGCGCCGTCCTCGACGACTACCAGAACGTCGCCACCGCCATGGCCGACTGGACCCCCCTCGCCGACGAGCTTGACCTCGTAAGTTTCACCGGGCACTTCGCCACCGAGGACGAGCTGGTCCGTGCGATCGAGCCGTTCGACATCGTGGTCACGCTGCGCGAGCGGGTGCCCTTCCCGGCGGCGCTGTTCGACCGGCTGCCCCGGCTGCGGCTGCTGGTCGCGTCCGGTATGCGCAACGTCGCCATCGACATGGACGCCGCCCGCGAGCGCGGGGTGACCGTCTGCGGTACCGGCAGCAGCTCCACCCCGCCGGTCGAGCTCACCTGGGCGCTGCTGCTGGGCCTCGCCCGCGGCCTCGTCGCCGAGAGCACCGCGCTGCGCACCGGCGGCCCCTGGCAGAGCACGGTCGGCACGGACCTGGCCGGCCGCCGGCTGGGGCTGCTGGGCCTGGGGAAGATCGGCAGCCTGGTGGCGAGGGTCGGACTGGCCTTCGGCATGGAGGTGACGGCCTGGAGCAGCAACCTCACCAAGGAGCGGGCCGACGAGGTCGGCGTCGAACGCGCCTCCGGCCTCGACGACCTCCTGGCGACCAGCGACTTCGTCTCCGTCCACCTCGCCCTGGGGGACCGCAGCCGCGGCCTGCTCGGTCCGGCCGAACTCGCCCTGATGAAGCCGACCGCCTACCTGGTCAACACCTCCCGCGCCGCCATCGTCGACCAGGACGCGCTGCTGGCCGCACTCCGCGAAGGCCGTATCGCCGGCGCCGGTCTCGACGTCTTCGACCAGGAACCGCTCCCGGCCGACCATCCGATGCGCACCGCGCCCCGGCTGCTGGCCACCCCGCACCTGGGCTATGTCTCCGAGGCCAACTACCGCACCTACTTCACCCACGCCGTCGAGGACATCCAGGCCTATCTCGCCGGATCCCCGGTCCGCCGCCTCAACTGAGCAGTCGCCACGCAGAAGATCGCCACGCAGAAGTTCGCCACACACAAGAAGGTGCACCATGTCCGTCCACCCGCCGCAGTCCCCCCTCGCCGCCGCCCTGGCCGAGGGGCCGCTGGTGCTGGACGGCGGGATGTCCAACCAGCTGGCCGCCGCCGGCCACGACCTGTCCGACGGGCTCTGGTCGGCCCGGCTGCTGGCCGACCGGCCCGAGGCGATCGTCCAGGCGCATGCCGCCTACTACGCGGCGGGCGCGCAGGTCGCGATCACCAGCAGCTACCAGGCCACCTTCGAGGGCTTCGCCCGGCGCGGCACCGGCCGCGCCGAGGCGGCGGCGCTGCTGCGGCGCAGCGTCGAACTGGCCGACCGGGCCCGGCGCGAAACCGCAGGTGACGGCTCCAGGTGGGTGGCCGCATCGGTCGGTCCGTACGGGGCGATGCTCGCGGACGGCTCGGAGTACCGCGGCGACTACGGGCTGAGCGTCGCCGAGCTGGAGCGCTTCCACCGGCCCCGGATGGAGGTGCTCGCGGAGGCCGGCGCCGACGTGCTGGCACTGGAGACGGTCCCGGACGCCAGGGAGGCGGAGGCGCTGCTGCGCGCACTGGACGGGCTCGGCGTCCCGGCCTGGCTCAGCTACAGCGTCGCGGGGGAGCGCACCCGGGCCGGGCAGCCGCTGGCCGAGGCCTTCGCCCTGGCCGCGGCCGACGACGCGGTGATCGCCGTGGGCGTGAACTGCTGCGACCCGCAGGACGTGGAGCAGGCGGTGGCGCTGGCCGTGGAGGCCACCGGCAAGCCGGTGGTGGTCTACCCCAACAGCGGCGAGACCTGGAACGCGCGGACCCGGGCCTGGGAGGGCTCCTCCCGTTTCGACGGCCACCTGGTCGAGGGCTGGGTCGAGGCCGGCGCCCGCCTGGTCGGCGGCTGCTGCCGGGTCGGCCCGGACGCGATCACCGCCGTCGCCGAGTCACTGATCCAGCGCTGACTCTCCGTCAACTCGCGCTGACCGAGCAAGATCTGACGATCTCCAGGCCGACTCCGTCGCTGCGGACCGAGGTGCGTCACAGCTCTTGACGTGTCACCGGAAAGCCCCAACTATTGGGAGCGCTCCCACCAGGCTGCTCCGAAGAAAGCCCTGTGGGGCACCACATTCACCCTGTCGGCACCTGCCCGGCAGGAGGTCAGTACGTGCCGTGGATGGGAGCGCGCCCAGTCGCGCCCACCACCCGCCGGTGACCACCCCTCGCCGGTCACGAGCACCCGCCGAACAGTGCGTCCCTTCAGCATTCCCCCCACCCAGGCCCGCCGGGTCCCGGACCCGCCCGCCGTCGAAGGAGTACGACTGCCATGTCCGAATCCCTGTCCCGAAGGCGCTTCGCCATCGCCGCGGTCGGCACCGCGATGGCGGCGGTGAGCGGCGCGCCGGTCATCGCCAAGGCCTGGGCGGATCGCCCGAACACCGTCTCGCCCGAGGTGACCCCCTCGACGGACGCGTACACCCAGCAGTTCCTGACCCAGTACGCCAAGATCAAGAACTCGGCCAACGGCTACTTCAGCCCCGAGGGCATCCCGTTCCACTCGGTGGAGACACTGATCGTCGAGGCGCCGGACCACGGGCACCAGACCACGTCGGAGGCGTTCAGCTTCTGGTTCTGGCTGGAGGCCACCTACGGCCGGGTGACCGGCGACTGGACCGCCTTCAACAACGCCTGGACGACGGCGGAGCACTACATCATCCCGCAGCACGTGGACCAGCCGACCAACAGCTCCTACAACCCCTCCTCGCCGGCCACCTACGCACCCGAGTGGCCGGACCCCAGCAGCTACCCCAGCCCGCTCGACACCTCGGTGTCGGTCGGTCAGGACCCGCTGGCCAGTGAGCTGACCTCCACCTACGGCACCTCGGACATCTACGGGATGCACTGGCTGATGGACGTCGACAACACCTACGGCTACGGGAACACGCCCGGCACCGGCGCCGAGAACGGCCCCACCGCGACCGGTCCCTCGTACATCAACAGCTACCAGCGCGGCTCGCAGGAGTCGGTGTGGGAGACGATCCCGCAGCCCTGCACCGACCTGATGAAGTACGGCGGCACCAACGGCTACCTCGACCTGTTCGTGAAGCAGAGCGGTTCCTACGCCACCCAGTGGAAGTACACCAACGCCCCGGACGCCGACGCCCGCGCCGTCCAGGCCGCCTACTGGGCCTACCGCTGGGCCTCGGCCCAGGGCGCGGCGAGCCAGGTCACCGCCTCGGCGGCGAAGGCCGCCAAGATGGGCGACTTCCTGCGGTACTCGCTGTTCGACAAGTACTTCAAGCAGATCGGCGGCTGCACCAGCCCCACCGGTTGCGCCGCCGGATCCGGACGCAGTTCCGAGCACTACCTGATGGCCTGGTACTACGCCTGGGGCGGGGCGGAGCCGGGCGGCGGCTGGGCCTGGCGGATCGGGGACGGCGCCTCGCACCAGGGCTACCAGAACCCGCTCGCGGCCTGGGCGATGTCCAACGTGGCCGCGCTGACGCCGATGTCGCCGACCGCCAAGGGCGACTGGACCAGCAGCCTGGCACGGCAGTTGGAGTTCTTCCGCTGGCTCCAGTCGGCCGAGGGCGCCATCGCCGGCGGCTGCACCAACAGCTGGAACGGCGCCTACGCCACGCCCCCGGCTGGCGACCCGACCTTCTACGGCATGGCCTACGACTGGGAGCCGGTCTACCACGACCCGCCCAGCAACAACTGGTTCGGGATGCAGGCCTGGGCGATGGAGCGGCTCGCCGAGTACTACTACGTGACCGGGAACGCCAGCGCCAAGACGATCCTGGACAAGTGGATGGCCTGGGCCGCCTCGCAGACCACCGTCACGTCGAGCAACTTCTCGATCCCGTCCACGCTCAACTGGAGCGGGCAGCCGGACACCTGGAACGCGAGCAGCCCGGGCGCCAACGCCTCGCTGCACGTCACCGTCGCGGACTTCGGCAACGACGTCGGCGTCTGCGCGGCCTACGTCAAGGCGCTGACCTACTACGGCGTCAAGTCCGGCAACACCACCTACACCGCCCTGGCCAAGAGCCTGCTCGACGTGATGGCGACCTTCGCCGACACCAAGGGCATCGCGGTGGCGGAGACCCGCACCGACTACAGCCGCTTCAACGACCCGGTGTTCGTGCCCAGCGGCTGGTCCGGCAAGATGCCCAACGGCGACCCGATCGCGCCCGGGGCCACCTTCCTGTCCATCCGCTCCTGGTACAAGAACGACCCGTCCTTCGCCAAGGTCCAGACGTACCTCAACGGAGGGGCGGCGCCGTCCTTCACCTACCACCGCTTCTGGGCGCAGGCGGACATCGCCATGGCCTACGCGGTGTACGGCGAACTCGTCGCCGGCGGTGGCACCAGCACCGGCGACACCACCCCGCCCTCGGCACCGACCAACCTGAAGGTCACCGGCGTGACCAGCAGCACCGTCTCGCTGTCGTGGACGGCCTCGACCGACAACGTGGCCGTGACCGGCTACGACGTCTACCGCAACAGCGCGCTGGCCGGGACCACCACCACGGCGACCACCTTCACCGACACCGGGCTGAGCGCCTCCACGGCGTACAACTACTCGGTCGTGGCGACCGACGCCGCGGGCAACCTCTCGACCGCGTCCAGCACGGTGACCGGCACCACCTCCGCGGGCACCGTCACCACCGGCACGGTCAAGGCGCAGTACAAGAACCTGGACTCCTCGCCGGGCGACAACCAGATCAAGCCGGGCCTGCAGGTGGTCAACACCGGCACCACCCCGCTGGCCCTGTCGACGGTGACCCTGCGCTACTGGTTCACCAGCGACGGCGGTGCCAACACCTTCAGCACCAACGTCGACTACGCGGTGATCGGCTCGGGCAACGTCACCCACTCGGTGGTCGCCATGCCCACCGCGAAGACCGGCGCGGACCACTACCTGCTGGTCGGCTTCACCACCGGCGCCGGCAGCCTCGCCGCGGGTGCCTCCACCGGCGAGATCCAGAACCGGTTCAACAAGACCGACTGGTCCAACTTCACCGAGACCAACGACTACAGCTACGGCACCAACACCAGCTACGCCGACGCCCCCAAGGTCACCGTCTACGTCAACGGCACCCTCGCCTACGGCACCGAGCCGTCCTGACCGGCCGGCCCGACCCACGGGTTCCCCCGGCTCCCTGCCTCCCGGCCGGGGGAACCCGTCCCCGAGAATGCTCCCCATGACGGTGACAGATCTGACCGCTTTGCTGACGTCGAATCCGTACCCGGGCCGGGGCGTCCTCTGCGCCCGCACGCGGTCCGGGGCGGTGCTCGGCGGCTACTTCCTGACCGGCCGCAGTGACGCCTCCAAGGACCGTGCGCTGCGGCGGGAGCAGGACCGGCTGCTGGTGGGCCCGCTCGCGCCGAGCGAGCACGACCCGCTGCGGCACTACGAGGCGGCGCTGACCACCCCCGACTGGCTGGTGCTCGGCAACGGCGAGCAGGTCTCCGAGGTGACCCGAAGGCTCCGGAACGGGACCTCGCCCGCCGACGCGCTGGGCGGGCTGGAGTACGAGCCCGACCCGCCGATCCGCACCTCCCGGATCACCGCACTGCTCAGCCGGGACGGCGGCCGCACCGCCGTGCTCGGCGCGGCGCGTCCGAGCGGCGGCACCCGGTCGACCAGCAACGTCATGACGCTGACCGTGAAGGCCCTGGAACCGGGTGAGGCAGTCCTGCTGACGACCTATCAGTCGGACGGCCGGACCGTCTCGGTGGCGGCACCGTTCCACGAGACCGCGGTCGCCGCCCGGGACGCCGCCGAACTGCTGGACGAGATCTGGTCCGCGCTCGACCCGGAGCTCCGCGTCGCCGCCGCCGTCCTCGATCCCGTCGACGGACCCGCCTCGGTCCTCCTCGCCGCTCAGTCCACCTTCACCGCAAGGAGTTCGAACAGCTGGGCCGCCCGGACCGAGTCGCTGTAGTCGCGCGACTCCGCGATCAGGCCGTCCATGACCCGGACGATGTTGACGAACCTGAGCGAGAACGGGGTCCCGGACGCGACGATCGTCCCGCTCACGCCGAACTCGACGACGACGGTCCCGGGCTCCCGGGTCTCATGGACCGTCACGTCGTCGACCGAGTGGTAGCGGATCAGGTCGCCCATCGCCTTCATCCGGGCGCGCAGCTGCTCGTTGCCGGTGACCGAGGCGGGGACGCCGTCCGGGGCGAAGGGGTTGGTGATGACGGTGTCCGGCGCGTACAGGTCGGCCAGGTCGTCGCGGGTGCCGTGGACGATCGTGTGGAGCATGAGGTCGACCGTCTCGCGGGCCGTGCGGGTGTTCTGGGACATGGCATGCCTCCTGATTAAGCGGGTTAATCGCCCCGCTTTCCGCCGACGACGATACGGGGCGCTCGCCCCGGTTGTCCAGGCGGATAAGCTGACCTCTGTGAACGAGGACCGACCGCTGCGTGCCGACGCCGCACGCAATCGCGCGAAAGTGCTGGAAGCCGCGCGGTCGGCATTCACCTCCGAGGGCCCGTCGGTGCCGCTGGACGAGATCGCCAGGCGCGCGGGGGTCGGTGCCGGGACGGTGCACCGGCACTTCCCGACCAAGGAGGCGCTGCTCGAAGCCGTCATCGTGGAACGGCTGGAGAATCTTCTGGCGGACGCCCGGGCCGCACTCGCCGCAGCGGACGCGGGCGAGTCGTTCTTCGCCTTCTTCACCTCGATGATCGCCGACGCGAGCACCAAGATGGACATGGCCGCCGCGCTCAGCCATGTCGGCGTGGACCTCCGCGAGGCGACGCGGGCCGTCGCGGGCGATCTTCGCGTGGCTCTGGAGGCCCTGATGCAGCGGGCCCAGGAGGCGGGAGCCCTGCGCGCCGACGCCGGCGTCGAAGACCTGCACCTGCTGGTCGTCGGCGCCGTCGCGGCCGAGCAGTGGAGCGCGCGGCCCGAGGCGGCGGCCCGGATCGCGCAGCTGATGTGCGACGCGCTGAGGCCCTGAGCGCGCGTCGGCGAAGAGGAGCGACCGCTGCGGCCGGTGACGCCGGCGGGGCACGACAGGCGGCCCGCCCCGTCGGTTTCAACTCGTCCACCCGGCAACGGGCTTGACGTTCCCTGGGCCGTATCGGCGCACCCAAGCGAAGAGGCCCAGATCACCGGGAACGTCCCGTCCGACCTGAGCCTCTGCCGTGCGTCCTGCGAAGTGCCCCCGGTAGGATTCGAACCTACGCACCCGCCTCCGGAGGGCGGTGCTCTATCCCCTGAGCTACGGGGGCGCACTGTCTTGCGACGTGCAGAACACTACCAGCCCGGCCCAGGTGCTCGTGCACAGGTTTTCCGTCGTGGCGTCGGAGCCGGCGCCGGAGCCTGCACTGAGGACGGCTCCGCGGGGACACGTGTCGGCGGGATGGGGGAAAGCGGGGACGGGGAGTCACCCCGCCGCCTACCCTGAGTGATGTGTCCGGTTCCTCGGGACGGGTCCTCGTGGTGGATGACAGCGAGGTGATCCGCCATCTGATCAGGGTCAATCTCGAACTCGAGGGGTTCGAGGTGGTGACCGCGGCCGACGGTGCCGAGTGCCTGGACATCGTCCACGCGGTGCAGCCCGATGTCATCACCCTCGATGTGGTCATGCCCCGGCTGGACGGGCTGCGCACAGCGGCCCGGCTGCGGGCCGATCCGGTGACGAGCGGGCTGCCGATCGCGATCGTCAGCGCCTGCACCCAGCTGGATCTGGAGCGGGGCGAGTCGGTCGGGGTGGACGCGTACCTGGGCAAGCCCTTCGAGCCGATGGAACTGATCGCGCTGGTGCGGCGGCTGTCCGAGGCGAGGTCGACCGCAGCGCGGTCGGAATTTCGCTCAGAGTGAACAAAACCGGCTCGCCCCGTCTCGCACCGCAAAAGCGATGAAGGAGGACGGGCCCTTCTCGCCTAGGCTTGCCCCTGTGACACCCGCAGAGCTTTCCCAGGCAGTCCAGTCCGCGGTTCGTGCCGCCGTTGAGGCGGGCGAGCTGACCGTCGCCGTGCCCGAAACGGTGACCGTCGAGCGGCCCAAGAACAGGGACCACGGCGACTACGCCACCAATGTGGCCCTCCAACTGGCGAAGGCGGCCGGACAGCCGCCGCGCCAGGTGGCCGAGCTGGTCGCCGCACGCCTGCGAACACTGCCCGGGGTCGCCAAGGTCGACATCGCCGGGCCCGGCTTCATGAACATCACCCTGGACGCCGCCACCCAGGGCGAGCTGGCCCGCGCCATCGTCACCGCCGGCGCCGACTACGGCCGCAACGACTCCTTCGCCGGCCGTCGGATCAACCTGGAGTTCGTGTCCGCGAACCCCACCGGGCCGATCCACATCGGCGGCGTGCGCTGGGCCGCCCTCGGCGACTCGCTGGGCCGGGTGCTCCGGGCCTCCGGGGCCGAGGTCACCACCGAGTACTACATCAACGACGCCGGCGTGCAAATCTCCAAGTTCGGCTCCTCGCTGCTGGCCGCGGCCAACAACCGGCCGGTTCCCGAGGACGGCTACGTCGGCGAGTACATCAACGACATCGCCGAGAGCATCGTCGCCGTCAACCCCGGCATCCTCTACCTCCCCGAGGACGAGCAGCTGGCGCGGTTCCGCTCCGAGGGCCTGCGGCTGATGGTCGCCGAGATCCAGCGCTCCATGGTGGAGTTCGGCGTCCACTTCGACGTCTGGTTCTCGGAGAAGTCGCTGCACGACTCCGGCGCCGTGGAGAAGGCGGTGGAGCGGCTGCGCGAGCAGGGCCACGTCTTCGACCAGGACGGCGCGACCTGGCTGCGCACCACCGACTTCGGCGACGACAAGGACCGCGTCCTGATCAAGGCGGACGGCGAGACCACCTACTTCGCCTCCGACTCGGCGTACTACCTCAGCAAGCGTGACCGCGGCTTCGACGTCAACGTCTACATGCTGGGCGCCGACCACCACGGCTACGTCAACCGGCTCAAGGCCATCGCCGCCTGCGCGGGTGACGACCCGAACGTCAACATCGAGGTCCTCATCGGACAGTTCGTGAAGATGTTGAAGGACGGCCAGGAGGTCCGCATGTCCAAGCGTGCGGGCAACATCATCACCATCGACGACGTCGTCGAGTGGATCGGCGTGGACGCCGCGCGCTACACACTGTCGCGCTCGCCCTCCGACTCCACCATCACCCTCGACATCGACGTGCTCACCAGCACCTCGAACGAGAACCACGTGTACTACGTGCAGTACGCGCACTCCCGGATGTGCTCGATCGAGCGCAACGCCGCCGGGCTCGGCTTCGACAAGGGACCGGCCGAGGGCTTCAAACCGGAACTGCTCGCCCACGAGGCCGAGAAGGAACTCCTCGGCCAGCTGGCCGAGTTCCCGCGGATCGTGGCCAAGGCGAGCGAACTCCGCCAGCCGCACCACGTCGCCCGCTACCTGGAGGAGTTGGCCGGTTCCTACCACCGGTTCAACGACAAGTGCCGGGTCCTGCCCTTCGGTGACGACGAGGTCACCGACCTGAACCGCGCCCGCCTCTGGCTGGTCGAGGCCACCCGAACGGTGATCGCCAACGGCCTGACCCTGCTGGGCGTCTCAGCCCCCGAACGCATGTGAGCCGGGGCGAGGGGCGCGGGGAGAAATCCCGCGCCCCTCGCCACATCTCGCCCCGCACCCCCGGAGACACGTAGACATGAGCGAGCGCAGCGAGCGAATCATTGAGAGGTGCGCAATCGGCGAAGGCACCGCCGAGCGTAGCGAGGCGGGCGCATGAGCCGCTCCGCCCACCCCGCCGGCCCGCGCCACGGGGACGTCCTGCCGGAGGGTCACTTCACTGCGCCCCCGGCCGATCTGAACCTGCTCGACCCCAAGGTCTGGTCCGCCACGGTGCGCCGCACCGACGACGGCTCGGTCACCGTCGGCGGGATCGACGTCCAGGACCTCGCCGAGGAGTTCGGCACCCCCGCCTACGTCATGGACGAGCAGGACTTCCGGGCCCGCTGCCGCGCCTGGCGCGAGGCCTTCGGCACCGACGCCGACGTCTACTACGCCGGCAAGGCCTTCCTCTCCCGCGCCGTGGTCCGCTGGCTGCACGAAGAGGGCCTGAACGTGGACGTGTGCAGCGGCGGCGAGCTCACCGTCGCCCTGTCCGCCGGGATGCCAGCCGAGCGCATCGCCTTCCACGGCAACAACAAGTCCAAGGCCGAGCTGGAGTACGCGGTGAAGTCCGGGGTCGGCCACATCGTGGTGGACTCCTACGACGAACTGGTCCGGCTCTCCTGGATCGCGCAGCAGCAGGGCGTGCGCCAGCAGATCCTGATCCGGGTCACCGTCGGCGTCGAGGCGCACACCCACGAGTTCATCGCCACCGCCCACGAGGACCAGAAGTTCGGCCTCTCGCTCTCCGGCGGCCACGCCGCCGAGGCGGTCCGCCGGGCGCTGATGCTGGACGGCCTGGAGCTGCGCGGCATCCACTCGCACATCGGCTCGCAGATCTTCGACACGGCCGGCTTCGAGGTCGCCGCCCGCCGGGTGGTCGGCCTGCTGGCCGAGATCAAGGCCGAGCACGGGGTCGAGCTCCCCGAGATCGACCTCGGCGGCGGCCTGGGCATCGCCTACACCAGCGACGACGACCCCAGCGAGCCCGCCGCGATCGCCACGGCGCTCACCGAGATCGTCCGGCGCGAGTGCGCTGCGGCGGATCTCACACCGCCGCGGATCTCGGTGGAACCCGGCCGCGCCATCGTCGGCCCCACCGCGTTCACGCTGTACGAGATCGGCACGGTCAAGCCGCTGGAAGGGCTGCGCACCTACGTCAGCGTCGACGGCGGCATGTCGGACAACATCCGCACCGCCCTCTACGACGCCGAGTACAGCGTCGCCCTGGTCTCCCGGGCCTCCACCGCCGAGCCGATGCTCAGCCGCGTGGTCGGCAAGCACTGCGAGTCGGGCGACATCATCGTCCGCGACGCCTTCCTGCCCGCCGACCTGGCCCCCGGCGACCTGATCGCGGTCCCGGCCACCGGCGCCTACTGCCGCTCGATGGCCAGCAACTACAACCACGCCCTGAAGCCCCCGGTGGTGGCCGTGGCCGACGGCCGGGCCCGGGTGATCGTCCGCCGCGAGACGGAGGAAGATCTGCTGCGCCTCGATATCGGCTGATGAAATACCAGTCTCAAACTATGGAACGTACGAAGATTTATCCGTCCCGTCCCTGAGACTGTCCGGACAGGACAGCACCACCCAAGAGAACACAGTCACACTCACCAGAGTTCAGCAGAGCGGAGTCGGACGATGCGCACACTGAAGGTAGCGCTCCTCGGTTGTGGAGTAGTAGGCACCGAAGTGGCCCGCATCATGACGACGGACGCCGCCGACCTCGCCGCGCGCATCGGCGCCCCGGTGGAGCTGGCCGGGGTCGCCGTGCGCCGGGCCAACCGGCCCCGGCCCGGCATCCCGGACCACCTGATCACCACGGACGCCGCCGAACTGGTGAAACGCGGCGACATCGACGTGGTGATCGAGGTCATCGGCGGCATCGAGCCGGCCCGCAGCCTGATCCTCAGCGCCTTCGACAACGGCGCCTCCGTCGTCAGCGCCAACAAGGCGCTGCTCGCCGCCGACGGCGCCGCGCTGCACGGCGCGGCCGCCAAGGCCGGCGTGGACCTGTACTACGAGGCCGCGGTGGCAGGCGCCATCCCGCTGATCCGCCCGCTGCGCGAGTCGCTGGCCGGGGACAAGGTCAACCGGGTGCTCGGCATCGTCAACGGCACCACCAACTTCATCCTCGACAAGATGGACTCCACCGGCGCCGGCTACTCCGAGGCGCTGGAGGAGGCCACCGCGCTGGGCTACGCCGAGGCCGACCCCACCGCCGACGTCGAGGGCTTCGACGCCGCCGCCAAGGCCGCCATCCTGGCCGGGATCGCCTTCCACTCCCGGGTCACCGCCGAGAACGTCTTCCGCGAGGGCATCACCGAGGTCACCGCCGCCGACATCGCCAGTGCCAAGGCGATGAACAGCGTGGTCAAGCTGCTCGCCATCTGCGAGCGCAGCACCGCGGCCGACGGCGCCGAGTCGGTCACCGCCCGGGTCCACCCGGCGATGATCCCGCTCACCCACCCGCTGGCCAACGTCCGCGGCGCCTACAACGCGGTCTTCGTCGAGGCCGACGCCGCAGGCCAGTTGATGTTCTACGGACCCGGCGCCGGCGGCGCGCCGACCGCCAGCGCGGTCCTCGGCGACCTGGTCGCGGTCTGCCGCAACAAGCTGGGCGGTGCCACCGGCCCCGGCGAGTCGGCGTACGCTCAGCTCACCGTGAACCCCATGGACGACGTGGTCACCCGCTACCACGTCAGCCTCGACGTCGCCGACAAGGCAGGCGTCCTCGCCCAGGTCGCCACCGTCTTCGCCGAGCACGGCGTGTCCATCGACACCGTCCGCCAGCAGGGCCGGGAGGGCGACGCCTCACTGGTCGTAGTGACCCACCGCGCCACCGACGCCGCGCTGTCCGCTACGGTCTCCGAACTGCGCACCCTGGACAACGTCCGTGGCGTGGCCAGCATCATGCGTGTCGAAGGGGAGTAACCCACTATGCCGAGCAGCGCAGTGACCAGCGCCCGTACCCACCAGTGGCGCGGCCTCATCAACGAGTACCGCGACCGGCTCCCGGTCACGGACGCCACGCCCGTCGTCACCCTGCTGGAGGGCGGCACGCCCCTGGTCCCGGCCCAGCTGCTGTCCGAGCGCACCGGCTGCGAGGTCTACCTGAAGGTCGAGGGCGCCAACCCGACCGGCTCCTTCAAGGACCGCGGGATGACCATGGCGATGTCCAGGGCCGCCGAGGAGGGCGCGCAGGCGGTCATCTGCGCCTCCACCGGCAACACCTCGGCCTCCGCCGCGGCGTACGCGGTCCGCGCCGGGATGGTCTGCGCGGTGCTGGTGCCGCAGGGCAAGATCGCCCTCGGCAAGATGGGCCAGGCCCTGGTGCACGGCGCAAAGATCCTCCAGGTGGACGGCAACTTCGACGACTGCCTGACGCTGGCCCGCGACCTCTCCGACAAGTACCCGGTGGCGCTGGTCAACTCGGTGAACCCGGTCCGCATCGAGGGCCAGAAGACCGCGGCCTTCGAGATCGTCGACATGCTCGGCGACGCGCCCGACATCCATGTCCTGCCGGTCGGCAACGCGGGCAACATCACCGCCTACTGGAAGGGCTACCAGGAGTACGCAAAGGACGGCCTCTCCAGCCACAACCCCCGAATGTGGGGCTTCCAGGCCTCCGGCTCGGCCCCCATCGTGGACGGCGCCCCGGTCCTCAAGCCGCAGACGATCGCCACCGCGATCCGGATCGGCAACCCCGCCTCCTGGGACTACGCGCTGGCCGCGCGGGACGAGTCCGGCGGGCTCATCGACAAGGTCACGGACCGTCAGATCCTGGCCGCGTACCGGCTTCTGGCCGCGCGCGAGGGGGTGTTCGTGGAGCCGGCCTCGGCCGCGAGCGTCGCCGGGCTGCTGCACGCGGCGGACCAGGGTCTGGTCGATCCGGGGCAGAAGATCGTGTGCACGGTCACCGGGAACGGGCTCAAGGACCCCGACTGGGCCGTCGCGGGCGCGCCGCAGCCGGTCACCATCCCGATCGACGCCACAGCCGCCGCGGAGCGGCTCGGTCTGCTCTGACGTCCACCACCCGGGGCGGGGGCTGCCCTCTGCGGAGGGTGCGCGTCCGTGACGGTTGTTCGCGCAGTTCCCCGCGCCCCTCATAGGGGCGCGGGGCTGTGCTTGATCAACTGCTTGCGCGAACGGCACCCCGCGCCGGGTTCACCCGCAACGCGCCCCCGCCCGGTACCCCCGGTGAACGCATCTTCGATACGCTGAAGGCTCCCTGCCGCAGGCGAGAACATTCCAGGAGCGACAGCGATGCCAGCCCCCGCTTTCCGTGCAGCGGCGACCCGCGTCCGCGTGCCCGCCACCAGCGCCAATCTGGGGCCCGGGTTCGACGCGTTCGGCCTCGCGCTGGGCCTCTACGACGACGTCGTGGTCCGCGTCGCCGACAGCGGCCTGCACGTGGACATCGCCGGTGAGGGCGCCGACACCCTGGCCCGCGACGAGCGCCACCTCGTGGTCCGCTCCATGCGCGCCGCCTTCGACCGCCTCGGCGCCCAGCCCCGCGGGCTGGAGGTGGTCTGTGCCAACCGGATACCGCACGGCCGGGGCCTGGGCTCCTCGTCCGCGGCCATCGTGGCGGGCATCACCGCCGCCCGCGCCGTCACCGTCGGCGGGCCCGAACTCATGGACGACGCAGCGGTTCTCGCGCTCGCCTCGGAGATCGAGGGCCACCCCGACAACGTCGCCGCCTGCATCCTCGGCGGCTTCACCATCGCCTGGACCGAGGCCGGCGACGAGGCCCGCGCGATCACCCTGGCGCCCTCGCCCGACGTGGTCCCGCTGGTGTTCGTCCCGGCGAACCCGGTGCTGACCGAGGTGGCCCGCGGGCTGCTGCCGGCCACCGTCCCGCACGCCGACGCCGCCGCCAACGTCGGCCGCGCGGCGCTGCTGGTCGAGGCGGTCACCAACCGCCCGGAACTGCTGCTGCCCGCCACCGAGGACCGGCTGCACCAGGACTACCGCACCCCGGCCATGCCGGAGAGCGCCGTCCTGGTCGCGGTGCTGCGCTCGCAGGGCGTCGCCGCCGTCATCTCGGGTGCCGGACCGACCGTGCTGGCGCTGACCGACGAGGCGACGGCCGAGAAGGCGCTCGCCGAGGCGGGGCCGGAGTGGGCCGCCCACCGATTGGCCCTGGATCTCGAAGGAGCCTGCGTACTGCCGCTGTCCGGCTGAGGAACGCGCTGTCCGGCCGATTGCGGGCCGGTCGGGGGTGTACCGAAGGGTGAGACAGGGGACACGATTGACAGACACACAGTGGGGGAATGTTTGTTGGGTCCAGTAGTGTTAATCTCATGTCTGCACCAGGCGCCCTACGGGGCCCGGTGCGCCGCGTCCCGATCCCGGTCCTCTCCGTTCCGCGGAGTGACCGTTCCGGGGCAGCAATTCTCCGGGAGCCCGCCACAGCGCGTACGCAGCCTGCCTGCGCAAGTGTGACCGCATCCCGAAGCCGTGTCGGTGCCCCAGTCCCGCATGTGACGCACATGGCCTGCAGATTCCGCGCAGCCGTGCCGAATCCTGCAGACCGGGGCAGTACAGCCGTGACACGCGACGGGGGCCCGGGAAGCGGTGTGCTTCGCCATGTGGGACACCGCACGTCCGTATGACCCGCCATCCGGCGGACCACCGCCCCGCCACTGCGAAAACGAGCGCAGCGGCGGACAGCACAACCGGTCGCCGAGCCAGACAGGCCGACGTCCGCTCCAGGGAAGGACCCTTCGTGAGCGACACCACCGATCTGATGGGCGTGCGCCCGGACGCCGAGGCGTCGGACGCCACTGCGGCCCCCGCGCCGAAGCGCCGTCGGACCACGGGCACCGGGCTCAACGCCATGGTGCTCGCCGAGCTCCAGCAGCTCGCCACCGGCCTTGGCATCAGCGGCACCGGCCGGATGCGCAAGAGCGACCTGATCGACGCCATCAAGGCGAAGAGCGGCGGGGACCCGCTGCTCGCCGCCTCCTCGGAGGCACCCCCCGCGAAGCGCGCCACCCGCGCCGCGAAGACCACCGCTGCCGCGACCGCCTCCGACGAGGCCCCGGCTGCCCCCGCGCGCCGCACCGCCCGCTCCCGCGCGGCCGAGCGCGCCGTCGACAGCGCGGTGGCCGAGCAGCAGCAGATCGACATCCCGGTCCAGACCGCGGGTGACAGTGCCCCCGCGGAGCGCGCCCCGCGCCGCAGCCGCCGTGCCACCGCCCCGGTCACCTCGCTCACGGGTGCCCCGGAGGAGACGCCGGCCGCTGCCGAGCCGGTCGCGGCGCCGGTGTCGGTCGCCACCGAGGTGCGCGAGCGCCAGACCCAGGAGCAGCCGGAGCAGGGCCGTGGGGACGGCACCGAGGGCCGGGAGCGCGAGGGCCGCAGGGACCGCCGCGAGCGCCGCGAGCGCGGCCAGCAGGGCCAGCAGGACGCCGCCCCGGCCGCCGCCGAGTCGGAGGGCGGCGAGGGCCGTCGCGACCGCGGCAACAGCAACGACCGCGGCGGCAACAACGACCGCAGCGAGCGCCGCAACCGCCGGGACCGCGACCGCGGCGGCAACCAGGGCCAGGACGGCCAGGGCCAGGGCCGCCAGCAGGGCGGTCAGAGCCAGAACCAGGGCCAGAACAACCAGAACAACTTCCCCGAGGACGACGAGTTCGGCGGCGGCCGTCGCCGCGGCCGCTACCGCGACCGCAACCGCCGCAACCGCCGCGACGGCTTCGAGGGCCCGGCCGAGCCGCAGGTCAACGATGACGACGTGCTGATCCCGGTGGCCGGCATCCTGGACATCCTGGACAACTACGCCTTCGTCCGGACCTCGGGCTACCTGTCCGGTCCCAACGACGTGTACGTGTCGCTGGCCCAGGTCCGCAAGAACGGCCTGCGCAAGGGTGACGCGATCACCGGCGCGGTGCGCCAGCCCAAGGACGGCGAGCGCCGCGAGAAGTTCAACGCGCTGGTCCGGCTGGACTCGGTGAACGGCAGCGAGCCCGACAACGGCCGCAACCGTCCGGAGTTCAACAAGCTCACCCCGCTGTACCCGCAGGAGCGGCTGCGCCTGGAGACCGACCCGGGGGTGCTGACCACCCGGATCATCGACCTGGTCGCGCCCATCGGCAAGGGCCAGCGCGGTCTGATCGTCGCCCAGCCGAAGACCGGCAAGACGATGATCATGCAGGCGATCGCCAACGCGATCACCCACAACAACCCCGAGTGCCACCTGATGGTCGTCCTGGTCGACGAGCGTCCGGAAGAGGTCACCGACATGCAGCGCTCGGTCAAGGGCGAGGTCATCTCCTCGACCTTCGACCGTCCGGCCGAGGACCACACCACCGTCGCCGAGCTCGCCATCGAGCGCGCCAAGCGGCTGGTGGAGCTGGGCCACGACGTGGTCGTGCTGCTGGACTCGATCACCCGCCTGGGCCGCGCCTACAACCTGGCTGCCCCGACCTCCGGACGCATCCTGTCCGGTGGTGTCGACTCGACCGCGCTCTACCCGCCGAAGAAGTTCTTCGGTGCGGCGCGCAACATCGAGAACGGCGGCTCGCTGACCATCATCGCCACCGCGCTGGTCGACACCGGCTCGCGGATGGACGACGTGATCTTCGAGGAGTTCAAGGGCACCGGCAACATGGAGCTCAAGCTCGACCGCAAGCTCGCCGACAAGCGGATCTTCCCGGCGGTGGACGTGGACGCGTCCAGCACCCGCAAGGAGGAGATCCTGCTCGGCTCCGAGGAGCTGGCGATCACCTGGAAGCTCCGCCGGGTGCTGCACGCGCTGGACTCGCAGCAGGCCATCGAGCTGCTCCTGGACAAGATGAAGCAGACCAAGAGCAACGCCGAGTTCCTGATGCAGATCGCCAAGACCACGCCGGGTCAGGACTGACCGCCGACCGTCTTCGCACTCCATGCCGCCGCCCCGGGACGAAACCCCGGGGCGGCGGCATTTGTGAGAGTGGTTCTCAGGCGGGGCGTTTACTGTTTGGGACATGGAGGACAAGTCGAACGAAACGCCGCAGCACAAGCTCCCGCGCTCACGCAAGCGCGTGCTGACCCTGCTGGCCTGGGCGACCGCGGCTGTCCTGGTGATCTGCGGCGGTACCGGCGGCTACCTGTACTGGAAGCTCAACGGCAACATCAAGACGGTGGACATCAACAGCGCGCTGGGCAGCGACCGCCCGGCCGCGAGCACCACCGGCGCCATGAACATCCTGATCCTGGGCTCCGACTCGCGCTCCGGCGGCAACAGCAAGGTGGCCGGCGGCACCGACGACGGGACGGCCCGCTCCGACACCGCGATGGTCATCCACGTCAACGAGGCGCACACCCACGCCGACGTGGTCAGCATCCCCCGGGACACCCTGGTCACCCGCCCCACCTGCGGGACCAAGGCCGGGGCCAGCGGGGTGATGTTCAACACCGCCTACGAGGTCGGCGGCGCGACCTGCGCGGTGAAGACCGTGGAGTCGATGACCGGGTTGCGGATGGACCACTACATCGAGGTCGACTTCGAGGGTTTCGCCAAGCTGGTCGACGCGCTGGGCGGGGTCACCGTCACCACCACGGTGGACATCAACGACACGGACAGCGGGTTGCACCTCAAGGCCGGCACCCACAAGCTGACCGGCCAGCAGGCGCTGGACTTCGTCCGTACCCGGCACGGCGTCGGCGACGGTAGCGACCTGGGGCGGATCGAGCTGCAGCAGCAGTTCGTCAAGTCGCTGATGTCCCAGGTGCAGAGCCTGGGGCTGCTGACCGACCCGGTGAAGCTCTACGAGCTGGCCTCCACGGCGACCAGTGCGATCACCACCGACAGCGATCTCGGGTCGGTCACCTCGTTGGTCTCCTTCGCGGAGAGCATGAAGAAGATCAAGTCCGCTGACATCACCGCGGTCACCATGCCCAACACCACCGCGCCCAGCGATCCCAACCGGGTGGTGGCGCTGGAGCCGGAGGCCACGGAGCTGTGGACGGCGCTGCAGAACGATGTGGCGGTGCCGGAGTCGGTCAAGGCGCTGCAGAGTGCGGACCCGGCGACGTCCGTGTCGGCCTCGACGGCGGGGTAGCTGTTCGGCCTCGGGTCGTGCATGGCTGGTCGCGCAGTTCCCCGCGCCCCTGGATAGTGCAACGTGCTCACAGTGGGTCAGTTGCAGCCCCCGCGCCTAGCAGGAATACCTGCCGGGCGTCCCCGGTTTTGGGAGATGCGGCCAGTGCTGGCAGACTGGTACGTCGGTCCCGGTTCACGGACGGCAGCCCGCCGCCCGACCCGGAGCCCTCCCGAACCTAGGAGCACCCCTTGAAGCCCGAGATCCACCCGACCTACGTGGTCACCCAGGTCACCTGCACCTGTGGCAACGAGTTCACCACCCGCAGCACCGAGCCCTCCGGCGTCATGCGCGCTGAGATCTGCTCGAACTGCCACCCCTTCTACACCGGCAAGCAGAAGCTCATGGACACCGGTGGCCGCGTGGCCCGCTTCGAGGCCCGCTTCGGCAAGAAGCACGCCGCCAAGCAGGGCTAGCGACCTGTCGGCGCCGACCGGATGCCCTCCCGAAACGGGGGCACCCGGTCGGCGCCGTTCGCGTTGATCCACCCAACCCCACCGTGTCGTGACAAATGTCGGAAGAAGGCGCAGCCCCATGTTCGAGGCAGTCGAGGAGCTCCTGAGCGAGCACGCGGTTCTCGAGGAGCGGCTGGCCGATCCGGCGGTCCACGCCGACCAGGGCGAGGCGCGCCGCCTCTCCAAGCGCTACGCCGAGCTCACCCCGATCACCGCCACCTACCGCCAGTGGCGGCAGACCGGCGAGGACATCGAGACCGCGCGCGAGCTCGCCGACGACGACCCGGACTTCTACGCCGAGATCAAGCAGCTGGAGCAGCGCCGCGAGGAACTGACCGAGGAGCTCCGGCTGCTGCTGGTCCCGCGCGACCCCAACGACGACAAGGACGTCCTGCTGGAGGTCAAGGCGGGCGAGGGCGGCGAGGAGTCCGCGCTGTTCGCCGGGGACCTGCTGCGGATGTACCTGCGCTACGCCGAGAAGGTCGGCTGGAAGACCGAGATCATCGACTCCAACGAGTCCGACCTCGGCGGCTACAAGGACGTCCAGGTCGCGGTGAAGGCGCGGGCCGGCGCCGAGCCGGGCCAGGGCGTCTGGGCCCGGTTGAAGTACGAGGGCGGGGTGCACCGGGTGCAGCGGGTGCCCGCCACCGAGTCGCAGGGCCGGATCCACACCTCGGCGGCCGGGGTGCTGGTCACCCCGGAGGCGGAGGACGTCGAGGTCGAGATCAACGCCAACGACCTGCGCATCGACGTGTACCGCTCCTCGGGCCCCGGCGGCCAGTCGGTGAACACCACCGACTCGGCGGTGCGGATCACCCACCTGCCCACCGGTATCGTCGCCTCCTGCCAGAACCAGAAGAGCCAGCTCCAGAACAAGGAGGCGGCCATGCGCATCCTGCGTTCCCGGGTGCTGGCGGCAGCCCAGGAGGAGGCCGACCAGGAGGCCAGCGACGCGCGCCGGAGCCAGGTCCGCACGGTGGACCGCTCGGAGCGCATCCGCACCTACAACTTCCCCGAGAACCGCATCTCGGACCACCGCACCGGCTTCAAGGCGTACAACTTGGACCAGGTGCTCGGCGGCGAGCTGGACGCGCTGATCCAGTCGGCGGTCGACGCCGACGCAGCGGCCCGGCTCGAGGCCGCGGCCCAGAACGGTTGAGGCTCCTCCGGGACCCCAGGTCGGCCGTAGCACCCGGACATCCAGAGGAGGACTGACGTGAACCTGCTGCTCGCCGAGGTGGCTCAGGCCACCCAGCGATTGGCCGCCGCGGGCGTGCCCTCGCCGCGGTTCGACGCCGAGGAGCTGGCGGCGTACGTCCACGAGGTCAAGCGGGGGGAACTGCACACGGTTGCCGACGGCGACTTCGACGCCCGGTACTGGGAGGTCATCTCCCGGCGCGAGGCGCGCGAGCCGCTCCAGCACATCACCGGGCGGGCCTTCTTCCGGTATCTGGAACTGCAGGTCGGCCCCGGGGTCTTCGTGCCCAGGCCGGAGACCGAGTCGGTGGTCGGCTGGGCCATAGACGCACTGCGCTCCATGGACGTCGCCGAGCCGCTGGTGGTCGACCTGTGCACGGGCTCGGGGGCGATCGCGCTGGCGCTGGCCCAGGAGGTGCCGCGGAGCCGGGTGCACGCCGTCGAGCTGTCCGAGGAGGCCTACGCCTGGGCCCGCCGCAATGTCGACGCCAGCCCGGACGCGGCCCGGATCAGCCTGGTCCAGGGCGATGCCACCCGGGCCTTCGAGGACCAGCCCGAGCTGCACGGCCGGTTCGACCTGGTGATCAGCAATCCGCCGTACATCCCGCTGACGGAGTGGGAGTACGTGGCCCCCGAGGCCCGCGACCACGACCCGCAGCTGGCGCTGTTCTCCGGTGAGGACGGCCTGGACACCATCCGCGGCATCGAGAAGGTCGCGGCCCGGCTGCTGCGGCCCGGCGGTGTCGTGGTGATCGAGCACGCCGACACCCAGGGCGGGCTGGTGCCGTGGATCTTCCGCGAGGAGTCCGGCTGGACGGACGCCGCGGACCACCGCGACCTCAACAACCGACCCCGTTTCGCCACCGCCCGCAGGGCCGCACCGTGAGCACTGCCGCCGCAACCCGCACGACCACAGCGACCCGCATGAACAGCGCCACCCGCACGACCGTCAACCGCACCAACACCGTCACGTCTTCGCCGTCCCAGGGAAGGGGCCTGCACCGATGAGCCGCCGCTACGACTGTGCCGATCCGAGCGACCGCGCCGCCGGTCTGCGAGAGGCCGCGTCCGCGATCAGGCGCGGCGAGCTGGTCGTGCTGCCCACGGACACCCTGTACGGGATCGGCGCCGACGCCTTCAAGCCGGAGGCCGTCGCCGACCTGCTGGCCGCCAAGGGCCGCGGACGGAACATGCCGACCCCGGTGCTGGTCGGCTCGCCGACCACGCTGCACGGCCTGGTCAGCGACTTCTCCGAGGCGGCCTGGGAGCTGGTGGACGCCTTCTGGCCGGGCGGGCTGACCATCGTCACCCGGCACCAGCCCTCGCTGCGCTGGGACCTGGGCGACACCCGGGGCAGCGTCGCGGTGCGGATGCCGCTGCACCCGGTGGCCATCGAACTGCTCAACACCACCGGACCGCTGGCCGTCTCCAGCGCCAACCTGACCGGCGGCACCCCGCCGGCCGACTGCGACGAGGCGCAGCGCCAGCTCGGCGACAGCGTCTCGATCTACCTGGACGGCGGTCCTGCCGACCACGCGGTCGCCTCCTCGATCGTCGACGTCACCGGGAAGACCCCGGTACTGCTGCGGGAGGGCGCGATCTCCGCGGCCCAGCTCCGCGAGGTGGTACCGGACCTGGAGGCCGGCAGTTGACCGATGTCCGAGCGGTCGGCCCCAGGGTCGACCATGCCGGCGCCGGGTCCCTGCGGGGGGCCGCGGCGGGCGCCGTCATGCCCTTGGGCACCCGGTCGGGGAGACCGGTGCCCCGGCCGTACTACGGCGGCGCGGAACCCCGGCACGGCGCCTTCAAGATCCTCTACGTCTGCACCGGCAACGTCTGCCGCTCGCCGATCGCCGAGCGGCTGACCCGGCACGAGCTGACCGACCGGCTCGGCGCCCGGGCCGGCGACATCCTGGTGGAGAGCGCCGGCACCTGGGGGCACGAGGGCGCGCCGATGGAGTCCAACGCGGCCGAGGTGCTGGGCGAGTACGGCGCCGACACCGGCGGCTTCGTCGGCCGTGAGCTGCTCGACGAGCATGTGATCGGGGCCGACCTGGTGCTGACCGCGACCCGGGACCACCGGGCCCAGGTCATCTCCATGGGGCATGCGGCCGGGCTTCGCACCTTCACCCTCAAGGAGTTCACCCGGCTGGTGAAGGCGATAGACCCGGCCACCCTGCCGGAGGCCGCCGAGTCCCCGGCCGAGGTGGCGGAACGGGCCCGGGTGCTGGTCCGGGCCGCCGCCGCGCTGCGCGGCTGGCTGCTGGCGGCGACCCCGGAGGCGGACGAGGTGGACGACCCCTACGGCGCGCCGCTGGGGATGTTCCGCAACTGCGGCGAGGAGATCTTCGACGCCCTGGACCCGATCGTGACCGCCCTGACCGGTGTCGCCCGGGTGAGCGTCTAGCCGTCCGGCGGAACGATTCCGCAGAGCGCGACCCGGCACCCCGTCCTACAGTGAGACCGTCCGCACTGTGGAGCAGGGAGTGTGCACCATGTCCGACCCCGCCCTTGCGACCATCCTCGCGGCCGAGCGGGCACGGCGTGCGGACCAGATCGGACTGCTGGCGGGGGAGAACCACTCGGCTCCCGAGGTGCGCGCGCTGCTGGGCTCGGTCTTCGCGGACAAGTACGCCGAGGGCTACCCGGGGCGGCGGCACCACACCGGCTGCGCGCAGGCGGACGCGGTGGAGACGCTGGCCGTCGACCGGGCCAAGGCGCTGTTCGGCGCCGAGCACGCCAATGTCCAGCCGTACACCGGCACCGCCGCCGTGCTCGCCGCCTACGCCGCGCTGCTGCGGCCCGGCGACGCGGTGCTGGCGATGTCGCTGGCGCACGGCGGCCATCTGTCGAACGGCTCCGCGGCCAACTTCTCCGGGCGCTGGTTCGCCTTCACCGGCTACGGGGTGCGGGCCGGCGACGGGCTGATCGATCTCGACCAGGTCCGCGACCTGGCCCGGGTGGTGCGGCCGAAGGCGATCGTGGCGGGCGCCATCTCCTATCCGCGGGACGTGGACTGGGCGGCCTTCCGGGAGATCGCGGACGAGGTGGGGGCCTCGCTGATCGCCGACGCCGCGCAGACGATCGGCCTGGTCGCGGGCGGGGTGGTGGCCTCGCCGGTGCCGTACGCGGACGTGGTCTGCGGGGTGACCCACAAGGTATTGGGCGGGCCCAGGGGCGGGCTGCTGCTGTGCCGGGCGGAGCTGGCCGAGCGGGTGGACCGGGCGGTCTTCCCGTTCACCCAGGGCGGCCCAGCGGTGAACCAGATGGCGGCCAAGGCGCTGGCGCTCGGACGGGCGGCGCGGCCCGGCTTCGCCGAGTACACCGCCCGGGCGGTGGCCAACGCGCGGGCGCTGGGGGAGGGGCTGGCCGCCGAGGGACTGCGGCTGCTGACCGGGGGGACCGACACCCATCTGGTCACCGCCGACGCCAGGGGGCTCGGGCTGACCGGCCGTGAGGCGGAGCGGCGCTGCGAGGCGGCCGGGCTGCTGATCGGCCGGTGCGCGGTGCCCTTCGACGAGGTGCCGCCCGCGGAGGCGTGCGGGATCAGGCTGGGAACCGCCTGCGTGACCACCAGGGGGATGGCACCGGAGCAGATGGGCGAGCTGGCGGCACTGCTGGGCCGGGCGCTGCGGTCCGAGGACGAGGACGCGGAGGTGGCGGAGCGGGTGCGCGCACTGGCCCGGCGCCACCCCTTGGACTTGGATCGTCGGGCAGAAGAATCATCAGTGAATTGATCTGTAGACAAAACCGCAATGATGGTTGCGGGCGTCCCCGTCAATAAGGTGGTGCGCTGTGACGCTCCATCATGCACACCCAAACCACCAGACTCGGCCGCTATGCTCAGCCGTTGTCACGGGGGTGCCGACCGCAATTCTGGAGGGCGCAGGTGCGTGAGTTCCTGCTGACGCTGTGTGTCGCCACTGCGGTCACCTATCTGCTCACCGGCCCGGTGCGGAAGTTCGCGATCATCGCCGGCGCGATGCCGCAGATCCGTGACCGCGACGTGCACAAGGAGCCGACGCCCCGGCTCGGCGGGATCGCCATGTTCGGCGGCCTGTGCGCGGGCCTGCTGGTCGCCTCCCACCTGACCACCCTGTCCAGCATCTTCAACGGCAGCAGCGACGTGCGCGCGCTGCTGTCGGGTGCGGCGATCATGTGGATCATCGGGGTGCTGGACGACAAGTGGGGCGTGGACGCCCTGGTGAAGCTCGGCGGCCAGATGGTCGCCGCCGGCGTCATGGTCTACCAGGGCGTGACCGTGCTGTGGCTGCCGATCCCCGGCGTGGGCACCTGGGTGGTGCCGCAGACGCTGGGCACGGTGCTGGCGGTGGCGCTGGTGGTGATCAGCGTCAACGCGGTCAACTTCATCGACGGCCTGGACGGCCTGGCGGCCGGCATGGTCTGCATCGCCGCGCTGGCCTTCTTCGTCTACTCGTACCGGCTCTCCTACGGCTACGGCATCGCCGACGCGCTGCCGGCCACGCTGTTCAGCGCGGTGCTGGTGGGGATGTGCCTGGGCTTCCTGCCGCACAACCTGCACCCGGCGCGGATCTTCATGGGGGACTCCGGGGCGCTGCTGCTGGGTCTGGTGCTGTCGGTGTCGATGATCTCGCTGACCGGCCGCGTGGACCCGGCGGCGCTGATCACCGACAAGACCTACGGTTCGCAGACCCAGGCCGTGCACAGCATGGTGCCGATCTACATCCCGCTGCTGCTGCCGCTGACCGTGATCGCGATCCCGCTGGCCGACCTGATCCTGGCCGTGGTCCGGCGCACCTGGGCCGGCAAGTCGCCGTTCGCCGCCGACCGCCAGCACCTGCACCACCGACTGCTGGACATCGGCCACTCGCAGACCCGCGCCGTGCTGATCATGTACTTCTGGGCCGGCCTGTTCGCCTTCGGGACCGTGGCCTTCTCGGTGAACCGCACTCCGTTGCTGCTGGTGAAGATCGCCATGGCGGCCTGCCTGATCGGCATCGTGGTGCTGCTGATGCCCCGCTTCAAGCCGCACGCTCCCCGGATGGCGGAGCGCTTCCTCCCGCCGCGCTACCGCCATGCGACGGAGGACGACGACAAGGTAAGGGAAGTTCTTACCGAAGCGGTGGAGCGGCCTCCGGTCGCGAACGCCGATTCCCTCTCCCACGAGGACGAAGAGTTGCTTCGCAAGATCGGGACCGGTGCCCATGCCGCCGGACGCCATTCCGGCGCATCGGGACGAAACGGACGTTAGCTCCTACGGGTGAGTCGGATGTGGCAAGGAGCACAGGTCTAGGGTAAAGACCTCACCAAATAGCTTGTGATACCGTTCACGACGTCAGGAGAAGAGCCGAAGGACCTTATGGGAGAAGGTCGTTCGGTCGCGACCCGCCTCGCGGGTCTGTGATCCAGTGCTCGTTCTCCGCCTTCCCTTGATCGCCCTTTCCTTTGATTGCGCCGGAGTTGAAGACGATGCTGTCCAACGACGCCAAGATCCTGCGGGGATCGGCCGTACTGGCCGCTCCCGTCGGGATCGTCGCCGCTGTGCTCAGCACTGTCCTCGCCGGTGAGAAGGGTCTGATCGGCGCTCTGGTCGGCCTGGCCGTGGTCCTGGTGTTCTTCGGAGCGGGCTTCTGGGCCCTGATGCGGATCACCCAGGACAAGCCACAGCTGGTGATGTCGGCCGGCATGTTGGTCTACGCGGTGCAGATCCTGCTCGTGGGGGTCTTCATCGTGGTCTTCAAGAACACCACCCTGTTCAACGGCAGGGCCTTCGCCTTCACTCTGCTGGTCACCGCACTGGCCTGGGTGGGCGGGCAGGTCCTGCACACGCTGAAGTCCAAAACGCTCTATGTCGACCCGGAGCCTTCTGTGCCTGTGAAGTCGCAGTCCGTGAAGGCGAAGCCCCGAGATGGGGCATAAGGGCGGGCTAAAGACGGTTCATCCCGATCTGCTATCGTCCGGAATCGCATCCGGCCGAGACGGGCACCCCAGCCCCCTCGGCATGCGACGTACCCGGATCAGCAGCTGTAGCAACGGTGCAGATCCCGGCGGTGCCCGGTCCTCGGTCCCGAACCGAGTCGACCGCACCACCAACCCCACGTCCCCGTGCCGACTCGTGGCCATGAAGGCCGCGCCGACACACAAGGTTGCAGTTCTTATGCGTCACGACGAAGGAGTCACGGGTGAGTACCCACATGCTGCTCGCTGAGAGCGGGTGCCACATCACGCCCTCGGGCTGTGGTTTCCCCGCACCGGGTCTCAACTCGTTCAACTTCAAGCCGATCTTCAGCATCGGCAGCTTCGACTTCACCAAGCCGATGCTCCTCGCGCTCATCTGCATGGTGATCGTGGTCGGGTTCTTCTGGGCGGCCTTCGCCAAGCCCAAGCTGGTCCCCGGCAAGCTGCAGCTGGTCGGTGAGATCGGCTACACCTTCATCGCCCGTGGCATCGCCCGCGATGTGATCGGCAAGAAGGGCGACAAGTTCGTCCCCTTCCTGACCTCGATCTTCTTCTTCGTGTGGATCATGAACATCATGTCCATCATCCCGCTGGCCCAGTTCCCGGTGGCGTCGCGCTTCGCGTACCCGGTGGCCCTGGCTCTGCTGGTGTGGCTGACGTACATGTACCTCACGTTCAAGACCCACGGCTTCAAGGGCGGCGTCAAGAACCTGGTCTGGATGGAGGGGCTCCCGAAGCCGCTCATCCCGCTGATCGTGTTCCTCGAGTTCCTGCAGAACGTGATCACCCGTCCGTTCACCCTCGCAGTGCGGCTCTGGGCCAACATGTTCGCCGGCCACATGCTGATCGTCATGTTCAGCGTCGCGAGCTGGTACCTGCTGACCCCCTCGATCATGACGGCCTTCGCGGGCGGATCGTTCATCCTCGCCGTCGGCATGACCGCCTTCGAGGTACTGATCCAGTTCCTGCAGGCCTACATCTTCACGCTGCTCACTTCGCTCTACATCAGCGGAGCGCTCGAAGAGGGTCACTGACCCGCACTGCAGCACCCAACAGACTTCCGCTGGGAAGCCCCCCATCGGATCGCATCAAAGGAAGACAGGGAAAATGTCTGCCGCTCTCGAGACCATCAACCTCGCTGCCTCCACCGGCGTCAAGGGCAACCTCGGCGCTGTGGCCTACGGTCTGGCCGCCATCGGCCCCGGCGTGGGCATCGGTCTGGTCTTCGGCCACTCGATCGAGGCCATGGCCCGCCAGCCCGAGGCCATGCCGATCATCCGTCAGAACATGTTCCTGGGCTTCGCGCTCTGTGAGGTTCTGGCCCTGCTCGGCCTGGTCGTCCCCTTCATCTTCAGCTAAGCGACCGGCCAGTAGCCACACTCGACGAAAGGTTCAGACATGCTGAAGTTCTTGGCTGAGGGGGCGCCGCAGAATCCGCTGATCCCCGACACCGCGGAACTGATCATCGGCCTGCTCTGCTTCTTCATCGTCTTCGGCGTCCTCGGCAAGAAGCTTCTGCCCAACATCCAGAAGACTCTGGACGAGCGGCACGACGCGATCGAGGGTGGCCTGGAACGAGCGGAGAAGGCGCAGGCCGAGGCCAACCGCACGCTGGAGGAGTACAAGGCCCAGCTCGCGGAGGCCCGTCACGAGGCCGCTCGGATCACCGAGCACGCGCGTGAGCAGGGCGCTGTGATCATCGCGGAGATGAAGGAAGAGGGCCAGCGTCAGCGCGAGGCCATCATCGCCGCCGGTCACGCACAGATCGACGCGGACCGTCGCCAGGTGACGACGGCGCTGCGCCAGGACGTCGGCCGCATCGCGACCGACCTGGCCGGCCGGGTCGTCGGCGAGTCCCTGGAGGACTCCGCGCGGCAGAGCCGGATCATCGACCGCTTCCTCGACGAGCTCGACGCCAAGTCGGCTGCGGCGGCGGGTGCCAAGTGAGCAGCGCCACGCGTCAGTCGAACGCCGCAGCGCGTGAGCGCCTGGAGGCCCTGACCGACAGCGCGTCGGTCGACCTGAAGGCGCTCGGTGCGGACCTGCTGGCCGTGACCGGACTGCTGGACCGCGAGGTCGGGCTGCGCCGGACGCTCACCGACCCGGCGACGTCGGGTCAGCGCAAGGCCGACCTGGTCACCGCGCTGCTCGGCGGCAAGGTCGGTGCGGAGACGCTCGACCTGGTCTCCGGCATGGTGCGCTCGCGCTGGGCCTCCTCGCGGGACCTGGTCGACGGCATCGAGCAGCTCGCCGCCTTCACCCAGATCATCGCCGCCGACAAGGCCGGTGCGCTGGACGAGGTCGAGGACGAGCTGTTCCGCTTCGGACGGGTCGTCGCGGGCAGCACCGAGCTGCGCGCAGCGCTCACCGACGGCGCCGCTGCCAGGACCGCCAAGGCGGAGCTGGTCGAGCGGCTGCTGGACGGCAAGGCCAAGGCCCAGACCGTGCAGCTGGTCGGCGCTCTGGTCACCGAGCCGCGTGGACGTAGCCTGGAAGGCGGCCTGGAGGAGTACTCCCGGCTCGCCGCCAGCCGGCGCGAGCGCGTGGTCGCCCTGGTGACCGCGGCGGTGCCGCTGTCCGACGCCCAGAAGGAGCGCCTCGGCGCCTCGCTGGCGCGGATGGTCGGACGCCAGGTGCACCTGAACATCGACGTGGACCCCGCGGTCCTCGGCGGCGTTCGGATCCAGATCGGCGACGAGATCATCGAGGGCACCATCGCGAGCCGCATGGACGGCGCGCGGCAGGGCCTCGCTGGTTAAGCACAGCGGGCTCTAGCCCAAGCATTGTCCGACCCTCGGTCGGTTAAGCGGTCAGTTCACCAGACTGGCCGAGAGTCGAATACTTGCGGCCCTCCACGGGCGGGCCGAGGATCGCAACTAGGAGAGCAGGGAACCCAGATGGCGGAGCTCACGATCCGGCCGGAGGAGATCCGGGACGCACTGGACAACTTCGTCCAGTCGTACCAGCCGGACGCCGCCTCGCGTGAAGAGGTCGGCACGGTCGTCTACACGGCTGACGGTATCGCCCGAGTCGAGGGCCTGCCCTCGGTCATGGCGAACGAACTGCTGAAGTTCGAGGACGGTACCCTCGGCCTCGCACTGAACCTCGACACCCGCGAGATCGGTGTCGTCGTCCTCGGCGAGTTCAGCGCAATCGAGGAAGGCCAGACGGTCCGCCGTACCGGCGAGGTCCTCTCGGTCCCCGTGGGCGAGGGCTACCTCGGCCGCGTCGTGGACCCGCTGGGCCAGCCGATCGACGGTCTCGGCGAGATCGCCTCCAGCGGCCGCCGCGCCCTGGAGCTGCAGGCTCCCGGCGTCATGGTCCGCAAGTCGGTGCACGAGCCGATGCAGACCGGCATCAAGGCCATCGACGCGATGACCCCGATCGGCCGCGGCCAGCGCCAGCTGATCATCGGCGACCGCCAGACCGGCAAGACCGCGGTGGCGATCGACACGATCATCAACCAGCGCGACAACTGGCGCTCGGGCGACCCGAAGAAGCAGGTCCGCTGCATCTACGTCGCCATCGGCCAGAAGGGCTCCACCATCGCCTCCGTGCGCGGTGCGCTGGAGGAGGCGGGCGCGCTGGAGTACACCACCATCGTGGCCGCCCCGGCGTCCGACCCGGCCGGCTTCAAGTACCTCGCCCCGTACACCGGCTCGGCCATCGGCCAGGAGTGGATGTACGACGGCAAGCACGTCCTCATCATCTTCGACGACCTGTCGAAGCAGGCCGAGGCCTACCGCGCGGTGTCGCTGCTGCTGCGCCGCCCGCCGGGGCGCGAGGCCTACCCGGGCGACGTCTTCTACCTGCACTCCCGTCTGCTGGAGCGTTGCGCCAAGCTGTCGGACGAGCTGGGCGCGGGCTCGATGACCGGTCTGCCGATCATCGAGACCAAGGCCAACGACGTCTCGGCGTACATCCCCACCAACGTGATCTCGATCACCGACGGCCAGTGCTTCCTGGAGTCCGACCTGTTCAACGCCGGCATCCGCCCGGCCGTGAACGTCGGTATCTCGGTCTCCCGCGTCGGTGGCTCGGCCCAGATCAAGGCCATGAAGTCGGTCGCCGGACGCCTGCGTCTGGACCTGGCCCAGTACCGCGAGCTGGAGGCGTTCGCCGCCTTCGGTTCCGACCTGGACGCGGCCTCCAAGGCCCAGCTGGAGCGCGGCTCCCGCCTGGTCGAGCTGCTGAAGCAGGGCCAGTACCAGCCGTTCCCGATCGAGGAGCAGGTCGTCTCCATCTGGGCCGGCACCACCGGTCAGCTGGACGACGTGCCGGTCGCGGACGTCCGTAAGTTCGAGCGTGAGTTCCTGGACTTCCTGCGCCGTGAGCACAAGGGCGTCCTGACCACGATCGTCGAGACCAGCAAGCTCGAGGACGGCACGATCACCTCGCTGACCGAGGCCATCACCTCGTTCAAGCAGGAGTTCACCACCTCCACCGGTGCGCTGCTCGGCGACTCGGCCTGACGAGGGACGGAAAGGACGGTAACGACCCATGGGAGCACAGCTTCGGGTCTACAAGCGCCGGATCCGCTCTGTCACCGCGACGAAGAAGATCACCAAGGCGATGGAGATGATCTCCGCGTCGCGCATCATGAAGGCGCAGCGCGCGGTGGCCGCCTCCTCCCCGTACGCGGACGAGCTCACCCGTGCGGTGACCGCGGTCGCGACGAAGTCGAACGCCAAGCACCCGCTGACCACCGAGCCGGAGCACGCCGTGCGTGCCGCGGTGCTGGTGATCACGGCTGACCGCGGTCTGGCCGGCGGCTACTCCACCAACGCCCTCAAGGCCGCGGTGCAGCTGTCGGAGCGGCTCAAGGCCGAGGGCAAGCAGGTCGACATGTACGCCGTCGGCCGCAAGGCCGTGGGCTACTTCGGCTACCGCGACCAGCCGGTCGTGCAGGCCTGGACCGGCTTCTCGGACAAGCCGACCTACCAGGACGCCAAGACGGTGTCGGCGACGCTGATCGACGCCTTCGTGACGGAGACGGAGAAGGGCGGGGTGGACGAGCTCCACCTGGTCTCGACCGAGTTCGTCTCGATGCTCACCCAGAACCCGGTGGACGTCCGACTGCTGCCGCTGAGCCTGGCGGAGACGCAGGAGAACGCCAAGGAGCAGGGCCCGTTCCCGCTCTACGACTTCGAGCCGTCCGCGGAGGGAGTGCTCGACGCACTGCTCCCGCGGTACGTCGAGAGCCGGATCTACAACGCGCTGCTGCAGTCGGCCGCCTCGGAGCACGCCGCCCGCCGGCGCGCGATGAAGAGCGCGACCGACAACGCCGGAGAGCTCATCAAGTCGCTTTCGCGGCTTGCCAACTCGGCCCGACAGGCCGAGATCACCCAGGAAATCAGCGAGATCGTCGGTGGCGCCACCGCCCTGGCCGACGCGAACGCGGGGAGAGACTGACAATGACTGCCACTGTTGAGACCGCGACGGCCACCGGCCGTGTCGCGCGGGTCATCGGGCCGGTCGTCGACGTGGAGTTCCCCGTCGACGCCATGCCGGAGATGTTCAACGCACTGCACGTGGACATCGAGGCCACCGACGCCTCCGAGAAGAAGACGCTGACCCTCGAGGTCGCCCAGCACCTGGGCGACGGCCTGGTCCGCGCCATCTCCATGCAGCCCACCGACGGCCTGGTCCGCGGCGCGGGTGTCACCGACACCGGCTCCGCGATCTCGGTCCCGGTCGGCGACATCACCAAGGGCAAGGTCTTCAACGCCCTCGGCGAGGTGCTGAACGTCGACCGCGAGGAGTTCAACTCCCAGGTCGAGACCCGCTGGCCGATCCACCGCACCGCCCCGCGCTTCGACCAGCTCGAGTCCAAGACCGAGATGTTCGAGACCGGTATCAAGGTCATCGACCTGCTCACCCCGTACGTCCAGGGTGGCAAGATCGGCCTGTTCGGCGGCGCCGGCGTCGGCAAGACGGTGCTCATCCAGGAGATGATCTACCGTGTCGCCGAGAACTTCGGTGGTGTGTCGGTGTTCGCCGGTGTCGGCGAGCGCACCCGTGAGGGCAACGACCTCATCGAGGAGATGAAGGACTCCGGCGTCCTGGACAAGACCGCGCTGGTCTTCGGCCAGATGGACGAGCCCCCGGGCACCCGTCTCCGCGTCGCCCTGTCCGCACTGACCATGGCGGAGTACTTCCGCGATGTGCAGGGCCAGGACGTGCTGCTCTTCATCGACAACATCTTCCGGTTCACCCAGGCCGGTTCCGAGGTGTCGACCCTGCTCGGCCGCATGCCCTCCGCGGTGGGCTACCAGCCGAACCTGGCCGACGAGATGGGCCTCCTGCAGGAGCGCATCACCTCGACCCGCGGTCACTCGATCACCTCGATGCAGGCGATCTACGTCCCCGCGGACGACCTGACCGACCCGGCCCCGGCCACCACCTTCGCCCACCTCGACGCGACGACGGTGCTCTCCCGTCCGATCTCCGAGAAGGGCATCTACCCGGCCGTGGACCCGCTGGAGTCCTCGTCGCGCATCCTGGACCCGCGCTACATCACCCAGGAGCACTACGACACCGCCCTGCGCATCAAGGGCATCCTGCAGAAGTACAAGGACCTGCAGGACATCATCGCGATCCTCGGTATCGACGAGCTGAGCGAGGAAGACAAGACCACCGTCTACCGCGCCCGCCGCATCGAGCGCTTCCTCTCGCAGAACACCTACGTGGCGAAGCAGTTCACCGGCGTCGACGGCTCGACCGTCCCGCTCGACGAGACCATCCACGCGTTCAACGCCATTGCCGACGGCAAGTACGACTCCACCCCGGAGCAGGCGTTCTTCATGTGCGGTGGCATCGAGGACCTGGAGCGCAACGCCGCCGAGCTGGCCAAGAAGTAACCCTTCCTGGTCGACCTGGCAGGTGCTGAGGGGCGGCCCCGTACGGGACCGCCCCTCCGTTCTTACCCGAGGCCCAACCCCCGATTGCACTCTTGATCGGTTGGACCGTTATTCTTTCCGCAACCCGGGCTTTACGGCACGGGCATCAAGACCGAGGAGCCCACTGTGGCTGAGCTGCACGTCGAGCTGGTCGCGGCCGACCGCAAGGTCTGGTCGGGCGAGGCCACGATCGTCCTTGCCCGTACCAAGTCCGGCGACATCGGCATCCAGGCCGGGCACCAGCCCGTGCTGGGCGTGCTGGAGTCCGACCCGGTGACCATCCGCCAGGCCGACGGCACCACCGTCGTCGCGGCGGTGCACGGCGGTTTCCTGTCCTTCGCCGACAACAAGCTGTCGGTGCTGGCCGAGGTGGCCGAGCTCGCCGAGGACATCGACGTCGAGCGCGCCGAGCGGGCGCTCGCGGCCGCCAAGGCCGAGACGGAGGCCGGCGCCGCGCGCCGCGCCGAGGTCCGGCTGCGGGCGGCGTCCGGCCGCTAGGAGTTCGTTGCACGACCGGTCCCGGGGCACGCGAGTGACCCCGGGACTGCTGTATCTGTCGGCCTGACCGTCGTACGGGAGAACGAGAGTTACTCCCGGGACGGGGCGGCCGTTGACTAGGCACGGCATGGATTGCGGGCCGGCTGGCGAGGGAGGTGGCAGGGCGTGGTCCTCGTGGTGGTGGTCGTCGTGGCGGTGCTGCTCGCCGCCCTGCTCGGCCTGGGCGCGTTCGCCATGCGGCGGCGGTTGATCCAGCGGGTCGGCGGGACCTTCGACTGCTCGGCCCGGCTCCGGGTTGCCGCGCTGCCGGGCGTACCGGGCCTGCCGGTGCCGGACGCGGGGCCCGACGCGCCGCTGCCGTCCGGCTCGGCGCCGGCGCCGTCCGGCTCGGCCGTCGACAACGGCGGGAAGGGCTGGCTCTTCGGGATCGCGCGCTACAACCGGGACTCGGTGGAGTGGTTCCGGGTCTTCAGCTACTCGCCGCGGCCGCGGCGGGTGCTGCAGCGGAGCCGGATCGAGGTCCTGCACCGGCGGACTCCGGTCGGGCAGGAGGAGCTGGCGCTGCTGTCCGGGGCTGTGGTGCTGGTGTGCCGGCACGCGGGGGAGCCTCTTGAGCTGGCGATGAGTGAGGATGCCCTGACGGGGTTCCTGGCCTGGTTGGAAGCGGCGCCTCCTGGGCAGCGGGTTAACGTCGCCTGAGCGGGTGCACGTCTGTGGGTGGCTGGTGTTCGCGCAGTTCCCCGCGCCCCTAAGGTGCTGCAACTGGCTCAGTTGCACATGTTGGGGGCGCGGGGAACTGCGCGAGAACCATCTGCGGGCCCGCGCGATACGCTCGCGCACATGGTCAACCTCACCCGTATTTACACCCGGACCGGCGACGACGGGACCACCGCGCTCGGGGACATGTCCCGTACCGCGAAGACGGACCCGCGGATCGCCGCGTACGCGGACAGCAACGAGGCCAATGCCGCCATCGGCGTGGCCCTCGCCTGCGGGGGGCTGTCGGACGACATCACGGCCGTGCTGACGCGGGTTCAGAACGACCTGTTCGATGTCGGGGCGGACCTGTGCACACCGGTGGTCGAGGACCCGAAGTACCCCCCGCTGCGGGTGCTGCAGAGCTATGTCGACCGGCTGGAGCAGGACTGCGACCGGTTCAACGAGGAGCTGGAGAAGCTGCGCAGCTTCATCCTGCCGGGCGGCACCCCCGGTGCGGCCTACCTGCACGTGGCCACCACGGTGGTGCGCCGTGCGGAGCGCAGCACCTGGGCGGCGATCGAGGTGCACGGGGAGAGTATCAATCCGCTGACCGCGACCTATCTCAACCGGCTGTCCGACCTGCTGTTCATCCTCGCCCGGAGCGCCAACAAGGCCGTCGGCGACGTGCTCTGGGTACCGGGGGAGAACCGGTAGCGGTCCGCCCGCCCCGTACGATGCCGGGATGGAACGGTTGCGAGTGGTGGGCGGCGCGAGGCTGGTGGGGCGGGTACGGGTGCCCGGGGCCAAGAACAGCGCGCTGAAGCTGATGGCCGCGTCGCTGCTGGCGCAGGGGGAGACCCGGCTGGAGAACCTGCCGCGGATCCTCGATGTGGAGATCATGGCGGAGCTGCTGCGGCGGATGGGCTGCACGGTGACCCTGGAGTGGTCGCAGGAGCCCGGCTTCCACAGCGGCACGGCGGTGATCGACGTGCCGGCCGAGCCCGGCCACGAGGCCGACTACGACCTGGTCCGGCGGATGCGCGCCTCGATCGCGGTGCTGGGCCCGCTGCTGGCCCGCTGCGGGAAGGTGCGGGTGGCCCGCCCCGGCGGCGACGCCATCGGCTCGCGCGGCCTGGACATGCACATCGACGGGCTCACCCGGCTGGGCGCGGTGATCACCAATGAGCATGGCTTCCTGCTGGCCTCGGCGCCGGACGGGCTCACCGGTGCCACCGTGGAGCTGGACTTCCCCAGTGTGGGGGCGACCGAGAACATCCTGATGGCGGCGGTGCTGGCGGAGGGTGCCACGGTCATCGACAACGCGGCCCGGGAGCCGGAGATCGTCGACCTGTGCCTGATGCTGCAGGCGATGGGCGCGAAGATCGGCGGTGCCGGGAGCTCCACCATCGAGGTGCAGGGCGTGCCGAGCCTGTCCCCGGTGAGCTACGAGACGGTCCCGGACCGGATCGTGGCCGGGACCTTCGCCGTGGCGGCCGCGATGACCCGGGGCGACATCACCGTCGAGCACGCTCGCGCCGAGCACCTGCGGATCGCCCTGGACAAGATCACCGCCTGCGGCGCCGAGGTGGTCGAGCTGCCGGACGGCTTCCGGGTGGTGATGGACCGTCGGCCCAGCGCGGTGGACGTGGTCACGCTGCCCTACCCGGGCTTCGCCACGGATCTGCAGCCGCAGTTCGCGGCGCTGAACGCGGTGGCCGAGGGCGTCGCGATGATCACCGAGAACATCTTCGAGGCGCGGTTCGTCTTCCTGCAGGAGCTGGCCCGGCTGGGCGCCCAGGTCCGCACCGACGGCCACCACGCGGTGCTGCGAGGCGTCCCCAAGCTGTCCGGCGCACCGGTGCAGGCGACGGACGTCCGGGCCGGCGTGGGGCTGGTGCTGGCCGGTCTGGTCGCCGAGGGGGAGACCCTGGTCACCGAGATACACCACATCGACCGGGGCTACGCCGGCCTGGTCGAGCAGCTGAACGCGCTGGGCGCCGACGTCACCCGAGAGGCGGACCCGGACTCCACCACGTTCTGACTGCGTCGGCTGTCGGCTGCGGCAGGTGCCTGGTTGGCCGCGCAGTTCCCCGCGCCCCCAGCTGGCTGCAACTGGCCCGGTTGCAGACGTCCAGGGGCGCGGGGAACTGCGCGAGCAACCCACCACCTGCCGCAGCCGGGAACGGTCAGAACCCCGCCGACCCGCCCCCGCCGCCACCCTTCTGCAGCTCCCGCAGCACCCGCCGCGCGCCCGCCGCGGACTCCGGCCAGACCATCAGCCGGGTGCCCTGGGTGGTGTCGACCACCGTGCAGCGGATGCCGGCCGCCTCCAGCACAGCGGTCAGCCGCAGGCTCTCCGCGGCGTCCGCGGGGGCGGCGACCGGGACCAGCAGGCCGTACTCGCCGGGGGCGCCGCGGCGGGCGGTCCGCGCCACCAGCGACCGTCCCCTGCGCGGGGTCCAGGTCCAGCGCAGCAGCAGCACCAGGACCACCAGCAGCACGACGGGGACGACCAGTTGGACGACGGGATTGACGCTGCCCATGGTGACCCTCCCGGTCCGCCCCCCAGTGGCCTGCTGTCCAGTATGGCGCCGCTCCGCCCCGCGGTGCCAGCGACCTGGTGAGCTTCGCCACTGGAGGGCGGTTCACCGTCGCCGGGTGCCGGGTGATGCCGTTAGATTCAGCGCAGCCGTCACACACACGGCGCCGTCGAGTGCAGAGATCTACCGAAGGACACCACAGTGGCCAAGCAGATCGCCGTCATCGGAGCCGGCCTGATGGGCTCCGGAATCGCCCAGGTCGCCGCACAGGCGGGGTACGAGGTGGTGCTGCGCGATGTCACCGACGCCGCGCTGGCCCGCGGGCTGGACGGCATCAGGACCTCCTACGCGCGCTTCACCGCCAAGGGCAGGCTCTCCGCCGAGGACGCCGAGGCCGCGCTGGCACGGATCACCACGACCACCGACCTGGACGCGGTGGGCACCGCCGACCTGGTGGTGGAGGCGGTGTTCGAGCAGCTGGAGGTCAAGCAGGAGCTGTTCCGCGCGCTGGACCGGATCGCCCGTCCCGGCGCGGTGCTGGCGTCCAACACCTCGGCCATCCCGATCACCCGGATCGCCGCCGCGACCGGGCGGCCGGAGTCCGTGGTGGGGACGCACTTCTTCTCGCCGGTGCCGATGATGCAGCTGTGCGAGCTGGTCCGCGGCTACAAGACCAGCGACGAGACCCTGGCCGCCGCGCGGGAGTTCGCCGAGGGCGTCGGCAAGACCTGCGTGGTGGTCAACCGCGACGTGGCCGGCTTCGTCACCACCCGGCTGATCTCGGCCCTGGTGGTGGAGGCGGTGAAGCTCTACGAGTCGGGTGTGGCCACGGCCGAGGACATCGACACCGCCTGCCGGCTCGGCTTCGGCCACGCCATGGGCCCGCTGCAGACCGCCGACCTGACCGGGGTCGACATCCTGCTGCACGCCACCGGCAACATCTACAGCGAGACCCAGGACGAGAAGTTCGCACCGCCGGAGATCATGGCCCGGATGGTCACCGCCGGGGACCTCGGCCGCAAGAGCGGGCGCGGTTTCTACGGCTACCAGGACTGATCCCGCGGCAGCAGGTGAGCTTGCTCACCTGCTGCTGTGCCGCCGGTCACTGTGCTCTTTTCAAGAGATGGACGATAATCGTGCGCAGTTCCGCGTCGAGAAGGGAACTCCTCACCCGAAGGAGTGAATTCACATCAGATTTCGCCGTGGCCAGCAACCCTGACACCTGGTTCCGCGTCAGATGAGAGAAGCATCAGTTCAACGCCACGGAGGAGCACGTATGCGGATCAGAGGTGACCACGCCCTGCTGGCCATCGAGGGCCGCCTCGACGTGCGCTCCGCGGCCGACGCCCGATCGGTGCTGCACCAGGCCGTCGACTACGGGCGCGGCGATCTGGTGCTGGACCTCTCCCGGCTGGAGTCCTGGGACGCCACCGGGCTCGGCGTGATCATGGGCACCCACCGCAGGGCCGGCCGCGGCGGTCGCCGGCTGGTGCTGCGCGGGGTGCCGGCGCAGTTGCAGCGGCTGCTGGTGGCGACCCGGCTGCACCGCATCCTGGCCATCGAGGGATACGTCCCGGAGGCCTTCGCCGCCGAACCGGCGGTCTCCTCGGTCCAGTAGCACCCGGTCAAGGCCAGGTCGCAGGGGTCCCAGTATGACTTTCGCATAACGGTGTCCCCCAGAGACTCGCCCCGGCGTGTACGGCTGCGACAGAGTGTGCGAAAGTCCGGGGACCGGTGAGCTCATTGGGATGCGGGCGCATGCGCAGGCACAGCGCGGACAGGGCCCGGGCCGGGACGGCCCGGGGCGAAAGAGGATCATGAACCCACACAGCGTGGGCGGTGGCGCAGGCCAGGACGGACGCCCCTCGCACGACACCGAGTCGCCGACACTGGCCTTCATACCCCCGTCCGACCCGACGGCCAGGCATTCCGGCGGCGCTTCCACCGAGCTCGCCCGGATCGTCTCCTCCCACACCAAGGAACTGGAACCGGCCGCGCCTCCGAGCGGCGCCGCCGAGGGCAGGACCGACGGCAGCGGCCGGGCCGGCACCGTCGTCGCCGGGGAGCTGCGGCTGGTCGTGAACGCACCGGACGGCAGCAGCGCCACCGCCTGCCCGCCGGACCAGCGCCCGCAGCCGGTCCAGGCCCCGGTCGACTCCACCGTCCGGCCCCGCAGCGTGAGCGGCCTGCTGGAACGGGACGCCCTGTGCGAGCGGCTGCGCGGGCAGCTGCTGGAGGGCCGCTCGATCCGGCTGATCGGCGCCGCCGGCTCCGGCCGCTCGGCCATCCTGGACGCGGTCGCCTCGGCCTGCTCCGGGCTGGCGCCCGCCGGGGTGATCCGGCTCAGCGGCTGCTTCCGCACCCCGGCCGACCTGCTCCAGGACCTGTTCGCGGCCGCCTACGACTGCCCGGGATTCCGTCCGGGCCGCGCGCTGGCCCCGGAGATCATGCGCGACCTGTGCGCCATCGTGGTCATCGACGACGTCGAGTTCGGCGGCGAGGCGCTGGAGGAGCTGATCTCGTCGGCGCCCGAGAGCGCCTTCCTGCTCAGCTCCACCCCGGCGGCCGCGGCTCCGGTCGGCGACGGCGCGGGGGAGAACCGGCGGCTGGAGGACAGCAGGCTCCCGGGTCTGTCCCGGCAGTCCTCGCTGGCCCTGCTGGCGCGGCTGGCCGGCCGCACCCTGGACGAGACCGAGCGCGCCTGGGCCGTCGACCTCTGGTTCGAGTCCGAGGGCCTGCCGCTGCGCTTCGTCCAGGCCGCCGCCCTGCTGCGGCACCGCGAGGCCGCCATCGAGGCGATGGCGGCGTTCGCGCCCGAGGAGGACGGCCCGGACGCCGCACCGCAGTTGACGCCCGGCAGCTTCGAGGCCTACCTGCGGCAGCACGGCGGTGCCGGCGGCTCCGGGGAGGCCGGCGAGGCCGCGCTGCCCGATCCGGTGCCGCTGCCCTCGGTGGCGGAGAGCGCCGCCCCGGCACTGCGGATCGCCCGCGGGCTGAGCACCGGGGCCCGGCGCACCCTGCTGCTGGCCGCCGCGCTCGGCGGGGTCTGCCCGAGCGCACCGCACCTGCCCGCGCTGGTCGACGTCGGCCACGGCGAGGTGGCGCTGGAGGAACTGGTCGAGGCCGGACTCGCGGCCCCGGTCGGCGCCCACCACCGGCTGGTCGACGGCGTCGCCGACCTGGTCGCCGGCGAGTGGCCGGTGCAGACGGCCCTGCGCGCGGCGGCCCAGCACTTCACCTGGTGGACCGGGCACGCCTCGGTGACGGAGCAGCAGATCGCCGACGAGGCCGAGGTGCTGCTGGCGACCATGCACGCGGACCGCGAGGCGGGCCGGCACCGCCAGGTGGTGCTGCTGGCCCGGGCCTGCGCCCCGGCCTTCGCACTGGCGCTGCGCTGGGGCGCGTGGGAACGCGCGCTGCGGTTCGGCCTGGAGTCGGCGCGGGCCACCGCCGGTGTCGCCGAGGAGGCCTGGTTCCACCACGAACTCGGGGTGCTGGCGCTGTGCGTGGGCGCCTTCGACCGCTCCCGTGCGGAACTGGAGGCGTCGGTGGCGCTGCGCGGCGCCCTGGGCGACGCCAGGGGCTCCGCCGCGGGCCGGGCCGCCCTGCACCAGTTGGACGCCGCAGCGGCCCGCCAGGGCGGCCGCCTGGTGGCCGTGAGCGGCCGGAGCGGGTCCGGACTGACCGGACTGCGGCGGGTGCTGCCGTTCGCTCGGCCGGCGCTGCGGCGGACGGTGCAGCGGCGCAGCTTCGCCGACAACTCGGTGTCCCGGCGTCAGATCGTGCTGGCCACCGTGGCCGTGGTGGCGATGGGCGCACTGGGCGCGGCCGCCGCCTACGGCATCGGGGCGTTCCAGCAGACCGGCGCCGGCAGCGGCGTGGTGGACCAGAACGTGGGCACCACGGCGCCGCAGAGCACCGGGTCGACCGACCCGGCCGGGATCCCGGCGGCGAGCGACTCGTCCTCCGCGAGCACCTCGGCCTCGGCCTCCCCGTCCGGATCGGCGTCCGCCTCGGCCTCCGGCGGCGCGACCTCCGGGAGCACCGGGTCGAGCGGACCGGGCAGTTCCCAGGGGACCGGGCCCACCGGTGGCGCGTCGGGGCAGAGCAGCAGCCCCAGCGACCCGGTGCACTCGTCGCACCCGGCCGGCCACTCGTCGAGCCCGAGTCTGAGCCCCAGCAGCCCGGCCCCCTCGAAGTCGCCGAGCGCGAGCAGCTCGCCGTCGGCCAGCGCCTCCGCCTCGGCCAGTGCCTCCGCGAGCGCCTCGGCCTCGTCGACCTCGGGCACCACCGGGGCCACCAGTACCTCGGTGCTGGCGGACAGCGCTCCCACGGCCCCGGTGACGCCCTGACCCCGGTGCCGCCCTGACGCACGGCGGGGACGGCAGGCTCAGAACAGTTTGAGCTTGTCGTCCTCGATGCCGCGCAGTCCGTCGTAGTCCAGCACCACGCAGGAGATGCCGCGGTCCGCGGCCAGCACCCGGGCCTGCGGCTTGATCTGCTGGGCGGCGAAGACGCCCTTGACCGGTGCCAGCAGCGGGTCCCGGTTGAGCAGTTCCAGGTAGCGGGTGAGCTGCTCCACCCCGTCGATCTCGCCGCGCCGCTTGATCTCCACCGCGACGGTGACCCCCTCGTCGTCGCGGCAGAGGATGTCCACCGGGCCGATCGCGGTCGGGTACTCGCGCCGGATCAGCTTCCAGCCGGCGCCGAGCACCTCCATCCGGTCCGCCAGCAGCTCCTGGAGGTGCGCCTCGACGCCGTCCTTGATCAGACCGGGGTCCACGCCGAGTTCGTGCGAGGAGTCCAGCATGACCTCCTCCAGGGTGATGATCAGTTTCTCGCCACCCTTGTTCTCGACGGTCCACCTGCCCTCCTCCTCCTTGAGGGAGCAGGGCGGTGACATCCAGTTGAGCGGCTTGTAGGCGCGGTCATCGGAGTGGATCGCGACGCTGCCGTCGGATTTCACCAGGATGAGCCGGGGGGCGGACGGCAGGTGGGCGGTGAGCCGTCCCGCGTAGTCGACGGAACAGCGGGCAATCACGAGACGCATGGCCGACCACGCTAGCCCACCGGAGCCATTCGGAGCGATTCGGTCACCCGGTGATGATCGTCGCGAACGGTGTGTGTGCGGGGCCGCGTTCTGGACATACGAGGGGCTGCACATATGGTGCGTGCGCACACCGTGCCCTACGGTGAGTCACGGGACGTGACGGAGAGGGGGGACAGCATGGACAGCCGGACCGACCTGTCTCGATGGGAAGGATCTGGCCGGACTCGGGCCGGAATGTGTGGTTCCGCCCCCTGCGCGCAGTTTCCCTGCGAACCTGTTCTGTACGTCTCCCTCTGCTCCCCGGACAGCTGGGGCACAGGAGTTGGACGGTACGGGCGTGTACGTACCGACGTCGGGTGCCCTCCCGGTCCGGTGCGTGCGCGTCAGGCGCAACAGCACCACGGCACGGCAGCAAGCCAGCAAGGCACAGCAACACGGCACAGCACCTTCGCACAGCAGCGCCCCCGCGCTGTGGCACCACCTCGTGAGCCGTCCGGTCCGCGAGGTCCGCGAGAGGAGAACCCATGTCGCTCGACGTCTCACCGGCCCTGCTCGAGAAGGCCGAGCGAGGCGAGGTCGATGAGAGGGAATTCGTCGACTGCGTCCGCAACTCCCTGCCCTACGCCTGGGCCCTGATCAGTTCGCTGGTCGCCCAGCAGAAGGTCGACGGCAGCGAGTTCGCCGACAACCAGGTCCCGCCGCCCTCGGAGCAGGCACGTGGCCAGCTGCTCCGCGCGTTGGCGAGTGATGCGATCCGGGGATCGCTGGAGCGGCACTTCGGTGTCCGCCTGGCGTTCCAGAACTGCCACCGGGTCGCGGTGTTCCCGCCGGGCCCGGGTTCGGAGGCCCGGTACGCCCTTTTCACCTCCGTGCGCGCCCAACTGCTCAACCAGTCCGAGGAACTCAGGGACTGCTGAGCGCTTGAACGGCCGCTTGAACAGCTAGTCGAGCGCTGCCCGCACTCGGCAACGCGACCACTGGTCCGCCGACGTACCCCCGGATGTCGGCGGACCGGCGCGTTGTCAGGCCAGCAGCGGCAGCACCTCGGAGCCGAGCCGCTCGACATTGCGCAGCGTCAGTTCCCGGTCGCCGGAGCCCTCCACCAGCAGGGCGAAGCGACGCACCCCGGTGCGCTCGGCGGTGGCCGCCAGCCGGTCGGCGCAGAGCCTGGGCGTGCCCACCGCGTGCAGGTCGCAGAGCAGCTCGGTGTACTCGTGCGGATCGCGCATCCGCCGCTCGCGGCCGTCCACCGTGCGGTGCGCGGACAGGCCGTAGTGCAGCCAGCCCGGCATCGACTTGAGCAGCACCCGGCGGGCCTCGGCACCGCTGTCCTCGATCTGGGCCACGCCGGCCGCCATGTGCTCGGCCTCCACCCGCTCGATCTGCTCCTGGGTCCGCCCGGCCTCGCGTGCGGCCTTCCGGTAGGCGGCGACCATGGCGGCCTTGTCCTCGTCGCCGGAGTGCATCCCCAGCAGCATCGGCAGGCCGCGTTCGGCGGCCAGTCTGACGGTGCCCAGCGAGGTGCAGGCCACCTGCACCGGCGGTCCGTCGCCGCCGGCCCGGGGGCGCACCCCGGCGTACTCCGGGCCGCGGGCCCCGCCGAGGGCGGGGAACGGCAGCGGCTGCTCGGTGGCCCTGGGCACCACGGCGACCTCGGGGAAGCTGTAGCGGGGCCCGGAGGCGCCCACCCTGGCCGAGCGCAGCCAGCGCAGCAGCAGGTCCAACGACTCGGTGAAGCCGCTCTCGTAGGCTTCCGCGCCGGCGCCGAACACCTCCAGGTCCACCCAGGGGCCGCCACGGCCCACGCCGAGCGTGAACCGGCCGCCGGAGGTGAGGTGCAGCAGCGCGGCCTGCTCGCCGAGCGCCACCGGGTGCTGGGTTGGCAGCACGCTCACCGCGGTGCCGATCCGGATCCTGCTGGTACGGCCGAGCAGCAGCGCGGCGAGGGTGGCGGCCGAGGGGCAGACGCCGTAGGGCACGAAGTGGTGCTCGGCCAGCCAGACGCTGTCCAGCCCGGCGTGCTCGGCGGCGACCGCCGCCGAGACGGCGCGGTCCAGCGCTTCGGCGTGGCCCTGGCCGGGGAACTGCGCGGCGAGCAGGAAGGCGCCGGTGCGGATCGGCCCCGGACCGCTGCGGACCGCGGCGGGGGCGGTGCGCTGGCGCGGCACCCGCATCCGGGCGCCGAGGTCCGGGGTGTCGCCGCTTCTGGACGCGGCGGTGCGGACGGTTCTGGTCCTACTGGGCATGAGGGGAATCAGCTCCTAGGTCCCGCGGGGAACTTCGGTCCCGCATCTCCCTCTGGAGTAACTCATGTCATGTGCCGCTGGCACACGGATTCGGGCCCGCGAGCCCGATAACGGGTGGAAATGACGCCTCACCCTGGATCTGCGAGAGATCTTGTGCTAAAGGGGAATTTGGGACGCTATCGTTGTTTTCACCGGCCCCCTCAAGGGGTCCAGCATCCCCCATCTACCCAGGGAGTCCCGTGTCACCGCGCCGAAGTCGCCCCCGGAGGAGTGAGCAGCCGGAACCGCGTTCGGGCGGCTACAGCGGGCTGGGCTGGACCCTGGGACAGACCGACAGCTACGGCGGCGAGGACTGGCAGGTGCGCCCGGTCGCCGGGGACAGCGGCAAGTCCTACCGCTGCCCCGGCTGCGACCAGGAGATCCCGCCCGGCGTCGGCCACCTGGTGGTCTGGCCGCTGACCTCGGTCAGCGGCACGGCCGGGGTGGACGACCGGCGGCACTGGCACCGCGCCTGCTGGAACGCCCGCGAGCGGCGCTCGGCGGCCGTCCAACGCGGCCGCAACGCTCCGAAGTACTAGGAAGTACCGGACCGTCAGGCGTCCCGCCGCTTCAGCAGGGCGTACCCGCCGAGCAGGCAGGCCGCGGCCCAGGCCAGGCAGATGAAGAAGCCGGCCAGCGGGCCGTAGGGCACCGAGGTGCTGGGCACCACGTGGACCATCTGCGATCCGGCGGTGTCCGGGAAGTAGCGCGCGACGTTCTTGACCTTGGGTACGGCGGACAGGATCGGCGAGATCAGGAAGAAGAACGGCATCAACAGCCCCAGCGAGAGCACCGGCTTGCGCAGCATGAAGCCCACGCCCAGGGACAGCAGCGCGATCAGCGTCATGTAGAGCGCCATCCCGACCACCGCGCGCAGTACGCCGTGGTCGCCGATCGACACGTTGTGGTCGCCGAGCAGGGCCTGGCCCAGGAAGAAGGTGACGAAGCTGGTCACCAGGGCGACCGGCAGCACCAGCAGCAGCACCACGGCGGTCTTGGCGAGCAGCAGGGTGGCCCGCTGCGGGACGGCGGCCAGGGTGGCCCGGATCATCCCGCTGCTGTACTCGTTGCCGACCACCAGCACCGCGAAGACGATGACGGCCAGCTGGCCCAGGTAGACGCCGGAGAAGCTGGTGGAGGTGGCGTCGAAGGTGAGCCGGTCGCTCTCGGACATGCTGTTCCACTGGCTGTTGGTGACCGCGGAGATCACCGCGCCCAGGCCCGCCGTCACCACGAAGGCCACCAGCAGGGTGATCCAGGTGGACTTGACCGTCTTGACCTTGACCCACTCGGAGAGCAGGACCGCACTGAAGTCGCCCATCTCAGCTCTCCTTCCGGCGCTTGCCGCCCGGCTGCTGCCACTGCGCGCCCCAGCCGCCTCCGCCGCCGTCCTCGGGCGGGGGCGGTGCGATGCCGGCCGCGTTACCCGGATTGACCGGGATGGCGGAGCCGTCGGCGCCGGTCCGGTACTCCACCGAGTCCGCGGTCATCTGCATGAAGGCCTCCTCCAGCGACGCCCGCTGGGGGCTGAGTTCGTGCAGGGCGATGCCGTGGTCGCGGGCCAGGTCGCCGATGGTGGCCGGGTCGCCGTCGACGACCTCGAAGCCGCCGTCGGCGAGCGGCCTGGAGGTGATGCCCGCGGTCGCCAGCGCCTCCAGCAGGGCCTCCGGCTGCGGGGTGCGGACCCGGACGAAGCCGTGCGAGTTCTGGTCGATGAACTCGTCCATCGACAGGTTGGCGAGCAGCCGGCCCTGGCCGATGACCACCAGGTGATCCGCCGTCAGCGCCATCTCGCTCATCAGGTGCGAGGAGACGAAGACCGTGCGGCCCTCCTGGGCCAGCAGCTTCATCAGGTTGCGGACCCAGAGGATGCCCTCCGGGTCGAGGCCGTTGACCGGTTCGTCGAACATCAGGATCTTGGGGTCCCCGAGCAGCGCGGCGGCGATGCCCAGCCGCTGGCCCATGCCCAGCGAGAAGCCGCCGGACTTGCGCTTGGCGACCTCGCGCAGCCCCACCATGCCAAGCACCTCGTCGACCCGCCCGACCGGGATGCGGTTGCTCCTGGCGAGCCACAGCAGGTGGTTGTAGGCGGTGCGGCCCGGGTGCACGGCCTTGGCCTCCAGCAGCGCGCCGATGTGCTTCAGCGGCTGCCGCAGCTGGTGGTAGGCCCTGCCGTCGATGGTGACGCTGCCGCTGGTGGGGCGGTCCAGGTCCAGCATCATCCGCATGGTGGTGGACTTGCCCGCGCCGTTGGGACCGAGGAAGCCGGTGACCACGCCCTGGGGGACCTGGAAGCTGAGCCCGTCCACGGCGAGCTTGTCGCCGTACCGTTTGGTCAGCTCATGGACCTCGATCATCCCTGCTCCTCAATCCGCCCGTTCCTGGTCACTGTGCGTCAGACTAGGGCAGAAGGGGGCGGGATGCCGGTTCGATAGGGCCGACCGGTCGCTCCCGGCCATCGGCATCCGGCGCGCATAGGCTTCCGGCATGACCGATCGCATCTCCGTACGTGAGGCCGGCCACGGCACCCCCCTCGTGCTGCTGCACGCCTTCCCGCTGTCCTCCCGGATGTGGCGGGAGCAGTTGGACGAGCTGCCGGGAGCCGACGGATCCGAGGCCCGGGTCCTCGCCGTGGACCTGCGCGGCTTCGGCGGCACCGAACTGGGCGACGACGAGCCCTCGCTGGACCTGCTGGCCGACGACGTGGCCCTGCTGCTGGACCGGGCCGGGATCGAGCGGGCGGTCGTCGGCGGGCTGTCCATGGGCGGCTACGTCGCCATGGCGCTGGCCCGCCGCCATCCTGACCGGCTGTCAGGGCTGCTGCTCGCCGACACCAAGGCCACCGCGGACACCGAGCAGGCCCGGGCCAACCGCGAGCGGGTCGCGGCGGCGGTGCTGGCCAGGGACAGCGTGCGGCTGCTGGTGGACGAGCAGGTGCCCTCCCCGTTGCTCGGGGCCACCTCGGTGCGGGAGCGGCCGCGGCTGGAGGAGCGGCTGCGGGCGATGGTCGAGGAGGCCTCGCCACGGGCGGTGGCCTGGGCCCAACGCGCGATGGCGTCCCGCCCGGGTTCACTGGACGTCCTGGCCGGGGTACAGGTCCCGGCGCTGGTCCTGGTCGGCGAGGAGGACGCGATCACTCCGCCGAGCGACGCCGAGGCGATGGCTGCGGTACTTCCCGACGTGGTCCTGACGGTCCTTCCGGCAGTGGGGCACCTCTCGGCGATGGAGTCGCCTGACGCCTTCAACTGGGCCGTACGGGGGCTGCTGGCGCGGGTGGAGGCTTCCGGCTGACGGTCTGTGGGTGGCTGGCCGCGCAGTTCCCCGCGCCCCTAGGTAGTGCAACTTGCCCACTGTGGGTCAGTTGCAGCCCCCCAGGGGCGCGGGGAACTGCGCGACCAACCATCTACGGGCCCGCAGACGAAAACCCGGTCCGTACCCCCCGCAGAAAAGAGGGGTGGACCGGGCCTTCGTGGAGCGTTACCGCGACTGCTGGGCGGGGACCCCGCGGGTCAGCGAGTCGTCGTCGGGCAGGGTCGCCGCGGCGACAGCCGCACCCGTGAGGGTGGCCAGCATCTCGCGGACATTGGTGAGCTGCGCGTTGATGCTGTCCCGACGGTTCGTCAGGGCGGCCAGCTCGCGCTCGGACTCGCTGCGGATGCGGTCCGCCTTGGCGTTGGCGTCCGCGACGATGTCCTCGGACTGGCGCTGGGCCGTCTCGACGGTCTGCCGGGCGCGGCGCTCGGCGTCCGTACGCAGCTTCTCCGCCTCCAGGCGGAGCTGCTCCGCGCGGTGCTCGATCTCCGCGAGGCGCTTCTCGGCCTTGGCCTGACGGGCAGCCAGATCACGCTCGGACTGCTCGCGACGCTTGGCCAGGTTGGTCTCGAAGTCCGCGGCGGCCTGGGCCGCCTTGGCGCGGGTCTCCTCGAAGAGGGCGTCGGCCTCCTCGCGCTTGTTCTGCGCGTCCTTGGTGGCCTCGGCGCGCAGCTGGGTCGAGTCGGTCTTCGCCTTGTCGACGATGCGCTGGCCCTCGTCCTCGGCCTTGGCCTTGCGGTCCTTGGCGTAGGTCTCGGCCTCGCTGCGGACCTGCTGCGCGGCGGCCTCGGCGAGCTCGCGGTGCTGCTCGGCGGCGCGACGGGCCTCCTCGCGCAGGTCCTTCGCCTCCTCCTCGGCCAGGCGCAGGATCTTCTCGACGCGTGCGCCGAGACCCGCGTACGACGGCTCCGAGTCGGTGACCTGGGCCTGCGCGTTCTGCGTTTCGAGGTGAAGCTCCTCGATGCGCTTCTCGAGTGCGGTGATGCGGGCGAGGGCGCTGTCCCGGTCTGCGACCAGCTTGCTGATGCGCTCGTCGACCTGAGCACGCTCGTACCCGCGGCGCACGGTGTCGAAGCCGTGCGGAGAGTGTGGATCGCTCATGGGGTGGAGTTCCTGTCGTATGCCCGGTGAGGTGTGAGGTGAATAGGCGAATCCTGGCACGGATTCGGAGTGTCATCGGCTGAAAGCCCATGAAGAGTGGAGAATGTCCGCTCAATCGGGTGGTGCGGCGTCTCTGTGTTTGTCCCCCAGACGGGTTCCGCCCGCCCGGGTCGCGCCCGCGCCGACCCCCGCCGGGGACGCGCCCCGGCCGCCGCTCCGACCGCCGTCGGACCCGTTGTTGCTTCCCCCGTTGCTCTTGCCCGCCCCGGACCCTGACGGAGCCTCGAAGGACTCCAGGGCCTGCAGGACATCCTGCACCCGGGCGATCTCGGTGTTGATGTCCTTCCTGCGGTTGACGAGCTCGTCGAGTTCACGACGGCCCTCGTCGGTGATCCGCTGGGCTTCCGCCAGCGCCTCGTCGGTGAGCTGCTCGGACTCCTCGCGGGCCCGGGCGATCTCCTCCTGCGCGGCCTGGACGGCCTCCTTGCGGATCCGCTCCGCGGCCTCGGCGGCAGCGGCACGCAGCTGCTCCGCCTCGGTCCTGGCCGTGGCCAGGTGCTCCGCGGCCTCGGCCTCGCGGGCCTCCGCCGTGGCGGTGGACCCGCTGAGCTTCTGCTCCGCCTCCTTCAGCAGCGCCTCCGCCTTGCGGACGGCTGCCAGGCGGACCTTGCTCGCCTCCGTCGACGCGTCGGACTGCGTCTCCGCAGCCTCCCGCTCGGCGGCGGCGACAAGCTCTCCGGCCTTCTCCTCGGCGTCGGTGACCAGTTTGGCCGCCCGGGACTGCGCCTCGGCGAGGGCCTTGGCGGCCCGCTGCTGGGCGTCGTCGACCTGCTCGGTGGCCGCGGCCACCAGCTTGTCCACGCGCTCCCCGGCAGCCTTCATGGCCTCGGCGGACTCCTTGCGGGCCCGCTCGTGCAGTGCGGTGGTCTCGGCGTCGGTGCGGTCCCGGAGCTCCTCGGCGCGTTCCCGTATGGCGGTGGCGTCCCTGCGGGCCTCCACCAGCATCACGTCCGCGTCCGAGCGGGCCCGCTCGACCAGCGCCGCGCCCTCCGCCGCGCCCTCGGCGGCCAGCCGCTCGGCCTCCTTGCGGGCGGCCGACACCATGGCGTCGGCCTGCTCCTCGGCGGCGGCGGTGGTCGCCAGCGCCGCGGTCTCGGCGTCACCGGTCACCGAGTCGGCCAGGGCCTGCGCCTCGTCGATGACCCGGGCCGCCTCGGCCCGGCCGGCGGCCCTGACCGCCTCGGCCTCCTGAACCAGCCGCTGCCGCTCGGCCTCCGCGGCCTGGTCCAGCCGCTCCCGCTCGGCCTGCGCGACCGCCCTGAGCTCGGCGCCGTCGGCCTGGGCCTGCGCCAACTCGGCCTCGGCCTCGGCGCGCAGCCGCGCGGCCTCGGCGGCGGCCTGCTCCCGGATCTCCGCAGCCGCGGCCGCCGCGCTCTCGCGCAGCTCGGCGGTCTCCCGCTCGGCGGTGGCGCGCAGCTGCGTGGTCTGGCTCTCGGCGGCCTCGTACATGCCGGCCACGGACTGCCGCACCTGGGCGGCCTCGTCCTCGGCCGCCGCCACCGCGGCCGCCGCGGCCTGCTCGGCCTCGGCCCGCACCCTGGCGGCTTCGCCGGTCGCCAACTCCCGTACCTGGAGCGCCTCGCGCTCGGCATCGGCCTGCAGCTGGGCCCGTTCGCGCTCGGCCTGCGCCCCGGTCTCGGCGATCTCCGCCTTCAACTGCGCGGCCTCGTCCCGGGCCGCCGCCAGCAACTCGTCCCGCTCGGCCTCGCCCTGCGCCGCGGCCGTGACGGACTCCGCCCGCAGCCGCTCGGCCTCCGCCTGTGCCGCGCCCAGCAGTTCGGCCCGCTCCGCCTCGCCCCGGGCGGCGGCGTCGAGCGCCTCGGTCTGCAGCCGCTCGGCCTCCGCCCGTGCGGCGCCCAGCAGTTCGGCCCGCTCCGCCTCGCCCCGGGCGTTGGCCTCGGCGACCTCGGCCCGCAGCCGGTCGATCTCCTCGCCCTGCCGCCGGGCCTCGGACTCGGCGGCGGAACGCACACCCTCGCCCTCGGCGGCGGCCTCGGCCCGCATCCGTTCGGCATCCGCCTGGGCCGCGCCCAGCAGCTCGCCGCGCTCCCGTTCGCCCTGCGCCGCGGCCTCGGCGGCCTCGATCCGGATCCGCTCGGCCTCGTCGCCGGCCGCGGCCAGCGCCGCCGCGGCCTCCGCCTGCAACTGCTCGGCGTCGCCGCGGTGCCGCTGCGCCTCGGCGTACTCCGCCTCCGCCTGCGCGGCCGACTCCACCCGCAGCGCGGCCAGCTCGGTCTCGGCCTCGGCGAGCAGCCGCTCCCGCTCCACCCCGGCCTCGGCCAGCGCCGCCGCGGCGGCCGCCTCGTCCTCCTCGGCGCGGACCTTGCGGCGCTCCAGCTCCTCGGCCGCGTCCGCGTACGCCTGGCGGGACTCCTCGGCCAGCCGCTCGGCCTCCTCGGATGCCCGGGCGTGCTCCTCGCGGGACTGCTCCTGGAGCGCGGCCGCAGCCGCCGCGGCCTCCTCGCCCCGTTCCCTGGCCAGCTGCTCGGCGGCGGCCAGCACCTGGTCCCGCTCGTGCGCGGCGGCGGCCAGCAGCTCGGTCCGCTCCCGCTCGACCTGGGCGGCGACCTCGGCCGCCGCTGCCTCGGCCTGCTCGGCGCGCTCCCGGGCGGCCTGCTCGGCCGCCTCCAGGATCCGCTCCCGCTCCTGCTCCTGCGCCGCCGCGGCCTCGTCCCGCTCCTGCTGCGCGGTGTTCCGCAGCCGCTCGGCCTCGGCCCTGGCCCGCGCCAGCACCGCCTCCGCGCGGCCCTGCACCTCCTGGGCCTGCTCGTTGGCCCGCTCGCGCAGCTTCGCCAGCTCCACCGCCGCGCCGCCGCGCAGCTCGTCCGCGTCCGCCTTGGCCCGGACCAGCAGCTCCTCGGCGGTGCGGGCGGCCTCCTCGATCTGGGTTATGGCCTGCCGACGCGCCTCCCCGCGCACCTTCTCGGCCTCCACGGCGGCCTCGGCCCGCTGGGTCTCGGCCTCGGCCCGCAGCTCCGCCGCCGCGTCCTGGTGCGCCTGGATCTCCTCTATGACGCTGCCCTGCGCCTGCTCGGCCGCGGCCCGGCTCTCCGCCCGCAGCCGCTCCACCTCGGCCCGGGCCTCGGTGCGGATCCGCTCCGCCTCCTCGGCGGCGCTCGCGGTGGTCTCCTCGGCCTCCCGGGTGGCCCGGCTGAGCACATCCTCGGCGGTACGGGCGGCCTTCGCCAGGTGCACCGTCGCGCTCGCGGCGCCCTCGGTGCGGCCGGACTCCTCGGCCTCGCGCCGCAGCGCCTCGGCGGACTCCTCGGCCTCCGCGGTGAACCGCTCGACCTCGGCCCTGGCCTCCTCCATGAGCTGCTGGGCGTCCGCCCTGAGCTGCTCGGCCTCCCTGGTGGCCGTCGCCACCATCCGGGCCACCTCGGACTTGGCGGTGGCGGTCCGCTGCTCGCTGGAGGCCTCGACCTCGGACAGCCGGCGCGTGGCCGCCGCCTCGGCGTCCGCCTGCAGCTGCTGGGCCGCGGCCCGCAGCTCCTCGGCCTCGCGCCGGTACTGCTCGGCCTCCAGCCGCAGCGCCTCGATCTCGCCCTGCGCGGCCTGCAGCTGCTGGCCGGCCTCGCTCTGCGCGGACTGCTTGACGCTCTCGGCCCGCTGGGTGGCGTCCTGGGCCTGTGCGGCGGCCGCGCCGAGCAGCCGCTCGGCCTCGGTCCTGGCCCGCAGCAGCACCTGGTCGGCCTCGGCCCTGGTCGACTGCACGTCCGCGGCGACCTGCGAGGTCGCCTGCTCGGACACCGCCATCGCCTCGGCCCTGGCGGACGCCAGCAGCCGCTCGGCCTCGACCCGGGCCTCCTCCAGCACCCGCCGGGCCTGCTCCTCGGTCCCGGCTCGGGTCTGCTCGGCCCAGGAGACGTTCTCGTTCACATGCCGCTCGGCGTTGCGGCGCAGCTCGGCGAGCTCCTGCTCCAGCTGGCGACGCCGGTTCTCCGCCTCCGCGGCCCACTCGGCCTGCACCCGGGCGCTGCGCTCGGCGGCCTCGGCCATCACCCGCTGGGTGGTGTTCTGCGCCTCCAGGCGCATCCGCTCGGCGTCGGCCCGGAGCTGCTCCGCCTGCATCTCGGCGTTCCGCAGGATCTGCTCGGCCTGACCGGCCACGGAGTCGAACGCGCGCGGCTGGGCGAGCTGCCGACGCGACTCGTGCAGCTTCGCCCGAAGGACCTCCACCTGGTAGGCGAGGTCCTCGGCATGCGTGACGGCCTTCTCCCGCTCGGTTCGAAGCTTGTCCATCCTGGCTTCGAACTTGGAGAGCTGATCGTCAACCTCGTAGCCCCGCACTCCGCGGTCCCATCCGTCTCCTGGTCGGGTCGCCACCCCACGGCTTCGGCCGTCCGGGTGAGCTCCTTGATGTCATCGTGCCTTAGGGAGACATGGTGACAGATCCCGGGGACCCCGCTCACCCGCGTCCACCCACGCCCCCGCTATCCGGGCACCGCGGTATTTTCTCATGTCACGGGCCTGAAGCGCAGGGGGGTACGGGTGGCTTTTCAGGTTACTCGTGGGTCTTCCCGGACGTGACCAGTTCGGTGAGCACACCTCCGCAGTCCTTGGGGTGCAGGAAGGTGATACGCGACCCCATCGAGCCGATCCGCGGCTCGTCGTAGAGCACCCGCACACCCTTGTCCCGGATCGCCGCGGCGTCGCCGTCCACGTCCGCCGTCCCGAACGCGATGTGGTGCACCCCCTCGCCGTTCTTCGCAAGCCACTTCCCCACCGCGGAGTCCTCCCGGGTGGGCTCCAGCAGCTGCAGGTACGAGGCGCCGCCGTCACCGGTCTCGTTGATCTTGAGCATGGCCTCGCGCACCCCCTGCTCCTCGTTGACCTCGCTGTGGAACACCTCGAAGCCGTACGTGGCCCGGTAGAACTCCACAGTCTTGTCCAAATCGAAACAGGCGATACCGATGTGATCGATCCGAGTGAGCACGATTCCCTCCCTGAGGGCCTTGGAGTCCTCCAATGAAGCGTATGCGGCGCCCCCGGGTAAACCCACGTTAACCGTGCGCGTGATCACACTGCGTCAGCCGTGACGAAGGCGTTACGCGTCAGTATCTTGGCCTCAAACCCTGGATCGCAGAGACGTGGCAGCGTTGCGTTCAGACCCTCATCGCAGCAAAGGGGCTACGAAATGACCAATGTGATCGTCGCGGGCGCGCGCACTCCGATGGGCCGCCTGCTCGGCTCACTGAAGGGCTTCTCCGGAGCGGACCTCGGTGGCATCGCCATCAAGGAGGCCCTCTCCCGGGCGGGGATCACCGGCGACCAGGTCCAGTACGTGATCATGGGCCAGGTGCTGCAGGCCGGCGCCGGCCAGATCCCGGCCCGCCAGGCCGCGGTCAAGGCCGGCATCCCCATGAACGTCCCGGCCCTCACCATCAACAAGGTCTGCCTCTCCGGGCTGGACGCCATCGCCCTGGCCGACCAGCTGATCCGGGCCGGCGAGTTCGACATCGTCGTGGCCGGCGGCCAGGAGTCCATGACCAACGCCCCGCACCTGCTCCCCAAGTCCCGCGAGGGCTACAAGTACGGCGCGATCGAGATGCTCGACGCGATGGCCCACGACGGCCTCACCGACGCCTTCGACAACATCCCCATGGGCGAGTCCACCGAGACCCACAACACCCGCCTGGGCATCGACCGGGCCTCCCAGGACGCCGTCGCCGCGCGCTCGCACCAGCTCGCCGCCGCCGCGGCCAAGAACGGGGTGTTCGACGCGGAGATCGTCCCGGTGGAGATCCCGCAGCGGCGCGGCGAGGCGCTGCGCTTCGCCGCGGACGAGGGGGTCCGTCCGGAGACCACGGTGGAGTCGCTCGCCAAGCTGCGTCCGGCGTTCACCCGGGACGGCACGATCACTGCGGGGTCGGCCTCGCAGATCTCCGACGGCGCCGCCGCGGTGGTGGTGATGAGCAAGGCCAAGGCCGAGGAGCTGGGGCTCTCCTGGATCGCCGAGATCGGCGCCCACGGCAATGTGGCCGGCCCCGACAACTCGCTGCAGTCGCAGCCCTCCAACGCGATCCTCGCTGCGCTGGCCAAGGAGGGTCTCACCGTCGAGGACCTGGACCTGGTCGAGATCAACGAGGCGTTCGCCGCGGTCGCGGTGCAGTCGGTCAAGGACCTGGGGATTTCGCTCGACAAGGTGAACGTCAACGGCGGGGCCATCGCGCTGGGTCACCCGATCGGGATGTCCGGGGCTCGGTTGGTCTTGTCGCTGGCCCTTGAGCTGAAGCGGCGCGGCGGCGGTGTCGGTGCGGCGGCGCTGTGCGGTGGGGGCGGGCAGGGCGATGCCCTGATCGTTCGGGTGCGCTGAGGTTTCGCCTTCGGCGGGGGTTTGTGCAGTGGGGCGGGGGGGGGGCGGGGGGGGGGGGGGGGCT
>NZ_JOEH01000015.1 GCF_000719095.1 Streptacidiphilus jeojiense | reverse complement strand
CTGGCGGCGTGGCCGTCCGCGTTCTGCAACGCATCCTCGCCCTGACCGCCGCCATCTGGCACAACGACCACACCGACCAGCCAGTCATGCGCGCTCTGATTGCGTATGACCACTGAGCCCCTTGGAATAGATCATCTAGGCGGGTGCTGTCACCTGGGCGTTGGGAGTGCTGTCCGTGCGTCCGTACTCGACGGCTTTGATGTGGCGGCGGGCGAGCCACAGAGGGATTGCGCCGAAGAGCCCGAAGGAGATGTCGATCGGCAGCCACCAGAGTGGCAGGCCGCGCAGTGGCCCGCAGACCAGTGCGAGCGGGACGATGCCGACGCAGGCGATCAGCCCAAAGTCCAGCACCCAGATGTTGCGGATCGGATCACGCAGCGGTCCGAGGAAGGCGACGGCGATGGTCAGATGGGCGAAGGCCAGCCAGTCGGTCCCGTAGGCCAGGAACGGATACTTGGCCGAGGTCTCCACGAGGCCCTGGTGCACCTGCTGGATCCAGACGACGGCCGACGGCAGATGTGCGGCTGCGCCGGCCAGTGGCGACCCGCGGTCCGTTGCCCACCACACCAGCCAGCGCGACTCGGTCACCAGCGGAAAGGCCGTAAGCCCGGCGAGTACCAGGCCGACCATGAACACCACAATCCAGATTCTTGCGCGGCGCAGCCGCTCCCCCTCGGTCATGGCGCCATCATGGACCAGGTTTTGAACATGTTCAACTCCAAGGTGAGGGGTCTGGAGTACGAGAACGGGTCCGCACTCGCCCAGCCTTGGACTTTCACCAGCGGGCTCGTTGGTTCCTTCGCGGAGGTCGACACGCGGGAGGAAAACCGCTCAGCGGCACCCCGCACCCTGCACGACGGCGCATCCTGCGCACGTTCCGTGCGCGCGTGCTGCGCATGCGCCAGCCTGGGCTCAGCGCCGTGCTTGGCGGTGAAGCCGATGCGCACCAACAGCCCGCCCACGATGACGCGGTGTGTCCCGGGCAGGGACTCGAGGCAGCCACCCCGGCGGGGGCGCGGGGCCGTTCGGAAAACCGTTCGCGGTGCGGGGACTTCGAGCCGAGACTGGTGGGTCGATCACCTAGGACGGAAAGAGTGACCAGCGCTGACGTACAACCGTGACACCTTGCCCTTTCCGGGGAACCGTGTGCCCCGCATCACCGCCTCAGGCATTCGGAACTGGGATGAACTCGATCCGGCCCGCCACCCGTTTGCCTGGGACCAGGACGAGGACGCCCACCTCCGCTCGCTGGTCCGCGAGTGGGTGCCGCATGTGCTCTCCGGTATGGCCGGCTGGTGGCAGGGCGAGCGTTGGTGTGCCAGTCAGGTGGACGCGATCATCCGAGAGCGCTACGGCAGCTGGGCCTGGGGATGGAGCTGGCGCTACTACGACGGCGGGCCCATCGGCAGCTGGGGTGGTGGTCCAAGCTCGGTGACGACCCCTGATGAGACCGCGGCACGCGTGGTAGCCGCTCTGTTGGAGTGGCGGGAGTGGTTGAAACGGACGGCTCAGCGATTTGCCGAACTGGCGCCGCCGCCGGACGCATCCCCCGAGGACCGCAGCTGGTATCTGGAGCGGGCCTGCGTCCGACTGGTGACATACGCGCTGGACTCGGGAGCGGAGGGTGGTTGGCAGGGGCAGGCCTCGATAATTCTGGGCTGGTTCCTCGCCGCCACTGGCATGGACCAAGCCGAAGCGGAGCGCGCAGTGGAGGGCGCGATCGGCGGCCGGTTCAAGAGCTGGGTCACTCCTGAAAGGACACTGATCGACTCCGTCGGTGAGGACCTCGCTGTCGGCCTCACCGGCCACGCTCCCTACCAGGACCACCGCGACAGAGCGGCACTGGAGGATCTTCATGACCGCTACTGACAGCCTTTCGGTCTGGCTGGGCGTGCGCCGTGAGGCCGACTGGCAACACGCACCCGTCCTACGGCGGGTTGCGCCGTCGAGCGACGGGTTCCGGGCTTGGTGCGAAGGGCCGGTGCACCGGCGCGACCCCGTTCGTGCCGAGCGTCTGCTCGCTGGCCACGCCCTGGCCCGGGCCGATGCCGCACGCCGAGCCCCGCTGACCTTCGCCCTGCTGGCGAGCTGGCAGCGTGAGGTCCTCGGCGCCACCGAGGCACCGTTCCGCGCGAGCGACGCCTATGCGAAGGCTGGCCGCGAGCGCTATGCCCTCACCCCGGGTACCCGGGCCGACTTCGCATCCTGCCTGGACGAGGCGACCGACCCGGACATCCCGCTGGCGGCCCGCGCGGCCCGGGTGTACCTCGACGTGGCGTTCTTCCACCCCTTCGCCGACGGCAACGCCCGTGCCGCCCTGTTGGCCTTGGTCCACGTCCTGGCCCGGGAGGACATCGTCCTTTCCGAGGTCGGCCCCCTCCAGACCACCCGCTACGCGGATGATCCGGCGGGCGCCGCCGACTTTGCCACTCTTGTCGGGATACTCAACCACCGCCGACGCTGAGGGTCAGAACGCCAGGCGGTTGATTGCGATGGCGGCGATGCCCTTCATGTAGCCGGGGTCGTTGCTGGGTGCGCCGACGAGTTCGACGATGCCGATCCGCTGGCCGCTGCGGATCACCGCGACGCCACCGGAGACGACGCCGTCGCCGTTGACGGACGGGTACCAGTGCGCCTGGCCGCCCGCGAGCGTGAGCGCATGGCCCGGACCGTAGTGCCAGTGGCCGGCCGGTTCGTGCTGGCAGCTGCGTACCAGGTCGTTGAGCTGCTTCTCGTACGAGGCCGCCGACTTGTCGCTGGAGAGGTCGGCGACGGACTCGTTCAGCAGGCTGCCGGCGGTGTCGAAGGTCCAGGCCACGTCGGCGTAGCCGGCGGCCTTCCCCTTGGTCAGGACCCGCATCGTCTCCTCGCCGGAGCACGCCGAGAGGCCCTGGGTCCCGGCCAGCTCCACCGTCGCGCCGGCCGCGGACAGTCCCTGCTGGAAGAAGTCCTCGCTCTGGATGAGGTTGGACGAGCCGAGGCCGGGCTCGGCCAAGGCTGCTGTCCGGGTGACGGCCGCGTGGCCGGCGGAGTCGGTGTCCGTGCTGGCGGTGGCGGGCTGCAGGCCGATGCCGAACGTGATCGCGGCGGCCCCGGCCAGGGCCGCCGATCCGGCGATGAGGCTGCGGCGCGAGTGCTTGGTGGCTGCTTGGTTGCCGAACATCTGGTCCCCCTGTTGGTCAGGACGCGCTCTGCGTCCTCGTACATCTGGGGAGATGCCGGCGGTGCCGGAAAAGTTGGGTGGAGTTTTTCCGCGGTCGCCGTGGCCTCAGAGTCGGACCACGGCGGCACGGACGATCCGCGTCATCGCGGCGGTGTCCAGGCAGGCGTTGACCTGCAGGAAGGCGTAGTGGGTGCCGCTTCTGAGTACGGCGATGCCGCCGCACGGCTCCTTGTCCTTCGGTGCGGCCCCGGCGGTGTTCAGGGCCCCCTGGTAGGTGCCCATCCAGCTCGCGGCGATCCCCGGGGCGACGTCGAGGGTGCGGGTCGGTCCGTAGACCCAGTGGCCGGCCGGTTCGTCCTGGCACGGCACTTCCTCCAGCAGCAGCCGCTCGGTGTAGTTCTGGGCCAGTGCCTGGCTCAGGGCGTCAGCGGCGACCTCCCGTGCGACCTGCCCGCCGCTGCCCACCGCCAACGTGGGGTCGGTGGGGTCCGTCTGCGTGGTCGTCACCAGTCCGCGGAAGTGTGCGCCCGGTCCTCCCAGGGTCTCGCCGAGGGTCTTCTCCCCGGCGCAGGCCGCGTTGGCGTAGGTGCCGTCACCGACGCGGTCCCGGACGTAGATGTGCTGGGAGATGCCGACGGCCTCGAACTCGGCGGCCGCCAGCAGGTTCTGTTCCGTCAGAGGTCCGGTGGCGGCCTTGGGCAGTGCGGAGCCGGCGCCGGGCAGGGACGTGGACGGCGCGGTGGACGGCGCCGACGGGGCGGGGGAGTGAGCCGGTAGGACGAACCGGCCGGTCACCAGGCCGAGTCCGACGGCCGCCGCCAGAACGGCGGTGGCGCTGCGCGCTCGCACTGCAGTACCTCCGGGTCCGGACACGGCTGGATCAGAGGCCGCTGACGAGGCGGTCCCGCATGAAGCGGCGGGCCTGGTGGATGCGGTCCTTGACGGTGCCCAGGGGAGCGTCGAGAATCTCAGCCACCTGGACATACGTCAGGTCTCCGAGATCGCGAAGCACGAAGGATTCGACCAGAGCCGGATGCTGCTTCTCCAGCGCGGACAGCGCCTCCATCAGGTCAAGGCGGGTTCCGGCGATGACACTGGTCGTTCGCGGGTCCGTGTTCTCGGGAAGGACAGCATGGCTGTCCTCCGCGCGTCGGCACATCGATCGGTAGGTGGACCGGGCGGAGTTCGAGGCGATCACGGTCACCCACCCCAGGAACGAGCCTCGTCCGCTGTACTCGTGCAGGTGGGTGCTGATGGACAGCAGGGCGTCCTGGGCGGCTTCCTCGGCGTCGGCGTGATGCGGCAGGAACCGGGAGCAGCGCCGCATGACCAGTGGCCGCAGCTTGGCCAGGAGGTGGTCCAAGGACACCGGGTCACCTGTCCGGGCGGAAGCCACGAGCCGTGTCAGCTCGACCTCTTCGAGCACCCCGTTCTCCCCCGTTCCGGTCCGACCCGCATCCGACCCCGCTGCACGCGGGTCGCCCGGCCCCCGCGCCTCGGGCAGAATGCTGCCACATGCAGAGGCTAGGCCGTTACCTCCTGGCGGACCGGCTCGGCGCCGGCGCCTTCGCCACCGTGTGGAAGGCGTACGACCCCGAGCTGGACACGGACGTCGCGGTCAAGGTGCTGGCCGACAACTGGGCGTCGAACGCCGATGTCCGGGAGCGGTTCCTGGCGGAGGCGAGGCTGCTCCGCAGGATCTCCAGCCCCCGTGTGGTGCGGGTGCACGATGTCGGCGTCCAGGACGACCGGCCCTACTTCGTCATGGACTACGTACGGGGCGGCACGCTGGCCGAGAGGATCGGTCACTGCCCGCCCGCGGAGGCGCTCCTGCTGGCCGCAGAGGCCGGGTACGCCGTGGAGGTGCTGCACGGTGCGGGGGTGATCCACCGGGACGTCAAGCCGTCGAACCTGCTGCTCGACTCCGACCGCACGCCTCCTGCGGTACTCGTGGCGGACCTGGGTAGCGCGAAGCAGCTCGCCGACGCGTCGGGGCTGACGGTGACCACGGGTACGCCTGCGTACATGGCGCCCGAGCAGGTCTTCCAGACCGGTGGGTTCGACGCCCGGGCGGATGTGTACGCGCTCGGCGTCGTGACCTTCGAACTCCTGACCGGGCAGAAGCCGTTCGGCTCGGGCGGGCACACCACGCTGATGACGGGCCAACCGTCCACGTCAGCGCCGCCGGCGATTCCCGCGGCGCTGGCGGTTCCGAACGGCATCGACGCACTCCTTCGCGCTGCGATGGCGGTGGCTCCCCAGGACCGACCATCGTCCGCGAAGGCGTTCGCGGACGCGCTGCTGGCACCGGGAGCAGGCGACTGGACGCCGACCGGGACGCCGACTGGGTCCTCGCGACTGACACGCCGTGCGGTCTGGTCTGCGGCGAGCGCGCTGTTCGTGGTGACGACACTGCTGACCTGGCTGGTGCGCTGAGCTCCGATCGCAGTGACCTCACGTGGCCGTGGCCGTGGCCTTGGTCGGGTCAGTGGCCGGTGGGGGTGTCCCCGCGGAATGCTCCAGCCACCACAGGGACCAGCTGCCGTTCGATCTGCTCGGCGGACAGCGCGGCGAGTTCGGTGCCGATGGGCGCCAGCGCTAGCCAGTTCAGCAGGCCGGCTGCGCACCGGGTACGGAAGATCAGTTCTTCCTCGTCGACTCCGGGAAGGTTGGGTGCCAGCACCCGGACGGCTCCACGGCGGCTCCGGTCGAACTTGTCGTCCAGTCGATCCCACCCCTGGGGCGGATCGATTCCGACGCGCGCCACCGTCCGCATCACGGCCAGGTCCTGGCCTCCGGCCGACAGCGCACGCATCATCGGTCGGGCGAACGCCACCGCCACCTCATGGAGTGTGGCGGTGGGGGAGAGGGAGTCGAGTTCCCGGATCTTGTCGTCCAGATAGCGCTCCAGCGCGTGCTCGATCGCCGCGTCGCACAGCTTCTTGAGCGACCCGAAGTGGTAGCTCACGGCGGCGACGTTGGCTCCGGCGCGATCAGTGATCTCGCGGAGTGTCACGCCCTCCTGGCCCCGTTGCGCGATCAGCTCCAGGGCGGCCGTCTGGAGGCCGTCCCGTGTGCGCTGGCCGGCCTCCCGGCGCAGGTCTGCCTTCTCCACGCGCATCATACGATGTATTCAATCAGATGTTTGAGTGCATCGTCAACGGCCGCCTCGCAGGTCGGGGGGCGGATGGTAGCGCTCGCGACGGCATAGGTCCGGTCCGTAGGCGTGCCTCGGCGGCCGTGCGGCCACGGAATTCAAACAGTGGCTTGACATTCCGCGCTGGCCGTCCATAAAGTCAAGCGAGCATTTGAATTACCAAGAGCGCGGCAGACGCCGTCGCGACGGATCTCGAACCCTGAGTACCAACCTGGAGGAACACGACATGAAGCTGCTCAGCCGGAAGTCGATCACCGCCGCGACCGCGGTAGCTGTTCTGGGTGCACTTTCCATCGCCGCGGTGCCGTCACAGGCCGCAAGCTCCGCCGACAGCAGGGCGGCGGTCCGCAGCAACGCGGCCGCCCCGACCCTGACCGCACGCCAACTGGCGGAACTGCCGCTCACCGACCGCCACCTGACCGCGCACGAGAAGGCCAACCTCGCGGTGGTCCTGCGCGACTACTACGTCGCGGAGGGCAGCCACCTGGACGTCGCGACGTTCGTCAACAGCTTCACCAAGGACGGCGTCTTCAACGACATGGTCGCCGGCCAGGCCTACCGGGGGAAGGCGCTCGGCAACGTTCTGCCCTACATGAAGGGCCTCTTCTCCAACGTTCACCGTGACCTGAAGCGCATCACCGTGAACGGCGACGAGATCAGCATCGAGCTGTCGATCCAGGGCACGTTCGACGGGCAACTCGTATCGCCGACAGGCGGCGTCGTCAAGGGCAAGGGCCAGCAGGTCGACGCGCCGACCGCCGACTTCTGGTACCTGAAGAACGGCAAGGTCCAGATGTTCAACTGCTTCGTCGGGTACTCGAAGATGTACCACGACATGGGCGTGGACTTCGACTGGGCCTCGGCGGTCAACAAGCCCTGACCCGCTCGTCGAGCGGGCCGGGTACTCACCCGGCCTGCGGACACGTACGTACGCGCGTCCGCATCTCGGCTGAGGTCCGTGCCCGGGCCGGCTGCCCGTTCTGTTGGCTACCCATCAGCTGTCGCCGGCGAAGTGCCAGGCGTCGATGTCGCGGTAGCGGATGGCTCCCGGGCCGCGGCCGATGTTGCTTCCCACCAGGTGGAGGCGCTCGGTCTGCCAGGGGTGGCCGGTGAAGTGGGCGAGGCTCGCGGCTGCTGGCGGGATGGTGGCCTGCTCGCTCCGGCGGGCCCGGGCCAGCGTCAGGTGGGGGCGCAGCGGGCGCTCCGGAAAGGTGATGCCGCAGGTCCGCACCAGCTTGCGGACGTCGTCGGCGAGGTGGTGGAGGCCTTCGAGTTCACCCTGGATCCCGCTCCACAGCAGGCGCTCGTCGAAGTGGCCGCCGCCGTTCAGGCCCAAGGTCAGGGGTGGGCGAGATGCGGCCAGTCGGGCAAGCACCGGTCGCAGGGTCGGAACGGCCGTCACCGGGAGCTCGCCGAGGAACGCCAGGGTGATGTGCCAGTCCTCGATCCGGTTCCACCGCAGACCGGGGTACTGCTCGTAGGCGGGCCGCAGGGCATTGGCCAACTCGTCCTTCGCGTCGTCGGGCGGGGCGAGTGCAACGAACACGCGTACGGTTGAGGGCTGCTCGGGACGATCGTTCACCAGGGCTTTCTAACACTCTTCCGTCGCTGCTCCTATCGCTTCGTGATCTGGCTGTGGTTGGTGAGCCTTCAGATGGTGCGCACCGGGAGTGCCTCCCGTCGTTGTTCTGCGGTGGGAGGCACTCCCGGTTGTGTGGCGCGGGTGGATCGGTTCTGCAGCGCAGTGCCGGGGCTATCCGCCGAAGGCGATGGCGAACAGGTGCACCGTTCCGGACGCCCCGGTCACCGGGAGTGTCACGGATGCCACTGCCTTGGTGCTGTCCAGCGGTACCTTCACCGAGAAGACGTAGGCCTGCACGGTGTCCTTGGTGCCGTCGGCGGTGTTGCGGTAGGTGGTGGTGATGGCGGTGGTGTCGCCTGCCACCGGCTTCGTGGAGGCGCCGTTGAGCGTCCAGTCGGAGAAGGTCACCGTCGCCGTCGTGGTGGTGCCGTCGGTGTAGGTGACGGTGAGTCGGCCGGGGACGCCGGTTCCGTCGAGAGGTGCGTCGGTCGCGGCGCCGAGCAGGCCGAGGTAGGCGCCGGTGGTGCCGTCGGGTTGCGGGATCGTCTGTCCGGCGACTTCCAGGTTGTCCGGTCGGCCGCTGGCGACCGTCGGCCAGGTGTAGGTGATGCCGTCCGCGCTGACCTTCGTGCCGCTGCCGACTCCGGCCGTGGTCAGCGCGCTCTGTGAGTAGGCCCATCCTTCGTCGTCGAAGCCGCCGGAGAAGTGTGTGCCGTCGGGGTAGATCCCCTCGTTGGACTCGTACGGCCACAGTTCGCCCGGTTGGGCCACCGACACCCGCAGCGTGGCGGCGGCGATCGAGGCACCGCTGCTGTGGTCGGTGACCGCGAAGGTCACCGCGTAGGCACCTTCGGTGCCTCCGGCGGTCACCGGAATCTTCGCCTCGGCGCTGCCCGAGGCCGGCACGGTCAGTGAACCGGTGAGGGTGGTGAGTGTGACGCCGGAGGGGGCGGTGGCGGTCCAGTCGGCGGTGACCGGTTGGGTGCTGAGGTTGGTCAGCCGCAGGGTGGCGTCGGCCGATCCGCCCGGTGCGACGATCAGCCCGTCGCTGCTGGGGCCGGTGGCCGCGAGCATCCGGCTGCCGCCGGTGGTGTCGGAGGGCGGGACCGCGGTGCCCGAGGCGGCCCAGGTGGTGTTCGGCACGGTGTTGAGGCTGTAGTCGAGCGTGCCCGCCTTCTCGAACTGACTGAACGTCAGCCACGGGCTGTTCCACTCCTTGCCCTTCACGTCCAGGGCCTGGACGTAGGGGGCGTCGGGTGCTGCCTGCGGGGCGCTGATCGCGGCCTGCTTGCCGTTGCCGAAGGTCACGTTGGCGACGGGGAAGGTCGGGCTGCCCAGGACCAGGGTGTCGGTTCCCGGCGTCTCCGGGTACATCCCCAGCGAGGACCAGACGTACCAGGAGCTCATCGCCCCCAGGTCGTCGTTGCCGAACGAGCCGACCGGGGCGTTGAAGTAGAGCTTCTGCTGGGCCTGGCGTACGGCGGCCTGGGTCTTCCAGGGCTGGCCGAGGTAGTCGTACTCCCAGGGGATCTCCAGGCTGGGCTCGTTGCTGAGGTCCGCGTTGGTGCCGCCGGGGTCGGTGATGTTGCCCAGCAGGCTGTCCAGGTAGGACGAGTACGCCGCGTCCCCGCCGCGGGCGGTGATCAGCTGCTGGAGGTCGAACGGCACCATGGGCGTGTACTGGGCGGAGGTGCCTTCGACGAAGCCGTTGGACGTCCCGGGGGTGAAGCTGCCGGCGAACTGGCCGTCCAGGTCCTTGCCCTGGATGTAGCCGGTCTGCGGGTTGAAGACGTTCATCCAGTCCTGGGCGCGGGTGGCGAACTTCTGGTAGTCCGTCGTGTCGCCCAGCGCCTTGGCGTAGGACGCCAGGGCGTAGTCCGCGCTGTCGTACTCGAGTTGGGTGGAGACCGGACCGTAGAAGTTGCAGCAGCCGTAGTCGGTCTCGTCCAGCGGCAGGTAGCCCTTGGCGTCGCGCACCGACTCGCCGGGACGGTCCTGGTTGGGCGCGGTGGCCTCGTGGACCATCGCGTCCAGGGCGTGCGCGGTGTCGAAGTTGCGTACTCCGAAGGCGTACGCGTCGGCGATGATCGAGGCGCCCGGGTCGCCGACCATCACATAGCTCTCGCCGTTGTTGGAGGCCCACTTGGGCAGCAGGCCGGTCTGGTCGTAGCCGTTGAGCATGGAGGTGACGATGTCGCCGGTCACCTTCGGCTCGACCATGGCGATCAACTGGGTCTGGGAGCGGTAGGTGTCCCAGCCCGAGTAGTTGGCGTACTGCGCCTTCTGGCCCTTGCTGAGCTTGTGGACCTGGTCGTCCATGCCCATGTACTGGCCGTTGTCGTCGGAGTACACATTGGGGTGCAGCAGCGAGTGGTAGAGGGCGGTGTAGAACTGCACCTGCTGGTCGTTGCTGCCGCCGCCGACCTGCACCCGGTTCAGGACGGCGTTCCAGGCGTCGTGGTTGGCCTGCCGCACGGCGTCGAAGTCCCACCCCTTGACCTCGGTGGAGAGGTTCGAGGCGGCGTTGTCGTCGCTGGTGTACGAGATGCCGACGGCCGCCGTCACCGTGGTCGACGCGGAGGTGTCGAAGGTGAGGTACATGCCGTTGGCGCCGGTGACCGGGGCGGAGGAGGCCGTCGCGGTGGGCGAGGGAGCCTTGTCGGTCGGAGGCCGGGTGCCCACGGCCTTGGCGCCCCCGGTCGGGTGGATCTTCGGCGACGGGGTGGCCGGGAGGGTGAAGTGCTGCTGCTTGCGCGGGGTGGTCTGCGGCGCGGCCGGCGTCTGCTGCGGCTGACCGAGGCTCAGCGACTTCGCGTCGGGGTTGATGGTGCTGCCGACCCAGGTGCCGCTCTGGGTGAACGGCTGGTTGAACTTGATGTCGAAGTGCAGGGTGTAGCGGTTGTCCGCGCCGCAGAAGTGGCCGCTGTCGACGGCGCCGCTCACCTCGGTGTCACTGACCACCTTCGCCCGGGTGCCGTCCACCTGGGTGGCCCCGCCGCTCAGCTTGAGCAGCAGGTTGGCCTGCGCACCGGCCGGGAAGGTGAACTTCCCCAGGCCCGCCCGGGTGGTGTCGGTCAGTTCGGTCTTGACGCCGGCGGCGTCGGTCAGGCCGTAGTAGCCGATCCCGGTCTGCTCGTTGGCGTGGCTGAACGTGGCAGTGGTGGTGGAGAGGTTGCCCGACAGTGCGCCGGTGAGCGGCAGGATCGGGATGTCGCCGGCGACGGGGCAGCCGGGGCCCGATATGTGGGTGAGGCTGTAGCCGGAGATCTTGGTGCTGTTGTACTCGTAGCCGCCGCCGTCGGTGCGGGAGGGCGTGGTGTCCGGGCCCCACTGGATCATGCCGTTGGGCATGTCGGGGCCGGGGAAGGTGTCCACGGCGCCCGAGGTGCCGATCAGTGGGTTGACCAGGGCTGCGGGGTCCGTGACGAGCTGCGGGCCGGATGCGGCACCCGCCACGGCACTGCCGAGGGTCTGGAAGGGGATGACCGCGACGGCCACCAGGGCCACTGCGGTCAGGCGTTGACGGAGTCTGCTGCTGAGACGGGGTGTGTCCGGGTGCCGCCGGGTGGTCATCGGTTGCCTCCGCGTTCCGTGCTTCGCGCATGGGTGTGCCAGGGACAGGTGGCTTCCACGCTCGGCAGCGACGTCGGACCTGATGATCTGACAACGTTGCCAAGTGGCACGAAGCCTGAGTAGAGCGCGGATGCTGAGTGCATGTCAACCAGGCGTACGTGCGCCTCCGGCGGAGGTCCCGGCCAACCGGGCGGTCCTAGCGGAGGGTCTCCCGGGCCGCGGCGATCGCGCCGCGTAGCAGTCCGGTCAGTCTGCGGTTGCCCTCGGCGGTGATCAGATGGCCCTGCCAGGGGTCCACCGACTGCCAGTCACGGTCGGTCAGGGGAGGGACCGGCTCCCCGGGCTTCAGGTTCTCCGGCAGGGCGGGCAGCCGTACCAGCAGGGTGCGCATGCCCATGGCGACGGCCACGGCGATGCCCTCGTAGCAGAGCACCGGAACGCCGTAGGCGCAGTGCAGGCGCTCCTGGTGGGCCCGGACCGTCCGGGTGGTCAGGGTGGGGGAGTGCAGCCGCTCCTTGGGGGTCAGGTCGGCGAGTCGCCCCTCCAGGTCGGGATGGGTGTGCAGCTGCCACTCGCCCAGGGTCCAGTCCTCGGGGCCGCTCGGCGGAGAGGCCTGTTGCCGGAGGAAGTCCAGCAGGGCCGTGTTGGCGGGCAGTTCCGGGACCGTGCGCGGCGGTTCCAGCTCCATGCGGTGGGACGCTACCCGGCTCCCGGTGCGGAGGCCAGGGGTGGTGGGGCATGGGGCCCGGCGCTCCGCGGTGATGACCTGATTATGATCGCGGGAACCTTCGACCGGTTGGCGGACACATACAGAGCATGGAACTGAACGACGCTGGTCCCGCCGCTTCGGTCGGACGGATGTCCGACCGGGAGTTGTGGGCGCGGGCCGTCGACGGGGACCGGGAGGCGTTCGGTCGGATCTTCGACCGGCATGCCAAGACGGTCTACAACTACCTGTTCCGGCGCACGGCCGACTGGTCCGAGGCCGAGGACCTCACCTCGACGGTGTTCCTGCATGCCTGGCGACGGAGATCGGAGACGGTGCTCGACCGCGACTCGGCCCTGCCCTGGCTGCTGGGGATCGCCGACGGTCTGCTGTCGAACACCAGGAGGCGGCTGCGCCGGGCCGAGGCGTTGCTGCACCGGCTGGTCTCGCACGACGAGCCGGTGGGCGACCACGCGGACGGGGTCGCCGGTCTGGTCGACGACGAACGCCGGATGTCGGAGATCCACCGGGCGCTGGCCCGACTCCCGCGCCATGAGCGCGAGGTCGTCGAGCTCTGCGTGTGGGCGGGCCTGGACCAGCAGGCGGCCGCGGCGGCGCTGCGGATCGCCGTCGGGACGGTGAAGTCCCGACTGCACCGGGCACGGCGGCGGCTGGGGGCCGACCTCGGCGTGAGCGGCGGGTCGGCGGGCCCGCCGGGACCGGCGTCGTTCAGTTCCAGACAATCCGTCAACGCGGGGGAGGTCGCACGATGAATGACAAGCAGGGCATTCCCGCAGCTCCCCCAGATCGTGATCTGCCGAACCATCGGCGGACCCGGGAGGAACTGCTGATGAAGATCGATCCGGATGACCAGCGCGCTTCGATGCACCGCAGGTGGGGACTGCCGGTGGGCATCGCCGCCGGTGTGGCGGCGCTGAGCGTGGCGGCCGTGGCCGTCACCAGCGGCCACGGGGCCGCCAAGCCGGTCACCGCCGTCCCGGCGCTGGGCGCCGGCAGTTCGACGAGCGCCGCGCCGTCACCGAGTGCGACCGCGACGCAGGGATCCGTGTCGGGCGGAACCGGCTCGGGGCCGACCGCGGTGCACGAGAGCTCCGGCTCCGGCGCATCCACGGTGATTAGTGCCACGACCACTCCGATCGACGCCGGGACCGTCAGCCAGATCCTGGCCTCCTGCCTGGGCTCGGACGCCTCGCGCTACCACGCGGTGCTCGCCGCGCGCACGCCGATCGCCTCGACGGACTGGGACGGTGCGGTGGTCGCCGTCGACTCGGCCGGCCAGTACGTGCAGTGCGAGACCAAGGGCAGCAAGGGCACCAGCCCGGACGTCCCGCCGACGTTCATCAACAACCGGATGTGGAGCCCCGGCCACCTCATCGAGTTCTTCGACAGCTTCGGCATGTCCGCCGGCCGCGGGAAGTACCTGCTGCTGGGTGCCGGGCACTACGCGTCGAACATCGCCAGGATCACCATCAGCTACGGCACCAGCCCCAAGGAGTACCCGGCGACCATGACCGGCGGCGTGTTCTTCTACTCGGCCGCCCTGTCCGTCGCCGTCACCCCTTCCAGCTCCAGGCCGGTCCCGGGGCCGAGCGCCTACATCCACGCCTACGACGCGTCGGGCAAGGAGATCTACAAGCAGCAGGATTAGCGGCAGGAGTCGGACGGACCGTCAGTCCCGGCGGCGCGGTGCGCTGCCGGGACTGGCGGGACTGCCGGACGTACTGACGGCTGACGGGTGTTGCTGCGTCAGCAGGTGAGGTTGGAGCCCGGGGAGACGCCGAGGATCGCTGCGAACGCCTCGTAGTCGTTGACCCGGTCCTGCATCTCGGCGGTGTTGCCGCCGTTGCACTCGATGCTGCCGTTGATGGCCCAGATGGTCTGGCCGAAGCCGGCGCCGTTGACCATGGCGTTGTGGCCGGTCATGGTGCCGGGGCCGGTGTCGGTCATCCAGTACCACAGCGCGGTCTCCCAGGAGACGGCCGCGTTGGTGGAGACCAGGTTGGGGTTGTCGAGCAGGTCGACGCCCAGCGCGTTGCCGGCCGCCTCGTAGTTGAAGTTCCAGCTGATCTGCAGCGGGCCGCGGCCGTAGTAGGCGTAGGTGCCGGCCGGGCAGCCGTAGGACTCGGCCGCGCAGTAGTTGCCGGACTGGTCGATCTCGTTGATGTAGACCAGACCGCCGGTCTCATGGTCGACGTTGGCCAGGAACGCGGCAGCCTCCTGCTTCTGCACGGTGCTGCTGCCGGTGGTGGCGAAGCCGGGGTACTTGCTGAGTGCTGTGACCAGGCCGGTGTAGGTGTAGAAGGAGTTCCGGTTCGGGAACATCTGGCTGAACTGCGCGCTGCTCACGACGAATCCGCCGGTGCCGCCGCCCCCGCTGCTGGGCAGGGTCCAGGTCTGGTTGGAGCTGCCGGCGCAGGACCAGATCTGGACCTGGGTGCCGGAGCCGCCGAACCCGGTGTCGTCCAGGCACTTGCCGGAGTTCGGGTTGAGCAGTGCCCCGTTCGACTGGGGCTGCCAGACCTGGGCGGCGGTCCCGTTGCAGGCGTACAGGTCGACCAGGGTGCCGTTGGCGGTGCCGGCCCCGGCCACGTCCAGGCACATGCCCAGCACCTGCAGGGTGCTGTTCGACGCCACCGTCCACTGCTGGGCGTTGGTGCCGTTGCAGGTGTAGACCTGGACCGGGTTGAAGTTGGCGGTGCTGGCACTGCGGTCGTCCAGGCACAGCCCCTGGTAGCCCGTGATCGGGCCGGTGCCGCCGGCGGCCTGGGCCAGGCTCGCGGCGCTGACCCCGAGGCCGACCAGGAGCACGACGGCTCCGAGCACGGCCATGACGCGACCCCGAAGGGTGCGGATCGGTAAGTTCTTCGAGCGTCTCATCATCCGGTGTGTCCCTCGCTCCATGGCGCGCGGTGTTGGGCCCTGATGGAAGTGCACGATCCCGACCGCGTCGGCGGCCCTGCCGCATGCAGGCGCGTGTCCGCTCACGCGACTGCCAACGCGAGGCGCCGGGTCCGTCCCGGCCAGGGCAGTCCTGTGCCGGTGTGGTCGAACCCGTGGCGCCTCGCGGCGGTTGTGGCCCACGTTCCCGATGCCTGGTCGTGGGATCGTCTGCGATGCTGAGAATGGTCTAGTCCAACGGAACCGTCAAGACCCCGCGTCGACGCTCACGTGCCGAGCCCACTCTGCGGGCTCACTTTCCGATGACGGACTCCACCCAGTCGATGAAGTTGGTCGCGGGGTCGCCGTTGTCGTACTCGGCCTGGGTGTGGGCCATGGCCCAGACGGTGGCGAAGTCCACGCTGCGCACGCCGTAGTCCTGCAGCGCCAGCGAGACGTTGATCTCGGTGGTGTTGGCGGTGTCGCCCTGCATGATGCCGGTGCGGATGCGCCAGTGCTGGGCCACCTGCGACTGCCGGTAGCCGTCGAAGGCCGGGGACAGGTAGTACAGCGGGTTGTAGGCGTCCAGCCGCCAGGCGGTGTCCTTGCCGGCGTTGTCGCGCTCGGCGAAGTCGCTGTCGTACCCGGCGGCGCCGTAGGAGGAGTCCCAGTCGGAGTACGCGGCGTACTTGGCCTGGTTGGCCGCGATGACGTCGCGGGTCAGCGGCGCGAAGTGCTTGGGCTGGCTGAGCCCCTGCCCGAAGACGCCGTTCTCGGTCTGCCCGCGCGAGTACCCGTCGAACGCGCCGACCGGCTTGCTCGCGGTCTTCTGGCTGTTGACGAACCCTTCGAGGCTCAACACCTTGGCGGTGTTGCTGGCGGAGTCGTAGACCGCCCAGGTGCTGTCGGTGTTGAGGTGGGCGAAGTAGTCGGCGACCGTCGCGTAGGTGGTCGAGGTCCCGGTCATGCCCGAACCGGGCGGGCCACCCTGGGTGGTGTAGGTGTACGGGAACGTGGTGTAGCCCAGGAACTCGTTCAGCGAGGTGGTGATCACTGAGATCAGGTGGTCGTAGTAGCTGCCGGCCTGGTAGACGCCGCTGCTGGAGCGGGTCAGCTCCAGCCGCTTGCCGTGCCCGTCGCGCAGGCCCAGGCGGTTGAGGTAGGTGGCCCAGGCGTGCGCGAGGTCCGTCGAGTAGGCGCTGGTCCAGGTGTCGGTGGCGCGGGTGCCGGTGGAGGCGAACTGGCCCATGTTCCACTCGTAGGACAGGTTGGCCTCGTGCAGGCTGGTGATCGGGCACCAGGCCATGACGCCGGCCACGGCGTCGCTGAGGGGCCGGCCGTGGGCGTCCTCCATGGCCGCACCGATCGAGCGCAGGTAGGGCAGGTACAGGGCGCTGTCGCCGGACGCGCCGGCCACGGTGTCCTGGGCGCCGCCGCCGCTCATGCCGAACAGGGCGATGCGGTCGGTGCTGCCGGGCAGGGCCTTCCGGTTGTACCGCAGGTACCGGATCGAGGCCTTGAGGTCGGTCACGCCCCAGGGGGCGTCGCCGGTCAGCGTGCTGGTCGAGCTGGACGTGCCGCGCATGCCCGGCCATACGTAGACCAGCCCGGCCTCCAGGTACTGGGACACGGCCGAGTAGTTGTAGGACGTGGCCGGGGACTGCGCGGAGTAGCCCGGGGTGTTGACCGGGACCACGATCGGCGCGGTGCTCGCGGTGTACCGGCCGACGGCGCCCTTCTGGTTCACCGTGGCGGTGTACGTGGTGCCGTCGCTGTTCTGAGTCGCCGTCAGGTAGGCGCCGGGCACGTAGACCGACAGGGTCTCGTAGTTGGTGTCGGCCGGGTTCGCGGCGTACACCGTCCCGATCTGGTAGTAGACGTCGTTGGCCGAGTCGTAGGACCAGGCGGTGGAGTCGAACTCCAGGGAGTACTTGCCGGTCGCGGTCGAGCTGCCCTGCGCGGCCGGGGCACTGGCGAAGGCGGTGCCGGCTCCCTGGGCGATTCCGAGCGCGGCCAGTGCCGCGGCACCTGCGCCGTGGATGACGTTCCTGCGAGTGACGTCCACCCGTGGACCTCCTAGTGCATCGGTGTGCTGTGGGCACGGCCCGACGCCTCCGCCGCGTCAGGACGCGACGGAAGTGGCAGGCGGTGCACCTGATGAGCCGACCGTAGAACGGATAGCTATTGATTTCAATATTGTTGACAATTATGAGAATGATCTGTGAGCAAGTCTTGGATACCGACTTACTCCGAACTGGACCCGGGGCCGGTGACGCCAGATATGCCATCGTGAAGGCGTGACCGAGCAGCCGATCTACCGCCATCTGCGCGCCTACGCCGACCACCTGCGGCCGGAACTGCCGATGTCCCCGCACGTGGAGATCAGTAACGGCCAGATCCTGCTGACGATGAGCCCGGCCGGTGCGCACGGCCTCAACGCCAAGCGCGTCACCACTCAGCTCGACCACCAGCTCCCGGACGGCTTGATCGCCTACACGGCCGATATCGAGCACCCGGGAGCCGCCAAACTGCGTCGCCCGGACGTCGTCGTGGTCGACGAGGACGCGATGGACGTCCCGGGCGCTGTCGATGCCACTGCCGTCCGACTGGCCGTGGAGATCGTCTCTCCCTCGAACCCTGAGAACGACTACGAGGGCAAGCTGCGGGACTATCCGGTCATGGGCATTCCCCACTACCTGATCATCGACCCCCGAGACGGCACTGCCCACCACCACTGGAAGATCGCCACGGAAGACGGCCCTGGCCGGTACTCCGCGCATGTTCCCTACGTCTTCGGTGACAAGATCACCGTCGGTGACTGGGTCATCGACACCGGTGAGCTGCGGCGCTACCCGGAGTCGAAATGACCCCGGGGGAGCTCGTACGCGAGCGCCGTGAACAGCTGGGCTGGTCCCAGGCGCAGCTTGCCAAGGCGGCCGGGACGGGACAGGCCATGATCTCCCGGATCGAATCCGACCGCGTCAGCCCGACTGTCGGCATGCTGACGCGGCTGGCGGAAGTCATGGATGCCCAGCTGTCGTTGACGATGTTTCAGGTCTGATCCGAGGGAGGGCCCGGGTCAGCGGGCTGTTGCGTGCGGGGGCAGGTCGGCGTTCCTGGGGTCGCGGGGTGGGGACTTGGGGGCCGGTGGGTCCGGCTGGTAGAAGATGTCGATGTCGACCTCCTCGCCGCCGACGATCAGCGTGTCCCAGGGGCCGCTCTCGCGCAGGGTGCGCAGCGTTCCGCTCTGCAGCGTGTCCAGGTGGGTCCGCAGGGTCGCCTCGTCGGGCAGGCCGGACATCCGGGGGGCCAGCCGTGCTCCCACTTCCTGGAGCTGCTGCAGCAGGGCGTCGATGTCGGCCTCGCGGGTCTCCTCGGCCCCGTCCGCGGCCTCGGCCTGGAGGCTGCGGGCGATCTGGTCCTTGATGGCGTAGGTGACCCCCTGGTCGTCGGTGGTCACCATGGCGTTCCAGGCGCGGCTCTTGTGCCGGTACTGGAGGACCGACATCGCGGCCTCGTGGCGCAGGAAGTCCGCGTCGCGGAACCGGTTGCCGCGCCAGGCGCTCTTGAGCGAGCGGGCCAGTGAGATCGCCGACGCCAGACCGCTGTTGAGGCCGCGGCCGGGCCAGAAGTGGATCGCGTTCGCGGCGTCGCCCAGCAGGAAGCCGTAGGTGCCGGGGGCGTCGGCCGTCGGCGGGAACACCCGGGAGGTGAAGCGCGGGCGCTGGACCATGTCCAGGCGGAAGGCGGTGACCGCGGACAGGTCGGCCTCGGGGACGTCGAAGAACTTCAGCCCCTCCCGCACCTGCTTCCACAGCGCGGACCCCTTGATCAGGGCGGGGAGGAAGAGGGTGCTGTGGGTCGAGCAGTGGAAGTCCCCGTACTCGTCACGGGCCATGACGCAGGGGCGCGAGGCGATGCACTCCTCGAAGACCTGGCGGACCGGGTCGATGCCGACGACCTCCTTGGCCTCGGTGTCCGTCAGCCGCATGTTCAGGAAGCCCTCGCCGCGCAGCGAGTTGAGCAGGAAGCGGTTCTGCGCCACGGTCAGCAGCACGCTCATCGGGTCCGGCAGGCGGGACTTCACCTTCAGGCCCAGGACCACGTCCTGGACGTGCTCGCCGTTGAGCGAGTAGATGTTGGCGTCGGCCGTGCCGAACTTGTCGCTGAAGTGCTCACGGGTGCGGGAGCGACCGCCCTCGCAGATCGCCAGGACGTGCTGGTCGGTGAGGGTGCGCTGCTTCTGGGTGATGTCGAAGCGGGCCGGGACGAGGCGGATGCGGTCCTGCTTCTCGTTGGCTATCTCCAGCAGCCGGTCCTCGATCTCGGCGATGCGGATGTTGCGCGGGGGAAAGCCGTTGATGGAGTCCGGGCCGGCCGGCCACATCTCGGAGAACTCCTCGGGGCTGAAGAGACGTTCCTGCACCTCCTCGGGGAGGTTCAGGTACTGACGGCTCTGCACCGTCACCACCTGCTGGCGCCTGACGTTGCCCTGGGCCTCGGTCTTCCAGACGACCTTGGCGCCGTCCCTGGTCCAGCGTCCGTCGTAGACCGTGATCGCCGCCCGCGGCCCCATCGCGCTCTCCAGCAGCAGCGCGAAGGCCAGGCCGACCGGGCCGCCGCCGGTGACGGTCACCCGCAGCGTGTCCGGGTCGGCGGCCCGGGGCAGCGCCGAGGCATCCTTGACGGAGAGGTCCAGCAGCGTCTCCATGGCGTCGGTCAGCTCGAACGCGAAGGTCTCCTCGCCGATCCTGATCACGTCGTTGGGCCGCAGCACCCGCCGGGTCACCTCCTCCCCGTTGACCTCCGTGCCGTTGCTGCTGTTGCGGTCGTAGAGGACGAAGCCGCCGTCCTCGGGCACGATCTCGGCGTGCAGCCGGGAGGCGATGGGGCTGACGATGACGATGTCGCTGTCGCTCTTGCGACCGAAGGTGACCGGCGCGGTGCCGAGGGGGATGCGCTGCCCGGCGAATGGGCCCTTCTGCCCGACGATGACGGGTGGCAACCGACGCTCCTTCTGTGTGGATCAGCGGGCCGGCACCGGCATGCGGTGGTGAGGGGTCCTCAAAAGCCCACCTCAGCCGCCGGGTTGATGAATGCTCAACGGATGGCAGCATACCGAGGACCGGGGGTCCTGCCAGGGACGGGGACAGCCAGTGACCAGAGACATTAGGCCGTTCGTCGCGGCGCGGTGGCCCGAGGGTGGGGGCCGGGGCTGGCCCGGGGCGCTCACCCGGCGCCGCGGTGGACCGGAGTTGGTCGGCCGCGGGGCAGAGCCGGTGCGGGGAGGCCGCTCGAATTGCCGACCGCACCTGCTGCGCCCCGCGCGGTCGGCCGCCCAGCGACGGTGGCCACCGTCCGGAATCCGCCGGAATTCCGGAGCCATCGCAGTCACCCGTTCGATGGCTGCAGCAGAAGTTCTAGCACATACCTTCCGTCCTGTACTGGCACTTCGGGCGGTCGGGTGCAGTGGCCGGCCGGCTACGGCAGTTCGGTGATGCTGTCGACCCGGTCCGGGTAGAAGGCGACATGGTCCTTGATCTCGGCGACGGCCGGGTACGGGGACTCGTAGACCCAGACGGCGTCGACCGAGCGGTCACCGCCGACCGGGATGCTGTAGTAGCCGGCCTCGCCCTTGAAGGGGCAGTAGCTGGCCGTGTCGCTGGGCTCCAGCAGGGCGAGGGACACGTCGGCGCGCGGGATGTACTGCACGGCGGGGTACTGCGCCTCGCGCAGGGTCAGCGCGTCGCGGGTGTCGGCGACGGTGCGGCCGGCGACCGTGACCACGACCCTGGCCGGGTTGGCCGTGACGGTGATCGGATGGCTTGCGCTGGGCTGCAGGACGGGGCGGTCGGTCATGGCTGGGCTTCTCTCTCGCGGAGGTGGCATGCGGACCGGTGGCGACCGGACGGCCTGTGGCTGCCGGACGTTACTACCGATCAACGCTCCTTCCCGGCGCATGCTTCCCGGCGACCGCACCCGGCGCGGCGGGGTGGCGCTGCCGCAGTGGTCGGCGAGGATGGGGGCATGGACTCCCAGACGGTGATACACACGCGCCGGGCCCTGCACGCGGTGGCGGAGACGCTGCTGGCCGGTCCGCAGTACCGGACCAGTGGCACGATCAGGTTGCAGGCCTGCCCGGGCGGGTTCGCGACCCGGTCCGAGCCCTGGCTGCGGGTGGTCGGCGCCGAGCTGGTGGCGGCCGGCCGCTCCCTGCCGCTGCAGCGGACCAGCTGCGCCGGGCTCGCGGAGCAGATCGGGGTCGCGGCCGGCGCTCCGGACGGGCTGTACCCGGACGGGTCGGGGGTCGGCAGCGAGGAGCCCTTCGACGTCGATCCGGCCGCCGCCGAGTGGCTGGCCCGCTGCTTCGCCGTCGGCGACGCCGCACTGCGCGGGACCTTCCCGGGCTCGGACCCGGTGATCTGGCCCGAGCACTTCGACATCTCGGTGACCGTCGACGCGGCGAACTACGGCGTATCACCGGGCGACGGCTTCCAGTCGGAGCCCTACGCCTACGTCGGCCCGCACGAGCAGCGCCAGGGCGCGTTCTGGAACGCACCCTTCGGCGCCGCGCGGACCCTCCGCGAACTGGGCGGTGTCGGCGCCGTGGCCGACTTCTTCGGCCAGGGCCGGCGCCTGCTGGGCGGAGACGCCTGACAGACTGGCCGCCGCCTCAGCCGCGCCCGGTCCGCGCTGACCTCAGGTGCTGCAGGGCCGAGCGGGCGGCGCCGGCCCCGCACATGCCGTGCACCCCGGCCCCCGGGGGAGTGGCCGCGGAGCACAGGAACACCCCGGGAACCCCGGTGCGGTACGGGTCCAGGGCGGGCCGTGGGCGGAAGGCCAGCTGCCAGGCGGTGTTGGCCCCGGTGAGGATGTCACCGCCGACGTAGTTGGGGTTGTAGGCGGCCATCTCGTCCACCCGGCGGGACACCCGGCCGACGATCCGCCGGCGCGTTCCGGGGGCGAAGCGCTCGATCTGGTCGAGCACCGCCTCGGTGGCGTCGCCCTGCCAGCCGTTGGGGACGTGCGCGTAGGCCCAGACGGGGTGGATGTCGCCGGCCGAGCGTGACGGGTCGGCCAGGTACTGCTGGGCGACCAGCACGAACGGGCGGTCGGGCATCCGCCCTGCCGCGGTCAGCCGCTCGGACCTGGAGACCTCCTCGACGGTGCCGCCCAGGTGGACGGTGGCCGCCCGGCGGCAGGCGTCGTTGAGCCAGGGGATGCCGTCCCGCACCGCGAGGTCCACCTTGAACGCGCCGGGTCCGTGCCGCCACCGGGTGTAGCCGCGGCGGACCCCGGGCGGCATGCGGTCGCCGCAGATGGCCGCGGCGGCCCGGGGCGCGACGTCCAGCAGGACCAGGGCCGAGGGCGGCAGTTCGGCCAGTGAGCCGACCCAGGTCCCGGTCTCGATCGTGCCGCCGAGTTCGAGCAGGCGGGCGGCCAGTGCGTCGGTGATGGCGCGCGAGCCTCCCCGGGCGACCGGCCAGCCGCGCCGGTGCCCGGCGGCGACGAGCATCAGCCCCAGTGCCGCGCTGCCCAGGGTGTGCAGTGGGCGCAGGGCGTGCGCCGCGACCCCGGCGAACAGGGCCCTGGCCTCGGGGGTCGCCCAGGAGCGGGCCAGCAGGGCCGCCGGCAGGGCGGCGAGGGCCCCGAAGCGCGCGGTGGCCCAGGGGTGCGCGGGGCGGTGCAGCAGCGGGCGCATCAGGTCGTCGGCGATCTCGTCGAAGCGCTGGGTGAGCGGTCCGAAGACCCGCCGCCACGCGGCCGCGTCCGGCCCGAGGCCGGCCGCGGTCCGCTCCAGGGAGCGGTGCAGCACCGCCACTCCTCCGCCGTCCAGCGGATGGGCCAGTTCGATCTCGGCCCACAGCCACTCCAGCCCGTGGCGCTCCAGGCCGAGGGTGCGCAGGAAGGGCGAGCCGACGGCCATCGGGTGGATGGCGGCGCAGTGGTCGTGGAGCACCCCGGGCACCGTCAACTCGCTGCTGCGGGTGCCGCCGCCGATGGTGTCGGCACCCTCCAGAACGGTGACGGACACCCCTTCCTGGGCCAGGGCGACGGCCGCGGCCAGCCCGTTGGGGCCGGAGCCGACCACGATCGCGTCGTCAGCCATGGGTACGGAACCAGCGCAGGTACGCCGCGTCGGGGGAGCCCAGGCCGGTGGCCTCGTCGTAGCCGGGGGCGGCCGGCAGGCCGTAGTCCTGGCCCAGGGTGTAGAGGATGTAGCGCAGGTCTCCCGCGGCGGCGCCCATGTCGCGGACCGCGGTGAGCGGGCCGGGACCGGCCGCGGCGGGGTGCTCGGTCACGTCGTGGAAGACCCCGGCCCGGTCCAGCGAGTACAGCAGGGGGTTGGCGAAGCCGAAGGAGTGCCCGGTCTCCTGCTCGGCATCGGCCTGGACGGCCGCGAAACCGGGGGTCGCCGCGGACGTACCGCCGTAGCCGACGGTCCCGAACGTACCGTCAACTGTGTAGCCCACCAGGACCGGTAGCGCCGAGTCGCCCTCCAGGGAGACGTCCGGGGTGACCCGGTGCGCGGTCGCGCCCGACCCGGCGAGGGCGGCCGGCACCCGGGTCCGCTGGTACCAGGGCTGGGGGAAGTCGCTGGGGCCGCCTCCGCCGCCGTAGGTGAAGACTCCGGGGATCGGGGCCCAGGCTCCGGTGCCGTCGGGGCGGATGGAGAGGCTGTCACCCATGCTCGTCTCCCAGGCGTAGCCGCCTCGGGAGTCGGTGGCCAGTGTGGTGCCGCCCACCGAGGTGACCCAGGGCGAGCCGCTGGGGAAGTCGGCCTGCGCCTGGGTGGTCTGCGGGTCGCAGTTGAGCGCGGTCTGCGCCGCGCCGGGCGAGGAGTCGCCGCAGTCCCCGGCCGCGAAGTAGACCCCGATGCCTTCGGCAGCCGCCTGCTGGAACAGCATGTTCCAGGCGGCGACCAGACCGGGGGTGAGATGCCCGGGCTGGGAGTGGATGATCTCGGCCCAGGAGTTGGAGATGAGGTCGGCCGAATGGGAGTCAATGACCGACGCCTCGGCCGCCATCAGATCGCTGTCCAGGCAGGAGTCGGCGCCGACGTAGAGCACCGAGGCGTCCGGTGCGTAGCCGTGCGCCATCTCGATGTCGAGGGCCTGCTCACCGGCCCAGGACGCGGGCGGGGCGCAGCTGGAGCTGACGTTCCAGCCGGCCGGGTCGACCTGCTGCCGGTACTGCCCGGGGCGGAACGGCCGGTCGCCGGTGGCGGTGGCGAACCGGTCGGCGTCGGCGGGCATGGTGGCCGAGCCGTAGGCGTCGACGATGGCGATGGTCCGCCCCCGGCCGGTGGCGCCCGGAGTTCCGACGCTGTAGGCCTTGCGCAGCTGGGCCGGGGTGTAGGGGCAGGTCGCATAGGGGACGGTGCGGCCGTAGGCGGGTGGCAGGGTGGTGGCCTGCTGCTGGCCGAGGTAGGTCGAGCAGACGGGGTCGTCGCCGGGCGTGGGCGTTGGTGCCGTCGTGGGCGCGGGCGCGGGCGTGGGCGTGGGCGCGGGCGTGGGCGTGGAGGCGGGGGCGGTGGCTGGGGTGGCGGGGGCGGACGCGGGGTTGGCCGCGGCCGGTGCCGACAGTCCGTCGACGGCGACCACGTCGGCCGATACGGCGGCGGGAACGCTGGCGTCCTGCACGGGAGCCTGCAGCGGTCCCCAGGCGGTGCCGTAGCGGTGGATGCTGGTGCCCAGCGCCCGGTCCATCGCCGCCTCCGGGCCGCTGACCTGGAGGTAGTGCAGGGTGTCGGCGGTCACCCGCAGGCCGGACGAGGTGAGCCAGCGGACCGCCGCCCGGCGCTGTGCGGCGGTGAGTCCGAAGCGCTGCTGGTACTGGGCCGGGGAGAGGAAGTGCCGGTAGTCCGGGCTCCCCGGGGTGGTGACGGACTGCAGGAAGGCGGTGAGGGCGACAGGAGCCCGCGAGCCCAGGTAGACCCGGGCGGTCAGGGTCTGCGCCGCGGGTACCGCACCGAGGTCCTGGCGGCTCGTGGCGTAGTCGGGGTGCGAACCCTGGAGCACGGTCCGGGGCGTGGCCGGGACGGCCTGGTCGGTGGCGGTCCGGGCCTGGACGGGGCTGCCGGCGGCGATGACGGAGCCGAGGGCCGTTGCGGTGACGGCTATGTGACGGAGTCTCACGGGAGATGGCTTTCTGGGCAGGGCGAACCGCCCGGCGGCGGCAGGCAGGCGGGAAGGAAGGCGGGAACGGGGTTGGTGGGAACGGGTACTGACGGTTACTCAGGTTCGGACGGTGCGGCCCCGGTGGAGGCTGCCCTGCACGTCCACGAAGTCGAGGTCCAGGCCGACACCGTCGCGTTCGGCGTGGATGTGGAGGTGGGGCTCGGTGGTGTTGCCGGAGTTGCCGACCTCGCCGAGCAGGTCACCGGCGCGGACCGACTGGCCCTGGGCCACCGCGACGGTGCCGGGGCGCAGATGGGCGAGCTTGACGGTCTCGGTACCCGTGTCGATGAAGACGTGGTTGCCGTAGACCGGCCCGTACCGGATCACACCCGGGACCTGGTCCTCGACGCCGTCGACCGCGGAGACGACCCGACCGTCGCAGGGGGCGTACACCCTGGCCCCGTAGGCCAGGTAGGAGCCGAGGCTGCCGGCGGACCCCCGCCGGCTGCCGGTGGCACCGACCTTGACGAGGTCCAGGGCGCCGCGCTGCTCCGGCACCTGGAAGTGGTGGTTGAGCAGACGTCCGCCGCCCTGGCCGACGTACCAGGCCCCGCGCAGCGGGAACCAGGCCTGTGCGGTCACGGCGGTGCCCCAGCGGTGGCGCCGGGACCGGAGCAGCGCCCCGGCCGTCAGGCCCAGCATCACCACCCCGACGACCACGTCGAAGGTGCCGTTGCCGACCCGCAGGTGGGGCAGGCGCCAGGCCGATCCGAGCGCGACGAGCGCGCCCGCCTCGACGGGGCGGCGGACCCACCAGGGCTCCTCGGTGATGGAGGAGAAGCCCTCCAGGAGCAGGTAGCCCGACGCGACCACGAGCAGCGACCCGATCCATCCGGTGACGCTCCCGGCACCCCAGCACAGGGCGATCCAGTAGCAGCACAGGGCCACCCAGACGGCCGTGGCCAGCCGGCGGCGCCACCACCCGCCGGGCCCGTACCCTTCCGCGCCCCGGGCGATCAGCAGGTCCTCCAGCGTCCCGGCCTGATCGATCTTCGCCCAGGCCAGGACCTCTCCGCGGGGTCCGGCGACGAGCAGCCCCCGGGGCGAGTCCCGCACCTCGTCGATGCCGCCCAGTCGCTCCCGGGTGGCGTCCACGATCCGGCGCAGCAGGTCGTGGCTGCTGGACTCCACGGCCCGGGGCGCGAGTTCGGGCCATCGGTCCGGGTCGGCGGTCAGGAACGCCTGCAGTGCGGCGATCTCGGCGCGGCGGTCAGGCCTGGTGGGCACGGTCCTCCTCCTTCGAGGCCGAGGCCGAGGCCGGTGCTGGTGCCGGTGCCGGTGCCGGTGCCGAGACCGAAGCGTGCTCCGCTCCGGCCAGGGAGAGCGCAGCGCCGGCCGGGAACTCCGCCAGTGGCGGCCGCAGCCGGTCCAGCACGCCCTGCTTCAGCCGCACCGCACGCAGGTACAGCGACCGGTAGTCCTCGTCGCGCAGACAGGTGCAGTCGGCGCCGATCATCAGTAGTCCGAAGCAGACCAGGCCCATGCAGACCATGATCCCCAGGTGCATGGCCTCGATGGCGAGGGTGTTGGCCTTCCGCACCCACGCCCGGTTCGACAGTACGGCGAAGGGGAAACCCAGTTCGGTGAAGATGGTGAAGTAGCAGATCGCGGTGCCCAGGAACGCGCTGCTCATCACCTGGGCGTAGGTGGACGACATCTCGAACCCGGTGATCCGGCTGATGTAGTACATGGCCACGCCGTTCTGCCACACCGTTCCGGTGATCTTCCAGTAGCCGGCGGTGAAGTAGAGCACCGACGTCTGGAAGACGATGAGGTAGGCGGCCAGATTGTGCAGTGCGGTACCGATCGTGGGCCCGCTCTGCCGGCGCATTAGCGCACGGCGCTGCTTGGCTCCCGGCGCGAAGTAGGCGTTGGAGACCGAGAAGACCATGAAGATGATCAGGATCTGGGCGAGGTTGTCCCCGCCCTCCAGTACGTCCTGGTTGCGGTAGTGCAGCGACCACATCAGCACGGCCTGGGCGATGGTCAGGGCGCGGCCACCGAAGACCATGAACGCCAGGGAGACCAGGATCACCGCGTGGAAGAGCAGCTCGAACCAGATCTGCGAGTTGCTGACCAGGAAGAGCGAGAACCCCCAGTGCGGCAGCGCCTTGCCCGCGACCGCCGGTGAGTTGTAGGAGTGCGGCCCCCAGAGGAACTGCCTGCGGCTGTAGTCGGCCAGGCAGTAGAGGACGGTGGCGAGGCCGATGACGATGCGCAGCAGCGCGATGCCGACCAGGCGGCGTTCGCTGCGCGCCAGCCACAGCACTACAGCGTCGACCCGACCCGTGAGCTGACCCATGACCCGCCTCACTGGGCCACCCCCGCGACGTAGGGCAGCCACGAGGTCTGCATCAGCGGCTCGATCGGCTCCTTGGGCGCGGGACTCTCGTAGCGCTGGGAGAACGGGATGATCGGCTGTGTCTTGAACGTCGCTCTCACCGCCACGATCCGGTCCTGCGGGAAGAGGCTCTCCGCCCGTGCGGACATGAAGCGCTGCATTTCCAGGAAGTCATTGGCGTAGGCCTGGTCCAGATCGGTCTGTGCCTGGGCACGTTGTGCGGCGGGGAGCTTCTTGATCTTGGTCGCCGCCTGGTCGTAGTGCTGCGCCCCCTCGTCGAAGGCGAGCATGATTCCGGGCAGCTTGGTCGGGTTGACCCGGAACCCCCGAGGCGCACGGTCGATGGCCCCCTCGATCTCGACCGGGGAGGTCTGGACGACCTGACCGGAGGGAAGGCGGACCTGTGCCTCCATGTACACAAGGCTGTTGCTGTCACCGGGAGTCGGGCCGAAGAGCTGCCAGTCCTGCCAGAAGTACGGCTCCATGAACGCCACCGCGGTGGAGTCCACCCGGTTGCGGGCCGGTGAGGCCGGGGCGTTGTACACCAGGCAGGCGGCTGTGTAGAGGACCACCGGAACCAGTGCGAGGAGAGAGCCCAGACGTACCCGCATCGGAACTGCGGAGTCTCCGGGTAGGGTGGTTCGACTGCGTTGTCTACTGAAGAGATGTCTCATCTGACGGGAGATCACTTCCTGTGGCTCGTGGCCGCGCCCGGCGGCATTAGGGGCCGCCGGGCGCGGAACTGGGCTGCTACCTCACTGGTTCGGGCAGCGGTTTCAGTTGGCGGCGTCGAACTGCGCGTCGCCGGGGATCGCCCCGTGCAGGGAGGCCGGCGCGGTGACCGGGCCGCCGCTGGACGACGACGAGGAGTCGGACGAGGACGAGGAGTCCACGGCGGCGGCCTTGACCGTCGCCTTCACCGCGACCTCGGTCGCCTTGACCACGGAGGCGGCCAGCACGCTCTGCGCGATGCTCGCCCAGAACTGGGGCTGGGCGCCCTTGCTGAGGACCGTGGCGGTGGCCAGCGACTGCGTCGCGGCGACCTTCTGCTGCGGCAGCGCGGCGGCGGAGGCGCTGGTGCCCACCGAGCCGACGATGCCGGCTGCGGCGACGGTCGCCACCAGTGCGCCGGCGATCAGCTTCTTCTTCATGCTGTTGCTCCTTGGATCTGTGAAGGGTCGCCCCACCTGTGCGCAGGCGGGGCGGGGCCCGTGGCGGTTGCCACGGGAGTCGTGGGGCCCGGTGGCCGCGGCGAGCGGCCGGGTACCGGGAACTCGGTCGGGAGTGCTGAAGGGCGCGTCGCCAGGGAGTTCGCCGTGCGCGGGCCGCGGCGCGGTCGATACCGGCGCACCGGCGACGGGTTTCTTCCGCATAAATCCCACCCTGGTATTCGACGGGCTCGGCGGGACCAGGGCACGGAGAATTCGAATTGCAAGCCGTATTCGCTCCGATGATTTCCGGAGGAATGCCTTCCGGTGTGTGGGGATGGAGCGCTGGGCGCCGGCTCCCCACTGCCCGTGCTAGCCGGGGGAGGCCGCGATATTACAGCGGTCGGAAATCCCCGTGCGGTTCCTGCTCATCCCCGTGCCCCCGTGACGATGGTGTTCGTCGATCCCGCCGCGATATCCGTCGGCGTTGGCTCGATTCTTGCACCGGCGCAGGCCCGCAGTGAAGTCAGTTGAGCAGAACTTGAGGTTTCCCGGGAAATCTTCCGTTTCGTCAATACGCACACGAACCAATAGGTCATGAAAAAGCGAGGTGGGTCGATTTCACCGTTGTGCCGCCGCGAGTGCGACCAGGAGCGGGACCATGCGCTCGACCGGGACCTCGTAGTGTCCCCGCGACGACGAGTGCAGCCAGCCGGCCGCCGTCATCTGTCGCAGGTGGTGGTAGATCTGTCCGCTCGTCCCCATGTCCGCGACCTGGGCCAGCGAGTTGACGGTGCTGCGGCCGAGCAGGATCTCACGGAGCATCAGCAGGCGCACCGGGTTGCCGAGTGCGGAGAGGGCCTCGGCCGCGCTCGCGAGATCGCTCGCCAGCAGGCTCTCCGTGCTGTAGCCGGCCTGCCACTCGTAGCGCTTGCCCGACGGGAGTTGGACGGCGCCGGTGAACAGCACCCCGCCGCCGTCCAGTTCGGCCTCGGCCAGCTGCTTCTTCCAGGTGGACAGCGCCCAGAAGCCGTCCTGGGTCGGGGCCGCCGGCACTGCGGCGGGCTCGCTCCGGTCCAGCCTGGCCTCGAGGTCGGCAACGCGTCGCGTCAGGTCCGCGACGCGCTCCTCAAGGTCCATGGCGCAATAATACGTAACTACGGAATATTGGCAACACCGGAGCTGAGGGCGTGCAGCAGTGCCGCACGGGAACGGATGCCCAGCTTGCGGTAGATGTTGCCGAGATGGGTGTCCACCGTCCTGGCGCTGAGGAAGAGCTGTTCGGCGATCTCCTTGGTGCTCCTGCCCATGACGGCCAGTCGGGCGATCTCGCGCTCCCGATTGCTGAGGAGGGCCACGGCCGGGTTGGTGCTCAGGTTCGACAGCGTCACGACCGATCCGTCGGCGGGGTGGGGCGGCGTCAGCTCCGCCCGGGCCCTTGCCACCTCCTCCAGGATCCTCCGGGCGCCGCAGCCGCGGGAGACCTTCGCTGCCGAGTCCAGCCACTCCAGCGCCCGGCTCCTTCCGCCGGCCGTGTGCGCCGAGCGTGCCCCGGCCAGCAGGGTCAGTGCGTGTTCGACCGGCAGTCCGGCCCGGCGGAACGCCTCCGCGGCCTGGTGGAACAGTTCGGCCGCCGCGTCGTGGTCGCCCACCGCGGCGTGGAGCTCCGCCTGCGCCCTGCGGACGTGCTGCTGCTGCAGCGGCAGGCCCAGCTGCGTGGCGGTGGCCTCCGCCGCCACGGCCCAGCTGCGGGCAGCGTCGATGTCACCGCAGCGCAGCGCCGCGGTGGAGGCCAGCGCCAGGAGCGAGGCCCGCCAGGGCGGCAGTAACCCGCGCAGTCGCGGGCCGCCCGCCTCGGCGAGGGTGCGCAGGCAGTCCGCGGGATGTCCGCCGTAGAACTGGACGTAGGCCAGCAGCCCGACAGTGACGTTCGCGCGCAGGCCGCGCACGGCATGAGCGAGCGCGTGCCCCTCCTCCGCGATCTCGATCACTCGGCCCGTGTCCCGGCACGGCCGCGTCCACAGGAGCCCGGTCGCCCTCAGGGTCAGCGCGATGCCCGCGCCTTCGTCGGCCCCGATCATCCGGGCGAGCAGTTCCGCCTCGCGGGCCCGTCGGCCGAGCGCGTCCAGACGCCCCGTCAGCTGGTCGAGGTGGCACAGGGCCACCAACTGGTTGATTCTCAGGTACCGTCGGCTGCCGCCGGACGTGGCGTCCAGGCCCCGCTCCAGATGCCGGTAAGCGTCGTGGATGCGCTCGTGGAACAACTCCGAGCAGCCGAGCATCGCCAGCACCTCCGGCATGGAGGCGGCAGTGGCGTCCGGCAGGGCGTCCACCAGGCGCGCGCACTCGGTGATCTCCGGGGCGGCCTCGGGCAGCAGGCCGAGCTGGGTGTCGCCGAAGGCCGCCAGCGCCCGTAGATAGGGAGCCATGGGATCGGCGCCGGACGCGGCCTGGGCCGCTTCGCGCACCAGGTCACGCGCCTGGGCGTAGGCGTCCCGGAACATCTGCACCCGCCCGTGCGTGGTGATCAGTTCGGCGGCCGGGCCCGGCAGCGGAACCGGCAGCGGCCGGGGCAACAGGTCCAGGCCGGCGTGGACGACCGCGTCGGCCTCCTGGTAGCGACCCAGCAGGCGCTCCACCTCACCGCAGACGGCGTAGGCCCGCACCGCCAGGTCATCGGGCAGGTCGGACCGGTGCCGCAGCAGTTCGTGCGCCAGTGAGCGGGCCTCGCGCAGGTGGCCCACGGCGGTCAGAGCGCGGCAGCAGTCGAGCACCAGCACGGCCCGGGTGGCGCTGATCCCGGTCCCGGTCGGCAGATGCTCCAGCGCCAGGCCCAACCAGCGAGCGGCGGTGGCGGGCGCCTGCGCGGTGGCCTCCGCCGCGCCCTCGATCAGGCCCTGCAGAGCCGGGACACTGCCGGAACCCACCAGGTACTCGGCGTGCCGGGCACGCTGGACGGCCGGGGCCCGGCGCGCCGTGAGCAGCTCCAGCGCGGCGCTGTGGGCGCTGAGGCGCAGCGACGGCGAGGCGTGTTCCAGGACGACGTGGCCGAGTACCGGATGCCGGAAGGCGTAGCGACCGCCCCAGGGCAGCGGACGGATCAGGTCCGCCGCGGAGAGTTCGGTGAAGGCGCCGAGGGTTCGTTCGACCCCCAGTCCGGAGATCGCGGCCACCTCGGCCGGGAGGAAGGGATCACCGAGGACGGCTGCGACCTCCGCCGTAGTGGCGGCGACCGTGCTGAGGGCGGTGAACTCGGTGAGGAGGGGAGCCGCCGCACGCCGCAGGCCGTCGCGGTCCGGGCCCGCACTCAGTGGCCACTCGTCCGGATCCCATCGCGCGGCGGCGAGGATCTGGAGCAGCCGTGGATTGCCGCCGGACGCGGCGTGCAGCTGCTCGGCGTAGGCCCCCTGGTTCATCGGCTCCCAGGAGGGCCGCCGTGCTGCGGGAAGGTCGTTCCGGGGTGCCGTGCCCGGGAAGGGGGTGTTGGTCCTGGCCCGCCAGAGGCCGAGCAGGGTGGACGTGGCCTGGGTGTCCAGGGGCGACGGAGTCAGCCGGATGACGTCACCGGTCTCGGCGCCGCGCTCCAGTGCGTCCGTCAGCAGGGCGCCGGTCTGCCTGGGACGGTGGGCCAGGGCCATTGCGAAGGGGCCCGACGGGGGTCTGCGCAGCAGCTGCGCGACCGCCCTGGCGGACTGCTCGTCGCACAGGTGGACGTCGTCGAGCAGCAGCACGCCGCCCTGGTCGGCGGCCCAACTGCCCAGGAGGCTGCGGAGGTCGGGTTCCACCGGTGGACCGGTGTGCGACGCCGCGGGGCGCCGGCCCTCCAGGGCGGCCAGCAGTTCGCCGACGGCCTGGCCGTGTTCCGTCGTACCGTGCACTGCGTGGACCCGTAGCACCCGTGCCCCGGCGGCGACCGCCTGCTGGGCCAGCTGTCCGAGCAGGCTGGTCTTGCCGATCCCCGGCTCGCCGGTGATCTCCAGCACTCCGCCCCGACCGGTACTCATGCGTCGCACCAGCTCGGAGAGGCAGTGGAGCTCCGCGGGTCTGCCGACCAACTCGGCGCTGTTCTCCCATGCCGGATCTTCGAGAAGCAAGGAACTCCCTCTCTCCCAGCCGGCACACCCCCGCCGACGCACAGCCTGTGTATCACGCTGGAAGTGACCGATGCGCCTGAACGGCGTCCCCCGGTGGACTGGGAAGAAAGCGTTTCCGTACCGGTAGTTGACCAGCACCGAACTTTCGCTGGATAGCCTCTCCTCCAGCCGGACCTGTCACCCCGTCAGCTCCGTCTTCCGATCGAGGAGATCACCGTGCCTGAGACCATCGAGCCCACCATCGACTCCATCCTGAACCTGCAGATCCTCGAGAAGGACGTCAACGACGAGAGCAGCACACAGACCTGGACCTGCGTCAGCTACGCCAGCAATGTGCTCACCGCGTGAATAGCCGGAATTGGGCACCAGGGACGGCCTGGTGCCCAATTCCGGCTGCTGGCACCAAGATGCGGGCGGCCCCACCGCTGTGGATGGGGCCGCCCGCACCGACACGTCGGCTCGACGAAGAGAGCGGAGATCTACCGCTCGTCCATCTTGCTGGCGTAGCTGACGCAGGTCCAGGTCTGCGAGGTGCTCTCGTCGTTGACGTCCTTCTCGAGCATCTGCAGGTCCAGGATGGAGCCGATGGTGGGCTTGACGGTCTCAGCCATGGTGATCTCCTCGGTCTTGGGAAGGTCGTGGGCAGGACACGGAAACGGCCGGTCCTGCTGAGGGAGAAGCTAGCCGGTGAAAGTTCGGCAGTGGTCAACTGCCGGTATGGAAACGCTGTTTGCGTACAGATGTGTGAAGTGCGGCACCGAGTACAGCGTGGCGTGCGCCGTCACCTCGGCCTCCGGTGAGACGACCGCCCCGCGCTCGATCAGCGACTCCAGCTGACGCTGCGCGCGGACGGGGTCGCAGCCCAGGGCCGTCGCGGCCTCCGGCGCGGTGAACGCCCGCGCCAACGGCGCGGCCGCCAGCTGCAGCAGAGCGGACCGGGCCGGCTCGCCGAGCTGCCGCCACTCGTCGGCGACGCGTGAGCGCACGTCGTTGTCGCCGACCGCCAACTCGTCGAGCACGGACCGGGGATCGGCGAGCCGCGACGCGTACTCACCGAGCGTCAGATGCCGCAGCACGGCGAGCTTGAGGCCGGCCACCCTGACCGCCAGGGGTAACAGCCCGCAGGCCGTGACGATGCGCTCGGCGGCCGCGACGTCGCGGTTCGCCCGTTCCGGTCCGATGATCCGGCCCAGCAGTTCCAGGGCTTCGGCAGGGGAGTACGGCTGCACCTCGATCCGGTGCACCGAGGCGAGCCCGGCGAGTCGGCTCCGAGCGGTGACGAGCACCGCGCTCGGTCCGGAACCCGGCGTCAGCTGCCGGACGGCTGCCTCGTCGGGCGCGTCGTCGAGCACCAGCAGCACCTTCCGGTCCGCCAGCCAGGTCCGCCAGACTGCGGCGGCCTGCTCCGGACTGCCGGGCGTCGCCGCCAGGCCCGCGTACTGCAGCAGCTCCGCGGTCAGCGAGGCGAGCGACCGGGGCGTCCCGTCGTCCGCACGGAGCCGTACCCAGATCCGACCGTCGGGGAACTCACGCTCCAGTCGGTGCGCCACCCGCGCGGCGAGCGCGGTCTTTCCCACGCCTGCCGGCCCGACGACGACACTGACCGTATTGCCATCGGTGGCCCGCTCCGTCAGCTCCCGCAGCTGACTCTCGCGTCCGGTGAAGTCCCGGACGTCGGGCGGCAGTACCACCGGTGCGCGGCGCTGTCCGCCTGCACCGGCGGACGCCGGTCCGGTGAAGTAGCCGACCTCGTCGGCGAGGATCGAGCGGTACACGGACTCCAGCGCCGGGCTCGGCGAGAGGCCCAGCTCGCGCGAGAGGTGCTGGCGCAGTTCGTCGTACGCGGCCAGGGCCTCGGCCCGGCGCCCCGAGCGGTGCAGGGCCGTCATGTGCGCGGCGCGCAGGCGTTCCCGAAGCGGGTGCGCCTCCACCAGGTCACCGGTGGCCTCGGCGACGTCGGCGACCTGACCCGCCGCCAGCGCGGCCTCGGCCCAGTCCTCGCTGACGGCCAGGTACCGGGCCGTGATGCGCTCCGCCGCCTCCCGGACCGGCTCCGAGCAGGCCAGCTCCATCAGCGGGGGACCGGTCCACAACTGCCTTGCCTGCCCCATGAGATGGGCGGCACGCGGGAAGTCGCCCGCCGAGGCCGCCGCACGGCCGGCGCGGACCAGCCGGTCGAACCGCAACGAGTCCAGCTCCGCCTCGGCGGGACGCAGCAGGTAGCCGCCGGACCTGCGGAGCAGCCGGCCCTCGGCCCCGGTGCCGGACTCGGCCAGCGTCCTGCGCAGTGCGGATACGTACACCTGCAGGTTCTTGCGCGCGGTCCGCGGAGGTTCGTCGGACCACACCGCCATGGTCAGCATGTCGACCGAGACCACCGTGCCGGGACAGCACAGCAGCATGGCCAGGACCAGCCGTTGCTTGAGCGGCCCGAGTTCGAGCGGGCGTCCGTCGGCCTCGACGGACAGCGGGCCCAGGACGGAGAAGCGAAGGGTCCCCGGACAGTGTTCGGGATCCGACAGGTCAGTCACCGCAGTGCCTTTCGCTGTTCCGGGAGGAAGCCGATGGGCCATCGCTGGGAGCAACTCTGCCCAAGGCGGTGGCCCCTAGCATCGGGGGAATCCCTACACCCCGTGGTACCTCAGCCGGTGCCGACCGGGAGCAGGGCGTCCAGACGACCCTTGCCCTCCAAGGCGGTGTGCAGGGCGAGCAGGACCCCCGCCGAGCCGGTGGCGAGATCCGTCGAGAGCCGGGTCAGGCCGGCGCCGGGGAAGACCAGGCCGTCCTGCCTCCGCACCGCGTGCCAGGAGAGCCTGCGGATCGGTGCGAGCACCCGGTCGTCCTGATCGGGGTCGCCGAGCAGGCCCAGGACCGCGATGAGTCCGGCCCGCCCTCCGAACAGGCCCGGCTCGCGGACGAGTTCGGAGGTGCAGACCGCAGGGGCGCAGGCCGTGAACGCGCTCAGCGCGGGGTCGTCGGCGTGGGCCAGGTACTCCCGGGCCACCAGCGCGATTCCGGCGCTGCCCGTGTCCAGGTAGGGGAGGTGGCGGTGGCCGTACTTCGCCCAGACCGTGCCGTCGGGCAGGGTGACGCAGTGTCCGAGGTCCCAGTGCAAGGCGGTCCGGGCGGCCGTCAGATACCGCTGCTCCCCGGTGATGCGGTGCAGCCGCAGCTGGAGCAGCGCCGCACCGCTCAGACCCTCCAGCAGTCCGGCCGTGGCCGGCAGCCGCAGGCCGTCCCGGGCCCCCGTGCGCACCAGGGTGTCCAGTCGCTCCGCGGTGCGCACGGCTTCGTCGAGCAGGGTCGCGTCGCCGGTGCGGTGGGCGAAGTGGCAGAGGTTGAGTGCGACGCCGGCCTGTCCGCCGTGCAGGCCCGCGCGCAGCGGGTCGCCGACGGTACGGGCCCGTGCGAGCACATCCAGGGCCTCTTCGTGGCGGCCGAGTTCGTCGAGCACCGCGGCGGTGCCGTGCAGTCCGTCGTACAGTCCGTAGCCCTGCTGGGGGCGGGCGCGCAGAGCCGAGTCCGCCAGCCAGTCGACGTACTCCGTCGGGACCGCCGCGCCCGCCCGGTGCAGCGCCAGCAGCACGCCAGCCGCGCCGTGCGCGAGGGTGTGGCCGCCGGTGTCAAACACCGACCAGTGGGCCGGGAACAACCGGTCGGTGCGTTCCGGGGTCGCCCGGGCGTGGATGCCCGCGACCAGTTGGTCGCGCACCGCGGGCCAGTCGAAGGGCATCCGGTCGAAGAGGTCCTCGGGCGCGCCGGTCGCGCCGGGGGCCGCCGCGGAGCCGCTGATCACCGGCCTGCGCGGGCCCTCGGTGGCGGGCAGCCGGAAGCGTTCCCGGGCCGTCGCTTCGAGCAGTGCGGCCTTGCCCGGATCGAGGTCGATCATCTCGGTCAGCATCGTCAGCATGAACAGCCAGGTCGCCCAGAGGCCGTACTGGTCGGCCTCGACCCCCGTCGCCCCGGCCGGGGCGGTGAAGCCGGCCGCGCCGACCCGCGCGAGGTCGCGTGCGTCGACATCGGTGGCGTACTCGAAGTCCACCAGCACCACCGAGTCGTCGGGGCGCACGATGATGTTGCGGGGGTGCACGTCCCGGAAGCACACACCGCGGGCGTGGAACGCGCTCAGAGCCGCCGCCAGGCTGTCCGTCACGGTCGCCACCCAGCCCGCGTACGCGCGGAAGGCCGCTTCGGAGGTGTCCCGGCCGGGGAGCGGCATGCGGCCGATCACCGACTCCAGGAGCGTCGGCCCTTCGATGTACTCCTCGATCAGGAAGTGGTGCTCCCAGACGGTGCGCATCCCGTACAGGCGGGGTACGCAGTCCAGTCCCTGGAGTGTCATGAGTGCGCGGTACTCGTTGTGCAGCCGCTCCACCGCGTCGGCGCGGGCGCCGTCGAGGCCGCTGAACGGCCGTGCCTCGCGCAGGACGACCTGCTGTCCGGTGGTGCTGTGCTCGGCTCGGTAGATGCCGCCCGCGTTGGAGAAGTGCAGGGGCTCGCGGACCAGGTAGGGGAAGCTGTCGTCGCGAGCCTCCCGCCGGGCGGCGGCGTGCGGTTCCAGGACGGGCGGCAGCGGTACCCACTCGGGCAGGTGGAAGACCGGTGCCCGGACGTCGGGGACGAGTCTCCCGGACGGGTCGCGCAGCGCGGGGACGGGGATGCCGTTCTCGTCCGGACACTGCAGAGCGATGAACGCTCCGTAGCGCACGTGCACGGGTCCGCGGCCGATGCGCAGGTCACTGAGGATGTACGGGCCCGGCAGCCCGTCCAGAGCGGCGACCAGTTCACCCAGCACCTGCTCCAGTCCGGCCTCGCCCGCCGGATACACGGTGACGAACTTCCCGCTGCTGCCCCGCGGCATGTTCTTGTTCCCCATCAGCAGCAGTGCCTGACTGCTGCGCAGGAACTTGAACGGGACTCCCCGGGCCGTGCACAGGGCGGCCGCGCGCTCCAGGGTCGCGTCGGCCGTGTGCGGTGTGGCGGAGAGGTGGATCTTCCAGCCCTGCTCGACGGGCGGGGCGTGGTCCGGGGTCAGGTTGGCCCAGAGTCCCTTCACCGACCGGCGCCAGCCTGTCGGGACTTCTCCCGTCGCCAGTGCGAAGCAGGTGGCCTCATCAGCCAGCCGGCCGGGCGTCTCGAAGTACAGGGGGTCGGCGGTGCCGTAGACCAGCGCTTCGCGGGGGTCGGCCACGAGTCTCTCCTCGGTCAGGGGTTCACGGGTTCACGGGTTCACGGTGGGCCGGAGCCCGTTCGGTCGTGACCGGTGCGGGTTCGCTGCGGACGGACGGGGCCCACGACACCAGCGCGGCGCACACCAGGAACACCCCTCCCAGCACGAGGTACGCCGTGTCCGCTCCCCAGACGGTGAGCAGTGCACCGCCCGCAAGCGGGCCGAGCGGCTGGATCAGCGAGGAGACGAAGCCGGCGGCGCTCTGCACCCGCCCGACCAGGTGTTCCGGGGTGGCCACCAGGACGGAGGTCGCGAAGCCGACGCTCCCCATGGACGCAGTGGCGATGGTGAGGGAACACAACGCGCCCACGTACAGCGGACTCTGACTGATCGGCAGCAGCAGGGCGGTCCCGGTACAGGCCCAACAGGTGGCAGCGATCATGGTTCCGGGGCGCAGCTCCGCCGGCACCTTCCCGGCCAGCAGCGATCCGGTCAGTGAGCCGACGGCGATGAGCGAGACGATGGTGCCGCCCCCGATCCCGGAACTGCCGCCGTGGGAGGCCGTGGCCAGCGCCACGAACATCATGGCGCTGAACGCCGCGTTCAGCCCCAGCCCGAAGACCAGCAGCACGGTGCGCAGGTACGGCCGGCCCAGGATGAAGCCGACGCCGGCCGCGAACTCCTTTCGGGAGAAGGCGGAACGCGTCCCCCGGTTCGGTGCCGAGCGGGTCCGGACCAGGGTGAGGCAGCCGGTGGACAGCAGCAGGCCGACAGCCTCGGCGGCGAACGGGAGCGCCGGGTGCAGCGCGTAGAGGGCTCCTCCGCCGATCGGGCCGACCAGGCGGGTGGCGGCGCCCCTGGCCTGCAGGCGGGAGGTCGCGCGGCCGAGCAGTTCGGCCGGCACCATCGCGCGCAGCAGGCCGAGAGCGGCCGGCCCGTACACGGTGTTCATCACGGCCCCGACGGCCGCCACCGGCAGTACCAGGAGCATCGGGGTGCGGCCCAGGAAGACGCAGACCGCCAGTGTCCCGACGACGAGCGTGCTTCCCAGGTCGCAGATCCGCATCAGCCGCCGCCGCTCGACGGTGTCGGCCAGGGCGCCTCCGGGCAGCATGGCGATCAGCACGGCACCGATCGAGACACTGCCCACCGCACCGGCCTCCACCGGGGAGCCGGTCCGGTGCAGGACCAGGAGGGGCAGCGCGATCGCGGACATCTGCGAACCCAGGGAGGCCAGCAGTCCGCTGATCCAGAGCAGCCGGAAGTCCCGGATGCCGCTCAGGCCCACTCCGTCCCGCGGACCCATGGCGGGCGGTTACTTCCTGGTGGACATGTCGAAGGAGCTGACGAAACTGATGCAGGACATCTCGGACTTGTCCATGTCCTTGCCGAGACCCTGCAGGTCCAGGACGGAGCCCTGGACCTCGGTCTCGGCGGTGACGGGCTCGATGTTCTCAGCCATGGTGATCCCCTTGCTTCGTGGCGGGAGTGGAGCGGACCGTGAGTACCGGTTCGGCAGGGGGACGCTAACCGGCGGGGGTTCGGCGGCGGTCAAGCGCCGGTATGGAAACGGCTTGGCCGCCCCGGTGGCTGCCCCGCCGGTGCCGGTCAGCCGGTGGGGAGCACGGCCAGCAGGTCGCCCTTGGCCTCGAAGACCGTGTGCAGGGCGAGCAGGATGCCGGCCGCGCCGGTGGCGAGGTCGGCGGAGAGGCGGCGCAGTCCGGCCCCGGGGAAGAACAGCCCCTGCTGGTCGGGGACCGCGTGCCAGGCGAGCCGGCGAACCGAGGTCAGCACCTGGTTCTCGGCGTCCGTTCCGCCGAGTCGGGCCAGCACGGCGATCTGCCCGGCCCGCCCGCCGAAGAGCCCGGGTTCGAGCGGGACGTCGTCCGCGCAGCAGCCGCGGACGGTCGCCAGGAAGGCGGAGAGCTCGGGATCGTCGCGGTGTTCCAGGTACTCCCGGGCCACCAGCGCCACCCCGCCGCCGCCGTCCAGGTAGGGCAGCCGGGGGCCGGCGCAGTGCTCCAGCTCCCAGGCCAGGGCGGCCCGGGCCGCCGTGAGCCGTCGCTGCTCCCCGGTGATCCGGTACAGCCTCAGCTGGAGCAGGGCCGAGCCGCTCAGGCCGTGGAGCAGTCCGGCGGCGGCGGGCAGCAGCAGCCGGGGACCGGGACCCTCGCCCAGCAGCGCCTCCAGCCGATCGGCGGCCTGCTCGGCCTCGGCGAGCAGACCGCCGTCGCCGGTGCGCAGGGCCAGACGGGCCAGGTTCAGCGCGACTCCGGCCTGTCCGCGGGCCAGCCCGGCGAAGGGCGGGCGGTCGGCCGAGCGGGTCCGGGCGAGCAGTTCGTCCCGCCCGTCCGGGCAGCCGAGCTCGTCCAGCACCGCTGCCGTCCCGTGCAGGCCCTGGTAGAGGCCCTGCGACTGCGCCGGGCCGGCCCGGCGGCCCGAGGCGAGCAGCCAGTCGGTGTACTCGGCCGGGACCGGGACGCCCGCCCGGTGCAGCGCCAGCAGGACGCCCGCCGCGCCGTGGTCGAGGGTGTGGCCGCCGGCGCCGAAGACGGCCCACTCGGCGGCGAAGAGCCGGTCCTCGCGCTCGGGGGTCGCGGTGGCGTGGATCCCGGCGACCAGCCGGTCCCTGACGGACGGCCAGTCGGACGCGCCGCCGACGAAGAGCTCCTCCGGCGGTCGCGGCGGCTCGGTCCCGCCGGGTGCCGGCGGCCGGCGCGGACCCGCTCCCGGCGGGAGCCGGAACCGCTCCCTGGCGGCGGCCTCCAACTGCTCGGCCTTGGCCGGGTCGTGGTCCACCATCGGGTTCAGCGGCAACAGCAGCCACAGCCAGGTCGCCCACAGGCCGTACTGGTCGGCCTGGAGGCCGGTGCCGCCCGGCGGCGCGGCGAAGCCGCCGGCCCCCACGCGTGGCAGGTCCTCCTCGGTGAGCGGGACGGCGTACTCGAAGTCCACCAGCGCCACCGTCCCGTCCGGGCGCAGCAGCACATTGCCCGGGTGCAGGTCGCGGAAGCACAGGCCACGGCTGTGGACCGAGTCCAGGGCCGCCGCCAGGCCGTCGACGACGGTCTGCACCCAGCGCGCGTAGGCGTCCAGGGCCTGTTCGGAGCAGTCCCGGCCGGGCTGCGGACCGCGCGCCCGTACCGCGTCGTCCAGCCGCTCGCCCTCCAGGTACTCCTCGATCAGGAAGTGGTGGTCCCTGACCGTGGCGATCCCGTACACCTCGGGGACGCAACCGAGGCCCTGCAGCCGGGCCAGCGTCCGGTACTCCCGGTGCAACCGCTCGATCGCCTCGGTGCCGTCCCGGTCCAGGCCGCTGTACGGTCTGGCCTCGCGCAGCACCACCAAGGCCTCGGTGGTCCGGTGCCGGGCCAGGTAGACCCCGCCGGCGTTGCTGATGTGCAGGGTCCGCAGCACCTGGTAGGGGAAGTCGCCGTCCCTGGTCGCCTGCAGTCGGGCCTTGCGCGCGTCCAGGTGCGGCTGCAGCACCGGCGGCAGCTGTACCCAGTCGGGGAGCCGGAACGTGGAGCCACGGACGTCCGGTACCAGCTCGCCGGAGGGGGTGCTCATGGCGAGGACCGTGCTGCCGCCCGGGCCCGGGCAGGTCTTCCGGACGAAGGCCCCGTAGCGGACGTGGACCGGGCCCCGGCCGACCCGCAGGTCGCCGAGGATGTCCGGCCCGGGGAGGCCGTCCAGGGCCGCGACCAGCTCCGCCAGTACCTCGGTGAACTGCAGGTCGTCGGAGGGGTAGACGGTCACGAACTTCCCGCTGGCGGTGCGCGGCAGGTACTTCCGCGAGACCAGCCGCAGAGCGGTGGAGCTGCGGAGGAACTTGAACGGGACGCCCCGGGCGAGGCAGACCGCGGCAGCGGTGTCGAGGGTGTGCTCAGCCAGCTCGGGGACCGCCGCGAGGTGGATCTTCCAGCCCTGTTCCGCCGTCTCCGCCGCCCCTGCCCGGTCCGGGCGCAGCACGGTCCAGAGCCCCTGCAGCGAGCGCCGCCAGCCGGCCGGGACCTCCGCGACGGTCAGCGGATAGCGGGTCGCCTCGTCTTGGAGCCGTTCCGACGGCTCGTAGTAGCGGGTGTCGGCGGCGCAGTAGAGCAGGGTCGGGCCGAGGTCCGGCACAGTGCTCCTCCTTCGGTTCGGTCGCGGTTCAGTTCTGCGAGCTGGCCGCCAGCTCGGGGACCTCGGCCGGATCGTCGCCGGACCGGACGGAGTTGACGGCGGTGCGCAGCCGGGGGCTCGCGCAGAGTGCGCCCAGTGGCAGCAGCAGCGGGGCGACGAGCACGATCGCGGCGGTGAGCCCGCCCTGACCGGCGATCAGGAAACCGGTGATGCCGGGCCCGGCCCAGGCGATGCTGCCGGCCAGCAGTGCCACCGCGGCCGAGATCCGGCCGAGCAGGTGGGCCGGTGCGTCCAGGCCGACCTGGAGCGACACCAGCGAGCCGATCGGCGGCAGGAAGAACACGATGACGCCCACGGCCGCCACGGTGAGCAGGGTGTGTCCCAGCCCCGTCAGCGGTGTCAGCACCAGCCACACGGCACCGATTCCGCCGAGCACCGTCACCGGTCGGAACCGGCGCAGGATCCATCCGGTGCAGACGCCCCCGGCGATCCCGCCGCAGCCGGCCGCGGTCAGCACCCAGCCGGCCGACACCGGATGCCGCCCCAGGTCCGAGGCGCCGATGGCGGCGAGCAGTTCGACGGAACGACCGAGCAGGTTGAGGTAGGCGACGAAGGCCACCAGGAACAGCAGCGGGCGCTGCTTGAACACCCACTCGAAGCCGCGGGTGAGCTCGCCGGTGGTGTGCCGCAGCGCGCCGGCCCCGCCCCCGCCCGACTCCGCGGGGCGCGGGAGGTGCTGGTAGACGACGCGGGACAGCAGCAGCAGCGACAGCAGGTAGGAGGCGCTGTCCACCAGGAACGCGATCGGTGCGCCCAGAGTGAGCAGCAGGCCGCCCAGCGGGGGGCCGACCGCGATGGCGATGTTGGTGCGGACGATGGTGCGGGTGATCGCCTGGCGCCGCTGTGCGACCGGCACCGCCTGGCGGATCACCCCGGTCTCTCCGGCGGAGAAGAGGGTGGAGACCACCGCCGTGGCCGCCGCGGCCGCCACCGCCACGATGGTGGTCAGCTGCCCGACGGCCAGGGCGAGGGCGAGCAGCAGCGCGATCACGGCCCGTCCGGCGTCGCACAGCAGCAGCAGCGTCTTGCGGTTGACGGTGTCGGCGACGAGCCCGCTGGGCAGCTTGGCGATCAGCTGGGCGATCCCCACGGCGGTGGCGACCATGGCCGCGTCCACGGGCGACCGGGTGGCCGCCAGCACGGCGAGCGGCAGGGCGAGCGAGGTCATCTCGCTCGCCATGTCGGACAGCGCCTGGCTCACCCAGATCAGGGTGAAGCTCCTGCTGATCACGGCTGCCCCCGGCCCGGTCAGCTGTCGGAGCGGCGTACTGCGACGTACAGCCCCTTGGTGTGGACGTCCTCGTCGACCGAGTCGGCGAGGCTGCCGTTGCGCTCCAGCCCGTGCGCTGCCACCAGGTCGAGGCCGGCCGCGTCCAGGAACGCGGTGAACTCCTCGACCGAGTGGTGCCGCTGGAGGTGGTCGATGCTCTCGCGGGTCCAGGACTCCGGGTCCTCGGGGGACTGCCGGAAGGCGTTCATGACCAGCTTGAAGCGCTCCGGGTCGCCCTCCTCCGGCAGGAACCGGCCCTGGAGGGTGACATACAGGCCCTCCGACTCGAAGACGTGCGGCTCGTGCATCAGCCGGTACCCGCGCCGGGTGTTGGCGTCGAAGACCAGGACGCCGCCCGGGTTCATCACCGAGCCGAGACTGGCCAGGGCCTCGGCCAGGTGCTCCGGGTCGGCCAGGTAGTTGGCGATGTCGCTCATGCACAGGACGACGTCGTACGGGCCGCCGTGCGGGAAGGGCAGTCGGATGTCGTGCACGTGGAAGTCGATCCCGGAGTCCGCGTGGGTGGACCGGGCGATCTCGATCATGGCCGGGCTGATGTCCGTCCCGGTGGGGTGGAAGCCGCGCTTGGCGAAGGCGATGGTGCTGCGCCCGGTGCCGCAGCCGGCGTCCAACAGCCGGTCGCCGGGCGGTCGGGCCTGCTTGATCAGCTGCTCCAGCAGGTCGCCGAAGACCGTGTAGTCGTCCTGCTGGGTGAGCGCGTCGTAGAAAGGGGCGGTGGCGTCGTAGGCGACGGCCGCGTGGTCGGTGGAGAGCGTGGTCACGGGGACTCCTGTCGGGCGGTCGGTTGCAGCGGGGACGGGACGGATCAGCGGTTCAGCGGCAGGCTTCCTCGACGGCCTGCGCGGCCAGCGCCGCGCTCTTGGTCTGCCGCAGCGCCTCACCCAGCCGGCGGACCCGGGACCGGAGCACCGGGTCGGCCAGCGTCTCGCCGACCGGACCGGCCGGGTGCGCCAGGTCCGCGGCGGAGACGGGCAGTTCGGCGGCGACGCCGGCGCGCAGCGCGGCGGAGGCGATGACCCGCTGCTCGCCCCCGTTGGGGCGGAGCAGCAGCGGGCGGTCGTGCAGCAGCGCCCCGAGGACCGGGGCGCTGGTCCCGTTGGCGACGACCAGGTCGGCCCGGTCGAGCAGGGCGGACATCCATGGCAGACGGACCGTCAGCACGTCGGCCCCGGGGGCGGACCGGTGTTCCTCGGTGCGCCCGAGTTCGACCACGGCCCGGTGACCGGTGCCGGTGAAGGCCGCGTCGATCCACGGCCACAGGGTCGTGCCGCCGAAGGTCCGGCCCAGGTGCACATAGGCGAGCGGCCGGTCCGAGCGGGCGAGGAACTCCTCGGCCTGTTCCAGTCGCCCGGGGTCGGCCGGCGGCTCCCACCACAGCGGGCCGACGTGGCGTACCTGTTCGGGGAGCAGGGCTCCCTGCGGCTCCAGGTCGGGGTGGCCACGGAGCAGGAAGGCCTGGCCGAGCAGCGGGAGCATTCCGGCGGCCGGAGCGCGGGCGGGGAGGCCGACCTCCTGGCGGGCGGTGTCCAGCATTGCCAGGCTCTGTTCGAGCCGCCAGCCGCGATCGGCGTCGTCGGCCCCGTCGGCCGTGTGCGGGGCGTCGAAGGTCCAGAGGTGGCAGGTCAGGCCGAGGACCACCACGGGGAGGTCCAGCGTCTCGGCGGCCAACAGGGCTCCCGGGCACAGGACCGAGGTGACCAGCACGTCGGGCCGCCGGGCCCGGGCGAGCTCCAGCACCGCCCGATACTGCGCCGCGCTGCTCCGGAACCACCGGCTCACCTCGAAGGCGCCGGGCTCCGGCAGGGCGTCAACGTCGTGGACGTCCAGGCCGTCGGCGCGCGCGGCGGTCGCGGCACCGGCCGCGGAGAGCAGGGTGACCTCGTGGCCGCGCCGGTGCAGCTCCAGGGCCAGGGCCGTGGCCGGGTAGAGGTAGCCCGGGCTGGTCAACGGGCAGAGCAGCGCCCTCAACTCGCCGACTCCAGGGCCCGGCGGCGTTGGCGCAGCATTTCCAGCAGCCCCACCGAGAGCGCGTCGTCGAAGGCCTTCGAGGCCGCCTCGGTCGCCGTCTTCTTGGAGAACTCGCCGCAGCTGACCCAGCGCTCCTGCGGGTAGTCGCTGTAGCCGTCGTCGATGGTGCCGACCTCGTAGTCGGGCTTCCCGATGGTCTCCCAGCAGCTGTAGAGCGTTCCGTCGGCGTTGATGACCGCGCCGGAGACACCGTCCTGCTCGCCGCAGAAGCCGCACTCGCCGCCGCCGGGCCAGCCGACCTCGAAGCCGCTCTCCAGCGCGGCCGCGTACGCCCGCAGGATGGTCTCGACCTCGCCGCCGGAACGGTCCAGGACGTTGTCGAACATGCCCGCGTAGTTGAGCACCGGGGCGACGTCCAGACTGCAGCGGGTCGGGTCCAGTCGGCCGGACAGGTCGCGGATCAGGTCCTCCAGCAGCGGCAGGCCCTCGGACGTGGTGTTGAGACGCAGCGTGAGCCGCAGCGCGGTGGCCTCCTGGACGGCGGCCAGGTTGTCCAGGATGGCGTCGAAGGTGCCCCGGCCGGACCGGGTCGCGCGCAGTCCGTCGTGCAGTTCCCTGGGGCCGTCCAGGGTGATCTGCACGGAGCGCAGGCCGGCCGACTCCAGCCGCTTGGCCTTACGGGCCGTCAGCAGCACTCCGTTGGTCACCATCGAGGCCGTCACCGGGCCCAGCGCTCGCAGCCGGACCAGGAGTTCACGGCAGGCCCAGGGATTGAGCAGCGGCTCGCCGCCGAACAGCAGGACGAACAGCCGGGTGGCCCCGGCCTGCTCCATCCGCGGCCGGGTGAAGTCGACGATGCGGTCGATGGTGGGTCCGTCGAGCACCTGCTTGTCGATCCGGGGCGGGTCGAACCGCCCGGGCGCGGCCGCGTCGGTGTTCTGGAAGCAGTAGGGGCAGCCCAGGTTGCAGGCGGTGGAGGTGACCACGGTCAGGTTGTAGCGGTCCGTCGGCCCACGTTGCGCGATGTCCGCGCGCTCCAGCTCGCAGGCCCCCTCGGCGGTCAGCTGTCCGTCCTCGTAGTAGCGCTTCGGGAGGAGCAGGGTCCCGCCCGGGCCCATGTGCCAGACGCCGGACTTGCCTTCGATGATCTTCACGGTTGGCCTGTACTTCCTGTGACGGGGCGGATGGGAAGTCTCCGGGGGACGCGGGAACGCGGGGGCGCGGTCGGACCCGGAGCGGGTGAACGCCTCGGGTCCGACCGCGGACTGCGGGAGGCGAACGGCTAGGCCAGGTCCGAGACATAGAGGGGGCACCCGTAGGTGGGGGCCTCATGCAGCTCGGCGGTGTGGGCGAGGACGTCGTCGGAGTCGGCGCGGTCCTTGTCGAAGACGCCGCAGATCACCTCGGTGGCCTCGAACGCCTCGGCGCCGTGGGCGAGGACATCGTCCTTCTCGGTCGGGACAGACACGTGTTCCTCCAGCAGTTTGGGGAAGAGCGGTCAGTCCAGGTCCTGGGTGTAGACGCTGCACACCAGGTCGGCGGACTCGTGGATCTCGGCGGTGTGGGCGAGGACGTCGTCGGAGTTGGCGAGGTCCTTGTCGAAGACGCCGCAGATGACCTCAGTGGCCTCGAACTTCTCGGACAGGTAGGACATGTGTTCCTCCAGTGGCAGGAGTCCGACCGGCTCGAACGTGTCGGTCAGGTCAGGGTGGGGTCGTAGATGGTGCACATACAGGTGGCGGCGGTCTCGTGCAGCTCCACGCCGTAGGCCGGCAGGTCGTCGGAGTTGTCGAGCTCCCTGTCGACGACGCCGCAGATGACCTCGGTGTCCTCGAACATGTCAGTCAGGACGGGCATGTGTTCCTCCAGCGGTGAGGGGGCGGGGCGGACGATCAGAACAGGTCCTTGGTGTAGAGGTCGCAGATGTACTCGGAGCCGGTGAACTTCTCCGAGCTGTGGGCGACGACCTCGTCCGAGTTGGCGAGGTCCTTGTCGAAGACGCCGCAGATGACCTCGGTGCCGGTGAACTTCTCGGAGCTGTGGGCGATGACGTCGTCGGAGTTGGCGAGGTCCTTGTCGAAGACGCCGCAGATGACCTCGGTGCCGGTGAACTTCTCGGCGGTGTGGGCGATGACGTCGTCGGAGTTGTTGAGCTCCTTGTCGAAGACGCCGCAGATGACCTGGTTGCCCTTGAACTTCTCGGACATGGGTTGCTCCAATGGTTGGGTTCGGACGTCCTGGAGAGACACCCTTCGCTGATACGGGAGCAGTCTCGACCGCCGGGGTTCGGTACCGGTCGACAAGTGCTTCGTAACCGGTAAATCTGCAGCCCAGGGCGGCTGTTGAGGCGGGACGGCACCCAGCGGCGGTGCGGCCGGGGATCGGCATACCGTTTCCATGCCGGCTGTGGACCGCTACCGAACTCCGCCGCCCTAGCGTCGCCGCACTCCGGTTGAACACGCGCGAGGACTCTGGATCATGCAGCGAACAAGCACAAGGCTCATCAACCGCGAATACGCCCGGCTGTGGTGCGGTCAGGCCGTTTCGACCGTCGGCAACTACGTCTTCGACACGACCCTGGTGCTGTGGATCGCCACGGTCCTCGGCAAGGACAAGGTTTGGGCGCCGGCCGCAGTGAGCGGAGTCATGCTCTCCATGGGAGCAGCCGTGCTGCTGGTCGGCCCGGTCGCCGGTGTCTTCGTGGACCGCTGGGACCGGTACCGGACGATGCTGCGCTCGGAGGTGATCCGTGCGGTCCTCGTGGGCGCGCTGGCGATCGTCGCCCTCCTGCCGGTGAGCGCCCTGCCCGCCTACGGGTGGCTCGGCCTGGTGTACACGGTCGTCTTCGCGGTCGAGGCCACCGGCCAGTTCTTCGGTCCGGCCCGCTTCGCGATCCTCAGCGAGATCATCACCGGGGAGGTGGACCGGACCAGGGCGGCCGGCATCGGGCAGGCGACCATGGCGACCGCGGCGATCATCGGACCGCCGCTCGGGGCGCCGCTGCTCTTCGTCTTCGGCCTGCAGTGGGCCCTGCTGATCAACGCCGCTTCGTATCTGTTCTCCTACCTGGTGATCCGCTCGATGCGCACGGATATCTCGGAACTGGCGCGGACGGAGCCGGCCGGGCCCGAACGCAGGAGCCTGGGGCGGGAGTTCGTCGAGGGTCTGCGCTTCTTCGCCGGGAACCGCATCCTCGTCGCCCTGTTGACCGTCGCCGTGATCGTCCAGTGCGGCACCGGTGCCATGAACGCGCTGGACGTCTTCTTCGTCACCGAGAACCTGCGCACCGCGCCGAACCTCTTCGGGTTCATGTCGACGGCCTTCGGGGTCGGTGCCATCGCCGGATCGCTGTGGTCCGGACGTGTCGTCCAGCGGCTCGGCGCCCGTGCCACCATCTGGCTCGCGCTGCTCCTCACCGGGATGCTGTTCGTCGGCTACTCCCGGCAGACACACTTCTGGAGCGGTCTCGTCCTGCTCACGGCGTGCTCGATCCCGGTCGCCATGGTGAACACCGCGCTGGGTCCGCTGCTGCTGCAGGCCACACCGCAGGAGTACCTGGGACGGACGATGGCCGTCTTCAACCCGGTGAACCAGCTCGCCTCGACGTTCTCGGTCATCGCCGCCGGATGGCTGGCCAGCACCCTGCTCCAGGACTTCCACGCGGATCTCGGCGGACTGCACGTCGGACCGGTCGACACCGTCTTCTCCGTGTCCGGTCTGCTGATCGTGCTCGCGGCCGGATACGCGTTCCTCGCCCTGCCCCACGGGAGCGGTCGAACCGGGACCGGCGCCGAAGCGGAAGCCGAACCGGACCCGGTCTCCGTCTAGGGGGCTTACCGACAGAGGGCCTTCTGAGCGCCGGTGCGGATGTCACCATCCCCACCGACCCAGAAGGCCCTCACCCGTGTCAGGGTCGGTTGCGGAGCCTAGATCGAGGGCGGGATGTAGACGGCGCACCAGATGGAAGCGGCCTTGTGCAGCTCGGCGATGTCGGCGGGGGCGTCGTCGGAGTTGGCGGTGTCCTGGTGGAGGACGCCGCAGATGACCTCGGTGTCGAGGAGCTTCTCGGGCATGGATTACTCCCATGGGAGGAGGCGGACATGCTGGAACCGTGTCGTCCAGATCGGGAACAGTCTCGACGGCCCGGGTTCGGTACCGGTCGACAACCGGTTCGCAATCGGTAGATCGGCAGCATGTCCGCTGCGGACGCCTGCCGCTGACTCCCGACCGGGGGAGGGGCATACCACCCGCAAGCTTTCAGCAAACCGAAACCATACGCGGCCCCCCGACACTGGGGACGTTGCAGTCGCCGCTCAGCGGCACGATCACTGAACCACTGGGGGATCCATGGAGCTGGCCGAGTTCATCGGATTGCGGCCCGTCCCCTGCGCCGGTCTCCTGCTCACCCTCACCCGCCGCTGCCCGCTCAGCTGCGCGCACTGCTCGACCTCGTCCACGATGACCGGCGAGGAGCCCAACGCCGGTCAACTGCTGGAGTTCGTGGACTCGTTCACCGCGGAGGAGCGGCCGGAGGTGGTGATGCTCACGGGCGGGGAGCCGCTGCTGCTGCCCGCCCTGGTGCAGCAACTCGCCACCCGGATCCGGGCGGCCGGCGCCCGCAGCGCGCTGCTGAGCGGGATGTTCTTCGCCAAGGGCGGCCCGGTACCGCCGCGGATCATGGCGGCGATCAGCTCGGTCGACCACTTCTCGGCGAGCCTGGACGCCTTCCACGAGCGGGAGGTGGAGCGCGCCGACGTCTTCCGGGCGGTTCGGCAGGTACTCGACTCGGGGACCGCGGTCAGCTTCCATCTCGCCGGCACCGGGCCGGACGACCCCTATCTCGCGGACCTGACCGCCGCGATCAGGCGGGAGTTCGCCGACCGGGTGCCGATGCTGGTCAACGAGGTCCGCCCGGTGGGCAGGGCGGCTGCCTGGGCCGCCGCCGCCAGCACGCACCGCCCGGACGGAGGCGGCGTGCTGCCCTGCGCGATGGCGGCCTGGCCGGTGGTCGCCTTCGACGGCGCGGTGCTGGCCTGCTGCAACCAGCAGACCGTGGACCGCAGGCCGGCGCCCGCGCACCTGCTGCTGGGGCACATCGCCGAGGACGACTGGGGGACCGTGCGTCGCCGCTCGCTGTCCTCGCCGGTGCTGCGGATGGTCCGAGCCGTCGGACCCGCGCATCTGTACGACCGGTATGCCGCGGTGCCCTGCGCCGGCGGATACTGCGCCGGATGCCGGAGCCTGTCCGAGCACCCCGAGGTGATCGCGGGAGCCGTGGGCCAGGGCTCCGGACCGGTCGGCGAGCTGCTGGACCGGGAGGCCGCACGGAGGCAGTCGGCAGTCGGCCCGGTTCAGCTGATGCAGCGTCACGGCGTGGCGCGGTACGCCGATCTGGTGGCGCTCTCCGGCGCCGGGGGGCATTGATGACCGCGCCGACCGCCTCCTCCGCGCCGACCGCCTCCTCCGCGCCGACCGCCTCTCCCGCGCCGCCGCCCGCCTCCGTCGCGCTGCGCATCAAGCTCGACCTGGCCGGACCGGCCCTGCGCGCCGCCACCACCGCGCTGTGGCGGCCCAGCGGCCTGCGCTCGCGCTATGTCGAGTACCTGTACGCCATGCACGCGCTGATCCGGGCCTCGGTACCGCTGCTGGAGCGGGCCGCCCTGCGCTGCGCCGAACTGCCGCCCGGTGACGGGCTGGCGCTGCCGCTGCGGCGGTACTTCGAGCAGCACGCCGCCGAGGAGCGCGGCCACGACGACTGGCTGCTCGCCGACCTGGCGGCGGCCGGCGCCGATCCGGCCGCGGCGCTGAGCCGGCTGCCCGATCCGGTCGTCGCCGAGCTGGCCGGCGCACAGTACTACTGGGTCGAGCACCACCACCCGGTCACGCTGCTCGGCTACGTCCTGGTCCTCGAAGGCAACGCCCCGGCGCCCTGGTTGGCCGACCGGCTGGCCGACCGGACCGGTCTGCCCGGCCAGGCCTTCCGTACCCTGCGCGATCACGCCGAACTCGACGCCGGGCACACCGCCGCCCTGGACGCCCTGCTCGACGCCCTGCCCCTGACGCCGGCCCAGGAAGCAGCGGTGGCCGTCAGCGCCCTGCGCACGGCCGACGGCGTCGCCCGCCTGTTCCACCAACTCGCCGCCCATCCCGGAGGTACCCGATGAACGACCACACCCCGCTCGCGCGCCTGGAGACAGCCGGCTTCGCCCTGGACGCGCTCAATGACGAACAACGGGGCGTCCTGAGCGCCCTCACCCCGCAGGAGCTCACCGTCCTGATCGACCTCAAGGGTCAGCTCGACCGGGTCGGGCCCGAGGTGCAGGCGCACAGCGACATCGCCGGCGGCGCGCTCTTCTGAGCTGGAGCAGCACCCACCACGAGACGAAGGAACGAGGACGCCAGCCATGCCCTGCTCCTCCTGCCGACTCGCGCTGCCGCCGGACGCCCGCTTCTGCCCCTCCTGCGGGACACCGTGCGCACCGGCCCCGGCGGCCGCGGCGACGGAGGGCCGGAAGATGGTCACCGTGCTGTTCTGCGACCTGGTGGGCTCCACCGCACTGTCCGGCACCCTCGACCCGGAGACCCTGCGCACCGTCACCTTGCGCTATTTCGAACTGATGGGACGTCAGATAGAGGCGCACGGCGGCACCGTGGAGAAGTTCATCGGGGACGCGGTGATGGCCGTGTTCGGGGTGCCGACCGTGCACGAGGACGACGCCCGGCGCGCCCTCGCCGCAGCCCTGGACATGCTCGACGCCCTGGCCACCCTCAATGCCGAGCTGCAACTCACCCTGGGCGTCCGGCTGAACGTCCGGATCGGCGTCAACACCGGTCAGGTGGTGGCCGGTTCGGACGCGTCCGCCCGGCAGGCACTGGTCTCCGGCGAGACCGTCAACGTCGCCGCCCGGCTGGAGCAGAACGCCGCCGCCGGCCAGATCCTGATCGGCCCCGACACCCTGCTGTCGGTGGGGGCCGCCGTGCGCGCCGAGCCGGTCGGACCGCTGCTGTTGAAGGGGAAGACCGACCCGGTGGCCGCGTACCGGCTGCTGGGTCTCGGCGAGGACGACCCGGAGCTGCTGCGCCGCTTCGACGTCCGCTTCGTCGGCCGGCGCCGCGAACTGGCCGCACTGGACCAGGCCCTGGCGGAGGCCGGGCGGGGCAGGGGCGTCCAGCGGGTACTGGTCCACGGTGAGGCCGGACAGGGCAAGACCCGGCTGCTCAGGGAGTGGCTGCAGCAGACCGACCGGCCGGTCCTGCACGGCACCGGGCGCTGTCGGCCCTACGGCGAGCGGGGCAGCCTGCAGCCGCTGGCCGACGCGGTGACCGCGCTGCTCGCGGCCGGTGGTCCGGGTGACCCGCTCGGCCCCGGTGAGCAGCCGGACGTGACCGAGGCACTGCGGGTGCTGTCCGTCGGGCTGCTGCTGGACGGCACCCCGAACCCCTCGGTGGAGGAGACCTGCGCGGCGCTGGTCCGGATCCTGGCCGTGCTGGCCGCCCGGCGTCCGGTGGTGCTGGTGGTCGACGACTTCCACTGGGCCGGACCGCTGCTGCTGGACCTGCTCGACCGGCTGGTCACCGAACTCGGCCGGACCGCCGTGCTGCTGGTGTGCCTGTCCCGTCCCGAGCCGTCGACCCCGCGGCGGGAGCAGCCGGGCACCCCGTCCAGGTCGCTGCTGCTGTCCGGCCTGTCGGACGACGACGCGTCACTGCTGGCCGCCGAGCTGGCCGACGTCAGCGCCCACCTGGAATCCGGGCCGCTCCGGCTGCTGGAGCGGGCCGGAGGGAATCCGCTGCACCTGGAGCAGCTGCTGGCGGCCGCGGCCGGAGCGCCGGACGGGCTGCCGCTGAGCCTCCAGGCCGTGCTCGGGGCGCGGATCGACGCTCTCGAACCCGGCGAGCGCACGGCGCTGAACCTGGCCTCGGTCATCGGTCGGGAGTTCGTGCCCGGCGAACTGGCCGGACTCTGCGGCACGGATCCGGCCCGGATGGCGGACGGCGTGCGCGACGCCCTGCTGCGGCTCAGCCGGAGCCGACTGGTGGAGCCGGACCGGCGCAGCCGCCCCGGCCAGGTCACGTTCCGCTTCAGCAGCGGCCTGGTCCAGGAGGTCACCTACGCCTGCATGTCCAAGCGGGCCCGGGCCGAGGGGCACGAGAAGGCTGCCGCCCTGCCCTCGGTCCGGGTCGCCGGGCCGGCGGCGGTGGGCGGCCACCTGGAGCGCGCCCACGGCTACCGCAGCGAACTCGGCATGCTCGATGCCGCGACCGAGGACCTGAGGGTCCGGGCGGCCGAAGCGCTGGGACGGGCGGGGGACCAGGCCTGCGCCCGGTCCGACCTGCCCTGGGCGGCCGACCTGCTGGCCCGCGCGTTGGCCCTGGGCCGGTCGGACGAGCCCGGGACGACGGCCGCCACCCGCAGGCTGGGCGAGGTCAGACTGGCCCTGGGCCGCACCGACGAGGGCCGCGCCCTGCTCCGGAGCGTGCTGGCCGGTTCTGCCGACCCGGCCGAGACCGCCCACGCCCGGCTGTCCCTGGCGATGGTGGACGCCGACGGGGAGTCCCCCGCGGACGCGGCGCAGGCCGCGCTGCCGGTCTTCGAGGCCGCCGGGGACCAGCTCGGTCAGGCCCGTGCGTGCCTGCGGCTCGCCCAGGCCCGCCAGGCACAGGGCCGCCACGGGGAGGCCGAGGGCTTGCTGACCCGGGCGCTGGCCCACGCGGTCCGCGCCGACGGCGAGCCGGAGCGGGCCGCGGCCCTCGGTGCGATGGGCATCTCGCTGTGGCGGGGCCCGGAACCGGTGCCCGCCGCGGTGGCCCAGTGCCGGACCCTGCTGGCCGAGCAGGGGCGCGAACGGCGCACCGTCCGGGTGACCCTGAACTGCCCGCTCGCGGTCCTGCTCGCGCTGCACGGGGAACCGGACGCGGCCCGGGAGAGCCTGGCCGAGGCGGGCCGGTTGGCCGACGAACTGGGCTACGCGGAGGCCCAGGTGTTCCTCCCGCTCTTCGCGGCGGCGGTGGAGGTGCTGGCGGACCGTCCCGACCGGGCCCTGGACATGCTCGACGCCGCCCGGGTGGTCGCCCGCCGGCTGGGGGCGACCTCGCTGCTGGGCAACATCGCCCTGGAGTCCGCCAGGATCCTGGCGGACTCCGGCCGCTGGTCCGCCGCCGCGGAGGCCCTGGAGCAGGTCGGCTCGGGCGCGGGACGGCCGCGCGGGGACGCGGTCGAACACGACGGTCTGCAGGGCCGGATCGCAGCCGCCCGGGGCGATCGCGTCCCGGCCCTGGAGGCCGCCGGCCGCGCCGTGCGCGCCGCGGACCGCACCGACTCCCCGGTCCTGCGCGGCTCTGCCCTGCTCGACCGGGCCCACACCCAGCTGCTGCTCGGTGACGCCGCGGAGGCGGCATCGGCAGCGGCCCTGGCCCGTTCGGCGTTCGCCGCCAAGGGCCACCGCCCCGGTATGCGATGGGCGGCCCGGCTGATCCGGGCCGCCTCCGAGGGAAGCGAGCGACGATGAGCACGGCCACGCCACAGACCGGCCTCACCTGGAGCCTGCGCGGCCGGAGCCCGGAGGACATCCCGGTGCTGCTCGACCACGCAGCGGCGCCCGGGGCCGGCGGCCGAGGGGTGCGGGTCTGCGTGGTGGACTCCGGCGTCGACCGGGACCATCCCGTGGTCGGGCGGGTGGACTCCTCCTGGGTGGTCGAGAAGGACGACACCGGGATCCGGGTGGCCCCGACCGACACCGGCGACTCCTGCGGTCACGGCACGGCCTGTGCCGGCATCGTCCGGAGGGTCGCGCCGCACTGCGAGCTGCACAGCGTCCGGGTCCTCGGCGAACGCTTCTCCGGCACCGGCGAGGTGCTGCTCGAAGGGCTGCGCTGGGCGGTCCGGCAGCGCTACGACGTGGTGAACCTGAGCCTGTCCACCACGCGGATGCGCTTCGTCGAGGAACTGCACGCACTGGCCGACGAGGCGTACTTCAACGGCACGGTGATCGTCGCCTCGGCCCACAACACCCCGGTGGAGAGCTTCCCCTGGCGGTTCGCGTCGGTGGTCTCGGTGGGCAGTCACCAGGAGGACGACCTCGACCTGCACCTCTACAACCCCAGCCCGCCGGTGGAGTTCTTCGCCCCCGGCCAGAACGTCGAGGTGGCCTGGCTGGGCGGCCGGACCATCCGCACCAGCGGAAACAGCTTCGCCACCCCCTTCATCGCCGGGCTCTGCGCCCGGATTCTCTCCGAGCAACCGCGGATGACGCCCTTTCAGCTGAAGAGCGCGCTCTACCTCTCCGCGGCCAACGTCCGCTCCCCGCGTCCCGCCGCCGGCCGATCGATGGCCGCGGGCCACGGTCCGCAGCACCAGTAGAGAGGTTGTCACCGTGCCCTCCGACATCGAACCCACCACACTCCCGGTGGCCGATCCCGCCGACCCGGTCGCGCTGGAGCTGCTCCAGTCGATCGTCGACGTGGCCCGCGCCATCTTCGGCGCCCTGGCCAGTTCCGTGTTCCTGCTCGACGAGGAGAGCGGCGAGCTGGTCTTCCGGGCGGTCTCCGGCCAGGGCGAGGAGTTCCTGGTCGGCCGGCGCTTCCCGGCCGGCCAGGGCATCGCCGGCTGGGTGGCGGTCTCCGGTGAGTCGATCGTGGTCGACGACCTCACCGACAACGCCGCCTTCGACCGCTCGCTGGCCCAGTCCACCCAGTACGTGCCGGACGCCCTGATGGCGGCCCCGCTGATCCACGACGGCCAGGTGCTGGGCGTCCTGGAGATCCTCGACCCCTCCGCCCAGGCGCGGTCGGGGCTGCCGGAGCTGGACCTGCTCTCGCTGTTCGCCCGTCAGGCCGCGATCGCCCTGCGCATCGTCACCGCCGACAGGTCCGGCGCCGCCGAGGCCGCCCCGGGCATGCCGCCGCAGCAGCGGGCGGCGGCAGCGCAGCTGATCCGCGAACTGGAGCGTCTGATGGCCCTGTGAGGACGCGCCTCCGCGATCCCGGACGCGGGATTCAGTAGGAGAGTACGTAGTTCCCCGGACGCCCGGTGGACATGTCATGTCCGATGATCGAGGGAGCCCGGAGTGCTCCTGGCTTCACCACACGAACCGCTCACGCGGGGCTGGAGTTGAGGAGGCCGATGAGCGCACAGCGCCACCAGCAGTCCGAGGCACGACCGCTGACGGGCCGGGAGCACGAGATGTCCGTCCTGCGGTCCGCCGTGGCCGGCTGCGCCGGCGGCGCCTCGACGGTCATCGAGATCACCGGTGACCCCGGACTCGGCAAGTCCCGGATGCTCGACGAACTCGGCGCCCTGGCCCGGGCCGAGGGGCTCACCGTGCTGAGCGGTCGGGCCTCGGAGTTCGAGCAGGAGCGTTCCTTCGGGGCGTTCGCCGAACCCGTCCGGGGGTGCGTGGGCCGACTGACGGAGCGTTGGCACGAGACCCTGGACCTGGAGACCGCGGCCCTGCTGGACCTGGTACTTCCCCGGACGGCGGCGCCGCACGACGGACCGCCGCCCTCTCCCGGCGTGGAACGCTACCGACTCCACCACGCCTTCGGCCGGCTCCTCGCCGACGCCGACCGGGGCCGCGGGGTGCTGCTCTGCCTGGACGACCTGCACTGGGCCGACGAGGGCAGCGTGGAACTGCTGCACCACCTGCTGCGGCAGCCGCCCCGGGCGGCGTTGATCCTCGCCTGCGCGCACCGGCCACGGCAGGCACCGGCGAAGCTGCTCGCCTCCTTCCAGCACGCCGCCGCCGGCTACCGCACCGCCGGCCTGCCGCTCTCCCCGCTGGACCGGCAGTCCTGCCACCGCCTGCTCGGCACCGCGCACACACGCGCCCAGCGGGAGCAGCTGTGCACGGTGAGCGGGGGCAATCCGCTCTACCTCGAAGTGCTCTCCGAGCTCACCACCGAGGGCGCCACCGACTTCAGCGACCTCCCGGCCACCCTGCGGGCCGCGCTGGCCCGTGAGATCGCCCTGCTCACGGCGGACGAGCTGGCGGTGCTGCGCGCCGCCGCAGTGCTCGGCGACCCCTTCGACCCGATCCTGCTGGCCGCCGTGTCCGGCCTGGCCACCGGACCGGCCCTGGAGGCCCTCGACGTCCTCTCCGGGACGGATCTGATCCGCTCGTGCCGGCCGCCGGCACCGCAGCCGGAGGTACGCCAACTCCTGCAGTTCCGGCATCCGCTGCTCCGCGAGGTGGTCTCCGGCGAGACGCCGCCCGGCTGGCGGCTGGCCGCGAACGCCCGCGCCGACGAGGCCCTGCGCAGGAGCGGGGCCGGCACCGTGGAGCGCGCACCCTACATCGCGCGCGCCGCGCAGATGGGCGACACCGAGGCCGTCCGGGTGCTGACCGAGGCGGCCACGCAGACGGTCCACTCGGCGCCCGCGACCGGGGCGGCCTGGCTGCGGGCGGCGCTGTACCTGTCCGTCCCGGACGGTTCCGAGGAGTCGGTCCTGGACCGACTCGGGATGCTGCTCGGGCTGGCCAACGCCTACGGCGTGACCGGCGAACTCGCCGCCTGCCGTGACACTCTCGGCCGGGCCCTGGAGCTGGTCCCGTCCGACCGGCCCGACCGGCGGATACCGATCGTGGCGCTGCGCTCGATCATAGAACGGATCATCGGCAGCATCAAGGTGTCGGAGACCGTGCTGGAGGACGAACTGACCCGCTGGCCGACGACGGACCCGCGGGCGAATCCGCTCCGGCTCCAACTCGCCACCACACGTGTGGGCCAGGGGAGGACCGACGAGGCGGACGGCCTCCTCGACGCCCTGCTCGCCGACACGCCCGCACCCGACCGCCGGACCCTCACCTCCGCGGCCGCCTGCCGCGCCCTGGGCGCCGCGTACGGCGGCAGGGTCGCGCCACTGCGGGCGTACGCCACCGAGGCGGCGACCGCGATCGATCTGATGGAGGACCAGGAGCTGGCGACCTTCCTGGACGAGGTCGGACAGCTCGGCTGGGCCGAGGTCCTGGCCGAACGCCATCACGACGCGATCCGGCACATGGACCGGGGCATCCGGGTGGCCCGCCTGAACGGACAGAGCTACATGCTGCCGTACCTGCTGCTCTGCCAGTCGTACGCACAGCAGGCGACCGGTGATCTGGCCGGGGGGATCGAGTCGGCGGCCGAGGCGGAGGAGATGGCCCACCTGCTCGACCGGCCGGACCTGATCGGGTACGCGCTGGCGCTGCGCGCTGCGGCCACCGCGCTGCGGGACAGCCCGGAGGCCGCCGTCGAGGCCGCCGAACGCGCTGTGCACTCGGTGGGCCGCCGTGGCCGCCTGTGGGAACTCTCGACCGCGGTGCTCGCCTCCGTCCGGCTCGACCAGGGGCGTCCCGACGACTGCCTCGACCTGCTGCGCACCATCACCGGCAGCAACCGCTCGGTGACCACGCACGCGCTGCGGGCCATGTGGTGCTGCACCGCGGCCCAGGCCGAGACGGCCAGGGGGGACCTCGCGGCGGCGCGCGAATGGGCCAAGCACGCCGACGAGGCGGCCGAGGCTGTTCGGCTCCCGGGACAGCTGGGTTATGCCGCCCTGGCCAACGGATGCGTCCAGGACGGAGACCCGGCCGCCGCCGCAGCCCTCTTCGCCGCCGCGGTCGACTTCTTCGCGGTCGGCGGACTGGTGACGGCCGAGGGCCGTGCCAGGCTCCTCCTCGGCCGGGCCCTGGCCTGCGCCGGACAGGACGACGAGGCAGCCGCCGCCATCGGCCGTGCGAAGCGGATCGCCGACACCCACGGCGCCGCGCACCTGGGCGCGCTCGCCGTCAACGCCCAGCGCAGCCTGGGCGCCCGCCGCCCCCGTCCGGGCCGGAGCCGGGCGGCCGACCGCACGCTGTCCGAGCAGGAGCGCCACATCTCCGACCTGGTGGCCCGCGGCATGTCCAACCGTGCCATCGCGACCAGCCTGTTCCTGTCGGTCAAGACCGTCGAGAGCCACCTCACCCGGATCTTCCGCAAACTCGGCGTCAGTTCACGCTCCGCCCTGATCGGTGTCCTGGCCCAGTTCCCCGACGCTCCGAGCCACCAGGCCACCCGGTGAGGGGACTGGATGCACTACCGATCGGCAAGCCGCGCCCGCTGGGTGGTGACACCGGCTGCCAGCCGGGCCGAGCCGCACTGGTCGGCCAGGACCGCGGCCCGGTCCAGCCGGCCGCCCACCGCGTCGGTCCGGCCGGCGTCCAGGGCCAGTGCGGCCGCGGTGAGCAGGGTGCGGGCCAGCTCCAGGCGTTCACCGCAGGTGGCGAAGTCGGCTATCGCGTCCCGGGCGCTGCGGAGTGCTCCGTCGGTGTCGCCACGCAGCACCCGGGCCCGCATCCGCGCCCGCAGGGCGAAGCCCCGCCGGCCCGCGGAGGGCAGTTGTTCGACGCTCTCCTCGGCCAGCCGGGCCCAGCGGTCGGCCGCATCCTGGTCGCCCTCGGCGACCGCCACCTGCGTCAGGCTCTCGCACCAGCGGGGTCTGCGCCAGGCGGTGAACCTCGGCAGCCCCTCGCCGCCCGCGGCGTCGAGCAGCAGCCATCCGGCCCGGGCCGGTTCGCCGGCGTGCAGGACGAACTCGGCGGTGGTGCAGCGGACGGAGACGGCCCAGGAGGTCAGCGTGGAGCCGACGGACGCCATGACGCGTTCGGCGGTTTCCGTCGCGTCCGTCAGGTCGCCGGGGCCGTCGCGCCAGAACAGGGCCTCGGCCCGCAGCGTCATCAGCACCGCCTCGGTCGCGGTGTCGCCGATCCGTCTGACCTGGTGGTCGGCCTCGTCCAGGGTCGCCAGTGCGCCGTGCAGGTTCCCCGAACGCAGCTGGGCGTTGCCGAGCACCGTCACCATCTGCGGATGGATGTAGGTCTGCCCGGTGCGCCGGGACAGCACCGCGCCACGGGTGAGATGGCGTTCGGAGTCCACCAGCCGTCCCAGCATCCCTTCCGCCATGCCCACCTGGAACGCGGCCTCCAGGTTGGCCACCAGCGTCGAGTCGGGGACGGCGTCCAGGAGTTCGGCGGCCTTGCGCAGCGTCGTCAGCGCACTGTCCTGGTCGCTGGTGAACAGATGGGCGAGGGCCGCCTTGCCCAGGGCGTAGGTCTCGCCGACCCGGTCCCCGTGCCCGTGCGCCAGTGCCGCCGCGGTCTCGGCGTGCTGCCGGGACGTCTCGAAGTCCTGCACGTCGTAGGCGTAGTCGGCCAGTTCGGAATGCAGGGCCGCGGCCGTCGCCGAGTCGTCGTCGGTCAGCGCCGCGAGCCCGGCGCGGGCCAGCGCACCGGCCTCGGTGTACCGGCCCAGCCGCCGTTCGATCCGGCTGGAGTCGGCGAGCGCGGTCGCGTCACCGGGCGGTCCGCCGGGGATGTCCGAGCGCAGGGCCTCCAGCAGCGCACGGCTCTCGGAGGCGTCCCCGGTGAGCAGCCGGGCGCGGGCGAGCAGGACCTTGGCCTCGTACCAGTGCGCACCGCCCTCCTGGAGCAGCGACAGCGCCGCCTGCAGATGGCCCTTGGCGACGGCGGGGGAGGTGTAGATCATGCCGCGGGCCGCCGCGATCAGGGTGGTCGCGTGTTCCGGCCGCCGCGGATCCGCGGCTCGCGCGACATGGTGGGCGCGTTCCGCGATCGGCGCCGCCCGTGCTGCCAGTTCGGCCTCGGCCATCCGGTGCAGTTCGGTGCGGCGGCCGGGTTCCAGCCGCCGGTAGACCACCTTTCCGATCGCCGGATGACGCAGCGTCAACTGCGAGGCGGGCTCGGCCGGGCGGACCAGGTCCAGCCGGGCCAGTGAGTCCAGCGCGGCCATTACCACTGACAGCTCCAGACCCGCGACGCCGGCCAGCAGCTCCGGGTGGAACGGCCCGTCGAGGACCGCCGCCGCCTGCACCACGGCCAGCGCACGGGCGTCGAGGCCGGTGAGTTCACCGAGGATCGCCGTCTCGGCGTCGACCGCCGTCCGGTCGTCGGCGGCCATGATCTGGAGGTACTGGGGATTGCCCTCGGCCTCGCGGTGCACCTGGTCCAGGTTCGGCCGGTCGCCGAGCAGTTCGCGAGCCTGCTCCTGGGAGAGCGGCCCCAGGCTCCACACCTCCAGGAACCCGGCGGACGACGCCCGGGAGAGCACGGCCGCCAGCGCCGGCGACAGCTGGCGCTGCCGGTAGGAGAGCAGGCACAGCACCGGGCCGGCAGCTGTCGTTTCGATCAGCCGCTCGATGTCGGCGATGCGGTCGGCGGCGAGATCGTGCAGGTCGTCCACCACCGCCATGACGGCAGCACGGTCGGCGGCGTGCGCCGCCACCTCGTGCAGGTCCATGGTGCCCGGCCCGCCGAGGAGCGCGGGCAGGGCCGGGTGGCCGCCGTGTGCGGTGAGGACCTGGATCCCCTGGTCCCGGGCCTGTGCCGCGGCCGTCCGCAGCAGTGAGCTCTTGCCGATGCCCGGCTCCCCGACCAGCGCGATCGCCCGGCCCGTGCCCGCCTTGAGATCTTCCAACGCCCTTGTCACCGAATCGACTTCGACGCCTCGCCCGACCAGTCGGCTGCCCCGCGCTGCCCGCGGCGTCTGCGGGGCGATGTCAGCGGGCGGGTCGGCAGGCGCGGGCGGGTCGGCCTTGCTGCGGGTCACGATGGAGGCCAGTGCGGCGCGGGAGGACACCCCGGTCTTGCGGTAGATCCGGGCGATGTGGGTCTCCACGGTGCGGGGGCTGAGGTAGAGCTCGGCGGCGATCGCCGCGCTGCTGAGACCCTCCGCGACGAGAGCCGCGACCTGGCGTTCGCGCGTGGTCAGCGAGACCAGCTCGCCGACCGTTTCGGCTCCCGGATCCCTGACCCGGTCGTCCTGGGGCGGGGTTCCGAACTGCCCCGGTGAGTTGCCGTTCGCCTGGACCACTGGTGCTCCCTTCGGGGGATCCGACAACCCGGTGTGTCCGTGCTTGTGGTGAGTTTTCCAATCGTGGGGCCAGGAAGCATCCGTGATACTACGCAAATCTCGTACGTAGCCCGGCCGGGACCTGCGCCGTTCCGCTCGGAAGCGACCCCTCGGAAGCGACCCCTCGAAAGCACGACCCCGGCCCGTGCGGGAGGCGCGGGCCGGGGTCGGTGGTTCGCATCGGGTCAGGCCGTGTGGATGCTCCAGTCGCTCCAACCGGAGCTGATGCAGAAGGTGGCGACCTCCTGGGGCTCGGTGTCCAGGGCCTGCAGGGCGAGGATCTGGGTCATGGGGTGATTCTCCTTCTCGGTTGTGGTTCCTTCGCTGTGGTTCACCCGCGGTGCGCGGGGGTCCCGGTGGCCGGGTCCAGGGTGAACACCTCGTCCCCGGGCCCGTGCAGGACGCGGTGCAGGGCCAGCAGGACTCCGGCCGCGCCGCTGGACAGATCGGCGCTGAAGCGGTGCGCCTGCGAGCCGAGGAAGCGGACGCCGCGGGTGTGCGGGACGGCGTACTTGAGCAGGCCGGTGGCGGACCGTACGGCGGCCGCGCGGGCGGTGTCGCCGCCGTCGGCCTCCGCGTGGTCGGCCAGGGACCAGGCCAGTCCGGCCAGCCCGCCGTAGAGGCCCGCCTCCCTGGTCCAGGTCGCCACGGAGGCGCCGGCCGTCACCAACGGCAGTGCCGCCGCGATGCGTTCGTCCTGGCCGGTGGCCGCGTACCGGGTCAGCGCGGTCCCCACGCCCGCCGCGCCGATGGCCAGATAGGGCATGGCGCGCCTGATCACGGCGTTGTCCGCGAAGGACAGGGTGCCGTCGTCCATGGCGATCGCCCGGTCCAACTCCTGGTGCAGCAACCGCAGTCCGGCCGCGCGGTAGCGGTCGTCGCCGGTCTCGCCGCCCAGGTGGTGCAGGAACAGGGCCAGTCCGGAGCGGCCGTGGAACAGCCCGCGGGCGTCGTCGGCGCCGAGGGTGGGCACCAGGTCGGCGGTGGCCAGGATGGCGTCGCCTGCGGCGGCGGCCCGCTCCAGATGGCGGCTGTCCCGGGTGTGCCGGTGCAGGGCGAGCCAGGTCAGGCCGACCCCGGCCCGTCCACCGGCCAGGGTGGTGCAGGACGCGGTGAGGGGGTGGCCGTCGGCGTGCCCGGCGAGGTCGACCGCCTCGTCCAGGCGGCCGAGCGCTGCCAGGACGCGGGCGATCCCGGCGGTACCGGTGTCCAGGCCGGGGGGCAGTTCGTCACGCCGGGTCAGGGCGTCGTGGCGGAGCCGCTTCTCGATCTCGTCCGGGATCGGCACCCCGGCCCGGTGCAGGGCGTGCACCACACCGGCGGTGCCGTAGGCCACGCACACGGTGTTGGCGCCGAACGCCTCGGGCGGCGGTGGGAAGACCCGGTCCTTGCGGCCGGTGTCGGCCGTCGCCAGCAGGCCCTCCGCCACCTGGTCGGCGAGCCGGCCCAGGCAGCCCAGCGGATCGGCGTCGACCTCGGCGGGGGAGGGCGGCGCGGAGGACGCGGTTCCGTCGGCCCTGGCGGCGCCCCGGTGGAAGGCGGTGGCCCGGGTCCACAGGTCCTCCGGTGGCGGCGCCGCGGCCGTTCCGAGCTCGTGACGCAGCAACGTCAGTGCGGCGGGGGCCTGTTCGGCGACGTCGTGGAAGGGCGCGAAGCAGGCGAGGGCCAGCGCGGCCATGCCGTAACGGTCCGTCAGAAACGGGTCGTCGCTGTCGCGCAGCAGCGCGGTGGGCGGTGAGAAGCCCCTGGTACCCATGGCCACCGGGGGCCCGTCCAGCGCGGTGGCGGCCTCGAAGTCGACGAGCCTGGCGTCGCCCGACGGGGTGATGAGGACGTTCCCGAGACTGATGTCGCCGAACCGGTACCCCAGCGCGTGCAGTTGGTCCAGGGTTCGGTCCAGGCCGTCCAGCACGCCCCGGCAGAGGCCGAAGAACGCCGGGTAGTCCGCGGCCGACCGCCCGCTCCGCATCAGCGGAGAGATGCGGCTCAGCCAGGTCCGCAGCGGATCCCCCTCGACGAACTCGGTGACCAGGAAGTCGTGCTCCCACTCGGTGAAGTGGTCCAGCGGCTCCGGACACACACCGGGAGCCGCCGCATGGAGGGCGGTCAGTACCTCGTATTCGTGCCGCAGCCGCTGCTGCGCGCTTTTGCCGTCCCAGGTAAGGCCGTTGTGGGCGCGCGCCTCCTTGATGAAGACGCGGCGGCCGGTGCGGGTGTCCCGGGCCTGGTACGTCCCACCGGCGTTGCTCGGCTGCAGCGCCGCGAGCACCTCGTAGTCGCGGATCAGGATCGCGCCCGAGTGCGCTGCGAGTTGCTCCGCGACGAAGGGATCGGTGATCCCGTCGGGCAGCACGAAGTACGGCCGGCGCTCGTCCGCGACATCGCGCCCCGCGCCGTCGCGGACCAGTCCCTGCCTGGTGCCGTCGGGCAGCAGCCTGCTCCGGGCGCCGAACGCCCCGTAGCGGTAGTGGACGGTGCGGGAGTCGCCGAAGCGGCGGTCCGAGAGGATGTAGGGACCGTCCTCGTCGCGCAGCGCCTCGGACAGCAGGCCGAGCAGCCGCCGCGCGGTCTCCGTGTCCGGCGGGTAGATCGCGCAGAACTTGCCCGCCTGGGCCCGGTGGGCGTGCTTGTGATGCAGGATCAGGAAGAAGGTCCGGGCGGCGATGTGCTTGAACGGCACCCGCTGCGCGAAGCAGACCTCCGCCACCCGGTCGAGCACCTGCTGGGCACGGTCGAGCCGCGCCGACACATGGATCTTCCAGCCCTGCTCGGGGCGCCGGGAGTCCGGCTCGCTCCACACCGTCCAGATGTCCTGCTCCACCCGGAGCCAGCGGGGTTCCGGCCGGCTGGGCGCGAAGCGCGGGCCCGGATCGGCCATCGTCGCGAGCGGAGCGTAGTACTCCTGGTCCGCGAGCGACTCAGCGAGGGCGTCGAGCACGTGATCTCTCCTCAGGGCCTGCGATGCGATCCACTGTCAGCTGCGGCTCGACCGGCGCAGGAGGTCACTGGGTGTGAACGGTGATGCTGCTGCCGACGATGCTGAAGCAGGGGGCGAACAGGCTCTCCTCCTGCTCCACGTCGAGTTCCTGAAGGGCGAGGATCTGGGCCATCCGGATCACCTGTTCCTGTGCCGAGGGGGACCCGGCCGGTCCCCATGTGTCACGGTCGACGTTAGGAACCCCCGGTTCGCTTTTCGGCTGCGCCCGGTATGCGACGGGTATGCCCGCAGCCCGGCCGGGCGGACGATGCGTCAGCTGTCAGCCGACGGCGGCGGCGGACACCTCCCACAGCCGCCGTGCGGCCCCCGGGTCGAGCGCGTACCCGGCGACGCCCACCGGTTCGAGGTCCGAGCCGATCGCCTCGGGTGCGATCACCGGGGCCTCCGCGCTGTTCTGGAAGTACCGTCCGGTGACCCCCTCGACCAGCGGCGATCCGGCCAGCAGCGCCGAGGTGGCGGCCCCCTGGGCGGCGGAGCGCCACGGGTAGCTGTCGTAGACGGCGCGCGCCTGGTCCGACATGTCGTCGCCGTAGGCGTAGCGCTGCAGCGGCGTACGGATGCCGCCTGGCATCAGCGAGTTGGCGGTGATGCCGTCGGCGGCCCAGCGCCGGCCCGCCTCCGCGGCGAACAGCACGATCGCGGTCTTGGACTGGCCGTAGGCCTCGATCGGGAGGTAGGGCCGTTGCGCGTAGTGGATGTCCTCGAAGACGACCGGCGAGTACAGGTGCGCGGTCGAGCTGACCGCGACGATCCGTCCGCCCTCTGCGGCCAGCGCCCGGTGCAGCCCGGTCGCCAGGGCGAAGTGGCCCAGGTGGTTGGTGGCGAACTGGGTCTCCCACCCCTGCGGGGTGAGCTGCAGCTCGGGCAGCGCCATGATCCCGGCGTTGTTCACCAGGATGTGCAGCGGGCCCTGCCAGTCGGCAGCGAAGGCGCGCACCGAGTCCAGGTCGGTGAGCTCCAGCGGAGCCACCGCGACCTGAGTGTTGCCGGTGTCCGCGGTGATCTCGGCGGCGACCCCGGCGCCCTTGGCGGTGTCGCGCACCGCCAGGGTCACCTCGGCGCCGGCCCGGGCCAGCGCCCGCGCGGTCTCCAGACCGACTCCGGAGGAGCCGCCGGTGACCACGGCACGCCGGCCGGAGAGGTCCACGCCGTGCAGTACCTCGTCGGCGGTGGTGTCGCGGTTGAAAGGAGTGGTCAGCAGTGTCATGGTTGTCCATTTCGATACGAGTCGTCCCGTATTGAAACGGTAACTCCGACATGGCACGGAAGCAACACAGGCCCGGCGCGTCGGCGGCCGACCTATGATTGGCCGGTGAGTGAGCCCAGCAAGACCCCTCCCACCAGCAAGGATGTGCGCCCCGGCCCGGGTCGCAAGCGCAGTGAGGCGTCGCGGCTCGCCATCCTCTCGGCGACCCGCGAGCTCATCGGCGAGCTGGGCTACGAGCGGCTTTCGATCGGCGGGATCGCGTCGCGGGCCGGGGTGGGCAAGGACACCATCTACCGCTGGTGGCCCTCGAAGGGGATGGTCGTGGCGGACGCGGTACTGGAGGAGGCGCAGCCCTTCTACCTCGCGCCGCCGGCCCGCAGCGGATCGGTGGACCAGGACGTCCGGGCATGGGTGCACGCCCTGGCCCGGGACTTCGTCGACCCGGTCCGGGCCGGCCGCATCCGGGCCGTCACCGCGGCGGCGAGCGAGGACCCGGCCACCGCCGAGCGGCTCTACGAACGCTTCACGCAGGTCCAGCGGACCGGACTGATCGACCGCCTGCGCCTGGCCGCCGAGGCCGGCGAGGTGCGTCCGGACGCGGACTTCGGCGCCGTCGTCGACGCCATCCTCGGCTCGCTGATGTACTGGGTGACCGCCCGCCGCGCAGACCTGAGCATCGCGTCGGTGGACTCACTCCTGGACGTGCTGCTGCGCGGCCTGCGGGTGGCGCCGGAGTCGGAGCCGGAGCCGGCGGACGGTCGGAAGGCGTAGTCAGACCGTGCACCCTCAGCTGCGCCGTGCCGCCCAGGCCATGCGCTCGGTGCGCACCGCGAGGTCGTCGCGGCGCAGGATGCTGTCCGGTCCTTCGGTGTCCAGCAGTCGGTCGAGGGCGGCGAGGTCCTCGGCCGCCAGGACCTGGGCGACGCTGCCGCGCATGCGGCGCAGGCTGCCGAGGGCGTAGCGGCCGACCGCGTCGGTGTGCGGCGGTCCGATGTCCACGCTGACGGTGCGTTCGGCCTCGACGGTGAAGCCGGCGGCGGTGAGCTCGGAACCCCAGTCGGCACCGCGGTGCGGCACGTGCTCGGCGTGGTGCCGGTCGGTGGCGGCATGGCAGCGCTCCTCCAGACCGGGACGGTCCTCGGGGGCGCCCTCGGGCAGGAACCTGGGGAAGCCGGCCAGCTCCACCACGGCGAACAGTCCGCCCGGAGCGAGCGTGTCGCGCACCCGGCGCAACGTACGCCCGGGGTCGGCCATGTGGTGCATCGAGGCCGATGCCCAGATCAGCTCCGGCCTGCCCAGATCGGGCCAGCCGGCGTCGAGGTCGGCCTGGACGGCGTGCACCCGGTCGGCCAGGCCCGCTGCCTCGGCCTTCCGGAGTAGCCGGGCCAGATGGCCGGCGGAGGTGTCGACGGCGGTCACTTGGGCCCGGGGGAAGCGCTCCAGCAGCGCGAAGGTTCCGGCTCCGGTCCCGCAACCCAGATCCACGATCTGCTGTGGGTCGGCGCCGACGGGCAGCCAGCCGGTGATGTCGGCGAGGTGCTCGGCGAGCACCTCGGCATCCAGGTCGAGGAGTTCCGCATGGTCGTCGGAGTCGTGCTCCGTTGCGTGCGGGGATGGTGTGTGCGGGGATGCGTGCGTCATACCGCTCACGCTAGGAGAAGCATGCGCGAACGGCACGAGTGCTCCCGGAAACAGCAAGACAATGACCCCCCAGCCTGCCAGCCGCGCAAGAACCGCCCGACCTGCGGCCCAATGGGAGCTCGCACCGATGTCGGACCTCGGCAGGCAGGGGTGGCGTTGTCAGCGCGGGAGGAGCGTGAGGGTGAGCTCGGCATCCATGGCGTTGGCCAGCCGGGCGAGCATGTCGACGGTGGGGTTGAGACGCCCGGATTCGATACGGGAGATGACGGGCTGACGGGTCTGCGCGGCTTGGGCGAGCCGGGCCTGGGACCAGCCGATCGCTTCGCGGCGCTCCCGTACGAGCCGGCCCGGGGTCATGCCGGCCTCTGGTCGTCGCTGTACCGGGGCAGGTCGGCGGTGTCGATGGTCCAGTCGCCGATGCGAATCTTGTCGCCGAAGCTGTAGGAGACCTGGTTGAGGTAGGCCGGGTGCCCGTTCTGCGTTGCGATCTGCCAGTGATGGCGCGCGGTACCGTCGCGCGGGTCGATGATCAGGTAGTGGGGGATTCCCATGGCCGGATAGTCGGCCACTTTGTCGACATAGTCCGTATTCGGGTTGGATCGCGAGACGATCTCCACGGCAAGGCTGATCTCGTGCGGGTCCAGCGGGTCGACGCTCTTCATCGCATCCTCGGGCACGACCAGAACATCGGGGATGCGCAGCTTTCCCAGGGCGGCGTCATCAGTGTCGGCATTCTCGAAAGCGCCCAGGGGCGGAGGCAGTTGGGCGTCCAGCTGTCGGGCGATGCTTCTGGCGATGTACGCATGCATCGGCACAGGACTCATCATCATGACGATCTCGCCATCGCTGATCTCGCCGTAACGGCCGGATACCACGCCGAGTTCATTGCGCAGGTCGCGCAGATGCCGGTAGATCTCCTCCTGAGTCTGCATGCAGCCATCCTTGCATAACCTATAGGGCATAGCCCGGTGGCCGCAGGGCACCGTGCCCGAGGGGCGCCGCACCGCATGCCGGATGATGGAGTCGGCAGGCTGACGGCGGATGTGAGGGGTAGCGGAGTGACGACAGGCAATGAGTCCCGGTTGTCGGACCCGGCCGTGGCGGTGGCCGGCGTCGGTGGCCCGGAACCCAGGGGAGATGACGGGGCGTCACCCGAAGCCGAAACCGGTGGCGGCGGCGGTCGGGGTCTGCGCCGGCTGCTGGGCGGGTCCGTGGTCGTTGCCGTGCTCGTCCTGCTGTTCCTGCTGCCCTGGTGGACGCTGTTCGCCGCCGGCGCCGACTGGCCGTTCCCGGTGGTCCTGGTCGGCTCCGTCGTTTTCGCGGCTGCCCTGTTCGCCTTCCCGGTGCTGATGGTCCGGGGGCACGGGCGCAGGCGGTCCGACCCGGCGGCACGCGCGGCGGACACCACGCTCGGGATCGTCTGGGTGCTGTTCGCCTGGTCGGCTCTGAGCGGCCTGCTGCGGCTGCTCCTGTTCGCGTTCGGCGTCGGCGACCCGACCCGGTCCAGGATCGTGGCTGTCGCCGTCGCGGTGGTCGCCGCAGTCCTGCTGGTCTGGGGCCACCACGAGGCCATGCGCCTGCCCCGGGTCAAGCGCCTGGACGTCACCGTCCCGCGGCTCGGCCGCGGCCTGGACGGGACACGGGTCGTGGTGCTGGCCGACACCCACTACGGCCCGATCGACCGGGCCGACTGGTCCGCGCGGGTGGCCGAGGCGGTCAACGAGCTGGACGCCGACATCGTCTGCCACGCGGGCGACATCGCCGACGGCACCCTGGACCAGCGCCGCGGGCAGGCCGCACCGCTCGGCACGATGCGCTCACGGCTGGCGAAGGTGTACGTCACCGGCAACCACGAGTACTTCGGCGAGGCGCAGGGTTGGCTCGACCACATGGCCGAACTGGGCTGGGAGCCGCTGCACAACCGCCACCTGGTGGTCCAGCGCGGCGGCGACAGCCTGGTGCTCGCGGGCGTGGACGACGTGACCGCGGCCTCCTCCGGGCTGGCCGGACACCGGGCGAACCTGGACGGCGCGCTGGCGGGAGCCGACCCGGAGCTGCCGGTGCTGCTCGTCGCCCACCAGCCCAAGTACGTCGGACAGGCCGCGAGCGCCGGGATCGACCTGCAGGTCTCCGGACACACCCACGGCGGGCAGATCTGGCCCTTCAACTTCCTGGTCCGTATCGACCAGCCGGTGGTCCACGGCCTGAGCCGGCACGGAGCACGTACCCAGCTCTACACCAGCCGCGGCACCGGCTTCTGGGGCCCGCCGTTCCGCGTCTTCGCACCGAGCGAGATCACCCTGCTCACCCTGCGGTCGAATGGCTGACGGCACCCAGGAACAGACGGAACGTCAGAGAGCGACCACAGACACGGCACCGGCGGAGTCCCGACTGCGCCGGCGCCTGGTGCTGGCCGCCGCCGTCTCGCAGACGGGGAACTGGCTGACGTTCCTGGCCGTGGTGGTCGCGGTCCAGGAGAAGTACGGTTCGGCGGCCAGCGCCGGGGTGTTCTTCGCACAGACCGTTCCGGCCCTGCTGGGGGCGCGTGCGGTCTCCGACCGGATCGGCGGCCGACACACCTACCGCGCCTGGGCGGCGACGCAGGTCGTGCTGGCTCTTCTCTCCCTCACGATGTGTGTCGGCTACCGCTCGCTGCCCTACGTCTACGCGTTCGTGGCGCTCGCCATGTTCCTGCGCGCCGTCGCCAACCCGCTGCTGTTCACCCTGGTCACCACGTCCGTGAGCAGTGCGGTGCGTGAGTCGACCTATACGGCGGTGGGCGCCGCGGGTTCGTTGACCCTGGTGCTGGCGCCCGCCGTCGGCGGTGCGCTCAGCCAGGCGCTCGGCGTCGGGCTTCTGTTCGCCCTCGACGCGTCGAGCTTCCTGATCGGCGTCGCGATTCTGCTGCCCCGCCACTTCCGGCACGTTCCCGACCAGGAACCTGCCCGGAGCGCCCCGGCCGGACCGCGGAGACTCTTCTCCTGGGCCGGACGCCCGCAGCACACCGGTCCGTTGCTGACCCGCGGCATGGTCGTCTGGTTCAGCTTCATGCTCACCGGAGCGCTGTTGAACGCGGTCGAGATGCCGAGGTTCCAACAGGGACTCGGCTTCTCGGCGGGGCAGGTCGGACTGGCCCTGGGCTGCTACGGCCTCGGTGGCCTCGCCGCCCTCGGGGTGTCAACACGCCGGCCCACCTGGACGGTTCCGATGAACCTGATGGCGGCGTTGTACGCGGTGGGCCTGGTGGCCTGGTCGTTCGGCTCCGGACCGCTGCCCTACCTGGCCTTCCTCGCGCTCGGCTGCTGCGCCGCCCTGGTCAGCGGCGCCATGCGCTCCGCACTGTCCCGACTGGCGGCCCGGGAGAACGTGTCCCAGCAGGGGCTGTGGGGCTGGGTGAACCAGATCATCCTCTTCGCCAATCTCATCATGTACAGCCTGGCAGGCATCCTCTTCCTGCTGCGGACACCCCTGTGGGCCCTCCTCACTGCCCTGATCGCGACCGCCACCCTGTGGGCCGCAGCCAGCCATCTGCTCATGCGCCCGAGCAGCGCGACCGGTCGGATCCTGGCCCGGGGCAGTGAGGCGTGATCCGGAGCGACCACGCAGGGGTTGAGATCGGAGCCGCTGCCGTTCAAGCGGTAACAACGTTGGAATACCGGACGGTGGCAGGGCGACCGCCCCGACGGCGCTGACGAGCGGAACCCCGCAGCTGGCGCCGGACTCATGGACACCGTCCGGAGGGTGTGATGTCATGCCACGTACAGAGATTCCAACGATGGAATGGGGTGCGGCCCTCCCATGACAAGAAGCCCAGCGCAGCGCGTGATGCGCTTACTCCGACGGCGGGCCACCATCGTCGCACTGGCCGTCAGCATGGCGGCCATGGCGACGGTCGGTGCCGGACCGGCGTCAGCGGGGGAGTCGGCAGGGGCCGCCGCAGTCCACCGGCTCGCCACGGTGACCTCCGGCGGGGCGCGCTTCGAGGTGCTGTCACCGACGCTGATCCGCACGGAGTACGCGCAGGACGGCAGGTTCACCGACAGCGCGACCTTCAACGCCATCGGCCGCACCGCGTTCACGCCGACCAGCTACACCACCAGCACCTCCAACGGCTGGCTGACCGTCAGCACCAGCGCGCTCACCCTGCGGTACCAGGTGGGGTCGGGCGCGTTCAACGCCCAGAACCTCTCCGTGCAGCTGTCGGCCGGCGGGGCGCCGGTCACCGCCACCCCGTGGCAGCAGCTGACCTGCAGCCTGGGCGCCCTGTGCGAGGCCGAGCGCCTGTCGTACAGCGGGCTCAGTACCGCCACGGACCACACCGGCTACACCGGCTCCGGCTTCCTGGCCGGCTTCCAGGGGACTGGCAACTCGCTGTCGGCCGACGTCGACGTGGCCGCGTCCGGCACTTACCAGTTCGACACCCGCTACGCCAACTCCGTCGGCGGGGACGGCCAGTCCACCACGCGAACACTGACCCTGTCGGTGGACGGCGGCGCGAGCCGCACGCTGAGCCTGCCGACCACCGCCAACTGGGACTCCTGGAGCCTGGCGACCACTTCGGTGCAGCTGGGTGCCGGACACCACACGGTCACGCTGGCCAGGACCGCCACCGACTCCGGCAATGTGAACATCGACAGCGTGGCCCTGGTGAACCCGGGCGCCGCCTACCCGCCGGTGTCCACGACCGCGATCACGGACTGCCGGCTCGCGGTGGGCTGCGAGGCGGAGGCCGCCCGCCTCGGCGGCTCGGCCGTCGTGGCCACCGACCACACCGGCTACTCCGGCAGCGGGTTCGTCGCGGAGCTGAACCAGGGGTCGAGCGTGTCGGCCCATCTGGTCGGCGTACCGGCCGACGGCAGCTACGCACTGCAGGTGCGCTACGCCAACGGCACCGGCGGCGACGGTCTCTACCAGACCCGCAGCGCCACCGTGTCCTCCGGCGGTACGTCACAGACCCTGTCGCTGCCGGTCACCGGAGGCTGGGACAGCTGGCAGACCGCCTCGGTACCGGTCACGCTCAAGGCCGGCGCCGACGACCTCACCATCGGCTGCCCAGCGGCCACGAGCTGCCATGTCAACCTCGACACGGTGGCCGTCACCGCGGCCGGTGCCCCCGCCCCGCAGCCGCACCTGGCGCTCGGCGGCTACCGCCGCAGCCTCGACGGCGTCAACGGCGACAACGGCGCACCGGCGACCACGCCCGGCCTGCTGTACCAGGACGGCTGGTACCTGCTCGACGACACCACCTCCGCCCTGTACGACACCGGCACCCGACAGGTCACCCAGCGTCCCTCGCACGGCGGCACCCCGTACCAGGACGGCTATGTCTTCGGCTACGGGCACGACTACCAGCAGGGCCTGTCCGACCTGGCGACACTGACCGGTCCGGCCGAGCTGCTCCCGGAGTGGGCCTACGGGGTGTGGTACTCGGAGTACATCGACCGCACTGCCGCCGACTACGAGAACACGATCCTGCCCGCCTTCCGCTCCGAAGGCGTGCCACTGGACGTCCTGGTGACCGACACCGACTTCAAGTCCCCCAACACCTGGAGCGGTTGGGAGATCGACACCGCCAAGTTCCCTGACCCCAAGGCGTTCTTCGACTGGTCCGCCTCCCAGGGCCTGCACAACACGCTCAACATCCACCCGAGCATCCTCAGTTCCGACCCGCAGTTCGCCCAGGCCCAGGCGACCGCCAAGGGCAAGCTGCAGAAGGGCGGTTGCGCACCTGCCGCCAGCAGCGGCGCCGGAGACTGCTACACCTTCGACTTCGGCGACCCCGACCAGCTGAAGGCGTACCTGAACCTGCATCAGACCATGGACCAGCAGGGCAACGACTTCTGGTGGCTCGACTGGTGCTGCGACTCCTCGCAGTCCTCGGTGCCCGGCGTCACCCCCGACGCCTGGATCAACCAGCAGTACGCAACCGACGCCGACAAGTCCATCGGCCGCGGCTTCGTGCTCTCCCGTGCCTACGGCTCCCTGCAGTCCGGCGGCAACGCAGCCCTGCCGACCGGGCCCTGGGCCGACAAGCGCACCACCGTCCACTTCACCGGCGACACCTCCTCCACCTGGGGCACCCTCAAGGCGGAGGTCGGCTACACCCCCGGTGAGGCGGCCGCCACCGGCATGTCGGCGATCAGCCACGACATCGGCGGCCACAACGACACCACCGGGCTGACCGGTTCGGAGACCTACACCTCCGGCGGACAGACCCTCACCACCCACAAACTCCCCGACGACCTGTACGCGCGCTGGGTCCAGCTGGGCACCTTCCAGCCGATCGACCGCCTGCACAGCAACCACAGCGACCGTCTGCCCTGGCAGTACGGGACCGCCGCCCGCGCCTCGGCCGACAAGTTCCTCAACCTGCGCGAGAACCTGGTGCCGTACACCTACTCGCTCGCCGAGCAGGCCAATGCCACCGGCGTCCCGGTGACCCGCCCGACCTACCTGGAGTACCCGGACGAGCCCCAGGCGTACGCCACCGCCGGCAGCGAGTACTTCTACGGCCCGGACATGCTGGTCGCCCCGGTCACCACGCCCGGCACCACCGCCACCACCTCGGTGTGGTTCCCACCCGGCCAGTGGACCGACTACTTCACCGGACAGACCTACACCGGCGGCACCACCCAGTCCGTCACCACCGGCCTGGACACCATGCCGGTGTTCGTCAAGGCCGGTGCGATCATCCCCACCCGCACCGACGACGTCACCAGCAACGACCAGTCCCCGCTGACGAAGGTCACCCTCACCGTCGCCGCGGGCGCCTCCGGCTCCTACACCCTCTACGAGGACAACGGGACCACCACCAGGCCCGGCCACGGCGCCACGACCGCGATCCGGTACCAGGAGAGCGGCACCAGGCGCACGGTGACGATCAGTCCGACCTCCGGATCGTTCCCCGGCCAGGTGCAGTCCCGGCAGTGGACCGTCCTGCTCGCCGGTGTCACGGCGCCGGCCGGCAGCGTCAGCGCCGACGGTTCCCGACTGTCCCCCGACGACTACCACTTCGACAGCGCGACCCGCACCCTGTCCGTCACCCTGCCCCGGCAGAGCGTGCACCGGCCGGTCACCGTCAGCTTCGGCTGACGGCCTCCGCGGTCACGTCGACTCCCTGACCACCAGTTCGGTGGGCAGGATCAGCGGAGTCGGCTCCTCACCGTCGATCAGGCGGACCAGCATGCGGGTCATCTCGCGGCCGAGCGCGATGATGGGCTGCCGAACGGTGGTGAGGGCCGGCCGGGTGTGCTGGGCCGCCCGGACGTCGTTGAAGCCGACGACCGCGACGTCGCCTGGTACCGTACGGCCGCGCTCGCGCAGCACCCCGAGGGCGCCGGCCGCCATCGCGTCGGAGGCCACGAACACCGCGTCCAGGTCCGGGTGTTCGTCGAGGAGCCGGCTGGTGGCCGCGGCACCGCCGGCCTCGGTGAAGTCGGCGTGGGCCACCCGGTGGTCGCTCAGCCCGGCCAGCGCCATCGCCTCGCGGTAGCCCAGGTAGCGGGAGACGCCGGCGTTCAGGTCCTGCGGACCGGTGACGGTGGCGATGCGGCTGCGTCCGGTGGCGACCAGGTGTTCCACGGCCTGCCGGGCTCCACCGCGGTTGTCGGCATCCACGTACCAGCGCGGTGTCCCGTCCAGCGGACGGCCGCCGTGGACCACCGGGACGCCTCCGGCCTCGGCCACCTTCGCTAGCGGGTCGTTCTCGCGCAGCGCCAGCAGCATGACCCCGTCCGCGCCCCGTGACTGCAGGATCCGGGCGAGTCTGCTCCGGCCGCGCTCCGAGGCGGCCAGGACCAGCAGGAGTTGGAGGTCGGTCTCCTCGATGACCGCGTTGACGCCGGCGATCACCTCGGCGAAGAAGAGGTTGGCGAACAGTGCGGGGTCGTCGCTGGAGATCGCCAGGACGACCGCACCGCGGCGCTGGGAGGCGAGCGACCGGGCCGCCATGCTGGGCACGTAGCCGAGCTCCGCGATGGCGCTCTGCACGGCCAGTCGGGCCTTGGCGCTGACGTGGTGGCGATCGTTGATGACCCGCGAGACGGTGCCCCGGGAGACACCGGCGCGCTCCGCCACCTCGTCGAGCGTGGGCTGCCGATTGCTCATGTACGAGCTGCTCCTGTTCCTGCATCGCGGACGGGGACCACCAGAACTGTATGCCTCGCCGGCCGCCGCGCCCCAGGGCCCGGCGGTTCTCGGCGACGCAGGTACCTCCGATCCAGTGCCAACCGGCTTTTCTGTGAGCGGTTACAGTCTGAACAACACCATTGAACTGGGTTGACGCCGCAGTTTCGGACCGGTGTTGACGTCTGCTCCCATAAAAACTGGGAGCGGTAACAGTCGCAGGCTAGAAGGACGCCCCGCCGTCTGGGAAGTGTTTCGACGGGGAAAATTATCCGAGTCGCAGCCGTTGACACGGCCGGTGGCCGACGCGACCATCGAGCACTGACGCCGCTCCGGGCCGGGACCCTGCCATCGAAGAGGTCCCGTCATGCCGATCCACCCGCACCTGCGCAACTTGCGCAACAGACCGCTCGCCCTGCTGACCGTCGTCCTCATGACCGGCCTCGGCCTGGCCGTGACGGGCTCGGCCACGGCCGCCGCGACCTCACCCGCGGACGCCACCGCCGCCTCCACCCCAACCTCCACCCCAACCTCCAGTTCCTCGACCCGCACCCTCGCCCCCGGCACCCGCTTCTACGTCAACCCGGACGGCCTTGCGGCGAAGCAGGCGAGGACGGACCTGTTCCGGCACGACCTCGCCGACGCCACCGCCATGGCGAAGCTGGCCAGTTGGCCCGGCGCGACCTGGTTCGGCGACGACACGCCCGCCCAGGTGAACCACAAGGTGAAGGACCTGGTCCGGAAGGCCGCGGCGCAGCGGTCGGTTCCGGTGCTGGTCGCCTACGACATCCCGTTGCGCGACTGCTCGCAGTACTCGGCGGGCGGAGCCCAGTCGGACGCCGACTACCAGGCGTGGATCGCGGCGTTCGCCAAGGGCCTGGGCCGGAGCAAGGCCGTCGTCATCCTGGAGCCGGACGCCCTGGCAAACCTGCCCTCGGACTGCGGCGCGGCCACCGACCCGACCGGCGCGCTCAGCGCGGCCCGACTCGCCGACCTCAGGTACGCGGTCGGCGTGCTGGAGGCACAGCCCGGTGCCTCGGTCTACCTCGATGCCGGGAACAGCCACTGGCTCGCCGTCGGCGACGCCGCCTCCCGGCTGATCCGGGCCGGAGTGGCCCAGGTCCAGGGCTTCTCGCTGAACGTCTCCAGCACCCAGCCGACCGCCCAGTCCGATCAGTACGGCACCTGGGTCGCCAAGTGCATCTGGTTCGCCACCGAGGGGCCGGCCTGGGCCGCGGGCCACACCAACTACTGCGCGAGCCAGTACTACTCGGCCTCCGCCCCCAACGACTCGCTGCCCGGCGACAAGGTGTCCGCCAACGACTACAGCACCTGGCACTGGACCGACGCCTGGTTCGACAAGAACGTCGGCACGCCGCCCGCGGACCAGCTCACCCATTTCGTCGTGGACACCAGCCGCAACGGCCAGGGCGTTTGGACGCCGCCCCCGGGCAAGTACGCCGGTGACCCGCAGACCTGGTGCAACGCACCGGGCCGCGGCATGGGTGCCCGTCCGACCGCCGACACCCAGGTCCCACTGGCGGACGCCTACCTGTACGTGAAGACGATCGGCACCTCCGACGGCCAGTGCAACCGCAGCATCCCTGGCGGGACCGTCGATCCGGAGTACGGGGCCGTGGACCCGGTCGCCGGGGCCTGGCGGCCCGAGATGGCGCTGACGCTGGTCGGCAACGCCGACCCGGTCCTGACCTTCAACCGGAACCGGTGAGGGGGCCCGCCATGCGCCGCAGCGCCCTGCTCGGCACCGTCCTGCTGGCCTTCGCGTGCTGCCTGTTCGCAGCGCCGAGCGCCTCCGCCGACCCGCTCTCGGGAACGAGCGGCTTCTACGTCAACCCCGCCTCGGCCCCGGCGGCGTGGGTGGCGGCCAACCCGTCCGACCCGAGGGCGGCGAGTATCCGGTCCGCCATCGCTGCCGAGCCGATCGCCCGCTGGTTCGGGGACGACGGCGGCGACATCGGTACGGAGGTGAGCAGCTATGTCGGTACGGCCTACAGCCACGGCAAGGTGCCGGTGCTGGTCGCCTACGACATCCCCGACCGGGACGCGTGCAGCGGCTACTCGGGCGGCGGCGCGAGCAGCGTCAGTGCGTACGAGTCCTGGATCTCCACCTTCGCCGCGGCCGTCGCCGCCCGGCCCGCCGTGGTGGTGATCGAGCCCGACGCCCTGTCGGACTACAGCTGCCTGACGGCGGCTCAGCAGTCCTCGCGGACCGCGATGCTGCTGTTCGCGACCCGGATGTTCCAGACGAAGGCGATCGACACCTGGGCCTACCTGGACGCCGGACACACCAACTGGGTGGCTCCGGCGACCATGGCGGCCGAGCTGAAGGCCGCCGGTGTGGCCAACATCCGCGGTTTCTCGGTGAACGTCTCGAACTTCTACACCACCGGCTCGTCGGAGACCTACGCGGGCTCCATCAACGCCTCGCTCGGCGGGAGTTCGCACTTCGTGGTGGACACCAGCCGCAACGGCAACGGCTCGGACGGCGAGTGGTGCAACCCGTCCGGGGCGAAGCTGGGGACCACCCCGCAGTCGGGCGGCGGAGCCGACCTGCTGCTGTGGGTGAAGACACCGGGGGTCTCCGACGGGGAGTGCGGTACCGATCCGACCACCCCCGCCGGAACCTTCGATCCGGCGCTGGCCGTCGCGCTGATCAACGGAACATGACGGACGCCGCCTGAACACCGTTGCAGGGCAGGGAACCTGACGGACCCTGCCCCGTACCGCGGCTCAGGCCGACCGGGAGAGCTCGTCCCAGCGCACCAGCCCCTGCAGGGCCTGACCTGCCGTCAGCCGTTCCGCCTCGGCGGCGGTGAACTCCCCGAGCAGTCGCCGCTCGCGCCCCGACGCCCCGGCCACGTGCGGGGTGATCAGCACCTCGGGCAGCGACAGCAGCGGGTGGTCCGGCGGCAGCGGCTCCGGGTCGGTGACGTCCAACACCGCGGCGAGACGGCCGGCGCCGCACTCCTCCGCGAGCGCCTCGTGGTCGAGCAGCGAGCCTCGGGAGGTGTTGACGAGCACGGTTCCGTCGGGCAGCAGCCCCAACCGCCGGCGGTCGAACATGTGCCTGGTGGACGGCAGTTCCGGGGCATGGACGGTGACCAGGTCGCAGCTGCGGCAGAGGGCGTCGAGCCCGGTGAGCTCGGCGCCCATCGCCGAGGCGGCCTCCGCACCGAGGTAGGGGTCGGCCAGCAGCACCCGCGCGCCCGCCACCACCAGGCCCGCCACCACCAGCCGTCCGACCCGGGACGCCCCGACCACGCCCACGGCCCGGCCGCGCAGCCCGATGCCGGTGGGCGTGGTCACCTGCCGCTCGTCCACCGGGACGCGGCGGCCCGCCGGCAGTACCCGCTTGGCCGCCAGGACCAGTGCGGCGAGGGTGTACTCGGCGACGGGCACGGCGTTGACCCCGGCCGCCGAGGACACCTGTATCCCGCGCTCGAACACCTCCGGACCGACGAACGCCTTGACCGAACCGGCCGAGTGCAGCACGGCGCGCAGCCGCGGGGCCCGGTCCAGCACAGCGGCGTCGATCGGCGGGCCGCCCCAGCCGGTGACCACGACCTCGGTGTCGGCGAGGTCGACGCCGCCCAGGCTCGGGTAGGGGGCCGCGCAGGTCCAGGCTGCGGCCGAGGCGGGCCAGCACGTCCGGCGGGAAGACGGCGGCGGTGTGGACGGGGTCGAACGCCAGGACTGCGGGCAGGCCGGCCACGCGGACTCCTTCTCTGTTGGTTTCCCTGTGGGGGTACGTGGTCTTCACGGGTACGTGCTGCGCCCCCGGCAGACGCGCTGCCGGGGGCGACAGGTCGGTCGTCCGCAGGGCCTACTCCTTGACCGCTCCGGCGAGACCGTTGACGAAGTACCGCTGCAGCCCGAGGAAGACGGCGACGATGGGCAGCAGGGTGATCACCGACCCGGCGCAGACCAGCGTCCAGGCGGTGGAGTTCTCGCCGAGGAAGGTGAACATGCCGACCGTGAGCGTGTGCAGGTCCGGCCGCGACAGCGTGAACACCAGCGGGACGAAGAAGCTGTTCCAGGCGTTGATGCAGCTGAACAGCGCGACGGTGGCCAGCATCGGCCCGGACAGCGGCAGCATGATCCGCCAGAACACCTGGTGGAAGTCGGCTCCGTCCACCCGGGCGGCCTCCTCCAACCCCCGGTCGATGGTGGAGAAGTAGCCCATGAACAGGAAGGTGCCGAAGACCATGCCGCTGGCCGACTGCACGATGATCAGCGCCCACAGGGTGTTGAGCAGGTGCAGTCGCTGGATGAGGTCGAACACCGGGATGATGGTGTAGCCGTGCGGCAGGAACAGCGTCGCGCCGATCAGGGCGAGCACGGCCTTCCTGCCGGGGAACTCGGTGCGGGCCAGGACGTAGCCGGCCATGGCGGTGGCCAGCACGGTGAGCACGACGGTCCCGCCGGCGAAGAGCACGGTGTTGAGGAAGTAGCGGCCGAAGTCCCCCTCCTCCCAGGCCTGGCTGTAGTTGGACCACTGCGGGTGGGTGGTGAACGGGTCAAGACCGGTGGCGAAGAAGTCGTCGTCGCTCTTGAGCGAGCCGCCGACGGCCCACAGGAACGGGTAGAGCCAGAGCAGTCCGCCTGCGGTGAGGGCCAGGTAGAGCAGGCCGCGCCTGCCGGTGCGGGCGATCGGGCCGGTACGCATGGGGGCACCTTTCACAGCGCTGAGCCCGCGCGTCGCCGACCCAGCCGGCGCAGGGCCAGCACCTGCGCGGCGGAGAAGAGGATGAGCAGCAGGCCGTAGAGGAAGGAGGCGGCGGAGGCCAGGCCGACGTCGGGCTGGACCGCCCCGGAGCCGGAGCCGCCGCCGAAGGCCAGGTGGTAGATGTAGGTGTTGACGACCTCGGTGGCGAAGTAGGGGCCGCCGCCGGTGAGCACCTGCACCAGGTCGAACACCTGGAAGCTGCCGATGAACGCCAGCACCACGATGACCACCCCGACCTGGCGCAGCATCGGCAGGGTGATGGAGAAGAAGCAGCGGACCGGCCCGGCGCCGTCGATCCGGGCCGCCTCGTAGAGTTCGGCCGGGATGGTCTGCAGCCCGGCCATGAAGTAGACCAGGTTGTAGCCGAGGGTGTGCCAGATGCCGATCGCGATGACCACCGCCAGCGCGGTGTGCGGGTCGCCCAGCCAGTCGATGTGACTGCCGGTCAGCCCGGTCCCGGCGAACAGGCTGCCGGCCGCGTCGCCGAAGTTGGACAGCATCAGCTGCATCACCACGCCGACCACGGCGGCGGAGGTGACCACCGGGACGAAGTAGACGGTGCGGAAGAACATCCGGAACCGCAGCCTGGGGTTGTTCAGTACCAGCGCCAGCATCAGCGCGATCAGCAGCTGCACCGGGACCAGCACGAACGCGTAGACGAAGGTGTGCTCGACCGCGCCCCAGAAGATGGAGTCGTGCAGCACCTGGCGGAAGTTGGCCAGCCCCACGAAGTTCGACGGGCTGCCGATGCCGTTCCACTGGTAGAAGGTGTAGCCGAGCGAGGCGAAGATCGGGTAGACGACGAAGGCCAGTACCAGCACCGCCATCGGCGCGAGGTAGGCGTAGGACCAGCCGGCCGCGCGTACCCGCCGGCGCAGGCCGGTGCGGCGGACGGGAGCGGGCTCGGGCGTACCGGCGGGGTCCGGCCTGCGCCGGAGCCCGGGAGCGGAGAGGGTCATCGGGCCGCCGCTCAGGCCTTCGCTGCGGTGTACGGCCGGGTCGGGTCCCAGTCGGCGAACACGTAGTCGGTCATGGCGGCCTTCTTGCCGCCCTTGGCCACTGCGGCCACAGCGGTGGAGAGGAGCTGCTCCTTCTCGCCGGCCAGGCTGCTCAGCGCCGACTGCAGGTCCTTGATCTGCCCGGTGTAGACGCCGGTGACCAGGTCGCCGATGTCGGACTTGGGGGCCTGCGGGGCGACCCCGGCCAGGTCGGGGTTGCGGATCACCGGCACCGGGCCGGTCAGTTCCTGCGCCGTCATGGCGACGAAGGCGGCGAAGGGCTTGGAGTCGATGCCGGCCGGTGCGTTGTCGGCCGGGTAGACCGAGACGCCGTTGAGGTCCTGCACCCAGCGGCGTCCGGCGGCGGGCGAGGTCAGCGCGTCCACCCACTGGAAGGCCTGTTGCGGGTGCTTGGTCCTGGCGGAGACCGCGGCGAAGGCGCCGGTGCCGACCGGGTCGGCGTAGTAGAAGGCCTTCGGTGTCGCCCCGGGGGAGGGGAGGGTGACCAGGCTGTAGTCGGTGAACCTGTGCTGGGTCCACTCGGGCTGGTTCCACACCCCGCCGACGGTCATGCCGAACCTGCCGCGCTCGAAGAAGGCGCGGGCCGCCTCGTCGGACAGGCTGAGCGAGTCGGGGTAGAAGTAGCCGCGCTGCTTCCACTGCACCATCAGGTCGAGGAAGTCGGCGTAGGAACGGTCGCTGGCGTAGGTCCACCTGCCGACGCGCAGGTCCAGGCCGGTGCCCGATCCGCTGGGAGCGCCGCCGGGGGCACCGGCCCCGCGCACGAACAGGTCCAGCCACCAGGCCATCAGTCCCATGTTGTCGCCGTTGCCGAAACCGAAGCCGTACGTCTTACCGCCGGACTTCCTGGTGATGGCGTCGGCGGCGGCGCTGACCTCGTCCCAGGTGGTGGGCGTCTTCACGCTGCCGTCCGGGTTGGTCAGCCCGGCGGTCCTGAACACGCCGTTGTGGATGTAGAGCTGGTACTGCGGGGCGGAGCCCTTGAGCGGGGCGGAGTAGACCTTGCCGCCGAAGACGTTGGCGCCTTCGATGAAGGTGCCGGCCGGGAAGCGGGACTGCCAGGAGGCGGTGGCCCACTGGTCGAGCGGGAGCAGCCAGCCGCGGTCCACCTGCTCGGCCAGTCCGGGGCTCTGCGGGACCATGAACACGTCCGGGGTGGAGCCGCTGCGGTAGGCGAGGGCGACCAGGTCGGCGTACTTGGCGGAGACCTGGGTGGTCTTCTTGACGGTCACGCCCGCATGGGCCTTCTGGAAGCGGGAGATCTCCCCGTCGACCCAGGGCGCCTGGGTGACGTACCAGTCCCAGTAGGCCAGCCCGGAGCCGCTGCCGGAGCCGGATCCGCTCGATCCGCAGGCGCTGAGCGCACCGCCGGCGGCGACCGCGCCGGCGGCGAGTGCCGAGCCGCGCAGGAAGGTTCTTCTGGACAGGGGCGAGGCGGTCATCTGCATGGACCTTCCGTGAGGGGAAGACGATGTAACGTTCATGGAAACGTTTACAGTGACGGGACGCTAGGTCCTGCCTGGAGAGCCGTCAATACTCCGCGCAGAATTCGCGAGTAGGTGTAGTCGGAGAGGGTCATCCTGTGTAACGTTTGCATCCGCGTTACACGATCCACTCGTACCGGAGGGCAGAACCATGGCACGTGGCCGCAGCTCGAGCGGGCGGCCGACCATCCGCGACGTGGCGGAGCGCGCGCAGGTCTCGGTCGCCACGGTCTCCCGCATCCTCAGCGGCTCCTACACCGCGCCGCCGGAGACCCAGGAACGGGTGATGAAGGCCGTCGAGGCCCTCGACTACGTCGTCAACGCCAATGCGCGCTCGCTGAACGCCAGGTCCGGACTGGTCGCGGTGGTGGTCAACGACATCACCTCGCCGTTCTTCATGAACGTCGCCTCCGGAGTCGAGGAGCAGGCCATGGCCGACGGCCGGGTCTGCATCGTCTGCTCCACCCAGGGCGTCCCCGAGCGCGAGCTCTCCGTCATCGAACTGCTGCGCGCCCGGGGGGTGGAGGCGGTGATCCTGGTCGGCGGCATGGCCGAGGGCGAGCAGCACCTCGGCCAACTCGCCGCAGCCGCCGAGGCGCTGGACCGCGCCGGGGCGCGCATGGTGCTCTGCGGACGCTCCTGGGCCGGGCCCGACGCTCCGATCGACGTGGTCGAGAGCGACGTGGAGGGGGGAGCGTTCGCCGCCACCAACCACCTGCTCTCCGCCGGCCACACCCGGGTCGCGCACCTGGCCGGACCGCACGAGTTCAGCGTCGCTCGGCAGCGCCTGCACGGCTACGAGCGCGCGCTGCGGGCCTACGGCATCGAACCCGACCCCGCCCTGATCGCGAGCAGCGACATGACCCGGGAGACGGGTTACGCCGCCGCCCGCACCCTGCTCACCGGCACCGATGCCACCGCGGTCTTCTGCGCCAACGACATGAGCGCGGCCGGCGCCGTCGCCGCCGCCCGCGACCTGGGGCGCTCCGTGCCCGACGACGTGTCGGTCGTCGGTTTCGACGACATTCCGCTGGCCGAGGACGTCTACCCCGGCCTCACCACCGTGCACGTGCCGCAGCAGGAACTGGGCCGGTCCGCCACCCGGCTGGCGCTGCACCGGCGGGCCGGGGACCCGCCGCGCCGGCACGTGATGCTCGGCTCGCACATCGTCGTCCGGCAGTCGGTGGCACCGCCGGCCCGCCTCTCCGGAAAGGGGACCCCGTGATACCCGGCGACGACCGTCGGACCTCCCCGTACACCGGTTGGACCCGGGCCCACTGGGAGGAACTGGCGGACCGTCAACTCCTGGCGGTGCGGCCGTTCGCCACGCGGCGTCACGGACTGGTCGAACCGGTGGGCCCGGCCAGCCGCAACGGACGCCGCAGCGACGGGCTCGAAGGCTTCGCCCGCACCTTCCTGCTGGCCGGGTTCCGACTGGCCCAGGGTGGCGACGACGACCCCGCAGGCCTCGCCGAGTGGTACGCCGAGGGGCTGGCTGCCGGCTCCGACCCGGCCGCGGAGGACGCCTGGCCGCTGCTGGACGCGTGCGGCCAGGCCAAGGTGGAGTGCGCCTCGGTGGCCATCGCCCTGCACGAGTCCCGGCCCTGGATCTGGGACCGGCTCGACGACCGGGTGCGGCAGCGGATCGTCGAGTGGATGACCGCGATGCACGGCACCGAGGTCCCCGACAACAACTGGGTCTGGTTCCGCGCCGTCACCTCGGCCTTCCTGCGCTCGGTCGGCGCGCCGTTCCACGAGCCGGACATCGAGCACGCCGTGGCCCGCACCGAGCACTGGTACGCCGGCCACGGCTGGTACTCCGACGGCGGCCACCGGGAGTCGGACGGCCCGCAGTCGGACGGCCCGCAGTCGGGGCGCGGCCTGCGGAACTTCGACCACTACTCCGGCTGGGCCATGCAGTACTACCCGCTCTGGTACTGCCGCGTCTCCGGCACCGACGCGGACCCCGCGCTGCTGCCCCGCTACAGCGAGCGGCTGCGCCGCTACCTCGACGACGCACCGTTCCTGGTCGGCGCGGAGGGCAGGCCGCTGCTCCAGGGACGGTCGCTGACGTACCGTTATGCGACCCTGTGCCCGCTGTGGGTCGGCGCGGTCTTCGACGCCACCCCGCTGAAGCCGGGGCTGACCCGGCGTCTGGCCAGCGGCACGCTGCGGCACTTCGCGGAACGGGGCGCCTTCGACCCGCGTGGTCTGCAACCCCTGGGCTGGCACCGCGAGTTCACCGCGCTGCGGCAGCCGTACTCCGGGCCGGGCTCGCCGTACTGGTCCAGCAAGGGCTTCGCCGGGCTGGTACTGCCCCGGGACCACCCGGTGTGGACCGAGGCGGAACTGCCGCTGCCGATCGAGGAGGGCGACTTCCGCCGCAGACTGGCCGCCCCGGGCTGGCTGGTCAACGGGACCGCCGCCGACGGGGTGGTCCGGGTGGTCAACCACGGCAGCGACCACGCCGGGTCGGGGCCACCGGCGGCCGAGGCCGACGACCCGGCGTACGCGCGGCTGTGCTACTCCACCCACGCCTTTCCCGACAGCGGCGACGAGGCCCTGAACGATCCCCTGGACTCCCACGTAGCCCTGCTCGACTGGACCGGACGCCCGTCCCACCGCCGCCCGCTGACCCGGCTCCAACTGGACGAGCAGGTAGCGTCCTCCCGGCACCGGGCCCACTGGCCGCTCGGACCGGTGCCGGCGCCCTACGCGGACGGGCCCGCCGCACCCGCGTTCCGGGACGGACCGTGGATCACCACTGCCTCGGTGCTGCACGGGCCGCTCGAAGTCCGGCTGGTCCGGGTGGACGGTGCCACGGACCAGCCACTGCGGCTGCGCGTGGGCGGGTACTGCCTCGCGGACGACGCGCCGCTGTCGGTGCAGACCTCCGCCGATCCCGGCCCCGACCCCGCTGCCTGGCTGCGCCGGCCCGACGGCCTGGCCTCCACCGTGGTCGGCCTGCGCGGCTTCGACCGGGCGGGTGTGGCCGGGGCCCGCGACGCCAACGCCCTCGGGCGGCACTCCGCGACGCCGTGGCTGGCCACCTCGGGCGCGGTCGTCCCCGGCGAGCTGTATGCCGCGCTGGTCTGCCTCTCCGGCACGGCGGCAGGGCCGGACACCGCCGAGGGGCTGCTGGTCGACGTCACGTCAGCCGAGGACGGTGCGCTGCTCGCCACCGTCGGTTGGGGCGACGGCAGGAGGGACAGCGTGCGCCTGTCCCCGCCGCAGTGAGCACGGCGGGGACAGGCGGGCCCTGCGCGGGTGGTGCCGGTACCCGGCCGGCTGCCTAGCCGAGGGTGAAGTCGTCCGCGTAGACGTTGGCCTGGCCGTACCAGCCGTGGACGAAGACGGTGACGGTGCCGCTGCTGCCGGTGGTGAAGGAGGTCGACAGCTGGTTCCAACTGGTGCTGTTGGACCAGGTGCTGGCGCTGGCGCCGCCGCTGACGCCGATGTAGGCGTACGGGCCCTGGACCCAGCCGGTCAGGGTGTAGGTGTGGTTGGGGGACAGCGTGACCGTCTGGTCGCACTCGCCGGTGCTGCTGGCGCTGGGCACGACCTGCAGGGCGTGGCTGCCGGAGTGGACCGGGCTGGAGACCACCGCGCTGCCGGCGGCGCAGGTCCACGGGCTGAGGCTGCCGGTCTCGAAGCCGGCGTTGGTCAGCGAGCCGCCGCCACCGCCGCCGGAGGTGGTGCTGGTGACGGTCAGGGTGTAGGTCGCGCTGTGGCTGCCGGTGGAGGCGGTGCCAGTGACCGTGATCGGGTAGCTGCCCGCGGCCACGGAGGAGCCCACCGTCGCCGTCAGCGTCGAACTGCCGCCGGAGGAGACGGAGGTCGGGCTGAGCGAGACGGTGACGCCGGAAGGCGCGCCGGACGCGGAGAGGCTGACCGACTCGGCGCTGCCGGAGGTGACCGCCGTGGAGACGGTCGCGGTGGCGGAGCCGCCCTGGGCGACCGACGCCGAGCCCGGTGAGACGGCGAGCGAGAAGTCACTGGTGGTGGTGCCGCCACCGCCGCCCGAGCTGCCCTCGTACGGTACGAACGCGTCCGTGAAGGCCAGGCTGTTCTGGCTGATCTCGCTGCAGGTGGACAGCGAGTTGGCGGTGCCGCTGCAGGGCTGGTCGCGGTCGACCGACCAGAACGCCAGCCGTCCGACGCTGTGCTGCACGGCGAAGCTCTCCACCGTCTGGGCGTCGGCGAGGGTGAAGGTCGAACCGTCGTCGTTCTTGCCGATCATCGGGGTGATCCCGAGGTTGGCGTAGGTGTAGCTGGAGTCGACGGCCTGCATCTGCGCCAGAGTGGCCTGAGCGGCGGCGACCGAGCCCTGGCCCATCTCGGTGCCGGTGCCGGAGTAGTAGTCCATGGTCATGATGTTGACCACGTCGATCTTGATGCCCGCGGTCTTGGCGGCCTTGAGGATGTTGATGCCGTCGTTGGTCAGCCCGCTGGCCAGCACCGGCAGGGTCATCGAGAACTGCAGGCCGGGGTTGGACGCCTTGAGGTCCTTCATCGCCTGCATCTGCCGGGCTGCGGCGGCGGTGTCCGCGACTGCGGCGCCCTCGACGTCGAAGTCCAGCTGGGTGACCCCGTAGTCGTTGATGATGGCCTGGTACCCGGCGTCGATGCTGCTCTGCGTGGAGCAGGTCCAGGCGAGCGGCTCACCGGCGGAGCCGCCGGAGGAGACGATCACGGAGGCGCCCTCGGACTTCGCCTTGGCGATCAGCGGGTCGGTGTAGGAGTCGGCGCCGATGGGGAGGGTGTCGCCCCAGATCTGGGTACAGCCCTCGCCGAGCACGAAGGCCGCGGTGTAGGCCTTGAGGCCGTGTCCGGTGATGGCGGTGTCGAGCATGCCCTCCTGGCCGTTGGACATGTCGACGTAGGGGGCCACGGAGTAGACGCTGCCCGTGGCGGCGCTGCTGGTGGGGGCCAGAGCGACGACCGCGCCGGCGGTCGTGAGCGCGAGAGCGCAGGCGGAAGCTGCAAGCTTTGCCAGGTGCATGACAGTTATCCCTTTCGGGGGATGCCCCGTCGGGCGTGGGGGTGTGGGGGTCGTGCGGCGCAGGCCTGGCGTTGGTACATACCAAACAACCTGTACGGGTCCACGTCAAGAGGACTAGACCAAATTCCTGGACTGCCAGGCAACTCCCAGTGCAGTACCAGCAGATGACGATGCGTCGGCTGTCAGAAGAGCGTCGGCGGGCCGGTGGGGACCGGCTCGGGGAGCGGTTCGAGCCCGGGGACCAGACTGCTGACGCCGTCGTGGAAGCGGCGGGCGAGGGAGAGCGCCTGCTCGTTGTCCGGGGTGTGCAGGAACACCGTGGGGGAGCGGCCCTCGCGCAGCCAGTCGGCCACCGTGCCGGTCCAGTGGCGCCAGCCCGCCGCGGTGGGCTGCGCACCGTCCCGTCCGAGCTGCTCCTGTCCGAGCTCGTCCCTGCCGATGTAGCGGACCACCGGGTGCTCGGTCAACGCCCGTGACCTGCGCGGGAGTCGGGGCTTCTTCTGCCAGGCCTCCCGCTCCGCCGCGCTGCTGGGCGGGGCCGCGAACAGGTCGGTGGTGTCGAACGAGGTCCACTCGGCACCGACGTCGTTCAGGACCCCCTCCAACCGCCGTTCCCAGCGCGGGTCCTCGAAGAACGCCGGGTGCCGCACCTCGACCGTGCAGCGGAGCCCGCGCGGTACCCGGTGCAGGAACGCGGCGAGCGTGCCGAGGTCCGACGGGCCGAAGGACGCCGGCAGTTGCACCCACAGCGCGTGCACCCGCGGACCGAGCGGTTCGACCACGTCCAGGAAGGAGCGCAGCAGGCCGTCGGTGTCGGCCAGCCGCCGCTCATGGGTGATCTGCTTGGGCAGCTTGAGCAGGAACCGGAAGTCCGGTGCGGTCTGCTCGGCCCAGGAGGCTGCCGTGGCCGCGGACGGCGTGGCGTAGAAGGTGGTGTTGCCCTCCACCGCGTTGCACCAACTCGCGTACGCGCGCAGCCGTTCCCGGGGCGGGAGCGGGTGCGGCAGCAGGCTGCCCTGCCAAGCGGCGTGCGTCCACATCGCACATCCGACGTGGAGTTTCATGCCCGTCAGCCTAATGCAGGCCCAGTGCCCGAACGTGCCCTGCACGCGGTGCGGCGCCCGGGCCCGGCGGGTCGCCCGGCTCAGTCCTGGATACGGGCGGCCAGGACGGCGATGTCGTCGTCGGGGACGGCGGGGGTGACGTCGGCCAGGACCTGGTCCAGCAGTTGCTCCAGGGGTGTGCCGCTGCGCGGGCGTTGCAGCCGGGTGAGCCTGGCCAGCGAGGCGTCGATGTCCTCGGTGCGGCGCTCGACCAGACCGTCGGTGTAGAGCAGCAGCACCTGCCCGGGGTCCAGCGGGTGGACCACCGCCTCGTAGTCGCCCAGGCCGGTCCCCAACGGGGGGCCGGTGGGCACCGAGAGCAGCTGCGCCGTCCCGGCGGGCCGCAGCAGGGTGGGCGGCAGATGCCCGGCGCTGGCGAAGGTGGCCCGGTGGCGCGCGGGCTCGACCAGGGCGAGCAGGCAGGTGGCGGGGCGGGTGGCGTCGCTCTGCGAGGTGAGGTGGTCCAGCTGCCGCAGGATGCGGTGCGGCGGCAGGTCGGTGGCCGCGACGTAGCGCAGCAGCGTGCGGTAGGCGCTCATGTCCACGGCCGCCTCGACCCCGTGGCCCATGACGTCGCCGATGACCAGCAGGGTGCGTCCGAAGGACAGCCTGATGGTCTCGAACCAGTCGCCGCCGACCATCGCGGAGGTGCCGCAGGGCAGGTAGCGCGAGGCCAGCTCCAGGTTGGCGTGCGGGCTGCCCGGCTCCGCCAGCAGGGCGCGCTGGAGCTCCATGGTCAGGTCCTGGGCCAGCGCATGGCGGCGGGCGTTGTCGATGCTCCGCGCGGCCCGGTCGGCGACGGCCTGGATCATCGCGTGGTCCTCCCCGAAGGGCACGAAGGACACCCCGTGCGCGGACCTGAGCAGCGAGAGGACCCCGATGAGCTGCCCCCGGGCCCGCAGCGGGACCAGCAGCACCGACCTGCCACCGGCAGCGCCCGCGTCGATCTCGCAGGAGAAGACCTCGGCGGGCGTCCCGTCGCCGGGGGCGCTGCCGCTGTGCCGGTTGTCCAGCAGGACCAGGCCGCTCTCCAGGCACTGTGATGTCGGACACTCCGGCTGGTGCCGCACCCAGGTACCGACCGGTGCCGGGGTCTCCGGGCCGAGGCGCAGCGCCGGGACCGCCTCCAGGGCGGTCCGCTGCGCACGCAGCGGACCCGAGCTCAGGGTCAGTCCGGCCGGGAGCGCCTCGGGGGGCAGGATCTCCACGCTCGCCAGATCCGCGAACCGGGGCACCGCGAACCTGGCCAGTTCGGCGCAGGTGGCCTCCAGGTCCAGCGAGGTGCCGATGCGTTCGGATGCCTCGTTCAGCAGCACCAGCCGCTCACGCTCGGCCAGCAGATCGCGCAGGTCGCCGGTGCCGGGGGCCGCCGAGGCCCGCACCGCTTCACCGTTGCCCGGGCCGGCGCCCGATCCCTCGGAACGCACCCCGCCTCCCTGGTCCGATCCCCGTCCCGAAAGAACAATCATCGGACCCTGAGACCCCTCACGCATCCCGGAAACGTGGCAGCCGACGTCGATACACGGAGATCCTATGTCGCCGCAGAGGCAACTCGGCGGCCAACAAACCCACAATTTCACACACCCGCCGCCTCCGCCGCGGCAGCGCGGAAGTGACGCAGGATGCAGGTGCGACTACGGTGACCGCGCAGTCTCACACCGTGTCCGTCGGCCGGAGCCCCGGCTCCAGCACCATGGCACTGATCTCGACGGCGGCGCGCTCGCCGACGGCGGGCCGCCGGAGCAGGCGGTCCAGCCGGGGGACGGCGACGCGACCGACCCGGACGTCGTCGATCCCGGTGCGGCAGGAGATGGTGAGTTCGTTCTTCCCGGTGAAGACGACGCCTGTGACATCGGCCCAGGGAACCCGGTGTCCACGCCACATCCTGCGAATGCGCAGTCCGAAGGCGTCCGCGGTGATCCGCCAGCTGATCACCTGGAGGCAGGCCACCGCCCCGGAGCACAGCAACGGCACCCAGAGGATCAGGGTCCACCACCTGGAGGCCACCATCAGGGCGACGACCGCGCCGGATATCAGCAGGGTGAGTGCCGCGACTGCGCGGGTCGCCGCATCCGCCTGCCGGCGCACCGGTCCGCTCGCCGGTGCCATGGCGGCGAGGGCCTGCTGGACCTGGGCCTCGGTGACGATGCTGGGCGCGGCCTCGCGTTCGGCGGTGCGAGCGTAGGAGTCGGCGGCGGCACCTCGTCGTATCGCGGAGATGTTCACCTCGACGAGCCACTGTCCGGCCTCCGTCGCGCTCGCCAGCACCAACTCGGCGCCCCCGCACGGCGCCCCGTAGAGCAGCCCCTGCCGGAGTGAGGTCCACTGCCCGTCGTGCGGCTGGTAGTTCAGCACGGGGTGCAGGGCGTCGGTGTCGTCCGCCGCGAATATCTCGGTGCGGCCGTGGTTGCGGCGGGTCAGCACGCGCAGCACCGGCACCGGGCCACGGCGCAGCGCGGCATCGCGTCGGTGGGCGAGCAGGCCCCAGCCGAGCAGGGTCAGGCCGAGGGCGGCGCAGAGGAGGGCCACCGCCTGCCGGTCGGTGGGGTCGCCGTAGGGCTCGGAGGCCAGCCGCATCCAGTCGCCGTGCACCAGCACCCGCACGGTGCTGCCGTTCCGGTAGCTGCCCTGCACGTCGAACCGGTGCCGGGTGCCGTCGGGCAGGCGGACGGTGAGGGTGTAGTCGTCGTTGTCGACGGCCACCACGCGGGCGTCCTGCGCGGTGGCCGTAGCGGCTGTGCGGTCGTCGGCGCGGTCGTCCAGGACGATGCCCGCGATCAGGACGGCGGCCACCGTGCAGGCCAGTGCACCGGCGACCCAGCGGATCAGGCCCCGGCGCAGCCACGGCCCGCCCGGCGCCGGGGCGGAGGCGGTGATGCCGCCGGCCGCGTCGCGCACCGCCGAGCGTGCCTTCCGCCTGGTCCGCAGCCGGGTTGCCATGGCTGCCCAGCCCCAGCAGAGTGCCACCACCACGACGGTGTCCGCGATCTTCTCGCCCGCGCCGCCCTGCCAGGTGGACGGTTCTGTCATCCACAGCAGCAACAGCGGCGCGGAGACGACGGCCAGTTCGGGAAGCAGGAACAGCCACAGCAGATGCGGCAGAAAGGCCATAGTCCCGACCGCGTCGAGCCAGTCCGTCGTGCAGGGCGCCGTCGCCGAGCACGCCGGGCAGGCCGGCGAGAGCACGATCGCCGCGACCACGGATCCGAACAACAACAGAGCCGGACCCAGCGGTCGGGCCCAGAGAGGAACACGGATGGCCGCCCAGCGTCCGGCGTCGGCGGCAAGCCAGGGTCTCGCGGGCACATCCGCCGGGGAGACCGGGATGATCGTCATCCCGGCATTATGGGGCTACTGGCTGTCTGCGGGCTGAGCGCGGAATGGCCGCCGCTCGCGCCCGATCGGCCAGAGTGGGTCCGCTCTGAGGGCCATCAGTCCGGTGCGGACGGCATCAAGCGCGCATATGCCGATTTGTCCCTGAACAGACCCCGATTCGGGATGGATCCTGGCTCGTTCCGGGTACGGATGAGCGACAGAGGACCGTCGGACGGAGGGGGACTCCAGTGGACGACCAGCTGTCAGGGAAGGGCTCGATCGGGGAGCACCTGTTGCAGTGGGAGTTCGGCACCGCCGAGCGGGCCGGGGCCTTCTACCGCGACCAGGTGCTGGACCACCTCAACCCGCGGATGCGGGAGTTCGTCTCCTGGCAGGAGATGGTGTTCGTGGCGACCGCCGACGGCGAGGGGGAGTGCGACTGCTCGTTCCGGGCCGGGCCGCCGGGGTTCGTCCAGGTGCTCGGGGACACCTCGCTGACCTACCCCGACTACCGGGGGAACGGGGTGATGGCGAGCCTGGGGAACTGCAGCGAGAACGCCCACATCGGGCTGCTGTTCCTGGACTTCGACGTGCACCGGATCGGACTGCACGTCAACGGCACGGTCCGGCTGGTGCAGGACGAGCAGATGCGTGCGGAGCATCCGGATCTGCCGGTCGACCCGGTGCCCGGCCGCCGCCCCAGGATCTGGGTCGAGGTGTCGGTCCAGGAGGCGTACATCCACTGCTCCAAGCACATCCCGCGGTTGGCGAAACTACCGAGCGGCGGCCGGGCCTGGGGCACGGACGACGTGCGGCGCAAGGGCGGCGACTGGTTCGGTGCGGCGGCCGAGCAGCGGATCGCGGCCGCGGACGGCCAGCCGCAGCAGCCCGAACCCGTGGAGCGGGGTTCGGGCCACCGCGCGCCCGCTCCGGTCAGGCGTTCATGAACTGACCGGGCGTCAGCGCCCGTCCGGTGATCCGGACGTCACCGATGGTGCCGTGGAAGACCTGGTTGATGGCGCCGGCCCACTGGTAACCGCCGAGCAGGAACGGCATGCCCAGGGCGGTCAGTCCGACGGCGGTGCTGGTGGGGTTGCGGCCCTCCTCGCAGCCGTTGACGTAGAGCTTGCTGATCCGGCCGTCGTTGACCACGGCGACGTGCCACCACTGCTCCTGCTGGAGCAGGTGGCTCCAGGCGGTGGTGGCCCCGTTCTGGTTCAACGGGTAGACGTTCCACTGCAGTTCGATGGAGCTGGACAGGCTGAGGGTGAGGATGGGCTCCTCCGCGGTGGCGGTGGGGCCGTTCTTGCCCGCCTGCCCGGCGCTGCCGGCCCGGCTGAGCATCGCCGACCAGCCGTTACGGCCGCCGTCCCAGTCGGAGGGCACCTTGAAGAACGCCTCGAAGGTGTAGCCGTGGGCGAAGGTCTCGCCGTTGATCGGCGCCTGGTCGACCGTCTGCAGGTACGAACCGCTGACCGGGTTGCCCTGGCCGGCGAAGACCAGGCCGGCGTGGGCGGGCTGGTCGGGGTGGTGGTCCGCGGTCCAGCTGAGCGAGTGCGCCGGGGTGCCCGGGGCGCTGCGCAGCACCAGGTCGTTGCCCTTCCCGGTCTGGTCCTTGATGACCGTGTCCGCGGCCACGTCGCTGCCGGCCGCCCCGCCGTCGTCGAAGCGCCAGTAGGCGAGGGTGCCGGGCAGCAGCATCCGCCGGGCCGGTCGGGCCTTGCGGGCCGGGACCGGTGCGAAGCCGGCGAAGCGCTGGTCGAAGTCGATCTCCATGGAGAAGTAGTCGACCTTGGAGGTGAGTTCGAGCTCCTGCGCGGCGAGGGCGTTGGCCTCGTCCTTCTCCACCAGCTCGCGGATCCACGGGGAGAAGGTGGCGATGTCGACCATGCCGCGGTTGAGGTCGAAGCGGTACGAGCGGATCATGCCGGCGCCGCCGTAGTACCGGTCCTGGTAGTTGGTGATGTGCAGCTGCACGTCGTTGCCGGCGCTGTTCTTCAGCACGGTGCTGCCGGGCGGCCAGTAGTGGCCGTTGAGGGTGAGGAAGATCTGGTCGTTGTCCTTGATCAGTCCGTCCCACAGCTGCTGCCCGTAGGCGGACAGGCTTGCCGCGCCGTCCTCGTCGGCGCCGACGATCTCATGGGTCGTCACGATCACCGGCAGCGTCGGGTTGTCGGCGATGACGGCGTTGGCCCAGGCGAAGCCCTGCTCCGACAGCCGCCAGTCCAGCGACAGCAGCATCCACTTGCGGCCGCCACCGGTGAAGACGTGGGCGGTGTTGTAGCCGTCCGGGCTGGAGGAGTGGTAGCCCGGCGTCCTCCTGGCCCGGGCCGGGCCGAAGGTGTCCAGGTACGGGGTGCTGCCGCGCTGGTCGGTGCCGGAGACGTCGTGGTTGCCGGCCAGCACGCCGTACGCGGCCCCGGCCCGGTCGAGCAGGTCGAAGACCTTGGTGGCCGCGGCGTACTCCTCGGCGAGGCCGTTGTTGGTCACGTCGCCGAGGTGCGCCAGGAAGACGATGTTCTCGTCGGGGCCGCCGGCCCGGCCGGCCGGGTCCAGGACGTAGCGGAACGAGGCCTCCATGGGCACCGGGTGGATCCGGTCCTCGTCGAACATGTACTGGGTGTCCGGCATCACGACGACGGTGAAGCGGGGGTTCTCCGGGTCCGGGCTCCAGGTTCCGCGCGGGGCGGGCACCATCGTGGTCAGACCGTACGGGTCGTCGTCCGCGCCACCGCCGTTGCCCTTCCCGGCTCCGCCGGTCGAAGCGTACGCGGGGGTCTCGGTGAGCAGCCCCACGGCCGCGGCCCCGGCGCCGAGCGCACCGGCCCGGTGCAGGAAGGTGCGGCGGCTGGACGCGGCGATGCCGTCGCCGTCGAGGTCAGCGGTGCGGGGGCAGCCGCAGTCGGCCGCGTGCTGGTCGTCCCCAGGAGTGCTGTGCATGTCCGCTCCAATGTGCCGAGTATTCGAACGGAGTCACGCTAGGGACGCCCCGGGTACGCCGGACCCGCGCGCCGGGTACCGGCGGTCGAACACTCCCCCAACAGCACCCCCACCCGCACCGCGCTGCAGGGGCGGCGCTGATCTGGTCCGGTCAGCTGCACACGTCCCCGCACCCCTCGGTCCCGGCCGGACGTACCTGGACCGTCAACCAAGGTGGCGCAGGCTCTCCGGGGTGAGGTCGGCGAGAGTGGGGTAGCCGTCCACGGCCATGATCAGGTCGGCCTCGGCGAGCAGCGAGCGCAGCACGTGGACGATGCCGTCGGTGCCGCCGAGGGCGAGGCCGTAGGCGTAGGGGCGGCCGATCCCGACGGCGGAGGCGCCCAGGGCGACGGCCTTGACGATGTCGGCTCCGCTGCGGACCCCGGAGTCGAACAGCACCGGCAGACCGTCGGCGGCCTCCACCACGCCGGGCAGCGCGTCCAGGGCCGGGAGGCCGCCGTTGGCCTGCCGGCCGCCGTGGTTGGAGCAGTAGATGCCGTCCACGCCGCCGTCCTTGGCCCGGCGCACGTCCTCGGGGTGGCAGATGCCCTTGACGATCAGCGGCAGGTCGGTCAGCGAGCGCAGCCAGGGCAGGTCGTCCCAGGTGAGCGGGTTGCCGAAGATCTGGGTCCAGAGCAGCACCGCCGACTGCGGGTCCTCCTCGGGCGAGCGCGCCAGCCGGGCGCGGAAGACCGGGTCGCTGGTGTAGTCGGCCAGGCAGTGGCCGCGCAGCTGGGGGAAGTTGGCGGTGGCCAGGTCGCGCGGGCGCCAACCGGTGATCCAGGTGTCCAGGGTGACCACGATGCCCCGGTAGCCCGCCTTCTCGGCGCGGTGGACCAGACTGGCGGCCAGTTCCCGGTCGGTGGGGGTGTACAGCTGGAAGAGGCCGGGGGTGTCCCCGAACTCTGCGGCGACCTGCTCCATCGGGTCGACGGTCAGGGTGGAGGCGACCATCGGCACCCCGGTGCGCGCGGCGGCCCGGGCGGTGGCCAGGTCGCCGTGCCTGTCCTGGGCGCACAGTCCGATGACACCGATCGGGGCCATGAACACCGGCGCGGGCAGCCGCATCCCGAACAGCTCCACGGACAGGTCGCGCTCCGCGGCGCCGACGAACATCCGCGGCACCAGGCCCCAGCGCTCGAAGGCGGTCGCATTGGCCCGCTGGGTGCGCTCGTCGCCGGCACCGCCCGCGACATAGGACCACACCGAGGGCGGCAGTGCCGCCTGCGCCCGCTCCTCCAGTTCCGCGAAGCCCATCGGGAACCGCGGCAGCACGCCGCCCAGCCCGTTGAGGTAGATCTCGTTCTGGTAGGAGCCGAACGGCTGTCCCATGTCTGGTCCCCTTCGCTTTCACCGGTGGAGTCGCTGGGCGACATCCTCGACCAGCAGCGGTGTTCCGTCGACGGCGGGGTGATCAGATCAGATCAGCCTGAGCTGCGTCGGCTCCGGGGGCCCCGACGGCTGCGCGGGCTCCGCAGGCACCTCGACCCGCGCCCGGGCCGGTCGCTCACCGGGCCCGATGCCGAACTCGGCGGCCAGTTCGTGCACCTGGCGGGTGATCCGGCGCTGGTACCAGGTGGGCGCGTAGGCGCCCTGGTGGTACAGCGCCTGGTAGCGGCGGACCAGGTCGGGGTGGTTCTCGGCGAGCCACTGGAAGTACCACTCGCGGGCGCCCGGGCGCAGGTGCAGGACCAGCGGGGTGACCGAGGTCGCGCCGGTGGCGGCGATGGCGGCGACGGTGGCACGCAACTGCTCGGGGGAGTCGGAGAGGTAGGGCAGCACCGGCGCCATCAGCACGCCGCAGGGTATGCCGTGCTCGATCAGCGTGCGGCAGACCTCCAGCCGCTTGGCCGGCGACGGGGTGCCGGGCTCCACGCTGCGCCACAGCTCGTGGTCGGTGAAACCGATCGAGACGGCGGTGGCGACCTCGGTGACCTCGGCGGCCTGTTCCAGGATCGGCAGGTCGCGCAGGATCAGCGAGCCCTTGGTCAGGATGGAGAAGGGGTTCGCCCGGTCGCGCAGCGCGGTCAGGATGCCGGGCATCAACCGGTACCGGCCCTCGGCCCGCTGGTAGCAGTCGACATTGGTGCCCATGGCGATGTGCGCACCGTCCCACTTCGGCGCAGCCAGTTCACGCCGCAGCAGCTCGGCGGCGTTGACCTTGACGACGATCTGACTGTCGAAGTCGTGCCCGGTGTCCAGGTCGAGATAGCTGTGGGTGCTCCGCGCGAAGCAGTAGACACAGGCGTGACTGCAGCCCCGGTACGGGTTGACGGTCCAGCCGAACGACATCCGCGACGCCCCGGGCACCCGATTGATGATCGACCGCGCCCGCACCTCGTGAAACGTGATGCCCCGGAACTCCGGCGTGTCGAACGTCCGCGTCACCACGTCAAGGCCGAAGAGCCCCGGCGCGGCCGTGCCGTCGGCACTCAGATTCTGCCAGCGCATGGCGCCTCCTCGGGTTGGTGCGGTTGACCTCCGAACCTCAGAATAGAACAGATGAGCGAATATATGTCGAGGGGGTGCTCAGGGCTGGATGCCGCGTAGCAGGTTGGTGATCAGGGCGTCGGCGAAGGTGGGGTCGAGGGGTTCGTCGGGGAGCAGGAGGCGGTGGTAGCAGGCGCCCCAGAGTTGGTCGACCACGACCTGGGGGTCGACGTCCGGTCGGATCTGGCCCTGGTTCTGGGCGGTGCGGAGGCGGTCGACGGCGAGTTGTCGGCGTGGATGGGTGTAGCTGCGGCTGAGGGCCGCGGCCAGGTCGGGGTCGGTCTGTGCCGCGCCGACCAGTTGGGCGATCGCCGGGCCGGCCTGTTGTTTCGTCAGCAGTCGTACGAAGGCGTGCAGTTGGGCGGTCAGGTCGCGTTCGATGTCGCCGGTGTCGGCGAAGGCGAGGGTCTCCTCGACCGCGCTGAAGTACGCCTCGAAGGCCAGTGCCCCGGGGGAGGGCCACCACTTGTAGAGCGTCATCTTGCTCGCTCCGGCGCGGGCGGCGACCTTCTCGAAGGTGATCGAGGCCAGCCCGCCCTCGAACAGCATCGCCGCGGCGGCCTCCAGTACCTCGCCCCGGACCTGGGCCGCCGGTCGCCGTCCGCGGCCGCGCCGTGGCTGGGCCGCGGTCCCGGTCTCGGTCTCGGTCTCGTCCATGTGTCCCCTCGCCCTCCTGCTTGCGCTATATGGACGATCAGTCTACATTTCATTTATGGACAAGTAGTCCACATGTGAAGAGGAGGCTGATTCCGATGACCACGACAACTCCCCGGGTAGCGATCGTCACCGGTGCCACCGGCGGCATCGGCCGCGCCGTCGCGGAGCGGCTCGCCGCCGACGGCATGGCCGTGGTGGTGCACTACGCCGGCAACGAGGCCCGCGCCAAGGAGGTCGTCGACACCCTCACCGCGGCCGGCGGGACCGGCACCGCGATCCGCGGCGACGTCGCCGACGAGGCGGAGATGTCCGCGCTCTTCGAGCAGACCGGGCAGCTGTACGGCGGCGTCGACGTGGTGGTGAACACCGCCGGCATCATGCTGCTGGGGCCCGTCGCCGAGTACGACCTCGGTGACTTCGACCGGATGCACCGCACCAATGTGCGCGGCACCTTCGTCGTCTCCCAGCTGGCGGCGCGCACGCTGCGCCCCGGCGGCGCCCTGGTCAACTTCTCCACCTCGGTGACCCGGCTGCAGCAGCCCGGCTACGCCGCCTACGCCGCCACCAAGGGCGCGGTGGAGGCGATGACGCTGATCCTGGCCCGTGAGCTGCGCGGCCGCGACGTCACCGTCAACGCGGTGGCCCCAGGGCCGACCGCCACCCCGCTGTTCCTGGAGGGGAAGCCGCAGCAGGTCATCGACCAGATCGCCGGCCTGGCGCCGATGGAGCGCCTCGGCACCCCGGCCGACATCGCCGAGGCGGTCGCCTTCCTGGCCGGCCCCGGCCGCTGGATCAACGGCCAGGTGCTGTTCGCCAACGGCGGCATCGCCTGACCTGGCCCGATCCCATTCAAAGACCCGTCGGAAGCTGCCAGACTCGGGGAATGGCTGACGAAGATCCGTATCTGTGGCTCGAGGACGTGACCGGCGAGCGGGCCCTGGACTGGGTGCGCGCCCGCAACGAGGAGTCGACCGGGCGGTACGCCACCGGTCCGGCCTTCGACGCCCTGCGCGAGGACCTGCGGGCGGTGCTGGACGCGGAGGGCAGGATCCCCTACGTGACCCGGCGCGGTGAGCACCTCTACAACTTCTGGCAGGACGCCGAGCATCCGCGCGGCCTGTGGCGCCGCACCACCCTGGAGCAGTACCGCACCGACGCCCCCGCCTGGGAGGTGGTCCTGGACGTCGACGCGCTCGCCCGCGACGAGGACGAGAACTGGGTGTGGCACGGTGCCGACGTGCTGCGGCCGGGACACCGGCTCGCCCTGGTCGAGCTCTCCCGCGGTGGCGCGGACGCCGCCGTGGTCCGGGAGTTCGACATCGAGGAGCGCCGGTTCGTCAAGGACGGCTTCGAACTCCCCGAGGCCAAAAGCCGGGTCGGCTGGATCGACGCCGACCGGGTCTACCTGGGGACCGACTTCGGCGAGGGCTCGCTCACCGAGTCGGGCTATCCCCGGCTGGTGAAGGAGTGGCGCCGCGGCACGGCGCCGGACCAGGCGGTGACGGTCTTCGAGGGCCGGACCGAGGACGTCTCGGTGAGTGCCCACCACGATCCGACACCGGGCTTCGAGCGCGACTTCGTGCACCGGGGGATCGACTTCTTCCGCGACGAGCTGTTCCTGCGCCCGTCCGACGGCGGCGAGTTGGTGCGGGTGGAGGTCCCCGAGGACGCTGAGGCGTCGGTGCACCGCGAGTGGCTGCTGGTGCGGACCCGTTCGCCCTGGCGGACCGGCGGCCGCGACCATCCGGCCGGCGCGCTGCTGGCCATCGGCTTCGAGGAGTTCATGGCCGGCGGCCGGGGCTTCACCACGGTCTTCGAGCCGGACGGCCGCACCTCCCTGGAGGACTACCGCTGGACCCGGAACCACCTGCTGCTCACCGTCCTGCGCGATGTGGCCACCGAGCTGCGGGTGCTCACCCCGGCCGCGGAAGGCCCCTGGGCGTCCGAACCGCTGCCGGGGACGCCGCCGCTGGGGTCGGCCGGGATCCTGGACACCAACCCGGAGGACGACGACGAGTTCCTCACCCTCACCACCGGGTTCACCACCCCGCCCACCCTCAGCAGGGGCGTGGTCGGCGGCCCCGTCGAGGTGCTCAAGCGGGCCCCGGCCCTCTTCGACGCCGAGGGGACCGCTGTCGAGCAGCACTTCGCGGTGTCCGAGGACGGCACCCGGATCCCGTACTTCGTGGTCCGCCCACGACCCGGCGGCGGCGCGGACGGCGCAGACGGCGCCGACAGTGAACAAGGCGGGCGCACGCTGCTGACCGGCTACGGCGGTTTCGAGGTCTCGCTGACGCCGGACTACCTCACCGTGGTCGGCCGCGGCTGGCTGGAGCGCGGCGGGACCTACGTCCTGGCCAACATCCGCGGCGGTGGCGAGTACGGGCCCGATTGGCACACCCAGGCGGTCAAGGCCGGGCGGCACAAGGTCTACGAGGACTTCGCCGCCGTCGCCCGGGACCTGGTCCGACGGGGCGTCACCACCCCTGCGGAGCTGGTGATCCAGGGCGGCAGCAACGGCGGGCTGCTGATGGGCGTGATGCTCACCCGCTACCCGGAGCTGTTCGCGGCGATCGCCTGCCAGGTCCCGCTGCTGGACATGAAGCGCTACCACAAGCTGCTCGCCGGAGCCTCCTGGACGGCCGAGTACGGCGACCCGGACGATCCTGAGCAGTGGGCCTACATCGGCGCCTACTCGCCGTACCAGAACATCCGCGAGCAGCCCGGATATCCGCCGGTGCTGTTCGCCACCTCCACCCGGGACGATCGGGTCCATCCGGGCCATGCCCGCAAGATGGCCGCCAGGATGCTGGAGCTGGGCCACACCGTCGACTACTACGAGAACACCGAGGGCGGCCACGGCGGCGCCTCCAACAACGAGCAGACCGCCTTCAAGTGGGCGCTGGTCCTCGACTACCTCTGGACCCACGCCGGAATCTGAGAACGCCGTCGGCCCCCTGATCGAACGTCAGGGGGCCGACGGCACAGCCTCAGAGGGTTCCGACGCCGTTGGAGTAGCTGGTCATGTTGAAGGTGCCGAAGCCGTTCTCGACCGGGTCACCGGTGTTGTTGATGCAGTGCAGGATGCCTCCGCCGCCGGGGCCGTTGAGGCAGACCGTCATCAGGTCGGTGAAGACCACGCCGGGGGTGTCCGGGACCTCGTAGGCCCGGTCGGTGTAGATGTTCGCCGACAGGTCGAAGAAGCAGTAGCTGCCCAACCCCCAGGCGTGGTGGTCGGTGACGTGGTCGGCGACCTTGTAGGAGGCGTAGCCGTTGGTGCTGCCGTGCACCCAGGCGGACTGGGTCGGGACGTCGTAGGGGTGCTCGTTCTGGAAGAAGTAGGTGCGGCCGTGGTTGCCGTTCCAGAGCACCTCGTACTTCTGGTAGTGCTCGACGGCGAGCCCGTAGGCGGTGACGCGGTCGCCGTTGACCAGGAAGCCGGTGTCGGCCGGGTTGACCGACCAGCCCACGCTGCCGTCGTTGCCGTGGTCGGCGCGCCAGAGCCAGAGGTTGTCGCAGACCACGTCGTTGCTGTCGAGCTGGATGCTGACGGTGGCGCCGCCGGGCAGCGCGCCGCCGATGCGGGCGTAGACGTCGAAGAGGACGGTGGGGTTGTCACTGTGCCGGGTCCAGCTGCGGCCGTGGCCCACCCGGAGCAGCACGGGGGAGTTGGCCGAGGCGGCCTCCAGCAGCACCCCGGCGACGGTGACGCCGCCGACGTCGGCCACCTCGATGAGCGAATTGCCGTGCGTGGCCTGGAGGGTGGCCAGACCGATGCCGAGCAGGACGGTGTTCGGGCGGTTGACCCGCAGCGCCGAGGACAGGGCGTAGACGCCGGGGGTGAACAGCACGTGCTGTCCCCGCTCCAGCGCCAGGTTGATGGTGGCGGCCGAGTCGCCGGGGTGGGCCACGTGGAAGCGGGACAGCGGGATGCTCTCGCCCGCGGCCCGGCCGTTCGCCCAGGTGGTCCCGGCGGAGTTGCGGCGCAGCGCGGGGACGAAGACGCGGTACGAGCCGTCGCGGGACAGCGTGAGGAACGGCTTCTCCCGGACGGTCGGGGTCTTGTCGACCACGGTCCAGGCCGGGTTGGGGAAGTGCTGGGCCGGAGCGCCCGGGGTGCCGACGAAGACCATGTTCCAGTTGGAGCCGACCCAGCTGCCGAAGGTGTCGTTGCGGGACAGCCACTGCTGCTGCGAACCGGAGTCGACCTGGCCGTCCACCACGCTGTCGGCCAGGAACCCGCCGCTGGACCAGCGGTTGCCGGGCGGGCTCGGCCACAGCGTCATGTCGCCCTTGACGTGGGTGCGGCGCATCGGGCCGGCCTGGGCGACCGCCCAGCGCTCCAGCCCGTCCGGCGGGACGATGCACAGGTTCTCGGCGGCGCGCCAGAAGTTCTGGGTGCCGTTCCCCTGCAACCACTGGGCGTCGACCGTGACATGACCGTTGATCACGACATCGTCGGGACTGTCGCCGAGACCGAGCACATGGGTGTAGAAGCCGACGTTGACGTCGACGTTGTAGGTGCCCGGCTTGAAGGCCAGGGCGTACCGCTCGGTGCCGAACTGGTTCGACTGCTGAGTGTTGAACACAGCGTCGACCTGGGCCTGGATCGCGGCGTCGCCCATGGACGGGTCGAAGACCAGGACGTTGGCGCCCAGGCCGCCGGCGCCGCCGTTGCCGCCGCCGTTGTTGCCGTGAGCGGGCGCGGAGGCGTAGGCGGATCCGGTGGCGAGGTTGCCGACCAGTGGCAATGCGGCTGCGGCGACGGCCGCGCTGCGGAGCACGGTGCGACGGTTGGGGCTGACGGACATGACTCTCCCTGACGTGGTGGATGGGGAGGATGGTGCAGTTGCTCCTCGAGGGCGAGAGAGCGCTCTCAGGTGGAAGTGAAGCAGCTGGCTCATACACCGTCAATGGTCTGTAGCCAGGCGGCCCCAGGTCGTGCGGATGGCTTCAGATGATGAAGGAATGTCGATGTTCGCGGACTTGGAGGGGACTTGGAAGGGACTTGGAAGGGGCCTGGAAGGGACCCGGAGGGGGAGCGGGCCGGGGCCGGATCGGGTCCTCCGGCCGGGCCCGGTGATCGTCGCGCGAAATGTGTCGGGCCGATGGCGGCCCGGGTTGGCCGGAAATGCCTGCGGAGGCAGGTGGGACGCCCTAGCGTGCTGTGGCATGGACACAACTTCTCCGCAACCGAAGTCGCCTGTCCCTAATCTGGCGTGGTCGAACGAGCTTCTGGACGACGCCAGGGCCGCGCTGCTCGGGGCGCTGGGGATCGCCGACACGGTGCTGCACCGGGCCGGCGGTGACCGCTCGGCCTTCCAGGTGGACCTCGACGACATCCGGCGGATGCCCGCCGACGTCGTCGAGGCGCGGACCCTCGTCTACCGCACCGGGACCGTGCGGACCCACTTCGCCTGGGAGGACGCCCGGGGCCACGTCGAGGCCCTGGCCGCGCTGCTCACCCGGCAGCCGCCGGCCTTTCCCCCGGTGACCCTCGCCCGGGCCGTGCTGGAGGCAGCGGCGCTGGCGTTCCACTTACAGGACAGCTCGGAATCGCTGACGGTGAGGCTGGCCCGCGCCGCCGGGCTCTGGGCCACCGAGACCGCCTACGAGGTCGACCTGACCACCGCCGTCTCGCCGCAGGACGCGACGGGCGCGCTGGCGCGCAGGCAGGAGATGGTCGAGACGTTCCAGCAGGCCGGCATCAGCCTGCTGGAGGACCGCCGCGGCCATCCGCTGGCGCTCCAGGTCGAACGCACCACGCTGGAGGAGACCGGGGTGAACCTCACCAGGACCATCGGCAAGCTGCTGCCCGCCAACGCCAGCCTGGGCGTCTACACGGTCCTCTCCGGAGCCGCCCACAGCCGTACCTGGGCCGCCGCCAGCGGGGACACCGTGGGCGACGGCTGGGGGCGGCTGGAGTCCCAGCCCTCCACCACCGTCCAGGCCGTGATCACCACCCTGGTCACCCTGGAGTACTGGGTCCGGACCTGGGGCGCCTTCGCCGGACTGGCCACGGCGGCGGAGGCCGACCGGATCGCCGGCTGCACCGGTCGGTTCGCGCTCCAACTGCGCGACCGGCACCTGAGCGGATGATTTTTCTGTTGGCAACACGTTCGTCACGGACCGGCAAGCTCGGTGGGTCCTCCTGATGGCGGCGGGCCCGGGGTTCACGGGACGGTTGCGTACGGACGGCTGGTGATGAGGTGCTGGAGAAGGACGGACTGCGGGTGCTCTCGGTCTACGAGGGGTTCTTCTCCGGCGGGGCCCGAATGCTGCACAGCGACGCGGTGATCGGGCTGCACCGGAGCGGCCAGCGCCACAGCGTGCTGAGCATCCACGGCGAGGTGCACCGCGAGGCGACCCGCCAGCGGATGGAGGACGACGCCTGCTACGCCAGGCTCACCGCCGCCGGCGTGCCGGTCACCTCGCTGGACCGCAGCCCAAACCTGACCCCAAGTCAGGACCTTTCCAGGGGACCGGACTTCACCGCCGCGGAGTTGGACGCCACCGCACGCCTCGCGGCCGGGGCCGACATCCTGCTGTCCCTGAAGGAGCAGCCCCTCGGCCTGCTCGGCCAGGCCGTCCCCGCGCACCGGCCGGTGGTGGTCTGCCTGCACCGCTCCGACCCGGAGAACCAGGGGCCGGCCCTGGACGACCTGCTGGCCGCCGTCGCCGACGGCCGCGTCGCCGCCTGCGTCTGCTGCGCGGAGTCCACCCGCGACGCCTACCGGGACGCCGGGGTCCCGGCCGGCCTGATGCGGGTCATCCCCAACGGGGTCGACCTGCTGAGGTTCCGTCCGGACCCGGTCCGGCGTGCGCAGCTGCGGGCCTCGCTGCGGATCCCGGCCGGCGCCCCGGTGATCGTCTTCGCGGCTCGCTACGCCGCGATGAAGAACGTGCCGCTGTTCCTCCGCGCCGCCCGCGCCTACCTGCGCCGCGAGCCCCGGGCCCGGCTGCTGCTCTGCGGCGCGGGGATGACCGCCGACAACCCGGGCCTGCTCGCCGACATCGCGGCGGCCTTCGCCGACCGGCCCCGGCTGGCCGGCCGGCTGGCGCTGCTCGGGGTGCGCCTGGACATGGAGAACGTCTACGCGGCCGCCGACGTGGTCTCGCTGACCTCCGCCAACGGGGAGGCCGCCCCGCTGTGCCTGATCGAGGGCATGATGTGCGGCGCGGTCCCGGTCGCGACCGACGTGGGCGACTGCGTCCCCATCGTGGCCGGCCACGGCTTCATCACACCCCCCGACCCCGAGTCGATCGCCGCCGCCTGGTCCGAGGCGGTGGCCCGCCGCACCGAGCTCGCCCCGTCGCTGACCCGCAGCCGCGAGCGTTTCAGTCGCACCCGCATGGTCGCCTCCTACGCCACCCTCCTGGACGCCGTCCACCGCGATGCGGCAGCCCGTGTGGCGCTGCACTGACAGCGGACCACTCGGCCGTTCGGCCACTCGGCCACACGGCCGTTCGGACTACCCCTTGGCGGCCTTGCTCGCCTTCGCCGCCCTGGCTGCGGCCTTGGCCTCCTGCTTGAAGGCCCGGACCTGGTCCAGGGACTCCGGGCCGGTGATGTCCGCCACGGATCGGAAGCTGTTCTTCTCGCCGTAGGGGCCGGCCGCCTCGCGCCAGCCCTTGGGCTGTACCCCGAGCTGCTTGCCCAGCAGGGCCAGGAAGATCTGCGCCTTCTGCTTGCCGAAGCCCGGCAGCTCGATCAGCCGGTTCAGCAGTTCGGTCCCGGTCCCCGCGTCCCGCCACACCGCGGTGGTGTCGCCGTCGTAGTGCTCGTCCAGGTACGCGCAGAGCTGCTGGATCCGCTTGGCCATCGCGCCGGGGTAGCGGTGCACCGCGGGCTTCTGCGAGCAGAGCGCGGCGAAGGCGTCCGGGTCGTAGCCGGCGATCGCATGTGCGTCGAGATCGTCGCCGCCGAGCCGTTCCAGCAGTGTGTACGGGCCGCTGAACGCCCACTCCATCGGCACCTGCTGGTCCAGCAGCATGCCGATCAGAGCGGCCAGCGGGCTGCGGCTGAGCAGCGCGTCGGCCTCCTCGTTCTGGGCGAGGCGGAGGGCGGTCGCCATCGCGTGCTCCTTCGTTCGGTTCGTTCGGTTCGTTCGGCGGACGGTCGATGGTCCGGTGACCTTCCGGTCCATTGTCCGCGCGCACCGACCGTCGGGCACGTTCGCCACCCCTGAACTGGTGATACGTCAGATGGCCGGGGCGGCGGCCATGTAAGTTTCACAACCCTTTGACGACACTTACCGGCAGCTGTCACGATGCGGAGCCCGTGGCATCCGCGGTGCGCCCGGCGCACCGACTCCAAAGGGGGAGACCGGACCGCATGAGAGTTGGAAACCGATCGGCCCGCTCGCGGCTGGGACGCGCCGCAGCGGCCTGCGCGGTGGCCCTGGCCGCGGCGTTCGCCGCGACCGCGCCCAGCGCCCACGCCGAGGCCTCCGGGCCCGCCGTCGACGTCACCGTCAACACCCAGGAGGGGCTGGGCACCATCCCGGCCACCGCCTACGGCCTCAACAGCGCGGTGTGGGACGCCCAGATGAACACCCCGGCGGTGGCCGGCCTGCTGGGCCAGGCCGGGGTGGGCGTGCTGCGCTACCCCGGCGGCTCCTACGGCGACATCTACCACTGGCAGACCAACACCGCCCCCGGCGGCTACGTTGCGCCGGGCACGGACTTCGACGCGTTCATGGGCACGGTGAAGACCATCGGCGCCCAGCCGATGCTGATCGCCGACTACGGCTCCGGGACACCCCAGGAGGCGGCCGACTGGGTCCGCTACGCGAACATCACCAAGGGGTACGGCGCCAAGTACTGGGAGATCGGCAACGAGATCTACGGCAACGGCTACTACGGCAGCGGCTGGGAGACCGACACCCACACCGACAAGAGCCCGACCGCCTACGCGGACAACGTGGTCCAGTACGCCTCGGCGATGAAGGCCGTCGACCCCAGCATCAAGATCGGAGCCGTGCTCACGCTGCCCGGCAACTGGCCGGACGGGGTGCTGGCCGCGGGCGACGCCGCCGACTGGAACCGCACCGTGCTCTCCATCGCCGGCAGCGCGGTCGACTTCGTCATCGTGCACTGGTACCCCGGCGGGCAGGGCGCCGCCACCATGCTCGCCGAACCGGCCCAGCTGACAGGGGAGTTGGCCCAGCTGCGGCAGGAGATCGACCAGTACGCCGGCGCCAACGCGGCCAACCTCCAGGTGGCGCTCACCGAGATCAACTCCAACCAGTACGAGGACACCCAGCCGGACGCGCTGTTCGGGGCGGACGCCTACTTCACCGCGCTGGAGGACGGCGTCTTCACCGCGGACTGGTGGGACACCCACAACGGCGCCACCAGCGTCGGCACCGCACCGGACGGGGCGACGGACTACGGCGACTACGGGATCCTGTCCAGCGGCGGCTGCGTGGGCACGACCTGCGAACCGGCGATGAACACGCCGTTCCCGACCTACTTCGCGCTCAGCATGCTGAGCAAGGTGGGCCGCCCGGGCGACACCCTGGTCCGGGCCGGCACCGACCAGCAACTGGTGGCCGCGCACGCGGTCCGGCAGGCCAACGGCGACCTCGCCGTGGAACTGGTCAACAAGGACCCGGACAACACCTATACGGTGAAACTGAACTACACCGGCTACAGCCCGAGCACGGCCACGCCCACCGTCTACAGCTACGCCGATGAGGGAACCGCGATCACCAGCGCGGCGCAGGGCAGCAGTTCGACGCAGACGCTGCCGCCGTACTCGATCGAGACGGTCGTGCTGACGCCGTCCGGCCAGAACGCCACCGCGCTCACCGCGCCGGGGGCTCCCACGGTCAGCGCCGTCACCGACACCTCGGCGACCGTCAACTGGCCCGCCTCCAGCGGTGGCGCGGTGACCCGCTACGGGGTGTACCGGCAGGTCGGCACCGTCAGCGAGCTGCTGGCCGAGTCCACCTCGACCGGAGCGACCCTGCACAACCTGGTGCCGGGGACCTCCTACACGGTGAACGTGCTGGCCACGGACCAGGCGGGGCATCTCTCCCAGCCCTCGGCGCCGCTGACCTTCACCACCGGCACGCCCAGCAGCAGCACCTGCGCCGCGTCGTACCAGTTCTCCGACGGCTGGGGCAGCGGCTGGGTCGCCAACATCACCGTCACCGACACCGGCCCGGCCGCGATCGACGGTTGGACGCTGAACTTCAGCTTCCCGGACGCAGGGGAGAGCGTCAGCTCGGGCTGGAACGGCAACTGGACGACGACCGGAACGAGCGTCCGGGTCACCAGCCTGGACAGCAACGCCCAACTGGCCCCGTACTCCGGCAACTCCACCACCGTCGGCTTCGTCGGCAGCAACACCGGCGCCTACGGCCCGCCCACGGCGATCAGCCTCAACGGGACGGTCTGCACCACCACGTACACCTCCTGAGGGGCCCGGCATGCAGCCGGCGAGGGCCCCTGCGAGACAGCGGGGCCCTCGCCGGCTGTGCCCGTGCCTCAGCGGAGCAGCTTCCAGCGGCCGGGTTGGTCGGGCTCCGGGGGAGTCGGGGGAACCGGTGTGGACGTGTCCAGGTGCTCGACCAGCTCGGCGAGCTCCTCCACCGGCCGCTGGGCCACGGCGTTCAGCGTGCTGGCCGCCTGGGGTCCCATCAGCAGCGGGACCATGGCGGCGACATCCACCACCGGCCGCAACGTCGCCGCGGTGGTGAGGATCTCCTGGGCGTGGACGCGCTGGTTCGCCGCGCTGAGCAGCGTCACCAGCTGCAGCAGCTCCGGGACCGGTCGCTGCAGCGCGACGGTGCGCAGCAGCCGTCCGGCATCGCTGCGGGGAGCCTGGGCCGCGTCGGGACCGCCTTGGGCATGGAGTTCGGAGTCTTCTTCGTCGGCGTTCGCCTGCGTGCCGGCGTTTGCCTGAGCGTTGGCGCTGGCGATGGCGTTGGCGGAAATGGCGCGTGCCACAGGTGCCTCCTGATGTGGATGGTGCTGCTGGTCGGGATGGGCCGCACGGGGCGGCTGAAACGGTTGACGGGAAGTCAGGGCTGGTCACCTGATCGTTCGCCTGGCGGAGTCCTCTGCCTCGCTTGGCAGTTGGGGCTAACCAACCGCCTGGCCCGGAGCCCGCGGTTGCGCGGCCTCCCATGACCAGCCTGCGATCGTCACCCGATAGCGCCACCGGCGTGAACCATTCGGGCGACGGCGGCGCATCACCTGTCACACCAGCCCCATCTGTCCCAACTCGGGCTGGGGCGGTCTGCCGCACCCGAGGTGTCGCACCGTCAGGTCGAGACAACCCTTATATCGGACATATCAGGACATAATGGTCAGTGTATGTCGGGCGAGCGGCCCCAACGTAGGGTCAGTGACCCCAAAACCCGGGCTGTGCAGCCGGGAGGGACGCTTCTTCGGCCCCCGACCGGTCACCCCTCGCGTCGGCGGCTGCCCGGGCCGGGCTGCACCCGTACCCGGGGGCGCTCGCCGAGGTCGTGTCCTGCTTCGCAGGTCACCGCCACCCGTACCGGGGCGCCGCAGTCGGCGTGGACCGGGAGGGCCGGGGGGCCCTGCGGGCCGGCGAGGTGACGGTCGCCCCAGCCCATGAAGGCGAGCAGGATCGGCATCAACTCGCGCCCCGCGCGGCTGAGTCGGTACTCGTACCGCTCGCGGGAGCCCTCGGTCCGGTAGCCGGTGCGGACCGCCAACTCCGCGTCGACCAGCGCCGCGAGCCGCTTGGAGAGCACATTGCGGGCGATGCCGAGGTGGGTGGTCAGGTCGTCGAAGCGAGTAACGCCGTTCGCCAGGTCGCGCAGCACCAGCAGCGTCCAGCGGTCGCCGACCAGCGCCAGGGTGCGCGCGATCGAGCAGGTCTCGCTGTCGAAGGCGCTGTACTCCGGGACGGCCCACCCTGTGCTGTTGCTCATAGCGGCATTCTACCGAGCTGAGTTGCTAAAGAGAACTCAGCTGGCCTAGCGTGGGCGTGCAGCCCGAACGGGGCGTAGCCCGAACGCCGAGCGGACGAACGAGGGGCCACGACGATGACCGACACCGGTACCGAGCAGGCACAGACGTCGCAGACGGTCCGCGAGCGCGCGTACAGCTGGTCCGATCCGATGGAGACGGCCGGGATCGCGGCCGGTCTCAGCGGGATGGAGTTCTTCGAGGCGATGGCGAAGGGCCTGGTCCCGCCCCCGCCGATCCTGAACACCCTGGACTTCGACGGCGTCTCCTTCGAGGAGGGGCGTGTCGAGTTCCGGCTCACGCCCAAGGAGTTCCACTACAACCCGATCGGCTCGGTGCACGGCGGAGTGTTCGCCACCCTGCTGGACTCGGCCTGCGGCTGTGCCGTGCACACCCGGCTTCCGGTCGGCGTCTTCTACACCAGTCTCGACCTCTCGGTGAAGTTCCTACGCCCGGTCTCCGTCGCCACCGGCACGATCACCGCGGTGGGCTCGGTGGTCCACCTCGGCCGCCGTACCGCGCTGGCCGAGGCGCGGCTGCTGGACGCGGCGGGCAAGGTCTGCGCGACGGCGACCAGCAGCTGCCTGATCATGCGCCCCGGCGACTGAGAGGGATGCCTGCTGTCCGCATCGCGGACGAGTGTCCGCCCGATGTCGGCGTCCGACGTCTGGCGCCCGGCACCCGACGTCCGGCTCAGCGGGTGCCGGCGGTGGCGCTGGTGTGCGGTACGTCCTGGAGTCGGGCGAAGTCGGCGCTGATATCGCCCGCGGCCTGCAGCAGCAGCGGCAGATGGTGCTCCAGCAGGCGCTCCACTGTCGTCTCCGCCGAGTGGCAGTTGACGTTGATCCCGGCGATGACCCGCCCCGATCCGTCCCGCAGCGGAGCCGCCACCGACCGGATGCCGAGGGTGAGTTGCTCGTCCGTCAGCGCCCAGCCGCGGGCCCGCACGTCCCTCAGTTCGGCGTCGCGTTCGGTCCGGTCGGGCTGCCAGCGGGGAACCAGGCCGGAGCGGGTCGGCTCCGCCAGTACCGCGTCCAGTTCGTCCAGTGGCAGTGCTGCGAGCTGCACCTTTCCCAGTGAGGTGGCGAGCGCCGGGAAGCGGGTGCCGATCTGCACCGCCAGTGACACGATCTTCGGGACCGACACCCGAGCCACATAGACGATGTCCGAGCCGTCGAGCTGGGCGATCGAGCAGGACTCGTCGGTACGGGCCACGAGCCGCTCCAGGTGCGGCCGGGCCACCTCCCACAGTCCCATGGAGTGCACGTACGCCATGCCGAGTTCGAGGACCCGGGGGGTCAGCGAGTAGCCGCGCTCGGCCGCCCGCACGTACCCGAGCTCCTCCAGGGTGAGCAGGATCCGCCGGGCGGTGGGACGGGCCAGCCCGGTGGCGGTGGACACCTCGGCGAGCGTCATCGCGGGACGGTGCGGCCGGAACGCCGCGATCACCTCCAGGCCGCGTGCCAGTGCCTCGATGAAGTCGGGACCTGTTCCCTCACGTGGCATCACGGACCTCCTCACGATCGTTCTCCGCTGCCCTCCTGTGCAGGATAGCCGCCGTTGTCCGCGAGGCGGACATCCATCCATCAGGACCCGTCGGGCCGGGGAGGGCAGCGGATTTACCACGGTCGCCAGGGGTGGGGAGCGCCTTGACAGTCGCTGGGGACAGCGCGCAGGATCGAGCGGACGAGTGTCCGTTCTGCGGACATTGCTCGGCAAGGAGAGGAAGCGACCATGTCCACCCACCCGCAGCAGGCGAGCGGCCGGCAGCAGAGGGCCCAGCCACCGACCGGAGCGGCGCGACCGCTGGAGGGGCTGCTGATAGCGGACTTCTCCCGAGTCCTGGCAGGCCCGTACAGCACGATGCTGCTGGCGGACCTCGGGGCCACTGTGATCAAGGTGGAGGGCCCCGGCGGGGACGACACCCGCAGCTGGAAGCCGCCGGTGCGGGAGGACGTGTCGACGTACTACCTGGCCGTCAACCGCAACAAGCGCTCGGTCGTGCTGGACTTCAAGGACTCCGACGACCTGGCCGCCGCGCAGGAGCTCGCGGCCCGTGCGGACGTGGTCATAGAGAACTTCAAGCCCGGTGGCCTGCTGCGCTTCGGTCTCGACTACGACACCGTCCGGAGCCGCAACGAGTCCGTCGTCTACTGCTCCATCAGCGGGTTCGGTACCAGCGGGGGAGCCGGCCTGCCCGGCTACGACCTCATCGTCCAGGCGGTCTCCGGCCTGATGAGCCTGACCGGGGACCCCGAGGGTCCCGGCTACCGGGCCGGGATCTCGGTCTTCGACGTGATGACCGGGTTGCACGCCACGATCGGCATCCTCGCCGCCGTGCACCACCGCACCGCCACCGGTCAGGGGCAGCAGATCGAGGTGAACCTGCTCTCCTCGGCCCTGTCCGCGCTGGTCAACCACACCTCCGCCTATGTCGCGGGCGGCGTGGTGCCGAGTCGGATGGGCAACGCCCACCCGAGCCTGTTCCCGTACGAGCCGCTGCCCACTGCGGACAAGGACCTCATCGTCACCGCCGGGAACGACGGCCAGTTCCGCAAGCTCTGCGGCGCGCTCGGCGTCCCGGAGCTGGCCGACGACGACCGCTTCCGTCGCACCGAGGACCGCACCGCCAACCGGGAGCTGCTGCGCCCGCTGCTGGTCGACCGCCTGGCGCTGAAGCCCGCGGACGAGTGGTTCCGGCTGCTCTCGCAGGCCGGGGTGGCCTGCGGTCCCATCAACACGGTCGCGGGAGGCGTCGACCTCGCCCGCGACCTCGGCCTGCACCCGGTGGTGACGGTCGGGGAGGGCGACGGAGCCGTTCCGGTGATCCGCAACCCGATCACCTTCTCGGAGACCCCGCCGCAGCACCTGCTGCCGCCGCCGGCCCTCGGCGAGCACACCGACGAGATCAAGGCGTGGCTGGCCGTGCCGCAGCCGGACGCCCAAAGTCACCCCCGGAACGACCCCGCCACCGCCCCAGCCCCCACGCCCGACCCGCAGCAGGCACAAGGAGCCGACCGATGACCGCCTCCCTCCCCGTCCCCGGAAGCTCCGCGCTGGACTTCCCGACCTCGCTCGGAACCTCCGATCCGACCACGATCCGGCTGCTCGGCCAGGACCTCGCCCAGGACCTGCTGGGCAGGGTCGGCTTCGGCGAGCTCGCCTTCTGGCTGGCGACCCTGCGGCGCCCGACGCCCGGGGAGACCCGGGTCTTCGAGTCCGTGCTGGTCGCCCTCGCCGACCACGGGTTCACCCCGACCGCCATCGCCGCCCGGCTCACCTTTCTCAGTGCTCCCGACGCGATCCAGGGAGCGCTCGCGGCCGGCCTGCTGGGGGGAGGCTCCCGCTTTCTCGGCGTCACCGAGGACACCGGACGCTTCCTCGCCGAGGTACTGGCCGCCGCCGAGCAGGCTCCCCGGACCGAGGAGGAGTTCGACGAGCTGGCCCGCCGGGCCGTCGGCCGTTACCGCGCGGAACGCCGGATCGTCCCGGGCCTGGGCCATCCCGTCCACAAGGAGCAGGACCCGCGTACGCCGGTCATCATCGCCATCGCCGAGGAGGAGCGGCTGCGCGGCCCGCACCTGCGCCTGTTCGAGGCGGTCGGCCGGGTCCACCCGGAGGTCCTGGGCCGTCGGCTGCCGCTGAACGGGGCGGGCGTCTGCGGAGCGGCGCTCGCCGACCTCGGCCTGCCGGTGGAGCTGCTGCGCGGCTTCGCCCTGCTGGCCCGCGCCGCCGGCCTGCTCGGGCACCTCGCCGAGGAGCTGCGCCGGCCCATCGCCAACGACGTCTACATGGCCGTGGACCGCAATGCCCGTTACGTTTCCCCTGAGGGCTCAGAGGGCTCAGAGAGCACGGAGACCGCGTGAGCACCGCGGCTGTCCCGTTCCCGGGCTGAGCGTCAGGGGATCGAGGTGGGAGCAGTGAACGGATCCGACGACGGGCTCGATGCGGCCCGCGGCTGGCCCCGCAGCCTTCGCCCTACCCGGGCCGGAGCGGGGCTCGGCCCGGCCAGCGGGGCCGCCGTCCTCGCCGAGGCGACCTCTGCGGTCGGCCCCGGCGCAGTCGCCTGGGCGGTCGAGGTCGGTCATGACATGGCGACGGCGGTGATCGCCGCCGTCCCCGAACTGGGCGGTGGAGAAGGACCGTTCGAGACACTGCGGATGGGCACCGAGTCGGTGGCGCTGCGCGCGCTGGTGACCCTGGTCGCCGACGGCGCCACCAGCCCGCTCACCGACGAGGCCCTGCTGGGCGATCGCGATTTCGTCCGGCGCGGAGTGCCGTTGGACAAGGTGCTGCGAGGGATCCACCTCGGCCATGCCGCCATGGCCCGGGCCTTCATGGCAGCCTGCGAGGCGACCGTGGCCGAGGCCGACCGGTCGGCGCAGATGAAGCGCGTCTCGGAGACCCTGTTCGAGTTCATCGACGGCTTCTCCTCCGGCATGGCCGAGGAGTACCTGGCCGAGCGCGACCGCTGGGTCACCAGCAGTGCGGCGGCGCGGGAGGAGACGGTCCGCTCGATCCTGGAGCAGTCCCCGGTCGACATCGGGACCGCGAGCCGGACCCTCGACTACGACCTGCGGCGCGAGCACCTCGCCCTGACCGCCTGGTGCCATCCCGCCACGGGTGCCGAGGCCTCCGAACTCCAGCGGGCTGCTGTGGAGTTCCTGAGAGCCCGGCGCTGCATCACGACCCTGGTGGTGCCGATCGGGCGCACCGGGCTGTGGGCGTGGGGAGCCCGTACCGCTCAGGGGAACGCCGCTGCGAACCCCGCAGCGAGCCCCGCGGAGGATCCCGTGGCGGACGTCGCAGCGGATCCCGAAGGGCACCCCTCCGTGCAGATGGCCTGCGGATCGCCGGCGAGCGGACTCGACGGCTTCCGCCGGAGCCATGAGGAGGCCGTCCTCGCCGAACGGACCGCCCGGCTGAGCAGCCGGCCCCGGTCCGGCGTCACGCACTACCGCGACGTCGAGCTGGCGTCCCTGCTCACCGGCGACCTCGACCGGGCCCGGCGCTTCGTTCAGCGCGAGTTGGGGCCGCTGGCGGACGACACCCCGCACGCCGAGGAACTGCGCGAGACGCTGCGCCACTATCTGCAGGCGGAACGCAGCCTGCTGAAGGCCGCCGCGCGGATGCACGTCGCCCGCAACACCGTGACCTACCGGGTCAAGCGGGCGGAGCAGTTGCTCGGGCACGGCGTTGCTGATCGTCATCTGGAAGTGCAGGCCGCCCTGACGGTGGCTCATGTCGTAGGCTCGGCCGTGTTGCGCGAGGAGCCCGCCAACCCGCGCCGGCGGTGATCAGCCGCAGACTGGTCCACCGGGCCAAACCCGGGCGTCCGGCTTGGCCGCGCAGCCCGAGAGGTGTCCCCGTGCCCTGGTGTTCACTTCTCGGAAACGTACTGACACCACCGAGGAGCGAATCATGACCGAGACCCTCGACAGCAGCCAGCAGGCCTCGCCCGAGCAGGCCGCCCTCCCCTCGCGCCTGCACCACACCGCCTATGTCACCAAGGACCAGGAGGCGACCCGCGCGTTCTACGAGGAGGTCATCGGCCTGCCGCTGACAGCGACGTGGAAGGAGAGCGACGAGCTCTTCGGCGCGGTGCGCACCTACTGCCACACCTTCTACGGGCTCGGTGACGGCGGTGCGCTCGCCTTCTTCCAGTTCGTCGACCCGGCGGACCAGGAGCAGTTCGGCCCGGAGATGCCGCACTCCCCGTTCCAGCACATAGCGTTGAAGGTCAGCGAGGAGACCCAGGACGCGATAGCCGCCCGGCTGAAGGCCGCCGACTGGAAGCCGGAGCAGACCTATGTGCTCGAGCACGGCTACTGCCGCTCGCTCTACACGGAGGACCCCAACGGTCTGCTGCTGGAGTTCACCCTGGACGCGCCCGGTGTGGAGGACTCGGCCGAGGCCCGACGGGCGTCGGCCAGGGCCGAGCTGAAGTCCTGGATCGAGGGCGACCACCACAGCAACAACAACTGGCGCTGAACCCGCGGGCGGGGCGGGGAGCGGGAGAGAGACAGGGACAGGGACAGGGACAGGGAGGACATCGTGCACAGGTCGCCGACGCCGACCGTGGTACTGGTGCACGGCGCCAACCACGACGGATGGTGCTGGACCCCGGTGCTGGAGCGGCTGGACCGGGCCGGGGTGCGCGCTCGCACCGTCGACCTGCCGCTCGACTCCTACGACGCCGACACCCGGGCGGTACGGGACGCGGTCGCTGACGCGCGGGTGCACGGCCCGGTCGTGCTGGTCGCGCACAGCTACGGCGGCCTGCCGGTGTCCGCCGGCGGCCATGCCGCCGACCGGCTGGTCTTCGTGGCAGCCAGGATGCCGCTGCCCGGCCGGTCGCCGGCCGCCCTCACCCCCGAGTGGAACCACCCGGGCTTCCGCGAGAGCTGGTCCGTGCGCGCGGACGGGGCCGTCACCCTGACCGCGGCCGCCCGGGAGGTGCTGTACTCAGGGTCGCCGCCCGCCCTGGCGGAGTCGGCGGCCCGGCGCTGGCGGCCGATGTGGAGCCGGGTGCCCGAGCAGCCGCTCGCCGACCCGGCCTGGTGCACCGTCCCCAGCCTGTACGTGGTGTGCCTGGGGGACCGCACCGTCCGCGTGGAGGCGCAGCGCGCCTGCGCCGAGCGGGCCGAGGAGCGGGTCGCGCTGGACTGCGACCACTCGCCCTTCTTCTCGGCTCCGGACGAGCTCACCGAGGTCCTGGTCCGGCAGGCTGCGAGCGTCGGTTCCGACCATGACCGTACCGACCGCGCCGATGCCGGGACCACGCGGAGTACGGTGCCCGGCTGGTGATCAGCCGGTGCGGTCCAGCACGGCCGCACGGGCCGACTGCGCGTCCCCGGCGGCGAGGGCGAGGGCCGCCAGGGCCCGGCAGTCCTCCAGGGTGTGCTCCGACAGGGTGGCGCGCACCTCGCCCAGGCAGGACGGGGCCGCCGACAGGCTGGTCACCCCCAGCCCCACCAGCACCAGGGCCAGCAGCGGGTCCGCGGCCGCCTCGCCGCAGACGCCCACCGGGCGGCCACGGCGTCCGCCCTCCTGCGCCGTCATCCGCACCAGGTCCAGCAGCGCGGGCTGCCAGGGGTCGAGCAGCGCGGCGAGGGAACCGAGGGTGCGGTCGGCCGCGAAGGTGTACTGGGCAAGATCGTTGGTGCCGATGCTGAGGAAGTCGCAGGCGTCGGCCATGGCGCCGGCGCGCAGTGCGGCGGCGGGGACCTCCACCATGGCTCCGGCGACCGGGAGGCCATGGGCGCGGACCCGCGCCGCGAAGTCCGCCGCCTCGCCAGGCACCGACACCATCGGCGCCATCACCCAGACCTCGGCACTGGAGGCGGCCGCTGCCGCTGCCACAGCTGCGAGTTGAGTGTCGACCAGTTCCGGGTCGCGGGCCGCCGTGCGGAGCCCCCGGATACCGAGGGCCGGGTTCTGCTCGTCGCCCGCGTTCACGAAGGGCAGCGGCTTGTCGGCCCCCGCGTCCAGGGTGCGGACCACCACGCGCCGACCGGCGAAGGCGTCGAAGACCTGACGGTAGGCGGCCGTCTGCTCGTCCAGGCCCGGCGCCTCGGCCCGGTCCAGATAGAGGAATTCGGTGCGGAACAGGCCCACGCCCTCGCAGTCGGCCGCTGCGGCGCCGGAAAGCTCCTGCAGCGCACCGAGGTTGGCGAGGAGCTTCACCGGGTGGCCGTCGGCGGTGCGCCCGGCGCCGTGGACGCGTCCGGCGCGCTCCCGGCGTCGCTGCTCGCGGGAGGCGGCGGAGGCCACCACCTCGGGGGCCGGGTCGAGTTGGACCGTGCCGGCGGCGGCGTCGACCAGGACCGGAAGTCCTTCGGTGAGGGTGTCCGCGGCGCCGCAGCCGACGACGGCAGGCAGTCCCAGGGCCTTGGCCAGGATGGCGGTGTGGCTGGTCGGCCCGCCGCGCTCGGTGACCAGCGCCAGGACCTGTGTCGGGTCGAGCAGCGCGGTGTCGGCGGGTGCGAGGTCTTCGGCGACCAGCACGAACGGATGGCCGGGGGCAGGCAGTCCCGGCATCGGCAGGCCCAGCAGCTGGGCGACGGCTCGGTTGCGCAGGTCGTCCAGGTCGGCGGCGCGTTCGGCGAAGTACCCGCCCGCGGCTTCCAGCGCGGTGCGGAACTCGCCGAAGGCGGCGTCCAGGGCGTGCGCGCCGTCCCGGCCGTCGCGGATCAACTCGGCCACCCGCTCGGCGAGTACCGGGTCGGCCGCCATCATGCCCTGCGCCGCGAGGACTTCGGCCGCGGCGGCTCCGGCCGTCGCCGCGCGGGACTCCAGGTCGGTGACGACGTCGTGCAGCGCAGCGAGGGTGGCCCCGGTCTCGGCGGCGGTGTCGGCCACGGTGCGGGGTTGGGGCAGCGGCGGCACCGGGGTCATCCGCGCCACCGGTCCGGTGACACTGCCGGTGCCGACGGCTATGCCGGTCAGCACCGTGGTCACGACTGCTCCGGTGCGTCGAAGTCACGGGCGACCAGGGTGGCGAGTTCCTCCAGCGCCTGCTCGGCCTGCGGGCCCTCGTCCTCGGCGGAGAGCACCACGGTGTCGCCGTGGCGCGCACCGAGGGCGAGCACCGAGAGCAGGCTGCGCGCGTCGACCGCGGTGCCGCCCTCCCGGGCGACGCTGATCCGCACCGGCTGCCGGGCGGCGGCCTGGACGAACAGGGAGGCGGGGCGGGCGTGCAGGCCGCTGCTGGAACCTACGGCGACCGAGCGCTGGGGCATGGGAATCCCTCCAGGGACAGATCCGGGGACGGGTGGGGCTGCGGGCGGTACCGCAGGTGGGGAACGGATGCGGAGCAGGGGCGGGTGGGGAGTTGATGGTCGGTCAGGGCGGATGCCCAGCCCCGCGGGACGGGGGATCACGCGGGGCAGGGAACGGATGCGGAGCGGGAGCGGGCAGTGAGCTGATGGTCGGTCAGGGCGTGTGCCCGGCCCCGCGGGCCGGGGGAGCGCGCGGGGCCGGGCGGATCGGAGGCGGATCGGGGCAGGGCAGGGCAGGGCAAGAGCCGATCAGCAGCCGATCAGGGCCGATCAGGGCGGAGCAGGGCGGGTGCCCGGATCAGCCGACCAGTGCCTCGTGGTTGACGGCCGGCTTGTCGGCGGCGGCCCCGGTCCCGGCTCCAGCTCCGTCCGCGGCCGCAGCGCCAGCCGCACCCTCGGCCTCGCCGGCGACCTCGGCCCGGCCGATCTGCTTGGCCCCGATGACGCAGGCCGCACCGACCAGCACACCCGCTGCGATGGCCAGCAGGTAGAGCCCGGGCCGGCCGATCAGGCCGATCACCCAGAGCCCGCCGTGCGGGGCCCGCGAGGTGGCGCCGAAGGCCATGGACAGGGCGCCGGTGGTGGCGCTCCCCGCCATCAGCGAGGGGAGCACCCGCAGCGGGTCGGCCGCGGCGAAGGGGATCGCGCCCTCGGTGATGAACGAGGCGCCGAGCAGCCAGGCCGCCTCCCCGGCCTTGCGCTCGCTCTCGCCGAACAGCTTCGGCCGCACGACGGTGGACAGCGCCATCGCGATCGGCGGGACCATGCCGGCCGCCATCACGGCGGCCATGACCTTGAGGTCGCCGCTGGCGAGGCTGCCGACACCGAAGGTGTAGGCGACCTTGTTGACCGGGCCACCGAGGTCGAAGGCCATCATCAGCCCCAGCAGCGCGCCCAGCAGGATCGCATTGGTGCCGGAGAGGCCGCCGAGCCAGTCGGTGAGCCCCCGCTGGGCCGCGGCGATCGGCTCGCCGATCACCACCAGCATCAGCACGCCCATGATCAGGGTGGAGACCAGTGGGATCACCACCACCGGCATGATGCCGGCGATCGCACGCGGCGGCTTGTACCTGGTCAGTGCCAGCACCAGGGCACCGGCCAGCAGGCCGCCGACCAGGCCGCCGAGGAAGCCGGCGCCGATCGCCGAGGCCAGCAGCCCGGAGACGATTCCGGGCACCAGGCCCTGACGGTCCGCCATGGCGTAGGCGATGAAGCCGGCCAGGACCGGCACCAGCATGGAGAACGCGGTGGAGCCGATCTTGAACAGCACCCCGGCGTACCCGGCCTGGTCGATGAGCTTGGACAGGTCGGTCACGCCCGGGTAGGTGTGGCCCTGGAACACGCCGCCGTTGACCTTCATGGCGACCTCGGCGCCGCCGAACATGAAGGCCAGCGCGATCAGGATGCCGCCCGCCGCGACGAACGGGATCATGTAGCTGACGCCGGTCATCATCCACTGGCGCAGATGGGTGCCGAAGCGGGCGGCCGAGGAGCGCTGGTCCGACGGGGCGGCTGCGCCGGCCGGGGCCGCCGGGGCCGGGGCCGGCGCGTCACCGGGAGCAGCCGCCGCGTTCGCGGGGGCGGCCTGCCGGACGGCCTCCTCGGCGCGGGCCAGCAGTTCGGCCGAGCCGCTGATGGCCTTCTTGACCGGCACCTCGACGGTCGGCTTGCCGGCGAACCGGTCCCGGCCGCGTACCTCGACGTCGACCGCGAAGATCACGGCGTCGGCCGCGGCGATCTGATCCGGCGTCAGTGGGACGGCGCCCGCCGCCCCCTGGGTCTCCACGCTGATCTGGTGGCCGGCGTCCTTGGCCGCCTGCTCCAGGGCCTCGGCGGCCATGTAGGTGTGGGCGATGCCGGTGGGGCATGCGGTGACGGCTACGAGTCTCATCTGCCCAGCACCTCCTTGTTGACGAGGTCGACGACGGCCTGCGGGTCGGATGCGTCGCGCAGCGCCTGCCGGAAGGAGGCGTGCACCAGGCGGCGGGCCAGCGAGGCCAGGATGGTGAGGTGGTCGGTGTCCCCGCCCGCCGGGGCGGCGATGAGGAACACCAGGTCGGCGGGGCCGTCCTCGGCGCCGAAGTCGACTCCGCCGGTGCTGCGGCCGAACGCCAGCGAGGGTTCGGTGACATGGGCGGAGCGGGCATGGGGGATGCCGATGCCGCCCTCGATGCCGGTGGGCATCTGCTCCTCGCGGGCCCGCACGTCGGCGAGGAACCCGGCGAGGTCGGTGACCCTGCCGTCGGACGCCAGCCGGGAGGCCAGGGAGAAGGCCACCTCATGGCGATCTGCGGCCCTGAGGTCGAGATCCACGAAATCGGGGGTGATCAGATCGGACATGGCGTCAGTTCCGTTCGGTGAGCGGGTGGTTGGGGTCGAAGTTCGGGTCGAGGTGGACGCCCGCCCGGTCCAGGTGTTCGCGGCCGGGCATCCGGCTGCCGGGGAGCGAGGTCGCGGCGGCGCCCCAGGCGACGGCCTCGGCCAGGGCCTCGGTACCGCCGTTACCGGCCGAGAGGTAGCCGGCGAGCAGCGCGTCGCCCGCGCCCACCGCGCTGCGGGGCTCGGCGACCCGGGCCCGGCCGTGCACCGCGCCCGAACCGTCCACCAGCAGCGCTCCGTCGGCGCCCAGGCTGGCCAGCACGGTGCGGGCACCGCGGTCGCGCAGCGCCAGCGCGGCGGTGACGGCCTCGCCGAGGGTGGTGACCGGCAGCCCCGACGCCTCGGCCAGCTCGGCGCGGTTGGGTTTGACCAGGTCCGGACCGGCGGCGAGGGCGGCGACCAGCGGCACGCCGCTGGAGTCGACGGCGATCAGCGGTCCGCCTGCCTCGCGGATCCGGGTGATCAGCCGGGCGTAGAGGTCGTCCGGCGCCCCCGGGGGGAGGCTGCCGCTGAGCGCGACCCAGGCGGCTCCCTGGCCGGCCCGGACGGCGGCCTCGGCGAGCGCGTCCAGTTCCTGCGGGGTGAGCACCGGGCCCGGCTCGTTGATCTTGGTGACCGTGCCGTCGGGTTCGACCACGCTGATGTTGACCCGGATCTCGCCGAGCACCGGCACCGCGAGGACCTCGACCCCCTGGGGCGCGAGCAGTTCGGCCAGCCGGCTGCCGACGATTCCGCCGCAGGGCAGCACCGCCACGGTCTTGCGGCCGTTGGCCGCCAGCGCCCGGGAGACGTTGACGCCCTTCCCGCCGGGATCGGTGCGCCGGGCCGTGGCCCGGAGTACGACGCCGCGGTGCAGGTCCGGGACCTCAAGGGTGCGGTCCAGGCTGGGGTTGGGGGTCAGCGTGACGATCATGCGCGCACCACCCGGGGGCCGGCGTCGGAGAGCTCGTCGGCGACCTCGGCGTCCAGGCCCGAATCGGTGATCACCACGTCGACCTCGTCCACCCGGCCGAAGCGGGCGAAGTGGTCGGCGGCGAACTTGGTGTGGTCGGCCAGCACCACCGTGCGTCGGGCGCTGGCCATCATCTGCCGCTTGACGTCGGCCTCGGCGGAGTCGGGCGTGGTCAGCCCGCGCTGCACGGAGATGCCGTTGGTGCCCATGAAGGCCACGTCGACATAGGTGTCGGCGAGCGGGTTCCGGGTCCATTCACCGACCATCGCGTGGGTGCGCGAACGCACCCGGCCGCCGACGATGAAGAGGTTGATGTTGGGGCGGTTGGCCAGCAGGGCCGCGATGGCCAGTCCGTTGGTGACCACGGTGAGTTCGCGGTCGGCGGGCAGTTGCTCGGCCAGTCGGGCGGTCGTGGTCCCCGCGTCCAGCAGGATCGACCCCTCGTCGGGAAGCTCGGCGACCGCCGCCTTGGCGATGCGCTCCTTCTCCCCGATCAGCGCGGCCGCCCGTTGGGCCAGACCGGGCTCGAACCCGAGCCGTTCGACCGGGATGGCCCCGCCGTGGACCCGGCGCAGCAGGCCCTGCCGCTCCAGCATGGTCAGATCGCGCCGGATGGTCTCGGTGGCGACGTCGAGCCCCGATGCGAGGGCTGTGACGTCGACCCGGCCGTCCCGCCGCGCCTGCTCCACGATGAGCTGGTGACGCTCCTCCGCGTACATGTGGTTTCACCGCCGTTAGAAGCTTGTTTCGAATGGTTTTACGCCCGGTTGCGAGGGCCGTCAAGGGTTTCGGGCAAGAAAACACACACTCGGGCATCAACCACAGGGATAACCACATGGGACGGCAGGGAGATCCCGTGCCTCCACGGGTGTGCGATGCTCGGGCGGTGATCCGTTCCACTCCACGCAACCCCGTCGGCGCGCATGTCCCGGTCGCCGGCCGGGGGCTGGCCGGTACCGGACTGGCCTACGCCGACAAGGTGGGGGCCGAGAGCGTGCAGGTCTTCGTCGCCAACCCGCGCGGCTGGGCCGCCCCGACCGGCAACCCGGAGCAGGACCGGGCCTTCCGCGCCGGCTGCGCCGAGCGCGGGATCTCCGCCTATGTGCACGCGCCGTACCTGATCAACTTCGGCTCCGACTCCGCGGCGACCCGCGAGCGCTCCGGCGAGTCGCTGCGCCACTCGCTGAGCCGCGGCCGTGCGATCGGCGCGGCGGGAGTGGTGGTGCACACCGGCTCGGCGGTGGGCGGCAGCCGGACGGCGGCACTGCGCCAGGTCCACGACGGCATGCTGCCGCTGCTGGACGAGCTGGACGGCTACGGCGAGGACGCGCCCTGGCTGCTGCTGGAACCCACGGCCGGGCAGGGCAGCTCACTGTGCTCGCGGATGGCGGACCTCGCCGAGTACGTCGACGCGCTGGAGCGCCACCCCAGGGTCGGCGTCTGCCTGGACACCTGCCACGCCTTCGCGGCCGGCCACGACCTGGCCGCCCCCGGCGGCACGGCGCGGATGCTGGACGAGCTGGTCGCCGCGGCCGGTCCCGGACGGCTGCGGCTGATCCACGCCAACGACTCCAAGGACGTGGCCGGAGCCCGCAAGGACCGCCACGCCAACATCGGCGCCGGTCACATCGGCGCGGAGCCCTTCGGCGAACTCCTCACCCACCCGGCCACCGACGGGGTCCCGCTGATCATCGAGACCCCGGACGACCGCCACGCCCCCGACCGGATCGAGGGCGCCCTGCACACCAGGGACATCGACCGCCTCAAGCAGCTGCGCCGAGGCCGCGACGCTCAGCCGGCGGCTGCCCCGACCGCCCCAGCGCTGACCGCACCGGCGCCCGGGGCGCCCGCAGCGCCGGCACGCAGTCCCGGCTGGGTGCTCTCGCGCACCTCCAGCTCGTAGCGGCAGAGGATGTCCCGGTGGCCGATCGGGACCGTCGACTCCATCCGCTCGATCAGCGCGTTCACCGCCAGCGCGGCCATGTCCGCGTAGTCCGGGGCGATGGTCGTCAGGGTGGGGATGGTGAACCGGCCCTCCTCGATGCCGTCGAACCCGGCCAGGCCGAAGTCCTCGGGGGCGTGCAGGCCCCGGCAGTGCGCGGCGCGCAGCGCGCCGATGGCGAGCACGTCGGCGAAGCAGTACAGCGCGTCCGGCTTCAGCCCCCGCGCGAAGATCTGCTCGGCCGCCTCGGCGCCGGCCGCCTTGCCGTAGGCGGTGGTGGCGATGACCGGGGCCAGCCGCTGGTCGTAGGCCAGACCCGCCTCGGTCAGCGCCCTGCGGTAGCCGTTGAACCGCATCGCGGCCATGGCCGCCGCCTGCGGCGGGGCGTCCTGCCGTCCGATCACCGCGATCCGCCGGTAGCCCTGCTCGATCAGGTGCGCGGTCATCCGCTGAGAGGCCGTCAGATTGTCGAACATGACGTGGTCGCAGTCGCCGTCGTAGTCGTGCTCGCCCAGCAGCACCAGCGGGACGGTCCGGCCGCGCCGGTCCAACTGCCGCGGGTCCAGGGCCAGCGGCGCCATGATGACGCCCTCGATCAGCGGATCGCGCAGCCCCTCGGCCGCGTTCAGCTCGTCCCCGGCGTTGCCGCCGGTCTCCTCGATCAGCAGGGTGTAGCCGGCCTGTCGGGCGGCGCTGATCATCGCGGTCGCGACCTCGGCGAAGTACGGGTTGCGCAGGTCGGGCACGGCGAGGGCGACCACGTTGGACCGGCCGCTGCGCAGCCGTCGGGCCGAGAGGTTGGGGCGGTAGCCGATCTCCTCGATGACCTGGAGCACCCGGGCCGAGGTCTCCGCCGACACCTTGCCGGTCACCCCGCGGAGCACATTGGAGACCGTCTTGATCGACACTCCGGCCCGGGCCGCGACGTCGTGCAAGGTGGGCTCGCCCACGGGGTTCCTCCAGATGTCGGTCCACTGAGACTTTGACGCCGCTGAGCATTTCGTGAGCGTTCTTCGGGCCCGACGTTATCCAATCGAGTCGGGCAGCCGCCGGACAACCGCTGACAGGCCTGCGAGGCCAAGGGTACAACGTGGGAACGGTTGTCACCGGTCGGTACGGCGGGGGTCGTTCGGCGAGGGGTGGTCCGGCCGGGGCGGCCCGGTCACGTCGGACCGCCCCCGCCGGCAGGGTCAGCCGCGGCCCGGTGCCAGCCGGATCATGCTCCAGGAGAGCGGCGGGAGTTCGCAGCGGAGCAGCTCCCCGTCGACGGTGGCGCCCTCGGCCGGCCGGGGGACGACCCGGTCGGGCTCGGCCAGGGTGTTGCGGGCGTCGGGGTCCTGGTCCGCCAGCACGCTGTGCTCGACCACCTCGGACACGCCGGTGCCGTGCAGGGCGACCTCCAGCGGCAGCGCCCGGGTCCGGCTGCGGTTGACCGCGAACACCGTCACCTCCCCGCTCTGCTCGTCCAGCACCGCCGTGGCGTGCAGCAGCGGCACCTCGCCGTACTTGGCGGTGGTGTACGCCGGGCTCTCCGCCTCGACCTGCAGCACCCGTCCGCGCCCGTACCGCGACGCCTGCGCGAAGGGGAAGAAGGTGGTCTGCCGCCAGGCCGGGCCGCCGGGCTCGGTCATGATCGGGGCGATCACGTTGACCAGCTGGGCCAGGCAGGCCACCCGGACCCGGTCGGCGTGGCGCAGCAGGGTGATCAGCAGCGAGCCGAAGACCACCGCGTCGGTCAGCGAGTAGCTGTCCTCCAGCTGCCGCGGCGCCTCGGGCCAGTCCGGCGGGTTCTCGTCGAAGTCCTGCTGGAAGCGGGCGTTGTACCAGATGTTCCACTCGTCGAAGGAGATGTTGATCTTCTTCGACGACTTCAGCCGGGCGCCCACGTGGTCGCAGGTGGCCACCACGTTCTCGATGAACGCCTCCATGTCCACCGCCGAGGCGAGGAAGGAGTCGCGGTCGCCGTCGAGCTCCTCGTAGTAGGCGTGCATGGAGATGTAGTCGACCAGGTCGTAGGTGTGCTCCAGAACGGTGGCCTCCCAGGCGCCGAAGGTCGGCATGCTCTGGCTGGAGCTGCCGCAGGCGACCAGTTCCACGTTCTTGTCGATCATGCGCATCGCGCGGGCGGTGGCGGCGGCCAGCTTGCCGTAGTCCTCGGCGTTCTTGTGGCCGATCTGCCAGGGGCCGTCCATCTCGTTGCCCAGGCACCAGAGCCCGATCCCGAACGGGTTCTTGTCGCCGTGCGCGGCGCGCAGGTCGGACAGCGCGGTGCCGGCCGGGTGGTTGGCGTACTCCTGCAGTTCGATCGCCTCGGCGGTGCCGCGGGTGCCGAGGTTGACCGCCATCATGGGTTCGGCCTCCGGCCCGAGCTTGCCCAGGAAGCCCATGAACTCGGACAGTCCGAAGGCGTTGGTCTCGGTGGCGCGCCAGGCCGGGTCGAGCCGGCGCGGACGCGATTCCACCGGACCCACGCTGTCCTCCCACTTGTAGCCGGAGACGAAGTTGCCGCCGGGGTAGCGGATCGTGGTCACCCCCAGCTCGCGGACCAGTTCCAGCACATCGGTGCGCAGGCCTGCCTCGTCGGCGGCGGGGTGGCCCGGCTCGTAGATGCCGGTGTAGACGCAGCGCCCCAGGTGTTCCACGAAGGAGCCGAACAGGCGCGGGTCGACCGTGCCGACGCTGAACGCCGGGTCGAGGGTGAAGCGGGCGGGGGCGGTGCGTTGGTGCGGCATGACTGCCTTTCACTGAAAGGTCGGAGCAGGCGGGCAGGCGGGCAGGCGGGCAGGCGGAGGGCCAGGGCAGGTGGGCGGCGGGCAGGCGGACCGGCTCAGGCTCGGGCGACGGCTTCGGCGAGGGTCCAGGACTCGGGCGGCAGCAGCAGCGTCGAGCTCCGGGCCCCCGGGTGGAACTGCTCCAGCGGGACCAGGGTGAGGTCGCCGGGGGAGCGGAGGTCGGCGGCGGTCAGGGTGTGCGCGGACTTGATGTCGAAGGCACCGAACGCGTTGTGGTCGATGGTGAGTTCGACCGGTTCGCTGCCGCGGTTGGTGGCGAACACCGCGGCCTGGCCGGTCGCCGGGTCGTGGGTGACCGCGGCCGCCACCTGCGGGACGTCGCCGTGGGTGGGCGTCGCGAACGCCGGCGCGGTGAGCCGGGCGCTCAGCGCGCGTCCGCGCGCGGTGTGCGCGGCGGCGGCGAAGGGGTGGAAGATCGCCTGCCTGCTCGCCCCGCCGCCGGGCTCGGTGAGGATCGGCGCGCTGACGTTGACCAGCAGCGAGAGGCAGCCGATCTTGACCCGGTCGGCGTGGTTGAGGATCCCGATGATCAGGTCGCCGAGGACGACGGCGTCCAGGGCCTGGTAGGGGTCCTCGGTGATCCGCGGGGCGTGGCTGATCTCGTGGTCCTGGCCCTCGCCGACGGGCGAGGAGGCGGCAGCGGACGACCACACGTTCCACTCGTCCAGCGAGATCATCATCCGGCGCGGGGAGCCCAGCCTGGCGCTGACGGCGTCGCAGGTGGCGACGACGTCGGTGATGAAGCGTTCCAGCCGCTGCCCCGAGGCGAGGTAGTCGCGGCGGTCGGCGGTGCCGTCGTAGTACGCGTGCATGGACATGTAGTCGGCGACGTCCAGGGTGAGCTCGGCGACGGTGTCCTCCCAGGCGCCGAAGGTCGGCATGTGGCGGAAGGAGGAGCCGCAGGCGACCAGTTCGATGCCCGGGTCGACCAGGCGCATGGCCTTACCGGCCTCGGCCGCGCGGCGGCCGTACTCGGCCGCGGTGGTGTGGCCGATCTGCCAGGGGCCGTCCATTTCGTTGCCCAGGCACCAGGTCCGCACCGCGTGCGGCGCGGGATGGCCGTTGGCGGCGCGCTCGGCCGCGGTGGCGGTGCCGCCGGCCAGGTTGCAGTACTCGACCAGCTCCGCCGCCTCCTTGGGTCCGGCAGTTCCGAGGTTGACGGCCATCATCGGCTCCAGGCCGTTCCGTCGCGCCCAGGGCAGGAACTCGTCGATACCGACCGTGTTCGGCTCCAGCGAGCGCCAGGCCAGGTCCAGCCGGGTCGGGCGGTCGCCGACCGGGCCGACGCCGTCGCGCCAGTCGTAGCCGGAGACGAAGTTGCCGCCCGGGTAGCGCACCACGCTGACGCCCAGTTCGCGGACCAGGTCGGTGACGTCGCCGCGGAAGCCGGCCGCGTCGGCGGTGGGGTGGCCGGGCTCGAAGACGCCCGAGTAGACGCAGCGTCCCATGTGCTCCACGAAGCTGCCGAAGATGCGCGGATCGATCTCGCCAATGTCGAACAGGGGGTGGACGGTGAGGTGGGCTTGCTGCCGTGCGGTCACGTGGAGGTCATTCCTTCGGCGGTCGGGCGGTGGCTGGCGCGGTCGGGGCTGGTGGCGGTCAGCGGCTGCTGCCCGCGAGCAGACCGCGGATGAAGTGGCGCTGCAGGAACACGAACAGCAGCACGGTCGGCACGGTCGCGAAGGTGCAGGCCGCCATCAGCTGGCCCCACAGGTCGGCGCTGCTGACGCCGGCCTGACCGCCCTGGATGTTCGAGGACATGCCCGCCAGCAGGACCGAGAGGGTCTCGTGCTGCTGGTCGTTGATGGCCACGATCGGCCAGACCAGGTCGTTGTAGATGTTGAACAGGGACAGCACGGCCAGCGCGGCCAGGCTGGGCCGCAGCACCGGGACGATCACCGACCAGAAGGCGCGCAGCGGCCCGCAGCCGTCGATCCGCGCGGCGTCCAGCAGTTCGTCCGGGATCTGACTGATGGTCTGCCGCATCCAGAACACGCTGAAGGCGTCGACCGCGCCGGGCAGGATCAGCGCCTGGTAGGTGTTCACCCAGTTCAGCTGGCTCATCTCCAGCAGCATCGGGATGATCAGCACCATCGTCGGCAGCATCAGGGTGAGCAGCACCAGCCCGAAGAACGCGCTCTTGAACGGGAAGTCGAACTTGGCGAACCCGTAGCCGGCCAGCGGGCTGAGGACCAGCAGCAGCGCGCCCTTGCCGACCACCACCAGGGCGGTGTTGTACAGGGCGTGCATGATCGGCGTGTTGTCGAGCATGCCGGTCCAGTTGCGCAGCGTCGCCGCGGACGGGTCGAAGCCCAGGGGGTCGTTGAGGATGCTCGCGCCCGGCCGGAAGGAGGACAGCACCATCCAGACGATGGGGTACAGGAAGACGATCGCGGCCAGCACCATGCAGGCGTAGCCGGCCACGGTGCGGACGGGCTGCCAGGCGGACCCGGCTCCCGCCGATGCGGTGGCGGCGGGCGGCCGCTCGGTCAGAGTGGTGGAGGTCACCGGCTCAGTCCTCCCTGGAGCGCAGGACGCGGACCGCGGCCAGGGACAGCAGCAGGACGAGGACCACCAGGAGGAAGGAGTTCGCCGCGCCGGTGCCCAGGTCGGAGGCCCGGATGTGGTTGTAGAGGTACATGCCCGACGTGGTCGAGGAGTTGTAGGGGCCGCCCTGGGTGATCATGAACGGCTCCAGGAACATCTGCGAGATGCCGAGGGTCGAGATGACCACGAAGAAGCCGACCGCGGGGCGCACCAGCGGGACCGTGACCGAGAAGAAGGTCCGCACCGGACCGGCTCCGTCGAGCGAGGCCGCCTCGTACACCTCGGGCGTGATGCCCTGGACCGCGGCGAGCATGATGATCAGGGCGAAGCCGCTGGTCTTCCAGATCACGAAGAGCGCGATGGCGGGCTTGGCCCAGGTGGTCGTGGTCAGCCAGCCGATGTTCGGCCCGCCGAGCGCGGTCAGCACCCGGTCCACCGCGCCGAAGTGGTCGTCGAAGAGCAGCACGAAGGCCTGCGCCATCGCCGCCAGCGGCGTCACGTAGGGCAGGATAACGACGGTGCGCAGGGTCTTCTTGAATCTCAGCCGCGAGCGGGTCAGCAGGCTGGCGACCGCGACCGCGCCGAGGGTCTGCACCGGGACGATCAGCAGCCACATCACCCCGGTGTTGCCGAGCGAGGCCCAGAAGTCGCCGTTGGTCAGCAGGTAGCTGTAGTTGGACCAGCCCACCCAGCGCAGCACGCCGGCGCCGTGCCAGTCGCTGAAGCTCAGCTCCAGGGCGTAGACCAGCGGGTAGGCGGTGAAGGCGGCGAAGATCAGCAGGAAGGGCGAGATCAGGGCCAGGCCCCACCACCGCTCCTGCCGGGCCCGGGACCCGCCGGACCCGGGGCGACGGCCCCGGACCCGGCGGGCGGGCGGCGAATCCTGCTGCGCCGACTGCGGCGCGCGTGTGTTCCAGGTCAGGTTCGCCATGGCGGTCAGGCCCGGTCGACGAGGTTGGTCTGGATGGCCGACACGGACTGCTTGATGACCGCGTCCACGCTCATCTTCCCGTCCATCAGCTTCTGCAGGTTGGCGCCCAGATAGGCGTCGGCCTGGTTGAACCAGGTCGGGATGCGGTAGCCCGGCGGGATGGCCAGCGAAGCCTGGGTGCCGACCTCCCACAGGTTCTCGTTGCCGAGCCCGGCCAGCGGCTTGAACAGCGAGTTCTGCGGGTTGAGCGCGGACTTGACCGACGGCAGCGCGGTGTTCAGCCCGTTGGGGTAGACGCTGTTGCTGCCGAACACGGCCTGGTAGCCCTCGGCGCTGTAGACCGCGTGCTCGTAGAAGAGCCAGGCCAGGTCCGGGTTGGCGGCCTTGGCTGGGATGACGAAGGAGCTGCCGCCCATCACGCCCGAGCGCGCCCCGCCGGTGGTCCACGCGGGCAGCTGCGCGGCCCGCCAGTGGCCCACGCTCTTCTTGAAGGTGCCCTGGACCAGAAAGTTGTACCAGATCGCCCACGGCACCAGGGAGACCGTGCCGCCGTCGGCCTGGGCGATCTGCGCGGTGCTCGCGAACTTGCTGCGGGCCCCCAGGCCCTCGTCGGCGACCTTCTTGATCCAGGTCAGCGCCGTGCGGAAGGCGTCGGTGTCGATGGTGAGCTTGCCGGCGGAGTCGACCATGCCGGTGCCCTGCTGCTGGTTGACCAGCATCATCAGCCACTGCATGGCCAGGTCGGGGTCCTGCTCCAGCGGGATCGGCTGGGCCTTGGGGTTGCGGCCCTTGATCTCCCGGGCGGCGTCCAGCAGGGCGTCGTAGGAGGTGAGCTGGGTGGGGTCGACCTTCGCGGCGGACAGGATGTCCTCGCGGTAGTAGAGCAGGCCGGGGTCGGTGTCCCAGGGGATGCCGACCAGGCGCTGGCCGTCGGTGTTCACGTCCAGCTTGTACTGCACGGTGTCGGCGCGGTACTTGGCCATCTGGGAGGTCAGGTCGGTCAGGTGCTCGGCCTGGCCCAGCACGCTGCCGTCGCCGAGGTAGGCGCCGTCGGGCACGCCGGCGCCGGAGATCAGCGCCGGGGCCAGCTTCTTGTCGATGTCGACGCCGACCAGGTTCACGGTCACCGCCGGGTACTTCTTGGTGAACGAGGGCACCACGCCGCGGAAGACCTTCAGGATGTCGTCGTCCTTGAACCAGAGCGTCGTGCTGCCCTTGGCCTGCGAGGGCGCGACCGAGCCCAGGGCCTTGGGGGCGGCGGAGGAGCCGGGAGCACAGGCGCTGAGCGCGCCGACGGCGGCGGCTCCGACACCGGCCGCGCCGAGCACACGGAGCAGTGAACGGCGGGACGGGCCGGCCACGGGCTGGTCGGCGGCGGATCTGTGCTCGGAGCTGTTCGACGACATGAGAGTCTCCCTTGACTGCTGCTGATGGCTGCCGCCGTGGAGTTCGGCGGGGCGGGCGAGCGGGGGGTGCGGCACACGCAGGGGGAGTGCCGCGGGTGGGGTGGGGCGGATGGGTGGCGCAGATGGGTGGCGCAGAGGGGGTGGAGCGGGCGAAGCTGGGGGCGGGCAGGCGCCGGCGAAGGTCCTGGGGGTGGTGCGGCTCCAAGCGCGGAGCACCGGCCCGTACCTGCGGGGTTCGCCGTCCGCAGTCCGCTGGTGGCGGTGGTCGGCTGATCAGGTTCTTACGTTGTACCCGTGGTACGGCGGTCGCGTCAATGGCCTGTCCGACATCCCGCCGTCGCCTCTTCGTAACACTGCGCCGGAGGCCGCCCCGGGGCGTGCGGGAGCCCGGCGGCGGGCCGTGCACGGCCCGCCGCCTCGACTGCTCCTGCTGGTCACGCTGCTGGTGGTGCGACGGCTACTGGATGCCTTCCTTGACCAGGAGCCACTGCTGGCAGTTGTAGCCGGTGGACGCCCACTGGTCGGCGATGGCACCGTCGGCCGTGGAGTTCGCGTAGATCTCCAACAGCTTGCTGCTGTTGGCGTTGGTCCAGGTCGCGTACCCGGAGTCGGTCGGCGTCAGGGTCCAGCGCTGGGAGGCCGAGCCGCTGGAGGCGTTCTGCACCACCGCGGCGCCGTTGGCGGTGGAGGCCCCGCTCACGGTCAGCAGCTTCCCGCTGTTGAGGTTGGTCAGCGTGTAGCCGCCGGCGGAGGCGGCGCTGATCCGCCAGGTCTGGGTGGGGTTGTTCGTGTCCCCCCACTGGCCTGCCGGCGCGCTCTCGGTGGTCAGCGCGGAGGTGATCTCCAGGTCCTTCGCGCTGTTGCGGTTGACCAGCTTGAACTCCCCGTCCGCGGCGACCCCGGCCTGGTAGACGTCGATGGCGTCGAGCTCCGCGTAGCTGCCGTTGTACCCGAAGGTGATCGTGTTGGACCCGGCGTTCAGGGTCGCGGTGAACTGCGCCCAGCCGTAGCGGTTCCAGTCGACGGTGGCCGGATAGCTCACCGTGGTGGCCGTGCCCCCGTTCACGCTCACGGTCTGGCTGCTGGTGGCGCCGCTGCCGTTGTCGTAGCGGACGTTCACCGTGTAGGTCCCCGCGGTGGGGACGTTGACGTGGGTGAACGCGACCTTGCTGTCGGAGTAGTTGATGTAGCCCACCTTGCTGCCGTTGTCCGCGTCGACCTGGGTGACCACGGAGGCGTCGGTCAGGGTGGCCCGTTCGGCCTCGTAGTGGTGGGCGTTGAGCGGGACGGAACCGACCCGGATGTCGTTGTACGTGGTGGTCAGGTTCTCCACGTCGGTCGCCTGGTACAACGTGTTCCCGTCCACGCTGGTGTCGAAGGCCTGGGCGAATCCGGCGAAGTAGCCGCCCTGGGTGTCACTGGCGTCGTAGGTCACCGCGTACGGCAGCCGCTCCCAGGGCCCCTGGCCGAGGTTGTAGTTGACGTAGAAGTTCTGGCCGCCGCTGATGTTCCCGGAGGAGTCCAGGGCCCACTTGGCGGAGACCACGACCATGCCGTTGGGCCCGCCGCCGGCCACCCACTTCACGAAGGGCGAGGAGCCGAGCCCCCGGCCGTTGGCCAGCTTGATCGGAGTGCCCAGGTCGGAGGCGGTCCAGGTGATGCCGTCGTCGGAGAACTTGTAGTACACCACCGCGGTGTTCAGCGTCGTCGAGGGGCGGTTGACCACCTCGTAGGTCGCCATGTACTTGCCGTTGGGCAGCGCGGTGACGGTGATCATGCCGGGGCGGTCGCTGTCGTTGGCGATCGCGGTGACGTTGCCCTCCGCGCCCCAGGTGGCCCCGCCGTCGGTGGACACGTGGTAGGAGACCGCCTGCAGGATGCCGCTCGCCTTCTGCCGTTCGTCGGAGAAGTAGCACACCAGCGCCCCGGCCGAGTCCAGGCCGAGCGAGGGCTCCCAGACCGCGGTCGTGGTCGAGGTCGCGCTCGGGTCGTAGACGGCGGGGCCGCCGCTGTCCACGGTGCTCAGGTAGGACCAGGTGGCGCCGTGGTCGGTGCTCTTGTAGACCACGATCCGGGTGCTGGACTTGTCCGACGGCATGATGTTCCCCGCCAGCAGCAGCGTCCCGGCCGCGAGACCGCCGGTGGCCTGCGGCACCTCGTACAACGACGGCTGCGAGGTCTTGATCAGCGTGGAGAAGTCGTTCCCCGGCACCACGTCGCTGAGGTGCGTCCAGGTCGCGCCGTTGTCGCTGCTGGAGTAGATCGGGTACACCTGCTTGCCGTTCACCCAGACCAGCTGGTCGTAGGTCACCAGGATGCGCCCGTTGGCGGTGCCGCTGTGCTTCAGTACGACGATCTTCGCGTAGGTCGTCCCGGCCGGGTCGAAGGAGCTGCCGGCGGCGGGGGAGTACACCAGCGAGCCGTTGCCGGTGGTCACGGCGTGCGCGGTGCCGGGCGCGGCGACCAGCGCCAGGCAGGACAGCAGCAGGAGCAGGGCCCGGAGGGCGGCACGCCCCGGGCGGCGGGGCGGACGTTCGAGCAGGCGCATACGACATCCTCGGTGGGTGGGTGGAGCACGGTGGGACCGCACTGCGGGAGCGGCGGGCGGCATCACGCGCCGGCCGCGCCGAAGGGGGCGTGCGGGCGGGGATCACCCGCTGCACGCCATGCGGTGCCATCGTTGTACCTACCGGCCTGCCCGGCGTCAATAGAACGGACCTGTGGTCCTGCCCCGGCCCGTTCCGGGGTCAGGAGCGGCGCTGCGGCTTGCCGCGCTTGCCGGGCTTCGGCTTCCCGCCCTTACCGGCGCCGGAGCCCGAGCCGCCGCCGGTGCGCGGACGTCCGCCACCGGTCCTGGCCGTCCCGCCCTTCTGCCCGCGCCGGTCGCCCGCCTTGGCTCCTGCCTTGTCGCCCGCCTTGTCGCCCGCCTTGGTGCGCTGCTGCTTGGGCTGCGGCGCGGTCTCGCCCGCGCGGCCCCGGGTGCTGTTGACCGTCCGGCCGCGGACGATGCCGATGAACTCCTCCACCAGGTCCGTGGTCCGGTCCTCCGGCCAGGCGAGCGCCACCTGCGACTGGGGCGCGTCGGTGACCGGGCGGTAGGTCAGGTCCTTGCGGTGGTGCAGCCGGGCGAGCGACTGCGGGACGACCAGGACCCCGATCCCCGCGGCCACCAGCTGGACCGCGTCCGCCGTCGTGGCCGGGCGCTCCTTGGCGGGCACCCCGGGACGCCGCTCCCACTCCAGGACGTCGTCCAGGGGGTGCAGCACGATCTCCTCGGCCAGCTCGGCGGCGGTCAGCTCGGCCGCCTCGGTCAGCCGGTGCTCCTTGGGGACCACGACCACCGTGGTCTCGGTGTAGAGCGGGATGGCGCTGAGGACGGTCCGGTCGACCGGGAGCCGGACCAGCCCGGCGTCCGCGCCGCCCTGCCGCAGGGTCGGGTCGCCCTCGGCCGCGGGCAGTCCCACCAGGGTGAGCGGGACCTGCGGCAGCCGCTCGTTCCAGACCTTCACCCACTTGGTGGGGGTCACTCCGGGAACGTATGCGAGCCGGAACGGCGAGGTCACCTGCGTCTCTGTCACGGAGCCAGGCTACCGGCCGTGACCTGGACAGGCTCCCGCGCTGGTTACCCTTGACCCCATGACGACGCTCAAGCCGAAGACCCCCCAGACGATGAAGCCCGCGACCGCGGCGAAGAAACTGGGTGTCCACCTCCAGGCCACTCCTGCGGAATTCCAGGAGGGCGTCGTCTCCCGCGACGAGCTCAACGCCCTGCAGGCCGATCCGCCGCAGTGGCTGGCGGACCTGCGCCGCAACGGTCCGCACCCCAGGCCGGTGGTCGCCGACAAGCTGGGCGTCTCCATCTCGGGGCTGGCCCGCGGCGGCATCACCGAGGCGCTCACCACCGAGCAGATCGACGAGCTGAAGGCCGCCGCCCCGGAGTGGCTGCAGCGCGAGCGCGCCACCCAGGCGGAGGTGCGCAAGGAGACCGTGCGCATCAAGGAGAAGCACAAGCAGGAGGCGGCCAAGCAGCGGGACCGCGGCTGATCCGCAGCCCCACCCTCACGGCGCCGGCGTCGGCGTGTCGGCGCCGGTCCTCGTACCCGGATGCCACTCCGCCGTCCGGCGGAGACCATTCTGTGACACAGGCATTGACGCGTGTGCATGCCAAGGTCGATAGTTCCAAGAGATCCTTGTGAGAGCGCTCTCACTGCGGCACTCCCCTGCCGCCGCTGTTTCGGAACCGTGCCGGAGCTCCCGTCCCCACACGGCAGTTCGCGGCGCACTCTTGGGAGTTGTAGATGACCGGTACACACGCACGAAGCCCGCGCTCCCCACGGCGTGGGCTCTCCCTGCTCCGCTTCCTGCGCCGGACCCGCTCCGCCGTGCTGCTGGCGACGATCGCGCTGGTCGCGGCGTACATGACCTTCCCCAGTGCCGCCAACGCGGTCACCGTGCCCGCGCCGCCCGCGGGTTGGACCACGGCGTTCAGCGACAGCTTCGCCGGTGCGTCCGGCAGCGCGCCGTCGTCCTCGAACTGGATCTACGACACCGGCCCCGGGTCGAACTTCGGGACCGGCGAGATCGAGACCATGACCAACTCGACCAGCAACGTCCACCTCGACGGCAGCGGTCACCTGGACATCACCGCGATCAACAACGGCGGCAACTGGACCTCGGGCCGGATCCAGACGCCGAGCGCCAACGTCGGCGCGCCGGCCGGCGGCAAGCTGCAGGTCACCGCGTCGATCCAGCAGCCCAACCCGGGCAGCGGCCTCGGCTACTGGCCGGCGTTCTGGATGCTGGGCCCGGGCCAGTGGCCCGAGAACGGCGAGGTCGACATCATGGAGGACGTCAACGCCCTCTCCCAGGTGGCCGGGACGATCCACTGCGGCACCTACCCCGGCGGGGTGTGCAACGAGGGCAACGGCATCGGCAGCGGGCTGCGCGCCTGCTCCGGCTGCCAGACCGGATACCACACCTACTCGATGATCCTGGACCGCACCAACACCTCGGCCGAGACCATCACCTGGTACCTCGACGGCGCGCAGTACTTCAGCGTGAGTGAGAGTCAGGTCGGCGCCTCGACCTGGCAGGCGGCCTTCGACCACAACCTGTCGATCATCTTCGACCTGGCCATCGGCGGCGGATTCCCCAACGGCGTCTGCGGCTGCACCACCCCGACCTCGGCCACCAGCTCCGGTGCCACCATGAGCGTCGGCTACGTCGCGGCCTACACCACCACCGGAGGCGGCACCACGCCGCCGCCCACCGGCGGCAGCGCCGTCACCGGCTACAACGGCCTGTGCCTGGACGACCGTTCGGCCAGCACCGCCAACTTCAACCCGGTCCAGGTCTACACCTGCAACGGCACCGCCGCGCAGCAGTGGACCTACGTCGCGGCCGGTACCACCCTGCACGTCCTGGGCAAGTGCCTGGACGTCAACGGCGGCGGCACGGCCAACGGTACGCTCGTGGATCTCTACGACTGCAACAACACCGGGTCCCAGGTCTGGATCCACGAGTCCAACGGGGAGTACTACAACCCGCAGTCCAACAGGTGCCTGGACGACACCGGGTACGGCGGCTCCGGCACCCAGGTGCAGATCTGGGACTGCGCCGGCAGCGCCAACCAGCTGTGGTCACTGCCGGCCTGACGTCACGACAGTTGTGACCCCCAGTCAGCAGTGAAGGAACCATGACGGCCGGCGTCCCACCGGGAAACGGTGGGCGTCGGCCGTCCTGGCCGAGGGGCTCAGCCGAGCAGCCGCAGTCGGGTCGTGGCGACTCCGAGGTGGACCACCTGGCCCCAGGTCAGCTCCAGGGCGTCGGACTCGATGCCGTCGCCGAAGGCGACCAGGCGGTCGGACTCCACGGTGAGCGAGAGCCGCTGCTCCCCGGCCAGCAGGCCCTGGACCTGGTCGGTGCCGGTGGTGGGGGAGGGCCAGGCCTCGCGGACGAACCAGGCCAGTGCCGGGTCGTCGGGTGCCGGCAGCCGGAGCGGGCTCTGCCGCTCCAGCCAGGCGGAACGGCACCAGCCGGTGGCCCCGGTGCCGGTGCCGACCAGGACGCCGGAGCTGGCCTGCGGCTCCGGCGCCTCGCCGGTCGCGGTCCCGAGCCGGTAGCGGGCGGTCTGGTGGCCGGGCTGGCCCAGGTAGATCTCGTTCAGGGCCAGCAGCCGCTGGGTGTCGTCAGCCACCGCCTCCACCATGGTGCGCTGCTCCAGCCGCGCCTCCAGCCCGGGCTCGACGGCGGCCCGCAGCAGCTTGGCTGCGTCGGCGGCGCGGTGCCGGACCAGCACGCCCGGGTTGCGGCCGGGTTCGGCGTCGATGCCCAGCACCGGCTGTCCGGCCAGGTACTTGGCGGCGTTGGCGACCAGCCCGTCCTGGCCGACGACCACCACGACGTCGTCGGGGGCGAACAGGAAGCGGGACAGGTCGGTGCGCTCCACCCGGGCGTGCCGCCAGTCCGCCGGGACCGCGCCGGCGACCTGGGCCAGCGCGGCCTCGGCCAGCCGGTGCCGCCGCTCGACCTCACCGATCTCCCGGCCCCGGGTGCGCAGGAAGAACTCGGCCTGCCCCCGGGTGCTGTGACGGTCGATCAACTCCTGGTACTCGGTGCGCCGGTGGACCAGGACGGCGCGCGGGGCCAGGCTCACCGCGCCAGCCTGCCGAGCAGGTCGGTGAGCAGGTCCGGGGTGAGCGTCAGATGGTCCACCTTGGGCAGGTTCCCGGCCAGCTCCATCAGCGCCAGGGCGTGCAGCACGGCCGGGTCGACCTGCTGGTGCGCGGCCAGCCGGTCCGCCTCGGCGGCGGCGGTGGCGGCGCCGATGGTCCGGACCGCCTCGGCCTCGGCGGTGGCCAGGGTGGTGCGCCGGTCGGCCTCGGAGCCGGTGCGGACGGCCGCGGCGGCTGCCTCCTCCTCGGCCAGGCGGCGCGCGTTGGCGCCCTGCTGGGCCACCAACTGCTCCTCGCGGCGGGCCAGTTCGATCCTGCTCTCCAGCTCGTTCTCGGAGATGGCGCGCTCGTTCTCGACGGCGACGGCGCGGCGCTCGAAGGTGGCCCGGTCCGCCTCCTGCTGGATCTGCTCGCGGGCGGGGGTGCGCAGCGCCCGTTCCACCTCGGGCTCGGGGCGCAGCGCGACCACCCGTACCGCGATGACCTCCAGGCCGGTCTCGGCCAGCCGGGGCTCGGCGGCCAGCCCCTCGGCCATCCGGGTGCGCACCGAGGCGACCCCGTCGACCAGGGCCTCGGCCAGGGCGGTGCGGGCCAGCAGGTGCAGCGCGTGCTGCTGGGCGGTCTCGGTGAGCAGCGAGCCGATCTGCTCCAGTGGCGCGGCCCGCCACACCCCGGTGTCCGGGTCGATGCCGAAGTCCAGCCGGGTGGCGGCGGCCGCCGGGTCGGTGATCCGGAAGGTCACCGTGGCCTGCACGGTCACGTCCTGGAAGTCGGCGGTGCGGCCGTGGAACAGCATGGCCAGCTCGCGGTCGTCGACGGGTACCTCGGAGAGCGCGGCGACCAGCGGCCGGAACCAGAAGGCGATGCCGGCGCCCTCGTGGGCGATCTCGCCGCGGCGCAGGTGGCGGATGTGCGAGGTGGGTGCGGCGCGCAGGTGTCGCAGCCCGAAGCGCTTGTTGATGTCGGCCATGGCAGGCCCCCCTTGTCGTCAGATAGACGATATCGGGTAACCCAGTTATCGTCAAGGTGACCAAATGGGCTGGTGGGGCGGCTCGGACAGCTCGGGCAGCCCGGACAGATCGCCGCCCAGCAGCATCCGCAGCACCTGCTCGTCGTCGGCCGACAGTGACGCGACGAAGCGGGACAGCACGGCCGCCCGGTCCGGATCGGACTCCAGCTCCCGGCGCATCCGGCGGGCCGTCAGCCCGTGGGCGTCGGTGACCGGTGCGTAGGCGAAGGCCCGGCCGCGCTTGTCGCGCGTCAGCAGACCCTTGTCGTGCATCCGGGAGAGCACGGTCACCACCGTGGAGTAGGCCAGGGTGTCGCCGAGCCGCCGCAGCACCTCTCCCGGGACCAGTGGCTCCCGCGCTGCCAGCAGCAGCTCCAGGACCTCGGCCTCCAGTGTCCCCAGGGGTCTGCGCCCACCCGCGCCCCCGCTGTCGCCCCCGCCATTCACCTGTCGGTTCCTCATCGTCTACAGTCCACTAGAACTTCTACGAGTCCGTAGAAGCTGAGTCTGCCACGCCGCCAACCGTGACCCCGGAGCAAGGCCATGCCCGACATACCCAGCAACCGAAGCGGCTCCACCGGAACGCGCGGCTCCACCGGGTCACGCGCGGCGGGCGGCCCGCGCGGACCCCAGGGGCCGGGTGGCGTCAACGGACCCCAGGGCCCGGGCGGGCCGGGCGGCCAGGGTGGATCACGTCGGGCCGACGGCCGCGGTCGGGGTCCCGCACCCCGGCAGGCCGCCGCGCCCGCACCGCGCGGTGCCCGCGCCTTCGTGGTCCGGGTCGGCCAGCTCTCGGTGCTGGCGCTGGTCGTGCTGCCCTTCGCGCTGATCGTCGGCGGCGGGCTGCTCGCCCTGGTGGTCGTGCTGCTGACCAGCTTCGGCTGACCGGACAGGACGGGCCCCGTAAGGGGCGCGATAAGGTTGCGGTGGTGTGCCGGGAAGTCTGGTCGGCCCGGGGACGGACCGCGCGTTTCGCCGCGGTGGCCCCGGTGGTGAGCCGGAGTTCCCGAAATGCGCGCAGTGGGCACGATCCTCGTCCTGGTGGTCCTGGCGACCGTCGTGGCCACGGGTGCGCGCCGCTGGCGCATCCCGGCCCCCTCACTGCTGGTCCTGGCCGGGCTGGGGGTGGCCCTGGTACCGGGCACGCCGCCGCTGCACATCGCCCCGCAGACCATCGCGCTGGTGGTGCTGCCACCGCTGCTGTACGCCTCGGCCGAGGAACTGTCGATGCGCGACCTGCGGCTGGTGTGGCGGCCGGTGACGGTGCTGGCGCTGGGCCTGGTGCTGGCCTCCGCCGCGGCGGTCGGGGCGCTGGCGATCGCGGTGACCGGGCTGCCGGTGCCGATGGCGTTCGTGCTGGGGGCCGTGCTGGCCAGCACCGACCCGGTCGCGGTCACCGCGCTGGGCCGACGGTTGGCGCTGCCGGGCCGGGTGCAGGTGCTGGTGCAGGCCGAGAGCCTGTTCAACGACGCCACCTCGCTGGTGCTGTTCAAGGTCGCGGTGGGGGTGGCGGTCGCCGGTACCGCGGTGGACTGGCCGCACGCCGGGGGTGAGTTCCTGCTGCTGGCCGGCGGCGGCAGCGCGGTGGGCGCGGCGGTGGCGGCCGGGGTGGCGGTGGTGCGGCGGCGCACCGCCGACCCGGTGCTGGAGACGGTGATCGCCCTGGTCACCCCCTACAGCGCCTATGTGCTGGCGGAGAGCGTGCACACCTCGGGGGTGACCGCCGTGGTGGTGGCCGGCGTGGTGCTGGGACGGTCGGGGCACAAGCTGAGCGACGCCAGGATCAGGCTCCAGCTGCAGGCGGTGTACGGGGTCGTGGTCTTCCTGCTGGAGAGCGTGGTCTTCGCCATCGTCGGCCTGGAACTGCCCACGCTGGTACGGGAGCTGCCTGGCGGCACCGGCTGGTGGCCGCTGCAGGCGCTGGCCGTCGCCGCGCTGCTGATCGCGCTGCGGATCCTCTGGGTGCTGCCGCTGACCTCGGTGGTCAAACCGGTCGGCGGCACCGCCTCCTGGCGGGTGGCGGCGGTGGTGACCTGGGCCGGGACCCGCGGGGTGATGCCGCTGGCGGCCGCACTGTCGATCCCGCTGGTCGCCGCCGACGGCACCGAACTGCCCGGACGCTCGCTGGTGCTGGTGCTGACCACCGCCGTGGTGGTGGCCACCCTGGTCGCGCAGGGGCTGAGCCTGGCGCCGCTGGTGAACCGCTCCGGCATCGCGCTGGAGCCCGAGCACACGGCGCGCGAGGAGGCCTGGACCCGGCGGCGGCTGGCCGGTGTCGGCCTTGAGCACCTGGACCAGCTCGCCGACCTCGACGCCGCCCCCACCGCCGCGCTGGAGCAGGCCCGGCGCGCGCTGGACGCCCGGCTCCAGCACGACCAGCAGGAGGCCGGCGAACAGGGCCAGGGCGGGGGCGCCGGCTCGGTGCTGGCGGCCTACCGGCAGATCCGCCGCGAGGTGATAGCCCTTCAGGGCGGCGAGCTCCGGCGCCTGTACGAGGACCACCAGATCAGCGACACCACCCGGCGCCACCTCCAGTACGACCTGGACCGCGAGGAGTCCGCACTCGCCGAGGGGCCGTGAGAGCGGTACTGACCGGCCGTCAGGAGTAGTGCCGCAGCCGCTTCCAGAGATCCGGCCAGGGCAGCAGCCGATCGCGGCAGACCAGGACCTGCTTGTGCTGCTCCTGGTTGTCCAGGCCGCGGCCGTTGTCGATCCGGGCGGCCAGGGTGCAGCTGCCCCAGTAGCCGGTCAGCTGGTCCGGTTCGAAGCCGACCATGATCGAGGGGCCGTCGCCGGAGGGGGTGCCGAAGTCGGCGTAGCCGTCGTGGTCGGCGTACGGGGTGGGCAGGCCGAGCGGGCGGCCGTAGTGGTCCAGGGCCCCGGCCTCGCCGTAGTTCTCGGCGATCAGGGTGGCGCCGGAGCGGTCGGCGGCCGTCGGCAGCGCCCGGTACACCCCGGCGACGGTGGCGGTCAGGTCGGGCCAGCCGACGGTCTCGCCGTTCTCCGCGTTCAACGGCTGCACCAGGTGGTAGGTCGACACCGGCACCACGGGCAGCGCGGCGACCACCTCCACCAGCGAGAACACCACCCCCAGCACCGCCGCGAGCAGCACCGTGCCGGTGTGCCGCGCGGTCCGCGCCCGGTCCGGACGCCACAGCCAGTCCACCGCGGCCACCGAGCCCGCGGCCAGCAGCAGCGGGGCCCAGCCGGTCGCGTAGTAGGGCTTGCCGCCGGTGAGCAGCACCAGGGCCAGCGTCACCGGATAGCCCACCGCGAGCAGCCGGTACCCGTCGAACTCCCGGCGGCGGGCCAGGGCCCACCAGCCGGCGATCCACAGCAGCGGGAAGGACGCCTCGAACTGGAACGGCAGCAGCTGCACCCGCTCGGAGTTCGAGGAGATCTGCCGGGCCATGGTCAGCTGCGGCCAGCCGTGCCGCCACTGCCAGATCAGGTCGGGAGCCCAGATCAGCAGGGCGATCACGGCTCCCGCGTACAGCAGCGGACTGCGGAACAGCGCCCTCGGTCCCACCGCCGCCGCGCTCAGCACCAGCGCCAGGGCCAGCAGCGCCACCAGGTTGTTGACGAGCAGTCCGACCCCGGCGGCGGGTCCGGCGAGCAGCCAGAGCCGGTCGTCGCGGGTCCGCAGCCAGCGCAGCACCAGCCAGAGCAGCAGTGCCCAGACGCACAGGTCCACCCCGGAGGTGACGAAGAGGTGGCCGCTCACCAGCACCAGCGCCGAGAGCGCGGTGGCGACCGCGGCCAGCAGCTGGGAACGGCGGCTGCGCCGGGCGTCCGGCCCGGCCAACTCCCTGGCGCACAGCGCCGCGAGGAACACCGTGCAGAGCGCCACCAGCAGCGGCAGGGTCCGCAGCGCCCGCACCGAGTCGCCCAGCACCGCGGTGTCCAGCCGGACCAGTAGCGGCACCAGTGGCGGCTGGTCGGCGTAGCCCCAGGCCGGATGGTGGCCCGCCACCATGAAGTACAGCTCGTCGCGGTGGTATCCGTAGCGCCCGGCGGTGGCCTCCAGCAGCGCGGCCAGTACGGCCAGCACGGGCAGGACCTGGCGCCAGGCAATCCGTGGGAGCTGGACGGCCGCCATGGCGCGAGTGTGGCATGCGCGGTGCGGCCCGGACACCCCTCGAACGGTGCGGAACCGCGACGGACCGGTCGGTGGTGACGCACGGTCCGGGTGGGTGGACGGAGAGTTCGTACACCGTTTCTGCGCATAAATCACACACAAGTCCACTGTTCGATCATGTCCAGATCACCCTAGGCTGCGGGGATACCTTCTGGGCCGCAGGCTCAGCATCCTGCACGGAAGACCAAATGAACTACTGCTCGACGTGTCGGCGCCGGCTCAACGGCGCGCTGAACTGCCCTGGATGCGGCCGTCCCGCCGAGGAGTTGGCGCCGGAGGCGGTCGCCGGCGAGCAGGCCGCGCCGGACCGCCCGGCGGGTGACGGCCCCGGGGGCGACCGGCCCACGGCGGAACTGGTGATCCGGGAGCCCACCGCCGTCGCCCTGTACGGCGAGCTCTCGCCCGGGGACGGGCTCGAACCGCTGGTCCCGCTCGCCGCCCCCGCCCGCGGGCGCCGCCGCAACCGCTCCCGCGGCAGCCGGATGCTGGCGTTGAGCACGGTGGGCATCCTGGCCGTCGGCGGTCTCGGGGTGCTCGCCCTGACCACCGACAACGCCACCGCCCCGGCGACGCCGGGCGCCTCCAGCGCTCCGGCCACCGGTATCGCCGACCCGCAGACCTCGGCCTCGGCGGGCGACGGGAGCACCGGTGGCGCCGCCGGCGCCTCGTCCTCGGATCCGGCCTCGACCAGTCGCTCCGCGTCCGCGTCGGCCTCGGCGAGCCCCAGCGCCAGTTCCTCGTCGGCGCAGGCCTCGGCCTCGCACGCGGCAGCCGGCGGGTCCTCGCCCTCGCGGTCGGCCGCCAGCTCGGCGCCCGCGTCCGCCTCCGCCTCTCCGTCGGCCACCTCCTCCGCGGCCGCCTCCACCTCCCCCTCGGCCAGCCCCAAGCCGTCGGCCTCGGCCAGCTGCACCAGCCAGTTCCTGTGGTGGTGCACCAGCTGACGTACCGGGTCAGCGGCTGCGGTGCGGGTCGAAGTCGGGCAGCCAGGCCCCGGGGTCGTCCAGTCCGAGGCTGCCGACGCCGGCGGTGAGGGCGTCGACCGCGGCCAGCACCGCGGCGCGGGTCTCGTCGGCCCGCCGGACCAGGGACCAGGTCCAGTACGGCGCCGGGTCGGTCACCGGGCGGCGGACCAGATCCGGCGGCAGTGGCGCGGTCTGGCCCTTGGGCGAGTTGATGACGGGCCGTCGGCTGCGGCGGACGTGGTCGAAGAAGGCCGGGCCGGTGATCCCGCCGTCCCGGGTCCGCACCGCCCGGGCGCCGGTGTCGCGGGCCAACTGCTCGGCGTAGACGTTCCAGGACGACCAGGAGACGGTGTCGTCGTCCACCAGCACGGCGGTGGCGCGGGCCGGGACCGGGCCGGTGTCGTCGCCGACCGCGACCGCGTGCAGCCGGTCCGCGCCGATGAGCCGGGCCCGCAGGCCGTGCCGCTCCAGGTCCTCGTCGCGCACCCAGCACACCGCCAGGTCCAGACTGCCGTCGGCGACCCGGGCCGCCTGCGCGTGCGAGGGCGCCACCCAGGGGTCGACGTGCAGCTGGGCCACCCCGAGCAGACGGGCGGACAGGTCCGGCGGCAGCCAGTTGACGAACCCGAGCCGCACCGGTTCGGAGCCGGACAGCTCGGCGGCGCGGCGCCGCAGACCGTCGGCCCGTTCCAGCAGGTCCCGGGCCAGCGGCAGCAGGGCCGCGCCGTCCGCGGTGATCCGGACCGAGCGGCGGTCGCGGTCGAACAGCCGCACCCCCAGGTCCTGTTCCAACGACTTGATCTGCTGGGACAGCGACGGCCCGGCGATCAGCAGCTTCGCGGCGGCCCGCCCGAAGTTCAGCTCCTCGGCGACCGCCACGAAGTAGCGCAGCTGGCGCAGTTCCATTCCGCCGATGCTACGTCCGGCGCGGACCGCTCAGCTCACCGGCACGCTGAGGGTGCTGATCCGCTGGGCGGCGTCGGCTGCCGCCGGGTCGGCGGCGGCCAGGTCCAGCCGCAGCCGGGAGCCGCGGACCGGGTCGAAGGTGATCACGGTGGGCGCGTCGGAGGCGGTGGCCCAGCTGACCGAGGCCCCGCCCACCGGGACGTAGCGGTAGCCGTTCCAGACCGAGACGGTGACCCCGGCCGGCCGCGAGTGCACCGCGTCCACGGTGAACGACACCTCGACCCGGTCGAAGGTCTGCGGCCCCGCGTAGCTGAGGGACACCCAGCTCGCGGGCCCGGCACCGGAGAAGGCCGGCAGCAGCGCGGTGGCGCTCTTGGCGTAGTAGTTCGACCAGCCGGTCGCCGGGTTGCCGTCCAGCATCGCGGCGGGGACCGTGCTGGGCGAACCGGAGTAGCCCGCGTCCGCCAGCGGGTACACCGGCGCGGCCGGCCCCGGGTCCGGGACCAGTGCGGTCGGCGGGGTGACCGGCGCCGCGCCGACGCCGGTGGCGTGCACCAGGGCGCTGCCGGGGTGCAGCCCGGCCGAGGAGGCGCTGACGGCGAGCGTCCCCGGACGGGTGCCGGAGCGGACGACGGCGAGCGCCTTGCCGTGGAACGCGGCCCGGGTGCTGGCCTGGTAGCGCTCGGCGCTCTCCGGCCGGCCGCTGTCCACTCCGGCCAGCGAGCCGCCGCTGACCTGGAAGCGGATCAGGTTGTCCGCGCCGGGGACCACCGTTCCGTGCGCGTCCACGATCTCCGCGGTGACGTAGACCAGTGAGCGGCCGTCGGCGTCCACCGCGGTGCGGTCCGGGGTGAGCCGGACGGCGTGTGCGGCGTCGGCGGTGTGCAGCAGGTCGGTGGCGACGGTCCGGCCGCCGTGCCGGGCCACCGCCTTGAGCTCGCCCGGCGCGAACGGCACCTTCCAGGTCAGGTGCAGCTTGCCGGCGCTGCCGTTGGGGCTGGTGTAACTGCCGGGGTAGGGACCACCGGTGACGGTCCGGTCGTCCCCGGTGGGTTCGGTGGTCTCCAGGTAGCTGCGGCCGTCGGTGGTGGTCTTGACGTCGAAGCTGCGCACCCCGAGTGACCTGCCGTTGAGGTAGAGCTCCACGCTCTCGGTGTTGGCGTAGGCCCACACCTCGACGGTGTCGCCGGGCCGGTGGCCGGTCCAGTCCATCGGCACCAGGTGGACCATCGGCTCGCTGCTCCACTGGCTGCGGAACAGGTGGTAGGCGTCCTTGGGGAAGCCCGCGGTGTCGACCGCGCCGAAGAAGGAGGACTTGACCGGGAAGACGTCGTACGGGGTCGGCTCGCCGATGTAGTCCGTCCCGGACCAGAGGAACTGACCGGCGAAGTAGCGCCGGTCCCGGTCCTTCTTGAGGCCGTACTCGCCGCTGATGGTCCAGGAGGCCAGGTTGTTGTCGTAGGAGGAGGTCTCCCGGCGTCCGGGGGAGTAGTTCTCGCCGGTGTTGAGCTGGTCCGGCTGCTGGTAGAAGCCGCGGGTGGAGGTCTCCGAGGAGGACTCCGACTCGAACAGGAACAGGTGCGGGTAGCGGGCGTGCAGGGCGTCCACCGAGGCGGCGGTGTTGTAGTTGAGCCCCAGCCCGTCCAGCTTGGCGAGCATCAGGTCGGCGGCCGAGCCGACGGCCGGCAGGCTGCGGTACTTGTCGGAGCCGATCACGATCGGCCGGCTGTCGTCCAGCGCCCTGATGTCGTCGATCAGCCGCTGCCCCATCGCCAGCCCGGCGGTGCTGGTGGAGTCGGGGATCTCGTTGCCGATCGACCACATCAGCACGGCCGGGGAGTTGCGGTTGGCCAGCACCATCTCGGAGATGTCCGCGTCGGAGTACTGGTCGAAGAAGCGGTGGTAGTCGTAGGTGTTCTTGCCGGTGTGCCAGCAGTCGAAGGCCTCCACCATCATCAGGATGCCCAACTGCTCGCAGACCGCGACCATCTCCGGCGAGGGCGGGTTGTGGGAGGTGCGGAAGGCGTTGACGCCCATGCTCTTCATGATGCCCATCTGCCGGAGCAGGGCGTCGGAGTTGATGGCGGACCCGAGCGCGCCCTGGTCGTGGTGCAGGTCGACGCCCTGGAGCTTGGCGTACTTCCCGTTCAGGGAAAGGCCGTTGTCCGGGTCGACGGTGGCGTGGCGGATGCCGAAGGGGGTGCGGTAGCTGTCGGTGGTCGCCCCGCCGACCCGCAGCTCGGTCTCCAGGGTGTAGCGCCGGGGGGAGTCGAAGGACCACAACTGCGGCTTGGCGACGGCGATCTCCTGGGTGGCCGTCGCGGTCGCGCCCGCGTTCGCTCCGGTGCCGGAGCCCGCCGCGACCTGCACCGTCGAGCTGCTGCGGCCGGCCACCCGGCCCTCCGGGTCCTTGACCGTGGACAGGACGGTGACCTGCTGCGGGGTGCCCGAGTCGTTCACGACGGTGGTCTGCGCCCGCACCGTCGCGGTTCCGGAGGCGAGGGTGTCGGCGAGGCCCGGCGTGGTCACGTAGGTGCCCCAACGCTGGACGTGCACCGGGTCGGTGACGACCAGTCGGGCATGGCGGAAGATGCCGCTGCCGGAGTACCAGCGGCTGCTGGGCAGTTGGTTCTGGACCTTGACGGCGATGGTGTCGACCGTGCTGCCGTCGGTGTGCACCAGGTCGGTGATGTCCAGGGCGAAGCCGGTGTAGCCGTAGGGGTGGTTGCCCACCAGGGTGCCGTTGCAGTAGACGTACGAGTCCATGTAGACGCCGTCGAACTCCACCGAGATCCGCTTGCCGGCCAGTTCGGACGGCAGAGTGAAGCTGCGCCGGTACCAGCCGAGGCCGCCGGGAAGGAAGCCGGTGCCGCTGCTGGTGCCGGAGGCGGTGGTGGGGGTGAGTTCGATGCTCCAGTCGTGCGGCACGGCGACGGTGCGCCAGGCCGAGTCGTCGTACCCGGGCGCGGCCGCCCCGGCGTAGGCGCCGGTCGGGTCGGTCGCCGCGGCCGGGTTGACCAGGACGAAGCGCCAGTCGTCGGCCAGTTCGACGGTCCGGCCGCCCGAGGCGCGGGACGGGGTGGCGGAGACGGCGGCTGAGGCCGAGGCCGCAAGGGCGGGCAGGCCCCCGGCGACCGTCCCGGCCACCGAACCGACCGCACCTGCTACTAGGACTGATCTACGAGTGATCGCCACGGCGATCCCCTCTCCCGAGAGTCGGCGGCTCTGTTGAGTGAGGGGCGGTGGCCAGGCAGGCATGGTGGTGCCAACGGATCAGAAACGAACACGATCAACCACTGAACCCCCACTGTGCACCAGATTCTGACAGCGTTCGACGTACACCCGTCAAGGGTCGTGCACCGTGTTCCTCGGGGCACCGCGGTCACCTGGGAGGATGGCGGCACCTGGGAGGATGGAGCCATGGCAGAGCAGCAGCGCCCCGTGGGCCGGCGGCGCAGGGATCCGCAGTGGACCTACGACGTCCTGGTGGACGCGCTGCTGTCGCTGGTGACCGAGGAGAACCGGATCCCCACCGGCAAGGCGATCGCCGAGCGGGCCGGGGTGTCCGAGCGCAGCGTCTTCGTGCACTTCGCCGACCGGGAGGCGCTCTACGAGGCGGGCGCGCTGCGGCAGGCCGCGCGCTGGAAGGCGCTGGCCGAGCGGGTCCCGTCCGGGTGGACGACCAGCCGCAAGGTGGTGGCGCTGATGCGGCAGCGCGAGCGGATGTACGAGCTGATGACGCCGATCCGGCTGATCGGGCTGGGCCTGGAGCCGGAGTCGCCGGGGCTGCGCCGGGTGATGGCCCAGGGCGACCGGTGGTTCCGGGACGATCTGGCGGCGACCTTCGCCCCGGAACTGGCCGGGGTCCGTGGCGCCGGAGGAGCCGGCGGCCTGCTGGACGCCCTGGACGCGGCCGCCTCCTGGGCGTCCTGGAACCATCTGCGGGCCCGCCGGGGCCTGTCCGCCGCCCACGCCCGGCGGGCGGTCACCCGGACGCTGCTGGCCCTGCTGGGCTGACCCCGGCGGGGACGGCCACTACTCGAACTGCGCGTTCGAGGGCGCGGTCATCCGGCCCAGCAGCGGCAGTGCGGTCAGGATCGCGGCCACCGAGGCCAGCAGCCCCACGCCCATCAGGGCGAAGTAGGTACCGTCCGGCGGGGCGAGGTGGGCCCGCTGCGGCACCAGGGCCAGTACCAGCGGCAGTGAGGTGCCGAAGCCGATCAGGGCGGCCACCACCGTCGCGGTGAGCAGCGGCAGCATCGACTCCAGCACCACCACCCGGTACAGCGTCGGGGTCGGCGTGCCGCTCAGCCGCAGCAGGGTGAACGGCCGCCGGCGCTCGACCAGGCTCCCGCCGACGGACACCGCCAGGCTGCAGCCCGCCACCAGGACGGTCAGGCCGACCAGCACCTCGATGACCCGTTCCGCCGCCCGGAGTTCGCCCGCCCGGGCGTCGCCGACCTCGCCGAAGGTCTGCGGGGGCTGGGTCACGCCGTTGGCCGACAGGTAGGTGGACAGCAGGGTGCGGATCTGTTCCAGGGTTCCGGCGTTGTCCACCCGGACCAGCACGGTCTGCAGGTCCAGCGCCGAGAGGTCGATCGAACCGGTGGTGCTGGCGGCGGTCACCAGCGGCAACTGCCGTTCCAGCGACAGCAGGTTGTCGTCGAACAGGGCCGAGAACTGCGCCTTGACGTCCTGGGCGCCCGGCGCGCACCGGCCGATCGCGCTGACGGCCGCCAGGTCGGCGCAGGCGGCGATCTGTGCGCCGCGTCCGCCGGCGCCACCGGCGTCCGAGTAGATCGGTACGACGGAGACTCCCGGGAACGAGCGCAGTCGTCCCAGCAGCGCCGCCGCGGTCTGCGGCGGCAGGCCGGCGGTGCTCGTCGTGCGGTCCTTCGTGTGGTCCTGGGCGCCGGTGGCGAAACCGGCCTGCAGCACATGGGTCAGCGACCCGGCGGACCCGGCGTTCTGCCCGGCGACCACGGACGGCACCAGGCCGCCGATGGCGGTGCCGACCAGCACGGCCAGGACCAGCCCGCTCACCGCGCGGAAGGCGGCCTTGGGGTTGTCCGCCAGCCGTCGGGCGGCCAGCAGCGAGGCGGGCCCCTTGACGAACCTGGCGACGACCCGGGCGACCTGCATGGTGAGCCAGGAGCCGCTCAGGATCAGCCCGACCATGATCAGCAGCACCCCGAGCTCGGCCAGCGCCAGCGCCGAACTGCTGGGCCCGCTCGTCGACTTGTTCTGGAAACCGAGCACCGCCAGCGGCCCCACGTAGATCACCAGGCCGAGCAGCAGCGGTGCCAGCCGCCAGGCTCCGGGCGGTGGCGGCGTGGCCCGACGGCTGGTCCCCAGCGGGGAGATCCGCACCCGCCGCAGCGACCAGAGCGCGGCCAGCGCCGAGGCCAGCGGCACGACGAGGACCACGGCGGCGTAGTCGGCCGCCGAGGGGTCCACCACGGCGGGGAAGAACCGCGAGCCGGTGACGGCCAGGTCGTCGACGGGGGTGCGGAGCAGCTGGAACACGGCGATGCCCAGCAGGGTGCCCAGCAGTGCCCCGAGGGCGGAGTCCACCGACGCGATCACATTGATCTGCCGGGGTGTGGCGCCGACCAGCCGCATCGCCGCGTAGCGCTCCTCGCGCCGGGCGGCGGCGAGCCGGGTGGCGGTGCTGATCAGGATCAGCAGCGGGAACATCACCGCGATGGAGCCCAGGCCGAAGCCGTACTTGTAGACGTTGGAGGTGCTGATGTCGCTGTGCGCGGTGCTGACCCGGGTGACGTACTCGGTGCCCGAATCGGCGGCCAGCTGCGCCGGGGTGTGGCCGACGACCACCACCAGCTCGTCCGGTCCGGAGAGCGCGGCGTCACCGGCCAGGCCGGCCTGGGTGCCGGGGAAACGGTCGCCGAGCTGGTCGGCGGGGACCGTCCGGAGCAGTGCGGCCAGCGCCGGCGAGACGACGAACTGCCCGGCGGCGGGCAACTGCTGGAGGCCGGGGACGACCGGTTCGGCCGAGCCCAGGGCCGCCACGTCCAGCCGCTCGATCGTCCGGCCGCGGAAGTAGTCGTCACTGAGGTTCCACAGTGCGCCGGTGCCGGGCAGCGCCGTGCCGGCGGACTGCCCGGCGTTCAGCGGGGTCCCGTGGGTGCACTCCCAGCAGGGGCGGTCCAGCAGGGTCTGGTAGCCGTTGTAGTCGGCGAGGATGGACAGCACCACCGCGACGCCCAGGGCGACGGCGGCGACGATGGCGGCGAGGCGCACCAGCGCCTCCCGGCCGCCCTGCAGGGAGAGCCGCAGGCCGAGACGGAACATCAGCGGCCGCCTTCCACCGGATAGGGGCTGGTCACCAGGCCGTCGCGGACCATGACCTCGCGGTCGGCGTAGGCGGCGACCCGGGCGTCATGGGTCACCAGGACCACGGTGGTGCCCTCGGCCCGGGCCAGGTCGGTCAGCAGGTCCATGGCGCGCTCGCCGGTGAGTGAGTCCAGCGAGCCGGTCGGCTCGTCCGCGAACAGCACCCTGGGGTGGATCACCAGGGCCCGGGCTATCGCGACCCGTTGGGCCTGGCCGCCGGAGAGCTCGCCGGTGCGCCGGCCGCCCAGTCCGTCCAGCTCCAGCCGGGTCAGCCACTCGTCGGCCCTGCGGTAGGCGTCCTTACGGTCGTCCCGGTTGAACAGCAGCGGCAGGGCGATATTGTCGGCCACCGTCAACTCCGGTACCAGCTGGCCGAACTGGAACACGAAGCCGAAGGAGGTGCGGCGCAGCTCGGTGCGCCTGCTCTCGCTCAGCCGGTCCAGCCGTCCGCCGTCGAACCACACTTCACCGCGGTCCGGCGGGAAGATCCCGGCCAGGCAGTGCAGCAGCGTCGACTTGCCGGAACCGCTGGGGCCCATCACCGCCACGATCTCGCCCGCGTCGACGGACAGTTCGGCCCCGCGCAGCGCCGGGGTGCTGCCGAAGGAGCGGTGCAGGTCCCGGGCCCGGAGCAGCGGGCCCTTGGCCGTGGGGACGGCGGGGAGGTCCGCGGCGCTCATGAGGCAGCCACCAGATCCGCCAGGGAGGTCAGTCGGGCGGCGGTGAGGTCGATCCAGCGCAGGTCGGCCTCCAGATGGAACAGCCGGTGGTCGGCGAGCAGCGCGTCGACCGGGTCGCTGCTGCGCCGAAGCGTCGTCAGTTCCCGCATCCGCTGCAGGTGCGAGGCGCGCTGCCGGTCGAGGTAGCCCTCGGCGTCGCGTCCCAGCATCAGCGCCAGCACGACCTTGACGAACAGCACGGTCTGCAGGTTGGGGTCGCTGTCCACCGGCTCGGCCAGCCAGGACTCCACCTCGGCCCGTCCGGTCGGGGTGATCGCGTACCGCCTGCGGTCCGGACCGCTGCCGGACTCGCTCTCCCCGGCGACCACCTTGCCGTCGCGGGCCAGCCGGCCGAGGGTCGAGTAGACCTGGCCCGGGGGCAGCGGCTTGCCCCGGACGAAGTAGGTGTCGTAGTCGCGCTTGAGGTCGTATCCATGGCTCGGCTCACGGTCGAGCAGCCCCAACAGGGTCAGTGGAACACTCATGCGGCCACGGTACGCCGGGGATAGATACCGCGTCTATACACTCGGTATCTATTGCTCGATTCCTGGCATGCCGCGCTGCCGACCGCATCGTGAAATCCCCCCGAGCGGTGGGGCGGGCCTTCGTAGGGTGGCGGGCATGACGACTCCTGCCGAGACCCGCGCCGCCGAAGCTCCGGCCCCCGTTCCTGCTCTTGCCGCCCGCACCGCGGAGGTCGGCGGGTCACCGGTCCGGGAGATCCTGGCGCTGACCGCCCGCCCCGAGGTGATCTCCTTCGCGGGCGGCCTGCCCGCTCCCGAGCTGTTCGACGCGGAGGGCATCCGCGCGGCCTACGACGCGGTGCTGCGGGAGTCGCCGCGGCGGGTGCTGCAGTACTCGACCACCGAGGGCGACCCGTCGCTGCGCGCGACCGTCGCGGACCGGCTCACCACCCGCGGCCTGCCCACCGGGCCGGAGGACCTGCTGATCACCGGCGGCTCGCAGCAGGGGCTCTCGCTGCTGGCCACGGCCCTGCTGGAGCCCGGCGACACCGTCCTGGTCGAGGACCCGACCTACCTGGCCGCGCTGCAGTGCTTCGCCCTGGCCGGCGCGCGCATCGTCCCGGTGCCGACCGACGCCGACGGCATCCTCCCGGACGCGTTGGACGCCCTGGTCGCGGCGGAGCGTCCCAAACTGCTGTACCTGGTGCCCAACTTCCAGAACCCGACCGGCCGGACGCTGCCACTGGCACGCAGGCGGGCGGTCGCGGAGGTGGCGGCACGGCGCGGGCTCTGGATCGTCGAGGACGACCCGTACGGCGAACTGCGCTTCGCCGGCGAACCGGTGCAGTGGATCTCGGGCTGCGCTGGTGCCGAGGACCGCACGGTGCTGCTGAGCAGCTTCTCCAAGGTGATGGCCCCCGGACTGCGGCTCGGCTGGCTGCGCGGCCCGGCCGCGCTCCGGCGCGCCTGCGTGATCGCCAAGCAGGCCGCCGACCTGCACACCTCCACGGTCGACCAGGCCGCCGCGGCCCGCTACCTCGCCGACCGCGACCTGGACGCCCACCTCGCCACCGTCCGCGACGCCTACCGCGAGCGCCGTGACGCCCTGCTCGCCGGACTGGCGGACGCACTCCCGCCCGGCAGCAGCTGGAACCGCCCCGACGGCGGCATGTTCCTCTGGGCCAGCCTCCCCGCCGGCCATGACGCGACCGCGCTGCTCCGGCAGGCGATCGCCCACAACGTGGCCTACGTCCCCGGCGCCCCCTTCTTCGCCGGCCGGCCCGACCCGGCGACGCTGCGGCTGTCGTTCACCACGCACACACCCGCGGAGATCGCGGACGGGCTGCTGCGGCTGGGGAAGGCCCTCGGCTGACGGGGGAGGGGGAGGGGGTGGAGGAGGCGAGACGCCGCCGCCCCCACCCCACGACCCGAACCTGTCCCCGAAATCGGGACAACAACCCGGTCCGGCGTTCGGCTACTTCACGGTGCGGGCGAGCACCACGCGGTCGATCTCGGCGCCGAAGCCGTCGATCGCACGGACCGTCAGCTTGGAGGTGCGGCCCCGGGTGGCCGGGGCGCTGTCGATGGCCAGCAGGCAGTAGCCGGTGTAGCGGACCCGGGACCAGGCCACCGACTCGGCGGTCTTGGCCTGGCCCGGCGAGTTCACGAAGGAGGCGATGGGGGAGACGTCGTCCACCGCGCCGTCGTAGCTGTCCTTGGCCGGGAAGGAGTACAGGCTGTTGCCGGCCCCGCCCGCCACCACGTAGGTGGTGCCCTGGGTGGCCGGGGTGACCGTGGCGCCGCTGGGGGCCGCCGTGGTCACGCTGCCGCCCTTGAGCGGGTCGGTGCGCTCGTAGACGTGGTTGTGGCCGTTGATCACCAGGTCGACGCCGTAGGCGTCGAACAGCGGGACCCAGTACTGGCGGACGCCGCCCTCGGACGCGTGCGAGGAGCAGGTGCTGTAGGCGCAGTGGTGGAACTGCACCACGATGAAGTCGATGTCGGAGCGCTTGCGCAGCGCGGCCAGCTCCTGCTTCAGCCAGGCGGTCTGCTTGCCGCCGCTGTAGCCGTTGTTCGCCGGGATCTCGTAGGAGACGTCGTTGGCGTCCAGCGTGATGACGGCGACGTTGCCGTAGCTGAAGGAGTAGTAGGTCTGCTGCTGCCCGGCGAAGTCGAAGCGGGCCGCCAGACCGCCGTTGCCGTCCGGCGAGTACCAGGGCTCCATCTCGTGGTTGCCCGCGGCGACCTGCCACGGCACCGTCGCGGCCACCGCCTCGACCTGCTGGAAGAAGGAGTCCCAGACCTTGGGGTCGTAGGAGTCGGTGATCAGGCCGTGGCCGGTGCCCTCGGCGTAGGAGACGTCGCCGGCGTGCAGGTGGAACGCCGGGTGCTGACCCGCGATCAGATGCGTGGTGGCCACCGCGTCGTAGCTGATGCCCTGGTCGCCGAAGGCGGTGAAGGTGAAGGCGCCGCGCTTGCTCGGGGCGGTGGTGAAGGAGTTCACCACGGCGAGGTTGGCGCGCGGGTCCCAGCCGTCGTGGCCGACCGTGTAGTAGTAGGTCTCGCCCGGGCGCAGCCCGTCGAGCTCCGCGTGCAGGTAGTACTGCTCGATGGTGGTGGGGGAGACCAGGGCCACCGAGTCGATCGGGCTGGTGTCGCTCGCCAGGGTGGACAGCACCCGCACATCGGCGTGGAGCTTCTGGCCGAGGTCCTGCGGGGAGCGTCCGATCCGGACGAAGGGATTGCGGACCGCGGCCCTCGCCTGCCAGGCGAGCGACATCTGCCGGGTCGGGTCGGCGCCGTAGGAGATGTGCCGCCCGAACGGGACCACGGTGGAGCCGTTCGGACGGTCGGCGGTGGGCAGCAGCGACGCTGCGGACCGCACCGGGGCTGCCGAGGCCGTGCCGGTCAGGCCCGCCGCGCCCACGATCGCGGTGCCGGCGCCGACCAGACCGCCGCGCAGCATCGACCGCCGCGAGGTCGCTCGACGGAACCACTCGTGCTGCTCGGCCATGCTCAGCTGGGCGGCCTGTTCGGGAGTCATGCCCTGTTTCGTCATGATGCGGAGGCTAGGAGGGCACCATGGCATCAAGGGAAACACCGTCTGAATCACCAGCCACCCGGTCCCGTGAGTTCATCTCCGGGGCCGGCACGGCCGCCCTGGCACCGCCGCCCCGAGCACCGCCGCTCAGGCGAGCCCGGCCATCTGCTCTGCGTAGAGCCGGGCGGAGGTGTCGCTGCCGGTGAGGCGGGCGAGCCGGGCCCGGGCCATGCCCCGGCGGTAGGCGGCCGACGGAGAGGTGTCCCCGGCCGCGTGGGTAGTCTCCATCAGCCAGTCGCAGAACTCCTGGCAGGCCCAGACGCGGGGCAGGCAGTCCCGGGAGTAGTCGCGCAGCCCGGACTCGTCACCGTCACGGGTGAAGCCGCGCAGCGCCCGGGCCAGCACGTCGGCGTCGTGCAGGGCCAGGTTCATGCCCTTGCCGCCCAGCGGGGAGATGATGTGGGCGGCGTCGCCGACCAGGAACAGCCGGCCGTGGCTCATCGGGTCGTGCACCACACCGCGGTGGGCGAACACCTCGGACTCGGTGACGGCGGCGGCCCGCAGCCCGGGGTCGCCCAGCCGGACCCGCAGTTGCTCCCAGATCCGCTCGTCCGGCCAGTCCTGCTCGGTGTCGCCGGGCGCGCACTGCAGGTAGAAGCGGCTCGCGGCGGGGCCGCGGGCGAACTGCGCGGCGAAGCCCCGGTCGCTCACCGCCATCAACGGGTGCCGGTACGGGGGCGCGTCGGCGAGCACGGTCAGCCAGCTGGCGCCGCCGTAGTCGTGGCCGAGGACCCGGACGGCGCCGGCCGGGACCGCGGCCCGTCCGGCGCCGTGGAACCCGTCGCAGCCGGCCACGAAGTCGCAGGCGATCTCGTGCTCCAGGCCCTCGGCGTCCCGGTAGCGGACGGTGGGCCGCTCGCCGGTGAGACCGTGCAGCGTCACCTCGGCCGCGCCGAAGCGCAGATCGACGCCCTCCTCCAGCAGCAGTTCGATCAGATTGCGCACCAGGACCTGTTGCGGGCACATGATGCCGCCGATGGCGTCGTCGCCGAGCTGGTGCGGGACCCCGTCCACCCGCAGCTCCAGCCGGCCGCCGACCGGCGCGTCGCCGAGCAGCCGGTCGGCCAGGCCCCAGCCGTCCAGCATCCGGGCGGCCTGGTACTCGACGATGCCGGCCCGCTGCCGCTTCTCGATGTGCTCGCGGTTGCGCACCTCCAGCACCACGCAGGGCACCTCGCAGCGCCGCAGCAGAGCGGCCAGGGTAAGTCCGGCCGGCCCCCCGCCGACGATCACCACGGCCGTCCGCTCCCGCACCATGTCCCCACCCCGTCCTTCCCCCGGCCCTCCCCGGCCCCCACGGCCACGGTCGCCGCCAACTCTGCGGCCCGGCCACCGACCCCGGCAAGGGGGCGATGACCGGGCCGAAGGGTGCTCCCGGGAACTGGCGGACCGTCAGCCCAGGGTCCAGGACTGGTTGCTGCCGCCGTTGGCCACCCACTGGTCGACGACCGCGCCGGACTTGGTGGACTGGCCGCTGACGTCGATGTTCCAGCCGCTCTTGAGGTTGACCAGTACGTAGGTGGCGTCGGAGGTACTGGTCCAGCTGCCCGCCGACTCCAGCGCCCACTGCTGGTTGGTCCCGCCGTTGCAGGTCCAGATGTCCAGTTGGACCCCCTGGACCAGCGAACTGCCCGGTACCTCCAGGCACTTGCCGGAGCCGGTGCCGGTCAGCGTGTAGACGTTGCCGGAGACCTGGGCCAGGGCCCACTTCTGGTTGCTGCCGCCGGTGGCGCTCCACTGGATGACGGCGGCGCCGTTGGCCGTGGAGGCGCCGCTGACGTCCAGCAGCAGGCCGCTGTTGCCGGCGGCCAGGGTGTGCGTGGCGGCCGTCGGGTTGGAGGTCCCGGACCAGGTGCCGGTGGTGAGGTCCAGGGTCCAGCTGTTCTGCCAGCCCACCGAGACGGTGGTGCCGCTGAGCGTCAGCGGCAGCCAGACCATGGGGGAGGCGCCCAGGTCGGCGGTGGTCCAGCGGTCGCCGGCGTAGATGTAGGTGGTCCCGGAGGAGCCCTGGACCGGGATGATGTTGGCGGTCTGGGTGCTGTAGGTCTTGGAGCCCACCGGGGCGAAGGTGCGGAACGCGGACCAGGTGCCGGTCAGCGAGGTGGCGGTGGCGTAGACGTTGTCGTTGGCACCCCAGCCGCTGAGGTGCGAGCCCAGCAGGTAGTAGGTGCCGTCAGCCTTCACCAGAGCCGGTGCCTCGTAGTCGGCGAAGACCTGGACCGAGCTGACCACGGTGAGGTAGTCGTTGGAGAGCTTGTCGATGCGCAGGCCGTTGGCGCGGTCCTCGCTGAGCAGGTAGCCGGTGCCGTCGGTGTCCTGGAACAGTCCGATGTCGCGGCTCTGGAAGCCCAGCGGCTGGAAGCTGTCCAGGTAGGTGTACCCGCCGCAGGGGGTGCTGCTGGTGGCCACGCCGACCTTGGCCTCGCTGTAACTGGCGTTGTCGATGTGCAGGTACATCACGTACAGCCCGGTGCTGCTGTTGTAGATGACCTTGGGCCGCTCCACCACCCGGTTCGGCCCCAGGTCGCCGCTGGCCTGCTCGGTCAGCGCGGCGCCCTGGTAGGTCCAGTGCGAGAGGTCGGTGGAGCTGTAGCAGTTGATGGACTGGAAGGGTGTGGCGGTCGAGTTCTCGCCCGACTTGTTCTCGCCGAAGCCGTACCAGGTGGAGCCGACCTTGATGATGCCCAGGCCGTGCATCTGCAGGGCGTTGCCGGAGGTGTCGGTCCAGGCGCTGCCGGGGGTGAAGGTGCTGCTGGTGTCCGCGAAGGCGGCCTGCGCCGGCAGGACCAGCGCGGCGAGGCCGCCGACGACGGCGGTGACGAGGGTGGTGACGAGGGTGCACAGGAGGGCGCGGTAGCGGCGCCGGGTGGGGCTCAGGACGTTCCTGAACATGACGGTCCCTCCGATGGTGTGCCGGGTGGGGTGGTTGGGCCTTGGCGCTACTCCTCGATGGGGCCGAGGTCGGGGACCTCGCGCAGGTCGACGGTGCGTCCGGTGGAGCCGTGGAGTTCGAGCAGGACGATCTCGTTGGCTCCCGGCCGCAGTACCGGGGCGGGCACGTAGAGCGACCGCTGCGGGCCGCGGGACCAGTAGCGGCCCAGGTTGAAGCCGTTGATCCAGGCGTTGCCCTTGGTCCAGCCGTCCAGGTGCAGATGGCTGTCGGCGGGCTCGTCGACCTGGAAGGTGCCGCGGTGCAGCACCGGGCCGGGGACGGCGGAATCGGTGCGGGCGAAGGCGAGCGGGCCGAGGTCCTCCAGCGGCAGCGGTAGACTTGACCACTCGTCAACTGCGCTGCCGTTGAGGGTGACCGGGCCGATCAGGCCCTTGCGGTCGTGCAGCGCGGCCCCGTAGTTGACCCGTCCCTGGTTCTCCACCAGCACCCGCAGCTCGGCCCCGCCGGCCGGCACCGTGAAGGTGAGGGTGTGCTCGTGGTTCTCCCGCTCCAGGACGCCGACCGGCTGCCCGTCCAGGAAGACCTGGGCGCGGTCGCGGACGGCGCCGACGGCGAGCCTGGTCGGGCCGGGGGTGTCCAGCCGGGTGGTGTAGAGGACGAAGCCGAAGTTCTGGCCGAGCTCCTCCATGGTCAGCGGGCGGTCCCCGGACGCCGGGCTGCCGAGCCCGGCCAGGTTGTCGAACAGCGGTGCCTGCTCCGACAGTTCGATGCCGGGGAGGGCGAACTTGGGGGCGCGGGCCGGGACCGGCTCGGCCGGCTCGGCGGCGTAGCGGGCGATGACCGAGCGGAAGGCCCGGTACTTGGGGGTGGCGTCGCCGGCCTCGTCCAGCGGCGCGTCGTAGTCGTAGGAGGTGACCGTGGCGCGGTAGTTACCCTTGTCGTTGGCGCCGTTGCTGAAGCCGAAGTTGGTGCCGCCGTGGAACATGTAGAAGTTCACCGAGGCGCCCGCCGCGAGCAGCTCGTCCAGGGCCCGGGCGGCGTCGTCGGGGTCGCGGACCACGTGCTTGCCGCCCCAGCGGTCGAACCAGCCGTTCCAGAACTCGGTGCACATCAGCGGTCCGGTCGGCTGCTGGGCGCGCAGCGCCTCCAGCCCGCGGCCCACCCCGGAGCCGAAGTTGACGGTCCGCAGCACCCCGTCCAGGCCGCCCCTGGCCAGGTCGCCGGGCTGGTCGGAGGTGAACAGCGGGACGTCGACGCCCCGTTTGACCAGCGACTGCGCCAGCCGGGTCAGATAGGCGGCGTCCTCGCCGAAGGCGCCGTACTCGTTCTCCAGCTGCACGGCCAGGACCGGGCCGCCGCGGCTGGCCAGGTACGGCAGGACGACGGGCAGCAGCCGGTCCAGGTAGTCGTCGACCGCGGCCAGGAAGCCGGGGTGGGTGGTGCGCAGCTCCATGGTGGGGTCGGCCAGCAGCCAGGAGGGCAGCCCGCCGCCCTCCCACTCGCCGCAGATGTAGGGCCCGGGGCGGAACAGCACGTGCAGGCCCTCGGCCGCGGCCAGCTCCAGGAAGCGCGGCAGGTCGAGGATGCCGTCCAGGTCGAACACGTCCGGTCGCGGGGCGTGCAGGTTCCACGGGACATAGGTGTCGACGGTGTTGAGGCCCATCAGCCGGGCCTTGTGCAGCCGGTCGGCCCACTGCTCGGGGTGGACCCGGAAGTAGTGCAGGCCGCCGGAGATGATGCGGAACGGCTGCCCGTCCAGGTGGAATCCGTCGTCGGTGATGTCGAGTATGGCCACGGTTGTCTGGCTCCGCTGTCGGTACGGGGTCCGGCCGCCCGGGGTCGGGCGGCCGGAGTCGGGCAAGGGTGCTGCGGCGCTCAGCCGTTGGCGACGGTGAAGCCCTGCTGGGTGCCGTACTGGGAGATGGCGGTCTGCCAACTGCCCAGCGCGGTGGACAGGTCACTGCCGTTGGTGATGGCCTGGCCGACGCTGTCCTTGAAGACCGAGTTGGCGTAGACCTGGTAGGGCAGGTACTGCCAGCCCGCGGTGACCGCCTTGGAGGAGGCCGCGAAGACCTGGTTGGCCTTCTGCCCGTTGAAGAAGGGGAAGGTCTGGTCCAGGAAGGCGGAGCTGTCGAGCAGGCCGGTGGTGGCCGGGAACAGCCCGATGCTGTTGAGCGAGGTGGCGCCCTCGGTGCTGGAGTTGAGCCAGGCGGCGAAGGCCGCGGCGGCGGCCTTGTGGGTGCTGGTGGAGACCACCGCGTCGGAGGAGCCGCCGTTCTCGGCCGAGGCGTTGGCGCCCGCGGTCCACTGCGGCACCGGTGCGGCGGCCCACTTGCCCTTGGTCGCGGCGATGGTGGTCTCCAGCGAGCCCGGGGCCCAGGCGCCGGCGATCCACATCGCGTACTTGCCGCTGCCCATGCTCTTCCACCAGTCGGTGGTCCAGCCGGGGGTCGGGTCGACCAGCTTCTTGGAGAGCAGCGAGGTCCACAGCGTGGCGAACTTGGCGGAGCCGCTGTCCTTGAGGTTGACGGTGACCGAGGTGGATCCGGTGGTCTGGTAGGGCTTGCCGCCGGCCTGCCAGATCAGGCTGTCGACGCCGCCGGCGTCACCGGGGTCGATCGAGGTGATGTAGTGGGTCGGGTCGGCGGCGTGGATCTTGGCCGCGTCCGCCGCGAACTCGTCCCAGGTGGTGGGGGCGGTCAGGCCGAGGCTCTTGAAGATGTCGGTGCGGTAGAACATCGTCAGCGGGCCGGTGTCCTGCGGGTAGCCGTAGATGCCGCCCTGCAGCGCGACCTGGTTCCAGGCCGACGGGGTGTAGCTGGACTTCAGCGAGGCGGCGCCGTACGCGGTGAGGTCGACGACCTGCTTGGACAGCGCGAACTGCGGCAGTGCGAAGTACTCGATCTGGGCGACGTCCGGGGCCCCGCTGCCGGCCTTGATCGCGGTCTGCAGCTTGGTGTACTCGGCGGCGGACTGGCCCGCGTTGACCACGTTGACCTTGATGTTGGGGTACTTCTTCTCGAAGGCGTCCACGGTCGTCTGGATGCTCGGCACCCAGGTCCAGAAGGTCAGCGTGGTCGGGGTGGTCAGGGCGTCGGCGGCGGAGGACTTGGCCGCGGCCGGGTTGGCGGCCCCGTTGCCGGAGGAGCTGCTGCTGCAGGCCGCGGTCAGCGAGAGGGTCAGCGCGGCGGACAGCGCCAGCACGGTGCGGGTGGCCGTGCGGGTCGAGGGCCGGAGGGATCTGCGCGAGGTGTCCATCGGGGGAGTCGTCTCCTGTCGTTGCGAGCGAGGGTTGTTGATGGTGCGTCAATGTGCAGTGGTGCGTCAGGGCGTGATGGTGCGTCAGGGCGTGCGGAACCACACCGGCGGCCGCCCGTGCGGGTGCGGGCCGGAGCGGGACGAGGGGCGGCCGGGGCGCTGCCGCGGGCGGGCTACTGCTTGACGCTGCCGGCGGCGAGTCCCGACTGCCAGTAGCGCTGGAGCAGCAGGAAAGCGACCACCAGGGGGACGATCGCCAGCAGGCTGCCGGTGATCACCATCGGGTAGAGGTCCAGGGTGGCGCCGGTCTGCGGCCCGGTGGTCTGGGTGTTCCACTGGCTCAGGCCCACCGTCAGCGGGAACCACTTGGGGTTGTTGAGCACGATCAGCGGCAGGAAGTAGTTGTTCCAGGTCGCCACGAGGGTGAACAGCAGCACCGTCACGAAACCGGGGGCCAGCAGCCGCAGCGAGATGGTGAAGAAGGTGCGCAGCTCGCTCGCCCCGTCGATCCGGGCGGCCTCCAGCAGCGAGTCGGGGACCGCCTCCAGCGCGTAGACCCGCATCAGGTAGAGCCCGAACGGGCTGGCCAGCGCCGGGATGATGACGGCCCACGGGGTGTTGACGATGCCGATCTTGCTGTACAGCAGGTACGTCGGCACCGCGAGCGCGGTCGCCGGGACCGTGATGGCGCCGATCACTGCGCCGAACACCGCCCGCTTGCCCCGGAACTCGTACTTGGCCAGCCCGTAGCCGCCCAGCGCGGCCAGCGCGGCCGCGCCGCCGGCCCCCACCACGGCGTACAGCACGGTGTTGCCGAGCCAGCGCACATAGATGCCGTTGTCGTAGGTCAGCACCTCGTGGACGTTGTGGAAGAACGAGAAGCCGTGCCCGAACCACAGGCCGAAGCTGTCGAACAGCGACTGGCTGTTCTTGGTGCTGCTCATCAGCAGCCACAGCAGCGGCACCAGGGTGTAGGCCAGCATCAGTCCCATGGCGACGGTCAGCGAGGTGCTGGCCCGGCTGCGGGGCCGGTCCGGACGGGGGCGGGACCGACGGGAGGGGGTCGCGCGGGGGCGCTCGGGGGAGCGGTCGGGGGCAGTCGTCGCGGTACTCACAACGCGCGCTCCTGTCGGTTGGTCCACAGCTGGACGGCGTAGGCGACCACGGCGGTGATCCCGCCCAGGACCACGGCGATGGCGGCGGAGTAGTTGAACTCCTGGCCGTTGAAGGCGAGGTTGAAGGCGTACATGTTGGGTGTGTAGTTGGTGGAGATCACGCCCGGGGCCAGCGCCTGGATCACATTGGGCTCGTTGAACAGCTGGAAGCTGCCGATGATCGAGAAGATGGTGCAGAGCAGCAGCGCCTGCCGCAGCGCGGGGATCTTTAGGCTGACCGCCTTGCGGATCTCGCCGGCCCCGTCCACCTCCGCCGCCTCGTAGAGCTCGTAGGGGACCGAGCGCAGCGCCGCGTAGAGGATCAGCATGTTGTAGCCGGTGTACTCCCAGGTGGTGATGTTGCCGAGGGAGGCCAGCATCCAGGAGTGCGAGAGCAGGTCGGGCAGCGGCAGGCCGAGGTGGGTGCCGATCTGGTGGACCAGGCCGAACCGCGGTCCGTAGAGGTAGCCCCACATCAGCGCGGCCACCACGCCGGGCACGGCGTAGGGGATGAAGATGCCGATCCGGAACAGGGCGGCCCAGCGCAGCCGGCCGCTGTCCAGTGCCAGCGCGGCCAGCAGGGCCAGCCCCAGCATGATCGGGACCTGGACCGCGAGGAACAGCGCCACCCTGATCAGCCCGGCGTGCAGCAGCGTGTCCGACAGGGCCCGGCGGTAGTTGTCCAGCCCCACGAACATGTTGCCGCCGACCAGCCCCTGCCGGAACAGGCTGAGGTAGGCCGCGTACGCCAGTGGTGCGGCGATCGCGAAGGCGAAGGCCAGCAGGAACGGGCTCACGAAGAGCATCCCGTACTTGCCGGGGCGTGGTGCCCTTCGGCGGCGGAGCCGGGGGTGGAGGGTTTCGCTGGTCACAGCTCGGTCCATTTCGCCGATGTTTACGCAAACACGGTCCGTGTGTCGATGAGTGTGTGTCAGCTGCATCCAGGGCGTCAAGGCTCGTTGCGGAAAAATTTCCAACAGGAGTCCAGCTGCGAAAAGGCGCGGAAGAACCATGCGAATACGGACCAATCGTCAGCTCTGGTGCCTGCGTCAGGGCATGGGATCGGCATTGCTCGCGGCGCTCGGCCCTGGCTACGATGTTGGCGTAAACATCACGAGAGGTGGGACGTGTGACCGAGACCTTCAAGCCGCCCTCCCAGGCGGACGTCGCGGCGTTGGCCGGGGTTTCGAGCCAGACCGTGTCCCGGGTCGCCAACGAGCGCAGCAACGTGGACGAGGAGACCCGGCAGCGGGTCCTGTCCGCGATGCAGGTGCTGGGATACCGGCCCAACAGCGCCGCGCGCGCTCTGGTGACCGGCCGGTTCCGGATGCTCGGCGTGATCAGTTTCAGTCTCAGCGCCCATGGCAACAGCCGTACCCTGCAGGCGATTTCGGAGGCCGCGCAGACCGCTGGCTACTCGGTGAACCTGGTCGGCCCGGAGTCGCAGACCGGGGGCGCGATGCGCAAGGCCTTCTCCAAGCTCACCGGGCAGGGCGTGGACGGCATCATCATGATCGAGGCGCAGATCCTGGACCACCCCGACCTGCGCCTGCCCAGTGGCGTCCCGGTGGTGGTCGCCGACGGCGACCCGGACCAGCTTCACCCCTCGGTGGACAACAACCAGGCCGTCGGCGCCGAGGCGGCCACCGCGCACCTGCTCGGTCTCGGCCACCGCACCGTGTGGCACCTGGCCGGACCGCAGGACTCCTACTCGGCCCGCCGCCGCGCGGCCGCCTGGTTCAGCACCCTCAAGCGCGCCGGGGCGCCGGTCCCGGCCGTGCTCTACGGCGACTGGTCGGCCGGCTCCGGTTATGCGATCGGCCGCAGGCTGGCCGAGGACAAGGACGTCACCGCGGTCTTCGTGGCCAACGACCACATGGCGCTGGGGCTGATCAAGGCGCTGCGCGAGGCCGGCCGGGAGGTCCCCCGCGACGTCAGCGTGATCGGCTACGACGACATCCCGGAGTCGGGCTTCTTCCATCCGCCGCTGACCACTGTGCACCAGGACTTCGAGGAGGTCGGACGGCTGTGCGTGTCCCTGCTGCTGGACCAGCTCGCCCACGGCCACCGGCCCGGGGGCGAGGAGCGCAGTATGGTGACTCCACAGCTGGTGGTGCGTGAGAGTACCGCACCGCCGCCCCGCTGACCTGCGGGGGAGTGTGGGTGTTGTGTGGGTCTTGGGGCGAATTGACGGGAACTTGACAATATGAGTTGATCAACTAGGGTAATCGGATTCGCGCCCTCCGGACCGCGAGGGCGACCGACCCCGGAGATCCCATGTCCGTCAAGGCTCTGTCTGTCAAGGCTCTGCCCGTCAAGGCTCTGCCCGCACTGGCTCTGACTGCTCATCACAGACACGCGTCCTTCGGATGCCCACTGTTTCCCAGCGGTCACAGTCGTCACCAGGAGATCCGTTGAGGCTCTCCGGACTGCGCTCCACCCTCCAGGACCGACGGACCCCGGTTCCGCCCTCGGCACCGTCCACGGTTCCCTCCTCGGCACCGTCCTCGGTTCCGAGGCAGGCCCGGGTTCCCGCTCCCGGCCACCCCTCCGCCGCCCCCGCGGCCTCCGCGTCGGATCCGCTGACGCCCCAACAGATCGCCCTGCTGCGAGCCAGCGTGGCCGCGGTGAGCCCGCAGGCCGGCGAGCTGACCGTGTACTTCTACGCCATCCTGTTCGCCCGCTACCCGGCCGTACGCGAGCTCTTCCCGGTGGACCTGGACGTGCAGCGCGACCGCCTGCTGCGCGGACTGCTGCGGATCGTCGACCTGGTGGACGACCCCGACAACCTGGTCCGCTTCTGCACCCATCTGGGCCGGGACCACCGCAAGTTCGGCGCCCTGAGCGGGCACTACCCCGCAGTCGGCGAATGCCTGCTGGCCTCGCTGGAGCGGTACGCCGGACCGGCCTGGACCCCCGAGCTGGCACAGATCTGGACCACGGCCTACGGGCTGGTCGCCCAGGTGATGTCCAAGGCCGCCGAGGACGACGCGCTGCTGGGCCCGGCCGTCTGGTACGCGGAGATCACCCGGCACGTCCACCGCGGCCACGGCATCGCCGAGATCACCGTGCAGCCGGAGACCCCGTACCCCTATCTGGCCGGCCAGTACGCCAGCATGGAGACGCCCTGGGCGCCGAGGGCCTGGCGCTACTACTCGCCGGCCCACGCCCCGCGCCCGGACGGGTCGTTGACCTTCCATGTGCGGGCCGTCCACGGCGGCCAGGTCAGCCCGGCCCTGGTGGAGCAGGCCGCAGCCGGCGACATGGTCAGGCTCGGCCCGGCGCAGGGAGGGATGACCTTGGACCCCGACAGCGGGCGTCCGCTGGTCTGCGTGGCGGGCGGGACCGGACTGGCGCCCATCCGGGCCCTGGTGGAACACGCGGCGCGCACCGGCTCGGAGCGGCAGACCAATGTCTTCGTCGGCGCCAGGACCGCGATGCAGCTCTACGGGCTGGACGACATGCTGCGGATGTCGCAGCGGCACCACTGGCTCTCGGTGCGGGCCGCCGTCTCCGACGAGCGGATCGCGGGCCTGGAGGGCACCCTGCCCCAGGTACTGGCCGAGTTCGGGCCCTGGTACCGGCACGAGGCGTACCTCTCCGGGCCGGTCGACATGGTCACCCAGGCTGCCTACACCCTGCTGCGCCAGGGCGTCCCGCAGCAGCGGATCCACCACGACCCCTTCGACGTCCCCGCGCTGGAAGCCGCCCTGCTGCCCAGACGCATGGCAGCGCACCTCGCCGCCGGCTGATCCGACCCCACCCCGCCGTCCGGACGCCGCCTCGCCGCAGCCGTCCGCGGCGGTGCTCCCCGCCGGCCCCCGAGCAGGAGAAACACCCTTGTCGTTCCCCCGTCCCCGCACCGCCCTGTCCCGATCTGCGCTGTCCCGAACCGCGCTGTCCCGCACGGCACTGGCCCGTACCCCCCTCATCCGTACCGCCACCGCTCCGGCCGGCCGGGCGGCCGTCCGCACCGCCGAGCAGGACACCCTGCTGCGGGAGGCCGCCGCGTTCGTCCGCCAGTTCGCGCAGGAGAACCCGGACAGCGCCCGGCCCGAGCAGCGCTTCGCGGAGATCGCGGCGGACGTCGCGGCGTACGGCAGCTACGAGCACACGCCCGAGGAACTGGCCTTCGGGGCGCGGGTCGCCTGGCGCAACGCGGATCGCTGCATCGGCCGGCTGTACTGGAACAACCTGACGGTGCGGGACCTGCGCCACCTGGAGCACCCCGACGACATCGCCCAGCACTGCTTCGAGCATCTGCGCACCGCCACCAACGGCGGCCGGATACGCCCGGTCATCACCGTCTTCGCCCCCGACCGGCCCGGCCGCCCCGCGCCCCGGCTGCTCGGCGAGCAGTTGGTGCGCTACGCGGACGACCCGCGCAGCGCCTCCCGCGCCCGACTCGCCGCCGACCTGGGCTGGAAGGGCGGCCGGGAGCGGTTCGAGGTGCTGCCGCTGCTGGTCCAGGCCGCCCCGGAGCAGGCCCCGCAGTTCTACGAGGTGCCCGAGGACGCCGTGCTGGAGGTGCCGCTGACCCACCCTCACCACCCGGGCTTCGCCGCGCTGGGCCTGCGCTGGTACGCGGTGCCGGCGGTGTCGGACATGACCCTGGAGATCGGCGGGATCAGCTACCCGGCGGCGCCGTTCAACGGCTGGTACATGGGCACCGAGATCGGCTCCCGCAACCTCGGCGACACCGAGCGCTACAACCTGCTCCCGGCGGTGGCGGACCTGTTCGGGCTCGACACCGGCAGCGAACGCACCCTGTGGCGGGACCGGGCCCTGGTGGAGCTGAACCTGGCGGTACTGCACTCCTTCGAGCGGACCGGGGTGACCATCGCCGACCACCACACCGAGTCGACCCGCTTCCTCACCCATGTCGAACGCGAACACGCCCGGGGCCGCGGCTGCCCGGTCGACTGGAGCTGGATCGTGCCGCCGCTGTCGGGATCGGCGACGGCCGTCTTCCACCGCTACTACGACGCCCCGGACGAGAACCTGCGACCGGCCTTCGTGCACCGGCGGAGCGTCTGGCCGGCACCTGTCGGCTGAGGAACGGGCCGATGAGTGACGGGCTGGTGAGTGACGGGACTTGAACCCGCCGCACGCCTGTGCCCCGGAGCCGGACCTCACTCCGGAGCACAGGCGTGCAGCTGAGCACCGGTCAGTTGACCGGAGCGTCCCAGTCGATGCGGTGGTCGAAGACCCAGGCCATCTTCTCCGGCTTGGCCAGTTTGTCGAAGATCCGCATCATCAGGGCGAAGACCACGCGTCCCACCGGCCCGGCGGCCTTGGCGCTGTTCTTGTGGGTGGTCTCCTTGATCACCCGCTCGACCCGGGGCCGGCGCAGCCTCTCGTAGGCGGCGAAGGCCTCCTGGTAGGGAAGGTCGCGCAGGCAGCGGGCCAGCTCCACGGCGCTCTCGATGGACAGTGAGGCGCCCTGCCCCGAGCTGGACGAGGGTGCGTGCGCCGAGTCGCCGACCAGCACCATCCGGCCCCGGCTCCACACCGGCACCCGCGGCGGCATGTTCTCCATGGACCCGACCACGATCAGGTCCTCCGGGGCGGTCCGGTCGATCAGCTCCCGTGCAGGGGTGCGGTCGTCGGCGAACTTCGAGCTCAGCAGCTTCAGCCACTCCTCGGACGGGGTCTTCTTCGCCTCGGCCGCCGACATCGGGGTCGGGTGCGGCAGGTTGACGAACCAGATGCCCGAGGCGTCGTCGAGCACCTGGTAGCCCAGGAAGGCCTGCTTGCCGAAGCTCATGTTCATCTTGGAGCGGGTGGACGGGGTGGTGGTCCCGGTCACCTGGGCGCCGAAGCTGATCAACCCGCCGTAGGAGGGGCCGGGAGCGTCCGGGTCGATCAGGGTGCGGACGGTGGAGCGGATGCCGTCCGCGCCTATCAGGATGTCCGCGGTGGCCTGCGAGCCGTCGGCGAAGTGCGCGGTGATGCCGTCGGCCGATTCCACCGCGTCGACCAGGCGTTTGCCGTGCTCGATCCGGATACCGCGGCGCTCGGTCTCGGTGTACAGCGCGCCGTAGAGGTCGGTGCGCCAGACCAGCTGCATGGGTGCGACCCCGGGTGGATTGCCGAACTCGGCGAGCCGTCGGCCGGCCCAGTCCTGCATGACGATGCCGGTCATCGGGACGCCGAACGGGCGGATCACGTCGCCGAGGCCGACGGCGTCCAGGGCGTCCTGGCCGTTGGGGGCGATGGTCATACCGCCGCCCTTGCCCTCGGCGGTGTCGGCGTAGGCCTCGTACACGGTGGCCTCGATGCCGGCCTGCTGCAGCGCCATGGCCGCGATCGGGCCTGCGATGCCTCCACCGATGACCAGGGCGGTGCGGATACGGGGGGTCATGGGATTCCTGCCTTTCGTCGGTGCGGTGGGAGCAGCGGGTGCGCCCTTGGCGATGGATTGATAGTTGCACTGAGACTAGTCTCAAGTCAACTAGTTCTAGGGTGGGTAGTCGCGGGTAGCATGGCCCCATGGACACACCCGTGCGCAGTTCGCCGCTGGCCCTCACCGTGCTGTCGCTGCTGAGCTATCAGCCGCTGCACCCTTACGGGGTCCAGCGGCTGATCAAGCAGTGGGGCAAGGACCAGGTCGTCAACGTCGGCCAGCGGGCCGGGCTCTACCGCACCATCGAGCGGCTGCTCGGCGCCGGACTGATCGCGGTCCGCGAGACCGGCCGGGACCAGCAGTACCCCGAGCGCACCGTCTACGAGGTCACCGAGGAGGGCCGGGCGACCGCCAGGGCCTGGTTGATCGAGATGCTGCGCACCCCCAAGCAGGAGTTCCCGGAGTTCCCCGCCGCGCTGTCGCAGCTGCTGCTGCTGGACCCCGCGGAGATGCTGGCGGCCCTGGAGGGGCGCCGCGAGGTGCTCGCGGCCTCGGTGGCGGGCCTGGACCGCGCCGCGGTCCAGGAGGCCGCGCGCGGTCTGCCCCGGATCACCATGCTGGAGAGCGAGTACCTGCGGGCCGTCACCGCGGCCGAGCTGAGCTGGCTGGACGGCGTGGTCGAGGACCTCCGGGCGGGTCGGCTGGTCTGGTCGACGGAGCAGCTGCTGGCCCTGGCGGGCGATGCGGAGCAGGAACCGGAGTAGCGGAGCAGGAGCAGGAGCAGGATCGGGAGCAGGACCGGGAGCAGGAGCAGGAGTGGGACCGGCGAAGGCGATGACGGTGATGCCCAACGACGAACGCGCGCACTACTGGACCCACCCGGCGCTGCCCGAGGTCGACCTGCTCGACGCCAGGTACGTCCGGCATACCTTCGGGAAGCACACCCATGCGACCTATGTGATCGCCGCGATCACCTCCGGGGTCGAGCTGTTCCACTGCCGGGGCAGCCTGGAGCGCGCGGCCGCCGGCAGCCTGGCCCTGGTCGACCCGGACACCCTGCACACCGGGCACGCGGGGGAGCCCGGCGGCTGGAGCTACCAGGTGATCTACCCGAGCGTGGCGACGATGGCCGCGGTCGCCGCCGACCTGGGCGCCGACCGCGGGACGTTGAGCTTCGCCGGCGCCGTCGCGGTCGACCCGGAGCTGACGCAGCTGGTCCAGCAGGTGCACCTGGCCGCCGAGCAGAACCAGGTCCTGGCCGCGAGCACGCTGCTGCGGCTGGCGCTCGCCCGGGTGGTCCGCGGCCATGCCCGGGGCCGCAGCCCGGACCGGCAGCCGGCCGCCGAAGGGCTGCGGGCCGCCCGCAGCGCCCGTGACCTGCTGGTGGTCCAGCTGGCCGACCCGCCCACCCTGGACGAGCTCGCCGCCGCGGTCGGCGCCCGTCCCTTCCCGCTGCTGCGGGCCTTCCGCAGTGTGTACGGGCTGCCGCCGCACGCCTGGCTGACCCAGCAGCGGGTCAGCACCGCCCGCCGACTGCTGGACGCCGGGACCGCCCCCGCCGACGCCGCCGTCACCGTCGGCTTCGTCGACCAGGCGCACCTGACCCGCCACTTCCGCCGGATCGTCGGGGTACCGCCCGGGGCCTACCAGCGGGCGCGCAGGAACGTACAAGCCCTGGGGCGGTGACCGGGGGCACCATGTCCGCATGATCGCCTCCCAACGCAACGGACCACCAGCCGCAGCGAACGCCCCCGCCCCGCCGAGGCCGCTGGACGGCGACCCGGCGGGCGGCCACCAGGCCCGGGCGGTGCCGGACCGCGCGGTGGTGCGGGACGCCCTGGGCGTCGGCCTGGCCGTCGGAGCGTCCGGGCTGGCCTTCGGCGTCGCCGGTGCCGCAGCGCATCTGACGGTCTGGCAGACCTGCGTGCTCAGCCTGCTGGTCTTCACCGGCGCCTCGCAGTTCGCCCTGACGGCGGCGCTGGCGGCCGGTGCCGCCCCGTTCGCCGCCATCGCCGGCGCGCTCTTCCTCGGCGTCCGCAACTCGCTGTACGGGCTGCGCCTCGGCCCCCGGCTGGAACTGCCCAGGCTGCTGCGCCCGCTCGCCGCCCACGCCGTGATCGACGAGACCACCGCGGTCGCCATGGTCCAGCCGGACCGGCGCTCCACCCGGATCGGCTTCGCCGTCACCGCCGTCAGCCTCTACCTGACCTGGAACCTGACCACCCTGGCCGGGGCGCTCGGCGCGGGCGCGCTCGGCGATCCGACCCGCCTGGGACTGGACGCCGCCGGACCGGCGGTCTTCCTGGCCCTGCTCGGCCCACGGCTGCGGGAGGCCGGGGAACAGCGCTCGGTGGCACTGCTGGGCGCGGTCCTGGCACTGGCCGCCACCCCCCTGCTGCCGGCCGGGATACCCGTGCTGCTCGCGGTCGTCGCGGTACCCGTCGTCGGGCTACTGCGCCGTAAGCGTCCGCTGGAGGAGTCATGAACGTCTGGACCGCCGTGCTGGTCACGGCCGCAGGCTGCTACCTGCTCAAGCTGATCGGCCTGTCCGTCCCGGCCGGGCTGCTGGACCGCCCTGCGGTGCGCCGCTTCGCCGCTCTCGCCCCGGTCGCCCTGCTCGCCGCCCTCACCGCACTGCAGACCTTCGGCCACGGCGCCCACGGCCTGGTCCTGGACGCCCGTGCGCTCGGCCTGGCCGCGGCCGGATTCGCGCTGTGGCGGCGGGCGCCGTTCCTGGTGGTGGTACTGGTGGCAGTGGTCGTCACCGCGCTGGTACGGCTGGTCGCCGGTTGAGCCTGCGTCAGGAGCTGGATCTGCCCACTCGGTGGTCAGGGGCCGGTCCGCAGCCGGATCCCCGCCTGCTCCTCCAACAGGGCCACCGCCAGCAGCTCGCCGTCGGCCGGGCCGTAGCGGTCCAGGGCGTCCTGGTGCAGTCGGCGGACCGTCTCGGTGATGGTGTGGGGCGTGCCCAGGTCGCGGGCCAGCGAGGTGACGACGGCGAGCTGCTCGTGGATGTGGTCCAGGCCGAACGAGGCGAGGTAGTCGCCGGCGAAGAGCGAGGGCAGGTCGCGGCGGATGAACTCGCTGCTCGCGGCGGACTCGGCCAGGGTGTGGTGCAGCGCGGCGAGGTCGACACCGGCGCTGCGGCCGATCAGCAGGGCCTCGGCCGTGGCTGCGGCCTGGCCGAACCACAGCAGGTTGACCAGCAGTTTGACGGTGTATCCGGTGCCGGGGCCGCCGAGGTGGGTGATTCGCTGCGGGTCGGCGACCACCTCCAGCAGCGGGCGGTGCCGGGCGAGCAGGTCGGCGTCGCCGCCGACGAACAGCCGCAGCGTGCCGGCCCGTGCGTCCTCCGGGCCGCCGCCGATCGGGGCTTCGAGCACGCCGATGCCCCGGGTCAGCGCACGTTCGCGGACCGGTGCGGCCGCGGCGGGGGAGTTGCTGCTCATGTCGATCCAGGTCGGATCGGGGGCGGCCGCGAGCGCGTCCAGGACGGCGTCGTCCAGCGCCGCCCCGACCTCGGCCGGGCCGGGGAGAACGGTGATCAGCACATCCGCGCCGTCCGCCACCTCGCGACCGGAGCGGCACCAGGCGGCGCCGCAGTCGTACGCGGCCGCGGCGCGATCGGGCCGGGCGTCGTGGACGGCCACCTGGTGGCCGGCGGCGACGAGGTTGGCGCAGATGGGGGTCCCCATCCGGCCCATACCGATGAGACCGATCTTCAGCACAGCCGGATCGTAGCCTGCCGCCGTGCGGTCGCCGGACCCCGGTCCCAGGAGCCTGGCCCCAAGCCCCAAGCCCCAAGCCCCAAGCCCCAAGCCCCAGGCCCCAGGCCCCTGGCCCCAAGCCCCCGGCCCCAAGCCTCGGGTCCCCGGCCTCAGTCCGCCAGCCCGACCCTGACCGCCAGCAGTGCCGCCTGCACCCTGCTCTCCGTGCCGGTCTTCGCCAGGACCTCGCTGACCAGGGTCTTCACCGCGTCGGGGCCCAGTCCCAGGCGCAGGCTGAGCTCCAGATTGGGCATGCCCTGGCCCAGCATGGACAGCACCTGGCGCTCCTGTTCGGAGAGGGCGGCGACCTGCTGCTCCGGCGCCGGCTCGGCGTCTTCGGCGGCGGCGGTGGTGCCCCCGGCGCCGGGCCGGCTGCCGTCCAGCATCCGGCGCACCACCATGCCGGTCACCCCCGGCGAGAGCACCGCGTCGCCCTCGGCCGCCGCCCGCACCGCGCTGATCAGTTGCTGCGGTCCGTCGTCCTTGAGCAGGAAGCCACCGGCCCCGGCCTGCAGCGCCCGGGTGACATTGGCCTCGTCGCCGAAGGTGGTGAGCATGACCACGGCCGGGTGCGGGTCCAGCCGCAGCAACTGCTCGATGGCGGCCAGCCCGTCCAGCACCGGCATCCGGATGTCCACCAGCGCCACGTCCACCGGCGTGCGCGCGGCCAGCTCCACCGCCTCGGCCCCGTTCGATGCCTCGGCGACGACCTCGATGCCCTCGGCATGACGCAGGATCAGCCGCACCCCCGCTCGGACGGTCTCCTCGTCGTCGGCCAGCAGGACGCGGATCGGGGTGGTGGCGGCGCTGCTCTCGGTCATCGGTGCTCCCCGGGCGGGCCGCTCGGCTCGGCTCAGGAGGCCAGCGGCGTGGTGAAATTGGCAATATCGGTCAATTTGTCATCATTGAAACAGTAGCGAGTGATCATCAGCCGGTGCCGACCGTCCGTGGCGGAGGTGTACGGGAAGATGCACTCGGTTGCCCCGGCGGGACGCGAGGGCTCACGTCCGTCCGCCGCCGACCGCACCGCGGGACTGTCCGAGCCGACCAGCTGCTGCAGCTGACTCGGTGTCATACCTAGGTGCACCACGCTGTTCGGCGGCTCGCCCTCGAACGGGCGGGCCTGCTGCAGCAGGCTCAGGCCGACCAGCAGCACCGCGCCCAGCCCGGCGAGGCCCAGCACCGCGGCGACGGCACCGGCCAACCGGCTGCGCACCACCTCGTCGGTGCTGGGCGGCTCGACCGCATCGGGGGAGAGCGGTGGCTCCCAGGCCGGGGCCGCCCCCTCGGCACCGTGGCCGGCCCCGCCGCCGACGTCGCTGCCGGCCTCGCCGCCGACGTCGCTGCCGGCCTCGCCGCCTGGGCCGGCGTCCGGGTCGGTGGGCAGCACCGCGCGGATCAGGAAGCCGCCGTCCGGCTCGGGTCCCACGGTCAGTTCGCCGCCCAGCAGGGTGACCCGCTCGCGCAGTCCGGCCAGCCCGCGGCCGGTGCCCAGCCCGGTGGTCGCGGCCGGTGGACGCGGTGGCGCGCCGTTGCGGACCTCGGCGGAGACCCGGCCGGCTTCGTGATGCACCGTCACAGTGACGGCCGCGCCGGAGGCATAGCGGTGCACATTGGTCAGCCCCTCCCGGACCACCCGGTTCACCGCCCGGCGCACCCGTGGCTGGGAGGCCGTCAGATCGTCGCCCCGCCAGGAGAACGCGACCCGGATCCCGGCCGCACGGGACTCGTCGACCAGCGCCAGTACGTCCGCTCTGGTGCCGGTGGCCTCGGTGAGCGCGTCGGTGCCGGTGTCCCGCCCCAGCGGGCCGAGCACCCCCAGCACCTGGCGCAGCTCGTCCATCGCGTCCCGCCCGGCCAGGCGTACCTGGGCGGCCTCGTCGACGAGGTCAGGGGCCTGCTCGGCCAGGGCCATCTCCAGTCCGCCCGCGTGCAGGGCGATCAGGCTGAGCCGGTGGCCGACCAGATCGTGCATCTCGGCGGCGATCCGGGACCGCTCCTCGGTCCGCGACTCGCTCTCCACCAGCCGCTTGGCCCGCTCGGCCGCCGCGGTGCGCTCGCGCAGCGCGCGGACCAGCCGGTCCTGCTGGCCGGCGGCGGTGCCGACCAGTCCCGGGACGACCACGCCCACGACGGCCAGCACCGCGCCCAGTTCCACCGCGTACTGCCAGCGGGCGCCCTGCCACAGCACCAGCCGCACCACGCTGACCAGCACCGGCAGCACGGCCGAGGCCAGCAGCACCAGGTCCCGCCGGCGCGGGGCGCCGACCCGCCGGGTCGTGCTGTAGCTGACCGCCGCACAGAGCATGGCCAGCGACGGCATCACCCCCAGCAGCGCGGCCAGCGCAGCCATCGCCACCTGAGGGAAACGGTGCCGGGCAATGAGCAGCGCCAGCGCGAGCAGCCCGAGCAGCACCAGCTGCCACGAGCGCAGCAGCCCGGAGTACCCGGCCGAGGCCAGCACCCAGTAGGTGACCAGCAGCACCACCCCGCCGACCAGCGCCTCGACCAGCGCCAACGCCGCCGAGGTCGGTCCCCGCTGCGCCCCCGCGCCCCCGCCGCCCGACGGCACCTGGGGATCAGCGGGCAGCACCGGGGCGAGGGACATGGCGCCGATTGTCTCCCCAGTGAGGACAAGTTCTCCGGACCCCACGACGCAGTACACCCAGGTGGCGGCTACACCCGGGGGATTGGGCCGGGGCCACGCCGGTCAGTGCACCGCCGGGGTGGGTGAGGCGGCAGCTGTGGGTGGCTTACATGGCGGGTTCGTTGCCGCCCTCCGCCGTCCGTGGCTTGTTGCTGTTGCTCGCTTCGCTCGCGGCGACAGGGGCGGGGGAGGGGTGCGGGGTCTCGCCGTTGCCGGGTGGCGGGCGGTCAGTGGTGGGGCTGGAGAAACGATTCGCCAGGTAGATGCCCTCTACACTTTGGGTCAATCTTCGGACATTGGGTCACTTGATCTACATGAATGCCCGGATATGTCCGACATCTCCGTACGACGAGTGACCCCATGTACGAGAAGTGACCCGGGTTCAGGCAACTCGGCCCACCGCACGCCCCCTGCCCCGCCCCCACGCCCCCGCCACGGGCCTACGGCGCCCAACCAGGGCGCCCCCTCCCGCAGTTGGCCAGCGAGCGTAGCGAGCAACAGCAACAAGCCACGGACGGCGGAGGGCGGCAACGGACCCGCCATGTAAGCCACTCACAGTTGCCGTAAGCAACCCGCTACGGCATCGCCTCATTCGTCAACTTGATGGGGTGACATTTCCCCCTTGGGGGTGATGGTGGGGTTGGGGGTGGTGGGGGAGAATGGGGTTATGGACGCCCTGGTCTTCGGGGGCGAGGCGATGGTTGACGCGGCGTCCGGTGCTGGCCCTTCGGTCGG